>NZ_JAMDLG010000001.1:2768112-4008441 GCF_023721715.1 Parasegetibacter sp. NRK P23
CCTCCAACCTGTTAAAACACAAACAACGCTGCGAGGCACGAAGCAGTGCGTCCTTGCTCCCTTGCGCTGCGCAGTGCGAAGCACAAAGCAGTTGCGTGAAAAAAAACTAAACCTCCCTCGAAGCCATCGGTTTCAAACTCGTTAAAGACGCAATCTTCACCGGCATCCCCGTATCAATTGAATTCCGCGCGGCAATCCCCACAAGAATAGACATCGCCCCATCCCTGCTTCCGGCAATCTGTTTCAAAGGATCATTCCCATCAGGTTTGAAAAGCTGTTTGCGCAAACGCACATCTCCTCCCCCGTGCCCGGCCTCAGTATTGGAAACGCGGATGATTTCCCGTTTTCCGAAATTGCTGGTAACCTGTATTTCATCAAACTTTTCAGCTTCCCAGGGTTGGCTTTCCTGAATCCAGGCATCAAGTTTTCCTTTGGTACCGTTAAAGGAGATGCGGTAACCTTCATAAGGAGAATAAGTGGTGAGCGAATAACTCACCTGCACTTTGTTGGCATATCTGATCTGCACCGCCATCTTATCGAAGATGTCGATGTCTTCCCTCCAAACACAGCCATCGCGGTGGTAACCGTCATATTTTTCATTGTCCGCGTACAGTTTTACCAGGCGCGCGCTTTTGTTGATGTCCCAGTAAAACTTACATTCCGATTTGTGTGGGCAGGGTCTGCAATGTGTATGACGGAAAGCGTTGTTTTTACCATAATGCTCCAATGCACCATATGCATATACTTCTTCCGGCTCAGATTGGAGCCACCAGTTCAGCAGGTCAAAATGGTGGGTGGATTTGTGCACCAGCAACGAACCTCCGTTCTTGCGGAGCCGGTGCCAGCGACGGAAATAATCGGCACCATGGTGTACATCGAGGTACCAGTGGAAATCTACGGAAGTAATTTCTCCTATGGCTCCCTCGCGGAGCAGTTCATAAATTTTCTGTCGATGCGGCGAGAAGCGGTAGTTGAAAGTAACGTGTACCTTACGGCCAGTGCGCTTTTCAGCATCCAGGATCAGCTGGCATTTCTTTTCATCGATGGTCATCGGTTTTTCCGTGATGATATCGGCACCGAGCTCCAGTCCGCGTACAATATGTTCATGGTGCACGCCATCCATACTGGTGACGATGAGTAATTCCGGTTTTGTTTCTTTCATCATCTTCTCAAAGTCCGTGAAAGTGGGACATTGCACACCAATCATCTTCCGGCCAGTTTCCACTCTTCCGGGATTGCTGTCGCACAAACCCACGAACTCCACGATATCACCGAATTCTTCCACCACGGAAGAACCCCACATGCTGGTACCACGGTGACCTGTACCTACCATGGCGATCCGTTTTTTCGCGCCTGGAGCGGCCTGTAGAATTTCGGGAACAAGAAGCGTACTTAAGCCGGCTGCACCGGTTTGGTGAAGAAAGTGTCTGCGGTTCATAATGGCAACAATTTATTCGATAAGATAGCCATTAATGAAATACCAGTTTCGTGCGCAGCACGGAAAATTTACGCAAACGTAGCCGGAACCTAATATCCTTTCCGGAGTTGAACCCTGTCTTCCGGATCCTGCCCACTTTCGAAAGAAGAAAAATTCTTCAGGAAATACCGCACAAATC
The DNA here is from genome assembly GCF_023721715.1 of Parasegetibacter sp. NRK P23. NCBI lineage: Bacteria > Pseudomonadati > Bacteroidota > Chitinophagia > Chitinophagales > Chitinophagaceae > Parasegetibacter > Parasegetibacter sp. NRK P23. The sequence goes on from NZ_JAMDLG010000001.1 coordinate 2,769,729, forward strand.
CTTCTTCCTCCCGCTCCTGTCCTCCGCCGGTGTGCTGGGTCAGGATCACGTTGTTCATTTCCCAGAAAGGACTACCCTCCGGCAGCGGTTCCTGTTCCGTAACATCCAACACCGCTCCTGCTAGTCTGCCATCGCGGAGCGCATCCAGCAAAGCGGCTTCGTCAGTAGTATTGCCACGGCCCACATTCGCATATACGGCACCGGGTTTCATGGCACGGATAAAGCTTTCTGAAACATATTTATCCGCTGAACCGGGCAAAGTATTGATAATAATATCAATCACGGGAAGAATTTCAAATACGGCTTTTTCAGCCACAATATCAGCGACGGGATTACTTCTGGCAGCCATAAGTACTTCGGCCCCAAAGCCCAGCAACTGCTGTTTCACCAATAAACCAATATTACCAGCTCCCAGCACAAGCACACGGCTATTACCCAGCAACTTTAAATCAGGCCTTATCATTTTTGATTTCCAGTTCCTGGATTGCTGCAACCGCGTAAGTTCGTGTATGCCTCTTAAAAAAGCCAGCACGCCGCCCACAATTGTTTCGGCACAGGGGCGCGCAAAGAAATCACCCATATTGCAAACCACCGCGTTTAATTCAAGTGTATCGTATTGATTGAATCCGGCAGAACTCAGTTGCCAGAAACGCAGTGCCGGCAAGGGGCGGGAGAACCACTCCACCGGCGGATTCCCTAAGAGCGCATCAGCATCCTGGAAGGCATCCAGCGCTTGTTCATAGGAAAGTTCTTTCGCGAAAGAAACAGCATGTTCCTCGGGGAGTTGTTGTAATAGCAACGCTTTTGCTGAAGCGGTAAGCTCAGGGTAAACAAATAGTTTCATGGAAGCATTTTGGTAAATGTACGGCTTTAGGGGAGGTTTCACGCAATTGCTTTGTGCTACGCACTTCGCAACGCACTGCTTCGTACCTCGCAGGAGCAAGGACGCGAAGAGCGGTTCAGGCGCTGCTCGTAATGAAAGAATTTCCATATCGATGCAGTAGTGCTGCACATAAAATATTTGGTTGTTGGGCAGCAAAAAAAGAAACGGCGCGTCATTGTTGAGGCGCCGTTCTGTGGTATATAGAAAATAATGGGTGCTTACTTATCGGGAACCACTGTTCCAAGCGGGAAAGTAACGCCAACGTTCACACCGATATTGCGTGTAGCGTTAAATGAGTTGGGTGTTTCGGACATATCCACCAATCCATTCTGGTAGTTAAGGTCCACGTTAAGCCAGGTATTTTTTTTGAGGCGATAGTTTAATCCGGCTCCGGCAACAAATCCAAAATCAAAACTTTTTAATACATCTTTGGTATCTCCTTCAATGGTGTTTGTTGTGCTGCCCGAAGTATTCTCCAGTTTCGTTTTACCACCGAGCAGGAAACCCAGTGACGGGCCTGCATACAACTTAGGACGCACCCTGTCGCCGTATTCTCCGAAGAAATAGTAGGCTTTGAAAGGCACACGCAAAAAAGTAGCGTTCATTTTGTATTCGGAAGAAGCGTTGCCGTTTTCCGTTTTCGTGCGTACGCCTTCCAGGAAAGAAGCCCGGATATCTGCGCCTACGCCCCAGTGGGAAACAAAGCTATACACCAGGGTTCCGCCCACGTTCACGGAAGGTTTGAACTTCACGTTTTCAAATCCGGTCATCCAGGAATGACCAACGCCGATGGTTGGGCCAAATGATAAATTCTGTGCTGAAACACCTTGCATTGTGGCGGCCAAAACCAGGCAGGCCAATAACATCTTTTTCATCTTCAATTCATTTTAAGGTTACTGAAAACCAGCGAGTAGTCTTCGAAATTAATTTCCGTCTCAGGTTTTTAAAAAACCGTGCCAACTTCCTTTTTCATTTCCACACGGGGATGCTTACATTTGTAAAAACGATGTAACATGACGAACTTCTTGTACTGCCATGACCCACTCGATGAGAATGTAGGAGAATACCTGCTGCATATACAAGACCCTAATGCACTGATCAAAGTAATTGCGCTGGAAGAAGAAGCGCCGGTAGAAAGCGATGAATTCGTTTCGAAGATTTATGAATTCGCTTTTGATGAAGATGAAGTGGAAGAATACCAGCTCATCTTTACACCCATCGGTTCCAGGAGCCAGTTGGTTCCCGCGTCTACCGAAGATGAAAAACTCGCCGTGCTGGATGCCGCCTGGGAATACTGGGTTGGCATTATGGAACAGGAAGGTGAAGAGTATGATGAGGATATTTCTTTTTAAGATTTTCACGCAACTGCTTTGTGCAGTGCAAAGAAGCTAAGACGCGAAGGTGCGCCGGTTGCTGCATCGCACATATCGAATGCGAAGATTTGTTGATACGGAATGATGTTGCGGAGCACCTTAGTGAAGTTCATTTAAAAAAAGGAGAGGGAGTATAAGTTGATACAATCTCTCCTTTTTCCGTTCCAGCTTTCAGTAACGAATTTAGTTTGCTTTTCAGAAATCAATGATTGATCATAAAAAGTAAACGCTTATTGAATGAATGAAAGCGAATTTGAAAAACGCTCATATACAATCTTAGAATACATATCTTAATCATTTAAATCAGGTATAAACGATTAAGAAAAGTTCCTGGGCCATCATGAAATCAACTGCGATAGCATTTCTTTCTCAACCAGAAGGCTACATTTACCAATGCGATCAAAGCAGGCACTTCCACGAGCGGGCCTATCACTCCGGCGAAAGCCTGCCCGGAATTGATTCCGAATACACCGATGGCCACCGCGATCGCCAATTCGAAATTATTACCGGCAGCCGTAAAGGAGATGGCGGCATTCTGTCCATAATCAGCACCAAGCCTTTTGCCAAGCAGAAAACTCACAAGGAACATAATGGCAAAATAAATGACCAGCGGCACAGCAATTCGGAATACATCCAAAGGAATCTGAATGATAAGCGCTCCCTTCAGACTGAACATGACCACGATGGTGAAAAGAAGCGCCACTAATGTGATGGGGGAGACCATGGGAATAAACCTGTTCTTATACCATTCCTCCCCTTTCCATTTCAGTAGAGAATAACGGGTAACAATTCCTGCCAGGAAAGGAATACCGAGGTATATACCCACGCTCTCCGCGATTTCTTTCATCGTGATTTGCACATCGATCCCTGTATAACCAAGTAAAGGTGGTAAAACGGTTATAAATACATACGCGTAAACACTGTAAAGCAATACCTGGAAAATGCTGTTCAGCGCCACCAGTCCTGCGGCGTATTCGCGGTTACCATCAGCGAGTTCGTTCCATACGATCACCATCGCGATACAGCGCGCAAGTCCGATCAGGATAAGTCCCACCATGTACTCCGGATAATCGTGGAGAAACAGGATGGAAAGCACGAACATCAGTATCGGACCAATTACCCAGTTGAGTAAAAGTGAAGCGCCTAATACTTTGGTATTGCGAAAGACTTTACCAATCTGTTCATACCGAACTTTGGCCAATGGCGGGAACATCATCAGGATCAGCCCGATAGCGAGGGGAATATTCGTGGTTCCCGAAGATGCAGCCTGAATCATTTCCGGGACTTCCGGCCACCAATTGCCCAATGCGACCCCTGCGGCCATGGCCAGGAATATCCAGAGCGTAAGGTAACGGTCAAGAAAAGAAAGGCGCCTGCGTTCGTGCGCGGGCGCACAGGTGGAAGTTGCAGCCATCAGTTCAGGTTTTGCTCAATAAAATCTTTACTGTACGTTTTGATCATTGCTCTTACCGCACGAAACTGCGCCATGATTTCTTCTTCCGTGCCCGTGGCTTTGGCCGGATCGGGGAAATTGTAATGAAACTTCTGCGCGGAAGAAGGAAAGTAAGGACAACGTTCACGTGCGTTATCGCACACGGTTATCACGAAATCGAAATCCATTTCGCGGTATTCCTCCATATTATTAGACGTATGTCCGGAGATATCGATCCCATCTTCCTTCATCGTGGCGATGGCACGTGAATTCACGCCATGTGTTTCCACGCCGGCGCTGTAAACTTCAGCCCTTCCATTCGCAAAATAACGGAGATACCCTTCGGCGATCTGGCTCCGGCAACTGTTACCGGTACACAATACTAAAATCCTTTTCATGTTTTGTTGGTTTATTAATTACAGCAGCCGGGTGCGCAACATGGTGCTTCGGCGGGCTTTTGTGCGTAAACAGTGATACTGAAAATACCGGTTTGGGAATTTTTGAAAGTATGAAGTTGTTCCGGCGTGAGGTAACCAGAAAGAATATCATCAGGAATGGTGATCTTTTTTTCTTTCTGAATTTTGATACCGGTGAAACCATTGTTCTCTATCAACTGCAAATATTCAGACTTCTGAATAGCACCGGAAACACATCCCGCATACATTTCAGCAGCTTCCCGGATTTCAGCGGGCAATGCTCCTTCCAACACGATATCGGAAATGCTAAAATGACCGCCAGCTTTCAGTACACGAAAAACTTCCTTGAAAACACCATCCTTATTGGGTACAAGGTTCAGCACGCAGTTGCTCACCACCACGTCAGCTACATTTGAAGTAACCGGCATGTTTTCAATATCGCCCTGACGGAATTCCACATTATTGAAGCCGCGGGTTTCCGCGTTTGCTCTTGCGCGTTCTATCATGGCAGGCGTAAAATCGATACCAATTACTTTACCGTTCTCTCCTGTTTCATGCCGGGCAACGAAGCAATCGTTGCCTGCACCGCTCCCCAGGTCGATCACGGTATCCCCGGGTTTGATTCCCGCAAACTGTGTTGGGAGTCCGCAACCTAACCCAAGATCCGCATCTGGATGATACCCTTCAATAGCAGCATAATCGTCGCTCATAATATTGTATACTTCGGTGGAGCAGCCGCCGGCACCGCAGCAGGAAGCCGCATTGGTGTCTTTATCCTGTGCGGCGATCTCGGTATATTTTTGCCGCACCATTTCTTTGGTAGTGTCGTGTGACATGGTTTTTGTTTTATTGTATTATTGCAATATTGCGATAATTAGAATTAAAAAAAATCAGCAGCAATTGCCGTTCAGTGTTACATCAGCAAAGAAACTGCTAAACAGTTCCCGGTATTCGTTCCATACTTTGGGGTTGATGCAATAGCAAACGCTTACGCCTTCAATTGTTCCCTGGATCAGCCCCGCGTTTTTCAGTTCTTTGAGGTGCTGGGAAGTTGTGGCTTGTGCGAGTCCGAGTTCATCCACCAGATCACCGCAAACGCAGGCATTTTTTCTCACGAGGTACTGGAGGATAGCGATACGTGCGGGATGCCCCAGGGCCTTGGCCATGGAGGCGATTTCATTTTGCTTTTTGGTGAAGAGATCTGTTTTCGTAATTCCCATATCGCAATATTACGATGAATTTTAAATAAGAGAGAATTTTTTTTACCCGTTTTACCCGTTTTACCCGTTTTACCCGTTTTACCCGTTTTACCCGTTTTACCCGTTTTACCCGTTTTACCCGTTTCGCGACTAACGCCGCGCAACAGGTAAAACTGCCACCTGCACGGTTACCATCAACCCAATTTCATTCAAAGGTTCCATAAAGTAGTTGAAGAGATCATTCTATAGAGCTAAATCAACCTCATTCTATAACCGTTCATCCAAATAAATAAATAGTTCAAGTTTTTAAACTAGTTTTACTGAGTGATTACTCAATCAAACATATCCGATAAAAGAAAAGAGTTGCTCGCAGCCGCCCTGAAGCTCTTCGTGGAAAATGGATTCCACGGTACCCCAACAAGCAGTATCGCGAAAGAAGCCGGCGTGGCCCACGGCACCTTATTCCACTATTTCAAAACAAAAGATGAATTGGTGATAGCTCTTTACATCAGTATCAAACAGGAAATGGGCACCTGCTCAGCACCCTTTCTTGAAAAGGACATCGGGCTGAAAGAAAAAGTAATGGGGATTTTCACCGCTTCTATTGAATGGGGACTGAAACACAGGAATGAATTTCAGTTTATAGAACAATTCCACCACTCCCCATTCCTGAAAATGGTGCCGACCGCTGAAATTCAGGAACAAGGGAAACCAGCACTTGACCTGCTGAAAAAAGGTATTAAGGAAAAGATTCTTAAACCTATGGATGTTGACTTTATGATCACCATCGTGATGAGCCAGCTTTTCGGATTATATAAATACCTCATCCAAACCAACCTATCCAGGAAAAAACAACAAGCCCTGATTGAAGAGACCGTACATCTTCTATGGGATATGATCAGCACAGGAAAATGAAAAAAACAATTAAAATACTTAAACGCATGTTAGTTTGGTGCTTAGCAATTGTCGTAGGCCTCTTTATCGCCGGTTACTTTTTTATGCAACAACCGGTTTTCGGAAAGGCACCCGAAGGCGCAAGATTGGAAAGGATAAAAAAATCGCCCAATTATAAGGATGGCGCATTTCAGAACATCAGCCATACTCCGGCGCTTACCGAAGGCGCAAGTTATTTCGCCGTACTAAAGGAGTTTCTTTTTGAGAGAAAAAACAATGGCACCCCCAAAGACAGTTTGCCATCCGTAAAAACGAACCTTCATACACTTCCGCCACAGCAAAACACGATCATCTGGTTCGGACATTCCTCCTATTTTATGCAGATAGACGGTAAGAAAATACTGGTTGATCCTGTATTCAGCGGCAACGCATCGCCACTTAGCTTTACTACAAAAAGTTTTAAAGGCGCCGACATCTATTCCGCGGAGGATATTCCTGCCATCGACTACCTTTTCATTACCCACGACCACTATGACCACCTCGATTACAAAACCATACTGGCATTAAAAAATAAAGTAAACAAAGTAATCACCGGACTAGGCACCGCAGCACACCTTGAATACTGGGGCTATGATCCGGAAAAGATCATCGAAGAAGACTGGAGCACTACGGTCCCACTGGACCCCGGATTTGAAGTAACGCTATTGCCCGCAAGGCATTTCTCCGGCAGGGGATTCAAAAGGAACGGTGCGTTATGGGTTTCATTTGCGCTGAAAACTCCCACTCAAAAAATTTACATGGGCGGCGATAGCGGATTCGATACCCACTTTCATGCCATCGGAAAACAATTTGGACCATTCGATATCGCCATTCTGGAGTGCGGGCAATACGATAAAAGCTGGAAATACATCCACATGATGCCCGAAGAAGTAGCGCAGGCAGCACTTGACCTTAAAGCCAAAGTACTGTTCCCTGTGCACTGGAGTAAGTTTCAACTTGGTAACCACGCCTGGGATGATCCGATTGTGAGGGTCACCACTAAAAGCAGGCAACTAGGTTTACCTATTGTTACGCCATTGATCGGAGAACCACTATTTCCCGGTGACAGTATCCGGGAAAATGCCTGGTGGGAAGCATTGAAATAAATATTCACCTCACGATCAGAAAATAAAAACCCCGATGTGCGCCGGGGTTTTTATTTTAATTAACTGTTCTCCTTACTCATAACCGGGATTCTGGTACATTTTCTCCGGATCAAGTTTGTTTTCGTCGAGTGGAATCGGGAAGTAATAATCCTTGGTTCCGATATTGCTCAATGGTGAATTGTTATAATCCGCCTGGCTCTTCTGTTTAAAGTAGGCCACCAGTTGTTCAGGGGTGAAAAAACGAACCAGGTCGTGCCAGCGGTGGTGCTCAAAAGCCAACTCCATCCTGCGTTCATGAAGGATGGCCAGTTTCAGTGTAGGGAACTTAGCTTTATATCCGGCATCGCCCTGCATAGCGGTATAACCCGGCAGGCCCGCTCGTGAACGAACCATATCAAGGTACACAATGGCATTTGCTTCATCGTTCAGAAGCATGGATACCTCGGCCAGACAAAGAACCACATCTGCATAACGCATCAGTATCCAATCATTACCGCCTCTTCCGAGGTTGCTGGCGGCCGCACTTGCGTCTCTGAATTTGGTAATGTAATTATTCTGAACAGAAGGATGCGCGGCATATTTGAAAGTAAAATTCTTCCGAATATCATTTGCTTCAAATTCCTTCACCAGGTCGAGTGTTGGTGCGCGACCGGTTCCCGTAGAAACAAACAACGAGTTCGTGTTCTCACCAGTAGCCTGGTTGTTGCGCGCGATCGCGGAAGAATAGGTAGGATCACCTTGCTTATAGGATATCTGCCAAATGATCTCTGGATTGGTAGCTTCTTTCGCAACATCAAAAACATCGGCGAAAGGGATATCCGACAGTTTCGCGAATGTCTTCTGATTGTAACACGCCATCAGGTAATTCTTCGCATTGTTCAGGTTAGCCGTGGCATTCGCCGCGTCTACACCTGATGCGGCGGCGGTAAGGTAAGCTTTGCCCAGCATGGCGTTCGCGGCCTGAAGTGATGCGCGCCCTTTTCCCGATGCGGGCTGAATCACAGGCAGGTTACTTTCTGTAACATCTTTCAGGTCGGTGAATATCTGCGCATACACTTCTTCCCGCTTGCGGCGATAGGTAAGTGCTTCCACCTGTTCCGGATTGGTAAGTCTTTCTGTTACTACCGGCACATCTCCAAACTCACGAACCAGCATAAAATACATCACTGCACGGATGAACTTCATCTCGGCGATATACTGGGTTTTGGTGGACTCGTTGGCGAACGAAATCTTATCAATCTGGGAAAGCACCACGTTTGCCCGCACAATCGGGTTGTACAATGCCACCCAGTGGTTGTAGAGATAAGGATTGATGGGCGCCAGCGCGAATGCGGTAAACTGGAAGGGGTCGCCACTGTTCGACTGATTATCCGTACTGTTGTAGTCATCTGAACGGTCATCTGTCCAAAGTATAGCTTCTTCCCCGATGCAGTTGGAACTTCTCAATGCCTCGTAAGCGCCATTCACCGCCAGGGCCACATCCGCCTCCGTGTTCATGCCCTGCTCAATGTTTACAGAGTTGGGGGAACTTTGTTCCATGAATGATTTCTTGCAGGAAGTGATCCCTGTTATAAAGATCACCGCCACCACCGGAATGAATTTATTTTTCATTTGCTGAAATTTATTAGTGATTAAAAAGCCATACGAACACCACAATTGAAAGCCCGTACCAGTGGGTATTTACCATAGTCCACGCCGGGCGTAAGGTTACTTCCGTTGTTGTAATCCACTTCAGGATTATAACCCAGGTAATTGGTAATGGTGAACGCGTTATCAATGCCACCGTAAATACGAACGCTGCTCAGGCCGGCTTTTTTCAGTCCCTGCCGCACCGGCATATTAAAGCCGATGGTGATATTGGTGCAACGGAAATAAGTTCCATCCTGCAGGTAGTAATCAGACAACCTGGTGCTGTTGCTCTGCGTTCCACCCCTTGAAGCCCTGTAATCATGACCGTTGCCGGGTTCAGCCTCACTCCTGTACCTGTTTACAAGCACTTTATACTGGTTACCCGATCCTTCCATGTTGCGGATATAATAATCCTGTCCGTCCAGCACCTCGTTGCCGTGCGATCCGTTAAAAGACGCACTCAGGTCGAAATGTTTATAATTGAAACTAAGGTTAAAGCCGTAGGTAAAATCCGGATAGGGAGAACCGATCACATCTTTATCCGCATCCGTTACCACACCATCACCGTTCACATCCACGAAATAAAGATCACCGGGAGCGAGCGGCGTGCTGGAAGCATTGGAACGTGCCGGTCCTTTCAGTACATAGCCTTTGGGGAAAGCGTTGTTGTTGGCCCTGTAAACGGCATCATCGGCGGCGATGTTGGCCATATCGCTTTCGCGGACCATCCCCGCCACACGGAAACCATAGAACATACCGATACTGTTGCCTTCACGCGTTACGTGTGTGGTGTAAGAACGTTCCGCACCGGCATTATACAGAGCGCTGGCGCCATCCAGGCTTTTTACTTCGTTCCGGTTGGCGGTGATGTTGCCGCTGAAGTTGAAAGAGAAATCTTTTTTACGGATCACCTTCGCATCCACCTGCAGGTCGAAACCGTGGTTGCGGATGTCGGAATTTTTCAGGTTGGTCAGCACCGTTCTGGCCCCACTGATCGCGGACACGCTTTTTCCATAGAGCAGGTTGAAGGAACGGCCCACATAGTAGTTGAAGATCGCGCCGATCCTGCCATTCAGCAAAGTAACATCTGTGCCGATATTGTACTGGGAAGTAGATTCCCAGCCAAGTTTATCATCCGTGATGCCCTGCGCCCAGATCGCGGTGAGAATATTCTCGCCGATCACGGTACCTCCTGGCTGCGCAAGAAGCTGCTCATAACGGTAGTTCCCGATATTATTGTTGCCGCTCAACCCCCAGCTTGCACGCAACTTCAGGGTTGAACCCGCGCCCAGCCAGTTGTTGTAGAAAGATTCGTTTGAGATATTCCATCCTCCGGAAACAGAAGGGAAGGTACCAAACCTGTTCTGCGGACCGAACCTGGAAGAGCCGTCGGCACGGATGGAAGCGGAAGCGAAGTAGCGGTCATCGAAATTATACATCACCCTGGAGAAATAAGATACCAGTGTGGTCACGGCTTTACCGGTATTGTCCTGTAACAGGAAACTGCCGGCTGCCGCGCCCTGGGCCGTGATCTCCGGCACCAGGTCGTTGCTGAAGTTCCTGGCTTCCACGCTTACGATATCACTGGTGGTTTCCTGTGCGGAATAGCCGGCCAGCGCATTGATATGGTGTTTACCAAATTGCTTCTGATAATTCAGTGTGAATTCAGCGAGCCTGTCCAGGGTATTGATGGTTTGGGCAGAAGCCCTCGCCGCGGCGATCGCGGCGGCTGAACCGGGAGGATTCACCCCACTGCTTAAAGTGGTGGGATAAAAGTACTCATACTTTTCATTGTAAGTCTGTAAGCCGAGGTTCACCTTGGCAGACAAATCAGGAAGGATCTTGTATACCGCGTTCCCGTTATAGGTGCCGCGGATTCCTTTGCGTGTGATATTTACTTTCTGGGCGAGCGCCACGGGGTTTTCGATAGTCTGGAAAGCGTACTGGTAACCATCCGTCCTTTCAGAGGCCCTGCCGAGTTGCAAAGAGCCGTCGGTATTGTATACCGGGAAAATCGGCATCATCACCAGGGCGCCCAATATCGGTCCCTGGTTAAAGCGGCCTTCCTGCACTTCACGGCCATCGGTATTGGTGAACGCCATGCTGGCACCTACCGACAATTTCTTATTTACTTCGGCATCCACATTCGCGCGGAAATTGATCCTTTTCTGAAAAGTGGCCGTAATGATACCGGGCTGGTCCTGGTAACCGCCACTCAGTGCATACCTTACCCCATCCTTTCCACCTGAAAAAGAAAGATTGTGCCTTTGCACCAGCGCACTCCTGTACAATGCGTCCTGCCAGTCGGTATTGAATTCCGGCTGAATCATTTTCTGGTTGGCGAAATCGTAAATGGACTTCAGGATCGTGCTGGAATTGCCGCCGCCTTTGGCGATACGCGTAGCGTTGTCATCGGAATAAAACGCATCGTTCCAGGTAACACCATTAGCGATGAGCGTATTCTTGTAGTTGCCGTTCCTTCCATCAATGAACATCTGCGCGAATTCAGCGCCATTCATCAATTCAACCTTTTTCGCCAATTGATGAACTCCCAGTTGATAATGGTATTCCAATCTTCCTTTGCCCAACTTGCCCCTTTTGGTGGTAATCAGCACCACGCCGGCAGCGGCGCGTGAACCGTAAATGGCCGCGGAAGCCGCATCCTTCAATACTTCTATCGACTCAATATCATCAGGATTGATGAAGATATCGTTGCCATTGGTATTCGGGTTAAACCCGCCTGTTCCAGTACCGCCATTGCCAGGACCCGCGCTCTGGTTTCCTCCTACAGCGTATCCGTCAATCACATACAATGGTTCAGAACTCGCATTGATAGAACCGATGCCCCGAACACGAATCTTCGCACCCGCATTTGGAGCGCCGCTCACCTGCGATACCTGCACGCCCGCCACTTTACCCACCAGTGCCTGACTAAGCGTTGGCGTGGAAAGGTTCAACTCATTCGCTTTAACACTGGAAACCGCTCCCGTTAAATCTGACTTACGCAGTTTCTGGTACCCGATAGACACCACCTCATCCAGCGCCTGAATATCTTCCTTCAATACAATGTTTAAAGTATCACTTCCGGACACTTTCACTTCTTTAGGAGAAAAGCCAGCGGAACTCAGCACTAGTACCGCGCCTTCTTCCACATTGATCACAAAGTGGCCCTCGCTATCAGTCACCACAACGTTAGAACCATTTTTAACGGCAACGCTCACACCGGGAAGCGGATTACCTTTTTCATCGGTTACTTTACCCGACACTTTCACCAGGGCCTGAACAACAACCGAAGTGTGTTCCGCGCCAGCCATTACCGTTACGGGCCGGCACAGCAGGAACGTGCCGGTAAGCAGTGCCCCTGCACAGAGGGAAGTACGCTTCAGCATTTTTACAGGTAGCATTTCTTGCATGTTTTATTTGTATTTTTTGTTTATCAATAATCAGTGAGCCGCATTTTACTCACATTGTTTTTCCTGGAAGAAGTAACCGCGAAACCATTTTCCGCGTTAATGAACGCGAAGCCTTCTAGTTCATCCGCGCGATCAGTTTCCACCACACCCGTTATCTGCGCGGTTCCTTTTTCTATGGAGGAAGCCAGGTCTACAAAACTCAGTCTCCATCTTTTGCCCTCGATCTGGTTCTGAATGAGTACAAGCTTGTTTTTCCCCGGAATCCAATGAAGGTTCTGCACCCATGCGGGGCATGTGAACTTTTTGTACAATACTCCTTTCTCTTTGGTGGAACGCGCTCTACGGAGTAATTCAGGATCGTAAAGTCTTACTTCATTTCCTTTATTCCCATAATCCGCCGTAGCCACATACCATTTGTTGCGGTAAGGAACATATTCCGGCCTGGTGCCTTGAATGCAGGCATCGTCTTCTATAATATTCAAAAGATTACCGTCGAGCGTACCGGTTTTTTGTAACCCATCCCAGTTAACATGGTAAATCACCGCCCGCCAGAGCGTACCTTCTTTGTTCAGCCGGATACTATTCCCTATGAATACCGGCATATCATCATGATCCGCCAGTCCCGTTGGATGATTGATCACATCCGTATCGTTCAGGGTAAGTTTCAGCTCTTTCCCAACACGTTCCAGGCTATCTCCCATTACACGGAACTCGCGGATCATGCCGATTTCCCGGTCGCCGTAAAGAAAAACACGGTTCCCTTGTATAGAAATTCCCTGACAGGCCCCGAGTGAATCAACCGAAAAAGAATGCGTAATAAAGCCTTTCGGCTCCTTATGGTCGATGCAAAGCAGTGAGGTTACCAATAAAAAAGCAGACAGTATTTTCATCTGAAGATCATTTTAAATTCAGGGATCCATTGGTTCGGAAGGATTGATGTGCAGCGCCGCCATCAAAGGATAGAACTCCAGCTCCGTTTCGCTTAAACGCTTTCCGGTTTTATACGGAACGGCTTTCAGCTCACGCATACACCGCTCCGGCAGCGTTCTTTCAATCATACTACTTTGCCCCCGCGTGGTGCAGGTAAGCGCGACATTATCGAACGGAAAACCATACCTGTACATCAGCCTGGCCGCATTGCGCATATTCGTGGTAGTATGCCGCGCGTGCGGTTCAATAATCACGGCATCGGAAGGCACCCCAAGTTTCTCAACCAGGTATTTCTTCATTTCCGTAGCCTCGCAATATTTTGTTTTATAGGGATGTACCCTTCCGCCGGAAGGCATAATAAACGGTGCGTATCCTTTTGCGTACAACCTTGCGGCCAGCCGGCAGCGCAACATGCCCTCCGCGCTGAGTGGAACGGCGGGATCATCAGGGCCGGCTCCAGGTACAAGGATAACCGAGTAGTTGTATTGCTCCCAACGCACCGTGGTTACCTTTTTTACCGCGGCAGCGTTCTCTCCTTTTTCCATCGGTTCAAAATCAGCCGCCTGCTCCCGTTCATTCATTTCAATAAAACGGAGTGAAAAAGCCAGCGGAGCTTCAAAAAACAAATCAAGCTCATCCCGCTGGGCAACTACAAGAGAGACGGTATTGTATAAAAGTGAGGTATACCCGGCATTATAGCGGGCGCCCGTTTTTTTATCCCAGGTATTAAAAGCAATGGAATCAATCAGCGGATAATTGGGCTTATCACCACCCGCGTATACGCCGATGGACCAATTCACGCCATACGCGTCCTGCTCCCATGCTTTCACCAGCATTTCAACTGGAGCGTCTTGGCTAAAACGAATATAAGTACCGGAAGGCAGGAGGTGCTCCTTCACAAGCTTATCCAACGCATTACCGGGCGCATACAAAGCCCGGATCCGATCACTTACAAGTTTTATAGCTGAGGAATCAAACTTCATGCGTTGAACATAACAGGTACCATCGCGCCCGCAATGCTGAAGCGCTGCAGCCAGCGTATCAAAACGCTGCTGTGTAAGCTGCCGGAAAACGGCATCTTTAACCAATAAGTTTCTTGCTTCGGGAAGATTCGCCAGGAGGGTAAGGAGGTAATAATTTTTAGCCTGAACAACACTTTTTCCGATGATAAATTTATAAGTCACCTTGGGGCCAGGTTCAACGGAACGAAGCGCGGAGAAAGCAATAAAAAGCAGGGCGCACAAAGCGGGAACCACTTTGCGCACGGTTACAGCAGCACGCATAAAATTTTGATTGATGCCACAAAGCTAGGCGCCAATAAAATGTTAAATGCCACTTCTGAAACAGGTAACGATATGGTATTCTTTACATCACGATTTAATAATGTTCCGGTAACAGAACGGTTATTAAACAGCTGTAAATACGGTGAAAACACCGAAGTCACAATGATACCATCTTCCGAAAAAGACTTAAATTCGCAGGAGTTATGAAGGCTAAATATATAAACCCATTCACAGACTTCGGATTCAAAAAAATATTCGGAGAAGAAGCGAGCAAACCTCTTTTGCTCGACTTCCTGAACGCGCTATTGCCTCAAAAAAGCCAGATCGTTGATCTTTCGTTCAAAAACGCGGAGCAACTTGGCCAAACGGAAGCAGACAGAAAAGCGATTTATGATATTTATTGCGAGAATGACCGCGGGGAGAAATTCATTGTTGAATTGCAGAAGGCCAAACAGAATTATTTTAAAGAAAGAACTATTTATTATTCCACCTTTCCGATTAGGGAACAAGGTGAGCGCGGAGAATGGAACTATAACCTGAAAGCGGTTTATTGTGTTGGAATACTGGATTTCACTTTTGACGATTATGAAACCGAACCAGAAAAAAGTGAAGTGGTGCACACCATTCAGCTCAAAAATCAGAATGGGAAAACCTTTTATGATAAGCTGACTTATATCTACCTGGAAATGCCCAATTTCAGCCTGAAAGAGGAGGAGTTAAAAACCCGTCTGGATAAATGGCTGTATTTTATCAAACACCTTGAAGACTTTCAAAACATCCCTTCCATTTTTAAAGACGATGTTTTCAAAAAAGCATTTGAAAAAGCTGAGATCGCAAAGATGGATGAAACGGACCTCAGCAGGTACCAGAATAGCCTGAAAATTTACCGTGACCTTAAAGGTGTTATCGACACAGCTTTTGACGAAGGGAAGTTGGAGGGGTTTATGGAAGGGAAACTTACGGTAGCAAAAGCACTGAAAGCACAAGGCTTCCCTGTTGATGTCATCGCCGCTTCAACCGGACTTTCATCAAATGAAATAGAACAACTCTAACCCCGCGGAATTTGCAAAACCATCAAAATAGCACCGCCGGAGAGTGCCTCCCATTCAATTTTTTGAAGGTTCCATAAAGCCAGGCCATCGCGGGCATGCAGTAATCTGCCTTCCACCTCAAATGCGCCTTCTATAACGAATACAAAGAACCCATTCATTCCTTCCGATACGCACATTTCCCCTTCAACACGCCCATCAAACTTACCGATGAAAGGCTTAGCAACACTGGATTCATCTGCTGAAAACAAAGGCAACATTACATTGGGATGCGCATCCAGGTTAAATAAGAATGTTTGTATATTTCCAAATGACTCAGTGGTTGAAACCCTGAACCAAATTTGTATAAAATTAATAAGTTCGTTAGCGTAAGGATTGATGAGTTCCAGCTTTTTTCCCCCACCAATTCTTGCGACCATACACGCGCCCGCTTCCACAAAGGCATCATTGCCATAATCGTCTTTATATTGAACGGCGCCAACCACGGGAATCAGCAAGATCACCGAAGGCTCTTCCACCTGCATTAACAGCGACTTACCTCCGGCCAGCGTATCATCGTTCAATACATATAAATTACCGAAAGGTATTTTGTATGGATTGAAGTAACCACCAAAATTGAAGGTATTATAACTCCTGAACCAACTCAGCTCATTGCAACCGCGCTGCTCAGAGAGAAACATTTTTGCACCCGTTTCCATATTGAAGCGTTGAATATTGTAAGGAATGAATGGCCAGGAATGGCTGAAGCGGGAACTGCTCTATCGCGTATCCCCCATCGTCTTCCGTCTTTTCTCGGGATACCACCAACTGCCCGTCAATGGTATCGTGCCAGATCAATGGCTCGGAATAGAAATTAACCGCCACCTGGTGCTTTGTACTATCCAGCACATCAGAATTTATAATTTCGAAGCGAAAATTTTGAAAGCGGAGAAAGTGTTTACCCAACGCATTCACCACATCAGGCACCACATCATTCAACTGAATCAAGTAGCCTGTAACAGCGGAACTTACCAGGAAATGTAATTGTTCCGCTCCCCTCACATGACGCAACACATCAGCAAAGCGCCTGTACTTTCGTTCCGGATCGAATAGTTGAACCTGCATCCTGAACTCGGTATAGCTGGCTTCGAACACCAGTTTATCCCAGGGCCTTACCGATGTGGCGTCTATCACTTTTCTATAGCACAATTGGATGATGCGGTTTTTCATGATGGTAAGTTTATACTTAAGCAGCCACCTTTATGGTATGCGTAAGGGTATAGCCCGCTGAAACACTTCCCGTGAGCGCAGCCACTTGCACACCTGCCGAATCGTCACTGAAAACATTATCCGAAGCGTTATATGTATAGCCACTCATGCCTTTCGTATAGCCATAAGCCACACCCGCTGATCCATTTACGGTGGCAACCGCGCTGGAACTTCCTTCCGGAAAGGCGATCTGCGTGATCTTCAGCGAAGTACCGGAGGCATTGTAAATGTGAACATGAATATGTGTGGCGCGTCCCTGGTACCAACCCGGAAATATGGAGGTGAAGCTTACCAAGCCATTCGCGTCGGTCACCTGGCGGCCACGTAAAAAATGAACACTGGTAAAATTGGCCGACTGCATGCTCGTTCCACCATACTCCGAATAGTAGCCATCTTTATCGCAATGCCATACATCCACGATAGCATTGGCCAGCGCCGCGCAATTGGCGTTCGTATTCTGAATGGTGATCTTCATGGTAAAGGGAACACCCGTGCGGCCATCGGTGATATCCGTTCTCACGAGGGAAGAAGGAGATTTAGTGGGAAAAGGGCCCTCCGTTTCTGTTGGCGCCACCGTGCAGGACGTGGGATTTGACCCCGAACCTGTTTCCGTACCGGTAGCTGTATCGGTGCCATCTAAAGTATCTTTCCGGCAGGCGGCGGCCAGCGGGGCAATGGCGGTGATTCCTAAGGCAGCCAGTCCGTTCCTTAAAAAATGTTTCCTTTCCATGGTTTGATTTTTAAGTGAGGAAATTGTGTTGTAGATTATGAATTGAAATTACAGCCAGGGATTTCTACTGTGTAAAAAGTCCCGATGAACAGCAGAATTGTAACGCCGGTTTTATCTTAACAATTCTTAAACATACATTCCGGCACCTGTTGCATCATGCCTGTGATTAACGGCAATCGCGGGTAATGTCTACCTTCGTTGTGTTCCTTTTTATCATTTAAAACTTATAACATGAAAGCCATTCTGTTCTCCTGCGCTATGTTTTTTGTACTTGCGGGTTGTACATCCACTAAAACCGCCCAGACAGCAACATCCATTGAAGACACCTACTGGGTGCTTACGGAACTGATGGGAAAACCGGTGAGCGCTCAACAGCCCAACGGAAAAGAGATACATATCCTCCTCAACAAATCGGAAAACCGGGTCCAGGGATTTGCCGGTTGCAACGGCTTCGGTGGCAACTACGAACTGAAAGCCGGCAACCGCGTAGTCTTCTCCCAGATGATCGGCACCCTGATGGCCTGCGATGCGCTGGATACGGAGAACGAATTATTGAAGGCACTGCGAACAGCAGACAATTACACGATTGCAGATGGTAAACTTTCGCTGAACAAAGCGCGTATGGCCCCGCTGGCCAGGTTTGAAATCGGGAAGAAAAAATAATTCAGGAGCAACGAAAAGTGTTCCGGAGCGAAAGGTTCAGTAATGCTCCACACTTATCCTGACCTTACTGCTCCGGCCTTTATCATCCGTACACACTACTTCGGTTTCCCCGGGAACGGCTTTAAAAAAAAGTTTTTCCCCAGCCGCGGCCGCTCGGTAGAATTTATTGTTGATGTACCAATATACTTTCAATACATCATTGGATGTCTGGCAGGAAAGACGGATCATATCGGGATCATCAGGAGAGGTATAGTACACGGTCCCGCCCTGCGGTGAAATAATTACGGGACCACTTCCTTTGAATAGTTTCTCACAGGAAGGGTTATGCGGCGGAATATGATCGTAAGCGATCCTTCGTTCATTATAATATGCCTGTAGCGAAGGCGGCATCACGCGATACATCTTTTTTTTGTAGCCCGCGGCGGGCGTGCAATAAACGCAATAGCTGATTTTTTCATCCGCGGAAACATGGTACTCCCGGCGGTTATCGCAGGTAGTAGCGGGTGAAATCAGCGGAATAAAATAATCTGAAACCAGTTGTGTGCAATGTGCGGAAGGCGGAAGCCCAGTTTCGGCACACACCGTTCTGAGCTCGCAATCCGGCGTTGGCGCATACCAGTCTGTTTGCCCGTTGTAATCAATGGCGTTAAAGATTCTGAATAACAATGGCGTGGCGATATCAGCACCGCTCAGGTCGGGCGCGGAGACTCCTGAAAAATTCCCTACCCACACGCCTACCGTATACTTTTTATTGAAGCCAATGCTCCACGCGTCTCTCCGGCCATAAGATGTTCCGGTTTTCCAGGCGATGCGCGGCATGTGTTCCGTGCTGCTCCAATGCAAGGGAAAATCCGGGCGGTTCACTTTGGATAAAGTTTCCGTGATCATAAATGCCGCAGCCGGACTTACCAGTTTTTTCCCCTTACCGGCTTCGTCTTTTTCACGGTACCGGAGCGGTCGATACACCCCTTCGCGTGCTATCGCGGCAAAAAGCGCGGTCAGTTCTTCCAACGTTGCCCCGCATCCGCCGAGCGCCACAGACAAACCAAGCGCCTTCCGTTTCCGCGCCACCGCAGCGAATCCGGCACGGGTAAGTTCATCGATAAACCTGTCCTTTCCCAATGCGGCCATTGCTTTTACCGCGGGGATATTGAGTGAGTGTTCCAGGGCATATTCCAAAGTAACTTCACCATTGAAACGCCGGTCATAATTTTCGGGAGCATACCCATCGTAAAAAACGGGCACATCGTGCATCACCGATTTGGGCGTATACAATCCTTCGTCGATGCAAAGCGCGTACAGAAAGGGCTTCAGGGTACTGCCCGGTTGCCTTATAGCGGTAATGCCATCTACTTGTCCGCCATCGGGATTCTTCCAGAAATCCGATGAGCCAACATAAGCGATCACTTTCCCGGTTTGGTTGTCCACCACGAGCGCGGCGGCATTACGGATGCCACGGTGCGTAATGCCATTCACATAAGCCTGTAACAGTTGCTCCACCTGGAGCTGGCGGTTCATCTCAATAGCCGTATGAACATCGCTTCCAGAAGCCGAAAGCCTGCGGGCCAGGTGCGGTATCTGCCGGGGAACCGGCCTCCGCCATGCTTCCAATGGCTCCGAAAGCGCGTCGTTGATTTCCTTTTCCGTGAAAATACCGGAGGAAGACAGTTTTTTTAACCAGTGGTTGCGGGCGGAAAACAACGCTTCGTTGTGTACCCCGATCCGCCAGGCTGATGGTCTGTTGGGGATAATAGACAAGGTTACGATCTCCGCGAGGGAAAGATGATCCGGGTCTTTGCCCAGGTACAACAGCGAAGCGGCTTTTATACCTTCAATGTTTCCGCCATAAGGCAACAGGTTGCAATACAGCTGGAAAATTTCCTGTTTTGAATATTTCCATTCCAGCTGTAAGGCACGGAACACTTCCTTGAATTTATTTCCCCAGGTGCGGGGAGAACGGTCGAGCATTTTGGCCACCTGCATGGTAATCGTGGAAGCGCCGGACACCCTTCGACCGGAAAACAGGTTCTGGAAAAAAGCCCTTCCAGCCGCAATGGGGTTCACGCCAAAATGATAATAGAAATAATGGTCCTCTTTTTCGATCAGCGTCTTCCTGAGCAAAGGAGAAATTTCATCGGCCTCCGCATACATCCGCCATTTTTCATCGTGGGTCAGAAAGGCGTGCGCCAACTGCCCTTTATGGTCGCGGATAATGACAGAATGGTCTTTCAGCGCGGGGAGCGGGAACAAGGCATTCAGCAGAAAAAACAGCACGACCAGGGGCAATACGAGGAAAAGGAAGAATTTTCCCGTACGGGTCCTTCTGAACCGTCCAAAGTATACCTTTATTTTATGCTTTTTCAACGGCCGGAAGTTACAGATAGTTGTGCTAAATTATGTACCTTTCTCCCGTTACAACCTTAATTCTTTATGCGTACCATTGCCCGCCTTTATGCTTTACTGCTGCCCGTTTTTTTCCTGGTATCCTGTAACCGAAACGCTGTTGAACTGAGCGAGACCAATGCGAAGGAAGAAGTGCCCGTACTGGGTAACCTGGAATTCCGGTTCTCCAAAGCGTTGTTCCCGGATTCCCTACTGAACAGATGGGACTCCACAGCATACATCAGGTTCAATCCGGCTATTCACGGAAGGTTCCGTTGGGAAACGCCCGACAAACTCGTGTTCTCTCCTTCCGAACCACTCCCGCCTGCCACAGCATTCACGGCAAAGTTTACGGATGAACTTTTCCGTTATTCGGAATACAATAAGGTGGAAGCCGGCGACAAAATAAATTTCTATACCGCTTCGCTGCAACTTGACCAGAGTTATGTAGCCTGGACAAAAACAGAAGCCACCAAACCCACGCCCGTTATGCACCTTGTGTTCAACCACCCGGTTGATCCCGAAAAATTGAAGGAGGTGCTTGAACTGAAATCAGGAGACGCCACCCGCAGCTTCGCCCTCCTCTCCGCGGGAGCGGGCGATCATTTACAGGTACGCCTCACCGATATTCCGGTAGAAGACAAAGAAACTCCGGTTTCAATTAAAATACTGAAGAAATTATTACCTGAAGGCGGTCGCAACGAAGCGAAGGAAGACATCACCGCCGAAGTTACCGTGCCCTCTCCTTTCAGATTAGATGTGCTGGATGTGCAGGCGCAACTGAACGGTAACATCGCCAGCATCCAGGTTAGAACGAGTCAGCCCCTCGTAGCGGAAGGCATGAAGGATTTCGTAAAAACCGATCCGGCCCTGAACTGGGAATTTACCCCGCTGGATGATGGTTTCGTGATGACCGCCGACCAGGCCAAAGAAGAAATGACTTATGAACTGATCATCAATAAAGGACTGAAAGGCGCCATTGGCGGCGTGTTGAAAGAAACATACACGCAACAGGTGGCCTTCGGCGAACTGGAACCCGATATCCGGTTCACCAACAGCAAAGGAATGTACCTGGGAAAAATGGGTGCCAGAAACATGGAGATCAGCGTAGTGAGTGTACCCAAAATGAAAATCACGGTCTCGAAAATTTACGAAAGCAACCTGCTGGCCGCGCAGCGATATGGTTATTACCCCCGCGATGAAGCTGGAGATTATTACTACGACAATGCAGATATGGGGGTATTGGGAGATGTGGTCTACGAAAAGGAAATCAATTCTTCCGATCTTCCGAAGTACGGCAACAGCAGGCTTTTCAATTTCAACCTGGAGGACCGCATCCAGGATTTTAAAGGCATTTACCATGTATCCATCCGCTCTATGGAAGATTACTGGGTGCGCGACAGCCGTTTTGTGGCACTCTCCGATCTTGGAGTGATTGCCCGGGAAGGAGCGGAAGATATGACCGTATTCGTTCAATCCATTCAAACCACCAACCCGGTTCCGGATGCGCAACTCACGGTGTATGGCAGCAACAACCAGGTACTGGGCGTGGGCAGTACCGATAAAGATGGCGTAGGAAAGATCAAATACATCCGCAAGGAACCATCGGGGTTTAAACCGGCCATGGTGACCGTGAAAACCGCTTCGGATTTCAACTATCTCCCCTTCCAGTCCACCCGTGTAAACACCTCCCGCTTTGAAGTGGGTGGCAAAAGAATGCACAGTTCCGGCCTGGATGCTTATGTATATGCTGAACGAGACATGTATCGCCCCGGAGAAACTTTCCGCTACGCCATGATCGTGCGCGATCCGCAATGGAAAGTACCGGGAGAACTTCCGCTGAAACTGAGGTTCGTGATGCCCAGTGGCAAAGAATGGACCGCCCTCCGGAAAAACGCGGACGCACAAGGCGCACTGGAAGGCACTTTAGACATTCCCGCCTCCGCACTAACGGGCACCTACACCCTGGAAGTGTATACAGGTAACGACCTGCTGCTCGCTACCTACCCGTTCCAGGTGGAGGAATTCGTTCCGGACCGCCTGAAAGTGCAGGCCTCGACAGGACTTGACCTGCTGAAACCCGGAACAGAAGCGACCCTGAACATACAGGCTGATTACTTCTTTGGAAGTCCCGCCGCCGACCGGAAATGGGAAACGGAAATTCAATTGCAGCAACAAAGTTTCCGCTCAAAAAAATTCCCCGACTACGACTTTAACCTGGCCAACCACCGTGATTTCTACGACAAAGTAGTTCAGGAAGGCAAAACAGATGACGCCGGACATGCCACGCTTAATTACACCGCTCCTGCCGAATACAAAAACAGGGGGCTTTTGCAGGTAGCATTCTATACCACAGTTTTTGATGAATCCGGACGCCCAGTGAGCCGACACCACAAACTCCCCTTGTACACGCAGGATTATTTCCTGGGACTGGGCGCCGATGATTATGGCTATTATCCCCTCCGCCAATCGATCCGTTTCCCACTGATCGCGGTGGATAAAAACGATCAGCCCGTCAGTGCAAAAGCGCATATCCGGGTGGTGAAAAAAACATATAAAACAGTATTAACTAAGAATGGCGGCTATTTCCGGTACGATTCACAACCGGAAGAAATTATCCTCCAGGAGAAAGACATCAACATTACGGGCACTTCATCGCAATTTTCATTCGTACCCACCGATCCCGGCAGCTACGAAGTACGGGTGTACATGCCCGGCGCTACCACTTATATCGCCCGCAGCTTTTACAGTTATGGATCCTGGGGCATCGCCGGCGGAAGTTTCGACGTGAACACAGAAGGCAACGTAGACATTTCACCGGACAAAAACGGCTATAAGCCCGGCGAAAAAGCGAAAATATTGTTTAAGGCCCCGTTCGACGGGCGAATGCTCGTAACCGTGGAAAACAACGGCGTACTGGCGCACCAGTACCTGGAAGTAAAGAAAAGGACCGCCACCTGGGAACTGAACATTGATCCCACCCATCTTCCCAACGTGTACATCACTGCCACCCTGATCAAACCGCACCAGGTAGCGGATATCCCACTTACGGTAGCACACGGTTTTCAATCCCTCCGGGTGGAAGAACTGAACCGGAAGATTCCCCTTGAAGTGAATGCCGTGGCCACGACGCGATCAGGTAAAAAACAAACGATCCGCGTGAAAGCCGCGCCGGGCGCGATGGTGAGTATAGCCGCCGTAGACAACGGTATCCTGCAGGTCTCCGATTTCAAGAGCCCGGACCCTTACGCGTATTTCTACCAGTCACGGGCTTTGGGTGTGAACGCGTTTGACATCTACCCGCTATTGTTACCCGAACTGAAACAGCGTTTAAGCAGCACCGGTGGTGATGGTGGCCTTTCTATGGAGAAAAGAATCAATCCCGTTACCAACAAGCGTTTCAAACTGGTCTCTTTCTGGAGTGGACTGAAGAAAGCCGATGGCAGCGGAAACGTTTCTTTTGACATAGATGTCCCCACTTTTTCAGGAGAACTCCGGATTATGAGTGTGGCGTTTAAAGATGATCGTTTCGGAGCGGCCACCACCCTGATGAAAGTGGCCGACCCACTGGTGGTGAGCACAGCGCTACCCCGGTTCCTGAGCCCGGGCGATACGCTTGAGGTACCGGTATCCGTGATGAATACCACCACCAAAAGCACTTCAGTTACCGGCACCTTACAGGTTGGCGGCGCATTGAAAGTGGTGGGATCCGCCACCGCCGAGGGAGAGGCGCAGGGCGGCAAAGAAGCCAGGCTCGTTTATAAACTGGTAGCCGGTATGCAACCCGGAACCGCCGAAGTAAAAACAACCGTTAAGGGCCTGGGAGAAACATTCACAGAACAACTGGATATTACCGTAAGACCGGCTTCCACACTCCAGACGCGGAGCGGCAGCGGCGTTGTGACCGCAGGCAAAAACCTGCCACTGAACCTCCCTGTGAACGATTTTATGCCCGGCTCGGTGACCACAGAACTGGTTACTGGCGCTTCCCCTTTGCTGGAATGGGGCGTGCAATTATCCGATCTCCTGCAATACCCTTATGGCTGTACGGAACAAACTATTTCAGCGGCATTTCCCCAATTGTATTTTGGTGACCTGGCCAACGCGATTAAGGGAAAAAAAGCCGGTACTGTTACCGCCGCCGCGCATGTACAGGAAGCCATCCGGAAAATAAAAGCCAGGCAACTCTACAACGGCGCCGTCATGATGTGGGACAACACAGGGGAAGAAAACTGGTGGGCTACCGTATTTGCCGCGCACTTCCTGCTGGAAGCAGAGAAAGCAGGTTACAGCATCGACAAGAACCTGATAGAGCCCATGCTTTCCTACCTGCAGTTCAGGTTAAGGAACAGGCAATTCATCACCTATACCTATAACCGCGATCAACAGAAGAAGATCGCGCCCAAAGAAGTGCCTTATTCCCTCTATGTGCTTTCGCTGGCCGGCAAACCGCAGGCCGCCACGCTCAACTATTATAAGGCACATCCCGAATGGCTCAGCCTGGACGGACGCTATATGCTTGCCGCAGCCTTCGCAGCCGCGGGAGATAAAAAAAGTATCAACGAAATTTTACCCGCAAGTTTTACCGGAGAAGTTTCCGCCAAACAAACCGGCGGCAGCTTTTATTCCCCCTTACGCGATGAGGCTATGGCGCTGCTGATGCTGGTAGAAGCAGATCCCAAACATCCGCAAATCCCCATGCTTGCACGAAAAGTGGCTTCCTCGCTGAAACAAAACCGCTGGCTGAGTACGCAGGAAATGGTATTCAGTATGCTGGGGCTCGGTAAACTCGCAGCCAATGCCGGCAAAGCCAACATCTCCGGCAGCGTGCTGGTGAACGGCAAAAAAGTAGCCCCAATATCCAACGCCGCCGGCAAATTGACCGATAAAGAATTGAAAGGAACAGCTATTTCGCTGCAAACAACTGGCAGCGGTAACCTCTATTATTTCTGGAAAGCACAGGGCATCAGCGCTACCGGCGACTACGTACAAGCCGATAACAGCGTGAAAGTAAGAAGGCAGTTCTATTCACGTACAGGCGCACCGCTCTCCACTACCAGCTTTTCACAGAACGACCTCATCATCGTAGGTATTTCCGTTGAAAACATGTACAAAGGAACCGTAGAAAACATGGTGCTCACCGACCTGCTCCCCGCCTGCTTCGAAATAGAGAACCCACGCATCAGGGAACTCCCCGGTATGGACTGGATCAAGAACGCGTCCGCTCCAACAGCCATGGATATCCGTGACGACAGGATTCATTTCTTTATGGATCTTTCACAGCCCAAACAAACTTACTATTATGCGGTAAGAGCGGTATCACCCGGCGTATTCAAAATGGGGCCGGCAAGCGCGGAGGCGATGTATGATGGCGCGATTCATTCTTATAATGGTGGCGGGGTGATCCGGGTGGGGAGGTAAGAAATGGGGTTCACGCAACTGTTTTCGCTTTGATTCTCGCAAAGACGCAAAGGAGCGGAGACGCCAAGCACAGATTGGTTGGTGCAAGCTAGCAATTAATCTATGCTTTGCGTCTTTTCGTTGCGAGAAATAATAAAATACGCTACCCCTAAATTTCAGCAACCTACCTACACAACAAGGCTTTGCGTCTGCGCTCCTTTGCGTCTTTGCGTGAAAACTTAGTGTAACAATCTGCGTGAAACTACTTCTCAGAAATCATAAACCTGTACCGTAATTTCTTCCCTGCCGCAATACTATATTCCTCCAAAGGCCCCTGCCCGCAACTCGCATTCCCTAACCCTGTTTGCGCGCAATCCAGCGAAAGAAAAGCTTCCGGCCGCCGCAAGCCGGGCAATTTGAAATCGTGCCCTGCTTTCCAGAGCGCTTCATCCGTATGGTGTAAAATCGAAAAACCCAATGTATCCATTGCCGTTATACGAATACCTTTCCCCGCACCATCGGAAACTTCCAGCCAGCGCACATCCTGCCGGGCGCCCATACTCTGGGCATGCACGTAATGCTCCTCTTCCATATCCGTTACTGATTTTGTATATGTGCCAATGAAGGCCGATGATTTACGATCCGGATAGTTTTCAAACGGGCCACGACCATACCATTTTACCTGCTCCAATCCAGCGGGGAGGCTCATGCGTAATCCATAGCGGGGAAGGGTTAGTTGCTGACCGGTTTCGAAAGCAGCATCAACCTCTACAACACCGTCACCTGTAACAATATACTTAACAGAATAAGGATGCACATTCTTTCCAACCGTGGCAGAGTGCAAAGTTGTAATGGTAGCCGTTTGCGCATCTCTGGAAACAATGGCGCTGAAGCTGTCCAGGCGCACCTGTGTTTGTTCGTATTCCACCTTCATATTATCAATGCTGCGGTACCAGTTGAAATTCAGCCCTTCTTTGTTGTGTACGTATTCGCTTGCTCCATACCGGATGGATTCCATCATACCGGTCTGCTTATTGAAACTGAATGATCCGTTTCCGGCAGTAATATGTACATACCCATCAGCATCTTTTAAACTTATTTTTCCGGATTTTACAATAGAGGCTGCAGTAACCTTTTTTGATGCCACCGGCAGTTGTTCCTGCGCATATACATGTCCGGCATCGCTCCACAAAGTGGCTTCCTTCCTAAGACATTGCACATTGAGAAAATATTCGTGTTCAGCCGAAATAGAATCTGGAAGCGGAATACGAACAACACCATCCTCACCCGGAGCAACAGACGGAAGTGATACACGGCCGGAATCGGCGACCACACCATCTTTCAGCAACTGCCATGTTAATGTAAACTGGTCCAGGTTCGTGAAATTGTATTTGTTGTGTATCCGTAATTCGCCAGGCGATTTCCAGTTGAATGCGATGAACTGGTACACTTTCTTTACATGACGGAGTTTAGCGGTTACTTTTCTATCGGGCGTAACCACGCCATTCAGACTGAAGGTCCAATCTGTGGGCCGTTCGCCAAAATCACCGCCGTAATAAAAATGTTCTTTTGGTTCCCCGGGTTTGTTCAGTCCCTGGTCCACCCAATCCCAGATGCAGCTACCGATCATTCTTTCCGAATGGTTTTCGATATAATCCCAGTATTCTTCAAGGTTTCCGATCGCGTTCCCCATGGCGTGCGTGTTCTCACAAATAAAGAATGGTTTGTTGCTGGGGTATTTATCCAGTTGTTTTGAGCCGGGAATACTGGGATACATGCGCGAATCCATATCCGCCGCGCTGCTCTTTCCTTCATAGTGAACGGGCCTGGAGCTGTCCATACGGTGAATATGCGCATACACGGTATCGAAATTGCTGCCACCTCCGGCTTCGTTGCCCATGGACCAAAAAATCACAGAAGGATGGTTCTTGTGTTCTTCTACGTTGCGGATATTTCTGTCAAGGAAAGCGGGTATCCAGTTCGGCATATTGCTGATGCCCTGGTTGCCATGACATTCCAGGTCAGCTTCCGCCATCACATACAATCCGTAATGGTCGAACATCGCATACATCCGGGGATCGTTGGGGTAATGACTGGTACGGATGGTATTGATGTTGTTTTGTTTCATCAGCAAAATATCCTCCAGCATCGACGAAACGGGAACAGCCTTTCCATATTGAGGATGCGTATCGTGTCTGTTCACGCCTTTAAAGAAAACGGGTGCGCCGTTCACATACACGCGCTTGTTTTTTATTTCAATGTGCCGTATACCGAATTTTGAAGCGAATAGCTCTTTTGAAAATCCCGCTTTATCATGCAGGTGGAAGAAAGCAGTATACAACTTAGGATCTTCCGCCGACCAAAGTTCCGGCTGGAGGATTTTCAATTTCACTTCCGACACCAGTTCTTCTTCTTTCTGAATTTTTCCTATTAGTATATCTGCGGCAGCCACTACCCTACCTTGCGGGTTTTCAATAAACACTTCCAGCTTCCCGCCATTGGAAACGGTTTTACCTTTGTTCAGCAGCAACGCTTTGATATCCACTTCCACTTCGGTGAATGATTTGTTTTTAAAGTTCGTGGCAATCGAGAAATCACGGATATGCACATCCGGAACGGCGTACAGGAACACATCGCGGTGGATACCACTCAGCCGGAACATATCCTGGTCCTCCAGGTAACTGCCATCGCACCAGCGGTACACTTCCACACTCAGGGTGTTTTTTCCGGGTTTCACGTACTTGGTAACATTGAACTCCGCACCATTGTTGGCACCTTCACTATAGCCCACTTTTTGTCCGTTTACCCAGACATACATTGCGCTGTACACGCCGTTAAAGTGAAGCAGCACCTGTTTTTTATTCCAGGAGGCGGGCAGTTCGAAATCTCTCCTGTAACTGCCAACCGGGTTGGTTTCCGTTTCGTTGGTGTATCCCTGTTGCGGCTTAATGAAAGGCGGATCATTTTTAAAAGGGTAAGTGATATTGGTATAGATGGGCGTACCATAACCGTGCATTTCCCAGTTAGAGGGCACAGGCAGCTCTTTCCAGGTACTAACGTCATAGCCTGGTTGAAAAAAATCTACAGGCCGGTCGGCAGGTTTTCTGACCCAGTTGAATTTCCAGTTGCCGTTCAACAGCATTACGTTCGGTGATTTTGTATGCGCCCAGGGCGTCAGGAAGGTGGGATCCGCTTTCAATTCATTTAACGTGGTGAAAGGAACGTAGGGCGCATGCGCCTTTTCTTTGTTCACTTCAAAAATGGCTTCATTCTCCCATTCGGTATCGCCGGTTCTCTTCTTGAAAACATAATTTTTCCCGGCTTCCACCATGCGCCATACCTGCTTTTCTCCGGAGGCCATCTGCCAGAGTTCACCGGGATTGTTCTTTCCCGGCGCCAGGAACATGCCGTGCACCCGGTTGTGGATCACATACCCACCCGCGACGGGTGTTATCCGCCAATGCTGGTTGTAGTTGTTTTCTTCCCTGTTCCAGTGGATCACGGGTACACCATCGGGATGACGCCGGTTGCCATTGTCGATGCTTTTTAATGTGCCGGGAGCACTAATGCTGAACCAACCGTCGCCAACGGGTTTTATCTCCCAGACCTGGCCGGGCGATTTTACATCTTCCTTTTTCAGTTTAATCCCCGATTCATTTTCTCCATCTTCAAGGTTGTCGATGGCGAACCCCTCAGGTGTAACGATTCTGTACCATACACCAGGTTTGAATTGTTGTGAAAAAACAGAAAGCTGCACAAGGAAAAGCATTGCTGAAGCGAACGCAACGCGGCGAAGAATAAAGCAAAACATGAAGGTTGGTGTTTGGGTTAACCCGCAGGTGCATCATAAAAAGATAACACCAGCGTCAATAATTGGCTAAACTATCACTTCTATTGGCTTTTACCACTTCCATTAACAGTGTGTTTAAAGTTCTCCGCGTACCGGTGGCGCTATCGTTGCTCCACCCGGAGCATTAGAATTAACAAATTCTTGCCCCCAACCTTACTACCTTTGCGCCATATAAATTTTATGGGCAAGAAAGAAAGGATACTCCTGTTGCTGCTGGCGGCGGTGAACTTTACGCATATACTCGATTTCATGATCATGATGCCGCTCGGCAACTACCTCATGCCTTATTTCCATATTTCCGCGCAGCAGTTCAGTTTTATTGTTGCATCTTATACACTAAGCGCGGGTATTTCGGGTTTTACCGCGGCTTTTTTCGTAGACAATTACGACCGTAAAAAAGTATTGATATTCGCTTATGTCGGTTTTGTGCTCGGCACCCTCATCTGCGGCATCGCGCCCACTTATACTACATTATTGTGCGCACGCATTTTCGCGGGCATTTTCGGGGGACTGATCGGCGCACAGGTACTCTCTATCGTAGCCGATACATTTTCTTATGAGCGGAGGGGTATGGCCATGGGCACCCTGATGTCGGCGTTTTCACTGGCCTCCATTGTAGGTGTTCCCCTCGGACTTTTCCTCGCCACCCGCCTCAGTTGGCACGCGCCATTCCTGCTGGTAGGCGGTATAGGGCTCGTACTGATCCCATTGCTCATCAAATTCCTGCCTTCCGTAAGTGGACACCTTTCCGGGCAGGATCGTCCTAAAGCAACCGAAGTGATCGGGCAGATCATGCGCAACAGATCTCAGCTCCTGGCGCTTTCCCTGGGCGGACTGCTCATGCTCGGCCACTTCCTGATCATCCCGTTCCTGAACCCCTTTATGGAATTTAATGTCGGATTCCACAAAGATCAGACGATGTGGATTTACACCGTTGGCGGCATTCTTACCTTCTTCAGCTCACCACTGGTGGGGAAACTCTCCGATAAATATGGCAAACAAAGAGTGTTCGTCATGTTTGTACTTTTCTCATTGATACCGGTTTTCCTGATCACCCACATGCCCCCCATTCCTTTCTATTATGTACTGATCGTTACCGGAATCTGGTTTGTACTGTCTACAGGCAGAAGTATTCCCGCCCAGGCCATGATCAGCAATGTGGTGGAACCTTCGCAACGCGGGAGTTTCATGAGTTTCAATTCTTCCATCCAGCAGTTGTTCACCGGGATGGCTTCGCTGATAGCAGGTGCCATCGTGATCAAAGAACCTTCGGGCAAGATTGCGCATTACAACTGGGTGGGCTACCTCAGCATCATCCTGGTTTGCTGCAGCATATTTGTGGCAAGGGCCATGTACCGCTCGCAGGAAAGAACCATAGCCGAAGCGGCCTGATTTTTAGCGGTGGTAGAAAGGAATTGACATCTCCCATACAGAAGGAATGGCGCGGTTGTGCGAAATAGCGGGCGACCAATCCGGCATACTTTCAAAAACCTTCTGCACTTCCACAGAGAACATTTCATGTGTGGACTCCGTGATACTGAACTTCCGTAGTTTGCCGTGCTCACTTACTTCAAAAGACACTTTCACCAGGCCGTTTATGCCTTTATCGAAAGCTTCTTTGGGCCACTGCAGGTATTCGACTACATAGTTTTTGAAATCAGGAATATCACCCAGCAGAAAAGCTTCTTTCCGGACGTTACACATCGGCCCCAAAGATTTTCCGGAAGAATCAAAGCATTCAAGCGCTACCAGTTTACCACGGTTATAGGTTTCCTTCGTACTTGGCTTCCCGTTAGGAAAATACCATACCCACTCCCCCGCGGGAAGACCGAGTTGATAAGCGCCTGTATGTTCCGGGTTACCGTTCTCGTACCACTGTTTGCTTACCCCCGTTTTTACCCCCATCTGGTACTCCACGTAAGCTGAGGGTTTGGCGGAACTGAACCAGGTGGAAACGGCGCCATCCAGCATATCGTTGGAATAATTGCCTTTTTCAATGGGCACACCTGAAGGGTTATACAAGGTGTACGGCCCATGCCTGATGGTAAGTTTTTTGTTCTCAAAACCAATCTCACAAAGAATTTGCCCGTTGGGATAGAAAAGATTGGCGAACCACACATCCCCATGTTTAAAAGCCTGTCCGGCGATCTGCGCCATATGTTGCGGTACGCGCCGGAGGGAGGAATCGAAATACACCCTGAGCGTATCATTCTTCTGCGCGTATGTATTGGCTTGAAGGAGCAGGAAAAAGAGGGGTAACAATACTTTCATCGGCTGAAAAGGTTTCCGGCAATTTGAGGAAAACAAGACAATAATATTGTTACCGTACTGTGAAAATCATTTCAATACCCGGTACACGGGGTATTGCAGGTGATCCGGTTCGTAATAGGGCGACAACTTATACACGAATTCCAGTTGTGCCGCGCCATTCTTAGCGAAGCTGGTATCCGTTCTTTTCTTCTCTTCCAATTGCGCCCGCGCAGCGGGATTGTTGCGCAGCCATTCTTCAGCGGTATCTTCAAAAACATAAGAGGAATAGCCTTCTTTCTGTCCGAGTATCGCATCAAAAAAGTTCCAGGCGAAATAAGAATCGGGCGCTTCAGGCTCCAGCACTTCCACGATAAACCGCCGTTTGGCATTTTGTGTGGGAATCATCCAGTCGCCTTTCCTGAAACGCTTTGTAACAACGGTTTTGGTAACCGAAACTTTTGAATGGAGGTAGTGCTTCTCGAAAGGGCGGTTCGGCGATTGGTAGTCCGCGATCCTGTACATCTCCACTTCAACGAGGGTATCATTGAGGATTGGACGCATCGGAACACCGTTCTTTTTAAGCAGTTCGGCCACGGCCCACCAGCCCTGGGG
The DNA here is from genome assembly GCF_023721715.1 of Parasegetibacter sp. NRK P23. NCBI lineage: Bacteria > Pseudomonadati > Bacteroidota > Chitinophagia > Chitinophagales > Chitinophagaceae > Parasegetibacter > Parasegetibacter sp. NRK P23. Next base: position 2,802,510 of record NZ_JAMDLG010000001.1, read on the forward strand.
AAGGATATAAGCGTTTGGAACAGTTACAGCCTTATCGGTTTCATAATAATTATAGAAAGGCACCTGGAGTGTAAAGGGCCTGGCCCTGTCGTAGAATAGTCTTGGCAATCCTGAGATGGCACTTGGTTTGTAACCTGAGGCATACCCTTTGAAGGTAATTTGTGTCTGTTGCGTTCTGTTTAACTTCCAGGAAACGGGCAGTTGCATGGATTCGACCAGTTGTGCCCTCGCCTGCCTTTTCAGACTTTTAATGGCGGAAGCATGGCCCGAAGCGTAAGCGATAAAGCAATCCATCAGCGCTTCCGTGGCTTCCACCCTTTGCGGATACGGTTTCAGCATATGTGTTTCCGGCATAAAGCTGAAGCATTGGAACAGTGCGGCGTAGCCGGTGGAATACCGTGGACCGTCGTGGAATTCGGACCAGCCTTTCTCGGGGGTTTCACCGAAAAAGTTCACGTAAGGAACGAGGTCGAAACCTTTTTCCCGCATCATCGCATAGATGCCTGGTTCCATTTGTTGTTGCAGGAAATCCCCCATGGCGCCCCCCAGTTTGTTGTGCTGGGTGGAAATCAGGGTCATTACGTGTTGGTAATCCGCGCCATTGCTTACGTGGTTATCGATAAAAATATCCGGGTCCACGAGGTGGAATATTTCGGCGAAGGCGGTGGCGTTTTTAGAATCTGATTTAATGAAATCACGGTTCAGGTCGAGGTTCTGGGCATTGCCGCGGAAGCCGAAGCTGTCGGGACCATTCTGGTCTACGCGGTACCAGGGGCTTCGGTTCAGCAATCCCCCGATATTGTATACCGGTATAAAAGCGATGAGCACGTTTGAAGGAAGTTGTATTTTCCCGGAGATGAGTTTTTGCGCCAGCAGCATGCTTGCGTCAATACCATCCGGTTCGCCGGGATGAATGCCGTTGTTGACGAGAATTTTTACCCGGTTCTTTTTTTCGGCTGAAGTAAAACTAAAATCCTTATCAGGGGAAAAGATAGCGAGGTGCAGGGGTTCTCCGGCATCGGTCATACCCATTTTTTTCAGTTCCAGCCTGGGGGAAGCTTTGGCGGCACGTTCCCACCATTGGATCACTTCTTTATAATTACCCGTTTCCTTTCCATTGCTCAACTGGAACCTGGTTGGGGGCACCTGAGCGTTTGAAACATTTAATAAAAGCAGGAAGCAGAAACAGAGCAGGGAAAAGGGGCGCATAAAAACGGTTTGATGCACTAAAATAAAAAAAGGCGCCCAAAGGACGCCTTCTATATAGAAAGTTTGTTTTGCTGTTTACCTTATGCCAGGGCAGTGGTTCTTTTCACCAGCTTGCTCTTCAGGTTGGAAGCTTTATTCTTGTGAATAACGCCACGTTTTGCCAGCTTGTCGATCATAGAGATCACAGAGGGCAGTTTCTCACCTGCGGCAGCTTTATCTTCCAGCGCTTTCAGGTCACGGATAGCGTTACGGGTTGTTTTTCCGTAGTAACGGTTTCTATCTCTGCGTTTTTCGGCCTGACGCACATCTTTCTTGGTTGCCTTATGATTTGCCATAATTTTTTCGATTTCGGACGGCAAAGGTAGGCTTTTTATAAGAACAAACAAATTTTGTCAGACTTTTTTCAGAATCTTCCGAGAATACAAATTTCCCTTAAAACCATTGAATTCTCCTGTTAACCGTACCATATTTTCAACGATATTTGCCAAATTGCTCTATAGACATCATTCAATAACTATCGGCCAAATAATGATTCAATGAAGGATTTTTCTTATATCACGCATTCGCACCCGTCCTATATAGAAGGTTTGTACCAGGATTATGTGCAGGATCCCGCCGCAGTAGATCCCGATTTCCGGAAATTTTTCGAAGGTTTTGATTTTGCCGTTACCAACGGGCATGCCACAAACGGCAAACCTGCAACCGGAGCGGCAGACGCGGGCCAGCTTGCCAAAGAGTTTTCCGTATACCAACTCATCCAGGCCTACCGTAAAAAGGGACACCTGGTGGCCAAAACCAATCCCATCCGGGAAAGGAAGGACCGCCGGGCCAACCTCGACCTGAAATATTTCGGTTTGTCGGATGCTGACCTGAAAACATCCTTCGAAGCAGGTAAATTCATCGGCTTACCCAATGCCACACTCGCGCAGATCGTGGCGCACCTTCAAAAATGCTATTGCGCCTCCATGGGCGTGGAATACTCCGCATTGAACGACCACGCGCGCGTGGAATGGCTCGCAAAGGAAGTAGAACAAAACTTCCACCAGCCCATGCCGCTGGAAAAGAAAAAAAGAATCCTGGGGAAACTGAACGAAGGCGTGATGTTCGAGAAGTTTCTCCATACTAAATACATTGGCCAGAAACGCTTCTCCCTGGAAGGGGGCGAAGCCACCATCCCCGCGCTGGATGCCATTATTGACACCGCGGCAGAACTCAGCGTTCAGGAAGTGGTGATTGGTATGGCCCACAGGGGAAGGCTGAACGTACTCGCCAACACACTCGGCAAAACCTACGAGCAGATTTTCAGTGAATTTGAAGGCACCGCCATCCCGGATACCACCATGGGCAGCGGCGACGTGAAGTACCATCTCGGCTTCCGAAGTGAAGTGGAAACGGCGCACGGGAAAAAAGTAAACCTGCAACTCTGCCCCAACCCCTCCCACCTGGAAGCGGTTGACCCCGTGGTGATCGGTTTCGCGCGCAGCAAGGCCGACGTTATCTACGAAAGCGATTACGATAAAATATTGCCCATCCTCATCCACGGAGACGCCTCCCTCGCCGGACAGGGCATCGTTTACGAAGTGATCCAGATGAGTTTGCTGGAAGGTTATTATGTGGGGGGCACCATGCACCTGGTGATCAACAACCAGATCGGGTTCACCACCGATTTCGATGATGCCCGCTCCTCCGATTACTGTACTTCCGTGGCGGCCATGGTGCAGGCCCCCGTGTTGCACGTAAACGGCGACGATGCGGAAGCCGTGGTGAAAGCGGTGGAAATAGCCACCCGCTACCGCCAGGAATTCAATTCAGATGTGTTCATCGATATCCTTTGCTACCGCCGCCATGGCCACAACGAAGGCGATGATCCCAAATATACCCAGCCCCGCCTGTACAACCTGATCGACAAGCATCCCAACCCCCGCGAAGTATATTCGCAGCAACTGATCGCCTCCGGCGCAGTGGACGCAGAACTCGCGAAGGAAATGGAAAAGAAATTCTGGAGCGATCTCCAGGAAAGGCTGGACGAGATCAAACAAAACCCCCTCCCCTACAAATACCAGAAACCCGAAGAATGGTGGCAGGCGCTGAGAAAGGCTACAGAAGAAGATTTCCTGCAATCGCCAGAAACAGGTATTACGGAAGACCAGTTCAACACTGTTTTTAAAGCGATGATGGCTATCCCGGAAGGATTCAAGCCGCTCCGCAAAGTGGAGAAACTGATCCAGGACAAAGAAAAATTATTCAACGAGGAAGGCAAACTCGACTGGGCCACCGCTGAACTGATGGCTTACGGTAGTATTTTGCTGGAAGGTAAGGATGTGCGCATGAGTGGGCAGGATGTCCGCCGCGGCACCTTCTCCCACCGTCATGCCGTACTCCGCGACGAAGAAACAGATGCCGCTTACAACAGGTTGAGCCGCATTCCCGGCGCCGAGGGTCAGTACAGAATCTTCAACTCCTTCCTCAGCGAATTCGGCGTACTCGGTTTTGAATACGGGTACTCTATGGCTAACCCGAACACACTCGTGCTCTGGGAAGCACAGTTCGGTGATTTCATGAACACCGCGCAGTGTATGATTGACCAGTTCATCACTTCCGCAGAACAGAAATGGCGCATGATGAGCGGACTCGTCATGCTGCTCCCCCACGGATACGAAGGACAGGGACCAGAACACAGTTCCGCCCGCATGGAAAGATTCCTGCAGTCTGCCGCTGAACTGAATATTGTTGTTACCAACATCACCACGGCGGCCAACTTCTTCCATTCGCTGCGCCGTCAGCTGGCCTGGCAGTTCCGTAAACCGCTGGTCAATTTCGCGCCCAAAGCGAACCTGCGTTTGCCGGCTACCTATTCTGAAAAATCGGCTTTCCTGTCCGGGAAATTCCAGGAAGTGCTCGACGATACCTTCGTTGAAAAAGCGGACGAGGTGAAGAAAGTATTGTTCTGCTCCGGCAAAATCTATTATGACCTCGCCGACAGGCAACAGAAAACGGGAAGGAAAGACGTGGCCATCGTACGCGTGGAACAACTGTACCCGCTGCCCGCCAACCAACTGGAAGCATTGTATAAGAAATACAACAAAGCTACCTGGTTCTGGGTACAGGAAGAACCGCTTAACATGGGCGCCGCCTCCTTCCTGCAAATGAACCTGAAAACACTGAACTACGGTGTGATCAGCCGCCAGGCCAGCGCCGCTACCGCTACCGGTTATGCGAAAGTGCACGCACAGGAACAAACTGAAATCATAGATACCGCGTTTTCAATCTAAACTAATCAGAAACCCGCATTATGATCGATATCAAAGTACCAACAGTAGGAGAATCCATCAGTGAAGTAACACTGGTGAAATGGTTAAAGAAAGAAGGAGAATACGTTCAGCGCGATGAAGTGATCGCAGAATTGGAAAGTGAGAAGGCTACTTTTGAATTGAACGCTGAAAAAGCAGGTATACTGCACACCAAAGCAAACGAAGGTGACACGATTAATATCGGCGACATCGTAGCATCTATTGATGATACCGCCGCCGCGCCATCCGGAAGCGCTCCCGCCGTGGAAGCGCCGAAAGAAGAAGCGAAACCTGACGCCACAGCGCGTGAGAACGAAAAATCCACGCCCGACGCTGTTGCCACAGGCAAGGGTGTGATTGAAATGAAAGTGCCCACCATCGGAGAATCCATCAACGAGGTCACCCTTGTAAAATGGTTGAAAAAAGATGGCGACCTCGTTCAACGCGACGAGATCATCTGTGAAATGGAAAGCGAAAAAGCCACTTTCGAACTGAACGCGGAAGAAGCTGGCAAGCTGATACAGGTAGCAAAAGAAGGCGATGTACTGAAAATAGGTGATCACGTGGCTTCTATCGATTCCGATGTGGCCGTGCCCGCCGCAGGCGCTTCGAAGCCCGCCCCCGCACCTGAAAAGAAAGAAGCCGCTCCCGCTGCCCCTGCTGCCCCATCTTCGGATGTAAAAGCGACCCCGGTAGCCGCCGCCATCATCGCCGACAAAAAAGTAGACCCCAAACAAGTGCAGGCCTCCGGAAGCGGTGGTAAAATCCTGAAACAGGACGTACTGGAAGCCCTCCAGAACCCGGGCCGCAAGCCCGGCGCCGCCATGTTCACCCGCGACGATAAGCGCGAGAAAATGAGCAATCTCCGCAAAACAGTTTCCCGCCGCCTCGTGGAAGCCAAAAATACCACCGCTATGCTCACCACTTTCAACGAAGTGGACATGGGTAAAATCATGGAACTGCGCGGTAAATACAAAGACAAATTCAAAGAAACGCACCAGGTCAACCTGGGCTTCATGAGCTTCTTCACCAAAGCCGTTACCTACGCACTGCAGGAATGGCCGGCCGTGAACGCATACATCGACGGAGACGAAATCATCTACCACCAATATTGTGACATCTCCATCGCCGTATCTGCCCCGAAAGGCCTGGTGGTACCGGTGATCCGCAACGCGGAAAGCCTCAGCATGGCCGAAATCGAGAAAAAAGTAGTGGAACTTGCCACCAAAGCACGCGACAACAAACTCACCATGGAGGAAATGCAGGGTGGTACGTTCACCATCACCAATGGTGGTGTATTCGGCTCGCTGATGTCTACCCCCATCATTAATATCCCGCAGTCCGCTATCCTGGGCATGCACAAAATACAGGAACGTCCGATGGCCGTGAACGGCCAGGTGGTGATCCGTCCGATGATGTACCTCGCACTGAGTTACGACCACAGGATCATTGATGGAAGGGAATCCGTTTCTTTCCTGGTAAGGGTGAAAGAATTGCTGGAGAATCCGGAGTTGCTGTTGTTCGGGAAAGATCCATTGAGGACGTTATTGGAGTTGTAGGAAAGATTTTCACGCAACGACGCAAAGGAGCAAGGACGCAAAGCATTGTTTGTGTTTAGCAGGTTGTGGGGATTAAGCTGTAGCGTATTTTTCATTTCTCGCAACTACGCTACGACGCAACGTTGGACCATGATTTACCAGGCTTATTATAAATACAAAGTGGATGCCTTAGTTGGGCATCCACTTTGTATTTATAAGATAATCTTTAAAAGAAAAGCCAAAGACTCAACGTATCTTCAAGCAATCAAGGCCGTAGCGCCGTTGCGAGAAATTAAAAAAACTACCCAAAAGAAACTCCAGCCAACCAACTAAGGCCTTGCGTCCTTGCCCCTTCGCGCTGCGCAGTGCAAAGCACAAAGCAGTTGCGTGAAAAAACTCTCCCCAGCACCTTACGTGAAACTACCGCATCACCCCCACCCGCAACGCCCTCAGCCCCGAAACACCCTGCAAATCCTCCACCTCAAAGCACTCCACTTCAGCTTCCACATAACCTTTTTCGTGCAACCGTACCAGGTACTTCCTGTATTCCGTTTCTTCCGCATCATCTGAATACACAATGGTTATTTTTCCCGCCTGCGTAATGCGTTCACCGCTTTTTTTTGCATGCGCCTTATCTATTCTTTTCTTCACGATTTCGAAGCGCGCGTTGTAGCTACCGTCTACATCAAAGCGTTTTTCGTCCATACGGAAGCGGATGGAAATAGTGGCATTGTATACAAGCACCAGCGTGGTAACATCCAGCGGATAAGGAAGCGAAGACTTCAATTTGTGTTGTGCAGCTTCCATTTTACACAGCACTTCCAGTTGCCAGTAACGGAGTTGTTTCAAATGCGCCGCACTAAAGTTCAGTGCCGGCGCGATGGAGGGGCCAATATAGAGGTTGTGCTCCACCCCATCTGTTTTAAAACGTTCAAAGTAATGCGGAAATATTTCCTGGGCTTCCAACTGACTTTTATCGATTACGCGGGCCATCTTATTGTTGATCAGACTAATCGTTTGCTCATACATCCGCCTGTGGGTATGGAAAACACCGTTTTCCTTTAATGTACCGGAAAAATAATCGGCTACCGCATCTTTTAACCTGCCTCCCGAAGCGCCTTGCAGCAAGGGATGAACACGTTCGCTTAAAAAGTTCGTGATATGTTGTTCAGTACCGGCTTTCAATGGAACGGAAAGTTCTTCCAGGTAAGCCCGGAGGTGTTTTTGAATTTCTGAAATATCTTCGGAAGAATGAATTTCCAGTTTCGGCAACAACTCCAGCAGTGTATTCAATTGGGTGATGAGGTCATTTTGGACGCCCGCGTTACGGACTTCGGAAGAACCTTTAATATCCACCTGTCCGTACAAAGGATACACATCGGGGAAAACGATTTCATGCAGCGCATACTCATGACCGGCAGCTTCTTCCTGTATCAGCATTTGCGCCTCTTCCCGAAAGCGCCAGTGCACACTTGAGTGCACGGAAGTATATTTTTCCTGGATTACGGCCTGCACACGGTTTTCCAATTGGGCGATTAGTCGTTCAACGGTATCCGTTAAAAACGGCATCACCACTTCCAGTTTATTCGCATTAATGCTGTTCAGTTCTTTACTTCGCAACGCCACTACTTCCAACACTCCAAGCATCACATCATTCTTCACAATGGGCGCAAGGATAAAACTTCCGATGCCCTGTGCAGCGAAATTCCTGATCAGCAAACTCTCAGGATAATGCTTCAACGCAACAGCGGTATCGGATATGGCGAAGAAACGCCGCTGATCCACCAAACAATAGAAAGAAGGCGCACAGAGCACTTCCTTCGCCGCGGCGCGTTCACTGGTATTCAGTATAAAACTTTGCATCTGCCTGCCTAAGGCATTCAGGTTAAAAACGGATTCGTTCCGGTCAAATACGGTAAAGCCCACCCTTATATCCGGGATCCGGTATATCGACCTGAAGATTGACTCCACGCTGGATTGGAAATTGGTGGTATTCAGCGCCAGCAGTTTCTCTTTGAATATGGAAACCGCGTTTTCCACGGTGGCATCAAAAAGATTCATAATGGCAAATCCTTTTAAAACCCAGCTCTCATGAGGAAATTTCTCTTTCCAAAGCGCAATATCATCATAACTGTTCAGCAACAATTCGATGTCTGCTTCGGTCAGTTGAACAGCTTTTTCTGTAGGGTGTATATCAATAAAATCAGCATTGTACAATATCCTGTAGTGCCTGATGATGCCATCCGCGGTAGGAATGTCGTAGAAGATGGGTTTGCTGAAATCGAGCCGCGTGCCGTAATATTCGTTCAGGATAATACAGCAACTCTGTATATAAAACTGCGTTTCATCGAAATCCCGGATATTGATGGAGAAGGAAGGTCCAGCGGCTTTCAGGAGGTTACGGAACCGCGTTGTATGGCTGAATACGATATTGGTGTACGGTATGCTCACGGCTTTGATCTCGTTCATTGTAAGCGCTGCCGGAAATATAGGCGCCAGTAAAGCGCTGATCAGCGGTTCGTGTTGCACTATTTGCGCCGGATCTGTTATACCTGTTCTCAGTTCAGGTACCTGGTGCAGGGCCTCCAGCAACTGACGGTCGGAGGAAAGCGCCTTCTCCCCTTCTTCCATCACCTTCTTTTCCAGGGGTGTGATGATTGATTCGAAACTGAATTGCACCTGGAAAGGTGTTTCTATATTACTGAGCAGGTTCATACCGGCAATTTACGGGGTTAAACGCAAATGGTGAAAGGATGAATCCGCACTTTTCAGGTATATGCACCGCACGATTTTATTACCTTTCCTTCAAAAAATGCAACAGTTCCTGCTCATAGCCCGTGATGGACGGGACGAACATGCTTTGGAAAGAAGGATGGCGGCGCGTCCGGCTCATTTCGAGCGTGCGGCACAACTGAAAATGTCCGGAAACTTTATCCTGGGCGGAGCGCTTTTGGATGAATCAGGTATCATGAATGGCTCCATGATGGTGGTCCAGTTTCCCGACCGTGCAGCTGTGGACGAATGGCTGCGTACAGAACCTTACGTACTGGGAAATGTATGGGAAGAAGTTGAGGTACAACCCTTTAAGGTAGCAGTTGTATAACCTGCTGCTGGCACGGATTTTACATGCCGTTGCTTATGCCATTGACCCAATACAAAAACAAAAGGGACCTCCGGAAAACACCGGAGCCCGCGGGCGGAAAAGCCACCTCCTCCGGGAAACTGCGCTTCGTGGTTCAGAAACATGATGCGCGTTCCCTTCATTATGATTTCCGCCTGGAAATGAACGGTGTGCTGAAAAGCTGGGCCGTGCCGAAAGGGCCTTCCCTCCAACCCTCCGATAAACGCCTCGCGGTAATGGTGGAAGACCATCCCTTCGATTACCGCAACTTCGAGGGGATCATCCCCGAAGGGAATTACGGCGCCGGAACAGTGATTGTGTGGGATGAAGGTTATTATGAACCCATTGTGCCCGTTACATCAAAAAAAGCGGCGGAAAAAGAACTGAGCAAGCAACTGAAAAGTGGCTCACTGAAAGTGCGGCTCTTCGGTAGTAAGCTGAACGGCGAATATGCGCTTGTGCATACCAAACAATCCGAAAAATCCTGGCTGCTGATCAAACACAAAGACGAATACGCGACTTCCACGGATATAACCAGGAAAACACGTTCCGTAAAATCAGGAAAAACACTTGAAGAACTGGAGAAAAACAACAGGAAGCAGCCGGGTAAAAAAGCCGCCACTAAAAAGGCATCAGCAGCAAAGACTTCTTCCCCACCAAAAAACAATTCCGCCAAACTACCTTCTTCTATGCCGCCCATGCTCGCCACCCTTTCGGAGCCTTTCCAGGAAAAAGGATGGTTGTATGAGATCAAATGGGATGGCTACCGGGCAATCGCGCACCTCGATGGAAAGAAAAGCAAATTGCTTTCCAGGAACAACAAATCTTTCAACGAAAAATTCTACCCGGTATACGAAGCCATTACACAATGGAATGTCAAGGCCATTGTAGATGGAGAAATTGTGGTGATAAACGATAAAGGAACGACCAGCTTCGGGCAATTGCAGAACTGGCGGAGTGAAGCTGACGGGCACCTGCTCTATTATGTATTCGACATTTTATGGCTGAACGGAGAAGACCTTACGGAAAAACCACTTTCAGCAAGAAGGGACATCCTGGAAAAAGTACTTCAGCAACAGGATTCGGAACTCATCCGTTTCAGCAAAAACTTCACCGGAACAGTTCAGGGTTTGTTGAAAAAAGTAACCAAGCTTGGGCTTGAAGGTATTATCGCGAAGAAAGCCGATAGTGTGTATATGCCTGGTGCGCGAAGCCGCGACTGGCTGAAAATTAAAACAGGCATGCGCCACGAAGTCGTGATCGGTGGTTATACGAAGAACGATGGCTCTCCCAAACCATTCAGCTCATTACTCGTAGGCGTTTACAATGAAGGAAAACTGCATTATACCGGAAAAATCGGAACCGGTTTTTCGGTTGAACTCCAAAAGAAGATCCTGAAAAAACTACAGGCCCTGGAACGCAAAAAAACACCGTTTACCGAACTGCCTGATGTAAACAAACCATCCCGCTTCCGGCCCGATCCGCCCAACGCTACGGCGGTATGGGTAAAGCCTGAACTGGTATGCGAAGTGAGTTACACGGAAGTAACCGCCGACGGATTGATGCGCCATCCTTCTTTTGAAGGATTAAGAACGGATAAACCCGCGCTGAAAGTAGAAGAAGAACGACCAGTTGCGGTTAAAAGAAAAACAACTACTTCCAAAAAGAAATTCACCCGGGAAACCGACAGTAAAACACTATTGAATCCCTCCGAAAAAACCCAGGAAAAAACCATCAACGGCCATCAGCTTAAGTTCACGAACCTGAACAAATTTTACTGGCCCAAACTGAAGATCGAGAAAAGGGACCTCCTCAACTATTACTACCAGGTAGCGCCCTATATATTGCCTTACCTGGTGAACAGGCCGCACTCCCTAAACAGGCACCCCAACGGGTTTGCAGGAAAAAACTTCTACCAGAAAGATGTTACAGGAAAAATACCGGAATGGATTGAAACGCTTCCTTACCGCACGGATGATGATCCGCAGCAGAAAAACTTTCTCGTATGCACCGATGAAGCCAGCCTTTTGTATATGGCCAACCTCGGTTGCATTGAGATGAACCCATGGAGCAGCACCGTTAAAAAACCGGATCATCCCACCTGGTGCATCATTGATATTGATCCCGACAAAAACAGTTTCGATGAAGTGATTGAAGCCGCAAGGGTTGCCCACGATATCCTGGAAACGGCCGGTGTACCATCTTTCTGCAAAACTTCAGGATCAACCGGCATGCACATTTATATTCCGCTGCGCAGCAAGTACGACTATGAACAATCAAAGGAATTCGCACGCCTGATCGTCACTCTCGTTCAGCAGGAACTGCCTGAACTGACCAGCATCGAAAGACAAGTAAATAAACGCAAAGGAAAAATATACCTCGATTTTTTGCAGAACCGTCCGCAGGCAACGCTGGCAGCGCCCTATTCAGCCCGTCCCAAACCCTTTGCCACCGTATCCATGCCGCTGCTTTGGGAGGAAGTGAAAAAAGGTTTAAAAATGGAAACTTTCACGGTACAAAACACGATGAGCATACTGCAGGAAAAAGGAGATGTATTTAAAGGCGTACTGGGCAAAGGCATCAGCCTTCAACAGGCGTTGAAAAAGATCAAAAGTAATTTCACCTTACAAAATGAAAATTCATGAGAGCAATATGGAGCGGCGCCATAGGATTCGGGCTGGTCAACATCCCGGTTAAACTATTTTCAGCGGTAAACGAAAGCAGGCTTGGTTTTGATATGCTGGACAAGAAAGATCATTCGCACATCAAATACAAAAGAGTAAACGAAAACACCGGGAAAGAAGTGGCCTGGAACAACATCGTGAAAGGGTACGATGTAAACGGGAAATACGTGGTGCTAAACGATGCCGATTTTGAAAAAGCATTGCCGGAAAAAACAAAAACAATCACACTCGAAACCTTCGTTCATCCCGGAGAAATTGATGTGATCCTGTATGACGGAGCGTATTATCTGCAACCTGCCAAAGGCGGGGAAAGAGCCTACGCTTTGCTGGAGGAAACACTTCGGAAAACCAACAAAACAGGCATAGGTACTTTTGTACTGCGCAACAAAGAGCGCCCTGTTTCGCTGCGTGCAGCAAACGGCATTCTTATTTTGCATACGCTCCGTTTTATCAATGAAATCAGGAATCCTTCCGAACTCATCAAAACAAAAACCTCCGTAAAACGAAACGAACTTACAATGGCTGTGAACCTGGTGGAGAATATGGGCGGAAAATTTGATATCAGAAATTACAAAGATATCTACACGTTAAAACTGATGAAGTTCATCAAAGCAAAAGCAACTGGCAAAAAGATAGCCGCGCCCAAAAAAGAAACGAAGTCTATCCCCAACGACCTGATCGCGCAACTGGAACAAAGCTTATCACCGGCGAAGAAAGCCCCGGCAAAAAAGAAAAGAACACCCGCTAAAAAATAAATGGTGTTACCTCATACGGCACACAGTGATTTTCCGGCAAACGCTTCGGTGCAACTACACCTCTTCACAACCGTGATTACACGGTGAACGAATTACTGCATGAGTACAAAAACCCGGTGTAAACACCGGGACCCGGTGGCACCGGGTATGTTTTTTACCCCGGGATTTCGTTTTTTTCTGCTGATGTACTGGTGAAAAAACGTAATCGACACCGTTAAAAAACATGCAACACCCAAGCATCTTGCATCCGTATTCCTGGTTTGAGACAGTCTACCTGAAGAGCTGGAAGAAGCTGTAAAGGAAAGCAGAAGTTTTCAACACCGGCCACATCAGCAACCAGGTTCTTCCCTGTTATCATTCAGAACGAATGCATTATTTTACACCTTCAAAACATTATAAATGAACGTACATATTTTCCAGCACGTGGATTTTGAAGGACCAGGCATCATGAAAGACTGGCTGCTGGCGAAGAAACATCGTTTAACCTATACTTATTTTTTTGAAGAAAAATATGCCCTTCCGCCCCTTCATGAAATTGACGCGCTGATTATTATGGGCGGCCCGATGAATGTATACGAGGAAGCGAAATACCCGTGGCTGATCAACGAAAAACGTTTCATCCGCGAAATGATTGAAGCGGGAAAACCGGTATTGGGCATTTGTCTGGGAGCGCAACTGATTGCCGTTGCACAAGGCGCTGAAGTATTTGAAAACGGGGGGCAGGAAATTGGCTGGCTCCCGGTACACTGGCACGATTCAATGTCTGAATGGTTAAACGCGCCACTTTCAAAAGAACAGTTCTACTTCCACTGGCATGGCGACACCTTCCATCTTCCGCCCAACGGGGTGCTTCAATGCTCCACACCCGCGTGTCGGAACCAGTTATTCACGATCGGCGACAAAGTTGCGGGCATCCAGTTTCATCCTGAAGTGCGCCGGGAAGATATAGAAAACATGTACAGCCATTCCGGGACAATAACCACCGGAAAGTACGTTCAAACCACCGCCCAGCCCGTAAAGGAAGAACACCTGCTAAAAGCGCATGAAACAATGGAACTTATCCTGACCAAACTCTTCTCCTGATGTTTACAATGCCGTTTCTACAAGGTAAACCACCAGCACCAGACTTATCGCCAACATAAAGCCTATAAAAACATACAGCCACCCGGAGCGGTGCGTGTATTCGCCACGGTTCAGCTGTTGTTCGGCTTTCCGGTACCGGATGGTTCCAAATACCAATCCCAATGCGCCCAGTATTACCAGCAGCGTTCCCACGGGTCCTGAAAAACCTGTACGCGGCACCGCGGATTCATTCCCCGTTACAATGGCCATCTGTCGGAGAAAAAGAGAAAACTTCACGATCACGAACCCGAAAGTAATAATGGCGATGGCCGTTCGCACCCAGGCCAGCAAAGTACGTTCGTTGGCCAGGTGCTCATTCGTATTTTTCTGAGGTTGCTTCGGCTCCATATTCATGCCTGGTTTTCTTAAAATTACCGAAAGATTGTACTATTTTTTCGTACCCCAATACTATTTTAACCTGTAAGAATTTCTTCCCGGATCAAGGAGGGCAATTCAGGATCAAAACATTAAATTGAATTTTTATTGAAAGAACAGACTATGTCTTCATGGCAAACAATTTTCGCGCCATGTGAACAGGTAGTATCCGGCAGGAAAAATTGGGCTGGAAATTACTGTGTATATAACCCGTAGTTCTTTCTTTCAAATGATTCCCGAACATCATTTCATACCATACAAACATGCCATTATGAACAGCAGAAGAAAATTCATTGCTACCACAGCCGCCCTTGCCGCTTACACCGGTGCGGTATCCGCCTTTCCCGGCATCAGGAGTTTCGCCCTGGAAGGAAAGCTAAAACTCGGACTGATCGGCGTTAAAGGGATGGGTTGGAGCAACCTGTCTTCTTTCCTCAAACTCCCCGACGTGGAATGCACCGCCCTTTGCGATGTGGATGCACGCGAACTGGACAAGCGTGTAAAAGAACTGGAAGCGAAGAACATTAAAGTGAAAACCTACGGCAACTACCGCGACCTGCTGGCCGATAAAAATGTGGATGCCGTGATCATCGGGACGCCAGATCACTGGCACTGCCTGATGATGATTGAAGCCTGCGCCGCAGGTAAAGATGTATATGTAGAAAAACCACTCGGCAACTCCATCGTGGAATGCAACGCCATGACCGAAGCAGCTAAAAAATACAACCGCATTGTGCAGGTAGGACAATGGCAAAGAAGCCAGCAGCACTTCAAAGATGCCATGGCCTATGTGCATTCAGGCAAACTCGGGAAGATACGGCTGGTGAAAGCCTGGGCCTACCAGGGATGGATGAAAAGCATTCCCGTTAAGCCCGATGGTCCCGTTCCGGAAGGCGTGAACTACGATATGTGGCTCGGCCCCGCGAAAAAACGTCCGTTCAACCCCAACCGTTTCCATTTCGATTTCAGGTGGTATTGGGATTATGCCGGCGGATTGATGACCGACTGGGGTGTGCACATGCTCGACTTCGCACTGATTGGAATGAAAGCGCATACACCTAAATCCGTGGTGGCCAGCGGAGGCAAATTCGCCTACCCCGATGATGCGGCAGAAACACCGGATACCCTCACCGCACTGTATGAATTTGACGGGTTCAACATTCAATGGGAACACGCCACCGGCATCAACGGTGGTCCTTACAACCGCGACCACGGCGTGGCCTTTCTCGGTAACAACGGCACACTGGTCGTGAACCGTGGCGGATGGGAAGTGATACCAGATGGCACGAAACTGGAAGCCGTTCCCCTCCAAAAAAGTGTGGACCGCGGGCTAGACATGCATACCGCCAACTTCGTAGCCGCCGTGAAAGCCAGGAAACCGGAACTGCTGAACGCGCCCGTGGAAGCAGGCGCGCACATCGCTATCTTCTCACAAATGGGGAACATCGCCTACCGTACCGGGAAGAAAATTTACTGGAACGAAAAGAAAGGCGCGTTCGATGATAAGGCCGCCAATAAATTATTAACGGCCTCTTACAACAACAGCTACAAAATACCTTCGGTATAACGTAACGATTTCTTCATATCCACGGCAGGTGGCACGCTGTAATTTTGCGCCCAAAATACTGGAACATGAAATTACTCCGCGCCACCTGTTTTTTGTGGTTGCTCACCCTTGCAACAACCTCACAGGCACAAACACCCGCTAAAGGCTTTGTTTACACTGATACAAACGGGAACAAAAAGAAAGACAAGAAAGAAAAAGGAATTGAAGGCGTTGCCGTTTCGAACGGGGTTGAAGTGGTACTTACCGATAAAAACGGGGCCTACGAACTCCCCATCGGAAACGACAACATCATCTTCGTCGTAAAGCCTTCCGGTTATAAATTACCGCTGAACAGTAAGAACCAACCCATTTTCTACCACATCCATAAACCTGTTGGCACACCCGCGAATTTTAAGTTCAAAGGCAGCGCACCAACAGGCCCCCTGCCCGGCTCTATCGATTTCGCCGTGATACCTACTATTCAGGAAGATAAATTCTCAGCACTCGTATTCGGAGATCCGCAACCATATACCCTGGAAGAAATCGATTATTTCTCCAGAGGTATCGTGAAAGAAGTGGAAGGCATCAAAGGCATCAGCTTCGGGCTTAGTCTGGGCGACCTCGTTGGCGACAACCTCGATCTTCACAACCCCTACATTGATGCCGTTCAGAAAGTAGGTATCCCCTGGTACAATGTGATCGGCAACCACGATATGAACTATGATGCCGTTACGGACTCACTTTCAGATGAAACCTACGAAGCGAATTTCGGCCCGGCCAACTATTCGTTCAACGAAGGCAATGTGCACTTCATCGTACTGGACGACATCATCTACCCCGATCCCCGTGATGGAAAAGGCTACTGGGGCGGATTCCGCGAAGACCAGCTCCGTTTCCTCGAAAACGACCTGAAACTTGTAGACACCTCCAAGCTGATCGTTTTCTCCATGCACATCCCCTTAAAGATGTACAACGATGCTTTCCGTCCGGAAGACCGCAACCGCCTGTTCCAACTGCTGCAACGCTTCCCCCATACCCTTTCCCTCTCCGCCCACACGCACCTGCAAAGGAACGACCTTTACGGTAAATCAGACGGCTGGCTCCGCAACACCCCGCACCACGAATACAATGCAGGCACCACTTCAGGCGACTGGTATTCCGGTCAGCTGGATGAAAACGGCATTCCCTACAGCACCATGCGCGACGGTACGCCAAAAGGCTACGCGTTCCTCCACTTTAACGGTAACCAATATGTGATCGATTATAAAGTGGCCAGCAAGCCCGCTTCGTTCCAGATCGAAATTTTCGCGCCTAAAGTGATTCCTTTCAAAAAGAAAACTTCCGCGGGCATCTACGCGAATTTCTTCATGGGCAGGGAAGATTCAAAAGTGGAATACAAGATCGACAATGCCAAGTGGAAAAAAATGGAGTTCGCGGAAAACTTCGATCCTAACTTCCTGGGAATCCTGCATAAGTTCGATCACAGCGAAACATTGATTCCCGGTAAAAGGCCAAGCAATCCCGAGGCGTCCTCGCATTTGTGGAGAACGGCGATTCCCAATAACCTGGCATTGGGTGAGCATACGATTGAGGTGCGGGCCACGGATATGTTCGGGAGAGTTTTCACGCAGAAGGGTGGTTTTAAGGTGGCAGCGTTGGAGAAATAGTTGTTTCACGCAATTGCTTTGTGCTTCGCACTTCGCAACGCACTGCTTCGTTTCTCGCAAGGACGCAAAGGAGCAAGGACGCAAGGCGTAAGTTGGTTGGGGATATTTCTTTTAACGAAGAGATTTTTGTTTCTCGCAACGACGCCACGGCGCGACGAAAGGTTTAATTACAGACTTGCTGAGTATTACAATAATGGGTGCACTGCTGTATCCTCAAAGGCCTAAAATAAAATGGCGCGCCTTTTCTAAGCCACGCCATTACTGTATATATTGAACAGAATATTAAATCAACCGCTAACGTTGCGCCGTGGCGCCGTTGCGAGAAAATATTAATTAACAGGCTGCAAACCAACAACTCCTTGCGTCCTTGCTTCTGAGAGGAACTAAGCAGTGCGTTGCGCCGTGGCGTCGTTGCGAGAAATTCACCCCTCCACCGGCAACACCACATGCACCGTAGTACCCACGCCTACCGCCGACTCAACATACACATGCCCTCCGTGATTAGACACAATGCGTTTACAAAGTGCCAGGCCAATACCAGAACCGGGATATTGCTCGCGTGTATGCAACCTTTTGAAGACCTCGAAAACATGAGTGGCGTATTCCT
This sequence comes from Parasegetibacter sp. NRK P23, assembly GCF_023721715.1. NCBI lineage: Bacteria > Pseudomonadati > Bacteroidota > Chitinophagia > Chitinophagales > Chitinophagaceae > Parasegetibacter > Parasegetibacter sp. NRK P23. The sequence continues at coordinate 2,820,424 of NZ_JAMDLG010000001.1, forward strand.
GGTCGAAACCAATACCGTTGTCGGAAACACGGATATGCACATACGCACTTAACGGGTTGTAGGAAGGCAGGATCAGCTTCAGGTTTTCCTGATCCACCGGAACGGTATCAATTTTTATGACCGGGCGTTTGTTGTTGCCCGTGAATTTCAGTGCATTACTGAGCAGGTTGTGGAACAACTGGTTCATTTGCAGTTGAATGGCACGGATAGTAGGCAAAGAGGCTATTTGTATCTCCGCATTCTTTTCCGCCACGATCAGTTCAAAATCGCTGGTGATGTCCAGCAGTAAATCGGAGAGCGCCACTTTCTGCCACAATGCCTGCATCCCGGATAAACGGGAATAATCGAGCAGGCTCTGGATAAGGTTGGTCATTCTTCCTGCGGCCATGCCCACTTTTTCCAGCAACTGTTTTTGTGCCGGCAATAGCTGATCGCTTCCTTCCAGCATACTGGTGAATATCCTGATTTTGCGGAGTGGCTCCTGGAGATCGTGACTGGCCACATAAGCGTAACGTGCAAGCTCTTCATTGGAACGTATCAGTTGCTCGTTGGAATCGGCCAGTTCTTCGTTAGTGGTTTGTAATTCCTCGTTCAGGGCCTGGAGTTCTTCGGTCCTTTGTTGCACCACCTGCTCCAGTTCGAGCTGGATCATCCGCTGGCGGGTTACATCCTGAATGGCTCCACCAATGCGGTGCAGACCGGGGAAAGATTTCCCCTGCGCGTGTAATATTCTTGGTTTGGAACCAGAAGTAAAAAAACTGATGTCGATAGAACTTCCTTCTTCGCGCAGCAATTTGCGCAATGCCATCATTACATGAGCGCGGTCTTCTTTACGGATGTGCCGGAAGATGCCAGTGAGCGTAACGGCCTCTTGTTTGGAAAACCCGAGCCAGTTGCGGAGCCGGGAAGAAACGGAAAGTGTTTCATTGCGGGTATCCAATTCCCAGGTACCCAATTCGGCCAGTTCAATAGCGGCACGCAAACTGGTTTCCACTTCCTCTACTTTTCGCCGGGCAAGCACCTGCCCGGTGATTTCCGTTGCAGTAATGAGTACCCCGTAAATTTCCCCTGCGATATTTTGTAAGGGTTGGTAGATGTAATTGTAATAACCGGGATAAGAACGATTAATTTTTACGAGCGGGGGCCTTTCTTCATGCTGAAAAAAAGTACTGCCATGCTCCATCACCTGAAGCAGTTTTTCTTTTATTTCAGGATCATCCAGATCAGGTACGGCTTCATCGAGTGTTTTACCAATGGGTGGTGCACTGATTCCCAGCATGGTCATCATCTTTCCGTTCACGGTACGGACCACCAGTTCTTTCCCGATCAGTACCATTTTGGCGACGGGCGAATTGGAGATCAGGCTCCGGGAAAACAATTCACTCTCTTCCAGTTGCTTACGGGCCTTAACTTGTTCGGTAACATCAACGGCCATATCCATGATGGCATACACCTCACCGGCTTCGTTCCGTAATGGCTTATAGGTAAAATCAAAATAATAAGTCCCAAGTTTCCCATCCAGTTCCAGTTGCGCCTCCGCGGCCCTGGCCACATACGCCACACCACTTTGGTACACTTCGCTAAGTATGTTGATAAAAGCCTGGCCCCTCAGTTCCGGAACACCTTCCAATAATGGTTTTCCAATAATGGACCTGTCCTTGCCCCAATACTTCAGCATAATTTCGTTGGCTACTTCAATCTTCATATCTGGACCAACGAACAAGCAGGTGGCCACCGGGGCTTCCTCCACGAGTGAACGGAAACGGACTTCACTTTGCGCAAGCGTTAATTTACCCTGGTGTTCGGCGGTGGTGTCATAAACGGTTCCCGTGAAAAGATAGGGCTTGCCGTGCATGTCGTTCAGGTAAGAACCCGCCGCTTTCATCCAGTGGATGCTGCCATCGGTCCATATTACCCGGGCCTCGTAGTTTAATTTTCCTGTTCTTTCCGCGACCTTATAAGCTTCCTCTCTTAAACGGCGGTCCTCGGGATGGATATGGGCGATAAAATCCTGGCGCGTTAACTGCTGCGTGGGATTACCGGTAAGCACTTTGGCGAGTGAAGGAGAATATTCCATTTCCCCTGTTTCCAATGAAATCAAGAAGTAAGAGGAGTTTGAATTTTCCAATGCGAGTTGGGCTATCGCTTCAGACAGGCGCACCTTTTCCTGCCCTTCCATTTCCGCGGTTACGTCCAGCGCCGTTCCTGAAAAGCGCACCGGCACTCCTTCCGCATCAAAAGAAGCACGTCCGCGGCAATGCAACCAACGCAGTTTACCATCAGCGCCAATGGTCCGGAAACGCGCATCGTATCCGCCTGTGGCACCCGGCAGAAGGGCCTCCGCAACAGCTTTTTCCACCTGCGGACGGTCGTCCGGATGAATGTATTTCAGCACCTGTCCGTATTCAACTTTTTCTCCATCTGAAAAGCCATACAGTTCCCTGCAACGCTCATCCCAATGGACCGTATTATTTTGTGGATCAAGATTCCAGGTGCCTACGCCGGCTGCATTCAGGGCAAAAACAAGTCTTTCAATCTGTTCCGAAGGTGAATTTTCTGCATTTACCCGGTGCGGCATAGTAAGAAGGTGTTTTAAGCGTTAACAAATGTAACGATTACCCTATTAATATTGTGCCATAATACCCGGCACTACATTACCTGTAACGTGCAAAGCGGAGCGCTCCGGATGACCAGGTAAAACACGTGGACCCGGCAGGTCGAGTCTTTGGCTTCGTAAAGCCACGGCATCCTTAGGTTTAAAATGTAAAGGAGGCGTATCAAAAGATACACCTCCTGTATATACTACGCGGACGGTATTGATAGGATATGGTTGGATGATTATTCTTCTTCCAACGCCATTTCGTTGATATGCGATTCCGCCAGATTGGTCAGGTCCATATCACACTGTTTTTCCTCGTCCAGCGTTTGTTGCAGCAAAGATGCGGCATCGCTGTACCCGAGCAGGGTGGCCAGTTGTACCAATCCGCCGTAAGTGGCAATCTCGTAGTGTTCCACTTTTTGCGCGGCGAAGATGATGGCCACATCACGGGTGAAAGTATCGTCGTCGGTATCTTCCAGTACCTGTTTTCCTTCTTCCAGCAACCCTTCCATAGCTTCGCATTTTTTACCACGCGGCGCTTTCCCCAACATACCGAACACTTCCTGCAAGCGCTCCACTTGTGTTTCCGTTTCTCCCTGGTGTTTTTCTATAGCGGCTCGCAACTCTTCATTGGTAGCGGCGGCAGCCATTTCAGGCAAGGTTTTCGCCAGTTTTCTTTCCGCATAAAGGATATCCCGCAATTCATCCACAAAGAATTCTTCTAACATAGAATGGTTGTTATTGGACCCCTTGGCTGCGCCTTGCATCTTTTTGTTGTTTGTCGCTTTCATACTATTTGTATTTTATAATTGGCAATAATCAATAACGTGAAAAAGCCATACCAGCCTTTTCGCACAGAAGGTGTAAAGATCAATGTACAATTTGCTGGAAATGAGACATCCCTTACCCGTTGATTTTTCGCCACATGGCATGTATATTGAATAATTTCATGAAATGAATTTTATGAAAGCGTTCTACCCCATGCTACTGCTATTCCTGCTTGCCGGTTGTACCGGACCCGGAAAATCTTTTTTATCCGGCAAAACACCCCACGAAGCTTACCAGCAAAAGATCGCACAGCTTGGATTAGACAACAGCGCCATGGGAAAACAGTGGATGGATGCCGCGAAAAAAAGCCTCAGCGCTCCGGCCAGCATCTCCCTGCCTTATACAGAGAAAGGTTATTTCTCCGCGGAAACACCAGGGGCCACCGGATACAGTTTCTCAGTGAAAAGGGGAGAAATGATTACCGCTTCGCTGGAAGCGAATCCTGATTCCGCTTTTCGGCTCTTTATGGAACTCTGGGCCAGGAACAAAGAACTGGAACACAAACTGGTTAAAGCCGCAGATACCACATACAATATCACATTCGAAGTGCCGAGCGATGGCATTTACCAGTTGAGGATACAGCCGGAACTGTTGTCGAACGGCAATTACACCCTCACTATTCAAACAGGTCCATCACTCGCCTTCCCTGTACCAGCGAACGCGAATCCGAGAACCACCAGCTTCTGGGGCGCGGCAAGAGACGGCGGAAACCGCTCCCACGAAGGTGTGGACATTTTCGCCGCCAAAAGAACGCCTTTGCTGGCAGCCGCGGATGGGCGTATACTGAGAACAGGCGAGAATAACCTCGGCGGGAAAGTGATCTTTATGAAACCGGAAGGAAAAAACATTTCTCTCTATTATGCACACCTCGATGAGCAACTGGTATCCCCAGGACAAACAGTACAGCAAGGAGACACCATCGGATTAATGGGCAATACAGGTAACGCACGCACCACGCCACCACATCTCCATTTCGGAATATATACCGGCAACGGCGCCATTGACCCCTACCCTTTCATCAACAATAAACGACCCGCAACGCCAACGCTTCAAAATACCAGTCATGAACCGGGCACACTGGTACGCACAAACGCCAAAGCCCAGTGGACCAACGCCATCAACAACAAAGACAGTTCACTTCCGGCCAATACCCTCCTATACATCCAGGCCATTGCACCAGAGAAAAAATACAAAACCATTCTTCCCAACGGACATACAGGTTTCATCAGCACAAACAGTATATCGGCGCTTGATAAGCCCTATACCCAAACAACAGTGCGGGAAAACAGTGCACTCGCATTTGCGCCTCAGGGAGATGCGCCCATTAAAACAACCTTGGAAAAAGGAACTGGCATACAGGTGCTCGCCCGCTTCAACAACCACCTTTTCGTAAAAAGCGGAACAACTACCGGCTGGATACTCAACCTTCCTTAACAAAATTTTCAGCGCCGTACATACGAAATTACCACCTGGTTTTGTTATATTAATGGAGCAAACTTTTAGTGTATGAAACAGTTATCTGAAACCTGGTTCGCGGAAGGCTATATTGATTTTGAACTGAAAAAATACACCCTGCTCGCGTACCTCCAGGAAGTGAACCGCTACTTCTCAGAAAACAAACTCTACCCGCAACTGGCGGAAGTAGTGTTCCATTACAACAACATCGTTTCCTTCAGAGAAAACAAACAGTTCCTGCAGCAACAGTTCCCGAAAAAATTAACGGGTATCCAGCTCGAAAAGCTGCAACTGCTTTACGAACAGATGCTGGAAGACGATGAGGTAATGGCTGAACTTGAAAACATTATCCAATACGCCGAAACACATATCAACTCCACCCTGCGCACCGGGTCCGATATTTATGATTTCGTGGAAGAAAAGCTGAACATCTCCCCCGTAGGGCTGCTGCCGCTGGATACACAGGAAGGTTATTTTTTCCTCACAAACGGGAACATCAAAACCACATTGGTTTATCATTACCGGCTCTCCATTTTTGAGAAGCATCACGAAAAATACAGGAGCATGCGCACCACGTTCCTCGACAGTTGGCAAAGAAGTATCGCCAATACTTATGAACACATTAAAGCCGATATCATCCGGAACAAAAAGGAACTTCCCAATCCAGCCGTGTATGCCATCCAGACCGAACTCAGTTTTCCGGTGAATGAAACGTTGTTGCCGGTAGCAAAAAGAAGTCTGGTGAAATACATCACCTGTTGACGATACGGAGCGCCAGGGCAGGAAAAACCCGGTGCACCAATTTCAACAATTTCACCTTACCGACATTCATTTCAAATACATCTTTTTCGAACAGGCGGATGAATAGAGCAGCAAGTTCTTCCGCCTGCATTTTTCCCTTTCCGCGTCCTTTCGTCATGGCCGTATCCACTAAGGGAGGAACAAGTTCAAACACTCTTACCTTTTGATCCTGGAGTCTTAAAGATTGAGAGAACATACGCAGGGCAGCTTTTGTGGCCGCGTACACCGCAGCATCAGCCTTGGGCACTACCGCCAATGCTGAGGATACGTTTACGATAGCGCTTTCCTCCTGCTTCAGTAACAAAGGATACAATCCTGCGCACAATTGCAACGGGGCCGAAAGATTCACCTTTAACTCCTCCTCTATCTGAACCGCCCCAGGTGCTTCAGTTCCCCAAAAATAGTTGTACTGAATACCCGCATTGTTTATGAGCACATTCAGATCAGCATGTTGGGCATGAATAAATCGTATTAATCCATCAATATCCTGCTGAAGCGAGAGATCAGCACAGAAAGGAACTATAGCGTAGTGCCTGATGGACAGTTGTTCTAGCCGTTCCCGGTTCCGGCCGATTGCGATAATGGTATTGCCTTTATCTGCCAGTGCCAATGCCATTGCTTTCCCTATTCCATCAGAAGCGCCGGTAATCAAAAATTTATTTCCTGAAATACGCATTTTTTATGCAATGTTCAGGAGAAACAAAACGGATTCCATTTACATAGGTAAAGATATCACGCTTCTTTCCGGGCGCGTATCCTGCTGAGTTGTGTAGGCGTAACACCCAGGTAAGAAGCGATATGGTATTGAGGAATACTGTTTTCCAGCGCTGGGTACTCTTCCCGGAACAATTTATACCGTTGCCCCGCGTCCATCAGCACCAGTTGGATTTCCCGGCGCTCCTTGTAGCAATAGAAACTTTCGGCCAGCATACGCGCCAGCGTTTCTATACCGCGGTGCTCCCGGTAAAGCGCTTGCATACCGGCGTAAGGAGCCACCAATAAAGTGCAGGGCGTAAGCGCCTCTATATTGATGTAATTCGGCTGCCGCATTACCAGTGATGTATATGCGCCCGCGAATTCATTTTCCGTAAAAAAGAACTTATTGTATTCGGTTCCGGAAACATCCCTGTAGAAAGCGCGCATCACGCCGTGCAGCAGGAAACCCATCTCTTTTTCCACACGGCCCTCACGGGCGAAGTACGCGCCTTTTTCCAGTGAACGTTCCGAAAACAAATTGCTGAAGGCAATCCACGCTGCTTCGTCCAGCGCCACGAACTGTGTTATATACTGACGCAATACCTCCATAAGCAGGAACTATATTGATTTCCCTAAAGATACGTTCACGCATCACTACTTCATCAGCCGCACCTCATAAACATTCGCCGTGGTACTGCCCTCATGCGCAACGAATTTTATTTCCAGCTTGCCGCGTAATGTTTTTAAGGATGCGGGCAGTGCATATTCTTCCGCATAGAAGTCATCCCCTTTGTCGCCTTTCATTTCTACGGAAGCCAGCTTTTGCCCTTGCACGTAAATATCAAAGGAACGGTTCCTTTCTCTGCCGAAATACACCACGCGGAGTTTGGATGCATTGCCTTCTTTGTTGTTCATTTCATAAGAGAACCAACCCTTCGCATTCCGGAAGCGCTCTTCTTTAAATAGCCCTGTTTCCGTTTTTTCTCCTTTGAATGCGTGGTCCGACTCCGGTTGTTGTTCTCCTGCATTTATCCTATCGACCGTATTGTTATCCAGGGTTATTTTCACCAGTTCTTTTTGTTTCATTTCCGCCCGCACTTTTTCAAGCTTTGATGCTTCTGTGAATGGGAAATACACCGTGTATCGCTGATCGTGGACCATATAAAAAGGGCGCAGCTGCAATTTGCTGTACTTCTCCTGCACCACGGGCTGAGGAATATTGAACACCAGTTCACCCGGCTGTGCACGCACTTTAGCGGCCAGTTCCTTTTCGTTGCCCACCAGCATTGGCGCATCATCCAGCGGACGGATAGGACCGGAAGCCACATGTCCCATTCTGCTGCCATCCGCGAAAAGCCCGTTCAAACCTAAAGTATCCATAGGTGCGGCGAGCACGATGGGCCCGTGCACAAAAGACACCCATTCGGATTGATCGGGCAGCCTTTCCGCACGGGTTTCCATGGGCAGTTTCACCGTAACTTTATCCCCATTCTTCCAATTGCGTTCAATGGTGATATAGTGCGCTGAATCTCCGGTTGCGGGAACGAAAGGCTTTCCGTTTATGCTGACCGTCATTGTGCCGGCAACCCAGGAAGGTTTGCGGATCATCAACACGAATTTCTTTTTCTTTTTCAGCGCCAGCTTTAATTCAGTTCGCTCCGATTCCGGAAAAGTTGTTGTCTGCGTGAGCGTGAGTCCTTTTTCTTTCCATTGCAGTTCAGATGCCATGAACAGGTTCACGAACACATCATCTCCCTTGTGCGCATAAATGAGTTCCCCGTATTTACCATGGTTTTCCAACCCTGAGCCCACACAACACCAGAAGCCTTCCTGCGGTTGTGAATACACACGGTAATGACCGGGACGCATGGGCGTGAAGTAAACGAATCCACCCGTTTCCGGATGTTGGGAAGAAAGAATATGGTTAAACAGTGTTCTTTCATAATAATCCATGTAATGGGCCGAAGGACGGGATAGGAAAAGTCCTTTGGAAAGCCGCAACATATTGTAGGAATTGCAGGTTTCAGGCCCCTCCCGCGATTCGATCATGGAACTGAAGTTGTCGGTGGGATGAAAGTGCTCGCGAACACTGTTCCCCCCAATGGAAACAGAGCGATTGCGTACCACGGTACTCCAGAAGAAATCCGCCGCTTCGCGCCAGGCGGGATCGCCACCGGCTTTGGCCACCGCGTTGTAACCCACCACTTTGGGTATCTGCGTATTGGCGTGGAGTCCTGTGAGCGCGTCTCTTTTTTCCAGCAGCGGCTGAAGGATACGCTGGTCGGAGAAACGTTTGGCAAGTTCCAGGTATTTTTTATCGCCGGTCAACTGTGCCACATCAGCGAACACTTCGTTGAGACCGCCATGTTCGCTGCGCAGCATGTCCTGTATTTGTGCATCGGTGAGTGGGGAGAAGGAATTATAAAACCAGTCGGTTAAACCAAGCAGTACTTTTTTTGCTGATTCATTGCCGCCAATGGTATAGGCATCGTATAAACCCGCGAAAGTTTTGTGGATATTGTACAGTGGCACCCATTTTCCGTTGAGCGAAAAACCGTTCGCGTTAATTTTTCCATCCGCTACGTTCTGCCACATGGCTTTCCCCCCGGGCACGCCACTGGTATATCCGTTGCCCGCGGCCTCTTGGCAGGCCAGTAATTCAGCTACCGCATAATCCAGTTTCTTTTTCACTTCTTTGTTCCCCGTGGCCGCATACATATTGGCCAAGGCGGAGAGGTAATGGCCGCCGATATGTCCATCCAGACCGGTATTTTCCCAGTTGCCGTAATTCTGCGCTTTGGGAGCGAGGCCGGCTTCTTTACGGTAAGGCGCCAGTAAGCGGTCGGCATCCAGGGAGAGCATGTATTTCATATCAGCCTGTTGCGCGCGGAGGAAAGGGCCGTTCAGTAGTTTTATGGAAGAAAGGGGGAAGAGCTCCGCTTTTTGGGCATGAACGAGTACTGGAGCAGAGAGCAAAGCTATCGCAATGATTTTTTTCCGAAAGATGGTTGGGAGCAGTTCAAATGCTATGGAACGTGCGTCTTTTTTACCAAGCCTTGGGAAGGTAACGAGGGTTTCAATCATAATGGCAACAATTAGGTGGTGAAAATAACGAAATTTAATAAGTGTACAAAACACATTTAATTTAGAGAATTTGCATTTGGAAGGTTTGAGTCTTGCAAACGTTTTCAGGGAAGGAGTGTTTTCACGCAACTGCTTTGTGCTTCGCACAGCGCAGACGCAAGGAATGAAAGACGCAAAGCCTTGTTTGTATGCGGGACGCTGGAGTTCGGGGGAAGATGGTTTTATTTTATTGCTCGCAACGACGCCTGCTTCGTACCTCGCAGACGCGGAGCCTTGGGTAGTTGGTGAGGATATTTCTCGCAACGACGCCACGACGCAGGGCGTTAAGGAGTTGGGAGGATATCTTTCTCGCAACGATGCCACGACGCGGAGTATTGAGGAGTTGACGCTGAACTTGTAACGAAAACGGGCGGCTCTTAAGGAACCGCCCGTATCAGATAAAGCCCTTACTGTTTAATATTTCAGATCGAATTTTCTTTCATCGATGCTGATGCCTTCTTTCATCCAGCGGGGCATTGGCTTTTTATTCAGGTAATGTTCAAAGAACTGTTCCATGCGGATGGTCCAGTCGTGTTGAGCGGGGATGCCGTTCAGGGTATGATTTTCTCCTTTGTAATTGAGCAGCCAGGCGGGCTTTCCTAGTCTTCGCATGGCGAGGAAAAAGCTTTGGCCCTGTGTGTAGGCTACTGCGCCGTCTTTATCGCAGTGGAACAGCAAAAGCGGGGTTTGTACTTTGTCGGCGCGGTAGATGGGGGAATTGTCGATGTACCCCTGTTGGTCTTCCCAGAGGTTTTTGCCCATGCGCGACTGTCCTGTTTCGTAGAGGAACATGCAGGGCGCGCCGCTGTTCCGGATAGCGAAGTAGTTGTAACTCATGTTGGAGACCGCCGCGCCAGCATTGGCACACGCGAAGAGGTTGCTGCGGGTGATGAGGTAGAGGGTTTGGTAACCCGACCAACTGTGTCCCTGCAAGCCAATTCTTTTCTTATCAGCGATGCCCCTTTCAATCAAGGCCTGGGTGCCGCTTATTACGGCGTTTACGGCACTTTCTCCGGGTGCGCCGATGGTAAAATGCACATCGGGACGGAACACAATGTATCCTTTACTCACATAAGTAGGGATATTAATGGTGGCCGTACTGAGTTCTGGAAAAAGGTATTCGTGCAGGTCTTCACTGTGTGTTTGGTAGAAATCCACAATGGTGGGGTAAGAACGGGTGCTGTCGTAGTTTTCAGGCAGGTACAGCAAGCCCTGGTTTGGTTTACCTTCCAGGTTTTTCCATGCTATGAGCCGTACGGTTCCCCAATTGTATTGTTGCTGTTGCGCATTAATGGCCGTGATCTTTTTCGGTGAACGGAACTTGGTATCGGCCCACCAGATATCACGTGGCATGGTATACCTTTCTTTGGTGAAGACACAGGTGGTACCATCTCCTGAAACAACATCAATTCTTGAACTGTACGCGGGTTCGTCCAATAATTTCTCCACTCCTTTTCCAGGTTCAAAAGCGTATACACCTTTTGATTTGGTGTTTTCATTGAACGAATTGAAGAGCAATTTTTTGGTGATATCCAGCTTTTCCTGGAACTCCGCACCCTGCAAACGCAGGCGCACCTGGTGCTTCCTGCCGTAGCCTTTGGTGAGCGAATAAGGGGCTTTCTTTCCTGACAGATCAATCACCCAAAGGTCGTAGCGATCGTACACCACAACACTGTTTCCCTGGTCGGCCCAGCCAGCCAGTCCGTAAGCCGGAGCCGGACGGGGAAAATCGTGGTCCTCGTCATGAACGGGGAATCCGATGCCGGAGGATATGTTTTTAAAGGAACGGCTCACGGTATCGAGCACCTGCCATTGTTGTTCCACCTCGTTGTAGCGGATGGCGAATTTCCCACCCGGTGTCCATACCGGTAAATTCCCGGCATCTTTCACCACCAGTTTACTTTCGCCTGTTCTTACATCAATAAGATATACATCTGAAGCGGGATCGTAGGTCCAGTCGGTACGGAGCCTGTAGGGTTCCTGATCAGTCCGGAACACAAAGTTGAAAGCATCGGCGGAGGGCGCGATAAGTCTTTCTGAACCGTCCGGCGCAATCTCCTTACAGGTACGCGTATCCGCAGTATAGATTACTTTAGGGTAATTCTGGTAGTTCTTATCGTAAACGCCGCGCCGCTGTTTTGTTTGCAAGACAGGTTCGTTCCAGGTCCACAGCTCCAGTTCGAAGCCCGGGTCCAGCGGTTTCTGCAGCTTGCGTTGCGGGGCTACAGCGGGCGCCAAATCAAGCAGCAATACCTGTGTTGCCGCGGTTACAGGATAGGCCTTCTTTTCAAACTTAAAACCTTCAGGTGCACGGATAACGCTGAAGTCCATCCATTCCCGCACCGTTTTGTTTTTGAGTGAAAAAACATAGAGCTTGTCACCGGACACAAATGAGCCCTGCTTCAATGCTTCATCAAAAGACATATCTGTGATATCGCCTTCAAACAAAAGCGCATGCGGCCCCTTCAATGCGCCGGACCTCAGTTCCTTGTTTTTGATGTACACAATGGAACTTTCGTTATCGAAGATAAAATGCCTGCCGATGCCATTCAGCACTACGCTATCCCCTTTTGACAGATCGCGCACCACGATGCGGCTGCCATCCGGCTTAAACTCCGTAAAAACGATACGCTCCGATACAGGCGATGTTCTGAAAAAAACATTACCTTCCCAATGAAGGGTTTTGCCGGAGGAAAGCTGGCGGAGCAGAACCGAATCTTTGTTGTTCCTGTTCACCGTGTACTTCAACCAGTTTCCCCCACCAAAGAACTCGGCATTGGTGACATCTTCCAGCATAATTTCTTTCCCCGATTTCGGATGTACAAGGTACCTGTCATTGTTATCTTCCATAAAATACCCATACAACAACCATTCTCCGGTATGGGAAATGATGGGGGAAGACAACCTGCGCCATTGTTTATAAGCGGTGGTATCCAATTCTTTTTTCTGCGCCTGCACGGTGGAAGCCAGTGCGAAAAAAGCGCATATTCCTATAAGTAATTTTCTCATTGTTCAGATTTCAAAATTTCGATCACGGCACTGATTTCATCCGCCAACTCCGAAGGACTTCCATTGTAACCTTCACTGGTGTACCTGATCACACCATTTTTCAACACCACTTTCCTGGGAATTCCCGACGATTGAAATATGTGGCGCATTGAATTGTAAGCGATGTTATCAGCTTGTCCCAACTTGAGGTTCGTATCAAAAAGCACATTAAAACGGTAGCCTGTTTCAGCGATGTACTTGCGGATATTGTCCCTGAAAGCAGGATTGGGTTCCATCGTGGCGATAAAATAGAAAGCGACAGATTTATCATTCGCATATTTGTCAACAACCATTTGCATACCAGGGAAAGCGGCTTTGCAGGGATAGCACCAGGTGGCCCAGAAATCGAGTACCACGATCTTATCCTTCCAGTCAGCGGTTTTCACCGTTCCTCCGTTCATGGCTTCCAGTTCAAATACAGGACCGGGTTCATTGATCAATTCCGCACGTATTTTTTCTTTCATCGCCTTCATGGCGGCGGCGGGCTTCAGGGCTTGCACATACGCGTCAAACCCTTTTTCGGAACCTTTTTTTGCGGCATAATATTTTTTAAGCTGCGCCAGCATTACGGGAGAAGCCATATTTTTCCTGACACTGTTTTCGAGCAGTTCCTGCGCGCCTTTTTTATTGCCTGTTTTTTCCAGGATGTTCACCTGTGCTTCCAGTGCCAGTACTGAGCGGTATTTACCCTCGGCAGATAACCTGGCCATGTAGGACAATGCTTCTTTGTACTTCCCCAGCTTTTCCAGTACCCTGATGTGGATGCCAAGTTTATCATCCAGGTGTTTTAAGGCGATCATGTCCGACTGCAAAGGCGAATAGCGCGTCTGCTCCATGTAAGAACCATCCTTTTGTTTGTTGATCATTTCATTGATCAGCACTTTAGAAAGGGAGTATGCTTTTTCGGCGGATATTTTTCCCACCGTAAACGCCGCGTCGAGGTTGCTTCTGAACACTTCGTTGAGCGTGGCGAAATTCATATCGGGCACCAGGGTGAAAATCTTTTCGTTTTGCTCCTGGTTAAAGTATGCAGAGGCCAGGGTACGGTACGCGTTGAAATAGAGGAGATCCTGATTTCTTACCGGCTGCCGCAGGTAGTCCTTTATGGGGAAATCGCGCAGGAAGCCTTCCATAGCCGTTATCATTTCCGCAATGCTCTTTGACGCTCCTACAGCGCGGGAACGGTCAAACCGGGCAGCGTTCCCCGAAGGAAACAATGTGATTATGCGTTTTCTTACAGAATCCGCCTTATCGTTCATTTTCAGCATCCGGTAGGTATCGGCGATGATGGCATACCCGCTTTCATCAATATGCGGATTATTGGCGAACTTCAGCAGGTTCCTTTCCACATTGTTTTGAAAATCGTAATCCTCTTTGTGCTTCAGCATCGCGATATAACTGTCGAAATAACGGTGCATGCTATCCGGGAAATACTGCATTTCCTTGCGTACCCACAATTCCAACGCTTCGTTGCTGATCTCAAACTTCTCGAAATAGCCTGATGGCGCCATGTGCAGGGAAGGTTTCCTGAAGAGCGCCCACGACAATGCGGCACCTGGCACGCGACCACCATCCTTAGATACAGTGGTGGTTACAAAACCGCGGTCATTGTTGTTGTCTGAAGCAACCAGTTCTCCATTATTCCACTGCACAAATTTAAGTCCAACGAAAGCACATTGTTCCGGCAGCTTCAGCTGACCAATCCAGGCGGTATCGGTCTTCCGGAGCGGGAGGTCAGACAACTCCCAACGGTAGTTGTTGTACATGTACACCACCGCATCAATGGAATCACTTCCTTTCAGCGGACCATCTTCGGGCTTGTACGCGACCTGGAAAGTATCCCCCGCTTTGAGCATTCCAAAATCATTCATTTTTCCCGCACCGTTCTGCGCATGGGCAAAAGGCATCGCATAGAGCAGCCAGCCGGCTGCCGCCATCAGTTTTTTCATCGTCAGAAATTTTTCGTGAACAATAAGTGCGAGCCGTGGGAAAACCCCGGCCGGCTCACACTTACGCCAACAATAAAGAGATTGTTTGTTTATGGATTCTGTTTCAGTTCAGGATTCAGGAGAATGTATTTATCGCCTATCGGGTACACGTAACGGTCACTGTTGGGCATCAATGTATAGTTATTGCCTTTGAAAGAGCGGGTAACGGTTACCTGCAAGGCGGCATCTTTGTTCAGGCGTTTCTGATCGAACCAGCGCAAGCCGGTTCCAAAGAATTCCCTTCTTCTTTCCTGCACCACGGCGTTCAATGCTTCTTCAGCGGTGCCCACAGGAAGGTCGGTATAAGTAGTCGTGGAAAAACGTTTTTTCCTGAGTTCGTTCAGTATGCCGATGGCGGTTGCAGCATTGCCGGAACGCGCTTCCACTTCAGCTTTCACCAACATCATTTCCGGCACGGAAGGTCCCTGGTAAATACCTTCGAAAGTATAACGGTGCCTCCAGTAGCCGAAGCCGGTGAACGCGGGCGAAAAACTTCCGCCGGGTTTTACGAAAAGTTTGTAGCGCAGGTCATCGGTACCCAGCAAAGAAAGCAACGCCGTATCCAGTTGAATACCATCATAGTTGCCCGCCTGCTTTTTGGAAAAGATGATCTGCGGATCCTGGAGGCGGCGTGGAATGGCGGAAGCATTTGTTTCATAAGTACGCAGGTCCAGCAATTCATTTTTGATGAAAAGCGCTTTTTCCGCATACAATTTTGCCTGACTAAAATTCCGGGTAAAGAGGTGCGTACGCGCCAACAACGCATACACGGCCGCTTTGGATGGACGCGTATTAAAATCGGCCACGTCGAGCAGGTGGGGTTCCGCGGCAATGAGGTCTTCAATGATCTGGTTGTACACATTCAGAACAGAGGCACGTACCAATGGCACAAACAGGTTGGGCGTGGTAAGCAGGGGTACGCCGGGATCGGTAGCAGCGGTGGTGCTGTCGAACTGCTTCGCGTAAATATTAACCAGGCACCAATAGGAATAGGCCCTGTGCACCAACGCTTCGGCGCGCACCGTTTCTTTCAGTTCAGTGGTACCACGCTGGCTGTCCATTACGCCTGCGATCACTTCGTTGGCGGTATAAATAACCTTGTAAAGATTCTCCCAGTCCACATCGCCCTGTATTTCAGAAAGGTACTTCGCCTGCCAGGTATATACATTCTGGTTGATATCGGAGAGCGCATTCTGTTTGCTCACATCCAGTATCCGGGTATCATCATTGGAATAAATTACTTGTCCGAAGCCGGATTCCATGGTGAAGTTGTTGTCGAGCAAAGCGCGGTAATCACTGGTATAAGTCAGTGTTCTATTTGTATTCTGATCGATCTCCACGAATTTGCGGCAACCTGAGGCGACCGCTATAATGAGTAAAAGGAAATAAATTCTTTTCATTGCAATTGAATTAGAATGAAACATTGAGGTTGAAGTAATAGCTGGTAACCGGTGGCACGCTGTAATAATTCGCGTTGGGATTCAGGAATTCAGGGTCCAGTTTCTCCGCGTTAGCGGCCCAGATCATACCCAGATTCCTTGCCGTAGCGCTGAGGGAAAGTCCCTTGATGCCCCGGGGCAGCATTTTTTCTGAAAACCTGTAGGCCAGCGAAATTTGTTGCAGGCGGATGTTATCGGCCTTACGCACCAGCGCGTCGGAATAACGGTAACGTATAATACTGTTGTTGTTCACGCCGGTAAGTCCGGGCACCACAGTATTGGCTTCATCGCCAGCCGTTTTCCAACGGTAAGCCAGGTCTTCCTGTTTACCCAGCACCCCGAAGAAAGAAGAAAAATTTGGATAGTTGTTGATAGATGGTTTCAGGAATACATGCCCCAAATAGAACGCGGTTTGAACACCCAGTTCTATATTTTTATACCGGAAGGCATTGTTGAAACCACCATGGTAAGGCGCTATTTTCCTGCCAACATACTTCAGGTCATCAATGGTAAAGTCTGAAGTAAGGTTCTGGGTGTGCTTTATGATTTCATTCTTACTGTTGTAAATCTGCGTTTGACCGGTAGCCGGGTCCAGCCCTGCGTTCCTGTAAACGAACATGGAACCGAGATTGTAACCATCCATGATATAACTTCCACCTTGCGCTACTTGTGAGGCGATGAAAGTAGAATAGCGACTATCCGTTACCGTGTTTTCTGAATAAGCGAAGTTCAGCGTAGAGGTGATACCCCAGTCTTTTTTATTAACCACTTTACCTGACAGTCCTAATTCCACACCATTACTTTTGAGTTTACCTGTATTGTAGGACAAGGTGGACCAGCCATAAGTAGCGTTGAAAGGCAAGGTGGCCAGGATACCACTGCTTTTTTTCCAGTAAGCGTCCACGCTGGCAGTGATTCTATTGTTGAAGGCGCGGATATCCAGGCCGGTATTAAAAGTGGCCGTAGTTTCCCAACCCAATTGCTGATTGGCGGGATTCTGTAGCGTAGCGATCTGTTGCAAGGTAAGCGGATCAGTTTGGTTTACCGAGATGACGGTTTTGTTGTATCCGCCCTGCGGTATTGTACCACCAGTGCCGTATGTAACCCTTGCATCAAGCCCGTTCAGCCACAAAACATCACTGAGGAATTTTTCCCTGGCGGCGCTCCATTTAAAGCCCATGCTGTAGAATGGACGGGCCCTTTTGCTTCTGTCGAGTCCGATATTGGTATAGTCATCAAACCTGGCGCTTCCGGAGAAATTATATTTTTCTTTCCAGGTGTAAGCGGCGTTACCGAAATAAGAAAGGAAACGGGTGCGGTTGTCGGAAGGACCGGTAATATTACTTCCCAGTGTGGTGGTCCAGCCGTAAAGCGTCATGTAAGGTGTGGTGGGGTTCACTGTCGCAAAGCTGTTGGTAAGCGGATCGAAGCCATATTGCGTAAACGCGAGCCCACGTGTGTTCGCTTCTTTCACTTCCGTTCCTGCCATCGCGGTAATACTGTGGTCGTTGCCGATATTGTAATTGAAGTTGAGCAGCCCCCTCAGGTTAAGGTCAAAATTATTTACTTCGCTCACCCGGTAAATCCCCCCATTAGGCGCATTGTAAACCAGCCGTCCCAGGTTGTTCACTGTTGTTCCTTCATTGATGAACTTCCTTCCGCTGTAACTTTCTGCCTCGGTGATGCCACGGCTATCCGACATATTGCGCTGGTACATACCCGACACATCCGCGTCCAGCCAGTCCGTGATCTTCACATTCACGCCGGCGTTCAGCCTGATCTGGTGACCACGCGCATTCGTATTCCCATAATTCAGTTCATCCACGGAGCTGTACGTGAAGGGCAGGTAACCTTTGTTGGTGAGGCCCAACGCCACTTCCGGCCTCAGGAAAATATGGTATTGAATCGGCGTTCCCTGTTCGTCAACGAGCATATCATAAGGACGCAAGGAAGTATTCAGCAAACCGAGCGCATCTGTTGCGGTATTATTACTTTGAGAACGGGTGGCCTGGTAGTTAAATCCGGTTCTCAATCTTACCCGTTTGTTAAAGAAGTCGTTGGTCAGGTTCGCGTTAATATTGATGTTCTGGGCGAAGTTGCTTTTGTAAATGGGAACATCTTTGTTGAAGTTGGTAGAAACAAAATAAGTGTTGTTGTCTCCACCACCTGAAAGTGAAAGATTGTATTGCTGACTGATACCGGTTTGAAGCAGGTAATCCCTGATCTGACCGGAATTGTCGCGTGCGGAGATTTGCGCCAGCGCCGCATCAGCCTCCTGTTGTGTGGCCGTTCCGCGTTTCACCTTGAAGAGCCATTCCTGCACTTCACTTGAATTGGCGGTGTTAAGCGGGCTGTACCAGGATACGGCGGTTGGATCGGTGATAAAGTTTTTTTCCACCAGTTCGCGCTCCAGGTCCACGTACTGCGCGGTATTCATCCAGTTCAATGAACTGAGTGACGGCGGTTGCGAAAGGCCCAGTGTAGAAGAAAAATTAATGGACGCGTTGCCTTTTTTCCCGCGTTTGGTCTGGATAACGATCACGCCGTTCGCGCCTTTGGACCCCCAGATAGAGGTAGCCACGGCATCTTTCAGGAAAGTAATCTGTTCAATATCGTTAATATTCAGTGAAGAAAGAATGTTCCCGTTCGCCATCGTACCCACCACATTGTTGGTGTTTACCAGTTTCTGGGAGCTTCCAGTTTCTATCAATGGAAAGCCATCCACCACGATGAGTGGCTCGGAATTGTCTCCATACCCGTTCTGGCTCCTGATTTGTATCCTGCTGCCCCTTACATCAAAACGAACGCCCGGAACTCTTCCCTCCAAACGCTGCATGATGTTTACCGCCGGCACTTCTTCCAGGTCCTTTGCCGTTACCACACCGTACGACCCGGTGGAACGTTCTTTTGAAATGGCCTGGTAACCGTTGTTCACGGTAACCGCCACTTCCTCCATCAAAACAGGCATACGTTCCAGCACTATGGTCAGTTCCGCGGAACCTTCCACCTTAATTTCCTTCGAATGAAAACCTACATAACTGATCACCAGAATATCTCCAGTATTCACGGTAATCAGAAACTTTCCTTTCTCGTCGGATATTACAGATCTTTCGCCGTTCTTTACTTTGATGGTGGCGCCATAAAGCACACCGCCGTTCCCGTCCGTAATAGTTCCCTGTATGGGAACCGGGGGCAATTCATTTACGGGCGCACTTCCAGCCTTCCTGCTCACAAAAATAGTTTGCGAACGGATGGTATATTCCAGTGGCTGGTTTTTGAATACTGTTTCCAGGAAAGAGAGCAGTTGTACATTCTGCGCGGAAACGGAAACGTTTTTTGCATCGTTCAGCAGCGCGCGGTCGCAGAATACCCTGTAACCCGTTTGCGTACGGATAGAAGAGAATACTTTTTCGAGGGAGATATTCTTCCCCGAAAGCGTTACCGATTGCGAAACACCGCGGGCGCCCGCGGTTAGTGCTACGGCCAGGAAAAGAACCGTCAGTTTCATCACTTTCAGCATTTTGGTTGACAACCGGCTGCCGCCTTCCCTGTAACCCACAGGTGCGCCATACCGGCTACAAATAGCAGTTTTTTGCATAATTTGCATTTGGTTTGGTTGATTAAAACAGTTGTACAGAAAATAATTGTCCTTTTTCCAAACCATTCGCCGCTCTGACTCCTACCTCAGGGCGGTTTTTGTTTGAAAGGACAAAGGTTTTAAAACAGTTCTTTTAAGGTAAAACAATGAGTTTTCTGCCGGCCTCAATACGGAAACGCACCCCCGATAACTTCAAGCCCTCCAGCACTTCTTCCAACGTAAGGTCGCGTCCTATTTCGCCATAGAATTTCTTATCGGGAACGCCATGCTGATACACCACTTCTATATCGTACCAGCGGGAGAGCTGCCGCATCACGGCTTCTACGCCCATATTGTCGAAATTAAACCCGCCATCTTTCCAGGCCACCACCTGCGCGGTATTCACCTCGCGTTGCACGCGGAAACTGTTCTCCAGTATAACCTGCTGCCCTGGCTCCAGCATGGCGGCCTGCGCCATTCTTTTCACCTTTACCGATCCTTCCAGTAACGTTACAACTGGGGCTGGCTCATCGCCATAATCATTTACATTGAAATGGGTGCCCAGCACTTCTACCATGGCCCCATCGCCCAGCGCCACCATAAAGGGCTTCGCAGCATCATGCGCCACTTCAAAATAGGCTTCACCCTTCACTTCCACCCTGCGTTCCTTACCCGAAAACGCGGTAGGATACTGTATGGAGGAAGCCGCATTGAGCCAAACCCTGCTGCCGTCGGGCAATACCAGCCTGAAAAACCTGCCGCGCGGCGTGGATATGGTATTGGATACCGGCATGGCATCCGCACCCGCTTCGTAGCTGAGTTTTCCTCCCGCGAGGCGGAGCGCCGTACCATTTTGTGTGGCAATGGTACCGTCGGATAATGTATCCAGCAACACCGTGCTGCCATCGGCAAGGGTCAGGATGGCTCCTTCCCTGCCCGGTGCAACGGGTAAGTTTTTCACAACACCTTGCTGCGCCACATCGTTTTTCCGTAACGCGAGGTAACCGCCTCCGGCCAACAAAACGAGTACTACAGCGGCGGCCCACCAGAAACTGCGCATACGACGGACTTTCGCTTCAGGCTGCACAGCTTCAGGCGTAATATCATCCTGCCTGCCCACCACCGTGCGGAACACACGTTCCGCATCTTCAGGCTTTTGTTCGAAAATGGCAGGAACCCGGTCGTACCACTGCTCCAGCAGTTCTTTCGCCAGCGCCTCCTGCGAAGGATCTTCCCAAAGCGCCGACAATTCGCGGGTTTCATCGGGCGAAAGCGGCCTTTGCGTGAGGGCATCAAATAATGTACGAAGTCGTTGACTGGTCATATTGTAGTGTTCCGGTATAGGTTAAACGCACGAAAAACAAGATCGGGTAGTGCGCCGCGAAATTATTTTTTTATGAAGAGCAGCAAGGTGAGGAATGGGCCGATCCTGCTTCGGAGCAAGGCGGAAATATTGGTAAGATGGTACTTCACGGTGTGAACGCTGATGTTCAGGCGTCCGGCTATTTCGGCATAGGTACGGCCTTCTTCCCTGCTCATCCTGAAGATGGTCTGCTGTTGTGGGGTAAGCTCAGAAAATACCTGCTGGATCCGGCGCTCCATTTCGCGAAACTCCAGCTTTTCATCGGGCGCCGGTAAGACCGCCACCGTTTCCCCCAGTTCCTCCAGCGCCCGTTTTTCCACCCCTGCCCTTCTGAAAAAAGAATAAGCGGCATTCCGGGCAATGGTGCGGATCCAGGTACTGAAGTAATTCATGGTTTTCAACTGGGTTCGGTTTTCCCACACTTTAATGAATACATCCTGGGTAATTTCTTCGGCGAGGATATCCGTTTTAACGAGGGTATAGGCAAAAGAATAGACGGTAACACGGTATTGATCGTAGATTTTCCTGAAAGCAGTTTCATCGCCTTCGGCAACAAGTTCCAGCAGTTCCGGTTCGTTGTACAGGTCGTGTTTCAGGTTTCAACAGTTTTGTGAGGGGATAAAATTAAGTTTTTTTTGATGGGGATGGAGGTTTCGGGGGAAAGCGGGGGCTCACGCGATTGCTTCGTACCTCGCAACGCAAGGGAGCAAGGACGCAAGGCGTTGAGGAGTTGGTGAAGAGATATTTTCGCGCAACGGCGCTACGACGCGGGGCATTGACAAGTTAGCGTGGAGATATTTTTGCAGCGGTGCGCTGCTTCGTGACTCGCAGGCGCGGAGCAGTGTATAGTTGGCGGAGAATATTTTCTCGCGGGGACGCGGAGGCGCGGAAGTGCGGAACGTAAAGTAGTTCGTGAAGAGTTATTTCTCGCAACGACGCCACGACACGGGGCATTGATAAGTTGGTGGAGAATATTTTCTCGCGGAGCGCACTGCTTTGCACCTCGCGGGCGTGGAACGTTGAGGAGTTGGCGGGGAGTTTGGTTTGATAATTTCTTGGGGAACGGGGCGGTATTGCAAATAAAATCGCCCCCGACGAGGCGGGAGCGATTTCAACATATAAACGAATAAACCAACTACTGCTTTATGACCCGAGCTTTGTGGGAAGCACCGGTTTCATCTTTGAGAACAAGGAGGTACATGCCGGCAGGCAAGGAAGAAATGTTCAGTTGAACGGAAGTTTCGGCTCCCGCGAGGTGCTGCTTTTTGACGAGTGCGCCATTCATGTTGAACAATTCCAGCGCTGCGCCTTTAGCGGTTCCCTGGGGAAGCTTCACGGTTAAAGGGCCGCTGGTGGGAACGGGATGCACGGAAAGCGTTTCGCTGAATTCCGTAATCGTTCCGGCAGCAGGGGTTTGCATGCGCGCGGAGAACCCGGACACGGTTCCACAACCCGCGAACGACAATTCCGCCACGGAGGCCCAGGGGTTATTGTTCACTTCGGAAGTGGCCGTTAAGCGCACATACCGGGCAGGGATAGCCGTAAAGCTTACCGTTTGTACGGCCGTACTGTTGGGCCAAACGCCTTCCGCCACTTTAAACCAGGTGGTGCCGTGTACACTTACTTCTATCGTGTAGTTTTTAATACGACCGTTGGCACTGTTCTGCCGCGGCGTATAACTCATGGACGTAAGGTTGTGCACAGCCCCCAGGTTGATGGTGATATAATGTGGCATAGGCGCTGTGGTGCCGGAATACCTGGTGTGCCAGATGGTGCTGGTGCTGCCATCAATGGCGTTCGTGGCAGGTGATGTTTCAGCGCTGGTCTCCTGGCTGTCGAAACCGTGCACACTGTAATTGGACCGTGCAATAGCAGACGAAGAACAGGAAGCAGGCACCGCACAGCCATAGAAACTGAGTTCCGCTGCAGAGATAAACTGGTTGCCACCCACCTCAGAAGTAGCCGTTAAACGGACATACCGGGCCGTTGCAGGAGCGGAAAACACCACATCCTGCGCAAGGGCCGAATTGGCGAAGTTGCCCGTGGCCACCTGCGTCCAGGTGGTGCCGTTGGTGCTCACATGCACCTGGTAGGCATTGATGCGTCCGTTGGTACTGGATTGGCGGGGAAGGTAGTTGAGTTTGGTTACGTTGTAGGTGCCGCCCAGGTCAACTGAAACGAACTGCGGAAGCGTTGTTCCCCCACCGGAATATTTGGTGTGCCATATCGTGCCGCTGTTGCCATCGATCACGTTGGAAGCGGGCGCTGACTCCGAAGATGTTTCCTGGCTGCTGAAACCATGAATCGCATACTGCGTGCGCGGAATGATGGCCTGACATGGTTCGCAGGTATTGGGCAATACTTTTATAAAATTGGTGAGTGTTTGGGAATGTGACCCATACTGATCGGTTACGGTTAAGGATACATTGTAACTTCCCGGCGTGGCACCGGTATAACTTACCAAAGGGTTCTCCGCGGTGGATGTGGACGGACTACCACCCGGAAAACTCCAGGAATAGGAAACCGAAGTACCATTTTTCACCACACTGTAATCACGGAACTGAACCGAACCTGTAGTGGTACAACTAATGGTATCGCGATCGGCGGAAATTTGCGCACGTGGGTTAGAAGGCTCGTATAAATCATGTTCCCAGGCGCCACGACTGGTGCCGATCATCAGTTTTCCTTTGAAGTAATTGATGAACATGAACCGCACGTCGAGCATTGGAAGTCCGTTGCCCAGTTTCACCCAGTTGCCCATGGCGTTATTCCGGTAGAACACGCCTGATTTATTCCCCACATACACACCACCGGCACTGCCGCGCTGGAAGATGATTTTGGTAACGGGAAAACTGGTAAGTACTGAGGTGGTTAGATTTGAATACGAAGTTCCTCCATTGGCCGAACGCAGCACCTGGCAGGTATTCTGCACCCCGGAATAGGTGACCCAAATTTCGTTGGGATCAAGGTCGGAGACCGCAATATCTGATATATTACGTACACCCGTTCCTGTTACAGCGGTCGAAGGAGTGATATCCGTCCAGTTGGTGCCGCCATCCGTTGTTTTCCAGAGTTTGTTGTTCGTTAATCCTTCCACTACGTAAATCACGTTCGGGTTACTCATGCAGATGTCTTCCCGGAAAACGTCGTTGGTAAACGTTTTGATGACCTTATTGATGGTAACGCCATTGTTATCGCTGCGGATCAACGATTTTTTCCAGGTAGCAAGGTTGGGGTTCCCGGATGGAAATCCGCCGGCATGGTGCGTGATGAAGGTATAGTAAAGATTGGGGTGAAAGTGCATGGTATTGAAATACGCGTATATACCACCCGGATCTATTTCCTGAGCGCCCGCGCCGGAATTCATGGTACGGGGTCCGGTACGCACCACATGGTAAGTGTTGTACCCCTGTGAATACAGGTAAATATCGTGCAGGGGGTTCACATCACTGTTGCCCTGGTCGGCGCCCATGGCATTGTACCAGCCCTGGTAGCCTTCGTTCTCCCTGATCATGAGCGGTCCGTGGTTGGTACCGGCACCCAGCACATCCGATTTATGTGCCGCACCAAATCCCCAGAGTTCATGGTTGGAAATCGCGGCGGTAAGGTTGGTGAACGTATTGCCGCTGTTGGTGGAATACACGGCTTCGCCATCGTTCCCCAGCAATACTTTCCCGCTTACCATGCTCAGGGTGCGGAGATCGGCGTGAACGGTAGTGGATGAATTGCTGAACGATACGCCGTTATTAGTGGAATAATGCGCCACGGTTTCCGCGTAAGAACCATAAATAATGTTGTTATCATTGTTGATATCCATGGTAATATCACCATGGTGCAACCCGGGGTCTCCGCTCACCATGTTGGCCCTTGTTTGCAATACAGCGCCGGTAAGTGAATCCAGTTTAAACAGATGCACGGCATGGTGGCCGTAAGCGCTGGTTCCCGTTCCCATGGCCATGTAAACTACCCCGGGATTATTCGTTGCGGTAAGCAATTTGGCCCAACCAACAATATTATCGGTAACGCCCGATGGAATGCTGATGTTGCCAAGGTTGGTAAAACTTGATCCCGCGTTTCCTGAACGGTACAGCGTTACGTAATTCTGGTTATCGTTCCGGTCGATATGGTAAACGATATTGCTGTTTGTACCGTGAAAGTCGAGCATTTCAGCATTCACACCGGCACCACCCCATACGCTGTAGTTTTTAAGTCCCGTGAGGATGCTTGTCCAGGTAGTACCGCCATCTGTGGTACGGTAAACAGCCGTCCCCCACCGCGCCAGCACGATATTGGGGTTTGAAGGAGAGACAGCGATATCATACGCGTTCACGCCGGGATAGTTGGTGGAGTTCATGTTGGTGGAAGACCAGGTAAGGCCACCATCGGTTGATTTGATGACCGCGGCAGAGGTTCCCCTGCTTATCGCATACACATAACTGTTGTTTGCTTTACAGATATCAAGGTCAATGTATTCTCTGTCGGGAAGGTTGGCATCAGTAAGCTGCCATACACTTCCGCCGTTTGCGGAAACCCACAGACCACCTGTTGTAAAGCCGATGAACATTTTGTTGGCATCTGTGGGATCAATTCTGGCGCAACTTACGTAACCGCCTTTGTTCCCCTTACCTGAATAGTTGGTTTCATAGATGTTGCGCGGGCCGATCATGCGCCAGTCGCCGGCCATGGTATCCGTTACGGAAGCCCAGGCTTTGGGCGCGGCGGCGGCAATTTTATTGTAATTGGTTCTGGGCGGTTCCATCACCCTGTTCTTTTTGTCGAGGTAGAACACCTGCGTCTTCAGCCAGTTGGCGCATACATCTTTGGCCTTACTGTCTTCGGAAGGATATTTTCTGAAATAATCGGTGAACAGTTTTTTCACCTGGAAATAGTTGGGATTTTTTTCCTTCATCAGGGTGAACCATACAGATTTCCGGTGTTTCTCTTCGAACCGTGAAGCGGCTTCTTCGTGTTGCGCCGCAACAGCCTTGGTTTTTACAGAATTGAATTGTTGGTCCTGGGCCTGCAGCAATGCGCTGCACAACAGCATCACAGGCAACAAACGTTTGCTTTTCATAATGCAGTGGTTGGTATTTGGTGATCAATTAAGAGAGAGGGTTAATCCTGGCCAGGTTTCTCTAAATTATCACTAATTGCCACGTTCTGCAATAGCCGAAACTGTGAGAGACACTAAAAAGAAAAGCGCAAACGATTGAGAGCAGCCCTTCAAACGTTTGCGCTATTTTTATCAAAAGAATATTCAACTCACCATTCCAGCTGAAGGAAAGAAACGCCCTGTCGCGGCAGACTGAAGGAGACCGGCAGCCTGCCTTTCACCGCGGAAACCTGTTCAGGCTGCTTTAGCAAATGCAGTTTACCAGCCGCTTCCAGCTCTTTCACCTGCGCAGGTGTTGGATTTTGGGGAGCACCCATTTTCTTCCACACTTCATAAGCATTACTGAACTGGTCGTCGATGAGGTAATGAGAAAGTTTCATTTTCCCTGTGGGAAGTCCTTTCAATTGAAGTTGTACCGTTTCGGCCACTCCTTTCAGGTCATCATCATGGTAGTTCCATACCATGATGGTGGCTGAACGTTTATCGCTGCAGGCCATGGCATTGATATCCGTATAATTTCTTCTGAAACTTGAATCCACTGCGGTACGCAGATCGTAAGCGCGGTCACTTACTACTTCCACCCTGTTGCCTTTCATTTTACCAAACATTCGGAACACGTTCAATACGGGCTTATCCACGCCGTTGGTGGCCAGGTCGCGAAAGCCATAAAACCAGGGCTGGTCCTCGAATTCAAAAGACCAGGATACCGCTCCAAGGAAGTTCACCTTATACAAATCGGCCAGCATATATTTCCGGGCGAAAGATGCCGCGGTATAACTTGAATACATTGTGCCGTTCCGGTATGCGTTCTCCGGATTCGTATGCATTCCGCAGGCCGCACAACCTTCCGGATCCGACTCCCCGATGATGATGGGCAAACCTTTCAGTTCGGGATAAGACGCCACAAGTTTAAACCCGGCTTCTATATCGCGTAACTGGTTGCCCATACTCATGCGCACGGTACCATTCACCAAACGGGGCCATCCTTTCGCATGAAAAAGTATCGCGTCGAGAGGGGAACCGGTTTTGCCCGTTACATAGTTGGTTCCCCTTAAACAATGTTCAAAAAAAGCGCGCAGCCATTTTTGTGCGCCACTGCTCGCTGTTCCGGCAATGTTGTTGCCGCCCACTTTAGCTGTTGGCAATGCTCTTTTAATGGCATCGGCTGTATAATCGTATAACTTATGAAATTCTTCCATCGTGCCTTTCCAGTAGTGTCCGTTCGGTTCGTTCCACAGTTCCCAATACCAGCTTTCCACTTCTTTCTTACCGTAACGATCCACCGAATGTTTTACCCACTGGTAAACGAGTTCTGCCCATTTATTATAATCCTTTGGGGGATAGGCCCAACCGGTAATGATATCAGTATAAGGATCACCGGGTTTCCAGTAATGGCGGTAAGGCTGGGGATGCGTGGACAGCGCCTCCGGCATGAACCCCACCTGCGCGAGGGGTTTCATCCCCCGTTGGATATAGGTATCGAAAATACTGTCGATAATCGTCCAGTTGTACACCGGATTACCATTGGCATCTTCGGTGTAGGCATTGGTGGAACCCCATTTCAGCGCGGCTTTTCCATCGCCGGAAACCAATAAACTATGGGTACGCACATACACAGGACCGGGACTAAGTTCCGCGATTTCCGACAACAATTTCTTCCCGTCTTTCATATAGGTATAGTTCGGTTCATCGTACCCGAACCAGGCCCAGGCGGGATACATGGGGCCAATCGTTTTGCCCATATCGATATCAATACGCGCGCCTGCGGCAGATTGTGCGTCGGCTGCGTTAAAAATCAGTACAGTGGCAATGGAGAGCATCAGCCTCCGGAGCGATGGCAAGCGTTTATACATGATAGCTGATTATCTGGTTTTGATGCGGATAACTGTAAACGAATATGGTGCGAGTTCCACATTAAAATTATCGCCCACTTCCATCCTGCTTTCAACGGGCTTCGCATCTTTACTGGCAGGCTCGCCTTTCAGTACTACTTTTAAAGCTTCTTTTCCTGAAACAGGCACTCCATTCATATCCACCGAGGTTTTCACTTCCACGGGCAGCATGTTTACGAGTTTCACCACCAGGTCGCCGGTTTTCGCATCGCGCACTACGGAAGAGGCAATTCTTTTTTTAACGGCGTCGCGGTTGTTCGAAATAGCCGTTGTTGCCGGCAGGTATTCCGTTCCCGCATGCTGACCATACAACTTCTGCACATGGTAACCCACTGTTGGCTTCACTTCCGCATTATTGAAATAGATAAGATCCGGACTCCATTGTGTATGTCCTTCCTTTGCCAGCAGGGGCGCGTATGACGTCATGGCAACCACATCGCCATTGCGCTCAATGGAGGTGAGGTACAAAGCTTCAGCGAGCGCGGTCTCAATATTGTTTGGTCTGCCGGGCAAATGTGCCGCATATTCACCCAGATAAACTTTCGATTTGGAACGATCGTATTTATCGTAAAAATCCTGGTTGTGGATGAACCATCCGGGGGGAAGATAATAGTGTTCATCTACCATTGGTACATTGGTTTTATCGGCCACATGCCATCCTTCTTCATAATCGGTTCCTTCAAAGAAAGGCCCTACGGTTCCGATCACCGTAATTTCAGGATGTTTCTCTTTCATGGCACTGAAGATCATGGTAAAGCGTTCTTCAAACACATCTGTGATCAGGTCTTCGTTGCCGATGCCGATGTATTTCAGGTTGAATGGCGCGGGGTGACCCGCTTCAGCGCGCACCTTTCCCCATTTTGTTTTTACGCTTCCATTGGCATACTCCACCAGGTCCAGCACTTCCTGAATGTATTCATCCATCTCCTCCATCGGCACACCACCCTGCTGGCCCGCTCCCCCGGTTCCGGAGTTCTGGCAGGGCACCGCCGCGGGTACTACCGGTAATGGCTCAGCGCCAATATCCTCGCAGAACTGGAAATATTCAAAATAGCCCAGTCCCGCGGTTTGGTGGTAACCCCAGAGGTTACGTTGCGGCTTACGTGCCTCTAGGGGACCAACCGTATTCGGCCAGCGGTACATATTCTCTAATCCATCTCCATGCGCCACACATCCTCCGGGAAAACGAATGAAGCGTGGTTTAATATCGGCTATCGTTTGGGCGAGATCGGCACGAAGACCATTTTTTCTGCCCATGAATGTTTTTTGCGGGAAAAGAGAAACCATATCCAGGGCCACGGTTCCTGCTGAAACGGGTTTAATTTCCAGTACGGCGTCCGGAGCGGAGGCGCGGGCCGTTAATACAGCTGAAGTTTTCTTCCAGGAACTGTTATTCACGGGAACGATAACCTCGGCCAGTACTTCTTTGTTCTTGTTCACCAATCGCACCTGTAACTTTCCTTTCTTCCCTTCCAATTGTTTGGAGAAAAGGGAAAGATCATACTTATCCCCTTGTTTTACAGTGATGCCGTCAAAGCCCTGATTGATGAGCACTGCACCCGGTTGGGTGGTACGCAATACCGCATAATGCGGATTATTGGCATGAATGGGGGCGGCTGTTTCCACTTGAAGTGTGGCGTTCTCCCCTACCAGTTTCCAGGAATGCAGACTGTTCCAGTTGGGATCATTGCCACGATCGGAAGGCTGGTATTCGAACCCGCGGTTCTGGATCAGTTCAGCATACAAACCACCATCGGCCGCGTAGTTGATGTCTTCGAAGAAAACACCCACCAATAAATCACTGATCGGTTTCGCGTTGGCCGGTTGCAATTGCAATTTCATTTCAACGGGTTTGAGTCCGGCAAAACGGGTAGCATCCTGGCTGGTTGTTTCACCGTGCAATCCTCCGCGGTATTGTTGTACTTCAAACTTCTTCACCAGTTCCTCCACGGCGCTCCAGGTTACCCGGTGTATTTGCCCGTTCACCTTTCCTTCGGGCAGGAATACCGTTTCATTCGCGCCATTGTTGTAAGCGGAAGCGCTTGTTTCCACCGGCGCCGAATAGGTTTTAAAATCCTTTGTAGTTACCTTGAAATATTTACCCGCACTTTCATACATCACATGGTACTGGTTCGTGCTTTTATCGAAGCTGACCGCGGGTTTCATAAACCGCTGTCCATTGGCTACGAGCGGGTAACTTTGCCGTCCCCAGTTCACGAGATCGGAAGAAGCCGCGTGCGCGAAAGCGTTGTCGTTTTCGTTCAGGCTCCAGATGCAGTGCCAGGTATTGGAAGCATCACGCAGCAGGAAAGGGTCTATCATTCTTTTTTCTGCTCCCCATCTGCCGTAATCCGATCTTAGGTAACCGAATTCGTTCCCGATGGGAAACCAGTTCTGCCTGTCGCGGCTCCAGGCGAAATGCAGCCCGTTGTGGTAGTTGTTTTTGGCAGTTGTGTAAGAAAGCAGGTAAACGGAGTCTGGCTCACTATTATTGGCCAACAGGTTATTTACGGGAAGAAATCCCAAAAAACACAATACAACCGCGCAAAGGCGGGAAATGGCAAAACGCATGATCGTTGACTTTTTCAAAAGCAATATGCTCTTACAAGAGCTGTTACCTGCCGAAAATACCGAAATATAATTAAGTGTACAAATAACAATTATTAAACCGATTGCATTTCAGGGGTAAGTGAATGAAGGAAAGGAGTTGACATATATCAAATAAGCCAGTCATTTAAAGATTCCAATATGAATAATGGTATTTTGCCGTCAAATCCCCATTCCGATGACCAACCAGAAGTTACCTTTGACCATCTTTCTGTTATTTGTCTCCCTGTTTTCATTCTCCAACACCATCACCATTTCAAGTTCTGCCAGCAGTGGCAGCGGCTGGAGCTACAGTTCAGGCGTAATCACAGCTTCGGCAGATGTTACCATTAATAATGCAACCATCAACGGATACCTGACTTCCGGAGACCTTACCATTGAGGCCGGAACAAACATTATTCTTTCCGGAGACATTAATCCTGCTTTAGGTGTGGGCATTACCCGAACACTTACGCTGAAATCCGGGAACAATATTGTTACGGAGGCCACTTATACCATCAGTTGTTCATCGGGTAGTCTGAATATGGTGTTCTGGTCGGATACCGACAACAGCAATGGTGGACACATCTATTTCAAATCCACTTCCACCCTGAATTCCAAAGGCGGGCACATCTGGATGGGCGGTGGAGGCGGCTCCACCACCTGGAACGGGTTAACAGTCGGGAATGGTTATGCGACGGGATCAAGTGTAGCCGCTATCCCCAGTGCCGAACTCAACTCAGGCGCGAATGCCGCGGGTTTCAGGAACGGCATTACCTGCTACAATAACAACATACTGAGCGAAGGTGGAAATATTGCACTGTACGGACAGGGGGCAGCGCTCAGTACTTCTTATGGCTACATGGGCCTGTTCATGGGCTACAATGCTGTCATTTCTTCCGCCACCGGAAATATTACCATCAATGCGCAAACATCAGGTGCCAGTTCTGCCATAGCTGTCGGCTGGTTCTACGGAATACTGATGATCCCTACCAACAATACGAATACATTGTATGGCACGGCGAGTATTGAATCCACTTCCGGCAGCATCACCATCAATGCGAGCGCGGCACAAAACCAGAACTCGAACCATAACGCCGGGATCGCATTGTTTACGCAGAACGCTACCGCTGTAGCGCGCATCATGAGCAACTCCGGAGACATTGATGTTACCGGCAGCACATTCAATACCACCAACCCTTCTTATGGCGGCATTTTTCTGACAGGAGGCGGCAGTGAACAGATCATTTCAAGAACCGGAAACATCACCTTGCGTGGCAATTCCACACAAACCACCGCACCGGGCATAGCAATGAATACGGTTAGTCGTATAGGTTATGATGGCGTAAATACTTATAGCGGTAATATCCGGATCATTTCAGACAAAATCAGTCTTTCAAATATCGGGGCAGTATTTCAATCCACCGGTAATCTTTTGATAGAACCGGCTACGTCAACCCAGACCATATCTATCGCCACCACCGGCGGGCTCGAACTTCCTGCCCTTCTTTTCTCCAACAATTTTGCCAACGGATTTAACGATATTCATATAGGTACCAGCACAGGTTCGGGCAATATTACCATCGGCAGCGTTACGTTCCGCGACAATATGAGTTTTGAAACGAATGGTTTTGTCATTCAAACCGGGGCAATCACAGCGAGCAGTGAAAAAATAACGTTGCTGGGGGCAACAGGCAGCGCGGCCCTTACCAACAGCGCCAACAACATCCAAACGCTGGCCGCCAACACCGGCGCCATCCATGTAGTGAACAACGCAGCGCTCACGCTGGAGAACATACAAGCCGCAGGCGGCATTCAAATTGAGACACTTACGGGCAACCTTACTATAACGGATGATATTAGTTCGGATAATGCCGGCGCAACCGCCATCAGGTTATACGCTGATGCCAATAAAACAGCGGGCGATCCTTCAGGAGGAAACATCATTGTTTCCGGATCACCGGTTGTTACCACCGGCGCTGGTGGAAGGGCCTCGTTTTATACAGGAAGTGTGGCGGGAAGTACCGGGTTGCTGGCATTGGTAGGCGGCACATCAAATGCAAGGGAAAATGTGGACGCGTTCACCGCAACCATTACCCCCGCACTGGGTACCGGTATGTATGCACTGTACCGGGAAGCAGGCGCATTGCCAGTTCAACTCGTCAACTTCCGCACGCAGTGCGTGGAGGGAACAACGGTACTGCTTTGGGCCACTACTTCGGAAACAGCAAACAGCGGATTCTACGTGGAGAAAAGCACCGATCTGCAAAACTGGAAAACACTGGGTTTCGTTAAAGGGAAAGGTACCGCAAACAGTTTAACCGCCTATCAATACACTGATGCTTCCCCTACTCCATCAACGGCATATTACCGGCTTAAACAAACAGACCATAGTGGAAAACAATCATTGAGCGATGTGCTCCACTCCAGGTGTAACGCTTCAGAAAATACTATTCTTTCACAAGTATCCATCTATCCCAACCCGGTAAGCAGCAATTTGCAGGTGAAAGGCCTGCCCGCCAACCATACCGTAAATTATGCACTGTTTAATGCACAAGGTGTCCAGTTAAAAAACGGGACGTTCCTCAGCGAAACGCCCGTTATAAATATGGGAGGATTTACACCCGGTATATACCTGCTTAAAATAACCACAGGAGGCGCGGAACAACTGCTGCGCATTGTGAAACAATAAAGCGCTACGATTGCTTCAAAATCCAGGCCGTGAGCATGTTCAGCAACTCCGGACTAGCCTGCTGCCCGGGTTTTGCATATTCATCCGGCAAACAAGTGGTGCAGTTTTGCAGCAGGTGGTTCATGTTCGGAATCACTGCTGTGGTGAGTTGTTTGGTCGGAATATATTTCCGGAAGAAAGGGAGGTGTGCTTCAGCAGGCACCATAATATCGTTAGCGCCATTTATGGCCAACACAGGCACTTTTACTTTTGGGAAATAAGCAGCGGGATCCAACCCGATATGAAAACGGTACCATTTCCCGGCGGCATGGTGAGCGAAGCGGTCGGCTGGATAATAAATTCTTTCCTGAAAGGAATCTGCGCGATTTTTCATCATACTGTCGTCCTTTTGTTTCCAGGCGGCATGGGTGGCTATGATCTTTTTCATAAGTACACTATCCGCAGCGTTGCGGTAAGTGTAAGCGGTATCGAATACCTGGTTATTGAGGGTGTTCAATCTTTCTTTCTTCAATGCTGAAATGCCTTTTGTGGTATTTACGATAGCCTGGTTCTGGGCTTTCAGCGCGATAAGCCCGGGCGCGGCCAACCCGGCGAGGCTCACTACAAAATCCACGTCTTTGCTTTTCGCGGCGGCGATGCAAACAGCGGCACCGCCTTCGCTGTGCCCTGTAAGTCCAATTTTTCCTTTGATATCTTTTCTCGATTTCAGGTATTGAATGGCAGCGAGCGCGTCGTCCGCGAAATCTGCGGTGGAGGAAGTATCATACCTGCCGGTGGTGCCGCCGGTTCCCCGGTCGTCGGTGCGCAATACCGCGATGCCGTTGGCGACCAGGTGCTGTGCGATGAGCTTGAAGATGGGTTGTCCGGCCATGGTACCGTTGCGGTCCTGTGGGCCTGTACCTGAGACCAATACTATGGTAGGGAATGTTTTTTTGCCGGCAGGTTTTTCGAAGGTTCCGCTGAATCGGATAGAATGATCGGCGTTGTAAAAACTTATTTCTTCCTGGGCGTGGGTGTAGGTGCCAAGTAGGAAGAATGTGAGTGTGGGGAAGATGATTTTAAGCATAGTGGTAGCCTCACCCCGCCCCCTCTCCCGGGGAGAGGGGCAATGTTCAGGGGTATGAATTGATGGTGTACAAAAGTTTTTTTCAGGCAAGAAAGGTATCCGTTGCGCCGTAGCGTCGTTGCGAGACTTTTTATTATTTCATTGTTAATTGTATTTTTCACGCAATTGCTTCGTTCCTCGCAACGCACTGCTTCGTGCCTCTCAGTAGCAAGGACGCAAGGAGCTGTTGGGATGCGGCTCGCTGAGGAATATTTTCTCGCAACGACGCAACGACGCAACGCGTAAAGTATTTTCAAACTCGTTGTATTTGCGGCCACTTACCGGTTTTATACAAGCTTGCATTAGAACAGGCCGTTGCATCGTAGCGTCGTTGCGTCGTTGCGTCGTTGCGAGAAATAAAAACCACTCTTCAATTCCAAAAAGAAACACTCCAAATACAAACAAGGCTGCGAGGAACGAAGCAGTGCGTCCTTGCTCCCTCGCGTTGCGAGGAACGAAGCAATTGCGTGACATTAAATATTTTCTAAGAAACCCTATTTCTCCGCTTTCAGCAACTCAATCACATAAGAAATTTCATCGGCCAGTTCGCTCGGGCTTCCCATGTACCCCGTGGATCGCCAGCGCAGGTTTCCTTTTCCATCAATGATCATTTTCTGCGGGATACCGGAGAACCCGATACTTTTCGCATACTTTGAATACACGGCATCGGGTTTGCCGGTTGCGGGATTCTTTCCGTCGTACAATACATTAAAGTTGTATTTCTTCTCCGTAAGAAAATCGGCGATCATCTTTTTGTAATCCGCTTTTGTTTCCTGCGTGGCAATGAAATAGAACTGAACATTGGGATCGGAAGCATATTTATTGACCGCCATCTGCATACCGGGCATCGCGGCTTTGCAGGGTGCGCACCAGGTGGCCCAGAAATCCAGTACCACGATCTTACCTTTCTGCTTTGAAAGATCGGCGATGCCGCCTTTGTTGCTTTCCAGCGCGAAAGAGGCGATGGGCATACTGATGAGCTGGTCTTTCAGGTGTTGCTTCTGCTGTTCGGCTTTGTCTGTTGATTTCAGCGAAGCGAAATAGGTTTCAAAACCCTGCTCGTTCTTATTTTTCTTTACATACTCTTTTTTCAGCAGGTCAATCATTTCGGGAGAAACGGCATTTTCGCGGGCGCTTCTTTCCGCATAAGCAACAGCGTCGGTTACGCGCCTGTTTTTCAAAAGCAGATCGGTATAAAGCTTATTGAAATCAGCAGACTTGTATTCATAATATCCCTTCACCATTTCCGCGTAAGCCAATGCCTTTTCCAGGCTCCCGGTTTGAGACAATACAAAAGCATGTGTTTTGAACGCGTCTTTGAAAAGCCTGTATTCATAATCTTTCCATTGAGGAAGCGTTTTAAAACGCGCTTCCGGAAAGCGGGTATGTGTAGCTGCTTTTTCCACTTCGGCGATGATGGCGTTTGAAAGCGCAAGTACCTGTTGCGGTGTTCTTTTCTGTTCATCCAATCTTTCGAGTGGACCTGCAACAATATGGCGGTGGAAATCAAACAACGCCAACACAGGGGCCACGGGCAGGTAATTGTAGATGGATTGTTCGTTTCCTTTCTGCAAAAACTCTGTAAAGGCTTGTCCACGGAACACTTTCAGGTAATACATGCGTGCCGCATCTGAGTCAACGAAACGCGCTTCATCCAGTGGGAACTTCTTTTTGAAAGCGGTCCACATTTCAGCACGTTTTTGTGCATCTGGCGCCCTGAAAACCGCATACAGGTCTTTATCGAAAGCGATTTGTCCGGCCGGAAACTTTTTCAAGCCTTCTGCTTCCAGGGAATCAGCCAGTGGTTTATTACGCAGCACGTTCCTCGCAATCTCAATAATAGCCACCCATTCGCGCTCTTTAGGATCAGGTAGTGAACGAA
This sequence comes from Parasegetibacter sp. NRK P23, assembly GCF_023721715.1. Classification (NCBI taxonomy): domain Bacteria; kingdom Pseudomonadati; phylum Bacteroidota; class Chitinophagia; order Chitinophagales; family Chitinophagaceae; genus Parasegetibacter; species Parasegetibacter sp. NRK P23. Next base: position 2,856,611 of record NZ_JAMDLG010000001.1, read on the forward strand.
TGAAGGCGATGTCCCGCAAAGCGATGGTATCGGCTTTTGCGGGATTTTCCTTTTGCAACAAACGCACGGCCATCGGAAATACATCACGCCTGCTTTCGGGGAAATTCCGCAGTTCCTGGTTGATCCAGAACAAGCCAACCGAGTTTTCTATAAAGACAGAATCTTCACGGAACGGAGGTACTTCGTTTTTGAAATCATTCAACCGCAGCATGGCCCAGCCAATATAAGCGCCACGTTGCTGTTTCTGCCCGGCGCTGTCCATCAGCATCCAGGTGTAAGTTGGTTTTTCTCCTTTATCTGTTTTATCTCCGGAATGGAAATTAAAGGTAACGAGTCCGGTTCCTACGGAGGGCGTATATTGCAGCACCCAACCGGAATCCACCATTTTCATCTCCAGTTCTTTTTCTTCCACCTGCCAGGAAAAATCCTTAAAGTAAGCGACGGAAGCTTTTACCGGGGCCAATCCTTCCAGCGCGGTATTTTTAGGATTGTAGAATACCTGCATTTCTTTTCCGCCCACGCTCTTTTCCGGCGACACTTTAAACCTGGTCTGCGCCTTTGTTGTACAGATGGCCGCTAAGAGGGCCACCGGTAGTAATATTTTATTCATTCCTGTTCGTTTCATGTCCATTCAATTTGCTTAATAAGTACCTGAACCTCTGGCCTTGGCGGTCATATCCGCTACTTTGTCCAATCCGGTGAAAGTATTGAGCGGTGTAGCCGTAATCTCTCCGCTGATGCCATTAAGGGCGAACTCATATACTTTTCCTTCCGTACCGTTCCAGGTGGCCACGTACATCAACCTTCCCTCTACGGTACTCAGGTTAAAATTGGGCCGCGGCTTGTAGACCTTCATCGCTGTAATTTTTTCTCCGGCGGGAAAACCGCTGAACACGACTTTGGCCGTGTTGGTAGTTTGAAAATCGTAGGCGTAGATTCTATCTTCCGTAGCATACCAATCCACGTAACCGAGTTCGCTGGTCTGGAAGAATTTTGCCGAAGCGATTTCAGGAAGCGCGCTCATATCATATTTCGCCACGGCGAGCTGACCATTATCCGAAGAATTGAAGTTCGCGATGTACAACCAATAAGCGTTGCCCGTGCGGCTTTTGAAAAAAGCGTGGGTATAACTGCTGAATCCCCTGTCCATGAACAACATATCCATTCCTATGCTGCGCAAGTCAAAAGCCGCTGTGGCCGGATTGGCTGGCGCGTTAAAGTCGATCATGCTGCCGAAAGTGGAAGCTGGCCTGGCGAACCTGCCATTCTTCTGATCGTACACCACAACAGGATAGTTGAACCCGACCATGTAGGCCATAAACGGCGCCAGTTCATAATCGCCGGGAACCGAGGTGCCGAAGCGCGCATCCGTTTCGTAAGTGGTATTGAAAAGATAAAGCCGTTTATTGTTAATCAGCGCATCGTTTGAACTGGAAGTGAGCATGTAAGCCTGTGGGTCAATCACTTCCTCGGAGCGACGGAAGAACGCGCCATTCTCGCGAACCAGCGAGAAATCCGCTCCACTCATCCGGGAAAACTGTTCACTGCTGGCAATGGTGATCCAGTTGGCCAGACTGTTGGTTCTCCGGTTTTGTGCAATAAACCTTGGTGTACCGGGAATCTTTTCGCCAACGTTGGCAGAATACATATTCCGTAATCTTTTAGGTGTGATGCCGGCTACCGGAACAGCATTGGCCGTTACCATAAAATCGACATCCGAACCTTCACTGTTGCCATGCAGTACAATCCATCCGTATTCTATTCCTGCGGAAACCACCACCGTGAACACCGTGTTCGATTTCAGGAGATTGGTGGTATCGGTCACCACCAGTTCAAGCCTGTATTCTCCCACTTTCTCACCAATGGGCACGTTCAACCTTTTTTCATTGGAGATCACTTTTGAAGGAGTGGTGGCCGCACTTCCCACCACATATGGATAAATCAGCCACTGGTATTTCAGCGCGTTGATGTTTCCGCCTTCATAACGGATCACCGGGTCAATATCAAGGACCTGGGACCTTTCCACGTATCGCGGCTGACCAATCCCTGCTGTATCAATCACAGCGAGAGGTACAGTGGTATAATCGTAATTGCCTTTATCTTTTTTGCAACCTGCCATCAGCATTGCGCATCCGATGAACAGGGCAGAAATTATATTTTTCATTTACTGAATAGTTAAGTTGAAAAAATCAGGGGAAAGTAACCAGGCCGAATTCATCCGTAAGATCCGGTTCGTTGGCCAGGTTGTAAGCCGCCAGGGCAGCTTTCAACTGTAGCGCTATGTCCATCATGGCCGCCCCGGTAAATTCTCCGGGCGCCGGAGGAACCCTTCCGCTTTGTTGCAGCGGAAAGTTATCAATACCGGTAACGGCAATGATAAAACGCCATTTCACATCGCTGTATGTTCCGAAGTAAGTTCTGAGTCCGATGAAAGCATCCCAGTTCGCGGGTTTCACCACGTTATCGCTCCATTGCAGGTTAAAGTTGATGTCTGATGCCACCCCTGGTTTGAAATCTTTTGTTTCCGCTATGGTAAGGTTCAACTGAACAGATTTCGTAGCGATGTCCGCAGTCCGGTACAACACCACCGGCAGGTAGCCGATGATAGAATCGGCGGGCACAATACCATCTATAAAATCATAATGCACCCCTTCCTGCGCCGTAGAGCCTTCGGCAACTGTTTTTCCACGTACCACACGGTCATAATCAGCGGTTTCACCCATAATCTTCACTTTGATCAGAAAGGTATCCTTTGTTACATCCAACGGGAGGCGCAGGAATGAAAAAGACCTGGTGGTGATGCGCGTCTGATTAAGGTCGGTTCCCCTTTCAAAAAAATACACCCGTGCGTCGTTTTCATACCCGGAAATACTTTTTTCGCAGGAAGAAAACAGGGCGATCGCCAGGAATAGTATAGTAGAATAAATGATTTTCTGTTTCATAACAATAGTATTTTTCTAACGGTTTCCATACACCACTTCATCATCGGGAAGCGGCAATACGTAAATGGAATTATCGGCGGTAATGGTGGCACCTTCTATCGTAGCGCTGTTCCTTCTTTTATAATAGTAGAACAACTGTCCTTCGCAATAGAATTCCTTCCTGTACTCTTTGAACAATTCAAACTGAAGTTCTTCAGTAGTAAGTGTTGCAGGAAGATCATCCGGCAGGTTCCTGGCTCTCCTTATGATGTTCACGTATTCCACTGCCGAAGCCATATCGGAATTTGAAAGACATTCGGCTGCGATATAGTACATTTCGGAAACACGCATCACTGGAAGGCGGTTAAGGTATGCGGCTGCTCCTGCTGTATTCTGTTGTATCAGGAGGGAGTAACGCAATTGGGTCACGTTGTCGAATGCGGTGAGATAAGTGTACCGAGCATCCGCCGATGTTCCGAATACATTCAGGAACTCACTGTCTCCACTTCTGGTGAGCAGGTTGGTTGCACCTGCAGCAGGAAGGAAATAGGTGGTGAACGATGGTGCCAGATCCGACTTGTACAAGCAAAAACTGAGTTCAGAGAACCGGGCCCTGTCGCCGGCGGAAAGCTGTGCAGGAGACGCCCAGTTGAACACATTGGCATTGATCACTTCCCTCGCATATTCCAGCGCTTTTTCTTTATTACCTGCATACAAATAAGCCCTGGCCTGAAGTGACCGCACTGCGTAGTAATTGAACTTGAACCTTCTGTCCCGCAGAAACCCTTCCTCCGCGATGTTATTCGTTGCCACAATGGGATCAACAGCCTTCAACAGGTTCGCAGCAGAATCAAGGTCAGCCTGTATTTTGGCCAGCACTTCTGTTACGGTAAGCTGCGGAAACACATCGGCGGTGAGCCTGTCGGGATAAGGTATTGCTTTTTGTGTGGCGCCGCCTGCACTTGCGGGAGCAGGAGCGAACAAACGCAGCAGGTCAAAATGCAACATGGCACGCAGCCCGAGCGCTTCCCCCTTAATAACATTATAATTGTTATCCCTGAAAATACGCTTATCAACGGTATTCAACTGTGTAAGCAGGTTGTTGTTGTTGGCGATGGTACCGTACATGTTCAGCCAGATGCCATCAATTTTGCTTCTTACTTCTGCATTAAGATAGTTGTACAATGACGCCTGGTAATATTCGTGAAAGGTACTGTTGAAGCGTGTGTGTTGTTTCGCCAGCACTTCGGTAAGACCGAAACCGAGCTCCTTTCCGTACAATTCATTGTCGTTCATTTTAAGGTAAACGCCGGTGAGCGCATCCATAAAACCCTGCTCGTCGCTAAAGGCAACCGCGCCGTCGATCTGCGTTTTGGGACGCACATCGAGGAATTTCTTGCAGGAAGAAAATCCCAAGAGGGCCGCGAATATGATTAAATATGAGTACTTCATACTGTTCGATTAAAAAGTAATATTCAATGAAGTGGAAATGGTACGTGCGTAAGGGTAATCAAGACCGCGTTCCGTTCTGACGGTGCTGATCCTTCCCAGATCGTTCAGGTTCAATGCAAGGTATACCCTGCTCACCTTCGCGTTTTTTAACCAGCGGGAAGTTGAAAAATCATAGCCCAGACTGATAGATGAAAACAGCAACTCGTGAAGGTCCTGCACGAAACGGGAAGTGGGGCGCGTTGGCGTAAGGTCCGCGATGTTCTTATACAATACCACATCGCCGGGTTTTCTCCACCTTTCTTCAAAGGCACGCAGGTCTATGTTGTAGTCGAAGTCAGCATCTTCAACCTTCGCCACCAATGTTCCATTGTACAATTGTCCACCTGTGCGAAACGTGAATGCCAGGTTACCTGTAAAACCTTTGTGTTGTACGTTTGCACCAAATGTGCCGCTAAGAAAAGGATTTTCATCGCCTGAAACCACTAAATCAGCCGTGGACCAGTCGTAGGTAAGTGAGCCGTCTTTCTTAACGTATATTTCCCGACCGTTGGCAGGATCTATCCCCAGAGAAGGAACAACCCATATCGCACCTGTTGACTGCCCTGGTTCATACCTTGTATAAGGACGTTGAAGCAGCGCTTCATCCTGATTAAGGTCATCCCTTTTTGCATCCTCCGCCATATTCAGTTGCGTCAATGAATTGGCCACTTCCCGAATTCTGTTTTTATTGGAGGCGATATTTGTGAAAAGGCTTACAGAAGTTCTTGTAGCCGAGCGTTGGAAAACCCTCACACTTGCGCTGGCCTGAAAACCTTCGTTGCGCATACTGCCTATATTCTCTTTGTAAGTGGTAAATCCCGCAGACGGCGCAACGAGCATATCACTCAACAACTCTTTAGTATCCTTTATATAGTAATCAAAACGCACACTCGCTATTCCGAATAAACCCAGGTCAAAACCAACGTTATTATCCTGCACCTGCTGCCATTGAAGCGACGGATTAGGTAAGGCGGCCAGTGCCATGCCAAGGTCTCCGTTATAGGTTTCCAGCGTATTATAAATGTAGGTGGCCAGTGATTGATAGGAATTAAAGTTCTGCGTACCAGTAACGCCGGTGCTGGCACGGAAACGCAATTGGTCTATCATTTTCACATTCCGCATAAATTGCTCACGGTGCACATTCCAATTGGCACCCACCGACCAGAATGCCCCCCATCTCTTATCAGCGCCGAACTGAGAACTTGCATTACTGCGCAGGGAAAGTTCAGCTGTCAGGCGATCGTCGTAAGTGTACGTTACAGCGGAAGTAAGGGCCAGGGAACGGGTGGTATTTTCTATGCCCGAAGCTTTGGTTCCGGGCAGGTAACGGCGGCCAAAGGAGATATCATCCATCTTATCATTGGGAAAGCCTACCATCGTCATACCATTGGTCTGGGCCTTATTCTGCACCAGCGAATAACCTCCGTTCAGGAAGAAGTGGTGCTTATCCAACTGAATGGAATAATTGCCAAGTAAGTCGATATTGATGTTGTTCTGTTTACCATTGCTCATAGTGTATTGCCCTCTGTCAAGGTATTCCTCACTGTTGATGGGAATTGTAGCATAACGGGAATGACTTGCGGGGATAAACTGTTCCGCGCTGTTGTTTTGTGCATTGAGACCAACACGGGCTGTAAAACGTAGATTCCGGACTGGATCCCAATCAGCGTAAAAGTTCTCTATGATATTGGTATAGGTAGAAAAATCCTTACTGTTTAGCGAGCCATCGTACATTGGATTTCCTATGCCATTGCCAAAGGTCTTGATAAGGTTCCCATTGTCATCAGTAATTCTCCAGTAAGGGTTCAGGCGGGCAATATTACCGTAACTGCCGTAAGGGGAATTATCAGATCTGTTGCGGTCTATTGTAAGGCTGTTCCTGAACTGAAACTTACCGGTTCTGTAAATAAGGTTTACCATTCCGGAGAGTGTGTTGCGGTCGGAACCTTTCATTACCCCTGCCACATTATTATAGTTGAGGTTAACGGAATAACGCATGGCATCATCACCCCCATCGAGGTTGATGGCGTGGCGCTGTCCTATCCCGTTGCGGAGCGGCTGCGACAACCAGTAGGTATTTACGCCTGCCAACGCAGCATTCAGGTTGTTGGAGTAATCCCGGAGCAAAGCAGCCTGGGTGGCAGGATTTGCGGAAGAATAGACTCCGGCCAGCACTTCTGCTTCCACCTTTTGCATAGCATTGGTAAGTTCATAACTGGACAAATCCGGGGCAGTAACATCGGCACTACCGTTATATGACACCCGCAATTTTCCTGCGGTGGGCAATTTGGTTTCAATCACCACCACGCCGTTCCCGGCACGGGAGCCCCAGATCGCTTTGGCGGAAGCATCTTTCAGGATGGTTACGCTTTTGATGAGGTTCAGGTTGAGGTCGTTCACTTTTTCCAAAGTGGTCTCGAATCCGTCGAGAATAAACAGGGGCTGGTTGGGATTGGTGGTATATGCGCCCTGGAGATCGGGGAACCCGGTTTGCCCGCGAAGTTGAATCTCAGGAAGGCGGTTGGGGTCGGAACCCAGGTCGAGGTTATCTACCACCTGGAAAGAAGGATCCAGGATAGCGAGCGACTTCAGTATGTTCTGATTGGAAACAACTTTAAGTTGTTCACCTGTGAAAGTGGCCACTGCTCCGGTAATGCTGCCCATTTTCCTGTTGAACATCCCGTTAGACACCACAATATCCTCGAGCTTTTCGGTTTCCGTTTCCAATACGATATTCAGCGCGTTGGTGCCGGTTACGTTTTCGAGGAACTTCCTTTTGAAACCAACACTCGTAATGGATAGCGATACCGGTGTATTGTCTACACGCAACGTGAATACACCCGCGCTGTTGGTGGTGGTACCATTTCTTGTTCCTACCACTACAATGGAGGCGCCTTGTATGGGTTCCCCTTTTTCGTTGAGCACTTTTCCCGTGAGTACAACAGGCGGCTTTTCCGCAAGGGTACCAACAGGCTCCGTTCTTTTTTTGATCACCACCACGCCGTCAACGATGTTGAAGGAAAGCGGTGTGTCTTTCAGCAGTGACGTAAGCGCGTCGCGGAGCGGCACATTGTTCAGCGACACATCTATCTTACCGATACGGTCCACGTCATCACTGGTGTAGAAGAAATTGAGTCCCGTTTGTTTCCTGAACTGGGCGAACACCTTCTCGAGGGTGGTATTCTTTCCTTCCATGGAAACGTTCTGGGCCAGGCCGGAGGCGCATACGTGCATACTTCCGACGAGTAATAAAATGATGGACAACTTCATGATCATCCAGGTTTTGGTGAGCAAAGCAGTGCTTTTCTCTTTGTTTTTGCGCAAAGCAGTTAAAAACATACATTTGTTTTGGGTAAAAAAATGTTCTTTCAGCAAGTCATTTGAAGCCCCGTGAACCGGGATGTTGGCGCATCGCCGGTTTATTTATGGCTTCTTCTCAGTGGAAGGATCTTTTCTCTATAACAGTTTTTTTAGGGGGTGAACAAATTGGTTATTGGTTGTTAATTGTCTACGATTACTTTATCGCCTTCTATTTTAAATGTAACGTTGCCTGTTAGTTCGAGCATCTCCAGCACTTTAGATACTTTTTCTTTCCTGGGCAATGTCCCGCTGAACTTTTTAGACGGGATGGTTTTATACTCGACGGCTATATTGTACCATCTTTCCAATTGGCGCATGATGGTCCTGATATCGGCACGTTCATAATAGAAGTACCCGTTCTTCCAGGCCACGGCCTGCTCTTCATTCGCATCCGACACACCCTGGGCACCGGTTTCAGGATTCAATACCGATTGTTTCCCCGGCTTCAGCAACCTGGTTTCGTTGGATCCGGCACTCACTACTTTTACGGCGCCTTCCAGTAAGGTGGTTACCATGCGGGCTTCGTTATCGTACCCCATGATGTTAAAGTGGGTACCCAGTACTTCCACGCGGGCTTTCTCTTTTCCCACCGCGGACTTCACATTTACGATAAATGGAACTTTCTGTGTACCGGCCATTTTCGCGGCCACTTCAAAATAAGCTTCCCCCGTTACGGCTACTTCCCGTGTATTCCCTGTAAAGAAAGAAGGGAAGGTAACCGAGCTGGTCGCGTTCAGGAAAACGATACTACCATCTGGCAATACCAGCCTGAACTGACCGCCCCTGGGCGTGGAAAGCGTGTGCATAGCGGGTGTGGCCCCTGCATCCCCAACTGCAGTGTACAGCAACTCTCCGGAGGATGACTTGCGCACCTGTTTACCGGCGGCCATCAGCATACCGTTGGCGGCCGTATCCAACACGATTACTGTTCCATCTTCCAGTGTAAGCGTGGCTTTGTCGCCCCCGGGCAATACATCGCCCGGTACCACCTGTTTGCGTACTTCTGCGATCAGATCAGTTTCGCCGGTCTCAGGCCAGAGGAGGAATGCGGCCAATCCTACCAGTACCAGCAATACAGCCGCCACGGCCATCCGCTTACGAAACATGCGCACGATAAGGCCCTGTTGCTTTTGCGCCGAAGTATCCGCTTTCAGCATCACGGCCCGGAACAGGGCATCCGCCCTATTTTCATCGGACAATCCACTGAACTGTTCATCCGACAAGGCCGCTTCCACAGCGGCTTTCAGTTCCTCCTCTCCTTCTGCCGCCCGGGCCAGTTCCAGGAACCGGGTCAGTTCGTCCGGTGTGAGCTGGTCGTTCAGGTATTTCGTCAATAATATATTCCAATCAGGTTGCATGTTGCAGGTATTTTTCCAGATAAGGCAAGGCCATCTGGTATAAAGACACAATTATTTAACGTAAGGAGTAGCCGGGGGTAAAATTATTTTTCCAGGAGCCGGTAAAGCGCCAGCAGGAGCACCATTCCGGCGGCATGCTGTTGGAGAAAGGTACGGAGAGCGGCGAGCGCCTTGCGCAGGTGCACCTTCACCGTGAGCGGGGAAATATTCAGTTTTTCAGCGATCTCCGCGGTGTTCAATCCCTGGAAACGGCTCATTTCGAATACGGCCCGCTGTTGGCCGGGTAATGCTTCCACCCCTTTGTGCACGAGGGCTTCGGCATCCTTTAAAAGCAGCAGGTCGTCGGCGAGGGAGCTTTCTTTAAAGTAGTGCTCCAGTTCTTCTCCGAATGACACTTCCTTTAACCTGGTGCGGAGCGCGTTGAAAATATGGTTCCGGGCCACGGTAAAAAGGTATCCTTCAAAGTTCCTGATCCCGGGCAGTTCGGTGCGGTTCAGCCATATCTTCAGGAACACATCCTGCACCAGTTCCTCGGAACGTTCAGTGGATTTCGTAAAAGCCAGGGCCACGGAGAATATCCTGTCCCAATGCGCATTGAACAATACCCTGAAGGCGGCGGAGTCGCCCCCGGCGATTTGTTCAATCAGTACAGGATCCGTATGCAATGGAGAAGTAGCCAATTAACCGTGTTAGTGGGTAAAATTAGGGAATGAAAACGAGACCACATATTCATGTGAAAATCCACTTCATCCTTTCTAGTGGATTTTTTTATTGTTAGCAATTCCGATAAACCTATTGAGCTGTCGCAGTAACTTTAATCATCCGCCTGCCAAAAACCAGTTCAGCAGGCTTTTTCATTTACTAGAAAGCCGGAACATGAAAGCTGAGGAACAAATACAGCAGTCGCTAACCACTTTTGTTATACGCGAATTGCCCCCATAAAATTGGGTTTACAAAACCTGCAGCACATACCCTATTACAGCATCCTGTTTCTTCTCGCCACTTCCACTGCTTCAATTTTGGAGTGCACCTGCAATTTCCGGTAGATATTCTCCGTATGCCGGCGTACTGTAGCGGGAGAAATAAAAAGATTCGCCGCGATAGAAGTGTAAGGAAGGCCTTTCGAGAGTTGCTCCAGCACCTCAGTTTCCCTGGAGCTGAGGTGCACTGCTTCACCTGACGAATCCTTTGGTGGTGGAGTCGCATGGCGCAGCAACTGAAGTGTTTTCATCGCGATCGACGGTGTCATCACCGCACCTCCTTCCAATGTTTGCAGAATGGCCTCATAAAGCTCATGGGGTGTTATTTCTTTCAACAAATAACTGTCTGCCCCGGCCTGTATCGCGTTGAATATGTTTTCATCGTCATCAAAAACTGTGAGGACGATTATTTTAAGCTGCGGGTGCTTTTGCTTGATGAGGCGTGTGGCTTCAATACCGTTCAGAACCGGCATTTCAATATCCATGAGCACCAGGTCGGTGCCCGGATGCTGCGGCAGCATATCCATACAGTCCTGTCCATCGTGGGCAGAAAACGTGACGACAACATTTTCAAAAAGTGCAAGTTTCTCCTTCACGCTCCGGATAAGAAAATTGTTATCATCGGCAATACCAACATGTATTTTCATAGACATAACTTAAGCGGTTGAGCTGTTTTGTGGAACCCTAAAAGATACTTTTGTACCCCGCTCAGCACCTGACTCCAGTAATAGTTCCCGCCCCAGTTCCTGTGCCCTTTTGCGCATATTCAACAATCCGTTCCCCTCCGCAGTACCTGCTTCTTTGAAGCCCTTGCCATCATCCCGTACCTCAAACAGAAAATCATTGTCCGTTTTACCGATGGAGATATGAATGTTTCCTGCCTCCGCATATTTCATGGCGTTATTAGTAGCTTCCTGAACAATGCGGAAGATATTCAGTCCCTGGATACCGGAAAAAACTGCGTCTTCGGCAACATCTTCGCCTATAGACAGTGTTATGGTTGTGCGGTCCTGCGACTGTTTTGCTTTTTCAATGAAGTTCAACGTGCGGCCACGGAGATCCCTTACTGTAATTGCGGACTTGTTCATGGCCCAGATGGTATCCCTCAGTTCCCGGATGGTTTCTTTGGCGAAGGCGCTGATATTGTTCAACTTGTCAACTACACGCGCATCTGCTTGATGAACATGATATTTAATGGCATCAATGGTGGAAATAATAAAACTTAACTGAGCGCCGATATTGTCGTGCAGATCCCTTGCTATAGCAATCCTTTGTTCCTGTAACCTGTTCTGACTCCCGATCCGCTCCATGGCCAGCTTCATTTCCGCCTCCTGTTGTTGCTTCAGGTTTTTAAGCGTCTGCTGCTTGAAAATCAGGAAGCCGATCAGCGCCATAATAAGCGTAAACGCTGAGAGTGCGAAAATCCATAGATTCCGTGTTTTTAACCGGAGTTCATTTTCGGCTATCCGGGTACGTTGTTCGAAAAGCTGCTTTTCTTTTTCCGCGGTTTCATACTTCGCCGATATCTCTTCCACATCTTTAAGTTTTCTGGCGCTGTACAGGCTATCGTTAAGTACGTTATATAACCTGAGGCTTTGAAAAGCTTTTTCAAAGTCTCCCAGTTGTTCAAAATTTCCTGTAATCTGCTCGTAATTGTATTTTTGAATGTCCGTGAATTTTATTTTCCTTGCCACGGCATTGCTTTTTTCGAAATAGTCATTGGAAAGTTTGTATTTCCCAGTTTCCTTGTAGAACTCGCCCAGCGCGGTGTAATTCAACATCAAAGCAAAATCATCTGGAAGACTTTCACGGATGGCCAGCGCCTGCCGCAAGTAACGCTCTGCCTCACCATATTCTTTGACCATCAGTTGATTATAACCGAGAAACTCGAGGGAGTAACCGATGCCAACGGAATCGTTACGCAGGCGTTGAATGTTCAGGGACTTTTCAAATCTTTTTTTAGCTTCAGCATAGTTGCCTTCATCTCTGTAAACAACGCCACTCTCATTGTTAATGCGCGCGATACCTTCCTGGTTATTGCCGGCCTCATAAATGGCCAGCGCCTTTTCGTAAAACTCCAACGCCCTTTTGGGCTGTCGCAGTTTTCTGTACATTCTCGCCATATCGTCGTACAGCAAGCCAAGCCTTTCGTTGTCGCCGGTATTTTCCAGCGCTGCCAGCGCCTTGTAGTAATAGACGGACCCTGTATCTATATTGCCCTTTTTTATGAATGCTCCACCTATCATCCTAAGAAAATCACCCGAGGCCGCTTTGTCATCTTCAGTTCTGGCCAGGTCAAGGCCAATACGTGAAAGCGCTATGGTTTCATCATATTGTGTGAGGTATATTTTTTTGAGATAATCCCGGAGCAGTGAAACCTTAGCCTGGTAATTTTTTTGCTGAAGCAGCACCTCTTTCAGGCTATCCGTAGCAACAGGAGACTGGGCAAAAACGGGCGATAAAAGCATCCAAACAATCGTAAGGCATAAAACTCCTCTTTGATTCATGATTCAGGCGGGATTATTGTTGTTGAAGTCGTACGACTCAATAAATACGAGGGTGAAAATTATGAAAATACGCCCAAGTATTTACCCACGCAACCAATAAACGAGGGTAAGCGTCAGTTTTTTCATTTCTGACGCTTACCTCATCATTTAAAGCAAGTACCCGCTTACTTGAAAAATTTCGTTTGAAAAGCATTGACATGGTGCTTCAGAAACGCGTTGATGGCCTGTGAAACACCCCCCGCATACATGGCCGGATCGGCCTTGATAAGCGCCGTGTTTTCCACGGCAATATTGTCGGCACGGTACATTTTCCCGAATGCGGTTTCCGTACCAATATAGTCCTGGTCTGTTTTGGCAAAAGCCTGAATCTTTTCTTGTCCGATAACACCATTAATCTGGAGGTCCTTTTTCAGCACGCCGGTATAGGTACCGAAAGGGGAGCCTCCGATTTTGTTTCTTCCGGCAACAAAGTCAATGGCCGACGTGGTGCCCACAGAAACCTCCTTTGATCCAGGCGACGTAAGCCCGATTTTGTTGGTGAGGCTTTTTGAATTTGTATTGGTCGCCACCCTGCTGTCGACCGTACCATAAGAGCTGAGCCTGAGATCGGTATTGGCGATAAGTCTTGCGCCGTCGCCCTGATAAGGCTTTTTTATGTCTAGGAACAGCACGAACAGATCAGCGTTCACGATGATGGCATCATTCAGTTCCTGCGATAACTTCGGGTAGCTGGCCACCTCATCGGCCCTGTCGGCCAAACCTATAAAACTGAACATCCCCTGTCTTTTTTTCTGCCCGTTTTTAGAAAACCCCTTCACAAAGAATGTGGTATTGGACGGGTAAACGGTAACCATGCCCGGCGCTTCCGAAAGGCTCATCTCCATATTATCAAAACGCTGATACCCTTCAAAATACTTTGTTGTTGCCGCGGCATCGGCGCCGATCACATTAAACCCCTTTGCTTTAAGATCTGCCACAAACTGCTGGTAAGCATCGTCTGTGATCTGCTGCAGCGTAGCAGCAGGTATGTCCAAGCCCACCGCTAATGAAGCTTTGGTATCTCCGGTCAGCATCTTTCCCGCAAAGCCACCTTTTGTGGAAGTTGTTTTCAGGTTGTACAACTGGAAGTTGACCGAAAAACCGGCGATGTACACGTCTTTGGAAGGAAATTTTCTGGGGCCATAAGTTCCCCGTTGTTCTTTCGGAGCAAATTCACCCAGGGTTTGGGCAGCGGCGGTTGACAAAAGCATAAAAAATCCGCAAACAATAGTAAGTCCCGTTTTCATAATGTTGAATAATTGTTTCGATGCAATATTAACCACCCGTAAACGGCTGTGGAATAGGGCAGATGCCCCATTTTGACCACCGGTACATTTTATTACTTTTGAAAAAAGACAGGTGATGCCACATGAAAAAAATCCTTCGGAAAGAAACAGGTACAGGCATAACGGTATGGAGTGATTTTACCGTGATGCTTGCACTGACCGGACTGTCGGTGTACAATGGCCAGGCAACGGTATTCTATATAATCTATCTTTTCTGGTGGAACGAACTGATCGTTAAAGCTGTTAACAGGATTTTTAAATGGCGCCGTAACCGGGAAGCGCAATACACGGTATCGGCTGCGGCCGCATCATCCGGGCCGCTGATGGCGATTTACTGGATATTCATTGTGGTTATTTTCGGCTTTGTGGCAAGTTGGGAAGATAAAACGGCCATACAAACCAATTTCTCGGTGTTGTTTTTCAGAAATGTATATTTCAACCTGAATATCCTGTTCATACTTGTGACGGCCTGCCTTCATACATTAGAAAATGATAGACAGCTCACCGCCAACCCCTCCCCGGGTGTTACAGCCAACATGATTGTACTGCATGTTTCCATTATACTCGGCGCGTTCGTATTTTTTATGGTCGTAAAAGGGTTTCCCGATGTTTTCAGGCCGGAAAACAGTTGGAGCGCCGTATTGATGATTACCCCATTTCTGCTGCTCCGGTTCCTGGTGCATTGGTTTTCCCGGTAATGCTTCGTTTCCGGTGAACGCTATACAAGTACCCGCGTGAGGGATTGCAACGGAAAGCCCGCAACCGCCGCCGCAGAAAATGAACTGCTTCCTATACCTGGGTTTCGTTGCGGCCGGCGGGAGGACTTGCAGTGGAAAGCCCGGCCCGACGAAGGAGGGACACGCCCGTAAAATAATTGCTGAATAAACTTATTGCCTGGGCACCTTCCATTTCCAGAGGCTTTGGGCGAAACCCTGAAACGCCTCGTTGGTAAAGTAAAAATTGTTGCGGAAACGACACATCCCTTCCAGTTGCCCGCATTGCAATAAGGTGCCAATCTGGAAACTGTCTACTTTACCCTTCAGTAAATCCCTGCCATTTGTGGCCACGCGGTACATGTATCGTGCGCCGAAAGGCACCGACGTGAGCAACCACAGGTGTTGTGTAGTGGAGTCGTACCAGGCGTCCGTTACACGGCCCTTCAGCAGGAGCTGGTCCGCATACTTCGCGGTGTAATACTGGCCGGGCCTGGCGGGAAGGATGAACAACCTGGTGGTATCCGTTTCTTTTGTAAAAAGGTGCAACTGCCCATTGAGGCAAACCATGGCTTCCGCATCCAGTTTCATGCGCCCTTCCCTCCGTTCCGGGTATTCGAAGCTAATAGTATCGGCCATGACTGTTTTTGCACCGGCATCGGACAGGGCGGCTTTGGAGACGATATAAATCTTCTTCCGGATGCGCCGTTGCAGGTTATCACCGGTATCGCCGATATAAAAATATTGATCGTCCTGCGCAAGACATTCCCAATCGGCATTGTAAGCGTTCTTCACCCAAACGGACCGCAGGATGGCGCCTGTGGCGGTATCTATCTTGAAGAGAAAGGGTGTATTGTCGCTATCATTGTGGGTCCAGAAACCACCGTCCCAATACACCAGGGAAGAACTTTCCTTCAGCACATCGGGGAGGCGATTCACGAACGTAACCGCCGCTGGCTTCACAGGCTGTTGCTGCGCTTGAATACCTGTGAGCAGCAGGCAAAATAATATGGTCAGTCTGATTTTACGCACTTATAAATTTACCAAATAGAGGAATTGCTTAATAGTCTTTGCAAATCGTTAACAAGGAATGTATGGTACCGCGTTAAACTTTTGGCCCCGAGCCCTTTCTATTCTTACATAAAACGAATACAATGAAAAAAATATGCTTCCTCGCGGCCATAGGTTTTGCCGCTGTATTTACCGCCAGCGCACAGTCCAAAGCCGATTCCGTAAAGATTACAAAACGTGCAGAAGTAAAGAAAGAGTGGAAACAGGAGAACGGCGATAAGGTGAAAGCGAAGAAAATGGACCTGAAAGAAGAACTGGGGCTTACGGATGCCCAGGGGCAGGAAGTGAAAAAGCTGAACCAGGAATATGGAGAAAAAATGAAAGCGGTGCGCCAGAACACGACGCTGAGTGAAGACCAGAAAAAAGAGCAGTTGAAAAGTATGAACGCGGAGCGCAACGCCAAACTGAAAACCATTGTGGGGGACGAGAAATACGTGGAGATGGAGCAGAAGAGAAAAGAGATGCGTAAGGAAGCCGGAGAGAAAATGAAGGAGCGTAAAGGGAAGAAAGCAACCGGCGCAGGAAAATAGACTGGGTTTGTTTCGTCATAGCAAAAGCCCCGCCATTCGTTGGCGGGGCTTGTTGTATTAAACCATTTTGAATGTTTCGAGGAACTTGGTGGTGAAGTTGCCTTTCCGGAAATCTTCGTTCTGCATGAGTTGCAGG
This sequence comes from Parasegetibacter sp. NRK P23, assembly GCF_023721715.1. Taxonomy (NCBI): domain Bacteria; kingdom Pseudomonadati; phylum Bacteroidota; class Chitinophagia; order Chitinophagales; family Chitinophagaceae; genus Parasegetibacter; species Parasegetibacter sp. NRK P23. Next base: position 2,873,003 of record NZ_JAMDLG010000001.1, read on the forward strand.
TGGAAGGGGATGGTGGTCTTCACGCCTTCGATCACATATTCACTGAGCGCGCGGTACATCGTATTGATGGCCTCGTCGCGGGTACGTGCCACGGTGATCAGTTTCCCGATCATGGAATCGTAATACGGGGGTATCACGTAACCGGCATACACGTGAGAGTCAACCCGCACGCCATGCCCGCCGGGCGTATGGAGTACGGTGATTTTCCCGGGAGACGGGCGGAAATCGTTGTAGGGATCTTCGGCGTTGATACGGCATTCGATGGCGTGCATCTGCGGCTCGTAGTTCAGTCCTGATATCTTCTCTCCCATCGCGATTTTGATCTGTTCCTTGATGAGGTCGAAGTTGATCACTTCTTCCGTAACGCAGTGTTCCACCTGGATACGGGTATTCATTTCCATGAAGTAGAAGTTGCGGTGCTTGTCTACCAGGAACTCGATGGTACCCACACCTTCGTAGTTGATGGCAGAGGCTGCTTTAATAGCGGCTTCCCCCATTTTCTGGCGCAGTTCGGGCGTCATAAAAGGCGAAGGAGATTCTTCCACTAGCTTCTGGTGACGGCGCTGGATGGAGCAATCGCGTTCGCTGAGGTGGCACACGGTACCGTAGCGGTCGCCTGCCACCTGGATCTCGATGTGGCGGGGTTCTTCCACGAATTTCTCCATGTACACGCCATCGTTCTTGAAAGAAGCGGCGGCTTCTGTTTTAGCGGTGGTGTAGGCGCGTTCCATTTCACTTTCCTGCCATACCACGCGCATGCCCTTTCCTCCGCCACCCGCGGTGGCTTTGAGGATGACGGGATAGCCCATTTCGTTGCCGAGCTTAACGGCTTCTTCCAGGCTGCCCAGCAGCCCTTCGCTTCCGGGGATAACGGGAACACCGGCTTTAATCATAGTTTCCTTGGCGGTGATTTTATCGCCCATGGAATTGATCTGGGAAGGTGTTGGTCCGATGAATTTAATATTGTGTTCGCCGCATATTTCCGCGAAGCGGGCGTTTTCGGCGAGGAAACCATATCCGGGGTGCACCGCGTCGGCATTGGTGATTTCGGCGGCGGCCATGATATGGGGGATGTTGAGGTAGGAATCCGCGCTTTGTGGGCGGCCGATGCACACGGCTTCGTCCGCGAACTTCACGTGTAAACTGTCTTTATCGGCAGTAGAGTAAACCGCGACCGTTTTGATGCCCATTTCCCGGCAGGTCCTTATCACACGAAGAGCAATCTCACCGCGGTTCGCAATCAGTACTTTCTTAAACATAGTAATTGAATGTTGAGGTTAGGCTGGTTCAACCAGGAACAGTGGCTGGTCGTATTCTACGGGGGAAGCGTCGTCCACCAGTATTTTTACGATACGGCCTTTCACTTCGCTTTCAATTTCGTTGAAAAGCTTCATGGCTTCGATGATGCACACCACTTTACCGGCCGCCACTTCGTCGCCAACCTGAACGAAAGAGGGTTTATCGGGTGATGGACTGCGGTAGAAAGTTCCGATCATCGGGCTCTTGATGGTGAGCAGGTTGTCGGCCTTGGGTTCCGCCGCAACAGGGGCAGCGGGGGCGCCGGCCTGGGGAGCAGGTGCGGCAGGTGCCGGAGCGGGAGCCTGGGCAACAGGCGCGGCGTACATGGCCTGTGGCGCGGCGATCATCTGTTGAACGGGTTCTTCTTTCTGTTTGATGGTTATTTTGAATTCCTGCTGCTCGATGGTCAGTTCACCGATGTTGGACTTGTTGACAATTTTGATCAACTCCTGAATTTGTTTAAAATCCATGGGGTTCAATTTAGGTTGTTTGATTGAAAATATAACGGGCGGCTAAATTAGGGAAAACACCATTCAAAACGTCAAAACCGGTTGAAAATGGTCATTTTTTTATGAAAACCGGGTAAAAACGGGGTAAAATTCTTCTTTTCACGCAAAGAACGCTAAGAAGCAAGGACGCAAGGAGCGGTTGTTCTTTGGGGCCATTTTATTGTTTAAGAACTGGCGCATCGTTTGCGGTAAAAACCAACGGCGTCGCTCCAAGCGACGCCGTTGGTAAAATATTATTCTTTCACGCGTTCCACGTATTCACCGGTTTTGGTGTTCACGCGGATCAGCTCACCTTCGTTCACGAACAGGGGCACCATAACGGTAGCGCCTGTTTCAACGGTGGCTGGTTTGAGGGTGCGGGTTGCGGTATCACCTTTCATTCCGGGTTCGGAGTAGGTGACCAGCAGCACAATTTTATCGGGGAGTTCCACGCTCATGGGGAGGTCGGTATCGGTGTTGATCATCACGAACACTTCCTGGCCATCTTTCAGGAACTGGGGGGCGTCCACCATGTCTTCGTTCAGTACGATCTGTTCGAAGGTTTCGTTGTCCATGAAGTTGTAACCGGAATCGTCTTTATAAAGGAACTGGTAGTTCTTCTTTTCAACACGCACGGGGAAAATGGTATCACCGCTGTTCCAGGTATGTTCGATGGTGCGGGCGTTGTCCACCCCTTTCAGTTTTGCCCAAACTTTCGCGGCGGCGCGGGCAGTTTTGTTCTGACCGAATTCCACCACTGAATACAGGTTATTGTCCAGTTTAAGGATCATTCCCCTGCTGATGTCTGCTGTAGTTGCCATATAGTGAAAAATGATTTGGGGGCAAAGGTAAGGGTTTTCGTTCCTTCCCCATGCCCCCGGGCAATTCAATTTTTCAGGTGTAAAACCTTATTATTTTGATTTGATGATGATGACGCCATTTTTGCCTTTGTCGCCGTATTGGGCTGTGGCGGACTCATTTTTCAGTACACTTATGGAGTCGATGGTATTGGGATCCACCTTCAGCGCCTGGAAATCTTTTACTGTATATTCTTTTCCATTGTAGATCACAAGTGCGTTAACGGGTTGGCCGCCATTGTTCAATATTATATTTTCAGGGTCAGGTTGAGTTGTTTTTTTGTAGCCTTCAACCACGATAACCTTTTCTTTTCCGGTAGCGGCCGGTGTTGTTTTCTTATACCCTTCTACTACCACTTCTTCTTTCGCTTGGTTTTTGGCATCCACAACCGCAATACCCTTTTTTGTGCCATAGCCTACCACAACGACTTCCTTAATCTTTTTCGTAGTGATGAGGATAACGCCGTTTTTTGCTCTTTCTCCATAAATAGCTACGGCGGAAGCATCTTTCAAAATGCTGATCGATTCTATTTCGTTAGGGTCAATTGCATCTAATTTATAATCGTCTTTCATCACAACACCATCAATTACGAACAAAGGTTTTTTGGTAGTATCGCTCGCGCCGCGTACCATTATTTTGGTTGTGCCCAGGTGATTGGTTTTCCCCTGGCTCTCCAACACTTTGTTCTGATCAAGACTGGCATCTACCCTGTTGTCGTAACTGAATGTTTCGTTCAGCGTTCTATTGCTCACCTTGATGTTCTTTACTTCGCCTTTCAGCTTCGGCGCACCTGTATCACCGCTTACTTTGGGCGGAGCGGGTGGCGCTGGCATTTTTCTCATTTCCACAGGTGGCGGTGGTGGTGGTGGCGGTGGTGTATACTTTCCATACTTTTTTGTGAACGCTTCTTTTTGTGTGGCATTGGAAAAATCATACACCTCTTTCTTACCATTTTTTAGGGTAACAATAACTTCCCCATCCGGCGATTTCATGGAGACATACTTCACTTGCGGATTTCTCCTGAAGAAATCCGAAAAGGGATCTTCTCCGGAAAACTCAACCGGGGGTGGCGGTGGAGCCGGCACATCCATTACGGGGGGAGCGGGCGGAGGCTGCATGCCTGCCATACTGCGAAACGAAAGTACCGTGGCGGCCATCAGTGGCAGCACAAAGAGGAAGCGCACCGCATGCACGCGGGCCGTTTTGTTTTTGTTCATCATGGCTATACGTTTTTTAAGGAATGAAAAACCGAATGGCGCCACAAACCGATGTGGCAGTCCACTCATTACTTTTAACAAGAGTAACTGGTATTCTTTAGGGGCGATGCCCTGTTTTAAGACTTCTTCATCTGCAAGAAATTCAAGATTCTGCCGGATGGCGCGCCGCAACAACCAGGCGAATGGATTGAACCACATCACCAGGCAGAGGAACTCCGCAAGCAGCAAATCGAAAGTATGTTTCTGGCGCACATGCACGTATTCGTGCAGCAATATGCGCTGTAACTCCCCATCGGTATGCGATGCCGGATTGATAAAAATATTGTTGCCGAAAGAGAAATGGCTGGAGCCATCGGGCAACGCGAACACCTTAACCGGACCATCCTGCAACAACACGGCTTTTCTTTTCATCACCAGGAAAGAACTCACGTTCAAGACCAAGCGCCCCACAAAAAAGACCATCCCCGCCATTAATAATACTCCCGCCATCCGCAGCGGATCGCTGAACAGGGAGGCATCTTCCTCACGGCCCATCAACAAACGCAGTTGCTCCAGGTCCAGTAACGGCACGGCTTCAACCACAACAGGCTTACTGGCACCTGGCTCCAAAAAATCATACACATTCAGGAAAGGCAATAAAAACGACAATAAGGAATACCCCAGCAAATACCACCTGTTCCATTTGTAAAAAGTGAGTTTCCGCAGGAACACCCAGTAAAATGTGGTGACCACGGCCAACGATATCGATAGTTTGATCAGGTACAACAGCATAGCAATAAGTTTATCTGTTCGATTGATGGATCATTTCCAATATCTCCTTTAACTCCGCTTCGCTGATCTGCTGCTCCTTCGCGAAGAAAGCGACCAGTTCCTTGTAAGAATTGTCAAAGTAGTTGCGCACCACGCCGGTAAGGAATTGCTTCTTGTACAGTTCCTCACCAACCAGTGGTTCATACTCATACATCAATCCACGTTTGGTCCCTTTCACATAGCCCTTCTTCTCCAGGTTCTTAATAGTGGAGGTGAATGTATTGTAATGCGGCTGCGGTTCAGGGATCTTATCGAGGAAGTCTTTCACGAAGCCGTTGCCCGTTTTCCAGATGGCCAGCATCGCTTCTTCTTCCTGCTTGGTGAGGCGTTCTAACTTTTCCATTTCCGAACTTTTCGTAAATGTACGAAAGTTTCGGAAATGGAAAAGTTTATTTTTACCGGTACTGTCGCAACCGGTACCGTCGCTTGAAGCGACGGTACCGATAAAAAAAAGCCCCTCCGGTTTCCGGAGGGGCTTGGGGTTACTGATACCGTCGCTGTAAGCGGTGGCATCGGTTGGGCAATAGTTATTTTACCAAGTCGAATTTTACGCCGAAGTTGTAGCGGGGTTGATAGAATTCGTTTTGCATGGTTCTGTCTTTAACACCCTGGTAGTAGCGGAGCGATTGGTTGGTGAGGTTGGTGGCTTCACCAAATACACGCATACGTGGCGTCACAGCGTAAGAAGCGTTCAGGTCAAGGAAGAATTGTTTGTCGTAGTAACGGTCTTCGAAGGCATCGCCACCCAGTTCATCGATATAAGCGGCGGTGTAGTTGGCGGAAACGCGGGCCAGGAAACGGCTGTTCTCATAAGACAATGAAGCGTTCACCATGTGGGGAGCTGTTCCGGGCAAGGTAAGACCGGTCCTCAAATCGCCATCGGCATTGTAGATGCCCTTCGCTTTGGATTTGGTATAAGTATAGTTGGCGTAGATGCCGAAGCCTTTCCAGAAGCCGGGGAGGAAATCGAACTGGCGTTGAAGGGCCACTTCAAAACCGTACACCTGCACGTTGTCGCCGTTGCGGGGTTGGAAGAAGGTCCAGTCGGTAGAGGCGGGAATGGGGTTCGGTGTAATATCGGGGAAGGCGGCGGCGAACTTGGTGTTCGTGAAATTCTCGTCACGGTAAACGTACATGAACTGGTCAACTGTTTTGTAGAATACGCCTCCGGAGATAAGTCCGATAGACTTATAATAATTTTCGAACATCAGGTCGAAGTTGTTGGCGCGGGAAGCTTTCAGGTTGGGGTTTCCAACAAAAAGTTCGTTGTCGCCGGGCAGCACGTTGAAGTAAGGAACGAGGTCGTAGTAGTTGGGACGGGCGATGGAGTTGGTCCAGGCCAGTCTTACGATCGCGTTCTTCGTGATATCATATTTGAAGGAAAGGTGCGGCAGGATGTTGAGGTAGTCGTTTTTATTGGTTTGTTTGCCGAGCAGGTTCTCTTCGTCTTCCACCACATTGCCGGTGTATTCACTGGAGGTATTTTCAAAACGAAGACCAGCGATCATACCCAGTTTACGGCTCCATTGTTGTTGCCACATGGCATAACCGGCGAACAGGATTTCTTTTGCATCGTAGTTGGCGGCCAGGTATTCGGCTGGAATATCTTCTGATTCAAAAAGCCCGGTATTCGTAAGATTCAATCCACCTAAATATGCGGGATCCACGAACATACCCGCGTTGTATTTTGAACCGGGGTTAAAATCTTTTCCACTGTGCATTACCGTTGGAACTGAACCCATGTTCTCAAAATTGTCTTCGTTGCTGCCTACGGGCGCGTATTCAAAGAAATTGTTGTTGCGCACTTTGTTTTTGATGCGCAGGCTGGTACCGAATTTCAGGAAACCATCTTTCTCCTTCACGGCCGTGAAAGGAATGCTCAGGTTCACACGACCACTTTTTTCTGTTTCATACTGGTCCTGGAACTGTTCCGTGATTTCACGGAGTTCAAAGTCAGAAGCTGTCAATTGATCTGTTACAATCGGACTTCTTTTATCTGCGGCATTCGCAAATACTGTTGCGTCTTTGGAACGGAAGCTGATGTACCTTTCATGCGGACGTTCTTCGCTGGCGCGGGAGAATCCGAATGACCAATCCAGTTTCAGTCCCTTTCCGAAGATATGGTCACCTTTCAGGCTATAGTTCTGCGCGCGCTGGTCTTCCAGGCGGCGGCTCTTCACGCGGTCGCTGTTCAGTCCGCCCTTTGTTTCTCTTCTCACCTCTCCTACGTAACCTGTAATATTATCATTGGCATCGTATTCGGGTTCGATATCTGTAGCAGTGTAACGGAGACGGTTCTCCCAGTCATCTCTCCAGTTGTACATGCTGCGGAACATGATGTTCGTGCGGGTATTGGGCTGGAAGTCGATGCTGGCGCCAATGCTGCGGCGGGTGCGGTCCACAAAGTATTTCCTGATCTCGAATTCATCGGTATAAACGTTTCCGAAATCATCTTCTTTCCACGTGGCTTCCACATCATCGGAACCATATTTATTGGAATTGATGGAACCGTTGAGCAGGATGCCCAGTTTGTTTTTGGCAAACCTGTTGCCTGCGATGAATGAACCGGTATAACCCGCTTTCCCACGGATGGGGTTGTAGATAGCGGAGCCTGTTCCTGAAATGCGCAATCCGTTGGGGGCGGCCCTGGTCACGAGGTTCACGGAACCACCGATGGCATCGGCATCCAGGTCGGGCGTGAGGGTTTTGTTCACCTGGATGGTCTGGATCATATCGGAAGGAATCAGGTCCATTTGTACCCGGCGGTTATCGCCTTCGGCGGAAGGGATACGGTCGCCATTGAGGGTAACGGAGTTGAGTTCGGGAGAGAGTCCGCGGATGATGATGTTGCGTGCTTCCCCCTGGTCGTTCTGCATGGTTACGCCGGGAATACGTTTCATCGCGTCTCCGATATTGGCATCGGGGAAACGACCGATCTGGTCGGCGGAAACCACGTTGGTGATGTTGAAGTTATTCTTCTGTTGGTTCAGTCCCCGGGCCTGGCCACGGAGCCTGTCGCCCAGTACGATTACTTCTTTCTGTACGGTGATACCGGGTTTGAGTACGAAACTGAGCGAAGCGGTTCCGGAGGCGGGCACATTGATTTCTGTGTTTACATCTTCGTATCCGATGTACGTAATGCGTATTGTGTGTTTACCGGCTGGAAGGCCAGCGAGCTGAGCCTCTCCATCGTTATCGGTATTCCACGCACGGGTGAGTGTGGTACTTACGATAGTGGCGCCGGGAAGGTTCAGTTTCTGATCGTCGGTGATTTTTATGGTCACGATTCCTTTCTGCGCCAGGGCAGAAAATTGGAAAAGGAGGAGAAAAAGGCTGGAGAAAAGCAGGATTTTTTTCATTCCGCAGTAGTTTTTTATGCTGCGGCGAAAGTAGAAGGCCTGTGTTACGGAATTGTTTCGAAAGCGTGATGGATGTGTTAAGTTTTGGGGCACTGCCCTTTAGTCGCATGGTTATCTCTTTTTTTCCGGTTCGATATAATAATGTTAGAGAAAGCCAACAGCAAAAAGCAACCCGGTATATACGGAGCCTTGAGCTTCAAGGGCAGCACATCCGCCGGAACATCGGGGTGGAGGTGAACATATATGCCCGTAAGCATCATTACAATAATGGTCAGAAAAGAGAAATTCATCCCCCATTTTAAAGTTTTAACCGGAATATTTTGTTGGAACAACAGGCATACCATAAGTACCAGCCCAACAAAGATTTCTCCTGAAATGCCCAGTGCATAAGAAAATTGCCCCATCCTGCTGTTAGCGATCTGAACACTATACCAACTTTTAAAAGGATCTATGAACTTAAGTATGCCGAACATAAACATAGCAATGCCTAAAAACCATGAAGTGATTTTCTGATACATGACATAGAAGAATTGTGTCGGGTAAAATTCAGACTAAACCAGGAAAGCTGCCGGAACCTGCGGTCCAAAAACTGGAAAATACGGTTCAGTTGTTCGTGCGTGCAAACTGCTCTTTGTAGTCGGAAGGAGCGCTTCCATATTTTTGCCTGAACAGCTTCGCAAAATGAGAAGCATCGTTAAAACCGGCTTCATGGCATATTTCAAGAATACTGCTATCGGTGGATACCAGTAAATCTCTTGCGCGCAAAAGTTTTTGTTCTTTAATATACTTAGCGGGAGAAGTTTTAAAATAGCTCTCGAAATCCCGTTTAAACGCAGATAAGCTGCGGCCCGAAAGCATGGCCAGTTCTTCGATGGTAATATTTGAAAACAGGTGCGCCTGTACTATTTCATTAAAATTCGCCTGTCTTGGCGTGAACAAGTGGGAAAACAACTCAATAATATTTTTTGAATTGCTGGTCTGGAGCAACAACAAAATCAGTTCCTTAATTTTCAGGATCAGCAACTCATCGTTCATCAGGTTCGGTTGCCGAAAGTAAAAATCAAGGCTTTGTATGAAATGTTGGATAATTTCGTATCGCTCAATTTTCTCAGCATACAACTTTTTACCTTCAGCCTGAATAAAACCCGGCACTTCGTTTTTGTACAGCGTTTTCAGCACGTCGCTGTAAAGATGCACAACGATCACTTCACAATAGGTGGCTCCTGATTTTTGAATGAAATCAGCGAAGTAATTGCCGCATTTTAACACCACACTCTCTGAAACCTGAATTGGCAGTTGGCCGGAAGATGATTTCAGCACACCTTCTCCATTCCTGAGGTGTAAAAAACAAGCTTCATCGCGAAAGACCGCGCTGTGTTTATATGGCGGCCTGATGCACAATTTTTCAATTACGCAGTAACCGTTTAAATCAAAATGTTTTCTGCTGAGTATCATTGCTGTTTGATCTCCGCTGATGAGGGTAATTCCCTATACAATATTCCGCAGCAAATCCTCAAATACATCCCTTTTCCTGATCAGCATGGGTTTACCGTCTTTCACCAGTACTTCCGCGGGTTTGTAGCGGGAGTTAAAATTGGAGGACATTTCAAAACCATACGCGCCGGCATTGTAAAAACAGAGTAAATCGCCCTCGCGCACTTCGTTCAGTTCACGGTCCCAGGCGAAAGTATCCGTTTCACAGATATTGCCCACGATGGAATAGGTATGTTTTGGCGCATCGGTATTCGTAATGTTTTCGATCCGGTGGTACGCATCGTAAAACATGGGGCGGATGAGGTGGTTGAAACCGCTGTTCACGCTTACAAAATGCGTGGAGGGCGTTTGCTTCAGCACGTTCACTTCAGCAACAAGGTAACCGCATTCGCTCACCATAAATTTCCCGGGTTCAAACCATATCTGTAAGCCTTTGGCCTGCGGATGGCTGTCGAAAGCTTCTTTCACTTTAGCCCCAACAAGCGCGATATCGATCACCGCATCGCCTTCTTTGTAAGGCACTTTGAAGCCACCGCCGAGGTCCACGGAACGGAGTTCGGGGAAATGGGGAATGATATCGAACAATACTTCGATCCCTTTTACGAACACATCGGCATCTTTAATGTCGCTACCGGTATGAATGTGCAGGTTGGAAATAAAGAGATCGTATTTTTTAACCAATGCCAGGATATCTTCGAGCTGCTCTACCGGCACACCGAATTTACTTTTATCGTGTCCGGTGGAAATTTTAAGGTTACCGCCGGCCATGATGTTCGGCCGAAGGCGGATGCCTACCGGATACGAATGGCCATAGGCTGCCCCGAATTTTTCGAGGTTGGAAAGACTGTCAATATTGATGTTCACGCCCAGTTCCTTTGCTTCGGCGATTTCTTCAAAAGCGATACCGTTGGAAGTATATAACACACGTTCGGGTTCGAAACCAGCGTGCAGGGCCAGTTTTACTTCGTTGATGGAACTGCAGTCCACGTTAGAACCCAGTTCACGTACATAAGAAAGAATGTGCGGGTTCGTGAGCGCTTTACAGGCGTAAAAGAAATGCACGTTGCTGCCGCTAAAAGCGTGCTTCAGTTTGTTGTACTGTTCCGCGATCTTTTCGGCGTGGTAAACATATACGGGCGTACCAAATTCACGTGCGATAGCGGCCAGTTCCTGTGGCTGTAAAGAAACTCCTGACATATACTGTATTTCGGAAATATTATTGTGCTGATTTGTCGGCATCCGGAGCTGCCGGGTCGGTTTCAGAAGCATCATCTTCGGAAGTATTATCTTCATCCGATATTTCGTCTTCTATAGAAAGTTCTTCCGTTTCGGTAGCATCCTCTTCTGAAGCATCTTCCAGGGTAAGCTCCGCTTCACCATCTTCATCCACCGCGATATCGGAAGTGGCCATATCCACGATGATCTCTTCTTCTATTACGAGGATTGCAGTATCATTTTCACCGGAAGGGGTTTCGGCATCGGCCGCATGTTCTTCCGTTGCTTCAACCGCCGTTTCTTCCGCGGTTTCCACTGTATCTGAAGCTGTATTTTCACCCATTACCACCGTTGGTTCCACCATTTGTTCGGCGAGTACTTCCTTGATTTTGGGGAGTTCATCCGCGGAATTGATCCCGAAGTAATCCATGAAAGATTTGGAAGTGCTGTACAACAGGGGTTTTCCGGGCATATCCTCGTTCCGTCCGGAGATGATCACGAGGTCCTTTTCAAGGAGTTTCTGGATCGCGTAGTCGCTGCTCACGCCCCTGATGGCTTCGATCTCCGACTTGGTGATGGGTTGCTTGTAAGCGACAATGGCCAGTGTTTCCATGGCGGCGGCGGATAACTTCTTCATGAACTTATCGCCATTGAGTTGCGCCACGGTTTTGTGGAAATCCTTTTTGGTAAGGAACTGCCATCCTCCCCCGCTCTCTCTTACTTCGAAAGGATAGAACTCCGCGTTGTACTTTTCAACGATCCCTTCCAGGGAGGTTTCCACCTGTTCTATGGTGATCTTATCTTCCATGAAACCGAAGGCGTTGTTCACGAGATCGGTGATCTCGGGGGACGTCAACGGTTTTTCGCTGGCGAAGATAAGCGCTTCTATGTGCGGAATGATGTGTCCGATTTCCATAGCAGGTATTGGTTGAAAAGCGTGTGGACTATCCTTGCAGCGCGGCGGCACCACTCACGATCTCGGTAAGTTCGGTAGTGATGGCGGCCTGGCGGGCGCGGTTGTAAGAAATCTTGAGTGTTTTCAGCAGTTCGTTCGCGTTATCGGAAGCCTTATCCATAGCGGTCATACGGGCACCGTGTTCGGAAGCGTTGGCATCCAGCACGGCTTTGTACAACTGGGTATTCAGGATTTTAGGCATCAGTTCGGCGATCAGTTCTTCTTTGGCGGGTTCGAAGATGAAGTCGGATTTTTTGGCGCCTTCAACTTTCTCCACTTTCTGAATAGGGAGAAACCTTTCCACGGAGAAACGTTGGGTGGCGGCATTCCTGAATTCGCTGTAAATCACTTCCACCACGTCATATTCTTTCTTTACAAAAGCATCCATGGCGGCGGCGGAACAGGCCTGTACGTTCTCGAAGGTGAGGTTGAGGAAAATATCTTTGAAAGCCGCGTCAACAGTGAAGCGGTTCTTCTGGAAATGTTCGTATCCTTTTTTGCCGATGGCCCAGATATGGGCATTGCCTTTTTCGGTTTGAACGGGATATTTTTCTTTCAGCAGGGTTTTGGCCAGCTTGATGATGTTCGCGTTGTAAGCGCCGCAAAGGCCACGGTCGCTCGTGATGACGATGAGCAGTACTTTATTTACCGGACGTTCTTCCGCCAGCGACATACCAACTTCTCCTTCAGTGTTGCTCACGATATTGCTGAGCATTTCCTGAAGTTTTCCGGCGTAGGGGCGCATCTGGAGGATGGCATCCTGTGCACGGCGCAGTTTGGCCGCGCTTACCATTTTCATGGCCTTGGTAATTTGCTGGGTAGATTGTACCGATTTGATCCTGTTACGAACTTCTTTTAATGCACCGCTCATGGTCCGCTGATTATATTATATGAACTTAATGATTCAATTTGGCTGCAAAGGTACTCGAACACACTAAATTATCCATGCACGGGGTAAAAATTGTAGAAAAACACCGTAAATACCCCGACAGCCGTCCGTTAAAGCACCCTATTTCCGCTTGTTTTTTCCCCATACCGCTGTTCCGGCCAACGTTTCACGGTATTTTTACACCACTACCCAACGTTACCGCTGCACTTCAGAAAGAGCTTCTTTTACTCCTAACACTTTTATTGTATGTACCGAACCAAGTTCCCACTGGTAACGGAGGGCTGTGCCCATTCCATTACCATCTGGCTGTTCCTCAGCCGGAGCCGCAACACTTATACGCGCAATATTTCTGTTATTCCCCCACCCCCGCGCTTATATCTTTATAATTAAACCGTTTAAACCCTGTTGTATGAAAAAAACAACCGTTGCTATTGTAGACAAGCAGCACCTTTTCCGCATGGCCCTGAAAGCGCTGATCCAGGACGAGCCCGGGTATGTGGTTAGCGTGGAAGCCGGAAACGGCCAGCAGTTTATCAACCTAATCGACAAAAATTTCCCGCCTGATATCGTGTTGCTGGATCTCGACCTGCCCATCATGAACGGGTTCGAAACCATCCGCTGGATCCGGGAAAACTGCCCCAGGATCAGGGTGATAGTAGTGAGCGGCGACTGTTCCGATGAGGCCATCCTGAAGGCCGTAAGGTTGGGCGCGCGAGGATTTCTGCCCAAATCCGCCGGTTATGAAGAACTCCGGAAAACCCTGCACAGTGTTAAGGACCGGGGCTATTACCTCACCGACCCGGTGTCCGACAAACTGATGCAAACGCTCAGCGAATCCGCCGTGGAATTTGAACACATCAATCCCGTGAGCACACTCTCCGAGAAAGAACTCAACTTCCTGAAACTCGCCTGCTCGGAAATGACCTATAAAGAGATCGCCTTCGAAATGGGCATCAGCCACAGGACCGTGGATTCCTACCGCGATCACCTGTTCGAAAAACTACAGATCAAAAACCGCGTGGGCCTGGCCATTTTCGCGGTAAAAAACGGTCTCATCAACCCATAACCACCCACCATCCACACTGAAAGTCCGGAACAACCATACTCCTTCCTTCCCGGATAAAACTCCTGTTCACCTCCCAAAAGGATGTGCCGGTAAGCGGCACATCCTTATTTTTTATATGACTCCTCACTTTCGTTTTTCCCCGTTTTTAAGTTGTGCGGCAACGCTTAAAGCATTAGGTGTAAAAACGTGGCTTCGCCATGGAAAAACACCCATTCCGCAAACGTGAATACACCGCAGCACCCCGATAGCGGTCATACCGGGCAAATTTCCCCCTGTCAATATGGCTATTTTCAAATTATTGCACCATCTTTGACATCCTTTTGGCATACCATATTATCAATTTAAAGCGCTCTTATGTTAGGTTTTCTTTCGAAATTGTTCGGAGGCAGCAAATCAGAAAAAGATATCAGGACGATTCAGCCCCTGGTTGGAAAAATAAACGAACATTTCATTGCATATCAATCTCTTAGTAATGATGAACTCCGCCACAAAACCGTTGAGTTCCGTGCCCGCATACAGGACCACCTGAAAGAGATCAGCGATAAAATAACCTCCCTGAACGAACAGGCCGAGGCCCTCCCCGCTACCGATATTGCGGGAAAAGATACCATCTACCAGGAAGTGGACAAGTTGAAAAAAGAAAAAGACACCCAACTGGAAGTGGTGCTCAAGGAAATTCTTCCCGAAGCATTCGCCGTGGTAAAAGAAGCCGCGCGCCGCTTTTCCAACAATACTGTACTGGAAGCCACCGCCACTGATCTGGACCGTGAACTGGCCATCACCCGCGAACATATTTCCATTAGCGGCGACAAGGTCGCTTTCCAGAACAGCTGGAAGGCAGCCGGCTCCCCCATCACCTGGAACATGGTGCATTATGATGTTCAGTTGATCGGTGGTATGGTACTGCATGAAGGTAAGATCTCCGAGATGGCCACAGGTGAGGGTAAAACACTCGTTTCCACCCTGCCCGCCTACCTGAACGCACTCGCGGCGGAAGGGGTACACATCGTAACCGTGAACGATTACCTCGCCCGACGTGACTCTGAATGGAACGCGCCCTTGTTCGAATTCCTCGGACTCACCGTGGATTGCATTGACAAACATACCCCCAACAGTCCTGAAAGAAGAAAAGCTTACCAGGCTGATATTACTTATGGTACCAACAACGAATTCGGCTTCGATTACCTCCGGGATAACATGGTCCATTCCCCTGAAGAAATGGTGCAACGCAAGCACCACTACGCCATGGTGGATGAAGTGGACAGCGTATTGATCGATGATGCCCGTACACCTTTGATTATTTCAGGCCCCGTTCCACGCGGCGATGAACAGGAGTTTCACCTGCTGAAACCCAGGATCGAACAACTGGTGAACGCGCAAAAACAGGTGGTGAACAAATTCCTGATTGAAGCGAAAAAGAAAATCACTGAAGGTGATGACGATCCGAAAAGCGGCGGTCTCGCATTGATGCGCGCCTACCGCGGCCTTCCCAAAAGCGGTCCGCTGATCAAGTTCCTTTCCGAACCCGGCATCCGCGTGAAATTGCAGAAATCCGAGAACTACTACCTGGCCGACCAGCAAAGGGAAATGCCGAAAGTGGACGAAGAACTGTATTTCCATATCGACGAAAAAACAAACTCCGTTGACCTTACAGATCGTGGTCTCCAGATGATTACCAAAGCGGGTGAAGATCCTTCTTTCTTCATCATGCCCGACCTCAGCATTCAACTGGCGGAAGTGGAAAAACAGGATACCACACCCGAAGAAAAACTGCAGGCGAAGGAACAATTGCTGAAAGACTACGCCATAAAAGCTGAAAGAATACATACCGTTCAGCAACTGCTGAAAGCATATACCGTTTTCGAAAAAGACGTGGAATACGTGGTAATAGACGGTCAGGTGAAGATCGTAGACGAACAGACCGGTCGTATCATGGAAGGACGTCGTTACAGCGACGGGCTCCACCAGGCCATTGAAGCGAAAGAGAACGTGAAGATTGAAGCGGCTACGCAAACCTACGCCACCATTACCCTACAGAACTATTTCAGGATGTTCCACAAGCTCGCCGGTATGACCGGTACAGCGGAAACGGAAGCGGCCGAACTCTGGGACATCTACAAACTGGATGTGGTGAAGATTCCCACCAACATCCCCATTTCAAGAAAAGACGAAGAAGACCTCGTTTACAAAACGAAGCGGGAAAAATACAAGGCGGTTATTGAGGAGATCGAAAAACTCCGCAACGCGGGTCGCCCGGTACTCGTGGGTACTACCTCGGTTGAAGTGAGTGAACTGCTTGGAAAGATGCTCCAGGTAAAAAAGATCCCGCACAATGTATTGAACGCGAAACAACACTCGCGCGAAGCACAGATTGTTGCCGAAGCCGGTCTGGCCGGAGCGGTCACCATCGCTACCAACATGGCAGGTCGTGGTACCGACATCAAACTCGGACCAGGCGTGAAAGAAGCCGGTGGTCTCGCTATTATTGGTACGGAGCGCCACGAATCCAGAAGGGTGGACCGCCAGTTGCGCGGACGCGCCGGTCGCCAGGGTGATCCCGGTACTTCCCAATTCTATGTATCCCTCGAAGACGACCTGATGCGCATGTTCGGCAGCGAAAGAATCGCCGGACTGATGGACAAACTCGGTTACAAAGAAGGCGAAGTGATCCAGCACAGCATGATCACCAAGAGCATTGAACGCGCACAGAAAAAAGTGGAAGAGAACAACTTCGGCATCCGGAAGCGCCTGCTTGAATACGACGACGTGATGAACAAGCAACGTACGGTGATCTATAGCCGCCGTAACCACGCCCTGTTCGGAGACAGGCTCGCGCTCGACCTGGACAACGCTTTCTACAGCGTGGCCGAAGGCCTGGTGAATTCCTTCCGGGAAATGGAAGATTTCGAAGGTTTCAAACTGGCCGTTATCGTGAACTACGCCATCGAAACCTCGATCACGGAAGAGGAGTTCAAATCTGGCAACCCGCAACAACTGGCCGATAAACTATATAACGAAGCCGTTACCAATTACGACCGTAAAAAGGCCGTACTGCAGGAACAGGCGCTGCCGGTATTCCAGAACATCCGTCAAACACAGGGTGCACACATCGAAAACGTATGGGTACCTTTCACCGACGGCAGAAAAGGATTGAACGTACTTGCCGCACTTGATAAAACCATTCAGTCGGAAGGACGTGAACTGCTCAACGCCATGGAACGCACCATCACCCTAGCGATGATTGACGATGCCTGGAAAGAGCACCTCCGCTCCATGGACGACCTGAAACAAAGTGTACAAACAGCAGGCTACGAACAAAAGGACCCCTTGGTAATCTACAAGATCGAAGCGTTCAACCTCTTCAAAAAGATGGACGACCAACTCGGAAAAGACATCATATCCTTCCTCTCCTATGCAGGCATTCCCATTGAACAGGGCGCTCCCATCCGCGAAGGACATGAAGAGAAAACGGATATGAGTAAAATGCAGGTGAACAAAGAAGAAATCGACGAAAGAGGAGATGATTACGCCGCCAACCAGAATGATTATTTTGATCCTTCAGGCGCAAATGTGAAACAGGAACCCATTAAAGTGGGGCCTAAGATTGGCAGGAACGATCCATGCCCCTGCGGCAGCGGCAAGAAATACAAGCAATGCCACGGTGTATAAAATCGCATCAGAACATAAAAAATCCCCCGCTGTTTGCACTGCGGGGGATTTTTATTTAGTAAGGTTAATAGCAGATTACTTCTTTATTTTTTCTACCGGCAGTTTGATCACCACCGTTTCTCCCCTGCCTTTTTCGTTGGCGATGCTCTGGATGGTCCATAGATCCAGTTGATTGTCGCCATCCACTACGCTTCCGCTGTAATCGCCCCAGGCCACGCCATCCGTGGCACCACGCCCTTCACCTACCCGTACAATCTCTCTTATGGTACCTGGCTTATCCGTACTTTTCCTGAAAGCGAACCGTGGGCTGATGAACATATTCGCGTTCACTTCCTGAAACCCCACCAACACATCACTTCTTTTATTCACCGCGATGGTGGTCTGGATGTAATTCGTGGTATCGCTTTTAATCAGTCCTGTCTGAACGATATTTCCATTCTTAGCGTCGATCTGGTGCCATTGAACAGCGGAGCGTCCCTCACAATTCACGGCCTGCGAGAACCAGATGCTTCCGTTCTGTAATACCAGGTTTTTAGGATTCCGGTCTCCGGAAGAAACTTTCTGGGCGGTATTGAACTGCGGAGATTGGGGTGGCTGATTGATGTATTTTTGGTTATGGCGCTGCTTACTAACGGTAACGCATACCGGAGAGCCATCCGCGGCTTCCGTTACTTTCCGGAGCACGAACTGATCCCTTTCAATGGCGAAGAAATACAGGTCATCCATGGCATCCTGTCCGTAAACGGGGTGTCCCAGACTTCCGGGGAAGTGGTACACTTTGGCCGGTTTGCCGCTCTTCGCATCCGCTGTTTTCAATACAAATGTCCTTTCTTCCCCACCAGGGAAAGCATAGCCGATCCATTTTTTGCTGTAGCCAATTCCGCCACCGTCAACACCTTTGGGGGCGGGAATGGAATAAGTGTTCCACGCGCCGCGTGGATCATTGGTTTCCGACACGGAAATGTTCACGGGCTTAATCTTTGCGGAATCCCAATACACCCAGAGGTCGAAGCCGAAAACTTTGTTGTGGGCGTCATAAAACAATTTGGGATCAATTCCCCCTTTAAAACAGTTCTGGGAAACTCCCTGTATAAATTCGCCTTTCGTGTTGTAAATAATCAATCCGCTGTTGGTGCCGTGGAGCACATAACCGCCGCCTACAGCAATTTGGGGATCTACCTGCCTGTTGCCGTCCATGGACGCATCAAAAACGGGATAACCGTTTACATTCCTCGCGTTGCCACCCTGTTTCCGTTCCGGACATTCACCGTTGTTGTTGAAACTTGTTTTGCGTGCAGGTTGGATAACCTCGGTTCTGGAAGGAACGATCTGGTCTCCGTCCTGGGCAGAAGCCGGGAGCACGAACAAACAAGGGAGAAAGAAGAGTAGTCTTTTTGCTGAACTCAATACGTTAGAAGGTTGCATAAACATTGCTGTTGTTTTAACTTACAGAAGCATTTTGAAGGAGGAACGCAAAACTGGTTCCTTTCCAAAAATGGGCCATTCAATGCAATAAACAACGCGCAAACGTTTGCCCGATTTTCGTTTAAAGTCCAGCCATGGCAGCTGCTTAAAATACCCGGACAAAATAAAAGCCCGGCCTAAACGACCGGGCTTCCACTTACTAAAAAGATAAGAATAGATATTATTTCAGACCGTATTTTTTACGGTAACGTTCATCCAGTTGTTTGTGTTTGTCCGTAAGGTCAAGGTAACGGCCCTGAATAAACGCCATTGTAATTTTGCTGGAGCGCATATCCAGTATATCGCCTTCGCTGACCACGAAGTTGGCGTCTTTTCCTACTTCAATGGAACCGGTAGCGGCATCCACGCCCAGTATCTTCGCTGGATTGAGCGTGATCGCCTGCAAGGCTTCCTCTTTGCTCAAACCGTAAGCCACGGCAGTACCGGCGTTGAATGGGAGGTTACGGCCCCTTGTCTGACCATCTTCATCGCCGATGGCATACAGCACTCCTGCTTTCTGAAGCGCCACGGCTGTTTTATAAGGCTGGTCCACATCATCATCTTCCATAGTGGGCAGCGCGTGAGACTGGGCCAGGATTACGGGCATATCCAATTGTTTCAGCATGTCGGCGATCAGGAAGCTTTCACTTCCACCCACGATCACTACATCGAAACCGAATTCCTTCTTAAAATCGGCAGCTACCAGCATTTCTTTTACAATGCTGCAATGGATGAATAATTTCTGTTTCTTGTCAAACAATCCTTTCACCGCGTCGAATTTGAGGTTGGTATTCTCATGCTGCGGCGCCTGGTACCAGGCTTTCGCTTCGCGGAAGAATTGTTTCACGGCTTCGATCCTTTCCATAGGATCCGCCGCGGGTGCGGCCTGGCGGAAACGACCACCCCTTCCGCCCCGGTTCAGTAAACTGGGCATCCGGAAATGTACGCCGCCATCCATTTTTACCACTGCGTCTTCCCAATGCCAGGCATCGAGTTGCACTACGGAAGATGTTCCGCTGATAAGTCCACCTTCCGGTACCACGTTCGCAAAAAGTATCCCGTTCGATTTCAGGGTATTGATCACCTTTGAATCGGTATTGTACGCCACAATGGAACGGATATTCGTATTCAGCTCCCCCAGTTCGCGGGCATCGGCCGAGGCGCGCACGCTGCTCACTTCCACGAGTCCCAGGGTGGAGTTTGGGAGAATGAGCCCCGGATAAACATGCTTTCCCGCGGCGTCGAACACTTTCACATCATCCGCAGGAATGGGCATATTGACGGCGATGGCTTCTATTTTTCCATTGCTCACTTTTATGGTCACGTTTTCCAATACCTTTCCGTTGCCCACATGCACCGTGGCATTTTTCAGGAACAGCAGTCCCTTATAAGCAGGCGCGGGATAAACATCAGCCTGCGCCATGGCCAGGTTCAGCATACAGGTGCTGAAAAGGGCCAGTATATATTTCAGTTTGAACATTGCTCTTTTTTTCAGATTTGAATTCAATATTATTCCTGTTCCGCATCAATCACCAACAAACCATGGTCGTGTGCGTGTTCGCTGCAACTGTGCATGATCAGCATACTGGCTTCCGCAGGACGCGTAGGCATACCGGCTTTCTTTTCGCCCAGCATTTTCTGCACGAGGCGGTTTCTTTCCGCCACGATGTTTTTACGCATCTGCGCATCCTTTTCGCGGTCGAAATAAACGATGCCGTCCACGATGGTTTTTTCAGATTTGGCGTAGATGCTGAGGGGATGATCGCTCCACAATACCAGGTCCGCGTCTTTACCAGGTTTGATGCTGCCCACACGATCGTCCACATGTAACATCTTAGCAGGATTCAGCGTCACCATTTTCAGCGCGTCTTCTTCGCTCATACCACCGTACTTCACGCTTTTGGCGGCTTCCTGGTTCAGGCGGCGGGCCATTTCAGCGTCATCGGAGTTGATGGCCACGTTCAATCCTACATTGTGCATGATGGTCGCGTTGTAAGGAATGGCATCCACCACTTCCATTTTGTACTGCCACCAATCGGAGAAGGTGGAAGCCGCGGCCCCGTGCGTTTTCATTTTATCGGCCACTTTATAGCCTTCCAGAATATGCGTAAAAGTATTGAAGCGGAAACCGAATTTTTCGGCTACCCGCATGGCTGCCACGATTTCGCTTTGAACGTAAGAATGGCAGGTAATGAACCGCTTCTTTTCCATGATCTCCACCAGGGCATCCAGTTCCAGGTCACGGCGGAAATTCATTGTACCCTTCTTTGCCTTCGCTGCATCGGAAGCGGCTTTCATCGCATTCTTATAATCTGTTGCGCGTTGGAAGGCATCTGTAAGCACTTGTTCAACGCCCATACGCGTATCGGGGAAGCGGTTATTGTTCTGGCTGCTGGAGCGTTTTACGTTCTCCCCGAGTGCGAACTTGATGAAGCCGTCCCAGTTTTTGAACTTTAGTCCTTCGTCGTTCGCGCCCCAGCGCAGTTTCAGCAACTGGGTTTGTCCACCGATGGTGTTGGCCGAACCGTGCAGGATATGCGAAGAAGTAACCCCGCCGCTGAGCTGGCGGTAGATATTGATGTCATCGGGATCAAGGTTGTCGGCGATCCGCACTTCCGAAGTCACCGACTGCGCACCTTCATTGATGGAAGCCGCGGCGATATGGGAGTGTTCATCGATGATGCCCGCGGTAAGGTGTTTGCCGGTTCCATCGATCAGTTTCGCGCCGGAGGCGGAAATATTTTTACCTACCTGTACGATCTTGCCATCCCGGACCAGCACATCCGCGCCTTCCAGTTTGCCTTCTTTTTCATTGGTCCAAACGGTGGCGTTTTTAATAAGGATGGTTTCCTGCTTCGGCATTTCTTCCCAGCCATAGCCATTGAAAGGGAAGCTAACCTTGCCCATATCGATGGCTTTTTCGGCACGTTTGCGGTCTTCTTTTACCACGGCGTCCTTTATTTTAGCCGCCGTCCAGGTAAATGCCTGTCCGCTGGTATCCGCGCCGGTTCCCTGCCAGGTTTCTCCGTTGCTTACGCCGCTGAAACGAATGGCGGAAGGCGCTTTTTTAGTTTCCGGGAAACTGAATTTAACGGTTTTGCCGTCAAAGCTGAACTTCGCGCTTACCGTATCTGCCGCGATGAGTGAAGCGGCGGAAACGGATTTCACGTCCAGCGTATAGGTTTTACCGGTAGATGTTTTAACGAGGTAAGTGCCTCCTGTTTCGTGCCATGCGTTTTCCCGGATGGCGTATTTTTCGCCCTGCACCCAGTTCTGGAGCAGGATGGTTTTCTCCTCGAAAACAGGACCGGAGGTCACCAGAAAATTTGCGAGCTTGCCCGGTTCCAGCGTCCCTACCTGGTCGGCTACCCCGAGTAAAGTAGCGGGGTTTTTAGTAAGCGCTTCCAGCGCGGCTTTTTCGGAAAGACCATATTGCATGGCTTTGCGCAACACGGCAACGAACTGTTTCATGTCGCGCATGTCCGATGGTGTGAGGCAGAAGGTAATACCGGCTTTTTCAAATGCAGCAGGATTGGAAGGCGCCATTTCCCAATGCTTCATATCCTGGAGGGAAACGAAACGTGCTTCGGAGGGGTCTTCCACATCCATGGCCTGGGGAAATTCCAATGGCAGGATGAACGCGGCTTTGGTGGCGCTCATTTCCGCGATGCGCTGGTATTCGTTTCCACCGGCTTTAATAATGTATTGCACACCGAATTCATCGCCGATCCTGTCGGCGCGGACAGCGTTCCATTTGTCGTTGGCCTCGAATACCTGCGGCAGGTTTTGTGCTTCGTTGAATGCTTTCAGCGACAGGTTAACGCCTTCTGCCTTTGGATTGCTTTTATACCATGCGGCGTCAATAAAGTTCTGGCGCAGCAGGGCGATGGTACCCATCATGCTGGAGGGGTAACTTTGTGTGGAGCTGCCTTTGCTGAAAGAATAGTGCGCGGTGGCCTTATCTTTCAGCATTACGAGGTTTTCTTTCTTATCGGCGAGGGTCACCACGGTGCCGGTGCCGCGCGCGATGCCATCTTTTTGGTGGGTAAGCACGGTACCGAAGCCGATTTCACGGTAAGCTTTGGCTTTGGCGGGATCGGCATTGAAAATGGACGCCGCGCTCACATCGGCACGAATGGCCTGGTTCCAGCCGAAAGCGCCTTTCTGGTTACTGGTCAGTTGCGCAGGTGCGCCGAAACTGAATCCGCCAGAGCGCTGCGGAACAGGTATCCCATAGTCACTGTAAATATCAATGAAACTGGGGTAGATGAATTTGTTGCTGCAATCGATCACGACCGCATCTTTCGGAACGGCTACGCCGGTTCCGGCAGCCACAATACGTCCGTCGCGTACCACAAGGGTGGCTTTTTCGATTTTCGTGGCGGCATCCTTTACCAAAGTGGCGTTGGTGAAAGCATATACCCCTTCCCTTTTATCGGCCACCCCGTTCTCGGGAAAAGTGGGCTGCGCATAAAGAGAAAAGGAGCAGGATACAAGTGTGGCGGTGAGAAAACGATTCCGCCAGCGGTGCAAAAGCAGTTTTCGGCCTCCGGTGTTCCGGACCGGTTGGTTTAGTAGACTCATGTGTTTGGAAGTTTTAGAAGATATGATGCCGAAAATACGGAAACCCTTCGAAATAGATTCAATCGCCTACCTTTGCCGGAGAATTACCGGAGATGAATATCGCTTCTTTTATTGACCATACTTTATTGAAACCCACGGCCATTACCGCCGACATTGAAAAACTATGCAGCGAGGCCGTAGAATATGGATTCGCCGCCGTATGCGTACCACCGCCCTACGTAAAAAGGGCCGCCGCGATACTGGCGCCGGTTGAAGTGAAAGTGGCCACGGTGGTGGGATTCCCATTCGGCTACTCCGCCATAGAAGCAAAGGTGGCCGAAACAGTACTGGCCATTGTGGATGGCGCCCACGAAATAGATATGGTGGTGAACATAACCGCAATCAAAAACGGCGACTGGGATTACCTCGCAAAAGAGATTCAACCCATCGCGGAGATCGTCCGGCAAAAAGGAAAGGCCATCAAACTGATCCTCGAAACGGGCGTACTCTCCAACGATGAAATCATCCGCTGTTGCGCACTTTACAGCAAGTTCCCGGTACAGTTCCTTAAAACCTCTACGGGATACGCTGAAAAAGGCGCCACCGTGGAAGCCGTGGAACTGATGCGGCAACACCTACCTGCGCACATCGCCATCAAGGCGTCGGGTGGTATCCGCGACAAAGCCACCGCCCTGGCCATGATCAACGCCGGTGCCACCCGCATCGGATGCAGCGCGGGCGTGGCCATTGTAACAGAAACCCCGGTGAACGGGCATGGTTATTGATCTCCGTTCACCACTAAATATCACCGGATGAAACAAGTTTTTATACTCCTCTTATTGGTGACCTGCTCCCTGGCGAGCTTTGCGCAAACCACTTCAAACGCCGTGGTGGTACACAAAGATCCACGGATCGATCAACTGGTGAAAAAACAGATGGAGATCAATGAATACACCACCCGCGACAACCGTCGTACAGCAAAAGGGTTCCGTATTCAGGTGGTGAGCACCCGCGACCGTAACGAAGCCATTTCCGCCAAAACCAAAATGCTCCAGAATTTCCCGGCGCACAATTCGTACATTCAATACAACGCGCCATTCTTTAAACTGAAACTGGGCAACTTTAAAACCCGCGCCGAAGCCGAGCAGGTCATGCGGCAGGTGGTGAAGTTCTATCCCAGCGGCTCTTTCATTGTGGCCGAAACCATTGAGGTGAAGCTGGATAAGTTGGAGGAGGACGCTTTTTAATGTTGAATGATGGATTTTCATAATTCAACATATTTGCTCTCTTTTAAAAAGCACGAAGCTCTTCAACCGTTCTTGTTTATGGTATTCTGCTTTTTATTGGGCAACTTCCCATTGACGGAGCTTTACCAGTATTTCTTTCCATATACAACATTATCCGCTACTGCAAACTGTTTTTCTTTCCCATAATAATTCACTTATTTTAGATGCTGAAATGCTGGATGAGTATGTGAATTCAACCTCCTCATTCAACATTCATCATTCAAAATTCAAAATTTCAAATTTGCTCTCCGAAAAAATAAAAGCCCTAGCCCAACAATACGCGCCCGAAATGATCGCCGTAAGACATCATTTACACGCGCACCCCGAACTCAGTTACCAGGAATTTGAAACGGCGGCCTTCGTGCAGGAAAAACTTCGTTCCTGGGGCATCCCATTTACCACCAAAGCCACCACCGGTGTAGTTGGCATTATTGAAGGAAAAAATCCTTCTTCCCGCATCATCGCACTGCGTGGCGATATGGACGCGTTGCCGATTGAAGAGGCCAACGATGTGCCGTATAAATCTACAAAGCCTGGCATCATGCACGCGTGTGGCCACGATGTGCATACCACCTGCCTGTTGGGCGCCGCGAAAATACTGCAGGAAACAAAAGCCGACTGGGAAGGAACCGTGAAACTCATCTTCCAACCGGGAGAAGAACGCAACCCCGGTGGCGCGAGTTTAATGATCAAAGACGGTGCACTGGAAAACCCCGCACCGCAGGGCATTATAGGATTACACGTAAATCCCCAATTGGAAGTAGGCAAACTGAGTTTCAGAAGCGGGATGGTGATGGCCTCCGCCGATGAAATTTACATCACGGTGAAAAGCAAAGGCGGACACGCCGCCGCACCACATTTAACCGTGGATACCATTCTTGTGGCGGCGCACATCGTGACCGCGTTGCAACAGGTGATCAGCCGCAACAATAGTCCGTTCTCACCTTCCGTGTTGTCCATCTGCTCTATACAAGGCGGTCATACCACCAATGTGATTCCCAGTGAAGTGAAAATGATGGGTACCTTCAGGGCCATGAATGAAGAATGGCGCTTTAAGGCACACGAACTGATCAGGAACATCGTGGAAGGCACCGCGAAGAGCATGGGCGCCGAAGTGCACCTGCACATCGATGTTGGCTATCCCACCGTGCACAACAACGAAGCACTCACCACCAAAGCCTGGGACCAGGCTAAGTTGTACATGGGCGATGATAAGGTGGAAGAAACGGAACTGCGCATGGGGGCCGAAGATTTCGGTTACTATTCACAAGTGATCCCGGGATGCTTTTACAGGCTGGGGGTGATGAATAAGGAAAAAGGCATTACATCGGGGGTGCATACGCCAACTTTTGATATTGATGAATCGGCGATAGAGATCGGGATGGGTATGATGGCGTGGCTGGGGGCTTCGGTTTAGGAAGTTTCACGCAATTGCTTCCTGCTTCGTTCCTCGCAGCCTCGCAGTTCGCAACGCAAGGGAGCGGAGACGCAAGGCATTGGTGAGTTGGCTGATTTCAACTTATTCTAAAAAAATACGGGTTATGAATGGCTGAAATTCATAACCCGTTTGTATAGGCGACTGTTCTTACGAGACGAGCTTTACTGTTTCTTTTTAGCCTTTTTCTTCTTCTTATTTTCAACAACAGGCTGTTGCTCCTGTTCATTTCCGGATGTCTCCAGAATCGTATACTCCTTTACGACGAGTTGTAGCTTAGAACCAGTATCGGGATCGGAAGCAAGTGTTACCAGCGTATAGTTGTTTTCGCTCTTAATCTCTATGGTGGCATTCTCCTCGTGTTCGTCCCCTTTTCTCATGGAGGCCCTGTACTGCATGATACCGTTCTTCAGGAACTCTTTCCAGTCGCAACGAACGGTCTCCGTAATATTTCCTTCCACAGATTCCGTTTTGCCTTCCATGGTAGCTGTAAGGGTGATTTTACCATTGGCAATTTCCAGGGAACATTCAAAGGGCATTTCCTGTCCAGGATTGCCGTTTTTGATCTCAATCCCTTTCGAGCATTTCAGCAAGATGGGTTTATCGCATTGCGCGAATGAAATTTTTCCAAGGATAAGCGCGGTTGCGAGTAAGATGTTTTTTAGCATGGGTGATAAAGGTTTGGGGGTGAATGTACAATTCAAAAGTTATTTCAGCAATTGTTTCAGGAAAGAAAGCGGGGCGTGAATGGTAGCGTTATCGCCAATAGCGGCATTCATTTTATTCACTTTCGCCCCTTTCTCCACGGTCAGGGATGCATCTCCTTTCAAGTCCATATTCAGGTTGTCAACCCTCATATTATTGGCAAAAAGAACGCCACCACCACTCGCTTCAATAAACAAGGAGTTGATCACCAATGAATCAGAAGTATTTTGATTCTCCCTTGTTCCCAGGTTCAGGGTTGCATACCCCTTTGTAACCAGGTGCAGAGAATCGATGGAATGGGTGTACTCATTCAAATTCACCAGCGCTCCGTCTATCAGTAAAGTATAATCTTTGGGGATAGAAAGCTGGATAGCTGTATGCGTATAAGAGTTGGGGTCATTTCGGGTGGCGTATTCCAGGAAAAGTGTGTCCGATTGAATGTGGGAGTGCACACTGTCACGCTCCCATCCATTGTAATAGTTGAAATAAGCGGATGAATCCTGTATCACCGTTACCTGGAATACATCTGCTCCAACTTCGGGTCCTTTTAACTTGATCACGGAATAGCCGGTTTCAGGCAACATTCTACGGGATGAGATGCCATCATAATGAGGCTTATCATCCAAAACATATTCCCCTTTTTCTATTTTACTTTTCAGGGTGAATGCCAGGAACAAAGGCAGCGCAAACGCGAATACCCCCAGCGCGAGCAGAATTCTATTACTTGTTTTCATGATTAAAGTTTTTATGGTGGCGGGTTAGGCAACCGCATCCTGTTTTTTGAATTGATCGTACAATGGTTGAAGATCGTTGGTTTCCAGGCCCAGCATCCGCATTACCCGGAACACTGGAGGCAATTCGGTTTCGATGAACACCGATTTGCGGTAGTGCTGCACGCGGGCTTCGGCTTCCGCCGCAATGAAATATCCGATCCCTCTTTTATCGGTAATGATGTCCTGTTGCTTCAGGAAATCGTAGGCCCTGGCGATGGTATTGGGGTTCACTTCAAGCTGCATCCCCAATTCGCGCACGCTGGGTATCTTATCATCGGGGTTCCATTGTTTCCGCAGGATCTTCTCGCACACATAATCAACGATCTGCAGGTAAATGGCCTGTCCGTTATTGTGGAACTGCATAATTTTTTGTTTTAATTTGTTTGGCTATGGCTATACTTTCCCGCTGTTAAATTTCGGTTTCCTTCAGGCGGAACCAGGTTACGACCCAGAACACCGGCGCCCACATGTACCGGAGCATGAAGAGTGAAAAGTCTTTGGACAATTCAGATACTTTATACACCTGTGTAGGTGCACCTCTTCCAGATAAATCCAGCTTTCTTGCTTCAAATACGTTCCAGTTTACCTGCCCGAATTCTCTAAACATTTTATCGTCAATTCCCGTCATCATCCATACAAAAAGAAAGACGAAGGCCGCGCCAACTATCACCGTTTTCACGTAAGCGAACTTTTTGAAATACGCGCTTCCCAACAGGAACAGCGATTGTACGGCGATGAAGCACAAGAAGAAATAACGCGCCACAAGTTTTACTTCAGCATCTCTTTTCCAGTCCAGATAAGTCAGTTTGTAATTCAAAGGATCATCCTTTGCCGAAGATTCAATATAGGCGAAAGCCATTTGCCGGATAGGAAAAAAAACGGCACAGTACACGGCAAAAAAGAAAACGGTAGTAAAGAGAATGGTAACGATCAGTTTTTCCAGGTGGCTCGCGGGAAGGCTCATCCAGTAAGTACCTTTCGCTTTATCCCCGAGTGCATTGAAAGAGAGACTGGCGAAAATACAACCGGTAATAAAAAGTCCGACAAGGAATATCACCCAGGTATCGTCTTCATGGTAATCTGATCCTTCAGCAATTACCCAGATAGCGAAGACCATGGCCATGAGCCCGAACAAAGCAAGTGCGGCGAGTAAGAAGAATTTTACGTTCTCGGCCCAATGCCTGCGTATAAGCATGCCCAGGCGGCCGAAGTTAAGTGTATCATGCATGTTGAACGGATTTAGAAGTGGAGGATGGGTTGTTAAAAACGGCGTGTACGGCTTCTCCTTTCAGCACGATGGCCTTATAGAGCATTTCCAGGTCGATGGCGGTATCTTCTTCCATATAATTGGGCAGAATGAGCGCGTTGCCTTTGAGGGATTCTTCCGCGTAAATAGCCTGCTTCAGTTCATCGGTGCTGAAAGAAATCCTGAACAACAGTTTCCGGGAGATATTGTCGATGGTTTGGTCGAACAGGATTTTTCCTTCATCGATTACGGTGATGCGGTCGATCAGGTTTTCGAGGTCCTTTACCTGGTGGGTACTGATGATGATGCACTTGTTTTCGTTCACGGCGCCTGCCATTACTTTGCGGAACTGGCTTTTGCTGAGGATATCAAGTCCGTTCGTGGGTTCGTCCATTAATAATACCGAGGTATTGCAGGCGAGGCCGAAGCTGATGAGCACTTTCTTCTTCTGGCCGTAACTCATTTGCTGCAGGGTATTTTCAATGGGAATACTGAACTCTGTCAGGTATTGCTCGAACTGGGTTTTGCTGAAGTTCGGGTAGAAAGGCGCGTTGCTTTTTACGAAAGCCTTGATGGGGATATTGGGCAGGAAAAATTCTTCGGGCACCATGAATATGTCGGCCAGGAAGGAGGGTTTCCGCTCCGCGGGATTGAAACCATTTACTGAAATAGAACCGCCGCCGGGAAAAAGCAACCCGGCGATGTTGCGCAGGAGCGTAGACTTCCCGGTTCCGTTCTTTCCGAGTAAACCATAAATGTACCCGGGCTGCAGGCTAAGGTTCAACTCGCGGAATACAGGCTTGCGCCGGTAAGAGAAATTGAGTTGTTGGATGTTTATCATGCTTACTGATTTAGTGTACTATTGTATTAGTACACTACAAATGTAGGAGGATTTTTGAATTGAACAAATAAGTCGGGAAGTTTTTTTATCGTTTCTGAGAAAGAGAAACACGGTAGGCGAAGGGGGAAAACCACCCCGGTGGCACCGGGTCCGGTGCACCGGGATGCACCTCATCATCCTAATCCACTATAATTCAATGAAATAAATTCCAAAAACGTAGTTTAAGTTTTTTCACCGAACAGAGCATGATGAAAAGCGGATATCCGCCATGTGATAATACCGCTCGTATCCCCACGGCTTCTTCCTTATCTTTACAAGCATAATTCCAGAACCGCCCGTGCTCTTCATGTACAATGAAACGCCAGGCTTCCACCGGAATCAGGTTATCCAATGCTAAAAACAGCTACATTATGAAATACATCTTTTTACTGGCAACTTTTTTTTCCCTCACCACCCTTTCCGCTCAAAATACAGAACCCGCTTACAAGCGTTTCCCCACGGTTCCGCCGTTTGAACTGCTGGCCACCGACAGTGTATCCAAACTCAGCAAAAACCAGTTGAAAAAGAACCAACCTGTATTGATCATGTATTTCAGTCCGGATTGCGACCATTGCCAGCACCAGACCGAAGACATTCTCGCCAATATAGACAAACTGAAAGATGTTCAGATCGTGATGTGTTCTTATCAACCCATGGAAACCATCCGGGCCTTTAAAGAGAAATACAAACTCGCCCAATATCCCAACATCATGATCGGGAGGGATACCAAATATTTCGTTCCATCTTTCTACGGGGTGAATTCGCTGCCTTACCTGGCCTTCTACGATAAAAAGGGAAACCTCATTAAAGTGAACGAGGGCAACGTGAAGCCCGCCGCACTTATTAACAACTTTAAAGAGAAGTAAACTCCCTACCTTTGCCCCGCAAATCTTTATTTTTTCATTCTAATAAATAAGCTTCCATGAAAGTTACTGTCGTAGGAGCCGGTGCCGTAGGTGCAACCTGTGCCGACAATATCGCCCGTAAAGAACTGGCCGAAGAACTGGTATTACTGGATATTAAAGAAGGTTTTGCCGAAGGTAAGGCCATCGACATGATGCAAACCGCCGCCCTGCTTGGTTTTGACACAAAGATCAAAGGTGTGACCAATGATTACGCCGCTACCAAAGATTCCGACGTGGTAGTAATCACTTCCGGCCTGCCCCGCAAACCCGGTATGACCCGCGAGGAACTCATCGGCGTGAACGCAGGCATCGTTAAAGGGGTAACCGAAAACATCCTGAAATATTCTCCCGATACCATCATCATAGTAGTATCCAACCCCATGGATACCATGAACTACCTGACGTACAAAACTTCCGGTCTGCCCAAGAACAAAGTGATCGGTATGGGTGGCGCACTGGATTCCGCCCGTTTTAAATTCTACCTCAGCCAGGCCCTGGGTTGCTCCCCTGCCGACCTGAACGCGGTAGTAATCGGCGGACATGGAGACACTACCATGATCCCCCTTATTAAACATGCCACCTGGAACGGTACGCCTGTTACCAATTTCCTTACCCAGGAACAACAGGATAAGATTGTTGCCGATACAATGGTGGGCGGCGCTACCCTCACCAAACTGATCGGCACTTCCGCCTGGTATGCACCCGGAGCA
Organism: Parasegetibacter sp. NRK P23; assembly: GCF_023721715.1. NCBI lineage: Bacteria > Pseudomonadati > Bacteroidota > Chitinophagia > Chitinophagales > Chitinophagaceae > Parasegetibacter > Parasegetibacter sp. NRK P23. The sequence continues at coordinate 2,904,289 of NZ_JAMDLG010000001.1, forward strand.
GGCACCGCGGCTATGGTGGAAAGCATTCTCCGCGATGAGAAAAAACTCATCTCCAGCGGTGTGGCCCTGGAAGGAGAATACGGCCAGAACGATATCTCCCTCGTGGTACCCGTGGTACTCGGAAAAGGTGGTTGGGAGAAGATCATCGACTTCAAGCTGACCGAAGAAGAACAGGCGGCTTTCAATAAGAGCGCTGATGCGGTGCGTACGATGAATGATGTGCTGAAAACGCTTTAACCTGGGTGGGAGATTACACGCACTGCTTCATTTCACGCGAAGACGCAAGGAAGCAGGGACGCAAAGGCTTGTTCCTGTTTTGAGACGCTGAGATTAGGCAAGAGGAATGTCGGCTTTTATATATTATGCGGGGCGTATCATTTTTTTGATACGCCCTCTTTTTTTATATTAGCCTTCAAATCATACCCCCCGAATCATGCACCTTAAACTCATTGCCATCGCCGCTTGCGCGGCGGTCACTTTTTCCAATTGCGCCACAATTGTCAGCAAAACATCGTATCCCGTCGGGATAGACAGCGATCCTGTTAAAGCACAGGTAACCATTACCGATAGAAAAGGGAAAGAAGTATTCAAAGGAGGTACGCCGGCCACTGTGCACCTGAAATGTGGTGCCGGGTATTTTAAACGTGCTATTTACACCATCGTGGTGGAGAAAGAGGGTTTCCAGAAAAGTACCATTACGCTGAACGCGAACCTGAATGGCTGGTATTTCGGCAACCTCCTGTTTGGTGGTGTTATCGGGTTGCTTGTGGTAGACCCCATCAGTGGCGCCATGTACAGGATGAAGAACAAAGATGTGCGCACCACACTGGTTCCAATCAACGAAACTTCCATGAACGAGCCGCAGTTAAAAATCCTGGATATCAATAAAATCACGCCGGAAATGAGGGCCAATCTCGTTCCACTAAACTAGGGCTGGGAGCATTACGCTTCCACATAATCAAGGTCCTTAGCGAAAGTTTCTTCCAGTTTTCCCCAGGCCCAGAAAGCCAGGATGAATACCAATGCGCCCACCAGCAGGTTGGCGGTAACCGTATCCAACCCGGCATTGTATTTAAAGTAGGCATATAAACTGTTTACCCCGATCACCGATCCGCGCACGAAATTGGGAGCGGTATTGGTAACGGTGGAACGAATATTGGTGCCGAAGGATTCGGCCGCGGTGCTCATAAAAACCGCCCAGTACCCCACCATAAAACCCATTAATAATATACAGGAATAGAATACGAAACTGCTTTGCGCGCCAATCAGATAGAATAAGCCGATGGCGGCCATTGTGCCGATCATAAAAGTGAGCAGCGCTTTTTTCCTGCTGCGCAGGTATTGGGAGAAGAGGCCGCATGCCAGGTCGCCCAGCGTAAGCCCGAGATAAGCCAGCATGATGCCATTGATCGCGATGTTCTTTTTTTCCTCTTCCGGAATATCCACGCCAATAGCAGCAGCCAGTTCCGGAGAATACTTCGCATACAACTGAATGACATACCAGATGGGAACCGCCATCAGGATAACCGCGATATACTTCGTGAAACGTTTGCGGTTGTTGAACAACATCAGGATATTCCCTTTGGAGGCATTGCCATGCTTAATGTTTTCGTACATACCTGATTCGTAAACGCCGATGCGCAACAGGAGCAGCAACAATCCCATACCCCCGCCAATAAAATAACAGGTGCGCCAGTCGCCCACCCACTTTACAATGAATCCGCCGAAAACCGCTCCCATAATGCCTATGGAAGCCACGAGCGCTGTGCCTATACCACGCTTCTCTTTGTCCATGGATTCATTCACCAGTGTAATCCCCGCCCCGAGTTCACCTGCCAGGCCAAAGCCCGCGATAAAACGAAGGACCGCGTAAATGGAGGTATCCTGTACAAAACCATTTGCGATATTGGCCAGTGAATAAGTGATGATGGATCCGAAAAGTACCGATAACCTGCCCTTCTTATCGCCGAGTATCCCCCAGAAGATTCCGCCGATCAGCATACCGGCCATCTGCCAGTTGTCGAGCATCAGCCCGATGCGTTCCACCTCTTCCGGCAGGGTGATGCCAATATCTCTGAGGCTCGTGGTGCGGATCATGCCGAACAGGAGAAGGTCGAAGATATCGACGAAGTAACCCAGGGCGGCAACAAGGACCACCATGTTAAAAAGGGAGGCCGATTTTTTCATATAGCAGTTGGGGAATAAATTACTCCTGCGGTCCTTCAGCCGTTTGCGCTGATTTTTTCTTCGGGAAGAACATCTTGATCGCAACGGGTGCGGTGGTCACCAATACCAGTCCGATGATTATTTTTTCGAGGTTGTGCTTCACCCATTCGTTCTCACCGAGGGCGTAACCCACCAGTACAAGACTCACCACCCAGGCGAGGCCGCCAATCACATTGTACAACATGAATTTCTTTCTTTCCATCCCCACGATGCCCGCCACGATGGGCGCAAACGTTCTTACTATGGGTAGGAAACGGGCGAGGATAATGGCTGCGCCACCCTTTTTCTCATAGAATTCTTTCGCCTGGTAAAGGTGTTTCTTTTTAAAGAGCCAGGTATCTTTTCTTTCAAACAGCAGGTGCCCGGATTTTCTACCGAACCAATATCCGACCAGGTTTCCAACGATACCACAGATCGAAATCAGCGCCATCCAGTAGAACAGGTTTGCGGGATCACTGGCGAACGGGGCCTGGTGCTGGGCAATCAGCATGCCGGTCACGAAAAGAATGGAATCACCGGGCAGGAAGAAGCCCACGAAAAGCCCTGTTTCAGCGAAAATAATAAAGGCCACGAGGTACAATCCGCCGTGCGCGTGTATCCAGACCGGGTCGATGAGTTGCTTTAAAAAATCCAGAAAATCTTGCATACTGTTTGAGTTAAATGAAATGCTGCTTTTGAATTAAGAATCGGCTGGTGTAAGTTCTCCTTCCCATTTGCTTACCACCGCGGTGGCAATACTGTTCCCCACTACGTTGGTGGCGCTGCGGCCCATATCCAGGAGTGGGTCGATGCCCAGCAGGAGCGCCAGACCGGCCTCAGGAATATTAAATGTAGCGAGTGTGCCGGCAATCACCACGAGTGAAGCCCGGGGTACGCCCGCAATGCCTTTGCTGGTGAGCATCAGCACGAGGAGCATGCTGATCTGCGTGCCCATGTCAAGCTGAATACCGTAGCTCTGCGCGATGAACAGGGAGGCGAAGGTCATATACATCATGCTGCCGTCGAGGTTGAACGAATAACCCAGCGGGAGCACAAAACTTACAATTTTATCTTTGCAGCCGAAGCGTTCCAGTTCCGTCATGGTTTTCGGGAAGGCCGCTTCGCTGGAAGAAGTGGAGAAAGCAAGTAAAGTAGGTTCTTTTATTCTTCTAACGAGGTCAAGCACACGCTTTCCGATGAATACGCCACCCGCCAAGATGAGTACGAGCCAAAGGATACCCAATCCCAGGTAGAATTCGCCGATAAAGATGGAATAAGTTTTCAGAATACCAATTCCCTGTTTGGCGATCACGGCGGTCATGGCGCCGAAAACCGCTACCGGAGCGAAGTTCATCACATAACCGGTGAGTTTGAGGATCACGTGGGCGATGGCATCGAAGGCCTTGATTACAATTTTACCCATATCGCCAATGGCGGCGGTAGCTACGCCGAAGAACAGCGCGAACACCACGATCTGGAGAATTTCATTTTTCGCCATGGCATCTATCACGCTGGTGGGGAACACATGGTAGAGGAACTCCTTTAAAGTAAGCGCTGTTTTTTTGATGCCGGTATCTTCTCCGAGGTCGGGCAGAGGCAGGTTCATGGCGATACCCGGTTTGAAGAGATTCACCAGCACCAACCCCAGCAACAAACTCATCAATGAGGCGCTGAGGAACCAGAGCAGGGTTTTGCCCCCAATTCTTCCTACCGATTTGATGTCCCCTAGTTTGGCCACGCCCACCACGAGTGTGGTGAACACCAACGGGGCCACGATCATTTTAATGAGACGAAGAAAGATATCGGCTAAAAGGGAGAATGGTTCTACTTTTTTATCGCGGGAAGCAAGGGCACTGTTTTTCAGTGTGGCCTGCTCCGCCTTTTCGGCAAGCAATTGTTTGAACGCGGCGGAACTGGTATCGGTGGATGATTTGATGGATTGGTTGAGTACCTTCAGTTTGGCTTCGGCGGAAGTAACCACCGCATTTTCCGTTGCGAGGTAATTACCGTTCAGGATAAAGCCAAGGGCCACGCCCAGCACCAGTGCTATGATAATATAAAGGGTGAGGCGGTTAGAACCTGACGATGTTGGCGTTCCCATTCACGAGCTTTTAGGTAACAAAGTGCCGCAATATAGTACTAAAATGAGAAAGAAAGGGAACGGGAATTGGTCGGTAAAAAATCCGGTTTGTTAAATTTTTGGCGGGGGAAACTGAATAAATACCTATTTTTCCGCACTTTTTGTATTTGCTGAATTAATCTAAATCGTAAACCAACAACGACGTATGAGTTTGTTTTTAAAGAAGCCCATCAGCAGCCTGATGGATGAGGCCCGTGAAACCGGTGAGCACTCATTAAAACGCACGCTGGGCGGATGGGGACTCGTGGCCCTCGGTATCGGAGCCATTATTGGCGCCGGATTATTTGTAAGAACAGCAGCGGCGGCGGCCCAGAATGCTGGTCCTTCCGTTACGCTCGGTTTTATCCTCGCCGCTGTCGGCTGTGCTTTCGCAGGACTTTGTTACGCGGAACTTTCTTCTTCCATTCCCATCTCCGGTAGCGCTTACACTTATACTTACGCCACCATGGGCGAATTCCTCGCGTGGATCATCGGCTGGGACCTGGTACTGGAATACGCTGTAGGCGCGGCCACCGTTGGCATCGCCTGGAGCGAGTACCTCAACAACCTGCTGGTGGAAGTACTTAATATGAGTCCGATTCCTTACGAATGGTGCCACTCTCCTTTCCAGACCTCTGTTGACGGCGTAAGCGGCATCATCAACCTGCCTGCGCTTGGCATCGTTACAGCGATTAGCTTGCTGCTCATTAAAGGTACCCAGGAATCCGCTTTCGTGAACAACCTGATCGTGATTACTAAAGTAACCATCGTTGTACTCATCATCGCTTTGGGATGGGGTTTCATCAACGCCGACAACCATACCCCCTACATTCCTGAAGCCACCAAATACACCGATCACCAGGGCATTACACACAGCTTCGGTGGCATTATGGGTATTCTCGGCGCGGCAGGAACGGTATTTTTCGCCTTCATCGGCTTCGATGCCGTGAGCACGGCCGCACAGGAAACGAAAAATCCGAAGAAAGACATGCCCTTCGGTATCCTTGGTTCCCTTATCGTTTGTACCATCCTCTATATTCTCTTCGCCCACGTACTCACTGGTCTGGCCCCGGTAGAATTCTTCCGCGATCCAACCAAAGGTGGTGAAGCCTCCGTAGTGGCAGCCATCAGGGAATTCATGCCCGGATACGGATGGTTGAGCAAATCAGTAACCGTGGCTATTCTAGCCGGTTTCTCCTCTGTAATCCTCGTAATGCTCTTAGGGCAAAGTCGTGTATTCTTCTCCATGAGTAAAGACGGACTGCTCCCTAAAACTTTCAGCGAAGTGCACCCCAAATACAAAACCCCTTACAAAGGAAACCTCGTGATCCTGTTGCTGGTGGCCCTTTTCGCGGCCTTCGTTCCCGGTGATGTGGTTGGTCACATGACCAGCATCGGTACGCTGTTCGCGTTCATCCTGGTTTGTGTGGCGGTGATTATCCTCCGGAAGAAGGAACCTGATATGCCCCGTCAGTTCAAAACCCCGATGGTACCGTTGTTCCCGATACTAGGCATTCTCGCCTGTACGGCCATGATCTTCGGACTCGGATGGGAAAACTGGGCAAGGCTCGCGGGATGGCTGGCGCTTGGGTTTATCATCTATTTCGCGTACGGGAAGAAGCATAGTAAGTTGCAGAAAGAAAAGAATAAGTAGTTTTTTCACGCTTTACTTTGTAACTCGCAAAATAACAGGAGCCGCTTTCAGGATATGGGAGCGGCTCTTTTTTTCACGCGATTGCTTTGTGCTGCGCACTTCGCAACGTAAGGGAGCACTGCTTCCTGCTTCGTTCCTCGCAGCATCGCAGGACGCAAGGCCTTGGTGGGTTGGGGAGATTTCTTTGAACGAAGATATTTTTGTTTCTCGCCACGACGCAGCGACGCAACGTTGGACGCTGATGTGATTTCCTGCTTACTGACTAATACAAGCTTGCTATTTTTTGTGGCTAATCGTAAACAACCCTGATCTTTCCGGTTTGGGCGTTTTTCGAACTTAATCAACAATCTTTCATTCAACAGCCCGTTGCGTCACCGCGTCGTTGCGAGAAATAAAAAATACGCATCCCTTACTAAAGCCAGCAAAACACAAACAACGCTTTGCGTCCCCGCTCCTTTGCGTCTTTGCGTGAAAACAGTAAATTTGCCCTCTCAACAATAAAAACCCGCAAAAAAACATAGATGGGACGCATATTTGAAGTAAGAAAATCCACCATGTTCGCCCGTTGGGACCGCATGGCCAAGCAATTCACCCGTATCGGAAAAGAGATCGTGATCGCCGTAAAAGCCGGAGGCCCCGATCCCGCCACCAACCCTACCCTCCGCCGGTGCTACCTGAACGCCAAGGCCGTAAACATGCCGAAGGACCGCGTGGAAGCCGCCATCAAAAGGGCGATGGGAAAGGATACCAGCAACTACGATGAGATTTTGTATGAAGGATACGGTCCCCATGGCGTGGCTATTCTCGTGGAAACGGCCACCGACAACCATGTGCGCACCGTGGCTAACGTGAAAGCCATCTTCAACAAAGGAAACGGCGCACTGGGCAACAGCAACAGCGTAAGTTTTCAGTTCAAAAAAATGGGCGTTTTCAAACTGGCCCTCGCCGATAACATCTCCGCTGAAGACCTCGAACTCGAACTCATAGATTTCGGGCTGGAAGAACTGGGCGAAGGAACCGGCGAGAATGGCGAAGAAGTGCTGGTGCTGCGTTGCGCGTTTACCGATTTCGGCAACCTGCAAAAAGCGCTCGAAGACCGTGGCATCACCCCTATCAGCAGTGAACTGGAATGGATCCCCACCACCACCGTTGAACTGGATGAAGAAAAAGCGCAGGAACTACTGAAGCTGGTAGACAAACTGGAACAGGATGAAGATGTGCAGAAGGTGTTCCACAATTTAGCTTAGAAAATTTTGAATGATGAATGATGGATTTTGAATTAAAAGACTAATTGGTAAATACCTGATATGTAAAACGGCGTGCTGAAGTTCAACACGCCGTTTTAATATTAATTCATCATCTAACATTCAAAATTCCCCTACTCTCCCATCATCTCCATCACCACGTCTACCACATCTTCCATATTGGGTTTACTGAAATAGTCGCCATCGCTTCCGTAGGCGGGACGATGCGCTTTCGCGGTAAGGGTGCGCGGGGCCACATCCAGCCAGCGGTAACCGCCCTGTTCTTCCATCACCTTATTGAACATATAAGCGGCGGCGCCTCCGGGCACATCTTCATCAATAAAAATGATCCGGTTCGTTTTTTTGAGCGAGTCCAGTATCTTATGACCGGTATCGAAGGGCAATAAGGTTTGCACGTCAACAATTTCACAACTGATCCCATGTTCTTCCAGCACGGTGGCCGCCTCCGCGATGATGCGCAGCATAGAACCGTAAGACACAATGGTGATATCCGTTCCTTCACGCAGCACTTCCGGCACGCCGAGCGGCACCCGGAACTCCAGCAGGTTCGACGGCATTTTCTCCTTCAAACGGTATCCGTTCAGGCACTCGATCACAATGGCGGGATCGTTGCCCTGTAATAAAGTATTGTAGAATCCTGCGGCCTGCACCATATTACGGGGCACGCAAACATGCATTCCGCGCAACGAATTTACGATCATACCCATGGGAGATCCGCTGTGCCAGATACCTTCCAGCCGGTGACCACGGGTCCGCACGATCAACGGCACACTCTGCAACCCTTTTGTCCTGTAATGTGTGGTGGCCACATCGTCGCTCAGGGTCTGGAGGCCGTATAAAAGGTAGTCGAGGTATTGTATCTCGGCGATGGGTCTTAACCCGCGAAGGGCCATTCCAAGGCCTTGCCCCATGATGGTCTGTTCGCGTATACCGGTATCGAAGATGCGTTCTTTTCCATGTTTCTCCTGCAAGCCGGCAAAGCCCTGGTTCACGTCTCCGATATGGCCCACATCTTCTCCAAAGGCCACTACTTTGGGGTTGGCGGCGAACAGTTCGTCGAAATACCGGTTCAGCACCTCGTACCCGTTCAACATGGGTGCGTTGGGCGAAAAAACAGGATCGATGCCCGTTATTTTCCCCACCTGCTTCGGTGATTCGTCGTAGAGGTGACTATTGTATTGCGTGTATTCCCTTTGCTTCAGTTCCTCGTACCAGGAAACTATAGGATAATTTTGCGCTTCTTTTCCTGCGGAACGTATTGCCTTGTGCAACCCGCTCAGCACATCGCGGCGCACGGGTTCACGGTTGGTGCGGAGTTCCTGGATGGCTTTGGCAATAGTTCCTTTGGCGTCCAGTTCAGCGGTTACAAGCTCTTCCATTACCGCGACAGATTTTTCCACCATGGCCTTCAGTGGTGTACTGTACTTTTCCCAGGCGCGGTTCTTACTCTCACGTACATGCTCCCGCGCAGCTCTTTCCAACTGCTCCAGCTCTTCTGAAGACGCCAGCGCGTTGGTGAGCAACCATTCCCGGAATTTCTTCAACCCATCCCATTCACGCTCCCAGGCGAGGCGGTCGGAAGATTTATAACGCTCATGACTACCCGAAGTGGAATGTCCCTGTGGCTGCGTAATTTCCTCCACATGGAACAAGGCCGGAATATGTGTATCACGGATCTTCTGGATGGCTTCTTCGAACAGCTCGCACATGCCCGCGTAATCCCATCCTTTCACCCGGTAAATATCAATGCCGTTGGTATTTTCTCTTTTCTGCATGCCCTTCATGGCTTCAGAAATAGAGCCCTTCGTGGTCTGGTATTCTTTGGGAACGGAAATGCCGTACCCATCATCCCATACGAAAACAGCGAGGGGAATTTGTAGTACACCAGCGGCGTTCATTGCCTCCCAGAAATGTCCTTCTGAAGTGGAGGCATCGCCAATAGTGCAAAAACAAACCTCGTTGCCATCGGAGGAAAGATTCGGAAACCGCTTCAAAGCATCCACTTTCCTAAACATTCTTGAAGCATAAGCCATACCCAATGCGCGTGGCATCTGGGCCGCGGTGGGCGCGATGCCCCCGGTAATATTTTTCCTGTTGATCAGGTCCAGCAGTTCTCCGTTTTCATCCATCATCCTGGTAGCGAAATGGGAGTTCATCTGCCTTCCTGCACTGAAAGGATCGTTATCTTGATTGGGATCGGCATACAACTGGGAGAAAAACTGCTCCACGGTCGCGATCTCGGTAGCGAAGGCGAAAGTCTGGTCGCGGTAATAACCCGCATAAAAATCACCAGGCTGGAAGAACTTGGCCATGGCCACCTGGGGCACTTCCTTGCCATCGCCGAAAATGCCGAATTTGGCCTTCCCGGTCAGCACCTCTTTTCGCCCCAGCAAGCTGGCTTCCCTGCTTTCAACAGCAACCCTGTAATCGCTTAGTACGGCCTCCCGGAACCTGTCGAACGACAGTTTTTCACCGGCAAGCACTTCGTTCTGATGCGTCAAGTTTTCCATGATGCAAAGCTAAATCAATTTTTTTTACTGAATTCCGCCCGTAAAAGGACGAATTTTTCCTGAAAAAACAATAAAAACAACTGGTTTTTGTTAAATATAGGATGGATAGTGCCTGTGGGTATGTGCCTATATTGAAAATACTTAATTTTGATGGAATGATAACCGGACAAATGAAAAAACTACTTTCCATAACCGCCACCATTTGTATACTTTCTATAAATGGATTGATGGCGCAAAGCAATGCCGCCGCAGTAAAAAAGGAAACCATCGCATTTTCTGAGCAAACATTTGATTTCGGAAAAATCCCGATGGGAAGGCCTGTGACACATACTTTTACGATCACAAACAATGGAACGGATTCGCTTTACCTGGAGAACGTAACCGCTTCCTGCGGCTGTACCACGCCCGTATGGAAAAAAGACCCGGTAGCGCCTGGCGCTTCCACCAAAATAGAAGTTGGATATAACGCTGCGGCGGAAGGCGCCTTCGACAAACCTGTTACCATTTACTACAATAAAGGCGCCATGTCACAACTTTCAGTAAAAGGAAGTGTTTACATGCGCAATGCTACGCCTGTTCCCGCAAACGCGGCCGTGGCCAACCTGAAACAATTAAACTGGAAATAACACTTCCATTGCAACACAATGGGAAAAACATACATCTAACTAACCTAATAAAAAAGCAAGCAATGAAACAAGCAATTCTCGCCTTCCTATTTTTCGCCGTTGGGTTCGTAGCACAGGCACAAACAAAAGCGCCCGAGGTGATCAAGTTCGTGGAAACAAAACACAACTTTGGAAAGATCAAGCAAGGCGTTCCGGTTGAATATGAATTCAAGTTCACCAATGTGAGCGGCAAACCTGTTATCATCGAAAATGCACTTGCAAGTTGCGGCTGCACTACGCCAACCTGGCCACAACAACCCATCATGAACGGCAAAACCGGCACCATTAAAGCAGGCTTCAACGCCGCGGCTCCCGGCCCGTTCGATAAAACCATCACGGTAAAAATCAAAGGCGTTCAACTTCCCGTAGAAGTGAGGATTTCAGGAGAAGTGGTTGCCGGAGGGAAGTAGTTTATCATTCGAGATTTTAAATGATGGATGATTAATGCTGGATTGTTCCAGGATTTGTATCATCTGAATTTTTGAATAGAATATGCGGGGTGTGGCTGAGGCTGCACCTTTTTTTTGGCTGTTTCTATTTCTGAACAAGAATAACCGAATACGTTCATTTCAGAAAAAACACCATCAGACGCTACCACAGGAACACGATTCAAGAACACCTTAATCAGTTAATACGCTTCAGGCGCCTGCAGCCTATGCTGGCAAGTATGGGTTTCAATAACACCTATCAGTTAATGCCTCTGAAGCCGGGCGGGGATTCTTGCGTTTGGGAGTGGGTGAAAATCTTCATGTTGAAAAGGTATTTAAACGGAGGAAGAATTGGTTGAGAAGAATATCGAGAACACGACAAACTTATCTTGGTTCAGAAATCGGTGCCACCGAGGTTGTTTTCCCAACGATGCATCCGTTGAAACACTGCAGTCCAAACCGTTTTTCATCTCCAGATAAAAGGTGAAAAAACTAGAACTTCCGATCCTATACCCAGCTCGCTTTTTGGAAAATCAATTTGTGCCCGATGATTAAGCTGATATCTGTTTACAGAATGGTGCACAACAAAATCGCCTCCAACAAAACACACTACTGAAACACAACCGCTCCCCTTCTATCGCTCTAATTCTACATCCATCATTCAAAATTCAAAATTTCAGACTTAAAATTTAAGATTACTACACCCGATTCATCCATCAGCTCCCACTATTCATCCAAAATTCAACATTCAAAATTCAAAATTCAAATACCTTTGCGCCATGCTAACAATCAGCCAACGCGGCTATGAAATGCCCGCCTCACCCATCAGAAAACTTGTTCCTTATGCTGAACAAGCCAAGAAAAAGGGGCTCACGGTGTTCCACCTGAACATTGGTCAGCCCGATATTGAAACGCCCAAACCGGTATTGGATGCCGTGCGGCACTCCGATTTTAAAGTACTGGAATACAGCCACAGCGCAGGCAACGAAAGTTACCGGAAGAAACTGGTGCAGTACTATGCCGGGAAAGGCATTGACGTGAACCACCAGCAGATCATTGTTACCACAGGTGGTTCCGAAGCCATCCTTTTCGGCTTCATGGCCTGCCTCGATCCGGGCGATGAAGTAATTATCCCCGAACCTTTTTACGCCAACTACAACGGATTCGCGGTGGAGGCCGGCGTGAAAGTGGTACCGATCACCGCTTCAATTGAAACCGGATTCGCCCTGCCTCCCATCGCCGATTTCGAACAAAAAATCACCCCGCGTACCAAAGCCATCATCATTTGCAACCCGAATAACCCTACAGGTTATTTGTACAGCAGGGAAGAACTGGATACCCTGAAGGAGATTGTGAAGAAACACAACCTTTACCTGTTCTCTGATGAAGCTTACCGCGAGTTCTGCTATACCGGTACCCATTTCAGCGCGATGCAGCTGGAAGGGATCGAAGATCATGTATTGCTGATGGACACCATTTCCAAAAGGTACAGCGCATGCGGCGGAAGAATCGGCGCGTTGGTCACCAAAAACCAGGCGGTTCTGGATGCTGTAATGAAGTTTGCACAGGCCAGGCTCAGCCCCCCTTCCTTCGCACAGATCGCAGGAGAAGCCGCGATTGACCTTCCCGAAAACTATTTTGACACCATTAAGGAAGAATACCTGAAGCGCAGGGATGCGGTGGTTTCAAGGCTGAACGCCATGCCGGGCGTAACCTGCCCCAATCCGGGCGGCGCTTTTTACGCGGTAGTGGAACTTCCTATCTCAGACTCGGACCATTTCTGCCAGTGGCTGCTGGAATCTTTCGAACACAACGGCGCCACAGTAATGATGGCCCCTGCAACCGGGTTCTATCAAACGCCGGGACTGGGTAAAAAAGAAGTCCGGATCGCTTATGTACTGAACGAGGATGCCATTCATAAAGCCATGGACTGCCTGGAAGCAGCACTGAAAGTGTACCCGGGAAGAACGTTATAATAAATTTCATTTCATCTCCTCAACCGGCCATCAGCAGTGGCCGGTTTTCTTTTACCTCAACAAACACATATAATTTAAAAATAATCTAATTATTTTTTAATCAAATATTCGTTTTTAAATTGAATAGCTTCTAAAATCTCACATTAGCGTAAAAAATATTTATCTGTTATAAAAGTTTTACTTTTCTTTGCTTCATCATCATCAAGCTGAACAGACTTTAATATCTACGCAACTATGTCAATGAGCCGTCGACTGGCCATGCTGCCCTTTGGGCTGCTGCTGGCCGTATTAGTTCTTAGTTTTATTTTTCCGGGCAACCCGGTGAATGGCATCAACCAGGAAGGAATTAGTTTTCCCGATACCGCCTGGATGCTGACTTCCACCGCCCTGGTACTGATCATGACCCCTGGTCTGGCATTCTTCTACGGAGGAATGGTGAGTAAGAAAAACGTGATTTCCACCATGCTGCAGAGTTTTATCTGCATGGCCGTGATCTCGATTTTGTGGGTGGTACTGGGTTTCAGCATGGCTTTTGGAGATTCCAACGGCGGTGTGATCGGAAACCCCGGCACCTTCTTTATGATGCAGGGCGTGCTGGGTGGAAAACCTTGGGAGTTGGCGCCCACTATTCCTTTGGTACTTTTCGCGATGTACCAGTTGAAGTTCGCCATCATCACACCCGCTTTAATAACGGGTGCGTTCGCGGAGAGAATAAGGTTTACATCTTATATATTATTTATAGTTCTTTTTTCGCTCTTTATTTATTGTCCGCTGGCACACGCCACCTGGCATCCGGAAGGCATCCTTTTTAAACTTGGCGTGCTGGACTTTGCAGGTGGAACGGTAGTACACATGAGTGCAGGATGGGCCGCGCTGGCAGGCGCTTTGTACCTTAAAAAAAGGAACGAGCCCTCCCACAATCCGGCACGCGTAACGTATGTATTACTGGGTACGGGTTTGCTGTGGTTCGGCTGGTTCGGTTTTAACGCCGGTTCCGCCTTTGGCGCAAACGGCCTGGCCGCCACCGCCCTCGCCACCACCAGTGCCGCCTCGGGTTCCGCCGCTTTCGCCTGGATCATCTTTGATGCCATCAGGGGTAGAAAGCCCTCAGCCATGGGCACCTGCATCGGCGCAGTGGTAGGACTGGTAGCCATAACACCGGCAGCCGGTTTCGTCACCATCTCCCATGCACTGGCCATCGGCATCATCAGCAGCATCGTGAGCAACCTGATGGTGGAACTGAGGACCCGCAGAACCAATATCGATGATACCCTGGATGTATTTCCCTGCCACGGTATCGGCGGTATTACCGGTATGATCCTTACCGGCGTGTTCGCCAGCAAAAACGTGAACGCGAACATCGCGGAGAATGGACTGGTGTACGGAGAAACACACCTGTTCAGTGTACACCTCCTCGCCATGGTGGGCGTTTCACTCTTCGCTTTCTTCGGCACACTGCTGCTGTTGAAAGTGACCGATCTCATCACACCACTCCGCGTTTCAGACGAGGAAGAGCGTGAGGGACTGGACCTCAGTCAGCATGGAGAAAGACTCTAGCTGACCACAAACAAGGCGTAGATATACAGTCATAATGGCAAGCAATCGTAGACTCCCCCCATTTCTATGGGGGGACCTTTTTAAAGCCATAAAAACATTTTCACTTACCGAATGGTTCCTTTTTAAACCTATCCTCCCTGTTACCAACCAACTGTTTTTCCGGGACAACCCGGACTTCAACCAACCTGTTTTAACCAAAACCAATTGCTTAGTTAAGCAAAAGCCGGATTCGTGTGGGATCCGGCTTCTTTATTTTGTGGAGATGAGATAGATGTATTTTCCTGTGATACCAACCGGCTGCTCCTCCCAACCACACAACACCTAAGAAAAATGCACAAATGCTTGCGGAAGCGTTGGCCCTGAATGATTAAAAACACCCTAAGGCGTGACATAGATCACAACCAGTAAGAAAAAATCAGGCTAACTATGCGGCATAAAAAACCGCTGTATGTCGCTCAAGCATCAAATCATCATTATAGGAGGCGGGAACGCCGGTATTTCCGTAGCCTCCAGGCTCCTGCTCCAAAACAACCTCCTGGACATCGCTATCGTGGAACCCTCCGATAAACATTATTACCAGCCCGCCTGGACCCTCGCGGGAAGCGGCGTATTCGATATCAGCAAAACCATGCGGAACGAAGCGGATGTAATGCCTGAAAACGCAAAGTGGATCAAAGGAAAAGTGAGCGGATTCGACCCAGAACATAACGCCATCACCCTGGAAGACGGTACACGACTGCATTATGATTTTCTCGTAGTGGCAGCGGGCATCCAGCTCAACTGGGATGAAATAAAAGGATTGAACGAAACATTGGGAAAGAACAACGTTTGCTCCAACTACAGTTATGACTATGCGCCGTACACCTTTGAATGCATCCAAAACTTTAAAGGCGGCAAAGCCATATTCCACAACCCACATACTCCCGTTAAATGCGGCGGCGCGCCCCACAAGATCATGTATATGGCTGCCGATTATTTCCGCAAAAAAGGTGTATTGGACAAAGCCAATATCCAATACTGGAGCGGCGGCACCAGGCTATTCGCCGTCCCCAAATATGAAAAGACGCTATTGAAAGTGTGTGAAAGAGCACATATCAATCTACACTTTATGGTCAAACTGGTGGAAGTGGATGGCCCCAACAAGAAAGCAAGATTCGTTGGTATCGGTGAACAAAATAAGGACCAGTCTTATGAAGTAGCTTTCGATATGCTGCATGTAACGCCTCCGCAAAGCGCGCCGGACTTTATCCGAAATAGCCCGCTCGCCAACAGCACCGGATGGGTTGATGTGGATAAATACAGTCTTCAGCATGTACGCTACGCCAATATCTTTTCACTGGGCGATGCAGCCGGTTTACCCACCAGCAAAACGGGCGCGGCCATCCGCAAACAGGCTCCGGTATTAGTAGAAAACCTGATCGCCGTTATGAACGGCCAGCCCGCCACTGCCCAATACAATGGCTATACCAGTTGCCCCCTACTTACCGGATATGGAAAACTGGTGCTGGCGGAATTTGATTATGAAAATAAACCGCAGGAAACATTCCCTTTCGACCAGAGCAAGGAAAGATGGAGCATGTATATTTTGAAAAGACATATACTTCCGTGGTTATACTGGGCGAAGATACTGCCCGGGAAGGCGTAGAGAAAAACAGTCGGGCCGACTTACAGGTTGCAACTCCAATGATGTGGCTATAATTGTCGAACATTTATAAGGATATTATGCACGACAACTTTTACATTTGTAATGCATTGATACCCCCCTGATAAAAAACAACGATAATTTTTATAACCATGAAAAAATTATACACTTTTTTGTTAGCCCTCTGCCTGAAACTCACAGTATTTGCTCAGTTAACCTCCGGCGATATCGCCTTTCTCCACGCCAATGCTGATGCCCCAAAAGACTTCTCATGGGTAGCGCTGGTAAACATTGCCGCAGGAACGGAGATATTCTTTACAGAAGACGGCTGGAACGGCACAGCCTTTTACCCGGCTATTACAGAAGCGCATATTTTATGGACATCCCCTATCGGCGGTATAACGGCCGGAACCGTTGTAAACATTGCGGAGACTGTAACAGCCAATACGTTTACCTGTTCGCACGGAACGGCTGTACTCGCATCTACTTCTACTGATACCTGGGACTTCAGCACAGCAGGCGATCAAATACTGGCATATACCGGTACAGTTCAAAACCCCACCCAGTTTATTGCAGGTATTACTGTTGATTACAACCCCAGTACTTATAACACAACCACAATGTGGGGCAGCAACGGGTTAAGTAATATTACTTCATCAGCCCTACCGCCGGGACTTACCAATGGTGTGAATGCCATTGCCGTAATCAATGCTAATAATGGTACAGAATTAGATAATAACCGATACAATTGCTTTATAACCAGCGGCACCAAATCTCAGTTGCTTGCCGCCATTAACAATTACGTCAATTGGGAAGGAGACAATAATACTACTTACACGTCCTGCGCGACCTCCTTTACGGTGATACCGGACGCACTGCCTGTAACCCTGGCCGGCTTTACAGGCAAGATCGAAAATGAGGCGGTCCACCTGAACTGGCAAACCGCCCAGGAAATGAACAGCAGCAGATTTGAAATAGAGCACAGCACGAACCTGGTTACATGGAAACAAATAGGAACTTTGGCGGCAGCAGGCAACAGTGATATTTTGAAGGACTATTTTTTCGTCCATCAAAATCCGGTGCGAGGCAATAATTATTACCGGCTCCAAATGACCGATTTAGACGGCTCCCGCAAACAAAGTACTGTTGTCCGGATTGCTGCTGGTACAAAAAACACCATCAAAGTATATCCTGTACCGGCAACAAGCTACCTGGTGTTGGAAACGGATGCCTTTAGCCAGCCGCTCCCTTATACGATTACAGACTGGACCGGTAAGGTCATAAAAAAAGATGTTCTTAAAAAACACAGAGAACATATACCAGTGGCGGAGTTTAGCCCAGGACTTTATTTGATAAGACTAGCTGGTTACGAAGCAGCAAAGTTCCTGAAGCAATAGAAAAAGGTCACATTTCTTCATGGCCAGAACCGCGATGAACCTAAACCAACAAAAGCCTTAACTGGAGAGGATTCCGTAGCAGCAGGATTCATAGGGAAATTTTCACCACTGTGACCTTTCTAGCGACCTCAGCGTAAGAAAAAACAACATAAAAAAAGCCCGTAGAAGCAATATCTACAGGCTTTTTCTCTCTATCGTAGCGAGGAGCAGACTTGAACTGCCGACCTTCGGGTTATGAATCCGATGCTCTAACCAGCTGAGCTACCTCGCCAAAAGGAGTGCAAAGATAAAAGTATTTACCTTAAAACTCCATATCCTTCTCTAACTTTTTTTTACGGTTCATTTTCAATCAACTACCTGATAGTCAGGCATCCAGAAAATTGATTTCCACTGGTTCCGGAGAAGCGGCCTATTTTTTAAACAGCCAGTAATCAAAATTGAACAGCTTCCTTCCCGCAGTTACATTTTGTCCTTTAAAGGAAAAATACACATCATGTACCCCTGTAACCGGGCTAACCACCGCTTCCGTAAAAGTCTTCCAGGTATCCCAACCTCCTGTGCGCGACACATTGATGGCGGCTATTTTCGTTCCCCCCACACTATCGACATGCACTTCCAGCACCCCGCCACCCAATCCGGCGGCAATAGATGCGGTGAAACTTTTCGGGGATTCCTTTCCAAAATCTACATTGCGCACCTTGATGTAACCGCCATTCCTGATGTCGGACACAAAAACACCGGTTTTCGCGTGCTGATCCGTTTTGCAGTTCACCGACCAGGCGATGGTTTCGGCCTCCGTTTTCTGATAGGGATTCAAGACATCCACCGGCGCAGGGCCTTCCTTCGAAATATTGATCTGTGGAATGGTACCATCAGGGTTATAACTAAAAGATTCTATCGAACTGGAGCGCCCGTAACTACCACCACCTTTCAGCAACGCAGTATGGTAAAACAGGTACGAATTCCCTTTGTAGTCAATGATTCCACCGTGGTTGGTAAAACTATTGGTCGGCTGCTCTGTCATAATCTTGCCCTTATACACCCATGGACCTGTGGGACTTTTACTCATCGCATACGACAAACATTCCTTCCCCTTCTCCATGCCGGCATACATCATATAGTAGTTGCCGTTCCGCTTATAAAACCATGGCCCTTCTACATACATATCCTTGATTTCGGGCCTTTTTTCATTGGCGTTTGCTGCATTGCCATTGCCCCGGGGCGGCCGCACGCCACCAAAAGTTTCAACAGTTTGAGGGATTTCATTGATGGCTCCGGAATAAGAGATCATGTCCTTGTTCAACTTTACATAATACAGGTTCGGGTTCCCCCAATAGAGATAAGCCTGCCCATCGTCATCCACAAAAACCGTGGGGTCGATATTGTACCAGGTTCCTGTGGTGATCAGCGGTTTGCCGAGTGCATCCTTAAAGGGGCCGGTGGGACTATCGCCTACGGCAACACCAATAGACATATTGTTTTGTTCCGTCTGCACACAGATGTACCAATAAAATTTTCCATTGCGTTCAATACATTGCGCGGCCCAGGCCCGGTCGCGTGCCCAACTGAAAGATTCCAAAGCCAGCGGAATACCGTGATCCGTCCAGTTCACCATATCGGATGAAGAAAATACGCGCCAGCGGGTCATGTAATAAAAATCAAATCCGGGAATATCATCACCCGTGTACATATATACTTTGTTGTTGTACACCATTGGTGCCGGATCAGGTGTGTAGGAAGTTTGAACAACAGGATTCTGCGCATTGGCATGCAACGCCGTAAACGAGATGGCGAGGGCCATTAAAGCATTCTTTTTCATATTGCGTTTGTTGAGCATCGTTAGATGGTTTATGAAAGGGTTATCGATAAGTAACGACCGGTTCATGCGAAACCTTTTTCAGAATGAAATCGGTTACATTGTTTACCGGAACGCAATATAAAAAATAAATGTAAGAAGTACATTTATATAAGTTTTTTCTTGAAGAAGGTGCATATAAAACAAAACCAGCGGAGAGAACTCCGCCGGTATAATCGAAATTGCCATATAAGAAAATCAATACCCGAAATTCTGGGAAAGATTTTTATTGATGTCTCGCTCCGATTGCGGGATGGGCCATAACTCGTTGGTTCCCGCGATAAAGTTTCTTTTGTGCAAGAGGAAATACCCTTCCGCGTCCACCGGGAACTTTGTATAGCTGGCGGGATTGGTGGTCAGTTTCATGCCGGTGAACTGCCTGTTCAGTTCCTGTGCCGCAATGCCCCAGCGCAGGATATCATAGTACCGCAATCCTTCGAAAGCGAACTCCACCCTTCTTTCCCTGCGGATGATCTTCATGAGTTCCGTGGTATTCGTAGTGGTAACGGCGGGCATGTTAACGGTACCCCTTCCCCGAACCAGGTTGATGGTATTGTTAAGCAGAGACTGGTCTATTGTTTTCCCTGCTTCCACCATACTTTCAAGATAACTCAACAGCACTTCGGCGTAACGGATGATGGAGAAATTCCCACCGTAGTTCATCAGGTTACCCGAGAAACCTTCGTCCATAAATTTACTGATGCAATACCCACTCCATACCGCATATTTATTCATTCTGTCGGGTGAGGAAGTGGAATCGGGATGCGCTTTGTACACCTGTCCTTTAAACACGGACCTATCGGAAATAAGAAGCGTATAATCAAGGCGGGGATCCCGGTTATCATAAGGCTTATCCGGATTATACAAAGGAGATTCGGTTACCGGTTTGCCATCAGTACATTCAAATTCTTTCGCCAGTTCGTTGTAAGGAGAAAACTGGTGCCAACCGCCCCATGCTTCGGGATAGAGATATTGCAGCATCACGTGACTGTACACATCCTGCTGGAATTGTGAACTGAGTACCACTTCATTGTTCAGTTCATTGGCCTGCCAGAAAAGACCTTTGTAATATGGTTGAATGCTGTAAACATTGTTGTCGATGATGGTTTTGTAAGTTGTTACCGCATCTTCCCATTTTTTAGCGGCCATCTGAAGCCGTCCGAGAATGGCGAGCGCCGCACCTGCCGTGATGCGGCCATTTTCAGCTGCCGGTCTTGAAGGCGGTAATACCGGAGCGCTTTCCTTCAATTCTTTTTCCGCGAAGGCCCATACTTCATTTTTAGGCGTTCTGGAAACACTGTTCGCCTCATCTACCGTAAGCACTTTCGTAACCAACGGCACATCACCAAAATACAAAGCGAGGTTGAAGTATTCGTATGCCCTGAGTGTTCTTACCTCGGCCGTAAAGATGGCTTTTTTATTGGCATCCATGGTGATGGCGTCGATGTGCGACAGAAAGTTGTTGCAGGTCGCGATTTTCGCGTAGGAATTCTGCCAGTAGCCGCGTGTCACCCAGTAATCGGAAGTAAGTGTGCCATCCGTTACATGGTCGGGGATCAGTTCTTTTTCCGATCCGTTGCCGGCCATCAGGTCAAGGTAAAGCAAACCTCTGGGCATCCAGAAATCTTCTCCTTTCCAACCGCCACCAGTATTGTAACACCCTACCAGCGCCAGTTGCGCATCGTTTTCCGTTTGCCAGAACGTGGCGTCGGAAACGGCATCCAGCGGTTGTTTGTCGAAAAAATCTTTCTTACATCCGGCCATCCACATGGTCATGATCAACAGAAGGGTACCGAAAGTATATTGTTTTATGACAAGTAATTGTTTCATGATTTTTCTTTTTAATCCTTAGAATTTCACATTCACACCAAAAGTGTACACGCCGGTGATGGGATAGAACGGGCTGTTATCACCTGTAGACTGGCTCATTTCCGGATCCCATCCCTGGTAGAAATTGTTGAGGGAGAAAAGGTTCTGACCGCTGAAGAATATGCGGCACCTTTCAATACCCGCTTTTCCAACCACCGAGGCGGGAAGTGTATAGCCCAACTGGATATTTTTCACCCGGAGGAAAGACGCGTTCCTGTTCCAGAAAGTGGAAGTAAGAATGGTTCCGCTACCCATATTCAGTTTACTCATTTTAATATACTGCGCATTGGGATCAGGATTGTCTGTGGTCCAGCGGTTATCCGCCTGCCAGCGCTGCACCTGGCCGCTGTTGTAGAAGGCGAAAGCCTGGTAAGAACCCATTTGTTTTTCGAAGCCGCCCAGCCCATGCAGCAATACCATCAGATCGAACCCTTTGTAATCCGCTGTAAGCGTGGCGCCGAAAGAATATTTAGGGAACGTGGAACCTATGATCGTACGGTCGTAAGTGGCATCCACTTTTCCGTCGGGAACACCATCGGGGCCGCTGATGTCTTTGTATTTCACAAAACCTGGTTCAGCCGCGTAAGGTTGCGATGGAGACCTGGCAATATCGGCGGCATCAACAAATAATCCATCCGCAACATAACCGTAGATCACATTCATCGGGCTGCCCACAAAAAGTCCTTTGCTGATATCTTCCTCCAAACCACCGCCCAATTTGGTGATGTTGTTCTTTACATAAGAGAAGTTGGGCGACACACCAAAGTTGAAATTCCCTATTCTGTCCCGGTAATTCAGCAACAATTCAAAGCCGGTGTTCTTCACTTCCCCCGCATTCACTTCCGAAGTACCCAGCCCCAGCACGCTTGACACCGTTACATTGTAGAGGATATCGGATGTTGTTTTATTGAAGTAATCGAAAACCAGTCCCAGTTTACCGCCGAAGAAATCCGCATCTAGTCCTATATCCGTCACCTGTGTTTTTTCCCAGGTGATGTCTCCGTTCGCAAGTGTGGTTACCCTGGCGCCGGAGGCGAGTGTGCCGCCGAAAGTATAGTTCTGTCCCAGGCTCAACAGGTTCTGGTACGGATAATTTCCTACGTTCTGGTTACCCAGCTTACCCCAGGAAGCCCGGAGTTTAAGGTTGTTGATCCAGGATACATTATCGCGTACAAAGTTTTCTTCAGAAATTCTCCAGCCTGCGGAGAAGGAAGGGAATACGCCCCATCTTCCCGCTGAGGGGAAACGTGAAGTACCATCGTACCGCGCGTTGGCTTCAAACAGGTATTTCCCGTTGAAAGCATAATTGAGCCGTCCGAAGTACGAGCGCAACGCCCATTCGGAACCTGAACCGAAAGCCTGCATGTTGCCTGCCGCCCCGGCGTTGATTTCATACAACTCGTTGTTGGGGAAATTATCCCTGAATGCACGGATCCAGTCTTCCCGGAATTCTTCTTGTGAGAAGCCCGCGAGCCCACTGATGGTATGGTCACCAAAGGTTTTGGTATAGTTGGCGAGTGCCTGTAATGTCAGCAATGAATTATCGCCGGACTGAACAGACAGGTTACTGGGGCCTACCGTTTTGAACTGATCGAACACGAAAGAGGATGCAAAGCTATTGTCGGTGTAATTCGTATAGTTATAACCCGCCTTTCCGGTTAGTGTGAATCCCTTAAACGCTTCCCAGGCCAGTTCCGCGCCACCCAGGAAAAATTTGTTTTTACGGTTCACGAAGGATTTACTGTCCAGCCAGGCTTCAGGGCTGTAGTTGTCCTGGTAGCCATAGGTACCATCCGATTTCTTCCCCGCGAAGATGGGCCCCTGCCTTACGGCAAAGCCGATCATGCTGGTCATTTCACCATCATATTGCCTGGGTTCATCGGTATTGGCCGCGTTGCCACTCAGGTTCACGCGCAGCGTAAGGTTATCCTTTAACTTACTGTCGAAGTTGAGGAGGATATTGTATTTGTTGTATGTATTCTTTCTAACCAGTCCATCCTGCGACAAATATCCCACGGAGAACAAGTAAGTATTTTTCGCGTCGCCTCCTGTAAAGCTCAGGTTATGGTTGGTCTGAAATCCTGAACCGGAGTTGAGCAGGTTTTTAAGATGGGGTACGTTGGGGAAATTATCCGGGTCGGAGCCGTCACGGAACTTCTCGATATCGCTGGCGCTGTAAGTTGGTGATTGTCCGGCATTCACATTGGCTTCATTGGTAAGCGTGGCGAATTCCCATGAGGGTACAAAATCGGGCAGCTCTGTTACCTTCTGCCAACCTACATAACTGTTATAACTCAATTGCAGTTTACCGCGTTGCCCTCTCTTAGTTTCGATGAGGATAACGCCGTTGGCGGCGCGTGTTCCGTAGATAGAAGCGGACGCCGCGTCTTTGAGGATAGAAATACTCTTGATGTTGTTGGGATCCACATCATTGATGGAAGAAGCGAGTCCGTCCACCAAAATCAGCGGACTATTTCCCGCTCCGGAAAAGGTACCTAATCCACGGATCGTGATACCCGCCCCATCGTTACCGGGCCTGCCGGAACCCTGAGCAATGGTCACACCGCTGGCCAGTCCGGCCAAGGCTTGTGAAGCCTGTGTAATGGGTCGGTTCTCAATATCTTTAGCGGACACGCTGGATACCGCTCCCGTAAGGTTCACCTTTTTCTGTGTGCCGAATGCCACCACCACCACATCATTTAAACTATTCGCGACAGGCGCAAGCACCACCGTAATGGTTGCCGCGCTGGTTAAGGGCACCTCCTTTGTTTCGTAACCAACGGCGCTTACCACCAGCACACCTTTATCGCCGGGAATATTCAATTCAAAAGCCCCATCGGCGGAAGTCGCGGTACCAATACCACTTTCCTTCTCCTGAACGGTGGCTCCTTCCACCGGGGCGCCATCGGAGGAAAGCACTTTACCGGTCACCGTTCGCGCCACGGCTGGGCCGGCATCGGAAACGGCAGAAACAGCCGTCATCCTGGTAAGAAAAACTCGTGCGCGTTCGTCTACCTCCACCTTTATATTCAGGGGCGTGAGTATGCGCTCAAAGAGTGTTTCCAGGCGTTCCTCTTTCGCTTCCACCGTGATCCGCCTGTCGGTCCTGATCAACTCGGGACTGTAATACAGGCGCACACCGGTTTTCGTTTCCACCTCTTTTAAAACATTTTTTAACGCGGCTTCCTTCACGGAAAGCGTCACTTTTTTACTGAGCGGCGACTGGCCCAGGGTTTCGCTCGCAAACGAATTGAAGAATGTGAGCAATACGACTAGCGGAATGATAGAAATTTTCATAATGGCGACACCAATGGAAATAATTGAATTTCTCATAAATTGCAATCGTTTAGTTGATTGTTGAAGATTTACTGAACAGCCGTACGGCGCAACCACGCTTAGTACAGCACAGGCCTGTAATGCGACCAACATTGCGGGCCTTTTAATTAATAAGATGTTCTTTTACAACAGTTGTTTTGGTTTTATAGTGAGGAAATAAAATACTTTTCTTATTTACATCCTTTTGAAGACACCACCACATTACCATCCACCACCTCGTAGCGGGCGTGAATAATACGGCATATCACCTTCAGTTTTTCGTAGAACGGCTCATCCTCCAGAACGGCCGTTACCGAACAATCCGACATGACGCTTTCCTCAAAAAGAATGGGAATACCGTAGGCCTGCTCCAGGTGCTGAAACACTTCAGCGGCGGGCGTTGCTTCAAATCGCGTTATAACACTGTTTTTTAACCCAACCGGAACTTCCACCACATTTTTTTCCAGCGTCATGGTTCTGGCATTCAGTTTCACCTGCTGATTGGGCATCAGCAATATGCCTCCCGGCATCCTGCCGCTCTTTTTTGCCGCAACAAAAACTTCCGCTTTAAAAACGGAAACCTTTCCACTTTTTACTTTCACGCCAAGCTCGTTTGTATTGGCACCAGCATTCACCCAAAAGCTTGTTCCCAATACCCTGGTCACCAACTTGCCGGTGTACACTACGAATGGATGATCCTGGTCTTTGGTGACGTTAAAAAACGCATCGCCTTCCAGGAAAACCGCTCTTTCACCACCAGGATCCTGCATATTGCTTACCAGTCTTCCGCCTTTCATCAGCTCTACTTTTGAGCCATCTTTCAGCACCACGTGCAGGGTGGTATCCGTATTGTTCACATATTCCACGTTTCCGCCAGTTGTCGCGGCACGAAAAGAAGCCAGGGAAAGTTCCTGCGGAGCAGATTTATTGTAGTAGCCCTGAACAGCCAGCCAACCGGCCAGCAATAAAACACAGGCGGCGGCCCACCAGTATTTCCTGACCAACGGCCTGGCCTTAAAGCCTTCAGCAGACGGGGGTTCTGGTAGCGTTATGGTCAGAGACGGCGCACCGTTGTTTTCTTCTTCCGCTGCTTCTTCTTCGGCGATGCGCGCCATCAGTTTCTCAACCTCCCATTCCACTTCAGCGGCCGGCACTTCTTCCTGCGCGGAAATAAGTGTACGCACCACCAGGTTTGCCGTGGCCACCCATTCTATTTTGTCGGGATTTTCAGCCAGCCATTGTTGCCATAAAACGGCATCCTCCTCGTTGTTGTCGAGGATCCATCTTCTGAAAGAAGCGCTGGCTATAATGTCGTCGATATTCCTGATGATCGGCTGCGGCATCGTAAAAAATTACTGTAGTCTCTATGGTAATACACCGGCAACAGGAATATCTAACTATATAAGTTGGATTTTTTCAGAAAAAATTTCAGCATAAAGCAGCATACAAACCCCTATGCGGTATTGGCCGTGCCTTCACAACAAAAGGAAACAAACCTGTGAGCCCTGGTCCACCTTACTTGCCACTTCTTGCTTGCGAATGAATTTTGTAAATTTGCAGCGCAAATCTGTTTTGTTGACGTTAGTGCTTACTTAATTTCTGTGCTTTGATTGTCGGTTCCACATCTGGCTACCGGATATATACGGTGATTTCGGGCAAAGACCTTACATCGACAAAAGAATAAATTACAAAATACCATAATGCAGAAAAGATTCTTGTTAATCCTTTTAATTTCAACTTCAGTTTTCTCACACGCACAATACAAAGTGAATTTCACAGAAAAATTCAAAAAAGCGAATCAGGGGAAATATAAAATTGAAATCAATGAAGTAAAGGAGCTGGTTCAAATCATGATCGCCATCACCGCATCTGGTTTGGAGAACGACGATATGGTAGAGCAGAAAGGAACATATTATCAGGATGTTATCCAGCACTTCAAACCTTTTGCAAACGAAAAAATCATCCAAACATTCGACTCCCTGCTGGTCGAATCCATCTACAACTATATTTTTCTCACCGGAAACGGCATTTCCTACGATTTTAAAGGGAACAAACTGGTGAAAAACAACATCTTTGATTTTCCCGCGACTACAATTTCTAAGATTAAAATAACGGAAAACCCTATTTCGACTTACAAAACCGCAATCGAGGAGTTCGCCAGGAAATCGAACTTCAGGGCATTTTATAAAAAACACAAACCCTATTATGCAACCATTGTGTCTACTTATGAAAAGAACGCCAACCTGGGTAAACAATGGAAATGGCTGGAAAAAAATTTCAAAACAACGCAGAACAGTTACACTATTTTCTGCTCCCCGTTAATCAACAGCCTGAATTATACAGGTGACTTCGAAAACAACAATTTTAAACTCATCTATATGGTGCTGCCACCGGTTGACAAGCTGGAAAACCTCTCAGCGCGTGAAAACGAATTGCTCAATACGAGGGTGATGTTTACCGAAATTGACCACAATTATGTAAAGGCCCCAACGCTCGCGAATCAGGAAGCGGTCAATGAATATTTTAAAGACAGGAAAAAGTGGACAAATGAAGCCATAGAAGGTGTTTCCGCTTATCCCAACCCCGTAAAGGTTTTCGATGAATACATGACTTACGCCGTTTTTGTATTGTATTGCAAAGACACTTATGACGAGAAAGATTTTCAGGAAACCAAACAGAGCGTTATTAGCCTGATGAAGGAAAGAGGCTTTCCTAAAATGCAGGAATTCACTGATAAATTATTGAAAACGCGATCGGAGCATCCGGATAAAAAAATTGATGACATTTACCCTGAATTTTTGAAACAGTTCGTACAATAAACGACGGCTGGTATTGATGTACTAAGTGGGGGTCAAAGTTGAACATTTTCTACATACTGATCCTCCACCAGAGTAGTCTTGAAGGATAAGCATTCCAGATTTTTTCAGCAAAAAAATAATCCCAGGGCCAGGAACATCAGTTCATGCCCTTTCACATGAATGGAGAGGCGCTTCAGCCTGGCGATGGAAAGATGAAGCAGGTTATATACCGCCTGCCTGCTAAGCCCCATGATCCTGGCGATCTCATCATGGTCGGCTTCCAGGTAAAACCGGAGATAAATAATTTCCTGCTGGCGGCGGGAAAGTGTACCCAGGATGCAGAAAACAAGGGCGGATCGCGCATTGTTCTCTTCGCGCAGCGTTTGTAAAAGTTCAGGTGATTCCAGGTTGGCGGGGAGGAAATGTTCAAACTCAAGCGGAACGGCCTGGGTTCCTTTTTTTGCATTGAGCAAACGTTCGATTTTCCGCCGCAATGCTTTAAAAAGATAATTCCGGACAGATTGAGTTTCTCCTATTGTGGCCCTGTTTTTCCACAATACAAGGAAGAGTTCCTGTATGGCATCTTTCACCAATTCCTGGTCTCCGGTAAATTTCTTACCGTAATCGTACAACAACGCGTAGTGCTTTTTTACGAGCATTTCCAGGCACAACCGGTCTCCGTTTCGAAAACCTGTCCATAAAAACTCATCGCCGTTCCTCACTTCCATGGCAAACCTATTTAATGAACCAGGGGCATTCACATGCTACTGTAGGCAGGCATAACATCCATGCTTACAATACACAAACTTCCTGTTAATTCTTCAGAGCGGCATGTGGCATAGTCGCTAAAACTTGCACTATATTAACGTAGCAATCCTGAAGCCGGAATACTTTGATAAATTGCTTTTAAGTTAGATGAAGTTCCATTGTTGCCCTTGCAATATTTCATTACAATCGGCCATTTCATCCAACAATAATCCTTCAATAAACATAGAGCATGAAAAGACGGACTGTCATCAAAACTATTGCCGGCGCAGCGCCTGCAGCCTTTCTTTCCAGATTCCTCCAGGATGAACTGATCAGTTTTCTTCCGGCAGGCGAAGAAGCCTTTGCGAAAGGACCATTCAAACCCGATTGGGAATCCCTGAAACAATACAAAACACCCGATTGGTTCATCAATGCCAAATTCGGCATCTGGGCACACTGGGGACCGCAGTGTCAACCCGAACGTGGCGACTGGTACGCACGGCACATGTACGATGAAGGATCCGACCAATACAGGTACCATGTTGAAAAATATGGTCACCCATCCGAATTTGGTTTTAAAGATGTGATCCACGAATGGAAAGCGGAAAAATGGAACCCCGACGAATTGCTGGCGCTGTACAAAAAAGCGGGCGCCCAGTATTTTGTGGCCCTCGCCAACCACCACGACAATATGGACTTATACGATTCAAAGCACCAACCCTGGAATTCCGTTAAAGTGGGTCCGAAAAAAGACCTCGTGGGCGGATGGGCAAAAGCCGCCCGCAAACATGGCCTGCACTTTGGTGTTAGCGTGCACGCGGCCCACGCCTGGAGCTGGATGGAAACCGCGCAACGCTCCGATAAAAAAGGACCGAAAGCAGGCATCCCCTATGATGGCAATGTTACAAAAGCTGACGGCAAAGGAAAATGGTGGGACGGTATGGACCCGCAGGAATTGTATGCGCAAAACCACCCGCTGTCTAAAAACAGCGAAAACACCGGCACCATTCACAGCCAATGGAACTGGGGCAATGGTGTTACGCCACCCAGCAAGGAATATTGCGAAAAGTTCTACAAACGAACCATCGAACTCATCAACAAATACGATCCCAAACTCGTGTACTTCGATGATACGGCGCTTCCGTTATGGCCCGTAAGCGATGCGGGATTACGCATCGCCGCGCACATGTACAACCGCAGCATCAAAAAACACGGCAAACTGGAAGCGGTAATCAACGGAAAAATCCTGGACGAAGAACAACGCAAAACAATGGTATGGGATATTGAACGCGGACAAAGCGACAAGATCGAACCCCTGCCCTGGCAAACCTGTACCTGCATCGGCAGCTGGCACTACGACAGGAGAATCTACGACAACAATCATTATAAGTCCGCCCAAACAGTGATCCACATGCTGGTGGACATCGTGAGCAAAAACGGAAACCTGTTACTCAGCGTGCCGCTTCGCGGCGACGGATCCCTCGACGACAAAGCTAGGAAAACCGTGGAAGACATCGCCACCTGGATGCAGGTGAACAGCGAAGCCATCGTTGGTACCCGCCCCTGGAAAACCTTCGGCGAAGGCCCTTCCCTCGCGAAAGCCGCACCACTTACCGCGCAAGGATTCAACGAAGGAAAAGCCGGCCCCTCCACGCACGAAGACGTGCGCTTCACCAGCAAAGGAGATACACTTTACGCCATCGTGATGGGCAGACCAGCCAACAATGTTTTCCGCATCAAAAGCCTGAAACAGGGAAATCAGTTCGGTAAAACAATCGCCTCAGCCACCCTGCTGGGTACAGGCAGCGTGAAAATGACCAATGGCAGCGAAGCGCTTACCCTCGAAATACCCGCATCGGCACCGGAGCAGGTAGCCTATGTTTTCAAACTCAGTTAAAAAAGCAGGGCGTCCCGCAATGGGACGCCCTGTTATAAAAATGGGAAGACCTTGTATTCAGGATGCCGCTTCGTGGTGAAAAGCTTTTTTATATTCACGCGGCGACTTAAACATCACCTGTTTGAACTGGTGGTTGAAATGCGAAATATTATTGTAGCCGCACATAAAACTGATTTCAGACACCGTGAGGTCATCTTCCAGCAACAACCTGCACGCGTTCCACACCCTGACCTCCGTGAGAAACTGGAAATAACTTTTGCGCGTACGGCTCTTGAAAAACCGGCAAAAAGAATGTGGCGACATGTGCACCAGCGCCGCTACCGATTCCAGGGAAATCTTATCGCCATAATTGTTCATCGTATAATCAAACACCTTCGAGATCCTGGACTGGTCGGGAATACTCACATGATTGGAATACCCGTTTGAAGACAGTAATATACCGCCGTTATCGTCTGCCATACGTTCCAGCAAAGTGAACAGGAGAATAAGCCTTTTCACCGGTGTCGCGGCAACCATTTCTTCCATCAGCCCGGCCACCTCCTCACTTAAAGCACCTGTGAGCCTGATGCCATTGCAGGCAGCCTGGAACAATTTCCGGATAGAGATGGTTTCCGCGCCATTCAGGAAGGTGCCGCCCATAATTCCCGGTAAAAATTTCAAACAGACGGCCGTACCGTTATTCATCCCCGTTTCATCCAGCACCACTGGTTCATGGTGGAAACAATGCGGGAGATAAGGACCAAGCAAAAAGACATCTCCCTTACTGAAACGGCCCGCATGGTCGCCGATCAAACAAACACCTTCGCCTCTTTTCACATACACGATTTCCATCTCCGGATGACAGTGCCAGTTGTTCGCGAGGTCTTCCTCCAACTGCTCACGTACCGAAACACCAGCTTCCTGCACGGGCATTGACCACATCAGGTCCTGGGGCATATTCGCAAATTGTTTCTGATCCATTGCTTATAATTTTAGGACGCTACCGTATTCACAATTCGTATATTTTGTTCATGACCACCCATTTCTCCCCTTCCTTCGCAAAAGGAAGCGGACGTTGAAAACGCCACATCAGCTTTTCCCATTCCTGCACTTTGGGGTTAGCCGCATCCAGCATCGCCTTACGTTCAAAACTGAAAGTATCCTCGGTTTCCATAATCATGAACAAGCGGTTTCCCACGCAATAAATTTCCATTTGCCGTACACCGGCCGCCAGGATACTTTCGTTCACTTCGGGCCATCCGTTTTCAGCCTTATGCCATTCCCGGTACGCCGAAATCAGGTCCGGATCATCTTCGAGGTCAAGGGCCATGCAATAACGTTTCATGGCCACCAGGATTTAGATGATAAATGAACACCCTTATGTTGTGCGGAAACACAGTACCGCACATCGCTGTACATACGGCTGTTTTTGAAAAGAAGCGGGAAATAAACCATGGGCAGTGGCTGGAGATATAGCATCGCAAATCGTTTTAATCAGAACATCGCAGTGGTCAAAGTGGCGCCAGTTTATACATATCCGTTTTACGTTAAAGTCAACCAACCGCCGTTTCCATCAGCAAAGCAAACTCACTTAAAGTAAAACACACATGAACGCTGCAATTACAACATTGAACACACAACAAATTTATCGTCCCATCCATTGCTATCTTTATCCTAAACAGACTTTTTATTATACAAAAGAGACTCACCCCTTAAAGAAAGGTTAAAAGCAACGCAACCGGAACAACTTTATGCGGCATCGCACACAGGCAACAATACAGGGCGAATCTTACCAGCACCAACCCACGTTCCCCCAAAAAAAATTTGCAGTAACCGATCAAAACAATAGTTTTGAAACCGATTGCATTTTAGAGGCGCGGGTATTTTTTCCCTTTGCCGATCAGAACCTGCCTCACCAGTTACGCCAATGGATGCACTGCTATTTTTTTAACCATAATACCAACGTTCATTTACCATCACCGGTTAACCTTCAAATCAAAACAGCCATCATGAAAGTACTAACGATCGCACTGCTTCTGTTGTCCCTTACCGGGAGCCATTGCTTCGCACAAAATGAGGATACCACACAATCGCAACGCGCCGTCACCAATGCGCCTGGGTTTGTTTACCCAAGGATCGACAACCAGTTGCGTGGCATCTTCCGCTTCAAAGCGCCTGAAGCCAAAAAGATTCAGCTTGATCTCGGAAAGAAATACGATATGGTAATGGGAGCAGATAGTTTCTGGACCATTACCACGGCACCTTTGGCCCCAGGGTTCCATTATTATTTCCTGTGGATAGATGGCGTTCGCGTAGCCGATCCCGCCAGCGTATCCTACTTTGGAACGGGCAGGTGGACCAGTGGCATTGAAGTGCCTACCGGCGAAGACTTTTTCACCGCCAAACAAGTGCCACACGGTGAAGTGCGCGGTGTTTACTATTACTCGAACACTATGAAGGAAACCCGTCGCTGCTTCGTGTATACCCCACCGGGATACGATGCCGACCCTAAAAAAAGATACCCGGTTTTATACCTGCAGCACGGCATGGCGGAAGATGAAACGGGCTGGTCCACCCAGGGCTATATGAACTTCATCCTCGACAACCTCATCGCCGAAGGAAAAGCCAAACCCATGATCGTGGTGATGGAAAGCGGCAACATAGAAGAAGCTTTCCGTCCAAAGCCGGGAGAAGATGTAAATGAAGCCAGAAGCAGGTTCGGCGCCTCTTTCACGCCTATGCTCCTGAACGACCTCATTCCAATGGTTGATAAAAACTTCCGCACACTTACCGACCGCAACAACAGAGCCATGGCCGGATTGTCCTGGGGCGGCTTCCAGACCTTCCAGATTACCCTGAACAACCTGGACAAATTCGCTTACATCGGCGGATTCAGCGGAGCGGGCATGTTCAACGTACAAACAGAATTAAAGACCGCCTACAACGGCGCTTTCAGCGACCCGGCCGCCTTCAACAAAAAAGTAAAAGTGCTGTTCCTCGGCATCGGCACCGAGGAAGGACAACGCATGAAAGCGCTGAGTGAAGGACTGAAGACCGCGGGCATCAACAATGTGTATTACGAATCCAAAGGTACCGCCCACGAATGGCATACCTGGAGAAGATGCCTCCACCAGTTCGCGCCACTGCTCTTCAAATAAACCAACCATTCCCTCAAAAACGCTCTGCCATGCGCCCACATCATTTTCTTATATGCGTAGTAGTCCTTATTTCCGGTTCACTCCTGGCCCAGCCACCGCGAGGACCGATGGTGATATCACCACAAGTTCATCCAGATAAGAAAGTCACTTTCCGATACCTTGCCCCACTGGCAAAAGAAGTAAAGCTGAGTGCCCAGTTCGAGAAAGCGCCGCTTTCCATGACCAAAGATTCCATCGGCATCTGGAGCGTGACCACCAATCCCGTTAAGCCCGATATCTACCCGTACAGTTTTGTGGTAGATGGCATTACCGTGATGGATCCCGCCAACGTTGACTTCTTTCCCAACGAACGCTTCAAGGCAAGCCTGGTAAACATTCCCGGCTTCACGCCCATGGTGCATGAACTCCGCGATGTGCCCCACGGCTCCGTTAATTACGAATACTATCCTTCTGTCCAGGGCACCACCGGATCGCTGGTGGTGTACACGCCGCCGGGGTACGATAAAAACGCGCAGCAAAAATACCCGGTATTTTACCTGATCAGCGGCACAACGGATACAGAAGAAACCTGGTTCAAGGTGGGCAAAACCAACCTCATCCTCGACAACCTCATCGCCGAAGGCAAAGCCACCCCCATGATTATCGTGATGCCTTACGGTAACGTACAGGCGCGGATCAAAGAACAGAAAGGCGGGGCCAAACCGGCTGACCCTACCGGCAGGGAAAGCACCGACGCGCTCTCCAGGTCAAAAGAGTTTGAAGACGACCTCGTTAAAAATATCCTGCCTTACATTGAAAAGAACTACCGGACCCGCACAGACAGAAACAGTCGTGCCATTGGCGGCTTCTCCCGCGGAGGCGGACAAACACTGCGCGCCGCATTCGGGAACATGGACAAGTTCTCCTGGATATGCTGCTACAGTTCCTATCTCTCCCAACAGGAAATTGAAAAACAATACCCGGCTATCGTAAATACACCCGATAATACTAACAAGCAACTGAACCTGTTCTGGATAGGCGTGGGCGTGGAAGACTTCCTATACAACCAGACAGCGGAATTCATGAACTACCTGAAATCGAAACAGGTGCGGTATAAAAGCCATGTGAGCCTGGGCGGACATACCTGGATGAATACCAAACTGTACCTGAACGAAACCGCTCAATTACTTTTTAAATGATGCACGCCATGAAAAAAACAATCGCCGCAGCAGCCTTGCTGCTCTGCATCCAGCCGATCTTCGCGCAACGTCCGCCTTCCATCAGTTCACCGGAAGTAAACACCGATAACAGCGTTACGTTCCGTTATTACTCCCGCACCGCGCAAAAAGTGACCTTACGGGGAGAGTTTCTTTCGGGTCCGGTTGCCCTCAATAAAGACACATCGGGCATCTGGAGCGTTACGATTCCTCAGGTGAAGCCCGATATCTATCCTTACAGCTTTATGGTGGACTCCGTAGAAATGGCGGATCCCAACAATACAAACATCTTCGCCAACGAACGTTTCAAAAGAAGCATCGTGGATATCCCCGGCGATCAGCCGATGTTGCACGCCCTTCAAAATGTGCCGCACGGAAAAATCAGTTACCGGTTGTACACTTCCAAAACACTGGGCACCACCAGGCAGGCGCTGGTATACACCCCGCCGGGCTACAACCCCCAATCGGCCACCAAATACCCCGTATTGTACCTGGTGCATGGCGGCTCCGACACGGAAGAAACCTGGACAAAAGTGGGCCGGGCCAACCTGATTGCCGACAACCTCATCGCGCAGGGCAAGGCCAAACCCATGATCATCGTGATGCCGTACGGCAATGTACGGCCCAAACCAATGCCCGATTTCACAAAAGATGTGGTGAACGATTTGCTGCCCTTCATAGAATCGAATTACAATGTGTTGCCTGGCAGCACCAACCGCGCCATCGCCGGTTTCTCCGTAGGTGGCGGACAGACTCTGAACATCGGCCTTACAAACACGGACAAGTTTGCTTATGTCTTCTCTTATGCGCCCTACACCGCTACGGAAGAGTTTCAGCGCAACTTTTCCAACTGGTCGCCCGATGCGGCCAAACTCAACCAACAACTCAAATTGTTCACCATCAGCGTAGGCACAGAAGACTTCCTTTACAATAGTGTTAAAGAAAACATCGCCATGTTCGAAAAAAAGAACATAAAACTCAAAACACATATCGTTCCCGGAGGACACACCTGGATGAACTGCCGTTTGTTTCTCGGCAACTCCTTGCAGGAAGCGTTCAAGTAAGTACTGAAACCATTCCGATCAATTCTGACAAATGAAATACGTTCACAAAAAGCGCATATTGTTACCCGCTATTTTAATATTCTTAACGAATGCGCTGTTCGCACAACTTCCTTATAAGAATCCCAACCTGGATTTTGAAACCAGGGCAAAAGACCTGATCTCCCGGCTCACGCTGGAAGAAAAAGCATCTTTGCTTTTTGACCAGTCGCCCGCGATCCCCAGACTGGGTATTAAAAAATTCAACTGGTGGAGCGAAGCGCTGCACGGTTTCGCGAACAACGACAGCGTGACCGTATTTCCTGAACCCATCGGCATGGCGGCCTCTTTCAACGACGCACTGGTATTCGACATCTTCAACGCCGTTTCCGACGAAGCACGCGCCAAATACCACGATGCACTGCGCCAGGGCAAAGAGAACAAACGTTTCCTGAGCCTGTCCGTATGGACGCCCAACGTGAACATCTTCCGCGATCCCCGCTGGGGAAGAGGACAGGAAACCTACGGAGAAGACCCTTTTCTGACGACGAAGATGGGCATCTCCGTAGTAAAAGGATTGCAGGGGCCTGATGATGCAAAGTACCGCAAACTACTCGCCTGCGCCAAACACTATGCCGTACATTCGGGCCCGGAATGGAGCAGGCATACCCTGAACCTGAACAATGTAAGCAACCGCGACCTCTGGGAGACCTATCTCCCCGCCTTCAAAGCCCTGGTGCAAGATGCCGACGTGCGCCAGGTGATGTGCGCCTACCAGCGCCTGGACGATGAACCCTGTTGCGCCAACACCAGGCTGCTGCAAACTATTCTGCGGGAAGACTGGGGCTTTAAACATATTGTGGTATCCGATTGCGGGGCCATCACCGACTTCTATTCCAGCCACAAAACATCTTCCGACCCGCTGCATGCCGCCGCCAAAGGCGTACTGTCCGGCACCGATGTGGAATGCGTCTGGGAAGGTTACGCTTACAAAAATCTGCCGGAAGCCGTGGCCCGTGGCCTGGTAAAAGAAAAAGATGTGAACGCCAGACTCCTGAAGGTATTGATAGGGCGGTTTGAACTGGGCGACATGGACGATGACGCGCTCGTACCCTGGGCGCAAACACCCAAATCAATCCTCAACAACAACGCGCACCGCGCCCTTGCGCTGGAAATGGCCCGGCAGTCGATGACACTGTTGCAGAACCGCAACAACACATTGCCGCTCACTAAAAACAGCAGAATAGCCGTGATAGGCCCCAACGCGGCGAACGAACCCATGCTCTGGGGCAACTACAATGGCACGCCCATCCGAACCATCAGCATACTGGAAGGCATCCGCTCCAAAGTACCTGCCGGGAAACTGTTCTACGACAAAGCCTGCGACCTGGTAGAAAACAAAGTCACGCAAAGCTATTTCTCCCACATTTCAGCAGGCCAGCAGAAAGGATTTAAAGCCACGTACTGGAACAACCGGGAAAGGACGGGTACACCGGTAACTACCACCCAAATTGTGAATCCCCTAAAGTTAACAACGGCTGGCCAGCATGAATTCGCTTCGGGTGTGGCATTGGAGCAATTCTCCGCATTGTACGAAACGGAATTCATTGCACCGGAAACGGAAGAGATCGTTTTTAAATGTGGCGCCACAGGTTATTTTGAACTTTTTGTGAACGATTCTTCCATCAGGAAATACAACAACTGGCGTACCCTTCCCTCGCGGATTCCATTCCCGGTTGAAAAAGGAAAACGCTACAAAATTGAGATCAGGTACGCGCAAC
Source organism: Parasegetibacter sp. NRK P23 (assembly GCF_023721715.1). Lineage (NCBI taxonomy): Bacteria > Pseudomonadati > Bacteroidota > Chitinophagia > Chitinophagales > Chitinophagaceae > Parasegetibacter > Parasegetibacter sp. NRK P23. The sequence goes on from NZ_JAMDLG010000001.1 coordinate 2,941,342, forward strand.
TCAACAACTGGCAGGCCAACATCGAATTCAATTTCGGTAAAGAAGTGGACGTCGATTTCACCGGGCTCATCACTAAGTTGAAAGGCATTGAAACCGTCGTATTTGTGGGCGGACTCTCCACCTTACTGGAAGGAGAAGAAATGCCCGTTTCCTACCCCGGGTTCCGCGATGGCGACCGTACCGATATTCAACTGCCCGAAGTGCAACGCAATTGCCTGAAAGCATTACACGATGCCGGCAAAAAAGTGGTATTCGTTAACTGCTCCGGATCAGCCATCGGCATGGTGCCTGAAACCGAAAACTGCGATGCTATATTGCAAGCCTGGTATGGCGGTGAATCCGGCGGACAGGCCGTGGCCGAAGTGCTTTTCGGCGACTACAACCCTTCGGGAAAACTGCCCATCACTTTTTACAAGGATACCACCCAGTTCGGTGATTTTGAAGACTACACCATGAAAGGAAGAACTTACCGCTATCTTCAAAGCACACCCCTGTTCCCCTTCGGCTATGGATTAAGCTATACTTCTTTCAACATTAAAACGGCGCAACTCAGCACCGCTACTTTAAACAAGGACCAGGAACTGACCATCACCATCCCGGTTGAAAATACAGGGAAAAGAAAAGGCATCGAGATTGTCCAGGTATATGTAAAAAAATCCGGCGATACTAATGGGCCGCTGAGAACATTAAAAGGATTTAAAAGAGTGGAAGTGGCGCCCGGGAAACAAGCGTTGGCGGAAATAAAATTGCCTTACCCCTCTTTTGAATTTTATGATGAAACTGGTTTTGAAATGAAAGTTACGCCGGGCGCTTACGAAATCTGGTACGGCAACAGTTCGGATGAAAAAAACTTAAAGATGATCAGCCTGAACATCACAGACAAATAATTTACCTTTCTACAAATACTAAAACATGCGGCGCATTTTGCTGAGTAGCCTTTTTCTATTCATTGTATTCATCCCGGTTCAAGCCCAGCAGGCGGGTATTGTTTCCCCCAACCAGAAAGCGAAGGCTGAATTGTTTAGTCTGAACAACGGCGCAGCCGGGAAGTGGCAGCTGAAACTTTCTTATGCGCACAATGGCCGCACAACAGAAGCCATCCCCGCCATCGACCTCGGGTTATCGCGCAGTGACCAGGATTTTCAAAACGAACTAAAACTCATCAAAGTGGGCAAGCCCACACCCATTAAGGAACAGTACACCGCGCTTCACGGCAAAAAATCGCTCTGCACCAACGAAGGCAATGAACTGGTCGTCTTCTTCGAGAATCCTTCCAAAGCGAAACTTAACCTCATTATACGGGCATACAACGACGGCGTGGTGTTCCGCTACGAGTTCCCGGAAAAACAAGGCACTTTTATCATAAAAGACGAGTTCACCACCTACACCATCCCAAAAGAAACACAGCGCTGGATGGAACGCTGGAACCCCGCCAACGAAGGATTGTACACCGCGATGAGTGGTGACAAAGTGCAAAAGCAGGAATGGGGCTACCCGGCGCTTTTTCAACCCAAAGACAGTTCCTGCTGGTTCCTGCTCCACGAGGCCGACCTCACCAGAAGTTACTGCGGCACCAAACTGAGCAACCGCAACGACAGCACCAAATACAAACTCACTTTCCCCGACGCCGGAGATGGCCGCGGAACAGGAACGCCGACACCCACCATCACCCTGCCCTGGCGATCGCCCTGGCGCGTGGTGACCATGGGCAGTCTTTCAGACATCGTATCCTCTACGCTGGTGGACGATGTTTCCACGCCTTCGGTCATTAAAAATACAGCCTGGATAAAACCCGGCACCGTATCCTGGAACTATTGGTCGAGCAACCACGGCACCAGGGATTACAAGATTGTATGCGATTTTGCCGACCTCGCAGCTGAAATGAACTGGCCTTACACCCTGCTCGACTGGGAATGGGATGCCATGACCAACGGCGGCAACATGGAAGACGCCGCGAAATACATCCGCTCCAAAGGCGTGAAACCACTGATATGGTACAATTCAGGCGGTAACCACACCTGGGTATCCTCCACCCCGAAAGACAGGATGCTCACGCATGAAAACCGGATGGAAGAATTCGCGAAGTTGAAAAAACTGGGATTCGTTGGCGTGAAAGTTGACTTCTTTGAAAGCGAGAAACAGGATATGATCAATTATTACCTCGACATCCTGGAAGATGCCGCGCAGTTTGAAATGATGGTCTATTTCCACGGCTGTATCGTACCAAGAGGATGGGCCAGAACATACCCCAACCTGATGACTTACGAAGCGGTGCGCGGCGCGGAATGGTACAACAACGGTCCCGATCTTACCAATACCGCACCGGAACACAACACCATTCTGCCTTTCACGAGGAATGTTGTCGGCTCCATGGATTATACGCCGGTCACCTTCACCAATTCACAGTTTCCGCACCTCACCTCTTATGGCCACGAGCTGGCGCTCAGCGTAATTTTTGAATCCGCACTGCAGCACCTGGCCGATCGGCCCGAAGGATACCGCCAGTTGCCCGACGCGCCGAAATCCTTCCTGAAAACGGTGCCCGCGTCGTGGGACGAAACACGCTTACTGGATGGTACGCCCGGCAAAAACGTCTTCATGGCAAGGCGCAAAGGGAACACCTGGTACATCGCCGGCATCAGTGCGGAACTGCGGGAAAGACAAACCAATATTTCACTTGATTTTTTGCCGGAGGGAAAAGCATTTAAGCTAACCCTCATCGCTGATGGCAAACACGATAAAGAATTTTCAACCCGGCAACTTGTAGTGGAACGAAAAGACAAGGTAAATGTACGGCTGCTGCGACGCGGAGGTTTCGCGGCCGTGCTTCACCCGGTTGAATAAACGGCATTCCTCCGCACCCTGATTTCTATTCATTCAAAACAATTTTATGAAAAAAACAATCGGTTCATCGCGGAGAAATTTCCTTTATCAATCCGGCCTTGCAGGCCTGGGCATGACCTTATTCAGCCCCGCGGACCTGCTTCCGGGATCATCATCAAAACCAACCACAATGCCTGATAAAAATGGGAAACTCGGCATCGCCCTCGTGGGACTGGGCAATTACGCCACCGGACAACTCGCGCCAGCGTTGCTGCAAACGGAACACTGCTACCTTGCGGGGATCGTTACCGGAACGCCTTCCAAAATACCCACCTGGAAAGAAAAATACAATATCCCCGACGAGAACATTTACAACTACGACAATTACGATCGTATAAAGGACAACAAGAACATCGATATCATTTACGTGGTGCTACCCAACAGCATGCACGCTGAATATACCATCCGTGGTTTCGGGGCAGGCAAACACGTGATCTGCGAAAAACCCATGGCCATTACGGTGGAAGATTGTGACAAGATGCTGGCCGCACAGCAAAAAGCAGGTAAAAAATTTTCCATCGGGTACCGGTTACATTTCGACCCATTCAACCTGGAGATGGCCAGACTGGGCACACAAAAAGTATTCGGCAACCTGAAAAAAATATCAGGTGCTTTCGGCTTTAAAGCGGAAGCCGGACAATGGCGCCTTTCCAAACAATACGCCGGCGGCGGACCGTTAATGGACCTCGGCATATATGTGGTGCAGGGCATGTGCTATACATCGGGCATGAACCCGATTGCCGTTACTGCCGTGGAAGGTGAAAAAACCGACCCGGTGCGGTTTAAAGAGGTGGAACAATCCCTTTCCTGGGAATTTGAGTTTCAAGGCGGACTTAAAGGGGAAGGAAGCGCCACTTACGACGCCCTCACCAATTTCCTGAAAGCGGAAGCCGAACAGGGCAGTTTTGAATTGAAACCAGCTTACAATTATGGCCGGCAAAGAGGGTATACACCTAACGGCGACATGCAACTCACGCCCGTGAACCAACAGGCGAAACAAATGGATGCATTCGCGCTATCCATCAAAAACAACCAGCCCAGCATTGTACCTGGAGAAATGGGGCGCAGGGACGTGAAATACCTCCAGGCCATTTATGAAGCCATGCGCACAGGAAAGAAGGTGAAACTCTCCTGAGCACATGACTTAACATATAGGATTAAACGAAGAATGGCACGTTGGGCACCGCGTATTTTTTCATGGCGTCGATATTCATATCCACACCGATGCCCGGTTTCTCTGAAAGGGTAATGAAACTGTCTTTCACCCATTCTCCTTCGTATTGAACAATCTCCTTGTACATGGGTTCCGTATGGAAATAAGATTGCCATTCGAGGATCAGGAAATTGGGCACGGAGGCGCATACATGGCAGGCGGCCATACAACCGAGGAAAGAAGCCACCATGTGCGGGGCGAATGGCGTGTAGTAAAGGTTCGCCAGGTTGGCGATGCGTTGGCCCTCTCCCAGCCCTCCTGCTTTCTGAAGGTCAGGCATCACAATATCCACCGCGCCGATCTCCAGCATTTCACGGAAACCATAGGCCAGGTATTGGTTCTCGCCTGCGGCTATGGGGGTGGAAGAAGAATCCCTGATGGATTTATACGCCTGCACATTTTCGGCAGGCGTGGGCTCTTCCAGCCAGAGCAGGTTGAGCGGCTCCAGTCTTTTCGCTACCGCGTGGCCGGTAACGGCGTCATAACGGCCATGCATATCCACCAGAATATCCACATTGGGACCAACGGCCTGCCGCGCAGCGGCCACCTGGTCGTACATGCGCTGCAATTCGCCCGGACTGGCGGTCCAGTTGTAGCGGTCATATTTGTTGGGGTCATTGAATTGATCGAGGTCGAACTTGATGGCGTTGAAGCCCATGCTTTTTGACTTTGCGGCGGCTTCCGCGAAATCTTTGGGTTGCGGCAGGTTGCGCTGGTACAGGGCCGTATCGCAATACACCCTGATCTTGTCGCGGAACTTTCCGCCCAGCAACCGGTACACCGGCACATTCAGGGCTTTCCCGGCAATATCCCAGAGCGCCGTTTCTATGGCTGATAGTACTGCCACGTACATACCCGCCTGCGCGCCCTGAAAAAATCCCCCTTTGCGAATGTCTTCAAACAAACGGTGCACATCCAAAGGATTCCGGCCTTTGAGGCGCATTTCGAAGTTTTTCACGAGGTGATAAGTACCCATTACGGCATCCACCCCTTCTCCGCAACCATAAATATCCTGGTTGGTAAAAATCTTCACGAACAGACTTCCCCTGATGTACCCGCATTTAATCTCCGTTATTTTCAGATCGGAAGGCGCGGAAGGTTTCGAATAATCGTCCACAGCTTTTTCGTACCCATTCCCGAATACATTGAGCGAAGCGAAGGGCGCCATGGCCGAAGCGATGGCTGCTTTGGATAGAAAGGACCTCCTTGAATTATAGTCAGACATATATTTTGTTTTGAATGAATGATTTAAAAATGACCGCTACCAGGTTCTTTCTTTCAGAAACTCCTGGATCTGTTCTTTCGCGACGGGCAATTCGTTGATATGATCGTTCAGCCATTTCGAGAAATCGCGTTCAATTTCATCGGACCAGCGGGCATCGATCTGCCCTGCGGTATATTTTCCCTCCCGAAGTCTTTCATGGCCGAACATATCGCGCAACCGCACAATCTCCGAAGTGGTTACCACTTTTTCCGCCAGGTGCGGCGGCACGAATACCACCACGCCCATTTTACCCAGCACCACATCACCCGGCATTACGGTAACTGTTCGTATCCTTGTGGGCTGGTTGATGCCTACGATCATCGTATTCAGGTCTCCGGGCGGATTGTGGTGGGAAGGATCATAACTGGTATAGAACGAAGTAAAACCGCCGATTTCTTTCAAACCTTCCACATCGCGCAGCGCGCCGTCATAAACGATACCGTTACCCGATTTCGCGTAGATGGCGTTCCCCACGTTGTCCCCGATGGTAGGGCCATTCCTTTTCGCCCCGAACTGATCGGCCACATACACATCCCCTTTAACGAGAAGGTCCACCGCCCAGGTGTTCTGCCCCCTTTTTCCCGTTTTCTTTCCCGCCGAATCAATGGCCTTCCACACATCGGGCCGTCCTGGCATGAAGGTGGCCGTAACCGCTCTTCCCACCAGCACACTGTCCGGGTTGATCCGCTCCCATCCTTCCGCGATCTGGTAGGCGTATCCTGCATTTTTCATCACGGCCCAGGCCTCTTCCACGCTCACCGCTTTCATGCGTGTAAGGATTTTATCGGAGACTTTTGGGCGTCCATCGGGAAAACGTTCCCCCTTCCATTCCGGGGTAAGCGCGATCAGTTGTTCTTTGGAAATCTGCACTTGCTGCGCGATACTTTGCTGCCCCAGTATAACCAGCAGCAACACAAAAATGGTTTTCGCTTTTATCATAAGACTTGTTTTAAGTTGAATGAATCAATTCCTCCTTCGCCGCGTCGGCATCCGTTTCTTTGGGCAACCGGTTGTGCCACCAGCTGGCCAGGGCCGATCCGGTCACGTTCATCAGGGGCGCGAACACCGCGGCGGCCAGTCCCACCGTGGCCACTTTACCCATTTCCTTCGCGATACCCGAAGCCAATCCTGCATTCTGCATCCCCACTTCTATTGCGATGGTACGGCAATCTTTTTCCGGCATCCGCAACAGCCTGCCGCTCCAATAACCAAGTAAATACCCAAACGCATTGTGTACCAGTGCCAGCACGATCAACAAAGCGCCGATCTTCAGGAGATGGTCTCTTCCCGCGGCAGTAATGATAGTAACGATGGCGGCGATACTGAACATGGAGATGAAAGGCATCGCATCGTCCAGCCATTGTATCCTTCCTTTTAAAAGTCTGTTGAACAAGAGTCCCGCCCCTATCGGGATGATGATCATTTTCAGGATATCCCACATCATGCTCAGCACATCAATTTCCACCAGCGCGCCCGCAAGCAGGCGCATGAGCAATGGCGTTACCAACGGCGCAATCAACGTGGTAATAGAGGTGATGGTAACAGAAAGCGCCAGGTTGGCCTTCGCGAGGTAAGCCATTACATTAGAAGCGAGTCCGCTGGGTGAACAACCGATCAGGATGATGCCTGCGGCGATCTCCGGTTCAAGCCCGGAAACACCCGCCAGCGCATAACCGAGAAAAGGCATAATGGTGAACTGGCTCAGCACTCCGATCAACACACCTTTAGGCGACCGGGCGATAGCTGCGAAATCTTTCCAGCCCATGGAAGAACCCATACCGAACATCAGCACCTGTATCAATGGAATGATGGCGCCGCTCAATTTAAAATCGCCCCATTGTATAAAATATCCGGGATGAAACATGGCCAGCGCCACCGAAGCGAAGATAAAAGCAGTAAACGACATGCCTTTTAAAACAGGACTTCCCCTGAAAGCCAATGCAATGCATACAAAAGAAAGACTGAGCACCCAGCCTGTTATGTTGATATTTCCGGTAAACCAACATACAGCCGCAGCCATCATGCAGGCCGCCGAAAGTCCGTAAAACAACCTGGTATATTTTGTAAATGACATAAGCAATCGTTGATCAAAATGAAGAATTAAAACTAGGGGTGCTGTAAAGCGGCAATCGCTTCAAACTCGCCCGACAACTTTGTACTGAGCCGTTCAAATATTTTATAGTATTTCATGTACAGTTTGTGCACCTGCTTGTCCGGTGTTACCATATCGGCCAGCACCACCGTTTTCGCGGCTTCCTCCAGCGAAGCGTATATCCCCATTTCAGTAGCGCTCAGCAGGTAAGCGCCGTAACTCACACTGTGGTAGTGCTGCCTTAAACGAACCGGTTTATTGTAAATATGCGACACCAACTGTGTAAAAAACGGAATGCTTCCGAAACTACCGTTTATGCACAGACTATTTATTTTACGGTGTTCCTCCAGAGTTTTACCGATGCTGTATATTTCATACAGGATTCCTTCAATAGTGGCGCGTACAAAATGTGCTTTTTCGTGTTTGATGTTCATCCCGAAATACACGCCACGCGCGTTGGCGTTCCAAATGGGCGCGCGTTCCCCGAGCAGGTAAGGCAGGAAAAGCAGCCCATCAGAACCTGGCGCCACTTTAGATGCTTCGCTGATGAGTTCCATCATACTCTGTTCAATATCGAAGAGGTTCCTGAAATCGCCGAACTGCCTGGTGAACCATTCAAAAATAACCCCGCCGTTGTTGGTGGGTCCACCGGACACATAGAGGTTTTCAGTAAGCAGGTAGTTGAAGAAACGTTGTTTCTCATCCTGCAGTACTTTATTGCCCATCACACGTACGGCGCCACTGTCTTCCACGGTAATGGTGGCCATTCCTTCACCGTTCACACCATCGCCCAGTATGGCCATGCATCCGTCGCTGGAACCAACCAGTATCGTGGTATCGGCAGACAGGCCCAGTGAGGTCTGGTGGGCCTTACTCAGTTTCCCCGCTTTGGTAAAAACGGGAACGGGGTCGGGCAACATGCCTGCGTTGATACCCGCGAATTTCAACGCGTCGGCATCCCATTTGATCTTGTGGATATTGAGCAATCCTGTGGCGGAGGCGATGCTGTAATCGATCATGTACTCCCCGGTAAGCTGCTGGAGGATGTACGCTTTGAGCGAGAGAAATTTACTGACCTGTTTGAATTTATCCTTTTCATTGTTTTTGATCCAGGCGATTTTGGTAAGCGGCGACATGGGGTGCAGCGGCGTACCCGTAGCATTGTAAATCCTTTTCCCGAGGGAAGACCCCTTCAGCGTTTCCGCTTCCTTTATCGCCCTGTTATCGGCCCAGGTAATGGCGTTGCCCATCGGGTTGCCCTTTTTATCCACGGCCAGCACACTGTGCATGGAAGAACTGAAACAGATGCGCGACACCCGGTATTTTTTCGGATGAATCATCTCGTTCAGCAGGTTCTTCAATACATACAACATGGTGATGAACACCTGGTCGGGATCCTGTTCGCTGTAATCCGGTTCACTATGGAAAGTGGGGCAATACCCCTTCAGCGAACCAATGATATTTCCTTTCAGGTCGAAGGCATATACCCTTACAGCGTTCGTTCCTAGTTCGATGGTGATGATGCATTCCATAGTCCGTTTATTTTGTACGCGAATGATTTTTGCGGAACTGACTTGGGGTGTAGCCGGTCAGTTTCTTGAAAGTGGTTGAAAAGTGCTGGGAAGAATAGAACCCGGTATCGAAAGCGATGTCCGTTAAACTCACATCGGGACGTTTCAATAATTTCATCGCTTCTGAAATCCTGATATTGATGAGGTAACTGAGTGGAGAGAATCCGGAATAACTTTTTACTTTTTCGTTGAAGAGTGTGGTTCCCAGTCCAACGAAACCAGCCATTTCGTCTACCGTCCACTGGTGGGAAAGGTTCTTCCGCAGTTCCTGTTCCAAAGCCATGAATGTTTTGGGGAAGTCCCTGCCGGGGTTATTCATCCTGGTGCATTGCCGGGCCAGTTGAATCAGCAGGTCATCCAGTAAATGATTGACCCGTGTTTCGAAACCAATGTCCTTATTAAACAATTCAGCCTGAATGTTCCTGAGTATCGAACCCGCTTCCTGGCATTTGTGCAGCACCGGTGTGTGGTCCCTTTGCAGCATTTTACAGATGGCGATGTTCTCGGCCGCGGAAAGTCCGCTCCAGGAGCCCGTGGCCAGCGTACATTCCTCGTTCGTGCTCACCTGAAGGTAGAGCCATAAAAAAGTACCGATCTCCAACACATCATCGGGACTGCCGAAAGCAGCGCCGGGTAGTACCAGCGCTACATCCCCCGGAAAGAGCGTATAATTTCGACCTTCTATCTTCCATTCAAATTTTCCATCCTGGATAAAATAGAAACGCAAACAATTTTCCGAAGCGCAGGGAAAGCCATGCAGATGAATAGCGGAATTCTTCACCACCCCGATCTCCAGGATATGCGGGAACAATTTGAGTTCCGGTGCACTATGTTGGCGAAGTACAAATTGGTTCATAAGCAGGATCGGGTATAAATGAACAACTTATTCCCGGGCAATCGTTTAATGATAACGGTAGTAAAGAAAGGGAAAATACATGTATTGAATTTACAAAATTCAACGATGTTAAAAATTGGAAGTTATTAGTTGGCGATCTGTCTACTTTAGTGTTACGATTGTTAAACCTACCAGCAGAAAGTTCCTCTTTCTGAATCATATTTTTTAAACAAAACGACTTGCTTTATGAATGTACATCTGCCGCTCAGGCTTAAGCCTGGCTTTTACAGGCTGTTCATTTCCACCCTCTTTTTTTTCACCGTACATGCCGCGAGCGCTCAAAGAGTAACCGGTACCGTTACCGATGAAAAGAACCAACCGCTCAATGGCGCCACTGTTTCCGCCAAAGGCACTTCCAACGCCACCACCACCGACGCTTCCGGCAACTTCAGCCTCAATGCCGGAGGAAGCAACATTATCGTAGTCAGTAATGTCGGCTACGGCACGCAGGAAATAACCCTGAATGGAAGAACAACGTTGTCCGTTACCATGTACCGCGCCGAAGGCAACAACCTGGACATGGTGGTGGTAACGGCCCTGGGTATCAAAAGGGAATCCAAAAAACTGGGTTATTCCGCGGAAACCGTCAGGGTGAACGAAATGCAACAGAACCGCACCATCAACATGATGGGCGCACTGGAAGGAAAGGTGGCCGGCCTGGATATTTCACCACCCAGTTCCGGCGCGGGCGCCAGCACCAAGATTCGCCTACGCGGGCAGTCCGCCTTTAACGGCGCCAACAACGCCCCGCTCATCGTCATTAACGGTTTACCGATGGACCAGGGCGCAAGGGGCGCCTCAGGCAACGCTTCTATTGACCTGGGCGACAACATGCAACAGATCAACCCCGACGATATCGAAAGTATGACCGTACTGAAAGGTGCTACCGCCGCCGCGCTTTACGGCTCAAGGGCCGCCAACGGGGCCATTATCATCACCACCAAGAACGGAGCGAAGAATACCGGCCTGGGCGTGGAGTTCATCTCCAATTATACCCGTGATGAAGTACTTGATTTCACCGATTACCAGATGGAATATGGTCAGGGACAGGCTGGGGTAAGGCCCACTACACAAGGCCAGGCCATCACTACCGGACAATTCGGCTGGGGCGCGAAACTGGACGGCGCACCCACCATACAGTTCGATGGTGTAATGCGCCCTTACGTGGCGCATCCCAACAGGATCAAAGAATTTTTCCGCACGGGCACCACCTTCACCAACACCATCGCGTTTTCCGGCGGCAACGCCACCAGCAGCTTCCGGGCCTCCTATTCCAACCAGGAAGCAAAAGGCATTGCCCCCAACAACACCTATTACAAAAGGATTTTCAACCTCGGCGTAAACCACAGCATATCCGATAAGCTGAACGTTATGCTGAACATGAATTACACCAACGAAGAGAATAAAAACCCGCCGCAGGTGGGCGTACAGGGTGCCGGATCCCCCAACTTCCTTAACCGGATCGCCAATTCGATTGGCCTGGATGTATTGAAAGAAAAAGCAGTGGCCCCGAATGGAACGGAAACACAAACCTCCGGTTTCCAGACCACCCTTTTCAATCCCTACTTCCTGATGCCAAGACAATTCATCATCAACAAAAGGGACCGCCTGCTGGGCACGGCTACCATCAAATACGACTTCACCAAATGGCTGTACCTGCAAGGCCGGATGAATATGGACTACGGCGTTTCTTTCCTGGAACAGAATTTCCCCACCGGCGTAGGTACCTCTACACCGCTTAACCAGGCAGGCACCGGCTTTAACGGCACCTACAGCGCCAACACTTCCACCAACAGGCAGATCAATGCCGATTTCCTGCTGGGCGGCAACCACCAGTTCGGAGATTTCTCGATTGACCTGAGTGTGGGCGGCAACATCTACACCAACTATAGCCGTACTTTTAACCAAAGCGTACTGGACTTCGTAGTGAGAGACCTTTATTCCTTTGAGAACGGTCTCAACAAATCCGATCCCAATAACCCCACCAACTTTACGGTGTACCGGGAAAGGGTGAACTCCCTGTATGGGTTCGCGGAGTTTGGCTATAAAAACCTGCTGTATCTTAACGTGACCGGGCGCAACGACTGGTTCACGGTACTGAATCCGGCCAACAACAACTACTTCTACCCCTCCTTCAGCGGCAGCTTTATCTTTTCCGAACTGCTGAAAAGCCAGACCTGGCTCAACTATGGTAAACTGCGCGCCTCTTACGCGGATGTGGGCAGCGCAAACGGCATCAACGCGTTCACAGGCGTGCTCGCTTACGGTATCCTCCCCAACCAGTTCAACGGCATGAGTCTGGGCACTATCGCCAACGGATCAAGCCCCAACCCCCTGCTGCGCCCATTTAGCGTACGTGAAAAAGAGATCGGCATTGAACTGAAAATGTTCGGCAACAGGGTGAACCTGGATGTGGCCGCCTACGACAAACAAACCAGGGACCAGATTCTTACCGTTGAAATCTCCAATGCTTCCGGGTACACCGGCACGCCGCTGAACCTCGGTTCCCTTCAAAACAGGGGCGTAGAATTCATGCTGGAAGTGATCCCGGTAAAAAACAAAGATTTCACCTGGAGCAGTTCCTTCAATACCGCGACCAACAGCACCGAAGTACTCGCATTGGCGCCGAACACCAACAGGCTGATCGTGGCTTCTTTCGGCGGGAACGAGTTCCTTGGCTCACTCGTGTATGAAGTAGGCAAACCATTGAACCAGTTGGCCGCGAAAACATACCTCCGCAACGCGAAAGGAGAAATTGTGCTGAACAACAATGGCCGTCTGCAAGCCAGCACTGGGCCCGATGTACTTTTCGGCAGCGCGCTGCCTAAATTCACCGGCGGATGGAACAACGTGTTCCGGTACAAAAAACTGAGCATGCTGGTGCACTTCGATTACAAAGCGGGTGGTAAAGTAATTTCTTCCACCGCACTCAACGGGCTGCGCCAGGGCCATACCAAAAAATCACTCGTGGGCCGCGAGGGCGGCGTTATATTCCCCGGCGTGAAAGGCGACGGCTCCCCCAATACTACGGCGGTGGACCCCCAGCTTTTCTACACCGATTACCGCAACCTCCAGATCGCCGATCCTTTCGTTTTCAAATCAGACTTCATAAAACTGAGGAACATCACGATCTCCTACGACTTCACCCAACTGGTAAGCAACAAACTGAAATTCGTGAAGGGACTGTCGCTCTCCGCTTCCTGCCGGAACGTGGCCATCATCAAGAAATACATCGATGACCTCGATCCTGAAGCATTCGCCTCTTCCGGCGACAGCCGCGTGGGCTACGAACAAACCACACTGCCCACCACACGCAACTATGGAGTGAACCTAAATGTGAAGTTCTAAACTATTGCTTTATGAAAAAGATCAACCGATATATATTATTGCCCGTCTCGTTATTTTTCCTCGCCAGCTGCGACAAGGAATTCGAGGAGATCAACACCAATCCTTATGCGCTGACTACCATTGAACCGGCTTTACTGTTCACCAACGTACAAAGGCTTACCCATCCCGGATTCTGGGAAGGAGAGCAAACCATTGTACAGCAGTTTGTGAATGCTTACAACACCGGGGCCACCGCGGGATTCAACTTCAATGAAGACAACAACAACTTCAATGTGCCCCGCTGGAACGACAACTACCCCAACTCCATCAAACTGATTGAACAGATACTCAGTTTAGTGAAAGACAATCCGGACAAAGTAAACCTGTACAACCAGACACGCCTCTGGAAATCCTATATCTACATGACGCTGGTGGATACTTATGGTGATGTACCCTATTCACAAGCAGGTAAAGCCTTCCTCGAAGCGACCTTCTACCCCAAGTATGATAAGGACGAAGTCATCTACGAAGCACTGTACAATGAAATCAAATCCGCAGTTGCGGCGCTGGATGGTACCAAGGCAGGTGTTAAGGAAGACCTTTTGTATGGAAGCGAGTCTGCCACCGACCAGGCCACCAAATGGAAAAGGTTTGGCAACTCCTTACTGCTCCGGATGGGCATGCGCTACTCGAAGATCGACGCGAACAAAGCCCGCAGCATCGTGCAGGAGGCCTACAATGCCGGCCTGATGCAGACCAACGCGGACAACGCTAAGATCAGGTTCACCTCCGTGTATGTGAACCAGCTCAACAATGGTCCGCGCGCCACGAACCCTTATTTCTATTACCTCGCGGAACCTTTCGTGAACAGGATGAAAAACTTCAGCGACCCGCGCCTCAAGTACATCGCAGGAAAATACGCCGACCCCAACCAGGCGCTGGCGCTCACTCCAGACACCACGATGGCCGCGCAGTTCGGCTTCCCCGTAGGCTACGACCAAACCAGCGTACTCAATTATCCTGGTTACAGAGGCACTAACGGTACAGGACAAAACTATTCGCAACTTAATTTCTCCGTATTCGGCAGCGCCACGGCACCGGTTTTCTATGTTACGAACGCGCAAACAAAATTGCTGCTCGCGGAGGCCGCCCAAAGAGGATGGTTAACGGGACTTTCAGGCGCGCTTACCGCGCAGCAATACTATGAGGCGGGGGTAAAAGCATCCATGGATGAATATTCCCTCTATCCCAACGTGCCGGCGGTGGCCATACCAGAATCCGCACAGAATAGTTACCTCACTATGCCGGGCGTGGCCTGGAACGCGGGCAACGCGCTGGAACTCATTAATACGCAATACTGGATCGCGAGCCTGGGCAATGGCGCCGAAGGATTCGCCAACTTCAGGAGAAGCGGCTTCCCTACACTTACCCCAAACGGTTACAACAACAACCTTCAGGGAGGCTTCGCGAGAAGATTCGCCTATCCCAACGAAGAATCGGCCAGGAACAACGCCAATTACCAGGAAGCCGTAACCAGCATGGGCGGACAAGATAATCTTACTACCAGGATATTCTGGGACAACTAACCGGCTCAGGAAGCGGTTATAGTGAAAACAACAGCAGGCAGCGATCAAATTTTCATCAATGAAGGAAGAAAAGCACATTATCGGGTACGAATTTTCAGCGGTAGGAACAGAGACCTTTCAATCGTACAACCCCGGTACAGATCAGCACAACGGGTACCTGTTTTTCAAAGCGACCGAACAGGAAGTGAACAGCGCAGCGGAAAAAGCCGCGGCCGCCTTCCCCCGGTACAGCAAATTACCCAGCTCCATTAAAGCGCTTTTCCTTGAAACGATAGCGGCACAAATCATGTTGGCCGGAGAAGAATTGATCGCTGTCTGCTCTAACGAAACCGGTCTTCCAAAAGCCCGCATCGAAAATGAAAGGGGCAGAACGGTGAACCAACTGAAAATGTTCGCCGATCTTTTGAAAGAAGGTTCCTGGGTGGACGCACGCATTGAAACCGCGCTCCCGGAACGTACGCCCATTCCCAAACCGGACCTGCGTTATATGCAAGTGGCATTAGGGCCCGTAGTGGTATTCGGCGCCAGTAATTTCCCACTCGCGTTTTCCGTTGCCGGTGGCGACACAGCCTCAGCATTGGCAGCAGGATGCCCCGTAATCGTGAAGGCGCACAGCGCGCATCCCGCCACTTCCGCCATTGTGGGCAGGGCCATTATGGAAGCGGCCCGAAAAATGAATATGCCCGATGGTGTATTCTCCCTGCTTTTTGGAGACGGCACCACCACCGGCATTCAACTCGTAAAACACCCGGAAGTAAAAGCGGTGGGCTTCACCGGCTCTTACAAAGGCGGAAAGGCGTTGTATGATGCCGCGGTTACAAGGCCGGAACCCATTCCCGTATATGCGGAAATGGGCAGCACCAACCCTGTTTTCATTCTACCTGAAATCATGGAAACAAAAGGCGCTGAAATAGCGGCGGCTTATGCAGGTTCCGTGACCCTCGGCGTGGGACAGTTCTGCACCAATCCCGGTTTACTATTCTATCAGTCAAGTGAAGGAGATCAATTTAAACCACAATTGAAAACAGCATTCTCTAAAACGACTGGTGGTGTAATGCTATCTCCCGGCATAGCCAAATCGTATCAAGAAGGATTGGAAAAGAACCGTAAGGCCGCGGGTGTGGAAGAACTCGCCACTAGCAATAATCCATCCGAAGGAAAGAATAACGGCACGCCGGTTTTATTGGCAACAGCTGCCGGTACGTTCCGATCCAATCCATCTTTGAGCCATGAAGTTTTTGGTCCCGCAAGTATGGTCGTGGCCGTAACGTCAAAGGAAGAACTTTTGCAGATAGCAAGCGATCTTTCAGGACATTTAACGGCAACAGTGCATGGCACGGAGCGGGAACTGGCGGAATACGGCGAACTGATCCATATACTGGAAAGAAAAGTGGGCAGGATCGTGGTCAACGGATTCCCCACCGGCGTGGAGGTTTGCAGCGCCATGGTGCATGGCGGCCCTTTTCCTTCCACCACCGACAGCAAAACCACCTCAGTAGGCACGGCAGCCATATACCGGTTCACACGACCCGTGTGTTACCAGAATATGCCCGATGCACTGCTGCCCGATGAATTGAAACATGATAACCCGCTCGCTATCCAAAGACTGGTAAACGGAGAACGAAAGCTCATATAACAGTAACATACTGTTTCACAAATTCAAATCAGAAGACGATGATCAAGAATTTAAGAAGCCGGCATTGGTTTGGCCGCAAGGACAAAGACGGGATCATTTACCGCAGCTGGATGAAGAACCAGGGCATGCCCACCGACATGTTTGATGGGCGCCCCGTAATTGGCATCTGCAATACCTTCAGCGAACTCACGCCCTGCAACGCGCATTTCAGGGAACATGCCGAAGCCGTAAAAAGAGGTGTACTGGAAGCAGGAGGTTTCCCCCTGGAGTTTCCCATCATGAGTCTGGGAGAAACACTGATGAAGCCCACCGCCATGCTTTTCAGGAACCTCGCCAGTATGGACGCGGAAGAATCCATCCGGGCCAACCCGCTGGATGGTGTGGTACTACTTACAGGTTGTGATAAAACCACGCCCTCCACGGTGATGGGCGCAGCCAGCGTAGGACTTCCCACCATCGTGGTGCCCGGCGGCCCCATGCTGAACGGACGCTACAAAGGCCAACTCATTGGAAGCGGCACCCATGTATGGAAGTTTGACGAAGACATGAAAACCGGCAAGATCAGCCAGGAAGAATGCGAACTCGCCGAAAGCTGCATGAGCCGCAGCATCGGCCATTGCATGACCATGGGCACCGCCTCTACCATGGCCTGTATGGTGGAAGCACTCGGCCTTACCCTCAGCGGCGCGGCCGCCATACCCGCGGCGGACTCCAGAAAAAAAGTGATGGCGCAACTCAGCGGAAGACGCATCGTGGATATGGTACGGGAAGACCTTACCATCGACAAAATTCTGACCAGGGAAGCCTTCGAGAACGCGATCAAAGTGAACGCGGCAGTGGGCGGCTCTTCCAACTTCATCATCCACCTGCTGGCCATTGCCGGAAGAATTGGCGTGGACCTGGACCTCGAAGATTTCGATACCATCGGCAGCAAGATACCCCTCCTGCTCAACCTGATGCCATCCGGCAAATACCTGATGGAAGACTTCTTCTACGCCGGTGGTCTGCCCGTTATCCTCAACGAATTGAAAGACACCCTGCATAAAAACGTGATCACGGTTACAGGAAAGAACCACCACGACAATATCAAAGGCACCACGGATTGTTACAACAATGATGTGATCTTCCCCTATAACGAACCACTCATCCCCGAAGGCGGCTGCGTGATCGTGAAAGGCAACCTGGCGGAGAATGGCGCGGTCATTAAACCATCCGCGGCCACACCGGCCCTGATGCAACATACAGGGCGGGCCGTGGTATTTGAAAGCATTGAAGACTATAATGCAAGGATTGATGATCCTGAACTTGATATTGATGAAACCTGCGTGATGGTACTGAAATATGTGGGGCCCGTGGGTTACCCCGGAATGCCTGAAGTAGGCAATATGGCCCTTCCTAAAAAAGTGCTGATGAAAGGCATCACCGATATGGTACGCATCAGCGATGGACGAATGAGTGGCACCGCTTACGGAACCGCTGTACTGCACGTTTCACCCGAAAGCGCCATTGGCGGAAACCTGGCGTTGGTGCAGAACGGCGACATGATTGAACTGGACGTGGCCCAAAGAAAACTCCACCTCCATGTAAGTGATGAAGAACTGGCCAAAAGAAGGGCGGCATGGGTAAAACCACAGCCTGCCGCCACCAGAGGCTACGTGAGCCTGTATGTACAACATGTTTTGGGAGCAGACAAAGGCGCCGACCTCGATTTTCTGCAAGGAAGCAGCGGCAGCGAAGTGACCCGCGATTCACATTGATGGGTGAGGAATATGCGGTATATTGATGAACAATAAAACGAGACAATGAATTGCTTTCATTACACCCTCCTGCTCACCTTTGTAGGCTTCAGTTACAATACCATGGCACAGGAAAGAAAAGTTTTCCCTGAAACCGGCGCTATCCTGAGGTTCGATCAGGCGCTGGATAAAATCATTGACACGAACACACGTGCGGAGATCATCGCTGAAGGATTTGAATGGAGTGAAGGACCACTTTGGGTACCACAACACAACATGCTGTTGTTTAGTGATGTCCCTAAAAACACCGTATACAAATGGACGGAAGCCAATGGTATGGAAACCTATCTTTCGCCCAGTGGCTATACCGGAAAAATGAAGAGCCAGTCTAAAGAACCGGGCAGCAACGGACTTACGCTCAATGAAAAAGGAGAACTTGTATTGTGCCAGCACGGCAACCGGCAAATGGCCCGGATGGATGCGCCCCTGAACGCGCCTCAACCTGAATTCACCACACTGGCGGCCACGTATAACGGGAAGAAGTTCAGCAGTCCGAACGATTGCGCTTTCAACAACAAAGGAGAACTGTTCTTCACCGATCCTCCTTACGGACTTCCAACCCAGAACGACAGGGATCCATCCAAAGAACTCCCTTTCAACGGTGTTTATAAACTTAAAAAAGACGGCACCATAGTTCTTCTTACCGATTCCATTACACGCCCCAACGGGATAGCCTTCTTCCCCGGACACAAGAAATTGCTTATCGCCAACAGCGATCCGGCAAAGCCGTTCTGGTACATGTACGATGTGAACGGCGACCAGCTTTCCAACGGGAAAATATTCTTCCACCTCAAAGAAAGGGAACGCAACTGGAAAGGACTGCCTGACGGATTAAAGATCAGCAAACAGGGCATTGTTTTCGCGACAGGCCCCGGCGGCATTTATATCTTCAGCAAAGAAGGGAAAAAACTGGGCATCATCCGGCTGGAAAATCCGGCGAGCAACTGTGCCCTCTCCGCCGATGAAAAAACATTATTCGTTACCAACGACATGTACCTGCTGCGCATAAAACTGAAATAACGCTTCCATCATGAAAATCTACAACACAAGAAAAGGCCTGGTGATTGAAAAGGACAACACCTTCTACCTCGCGGAAAATGAACAATGGGATACGTTCATCAACAACGACAACGCGCTGCAATGTGCCATCGCTCTAAGCAACGAACTGCCGGCCACAGATGCATCCGTCGTTCAGGATGCGCTTGCGCCCATCGGCAGTCATCAGGAACTATGGGCCTGCGGCGTAACCTATTACAGAAGTATGGTGGGCAGGCAGGAAGAAAGTAAAGCCGCTGGCGGCGCTGATTTTTACGGCAAAGTATATGAGGCGGAACGGCCCGAATGTTTTTTTAAAAGCAACCCGTTCCGCGTATCCGGCAACAACGGCAAGGTACGCATCAGAAAAGACAGCACCTGGGATGTACCCGAACCGGAACTTACACTGGTGGTCACCAGTTCAGGAAAAATCATCGGATACACAATCGGCAACGACATGAGCAGTCGCAGCATTGAAGGAGAAAACCCGCTCTACCTGCCACAGGCCAAAACTTATGACGGCTGCGCGGCATTAGGGCCCTGCGTGTACCTTACCGACGCGCCACTGGACCAGCAAACACAGATTCACCTCACTATACATCGGAACAATGCAGTTGTGTTCCAGGGCAGTATCGCCATCAGCCAGATGAAGCGTACGCCGAAAGAGTTGGTATCCTTCATTTTCAGGGAGAGCAGCTTCCCACATGGCTGCATGATTATGACCGGCACAGGCATTGTGCCCGACCACCCGTTCACCCTGCAGGCCGGAGACCAGATCACTATTGCCATAGATGGGATCGGCGCGCTGGTGAACACCGTTCAATAACCGTTCACAAACTAACGATACAGGGCACACTAAATACACGCCATGGAACTATTGGTCATATTGCTCGCGGTGGGCATACAACTTTTCCTTACCTATAAAAAAGTAAGCCCCTTCCTGTCTCTGCTTTTCATAGCAATACTATCGGGCCTCTTACTGGGTATGGAACCGATGCAGTTGGTGAAGTCGATCGAAAAAGGCGTGGGCAGCACCCTTGGCGGACTGGCACTCATCATTTGCCTGGGCGCGATATTGGGAAAGATACTGGAGAGCAGTGGCGCCGCTGAAAAAATAGCAACCACGCTTATCAATAGTTTTGGGCCGAAGCGCATTCAGTGGGCCGTATTGCTCACAGGTTTCCTGGTGGGACTACCGCTCTATTACAATGCGGGATTTGTGATATTAGTGCCATTGGTTTTTTCAATCTCCCGGAAGGCCAATCTTCCATTACTGTATGTGGCCATTCCGATGGCGGCATCTTTATCCGCCACCCATTGTTTCCTGCCGCCACACCCGGCACCTGTATTCCTCGTGAACGCCTTCGGCGCGGACATGGGCAAAACCCTGATCTACGGCCTTCTGATCACGGTTCCTGTAGTCATCATCGCCGGCCCGTTGCTGGGCAGGAACCTCCGCTCCATTAAACTGCAACTGACCGAACCCGTTATAGCGCAAGAACCGCAGCCCGCTAAAGCGCTCCCTCCAGTATTGCCCAGCTTTTTGCTGGGATTGCTGCCTGTAATCCTGATTACGCTGGCCGTGGTGGCCACCTACTTTTTACCAGAAGGAAACCTGCAGAAATTCTTTCTTTTCCTCGGCGACCCCACCATAGCGCTGCTGTGCTCCGTGTTCCTCGCCACCTGGCAACTTGGTATTCAACGCGGGCATTCCGCCACCACCACCATGCGGTGGCTCAATGAAGCCATTGCGGGTATCGCGGGTATCATGCTCATCATTACAGCGGGCGGTGTATTTAAACAGGTACTACAGGACAGCGGCACCGATCAGTATATCGCCGCCTTCAGCACCAGGTGGCGAATGCCACCGCTTATTTTCGCGTGGACCGTCACGGCATTCCTGCGCATCACCATCGGTTCCGCTACCGTAGCGGGCATAACAGCCGCAGGCGTAGTTACACCGTTAGTAGCATCCGGTGCGGCCTCCCCGGAATTAATGGTACTGGCCGTGGGCACGGGCAGCGTTTTCGGTTCTCATGTGAACGACTCCGGCTTCTGGATGTTTAAAGAATTCTTCAACCTTTCGATGAAACAAACCTTCCTTTCGTGGACGGTGATGGAAAGTATTATTTCAGTTGCGGGACTTGGAGGGATATTATTGCTGGAACTGGTGGTGTGAGTATTACCTATAACGCCTTTGCTTTAGCGATCTTTGATTGCACGCCATTGATATCCTTTACCCAACTCACAAGTTCAGGGTCTATCCAGGATAATATGTCAATTGCTGCCGAATAAACATCTTCAACACAGGAGAAATCGATACAGGAGCCCTTAAAACATACTGGTTCGTTATGGTTTATCCTGTTTCTCATTAATCTTATTTTGGTGAGCCTTTCACTAACCTCCTTTCTTCCATGTCCTGGAGGAAGATGATTAAATGCCTTTATTGGTCTTCCTAAAAGCAACTTGTAGTGATGCACTTCGAACAAGTCTGTCCAAAAACCTAAAGACTGATCTGAGATGATTTTACCGCTTGAGACAGGGATACCCAAACGCCTGAATCTTCTCTCTGATTTCTCGACAGACATTTTCAGAAAATCATTTACCACCCTTACTCCCCTTCTACGATCCATGTAAGTTAGAGATGGATCAACCATGAACCCTTTCTTCTGATTAATTATCCAGTCTGCATCCCCAAAATGTGCAGTCAATATGGTATTGATCTGATTTCGCAGGGCCACTTCCAAAGCCCCTAACAGGGGATGAAAAGATTGCGCGACCCTTAGATTCGCCTTGTAAAGGCTGATTGCCCTGGCCTTACTATTTCCGCTGGCAACCAGGTATCTATCAATACGTTGGGGAGAAAAATAAAGTCTTATTTTATTAAACCTCATCAGCAAATTAGTTTTTGCAAAACTCGGCATTAAGACTTAATTTTGCTTCATGATGCTTAGTAAAGCCTCTTGCATTCATGCAACGTAACTAAGTTTAAGTTTTTAAAGGGTCGCTTACCGCGGCCCTTTAGCTTTTAATAAAAGTCAGCCCTAAAGTTTTTTTCCAATTCAAGGGGGTCACTCAAACCGAACCCAATCAATTTCCACCGGAGTACCTTGCTTCAGTACCACCACCAGATCGTGTGTGCCCACTTCAACACCACTTACCGGAAACTTCATTTCTTTCCAATCTTTCGCGGCGGAAACTTTCATCGTGGAAAGTAAAGCGCCTTGTTCCCCGCCACGTCGCAATTCCACAACACCATCTCCATTCGATTGCACGCGCGCAATTATTGAACGGGGCTTTTTCGCGAACACCACTGTATTGTAGCGCAGCCAGGCGCCTTCTTTTCCCAGCACAGCCTTCCATCCGTTCCAACGCACCGCGGTATCAACGAAAGCGATTTGAACACCTTCCCCGCTAATGGCACTGTAACGGTCCAGTTGTATATGAGAAGTAGCTTTTGAAACACCAACACCTCTTAGTGTGGGGACCACTTTCTTTATGGTACCATCTTCATTAAAACTTACACGGTCCACACGGATAGAACGGTTCTTATCGAATTCAGGAGAAAGATCATTGTGGTGATAGAAAAGGTACCATTGTCCTTTGAAAGGCAGCAGCGAATGGTGGTTGGTCCAGCAGCCCGTGGGCGATTCATCCATGATCACACCGGTTACAGTGAACGGGCCTTCGGGTGTTTTTCCCACCGCGTACTCCAGTCTTTCAATCTTGTTTTCCACGTGGGGATACGTGAGGTAGTAAATACCGTTTCTTTCAAAAACGAATGGTCCTTCCTTCAATCCTTTTTCAGGAAGATTCGGGATAATCTTTGGTTCCGAAGCCAGTTCCAGCATATTCTCCTTCAGTTTCGCGACATAAATATGTCCCTGCGACCAGTAGAGATAAGCCTGTCCATCTTTATCGATGAACACGTTGGGATCAATGCCGTTCACGCCTTTGATGGGCAACTTTTCAGGCACGAAGGGGCCGGTGGGTTTATCGGACACCGCCACACCAATTTTAAATCCCCTGCCACTGGTTGTATCAACGGGAGTAGAGGGAAAATAGAAATAATACTTCCCGTTTCTGAACACACAATCGGGTGCCCACATACTGTAACTTTCGGGCTTCACCCAATCCACTTTATCCTGGCTCACGATCACACCATGATCGGTCCATTCGGTGAGATCAGGCGAAGAAAAAACATGGTAATCGGCCATGCAAAACCAGCCGGGTCGCCCCCTGCCTTCGGTGCAGGGAATATCATGGGAAGGATAAACATATATGCGGTCGCCGAATACGCGTGCGGTGGGGTCGGCGGTGAACTGGTTCGTGATGAATGGGTTTTGTGCCCTGGCGGATAAGATGGCGACAACACCAAGTAAGGTAAAAAGCAATCTCTTCTTCATGTTTACAAAATTGCAGAACAGCATACGCATATACACTCAATGTTAAGTGGCTAAAACACTGTTCCTGTGTGGCAAATAACACCATTCAAATGTAACGAATCCATCTCAAAAGAAACCGATTGCATTTCGAGAAAAGCGCATAAAAAAACCCAGCGGAGAGAACGCCGCCGGGTTGCGATTGAATTGAGATAAAACTGCTACATAAAACAGTATCGTAAGTAAGAAGGACAACATGTTTCCATATTATCCTTCCATAACAAGCATCGGAAGATTAAGGGGTGACCGGTTATTTTAATACTGGTGTGAAGTACTGAGGCGACACGGCTCTGTCGCGCATTACCAGTGTATCTTTTCCTACCACGGTCATCTGGGGATGATCAATGGTATATTCGAGATACAATGCGTCGCGGTCGATGTTTCCCCAACTTTTCTTCTCCCCTTTTTTAACGAATTTACCTTTGCCGGTAGCGGTGTACCCTGTACCTGCGGCGGAGATCACACATTCTCCTGTTTTGTCATCAAATGTAAGGCGGAGGTTCATCGTTTGGTTCGCGTTGTTCGCTCCGGCAATAGCGATCGGTAAATCCACAATATTCAGCGCTCTGGTGGTGAGGAGCTTTACTTCATCCTGCTCAACATAGTCTTTTCTGCGCACCACATTGCGGGTAAGCGTAGGATATGCCGGTTTACCTTCAATGGCATCTACGCCCCTGCGCAGGTAGTTGCCATGCCATGGGTTCACAAATTTCACCACATAAACAGTGTAATCCTGTGGCTTCACGCCCCAGTTGAACGCGTTTACCGGGTTGGGATTATCCACGATGGCGCGGCCTCTCAGAATAGAATCCGCACCGGTAACGCTAGTCATCTTCAACGGAATCGCATAAGTATTCGTGAGCGCTTTCGGGTCGGCGAAAAACGCATCGGTAAACTGAACGTTCACGCCCTCCAGCAATTTACCTGCGGGGATGCGGATTTCAGGTGCCGCCAGGCTGTAATAGCTGGCAGGCATAGGCACTACGGGATTCACGTTATCAAAGAAAAGGTTGTTACAGAGGGTTTCATCCACCGTTACGCCGATCACCACATCGTTCCTGTTTTCTCTTACGCCCCCCATGGTGGCCTTGATACTCACCTTACGTTCGTTGTCCAGACTGTTATCAAAATTCAGGTCCTCTCCGAGCACGATGGTCCTGATGGGAAACTGGCTCGCGAAGTAAACGGTTTTATAGTCGTAATCAGGATATGTAACAGCTTTATTACATGAAACAAGCGCACTGGCGGCAATCAATAGACCTGCAAAAAACTTATTCGTATTCATGTTAATGATAATTGATAGTTTAAAATCTGGTGTTGACGCTTACCGCCATTGCCTGTTTTGTTTGAGGTTGCTGAACTTCAACACTTCCGAGAAAGGTATTGGTCCGTAGTACATGTAGTCTTCGAATACCCTTGGTTCTACTACGATTGGCGTATAAACAGCGGCGTTCACATCCATGCCACGGGCGGTTTCATTCAGGCTCGCCTTCCAGCGGCGGAGGTCCCAGAAACGGAAGCTTTCAAAGCAAAGTTCCAGGCGTCGTTCGTTGCGGATCAACTCGCGCATAAGGTTCTGGTCATTCTTACATGCTTCCAGGTAAGCGTCGCCGTTGGTTGTACCCACTCCGGCCCTTCTTCTGATGGCCTTGATTACATCGTAGGCGGAGAACGCGTTGGTACCGCCGTTGGTGGGGCCCCATGCTTCGTTGGCCGCTTCAGCGTAGTTGAGATAGATTTCAGTATAACGGATTCTCGGGTAGTAACGCCTCCTGTTGGCGGTAGCGCCTGGTCTGCGGTTCACATCCTGGCGCAGGCGCTTCTTCATGTAATAGCCTGTCCTGGTAGAGTTTGTCCGAACATTGATGCCATCGTCGGAACCGGATCCACTTCCCGTTAAAATCACAGGATTGTTGAAACCTACGGTATTCCCATTGTACACGATGTATTTGGCCAACCGCGGATCTCTTCCCGCGTAAGGGTTAGCGGGATCATAATTGCTGAGGTTACTGCTGATGGGATAACCGTTTGCCATGGGAAACGCGTCCACGAGGTTTTGTGTGGGATTCATACGACCGTTTCCAAACTGGCTGGGCGGGTAGTGTTGAATTTCCTGCTCATTGTTATCGCCAACAAAGTTTTCTCTCCAGATCATTTCGGGCGGGTTATTGCCGTTGCTGAGTCCGTCAATTTGTGACCTGTTATCATAATACGTACCTCCGTCGTTGGGCAACGCGTTGGCGCCGCCTTTATGCCTTATCACCGCGGCAGCGTAGTTCGCGGCGGAGTCCCAGCGCGCGGTATTGGAAACGTGTTGAAAAGCGGGACTGGCCGCAAGTAAACCGGCTCTTGCCCTTATGGACCTCGCGATCAAACCATTGAACAACTGATTGGAGTATTGACCCATTACCCGGTTGTACACATTCACATTTACCGTAACGGAACGGAACTGATCCGGCACCCGGCCGGTTAGGGTATTGAGATCCCCATACTCCATGGGCAGCATGCTCTGGGCACTGTCCAGGTCCTTATAAATTTGCTCCATGCAAGCAGCGAACGTCGCTCTTGGTGTGTTGTATTCATCTACAGGACTTTCCACCGTGAGCAGTTTTGTAATGATGGGAACGCCCATCAGTTGCCCGTCATCGGTGAACCCGGCGTGCGCACGCAACAGGAAGTACATGTACATGGCACGCAAACCGTAAGCCTCCCCTTTCATTCTCATTCTGAAAAGAGTATTCGCTTCTTTATCCGCGGCAAATTTTACGGAGTCCACATTCGCGAGGAAGAGGTTAATGTATTGCATGGCGCCATAAGACTGGTTCCATACGGAAAGCGGGTTGTTGTTCGCCGTCCATGAGCCTGTGGCCACCAATGCAAAGGGATTGATCCTGTCGTTGGTTACGGCATCATCCGTCGCATACTCACTGTTGTCGTAATACCCCGGAATAGAACGGTAAGCGTTCATGATAAAGCCCTGGGCGTAGCCTCCGTCCTCATACATTTGCTCTACCGTTCTGCGGTTCTCCTCATCGGGTTCCAGCGCTTTTTTGCAGCCCGCCAGGGAGATCGCAGCAATTATAATCAGCAGAAAATTTCTCATATAGTTCGCACTTTAATATTCGTTAAAAAGAAGCCCTCACACCCAGGTTAAAAAAGCGGTATTGCGGGGGCGCTCCAATATTGGTTTCCATTAAACGGCGCTCTTTGGACACCACCAGCAGGTTGTCAGCCAGTCCGTACACGCTCAGCCCACGTACAAAAGAGCCCTTAAACATTTCCTGGTCGAAATCGTATGTAAGCTGCACCCTGTTGAGGTTGAACCTGTTGTTTTTATAGATCCAGAAAGTGGAGTTCTGGTAATTGTTGTTGCCGGAGCCTGCCGTAAGCCTGGGGTAAGTAGCGGTATTGGCTGTTGCTTCTGTCCAGCGGCCCAACACCTGTTCGGAGAATTTACCGGTTCCCCTCACCCAGAAATAAGAACTGTTTTTGAAGGCGATCGCGCCATTCTGGCCATTACCCAAAGCAAAAAGTGTAAGGTTCTTGTACTTGAGTGTAAGATTAATACCATAAGAGAAAGGACTTGCGCCCCAACCGTATTTGCCCAGTTCAACCTGGTCGCGGTAATCGATAATGCCATCCTGGTTCACATCTTTGTATTTGATGTCTCCCGGTCTTACTTCTCCGCCAAAAGTCTGGAGGGCATGGCCGTCTATCTCCGCCTGGTTGCGGAAGAAACCTTCGCTTACGTAACCTCTTGCCACGTCGATGCTTTTCCCGGCGGCGTACAATGCTTCTTCGGGCTGAATTTCATCCCTGAAAAGCACTTCTGAAGAAAACAGCATTCCCGTAAAGCCAACGGAGTATTGCAACTGACCGATCTTATTGTTCACATTCAATCCAAAATCAAATCCGGAGCGTCTTTCACTGTTGCTGTTGAGCCAGTTACGGAAATCGCCGGAACCTGAGAAGAAAGAAGGATAAATGGTATTTCCTCTTGAAAGCAGGCCTTTGGTATCCTGGGTGAAATAGTTTACATCGAGGGTTATAAGGTTTTTAAACAGCGAGGCGTCGAACCCTGCCCTGAATTCATTTCTTTGAATGAAAGTAAGGTTGGGGTTGGCTCCTCTTCCGGAAAGCGTGGTGAAACCGCCGGAAGTACCGTCGCGCCAGGGGTACCAGCCGGCAAGATCGCCGCTGTTGCCGTAATAGCTGGCATACAGGTAATAATCGGTAGGCTCGTTGTTCGGCCTCACTCCCGTGATATCGAGGTCCTGCTTAACGGAAGCGTAAGAAGCGAACAGTTTCAGGTTGTCGATAAAGCTGATATTGTTTTTGAAGAAATCCTCGTCGCTGATGCGCCATCCCGCGGTGAGGGTTGGAGAAATCCCTGCCCTGTTGCCCGGTGCAAGTTTGGGAGAGTTCACCAAAGCGCCCGTAAAATCGAGGTAGTACTTCTGCATGTAGTTGTATGCCGCGCGCAACCCCAGGTTCGCGTTCCTGATGGGATGGTAATCGCTTCCCCCTTCATTGTCCACATCGCTGGAGAAAGTTGTAGTGTACCACCAGCCCATTAAGGAAGAATTAAAGTTATGCCGCTGCGCGAAAGAGCGGTCGTAGTTCAACTGCGCGCGCATGGAGGTGGTCTGGGTATAAGTAGTACGTCCAATGGATTCACTGGTCGTATTCAGGTCGTTGTTGAACCTGTCGAGGCGCGTGATCACATCTTCCCCATTAATCCGTTCCCAGGTGGGCCTGTAAACCGCGTAAGTAACCTGGTAGGCTTCGGAATAAAGGGAAGAGTAGTCCATGCTGTACGCCGTTTTAAATGACAATCCTTTCAGCAGATTGCTCAGGTCCGCATTGGCGCCCACATTAAAGAGGAAAGTGCGGTACTTGGTTTTGATGTACCCTGCCGCAAGCATATCCGTAATGGAGTTGGTAAGGTTTCCGGCCTGACCACCCAGCAGGTACTTCCCATCAATCACAAAGTTACTGTTGTTCACGATCGTTTGCAGGTCCGCGTTATTGGGATCAAACTTATCGATCGGCACCAATGGGATATACCTGTTGAAGTTCCCGTTCACGGAAGCGGATTCTCCCCAGAAGTTACCCCTTCCGGTATAGTTATCAGACACGTTCGCCACGATATCCGTAGACGCGGTAAGCCATTTGTTCAGGTTCATATCCACGTTACCACGGATCTTAAAGGAGAAGTCGTTATTTTTCTTTGTTTCTCCATAGTTCATAAGGCTTCCGTTTGTAGACAAACCTATGTTCGTATAATACCTGGCATTTTCGTTACCGCCTGAAATTTCAGTGGTAAGATCGGTTCTTGAAAAAGCTTTTTTCAGGTATTCATCACTGAAGTAGTTGATATCGGGAAACCTGTAGCCGTAATTGCCCGACCGCGTACTGTCGATAGCACCTTGCGTATATCCCGCACCGGGTGTAAAAGCATTGTCGTTCATCAACGCTTCGTTGTAAAGCGTCATATAATCGGCGGCGTTCAGGTATTTGGGATAGCTTTTGGGTGTAAACATGCCGGTGTTGGCCCTTACATCTATTGAAAGCGGCTTAATGGTTCCGCGCTTTGTGGTGATGAGTACAGCGCCTTTAGCCGCGTTGTTTCCATATAGTACCACTGCGCTTGCTGCTTTCAACACGGTAATGGATTCCACTTCCACCATGCGTACTTCAGACGCCTGGCGGGGAACACCATCCACGAGAATAAGCGGCGCTTGTCCCCACACACTACCGGTATAACCGGGCACCAAACTCGCGAGGTTATCCAGGCTGCTAACGCCATAACTTTTTTTCAGCAGTTCAGTTACATTAATGGTACTTACACCTCCCAGCAGGTCCTTTTGTGCCACGGTGCCAAAAGCTATATTTACCAGACTGTCTTTATTGTCCTGTGCCTGCAAACCCATGGCGCTGCATAAAGCCATAGAGAGCGCGATATAGGAACCCTTTATATTTTTGCAAATCATTTTTTCAAATTTTAATTTTTACCAGCCTGGATTCTGCTTAAAATCTAAATAAATACTGGCGTCGTTCACCAGGAAGGGGAACCAGTAATGCCTTTCAGCCAGTTGTCGTTCGAAGAGGATGGTTTGCCTGAAGTTGGCTACACGCGCATTCTTAGGATCGGCGTACACCTGGGTTTCCGGCGTGGCCCTGTCAAATTCAATACCCTTTTTGTAGGTGTAGGGGCGTTGGATAAAGAGCAACCAGCGGCGGAGATCGTTGAAGCGGTGTCCTTCGAAAGCGAGTTCCACGGCGCGTTCGCGGCGGTATTCACTTCTGAAAGCTTCTTGTGAAACCAGGAATTTGGCGGCTACATGTCCCACGCCCAAACCTGGCCTGTCCCTGATAAAGTTTACGGCATCCACGGCGGTCTTCTCATAACCCGGGGCTTTACCGGTGGGTGATTCGTATCCTTCGGACGCAGCTTCTGCATACAGCAGGTAAACATCGGCGAGGCGCATGAAGCTGAGCGAAACCGCATTGTTTTCCCTGAAGCCATCGTAGTCGTTCACCATCTTCCTGAAGAATTTGGAAAGCATGTATCCGGTGAATACTCTTTTGGTGGCGTTATCTGTTCTGAAATATCCGCCGGTGAACAGGCTTGCGTACAGGCGCCTGTTGTCGTTGTTTACAAAAGTCGCGTTCTGCACCATTCTTTCTCCGTCAATCACAATATCGTGGTACAACCTGGGGTCCCGGTTTCTCCAGGGGTATTCAGGGGTATAGCCGGATTCAGGGTCCGCCGCTTCCGGATTCGGAATCGGAAGTCCGTTGGCCATACCGTAATGATCAACGTAGTTGGCCGTAGGATAAACTTTGATACCCGAGTTATTGATGCTCATCGGCCTGTAGTCGTTGACCTGGTTCCAGCGGAAGCGACCACCCAGGTCGGCGAAGTTTTCCATCATGATGGCCTCTTCTTCTCCGGGCACCCTTCCACCTGCGTTATGGGTGAAAAACAGGTTGGAATAGTTGGCGAAATTGGAGAGTTTATAGCGCTGTGTAGTTTCAATCAGCTTCAGTGTTTCACCTAATACCTCAGCGGCCTTTTTACAATATTCAATGTTGTAGGTGGCACTGCCCGTAGACTCTCTGTTCATCAGCGGACTACCGGCATACAACAGGTTCTTACCCATAAATGCCATGGCCATAATTTTGTTGGCGCGGAAGTTATTGGATCCTGCGGTTGCCTGTCCGGGTTGTACATCGTCCCACCTTACAGGAAGAAGCTCAGCGGCTTTCTGCAGATCAGCCGTTACTTTATCAGCGGTTTGCTGGTAGTTCAGGCGCGGAATCCTGGGCGCGACTGTTTTAGACAACACCGTATCCACATATGGAAGGCCACCCCAGTACTGCATCAGCATAAAGTGGAACCATCCGCGGAAGAAGTACAGTTGTCCGGCGATCACATCTTTTTCCGCCTGAGTCGCTTCGGTAAGCAGGGGCAGGTTGGCCAATCCGATATTCGCTTTGCGGATGCCATACCAGGCAAGTCCCCAGAGGTTGCCTTTTGATCCCCGATCGTTGGTGGCCGCAGGGTTACCACCACTCTTGAACCAGGAACCAAAGATGGCAGTGTTCCATCCCCAGTAATCGCCCTGGTCTATATTATAAGCGAATACACGTGTTTCCGTGGGTTCCCACATTTCATCTTCACCAAAGTTCCAGCTGTTGTGTGATCCGATGCCGGTTACCAGCGGAATGCAGGAATACAATTCTTCCGTAAATCCCTGGAAATTGCGGAAGTTTTTGAAAGCCTCCGTTTCATCTATGTCCGCCAGGGGCGACTGGTCGAGGTATTTGGTGCAGGAACTTACTCCAATGGCTATCGCCAGCACAATTGTTACGGGCAATAATATTGTTTTAAAACGCTTGTTCATACCAATTAAAATTTATAATGTGATATCTAAACCTAAATTGAAACGCCTTACGGTTGGGTACGCGCCTCCACTTGCGCCGGCGGCGAAGTTGGATTCCCTGTCATCCGGCA
The DNA here is from genome assembly GCF_023721715.1 of Parasegetibacter sp. NRK P23. Lineage (NCBI taxonomy): Bacteria > Pseudomonadati > Bacteroidota > Chitinophagia > Chitinophagales > Chitinophagaceae > Parasegetibacter > Parasegetibacter sp. NRK P23. The sequence continues at coordinate 2,973,102 of NZ_JAMDLG010000001.1, forward strand.
TTTTGGTCCACAGCAACAGGTTGTTTCCTCCGGCGAATATTTTACAGGTCTTGATGCCGAGCCTTGAAGTGGTTCTTGTTGGCAGGGTATACCCTACTTCAGCATTTTTCAACCTTACATAAGATCCATCAAACAAATAGCGCGTACCGTTATTACCGGCACCTCCTTCCGTACCAATTCTGGGAAGCGGCAGGTCTCCTCCGGATGATTTTGTCCAGTAAGAACCTTCCACATAAGCTACGTTGGAACCGGAATAAGTATTGAAAGTGGGGAAGTCAACAAAACGGGTCACATTGTTCACCCCATAGAACTGGAGGAAGATGCTGAAGCCTTTCCAGTCGGCTCCTACGCTCGCATTGTAGGTATTCTGTGGGGATCCGCTGTATTCAGTAGGCGCCTGATCGTTCTGGTCGATAATACCATCTCCGTTATAGTCGATGATGTTGAAGTCGCCGGGTAATTTGTTCTGGTTGTTCGTATTGCGCTGGGTACTTCCATAAATATCGTCCCAACTGCTGAGATAGCCCTGGTTCAGATAGGACCGCGTTTGTCCGAGGTAGTGACCTTCCTGCTTACGGTAGGCGGGTAACAATTCCGGATCATCGCGGAACACTACTTTATTCTGTGCGTGAGTCATATTGGTGTTGGCCCATACCCTTACACCGCTGGGGAATACGTGGTTAATTCTGAGCTCAAACTCATAGCCTCTGCCTGAAGCTTCCCCAATATTGATGTTGGGAGCGGTTTGTCCGAAATAAGTAGGTACGGAACGTTGATCGCCAGCAACGATGATGTCTCTTCTGATATCGTTGAACACATCCACGCTTCCGGAAATCGCACCATTAAGTACACTGTATTCAAGGCCTAAGTTTCGTTTTTCAACGGTTTCCCAGGAAATAACCGGATTCCCGAGACTGGACAACCTGTAGAAGGTATAGATCGTATTGCCGGAGCCGGAAGGAGTGGGCAATACGGTGTTGCTGCCGAAGCTCCACTGATCCCTGTACAGCCAGCGACCATTCACGTTGTCGCTGCCCACAAGTCCCCAGGAGGCGCGGAGTTTCAGGTTATCGATGAACGATACATCTTTCATGAATTTTTCATTGCTGATCAGCCAGCCCCCGGAGAAGGAGGGGAAGAAGGCGAAACGGTAACCAGGACCAAACTTTTCGGAACCATTGTACGCGCCGTTCACTTCAAAGAAATACCTGGAGTCGTAGCCGTAAGTACCGCGGAATACCCAGTCTTCACGGTAGAAGGGGAACGCGCTGCCCGTAGCGCCTCTTTCGCGCTGGAACAGGCCGAGTCCGGTTATATCATGTTTGCCGAACCTGCGGTTATAGTTCAGTTGAAGCATGTAGTTCAGTCTGCGGTAAGTGGCGCCACGGTCCACACTGCCTGCCTGGCTCGTCCAGCGTACCATATCGGCATAATCCAGTTGTGTTCCGGCGTTCACCACGTTTTCCAGCACCACTACACCGTTCAATGGATTGATCCATTTGCGCTGGGGACCATTATAGAGGTCGTTCACACCACGCTGGGTTTCGCTAAAAGTATTGTCCAGCGATAAACTTCCCCTTGCACTCAGGCCTGTTGTGATGAAATCCAGTTGCTGCTGTAAAGCGAAATCGGTAGTGAGCTGCGTTCTTGTTCTTTTCTCCAGGCCGGATACCGCCAGGTTGTACACCGAATTGGGTACATCAGCGTTACGGGGAGAATAGAAACCCCAGGTACCATCGGAATAGATCGGACGCATGGCGTCAGGAGCGGAACGGTAGGCCGATATCCAATAAGCCTGGTCGCCATCCTGGGCACCCCAGGGCAACTGGCGCACACCATTAGACCCGAAGATTTTGGTAGAGAATTTAGTGGTATTGGTAAGGTTGAAATCAAGGTTACTGCGCATGTTCACACGCGTGTAACCATAACCGGATTTATAGCCCCTGTCGTTCTCAAAAGACTTAAACAGGTCACCTTCATACGTATAATCAATCCCTGCGAAATAAGTTACGAATTTAGAACCTCCCGATACGTTGGCGCTGGTGTTGTACGACATGGCGCGTTCCCGGAACAATTCCTTTTCCCAGTCAACATTGGGATACCGGTCCCACTCTTCATCATTGGCAGGATTGCGGTATTTCTGCAGAATAGCTTCGGGGAGGGACGCGCTCCAGCCACTCTGGTTAATAATAAGTTCCCTTTCTATAGAGCGGTTTTTTAAAGAGAGCGCATCGTATGCGTCATATTTTTCGGGGAGCTTTGAAGCGATCTTAGCCGTCATATTGGAACGGATCTGAATATTCGCTCTTCCCTGTGTACCGCGCTTGGTTGTAATCAGAATTACCCCGTTTGCGCCCCTCACGCCATAAACAGCTGTAGCGGAAGCGTCTTTTAATACGGAAATACTTTCAACGGAAGCGATATCAATAGAACTCATGGAACGTTCAATACCATCCACCAAAATCAGCGGACTGGCATTGTTCCAGGTAGTTTGCGCACGGATGATGATCTGCGGATCTTCGGCGCCGGGCATACCGGAGCTCGAAGAAGTGACGAGGCCGGGAAGGTTTCCCGTTAACGCCATCCCGAGGTTGCTGATGCCGCCCGTACGCTCCAGTACCTTACCGGTGGTTTGGGTAATGGACCCCACCACGCTGGCCTTTCTTTGCTGGCCGTAACCGATCACCACAACATTATCGAGTTCGGAGGCCGCGTCTTTCAGGTTGATCACGATATAATCCTGGTTGCCGACATTGATCGTTTGGGTCGATTTACCCACGTGGGTCACTTCCAGCACCTGTGCCCCACCCGGAACGGATATGGAAAAATTGCCATCCTTGTCTGTTTTGGTACTTACGCCCGTCTGTTTTACCTGAACGGAAACATCCGCTACAGGCGCGCTTTTGGCATCAAGCACCAATCCCTTCACCACCCGCGCGTTCTGCGCGAACAGGGGGCCACAGAAAAAGATCGCCGATAGCGCTAACGTAGCCACGTATAGCCCTCTCCGCATCATTGAACTGAGAATCATGATGAGCTTTTTTAATGTTTGAATTTTTTGCGAAAGAAGCCGGAATGCTTCAACACTGATCCGGGAAACCTGAAACATCCAGGGGATGATTTCGAGATTTCCGTAAATCCACCTTAAGAATTAATTGTAATACTGACACTAATGGGAGAAAGTGCGCACTGGCATAAACATCGTTTTGGTTTCATAATGCAATCGTTTAAAGTTGAAAAATGGGAAGTCAGCTTAGGACCTGACTATAGCAGCGAACTAAAAGTAATTGTGTTGCTAAAAAATAAGTAGCAGGAATCTTTAAAAGAATAGGAGGAATGTTTAACAAGTGAAAAAACAAGTGCTATCCTCTACTCAAAATATTGATAATCAAATAACTAAAAAATTATGCAACCGATTGTCGCCCATCAGTATCCATTCAAAATGCTATCGATTCGTTCTAAAAAACATGCGCTGACGTAGCAAAAACCTACGCTAAATATTCAATCCATACTTAAAATTGGTGACCCAGGAACAGATTTTAACTTACAAAGTGGCGCATCCGGGAAAGCAACAAGAAGATGTATTCGATTACATTTTATTGTTCAGCGGCATTTTTTTATCAGCCACTCATTCCGGGTTACCGTTTTTTTTATGAAATTGTCTTGGACTGCTTGCATACATAAAGAAAATTTCAATATAAATTAATGACCAGTCACGCTTGCTTTTTCCGACTTTTCTTTTGCTTCCTGTTGCTGACTTGCTTACAACCTGAAGGCGCGGCCCAGCGAAAAAACAAACCCATCGAGGTACTTATTGTTGACGGCTACAGCAACCACGACTGGCAACAAACCACCCGACTGATCAAATGGATGCTGGAAGAAACAGGACGTTTCGAGGTAGCTGTCTCCACCGCACCAACGGACACCACGGCCTATTCCTGGGCACCCGACTTCTCCCGATATGCCGTCGTGATCCAGAATACCAATAATATCCACAATGGAAAACTCCGCTGGCCCAGGGCCGCGGAGGTAAAACTGGAAGAATATATTAGAAACGGGGGCGGGCTCTATGTGTTGCATTCGGCCAACAACGCGTTCGCCCATTGGGAAGCTTATAATAAAATGATCGGTATGGGATGGCGACCCAGGTCCTATGGGTATGCGCTGGAGATCGACTCCGCTCAAAAAGTGCAGCGTATTCCACCGGGTGAAGGACAGGGAACCGGCCACGGCGACAGGTTCGACGCCCTCGTTCAAATACTTACCCCCCACCCCATCAACAAGGGTTTCCCCCAAACATGGAAAACGGCCAATACCGAAGTATACCATTTTCCAAGAGGCAGCGCGGAAAACCTGACCGTGCTGTCGTATGCCTTCGACAGTTCAGCCACACAACGAAAATGGCCGCTGGAATGGGTGGTTCAATATGGAAAAGGAAGGGTATACAATTCCAGCATGGGGCATTTGTGGGCCGGGGAAAAGTTCCCTGTATCGTACAGGTGTATCGGCTTCCAGACCACTGTAATCCGGGCAACGGAATGGCTCGCCACCGGGAAAGTTACTTACCCCGTTCCCAAAAACTTTCCCACCAAAAGCAGCACCAGCCTCAGAAACGAAGCGGATTATAAGGAAGGTGATTTGTAATGAAAATGGCGTACCGCCATCGATACGCCATTTCCCCTGCGATAATTATTTATATTTTATCTATAACTTATCTGTAATGTTAAAATAATCGAAGTCCACTGATCCGCCGGGGGTTTTCGTGGCATAGTTGAACAACGTGAACCTGTACCCGATAAACTGGGGAATGGTGTACGCCATTTTTAACGGTTGCCCGATAGCAGTCCATTTTTTACCATCCAGGCTGTAGTAGAAACTGGCGACATCCTTTCTGTCCGTGAAATCGCAATCCGCTTTGAAATACACTGTATGCTGCTCAAGCGGGATACGTTCCTGTTCAACGGGTATTCCTGTTCCGCCGGCATTCACCATTACAATATATTTCTGGTTGCCTTCCATCTTTACGCCAACCTGTCCGAAGTTTTTTTGCAGCAGCCCAAGTCCCGCGAAGTCTCCGTCTTTCATTTTAGACACGTCAATGGCCGTGCTGCCGGAACAAACCGGGCCAATGGTGCGCTGTGTTAAAGAGTTCCTGGCCTGCAGGAAGCTGGTGTCTACCCTTCCGGTGGTCAGGCGCAGGTAACCTGGTCTTGCTTTTACCGACCACAGGCTGTTGTCCGGGTTATGGTTCCATTGCCATACCAGGGGTAAAGCGGCATCGCCCTTTTTACGGGTGAACGCGTCGGAATGCACGATACCGGGGATGAGTCCTTTCATGGCCGGCAGCTCCAGTTGTTCGGGCACTTTTCCATTTACACCCAGTACGGGCCAGCCATCTACCCATTTCACGGGCACCAGGTAAGGAATGCGGCCCACGGCGCCGTAATCGCGGAAAAGGTAGGAATACCAGGTACCATCGGGCATGTCTATCAAACCGCCCTGGGCAACGCCCAGGTCTTGCAACGCGACTCTCCCTTCGTATGGACCGTGTATATTATCAGCGCGGTGAATCAGTACGGTACGCATGCCGCCCGGAGGCCAGGAGATGTTGAACAGGTAATATTTTCCGTTCACTTTGAAGAGTTGGGACCCTTCCGCCGGAAGTCCGCCACGCCTGCCTTCCGGCATACTCGGTGCTGTGGCGTTTTCGATCACCACTTTTTCCGTTCCGGGTTTTACACCGGTGAGGTCATCTTTTAACTCCACTAGACTGAGTTTACCGGCACCCCCTAACATATAAACACGTCCATCATCATCAAAAAACAAACTGTGGTCGTGCATGCTGGGAGAGAATGAAATCCTTTTCCACGGTCCTTTTTCTATGTTTTTTGTACTGAAGATGTAGGTTTTCCCGGTTGTTTGGGCGAACGTGGAAATATAGTAGGTTCCTTTATGAAAACGGATGGAGCTGGCCCAGGAACCTCTTCCGTAAGTACTCTTGTTGTTGGCGAGGTTGAGTTCATCCATATCAGCCAGCGTATCGTAGGCGTAGCCGATCAGTTTCCAGTTTACAAGATCCGTGGACTTCATAATGGGAACACCTGGATTCATGTGCATCGTGGTGCTGCTCATATAATAATTATTCCCCACTCTTATCATGGACATATCGGGCACATCCGCGAATATGACCGGGTTGGTGGCTTTTGGCTGCGCCTGTAATTTGAAGGCGGCCAGTAAGGTGAGTAAAGCCGTAAAACGAATGATACTTTGCTTCATGTTCTTTATTGTTTTATTGCCCGGGCCGGCCGTTGAATCCTGGTTAAAGTGCTACGAAAGTAAGCACCTGGCCTTTTACCGTGGGCACATCATATAACATAGACGGTTTAATTTGCGGAGCGGACACGGATGCTTTGGGCGAAATTACAGGATCAGGAACAGGCGCAGTTTCAAAGAAGACATTCGGGTTAACGCCGGAAGCCGCCTTTAATGGTGCGCCGTTGCTAAGCGCCAGCGCATGGTGCACGCGAAGCCTTAGGTTTCCACCCAGGTTCGATTTCACTGAAAGTTTTGTGAGCTTTCCTTCCTTCCATTCGATCTTCACTACTTCAAAACCGCCCCATGCACGCAGTCCGGTAATACTCCCCGACTTCCACTGATCGGGCAGCGCCGGCAGGATATGAATGGCGCCATCTGAAGTTTGCATCAGCATCTCTGTGATGCCGGCCGTGCAACCGAAATTACCATCAATCTGGAACGGCGGATGCGCATCGAACAGGTTGTTGTAAGTTCCGCCACCGCCGGGGTTTACGCCCAGTGGGGTAAGCTGGTTTTGAATCAGTTTATAGGCATGATTCCCGTTCTGCATCTTGGCCCACCAGTTTACTTTCCAGCCCATGCTCCATCCGGTGGATACGTCTCCGCGGTGAATCAGCGTGGTGTTGGAAGCGCTGAACAACTCCGGTGTGCGGTATGGAGAGATTTGGTTGGAAGGAAAAAGTCCATACAAATGCGAGATATGGCGGTGCTTATCATCCGGACTGTCCACATCATCCAGCCATTCCTGTAACTGCCCGTGCTGCCCGATGTGCATGGGCGGCAGGCGTTTGCGCATACGGATGAGCGTGTCCACAAAAGCAGCGTCCTTACCCAACACACGCGCCGCGCGGATGGCGGTGGTGAAGGCGTCGAAAACGATCTGGTTGTCCATGGTGGCGCCTGCGTCAATAGAAGCGCCTTCGTGCGCACGGGGCGCATTCTCCGGAGAAGTTCCGGGGTTTACAACCAGCCATTTGTACGTAGGATGTTCCACCAGGAAATCGACATAAAAAGTTGCCGCGCCTTTCAGTACCGGGTAAACGCTTTCCAGGTATTTTTTATCGCCGTTATATAAGAAATGTTCCCAGAGGTGCTGGCTCGTCCAGCCGCCACCCGCGTTCCATATACCCCAGAAGGCTCCATCCACGGGGCCTGTGGCCCGCCAGATGTCTGTATTATGGTGGGCCACCCATCCTCTCGCGCCGTACATGCTTTTTGCTGTAGTGGCACCGGTTTCCGCCATTTCCTTTACCATCGTAAGGAAGGGTTCGTGCAATTCGGCGAGGTTGGTTCTTTCCGCGGGCCAGTAGTTCATTTCCGCATTAATGTTAATGGTGTATTTGCTGTCCCACGCGGGCCGGAGGTTGTGGTTCCAGATGCCCTGCAGGTTGGCTGCCTGTCCTCCGGGTTGGGAAGAAGAGATCAGCAGATAGCGCCCGAACTGGTAGTACAACGCGATGAACTGGGGATCGAAGGTGTTCCTGAAATTAGAAAGGCGTTCGTCTGTAGGAAGCGATTCCGCACCAGAAGTACCCAGATCCAGTTTTACCCGGTTGAAATATTTCTGGTAGGCTGGCACATGCATCTTAAAAAGGGCGGCGTAAGATTTTGCCGCAGCCTTGTTCAGGTAAGTTTTCGCCCGCTCCTGTTCATTCCCGCTGATGTCTTTGTAATTGTTGAAATTAGTCGCGATCGAGATATAGATCGTAACCGCGTTGGCGTCCTTTACTGCAATGGTGCTGTCATCGGGAATTACGGTACCACCTTCATTGCGCAAACGTGCGATGCCTTTAAAACGTATTTTACCTTCTACCCCCTCGTGGTCACTTGTAAGGCCATCTATCACAAGTTCGTTTCCTGCTGCCTTTATTGTTGCACGGCGATGCGGGGTGGAATAAGCCGCTACAAAAGAAATGCTGCCGGGCTTGCTCGCGGTAAGTCTTACCGCTACCACTCTATCTGTAAAAGAAGCAATCGCTTCACGCGTGTAAGTGATGCCATTCACCGTATAAGAGGTCTTGCTTACCGCGGTTTCAATATCCAGTTCACGGTGGTAACCCGTGTACTTTTCGTGGCCATCGAAAGTAAGCAGCAGGTTACCTACGGGCTGAAACATCTGGCCGGAGGAGGCTTTTCCGAACATCACCCTGTTGGCCATCCTTTCAGCGTCTTTGTATTTACGATCGAAGATCAGTTGCCGTATTGCGGCGAGAGAATCCAATGTTCCGGGGCTATCGTTCCGGTAAGGACTTCCGCTCCATACCGTATGTTCGTTTAACTGAATAATTTCCTGCGGCACATTTCCGTACACCATGGCGCCCTGCCTTCCATTTCCAATCGGCAGGGCATTCTCCCACACTTTACCGGAAGGCTGTTTGTACCAGAGTTTCCAGGCGTTCGTTTGCGCCTTCGGAACTCCTGTAATTCCAACCAGTCCCAGTAAAACACAATAAATATTCAGGCGCAATCGCATCTTCGTCTGTTTTAAAATAAAATCAGGAACAAGTTAACTTATATCAGCCCAAATCAACTGAGATTCACTGAATGATCTGGTATTTTCCACTCAGGTGCATCAGGCAGAACAGGTAAAGCAGCCCATCATAATAGGGGTCGAAATAGCCATCTTCATAAGGTTCCAGTTTTGCGTTCCACAACTTGTGTACGAAGTCCAGACTTTGTTTTTCCCTGTTCACCAATGAAGCGGATGCCGCGGTAGCGATCAATCCTATAGAATGCCTTAGTTTTTTTACGGTGCCGGCCTGCAAAACAAATTCCGGCCTGGAGCCATCCAGTTCAAACTGGTCCTCGAAACTGTCTATTCCTTTGGAGCGGAGGAACTGCTGAAATCTTTTGGCGTAACCTTCCTGCCAGGCTTTGTCTTTGCCGAACCAGGTATAATCCATCGCGATGTTCATGGGTACGCGCCAGGAATCGTAGCGGAAGGCCGCGGGCATCCAGCGGGTGGAATGTGGCGCGCCGCTGAATTCCGCATAGTCGGGATTCAGCGCTGTTACGGGATGTGTTGTTCTTTTCAGAAAGGCCCTGGAGGTGTCCGCACAATCGCGGTAGAATTGTTCGTGCCCGTCTTTGGCGTACACCGCCCATACTTCGTAGAAAGCCGGCAGGTGGTAGGAAGGATCGGTCCAGTTGTAATTGTTGCCTTCGGGTACAAAAGTGATCTGTTTGTGTTCCGTATTGATGAGGTTGTAGATGTTTCCTGTGCCATTCTTCTTCCACATTTCATCGAGGATAAACCTGGCCTCATTGTAGTAATGTATCCCGGTATTGTTGCCCCATTTATTCGCGGCGAACAACAGACTGGTAATATAATACAACTCTCCATCGGAGGCGGAGCCTTCGGAATTCTTTTTCATCGTGGCGGGATTGAAACTCCACGCGAAATACCCTTTCCGGGGACCATCCTGGTGCTGAAGGTATTTCTTCGACCAGCGCCATATTTTATCGAATACTTCTTTTTTATCCAGTTGTACCGCCACCATCATCCCGTAGGAAAGTCCTTCCGTACGCGCATCTTTGTTCTTGATGTCCGACACATACGCCATGGAATCGCCCACTTCAAAATAAATGCGGTCCGGCCCTTCGAACAGGTCCTTATAGGCTTTTTCTACCTTCTTATCAATATCGGCCTGCTTATAGCCCGCCTCTTTAAAAAGGTTCCTGTACGAGGCATTTTTAAACACCTTTTGCGTAGCTGCCTTCCCTTTTGAGCTATTATTTTGCGCCATGCCGCACAAGGGCAGCATGCAGGCGATGAACAGCGAACGGATCATGGGTTTCATATGACAACACTTTCACGAATGACTATATAATTCGGCTAACGCGTACCAACAGCCGTAGTAGATTCTTTTACGGTTACACCTTGCAAAGCCAGCATCTTCGCCGCGTAACGCCTGCCCAGTTCACGGTAACCGGCGGCGCTGAAATGCAGCCTGTCGGCAACACCTTCACAACCGGTGGAAGGAATGATGTGCGCGTTGGGAATGGATTGCGGGAGTGTAGCGATAATGGCGTTCATGCTGGCGCAGGCGCCGTTCTGATCGGTATTCACCATTTCGCCGGAAAGCAATGGGATTGAATTGGGGGCAAGCCCCAGGTCTTTCAACAGGTTATCGTACACCCCTTTTACCTTCCGGGGCCAGGAAGTATCTCCTGTATTCGATTCTCCCTGGTGCAGTAATATGCCTTTGATGACGCCATCCTTCTGCGCGATCTTCGCCATATCCACCAGCCTTTGGTACGGATTATCGTCGTACGATTTCAACATATTGATCATCCAGGAAGGTGCGGTGGCCACGTATTCCTTATGATTTTCCTTATCGAAGAGTTCAATCCGGCAACCACCGACGGCCACATTAATCACCCCGACTTTTACTTTTTCGGGCAGGTTCGCCACCATGGTTCTCCCAAAATAATCGGCGGGTGTAAGGCCTGTATTGCACCTTGAGAGCGGGGGCACAGCGGTATACCATTCTCCTTTTTTGCGTCCGGTTTCAGGGCAATCCACCGCGGCCAGCACTCGGAAGCGCTCGCTCACCTGTTGTTTGTCTTCTTCCTGTATTTTAGCGTGCCCCTCCATGTTGGATTGACCGAAACACAGATAGATATGGAAATTGGGGTCTTGCGCGAAGGCCGCGGCGCTTCCCATCAGGAACATTACGACAACAGCAATGGCTTTTTTGAATCGTTTCATCCTTTCTGTATTGAATTATTTAAAGAGTACCTGAGCGAACTGGTGGAGGTTGTTGCGCCAAACGGGCCATGTATGTCCGCCAGGATATTCGTGGTAAGTATATTTTAGTCCCATCGCATCAAATTTCTGGCGCATGATCCTGCAGTTTTCAAAAGCGATGTCTTCTTTTCCTCCCATGGATACCCAGATTTGTTTCACATTTTTATTGATGGAAGCGAGGTTTTTCTGAATGAAATCGTACTGCGGATCAGAGATAGCGGGTTGGTTGGCGAACCAGCCGGAACTGAAAACCCCGAGGTAGGAGAACATATTGGAGTTCCTGATGCCCGCGTGCAGGGTTTGGATGCCGCCCATCGACAAGCCCGCCAGCGCCCGTTTTGAGGGTTCCGTGGCTACCCGGAAATTTTGTTCAATAAAAGGGATCACGGCTTGTTTCAGTTCCATTTCAAAGGAACGGAGCGCATTCTCCCCGAATCCGGCTCCGCCGGTATTGCCGTCCATCATCACAATCACCATGGGAACGGCTTTTCCTTCGGCGATCAGGTTATCGAGGATGAGGTCGGTTTTTCCCTGCTGGCCCCAGCCCCTTTCGTCTTCACCGCCACCGTGTAACAGGTAAAGTACAGGGTACCGCTGACTTGTATTCGCATCATATCCCGGTGGTGTGTACACGAAGCAGCGTTTCCATCCGCCCATCTGGGAGAAATACCTTTTCTGACGGATATCGCCGTGGGGAACATTTTTCGCCGCGTAGTAACCGCCGCCCGCAAAAGGAATTTCTATGCCGCTGGCCATGCGACCCATGCCATAAAAAGTTTCACTGGCGGGATCCGCCACAGCAACGCCGTCGATCAGCACGGAATAGTAGTGGAAGCCTTCTCCGATGGAGTCGGTGGTAACGGACCAAACGCCATCGGCGCCCTTCTGCATATCGTATTTTTTACCGAGGTCCACCTGCACCCGTTGCGCATCGGGCGCTTTTAGTTTAAACACCACCCGGCTGTCGGGCATTACCTGCGGGTATTTGGCGGAACGGGTATTGGTTTCGGCGGAAGTACCCAATACGGAGAACTTTTTAAACGTAGCGGGATTAACCGGTTTGAAGAGGAACTGGGAGAACATGAACAGCCCGTTTTTCCACACCTTAAAATCGTGGCCACCAGGTTCGAGGTAATAAATATGGGGCACCCCGTTTTCGTCGAGGTATTCGTGCGTTCTTTTGCTGTAACGAAGCAGACCATCGTTGTCGCCGCAGGATATCCAAAGGAGTTTGAGTTTCTCTTTGGCAGCTTTGGGATCAGGCACCAGTTGCTGAGGCTCCTTTGTATTGGGTGCGGAAGAGAAACCGCCCACCCAGGCAAACTTATCGAGGTTACCCAGACCGAAATTCAGCGATTGTCCTCCGCCCATGGAAAGCCCGGCAATGGCCCGGTGTTCCCGGTCGGAAAGCACTTTGTATTTTTTCTCCATAAAGGGGATCAGGTCGTTGAGCAGGTCCTGTTCGAAGGTGGCGAAAGCCTGCACTTTATCGGAGGCCATAATATTACCTGTTGCGCGGTCATCTTTCATGGCCCTGCCGTTGGGCAGTACCACGATCATGGGCGCCAGTTTGCCTTCTGCATATAAGTTATCGAGTATATGCTGCGGTTTGCCGCCATTCAGCCATTCTTTTTCATCGCCGCCAATACCGTGTAAGAGGTAGAGCACAGGGTAAGCGGTCTTTTTAGAGAATCCGGGAGGCGTGTACACCAGCGCTTTCCGGGAAACACCAACCGTTTTAGAGGGATAAGTGATGGAATCAATGCGGCCATGCGGAATATCCGTGCGGGCAACATCGAAGCCGGCGGGCGCTTCCATTACGGAGGGCTGGGCCAGTAATACGCCGCAGGAGAAAAACGCCACGAACAGGGCGGACATCTTGCGGACAAATTTCCTTGTTTGCAGAAGTTTGAACATCGGGTAAAATTGCTGGTTGATTACTTAAATATATGACAAGGGTCAGAACAGGATGCGGAAACAGGCCGCACCTGAATAGTCAGATGGAATAACTTTCGCTGAAAAGGCAATTGCTGGGAAGAATATACATCGGTCAGGAAACCGAAGGGCGGCAGTAAACATATTGCAAGCGTTGTTTTTGGATGCAGGGTAAAATCTACCCATACTCCCCAAAAATAGCTTTCTGTTCAGGGAACCACCCTACACAATCGCCAGAAAAGGAGTAAAAATGTTTAAAAACCGGGGGATTTTAGTGATTCGTGCTAGTCAATCGTGTTTAATGCTAGCCGGGAAATGGCCGTATTTCTTCCACATAAAAAAGCATGGTTCATTTGTAAAAATGAGGCGGCAAAGAAGCGGGGCGGCAAAATATTTTTTTATACCTAAAAGATGTATTTTTAAACCTCTAACGTATAGAAAAACCTTATTATGAATGCATCTCCGGTTCCAGCCGTACAAAAACGTAAACGGATCCTGGCCGATAACCCGCTTAAGCCTGCCACATCCCAACCCGATGTTCAACGCGGATCCAACCAGCGCAGTCACGATGAAAAGCTGCTCCAGCTTGAGAAAAAAGCAGCCGACCTGCTCGCGCAGAAAGAAGCCTACCATCTCCTGGTACAAAAACATTACAGCGAGAAAGTAAAATTGCGCAACAGGGTGAGTGGCGTCATGAAGCACATCAAAGAAACACTTAGCAAGGACACTATTCCCGGGGGAAAGTTGAAACAACTTCAACACCACGATCCCGAGGCACTTTTCCAGGAGAACAGGTTACTCAAATGGAAATTATCTGTTATCGAACATTTCTTCGCGAACAGTTTCCCGGAACTGGAGCCTTTGGAAGAAGAGGAAACACTTTCCTGTTCGGGCACGCCGTTGAAAGAGGGAAAAGCGTCGTAAGTTACCGGGCTTATCTTTTATACCCCAGTTCCGCCCCGCCGCTTACGGGCAATATCGTGCCGGTGATGAACCTCGCTTTTTCCGAGGCCAGGAATACACAGGCATCCGCCACCACGTCACCTTCCGGACAATACCCCAGCGCGTGTATTGCATCCAGGTAATTTTCTATGTTGGCGGGATCCGGCTGCTGCGCGCTCCAGGAACGCAGCATAGGCGTCCATACGCCGGCGGGCGCAACGGCGTTCACCCGGATACCAAACGGCGCATAGTCCAATGCCATCGATTTGGTAAGCGCATTCATGGCGCCTTTGGTGGCAGTATAGGCCGCATGCCGTTCCTGCCCGATTTCCCCGGTTAAACTGCTGGTATTGATGATGCAGCCCTTCGACCGCTTTAACGCTTCAAGGGCGTAACGCGTGGTGTGGAAGATGCTTTTCAGGTTCACCTCAAATAATTGCGTCCATTCTTCTTCCGAAGTTTCATGCAAGGGTACGGAAGGCCCGGCAATGCCTGCGTTATTGTGGACCACATCTATGTTACCGAACCTTTCAATCGTAGCTTTCACCGCATTGGCCACATCTGCAGCCCGGGACACATCACCCAAAAACCCTGCGTGTTGTGTACCTAAAAAGTTCATCGCCTCCTTAAGTCCAGCCGCATCGTTTGAAACAATCGCCACTGCTGCTCCCGCCTGCGCATATTGTTTCGCGCACTCCCAGCCTATCCCGGCAGTTCCCCCGGTAAGAAAAACGGTTTTTCCTTTCAGCATATCATTGGTTTTATTACCTGAATAAATAAAAAAGCGTGAGCATCACAACAAAAAGGATGGCCGACAACACCTTATAGTTGCCGATCCCCTTCCAGCCCCCTGCTTTTAAGGGCTCACGAAACGAGCGCCAGTACAAACCTTCACTCACCGGTGTATGCTGAACAGGAAATACTAAAGAGAATACCACCTGCATCAGGAGACACACACAAAAAAGATAAAAGGCCAGCATCATGAAGTGAATGTTTCCCATCGGATTCCCGGGATGAATTTTGTTTAAGGCGAATACGACCGCACCCAAAGCAGAACCCAACCATAGCGTGAGCTTCGCCGACTTCGCAGATGCCTTTCGCCAGAATATCCCCATCAGGAAAACGGCCGTTATCGGCGGTGCGATATGTGCGATGATGTCGTTTAATCCGCTGAAAATACTTTCATACCGGTTCAACAGGGGCAACAGCGCCAGCGACAACACCAGGGCCACACCCGCACTTATTTTCCCCACCTTTACCAGCCTGGCATCACTGGCTTTCGGATACCGCTGTCGGTAAATATCATAGCTCACCATCGTTGAGATGGAATTCAACGCTCCAGAAACCTGGCTCATCAAGCCCGACAACAATGCCGCCACCAATACACCCACTAGTCCCGTGGGCAGCAATTGTGTGATCATTAGTGTATAAATGCCTTTGCTGTTCACCGTTTCGTTGCCTGCCGCGTCCATTGATCTTAGTGCAGACACATCCAGCAACCCCGATTGCGCCAGGGTGAACGCGAACAACCCGGGCAACACGAAGATGAATACCGGAAGTATTTTTATGAATCCACAAAATAGAGGTCCCACCCGCGCATGGTTCTCATCCTTCGCACCGAGTACCCGTTGTACGATGGTCTGGTCGGCGCACCAATACCAGATGCCCAGTACGGGATACCCCAGGAATACGGCGTACCAGCTCATACCGCTTTCATCGCCCGAAGGGCGCATCATCGAAAGGCGGCTCATCTCTCCCTGCTCCTGCAGTACTTTTACCATCGGTTCCCATCCGCCCATTTTGAAAAAGGCAGCCGCCGAAATCACCACCGCACCAGTGATGAGCACTACCGTTTGAATAGACTCCGTTACCACCACGGCTTTCAATCCGCCCAGCACCGTATAAATTGTGGTGATTACCGATATCACAATCACGCTCAGGTACAGATCAATACCGAAAAGCGTTTCCAGCACGATGCCCCCTGCCAGCATAGAAAAGGCAATATGGATCACGATGGCAGACACAATAGAAACGATCACGAGCCAGTTCCTGCTGGATCGGTCATATCTTTTCTCAAGAAAATCGGGTAAAGTGGCCACGCCTGATTTAATGTAGAAAGGCGCGAAGAACAGCGCGAGCAAAATAAGGGTGAAGGCCGACATCCACTCGAAGTTCCCGTACAATAAGCCGCTGTCGAATCCACTCTGAGCCAGACTCACCAGGTGCACGGTGGAAATATTGGTCGCGAAAAGCGCCAGGCCGATCGCGGGCCAGCGGAGTGATCTTCCTGCAAGGAAATAAGCCCCCGCGGTTTTCCCCTCCGGTGCACGACGGGCCCTGTAGCCCGTGTAGATGCCAATGCCCACAATCAGGAGCACATATACTATACTGATGATAAGATCGGGCGCTTGTATCATACGGCAATGAATAAACGAATAAATAGGCTATACTGGTTTCAGCTCGCAACTGCTTCCGGCTTCCTGCGGCACCTTGTACACCCCTCCGGAAACCTGTACCGGATGCACAAAATGCGTTCGGAGGTGCGGAATGTGTTCAAGGAAAAGCGCCTCATGTCCCAGGCTGATGTGGTTGAACAATACCAGGTGCTGGTGCAGTTGTCCCATATCCCCTACATGCGGCACCACGGGAATGCCATACTTTCTGCACAAGAGGCTTACCGTGATAAACTCACTCACGCCGCCCAGCCGTACCGCATCCGCCTGTATAAAACCCGCCGCACCGGTTTGCAGGTAATTTTTAAATAGTATCCGGTTCGGCACATGCTCGCCCAGCGCCAGTTTCACCGGCGCGATGGCATCAGCAAGGGTTTTGTGCGCCAGCACATCATCGGGATGGGTGGGTTCCTCGATCCAGTATGGATTCATTGCTTTAAGGGCTCCGCAAATGGAAATGGCCCGGGGCAGGTTCCATTGCTGGTTGGCATCCAGCATAATGGTTGCGGCATCACCCGCTGCTTCCCGCACCAGGTTGGCCCTGCGGATATCCCGTTGCGCGTCCGGTGACCCAACTTTCAGTTTCATGGCCGTAAACCCTTCGCCCACGGCTTTCTTCACATTCTCCCTTACCTGTTCATCCGTGTAATTGAACCAACCGATGGAAGTATCGTATCCCGGGTAACCTGCCGACAGAATAGTTTTCCGTTGTTCCGTTCCCGCATTGTTTTCTTGCAGCAATGTCAATGCTTCTTCGCGGGTCAGTTCATCTTCGAGGTAAGAAAGATCAAGTGTGGCGAGTATTTGTTCAGGGGAAAGATCGATAAGCAGCTTCCACAAGGGCACGCCTTTCTTTTTTGCCCACAGGTCGTAACAGGCATTGGTAACCGAAGCGAGCGCCAGGTGTACCACGCCCTTGTGCGGACCGAGCCAACGGAACTGCTGCTCGTTGCTTAGTTGATAAAACAATTGGCCGAAGTCCGCCATCACTTCTTCAATATCCTTCCCTTTGAGCTGTTCCGCATAAAAAGCCGCCGCTGCGCAAACCAGTTCATTCCCTTCGCCCAATGTAAAAGCCAACCCTGTTCCTTCATGGCCGCTGGAATCCACCAAAGTAGTAACAGCGTAGGAATAAACGGGATCGCGGTGTATGGCATCGCTTCCGGCTCCCTTCCCGAGTGGGAAGCGCCTGTCGGATACCTGAACTTTATGAATCATAAAAAAATTATTAGGGGATAATGTTTCTGTTAGGGCTGCTGTGCGTCTGTCCGGAAGGGTGCTGCCGGCAACCCTGCTTTATTGAAAAGATTCGCCGCTCCTGCGTCATCGGCCCAGGCATAACGCACCGCCACCGGCTTTTTCACCTGGTCCGCGGCAACCATCACTTTATTGTTTTGAATCACCGCTGTCGCGGGATAGAAAACACCATCCGAAGCGGCAACTTCAAATCCATTTAAGTCAGTATCACCAGGTTTAAGTGCCAGGCCCGGACCTGTTTGCGCAAACCGAACTGTGATTGTGTTGCCATTTATTTTCATCCCCTGAAACACAGGACCGGAAGCAACTGTATCTATTCCATACGTTTTTTGCAGGGCAAGCGCTGCGAGGCGCGCACCTACTCCCTGTTTGTTGCGGGGATGAATATCGTTGGCGTCGCCGATGTCGATGGTAACGGCCATCCCCGTATGCGGCAATTTGGTGGCCATTTGTTGCGCTTCGCGTAATTCAGCCCATTTGCTTCCTTTGTTGCTGTTGCCACCAGCCTCGTTAAAGCTGGTGAGCTGCACGAAGTAAAAAGGGAAATTACCCTGTTGCCAATGCCTTCTCCAATCGGAGATCATGAGTGGGAATTGTTTTGCATATGCTTTTGCGTTCTGCACATTGGCCTCGCCCTGGTACCAGATGGCTCCTTTTATACCGAAAGGTACCAACGGGTGTATCATGGCATTGTACAGGAGAGAAGGGTATTCATTCGCACCGATGTTATTGGTAGATACCCGCGCTTCGTAGAGGTGATAGGCCCAACTACCGGAAAGGGATATACGCTTATTACCTGTTGAAAGGAATAGCTGCGCGGAGTCGCCATAAATACCGCCGCCTGCGCCGGAGTCATCCACTTTTACGGCGATGGTATTTTTCCCTTTCCGTAAAATTCCATCCGGAATACGGTACACGCGGTGCACATTATAACCTGCTGTGCTTCCAAGTTTCACCCCATTGAGGTAGGTTTCATCGCTGTCATCGATCATGCCGAGGTGCAGCATACTTTCTTTACCGGGTTCATCTTCCAGCCACAGTTCTTTCCGGTACCATACCACGCCATCGAAACGCGCCCCCCAATCTTGGTTATCCCAAAGTCCCGGCAATACCATTTTTAGCCAGCCATGATGGTCGTAATCTATTTCTTTCCAGCTTGCCGAACCTGCCGTATCGCCGATGATGCGTTGTAAACCGCCGATGTATTCTTCCGCTTCTTTCCGCCGCAAGGCATACATCGAATCCAACGTAATTTTGGGAAACGAAGCGATCCATTGGCTGAAATCCGCCGATCCTTCAAAACCTTCCCTGCTGGTCCAGGTTTCAATATTGGTGCCGCCCCAGGTAGTATTGATCAGCCCGATGGGTACGCCTGTTCTCTGGTGAATGGCCCTTCCGAAAAAATAACCGACCGCGGAAAACGGGCTGATCGCTCCGGGGTTACAACTTTGCCAATGGCCGCCCTTCAGATCGTCTGCCGGCAGTGCGGCGATGTTCTTTTCAACCGTGAATAATCGTATGTTGGGATAGTCCGCGTTGCGGATTTCTTCTTCCGCATTAAGTACCTCCGACCATCCTTTTACCGGAAACTCCATATTGGACTGACCGGAGCACACCCATACATCGCCCATAAGAATACCTTTCAGCACCCGCGTGGTAGTTCCCTGTATTTCCATATCATAAGGACCACCTGCTTTTTCGGGTTTCAACTGAAGGTACCATTTACCATCCGTACCTGTTTTCGTTTCCGCTGTTTGCTGGTGAAAACAAATGGTAATGGCTTCTCCAGGCGCAGCCCATCCCCATATTTTTACGGGAAGATCACGCTGCAAGACCATGCTGTCGCCGAATATTTTTGGGAGGGTTGGTTGCGCAACACCTGCTGTTCCGAAAACAGAAAGCATGACTGTAACCACCAAATGCCGCATCATTCTACAACTCATCTGCGTTTTTTATAAAGTTCCACCAGCACGTCTTGCATCTGGCCGTTTACTTTTACTTTGACTGAAGGTTTACCGCTTGCATTCACCCTGATTCCCGAACCATAGGTTTCAACATCAGGAAGAATTTTACCGGAACTGCTAATCTCAAAATTGGTCACCACACCATTCTCCCATTCAAAATCCACGGTAAGGTTTCCCCTTGCTTTCATGCCGGTTACTTTTCCTTTGGCCTTCCATACATCGGGGATAGCCGGCAGGAAATGAATAAATCCTTCATGGCTCTGCAACAACATTTCAGCGATGCCTGCTCCTGCCCCGAAATTACCATCGATCTGGAACGGGGGCCCCGCGGAAAGCAGGTTGGGATACACGCCGCCGCCGGCACCGTAGTTGATGTGCGTTTGAAGCGTGGGCTTCATGATTTCGCGGAACAGCTTGTAAGCGCGGTTCCCGTCGTGCAGCCGCGCCCAGAACAATTGTTTGTAGGCGATGGCCCAGCTCGGACCATCATCACCTCTCACGTTGAGCGACTTCTTACAGGCTTCCGCCAGCTCAGGTGTTTGTGAAGGCGTAATCAGGTTTGCGGGATACAATCCATAGAGGTGCGAAATATGCCGGTGTTCCGGATCGGTTTCTTTATAGTCTTCCAGCCATTCCATCAAACGGCCATCGGGGGCCACCACGCCGGGAGGCGGAATCTGGCGCAATGTTTCCTTCAGTTGGTTTCTGAAATCGGCATCTGTATTCAATGTTTCCGAAGCGGTGATCACATTGGTGAACAGTTCGCGGATGATCTGGTTATCAATCGTGGCACCCATACATATACTCGCGTGTTTCCCGCTGCCATCGGGCATGTAGAACGAGTTTTCAGGGGAAGAAGAAGGTGAAGTAACGAGCCAGCCTGTTTTCGGATCCTTGATTAAAATACTAGCGTAGAATTGCGCGGAACCTTTTAATACAGGATAAATATCTTTAAGGTATTGCTGGTCGTTAGAAAAAATATAATGGTCCCAAAGGTTGTTGCACAACCATCCCGACCCGGATTTGGTGACGCCCCAGGAAGCGCTTTCGCCAGGTTCGGTAAACATCCAGGGGTTGGTGATCACGTGGGCCACCCATCCTTCAGCATTGTAATACGCTTTTGCTGTACGTTCACCATGTGGCACAAGGTTCTTTACGAGATCAGCCAGCGGCAGGTTCAGTTCAGAGAGGTTGCCGGCTTCCACGCCCCAGTGGTTCATCTGCACATTCACGTCCAGGTGGTAGTCGCCGTTCCAAGGGGTCCGGATCTGGTGGGCCCACAGTCCCTGTAAGTTCGGCGGCAGCAATCCAACGCGTGTACTGCTGATGCTGAGGTACCTGCTGAACTGGTAGAACAATACCGGGAGCTGGTTGTCGGGGGGGGTCGCGTTGTAAAACAGCTCCAGTCTTTTATCGGTGGGCAGGTGTTCGGTATTGCCCGCACCGAGTGAAAGGCTCATCCTGTTGAAGAAACGCTGGTATGCAGTGGTATGTTTTTTCTTTTCTTTTTCGTAAGGCGTTTTCATGGCCCCCTGTAATGCCTGCTCCGCATGGGCCAGGTAGTCGGGATCACGGAAATCGGTTTTCGCGGAGAAGAACACCGTTACTTCCGAAGCATCTTTCACCACCAGTTCTTTCCCGGAGGTAGCAACAGTTCCTCCTTTAACCCTGAGCCTTACTTTAGCGATGTAACGCATGCCTTTGCCGTTGGTGCCGTTCTCCAACTGTCCCTCCATTTCAATGGTGTTATTGCTCACCGTAACATTTCCCTTCTCTTCTCTTGAGAGCGCCACGGTCATCGAAATACTTCCGGGCTTATCGGCTGTAAGCCGTGTAATACCCACGTCGTTCCCGAAGCTGGTAAAGTACTCGCGGTGGTAAGCAACCTTCCCTACTTTGTATGAGGCAACAGCGACCGCGTTGTTCAGTGATAAGGTTCTTGCATAATCGCTGAAAGTCACTTCATCTGCTTTCAGTCCTTTGTATTGAAAATTGAAAGTCAGGTTACCCAATGTCTGGAAACAGCCGAAGGGTTCTGCTCCCGACCCTTTTCCAGTGCATACGAAATCCTTATCTATCAGCGCCTGCGCCTGATCGTTCTTTCCTTCCAGGAGTAACTTTTGTATTTCAGGCAGTTTTTTATACGCCTCGTAATTGTTGGCATCCTGCGGTGCGCCGGACCAGAGCGTAATATCATTCAATACGATATTTTCCTTCAGTACGCCACCATCGGGCATCATACCCAGACGGCCATTGCCCAGGGGCAGCGTGGCCTCCCATTGTGTGGCAGGCTTATCGAACCAGATCCGCAATGGCATTGGCGTTTCCTCCGTTTTCTGCGCAAAAACGGGCCATGCAAAAACAACAAACAGCAGTAATAAAAAACTATTCTTCTTACAATACATCAGCAAGGGTTTTAATCGGATGTTCTATTCAATCCATGCGGAAAGGTCCCGCTTATTCTTTGTTCCAGAAAGTAAGCTCGCTCAGGTTCACATAAGATTCACCATTGGCGTTCTTCAATACACGTACGCGCATATAACGGACGGGAGGGACATTTTCGATGAACCTGAATTTCCGCGCCGCAACACCATCGTCGCCGCGCACCACGTTCGCGATCAGCGTCCAGCCTTTGTTCTGCATCTCTGTTTTCCAGTTGGCATCGGTTGGGTTCAACGGCGGAACCGCGTTGGTAATATCGGCAATTCCCCACACTTCAAATTCAGTCGGGTTATGGCAGCAGTTTCTTCCGGTTTCTTCAAACTCATACAGATTATTGTAAACGGCTCCCATATCGAAACTGAAAGTACCCGGTACCGCACCGCCGCCACTGTGGAACACATCGGGCCATCCCTGCGGACCATTGGAGCCATCCCAAAGCCGCCATGTACTGGTATTCCCTTCCCATGCCGACATATCGCCCCACATGCCATACTCGCGGAACAAACCTTTGTTGCATTGTACCAGGCGGAAAACATCGGGGAACGTATCCACGAAATTGGTCAGGAAAGTATCCAACGCATTGCGTACCGGCACGAAAGAAGATTGAAAAGTAATGGGTTCGCCCTGTTTATAACTGGGCAGGGTAACCGATGTTTCATCCGGCCCAATAAAAGCCACGGCCGCCTGTCCGGCCGCATTGGTATATTGAATGCGCGTGGTGATGTTGATGGTATCCGGTGCAACAAAATACAGTGTGGCGGAACCGTCGTTGTTCACCACATAAGGAGTATTTTCCCGTGGAAGCCGGTTGTACAGGCCATTCTGGTAAGTGGCGCCATAACTCTGGGCATTGTTGAGTTCGGTAACCACCGACCTGTTGCCTTCGGCATCGTAAGCGAAGAGTTGGAAGGAGTAATTGTATTCATCCAGGTTATTGATCAATACCGCAACAGTATCCTTTGGATCGTGTGAGGTGGCGTTCACCACCAGCGAATCCATTTTATTGTTCCAGTACACCAGGTATTTTGTAATGGACGGATCAGGACTTGGAGGCCACTTCAGCATCAGCCTTTGTTTTCCCGGAAGCACGGTTACATTGGTGACTTTCCCGGGGAACACCAGTTCCTTATCATCGAGAAAGTCTTTAAAATCCGTTGCTTTCCTGGAGCAGGACAGCGCTACCAGCATGCAGCCCAGCGTGAGTATTTTGAAAGAAGGAATATTTTTCATCCCGTTAATTTTTCGTTTCATAAAATTTGATCATGGACCCGTGAACAAGAGAACACTATCGATCGTCGCCCCAGAACGTGAGTTCCGCCACGTTAAAGAAAGTATTGGTGAGCGCCATGTTCGAGAGGCATTCAAACCGGATGTACCTTACTTTTGGCAGCGCGAGCGAGAAGTTATAGCTGAAGCCTGCGTTCCAGAAAGCGAGGTCGGCGTTCGTGTACAAAGGGTTGGGCAACTTAGAGGGTTTCTCCAGCGCAGTGAACACGCCGAGGTTGATCCAGCCGTTCGCGGTGGTGCCCCCAACCGGCGGACGGTTGGTTTCGTCGGGCATGGTTTCGTCAACAGGAGCATCTGCCCTACCCCATAACACCCATTCCTGTGGCGCGCCTGCTTGCCACAACCAGTTACCACTGCCATCGATGCCGCGGTTCCAGATGGTGTACCGGCTCAGTTTCGCAGCCTGTCCCATATCGAAAGTGATCACCGCGGGCCATACCAGGGGCTGAATGGGTTGTTCCGTATGGTATCCCGGGGAACCTGTATTACCATCCCAGATGTTCTGTAACACCCAGCCAAAGCCTGTTTTAGCATCTTTGGGCAACACATAGGGCTGGAAACGGGACTTACTCATTTGTGTTTCATAAATCGGGGTGATGGTGTTCAGCACCGTATCGGAAATATTGCCCCATTTATCGGTTACATACACTCCAAACTCGCGCGGAATCGTATCATATCCTCTCAAAGCGAAGGAGATGGAATCGAGGTTGGTGTAATGCTGGGAAATGATCTCTCTTTTGCGGGTCACGGCATTCATGGTGATGGTGATCAGCCCTATTTCAGCCCGCACGGTATTCCTAGCTTTTATCCGCACGCCACCGAAATCGCTGGATATTTCAATCGTGGGTACCACCAACAGGTATGGCGGTGTCTGGGGCCGCACCTTCACCACCACCGAATCCGACTTCACATCAGAACGGCTTACCGTGTACAAGGTAACGTCGTAATCTTTGCTTTCTTCAAAACCGCTCACCGTAACGGTATCGGAATAGTAAGAAGATTTAGACTGCCGCGAAGTACTGCCGTTGATCTTATACTCCGCCTGCACATAAAGAATGTTTTTTGAATCGGGCAAGCTGTAGGTGATGTGCGCGCCGCCATTGAAATTGTCCACCTTCACGTTGGTAACGGGACCGGGTTTGGTGGGGTCGTTGGAGATAACGCCGTTGTACTGATCAGACTTACTGCAAGCCAACTGCAATACCATGCCCGCCGTTAGTACGAGTAAGGTGATACAATTTTTATAAGAATGTCTCATATAACAAGATTAAAATAAATAGAATGTTTACCAGTAAAGGGTTTGAACCAGGTTAGGGTTCGTGAGCAGGTCGTAATCCTGTATCGGGAAAAGGTAGTCGCGGCGGGCGAATACGGGTTGATACACGGTAGACAGCTGGTAGTAGCCCTGTGTTGTTCTGTTGAATACGCTCCAGCCCTGGATGGGTGCCGCAAGTACCTGTTGCAGTTCTTTCCAGCGGCGGAGGTCCCATCCTGCCTGTCCTTCGAAAGCCAGTTCTATCCTCCGCTCCTGGTGAATGATCTGCCGGAGTCCTTCTTTGGAGGAAGGCTTGGTAGGGTTGCGGGAATACTGTTGCCACGCTTCCACTACGCCGGGCAATCCGGCACGGGTTCTTACCCTGTTAATAAGTTCATATACTTCAGATCCCGGGCCATTCGCTTCGTTCAAACATTCCGCGTACAGCAGCCACAATCCTGAAAGACGCATAAAGGGCCAGGAATAGTTTTGCTGCACGCTGTTTTGCCCGAAAGTGGTTTGGTAAGGCACCAGTTTTTTGGCCCAGTAGCCGGTCGCATTGTAACGCAACCTGTCGGGCGGTGCCGCGGGGCCGTTTACCGCGTTGATGTGGTTGGCGACACGGTCATCTGTGGTACCTGAACCGAACCAGATGCCACCATCGAAGGAAACGCTGGAATAATAACGCGGTTCACGTTTAAAATTACCGATCGCGGTAGTGTATCCTTTTTTGAGGTAGAAAGCGTGCGCCTCGTCTCCGGGTTGGGTTTTATACCTGTTGGCATAGTCCCAGTTCTTGTCTTCACTGATGGGTACGCCGTTGGCGGAATAGAATATTTCGGACTGGCCCACGGGTACCGAGAAGTTCGAGTACACGGCGAACACATTGGCGGCTGCCTCTGCCGTCACCCTGGGAGAAGCCATGTATTGCCAGCCGAAGCCGGGGTTGAGTGTCCAAACCTGTTCTGCGTTCCAACTGTCCACGAAAGCACCTTGCAGGGTCAGCAGGCGACGGGTCTCATCAGAGATATGAACAATATTGCCTGTGGTCCTGAGTTGGTAGAGATCGTGTCCTGCCTGTTCAGCGGCGGCTATCGCTATGCGGCAGGCCTCAGCTGCGCGGCGCCATTTGTTTTCATCGTAAGTAAGGGGGAAAAGATTTTCTCCGTCCTTGCCTTTGAAGGAGGCATAATCGGGGTTACCGTTGAACAGGGGGCTGGCCTGTGTGGTGAGCACTTCGGCCTTTACCGCCAGCGCGATGGTGCCGGAGATGCGGCCCGCTTCGGCAGCGGCGTTCTGTATGGTGGGTGGCAGGTCCGTGATCGCGGAATCCAGTTGTTTCACCACATAGTTAAAACAGGAATCGAGTGTTTGTTGTTTCTGGCGCACCACTTCCGCCGGGGCGTTCACGGGGATGGCCACATCCGCAATGGGAATAGGACCATACATCCTGATCAGCCAGTAATGGTAGTATGCTTTGAGGAACCTGGCTTCGGCCGCCCATCTTTTCCGCTGGTACTCGGGGAGATCGCGCGGAATGTGAACATTGTCCAGAAAAGTATTGCACATGCGGATGGCCTGCCATAGGTTGAGGCCCATGTTGTAACCGTCCCAATAGTTCAGGAGGGGGTTCGTGCTGTTCTGAAGGCCGCGCATTACGTTGAAACCCGCGTCGCCGCCCGCTCCGCCCAATGTTGTCTGGTCCTGAAGGTTGATGGGGAAGATGACTTCGCCGGAACTGGTGAAACCCGGGTTCCTCCTTACATCGGCCAGGGATTGTAGCGGGGAATAACAACCGAAGAGATAAGCCTGCGTTTCATTGGCATTGGTGAACGAACTGTTCAGTGTGGCCACATTGTCTGGTGTAATGTCCAGGTATTTTTTGCAGGACACCAGCAACAACATGCCGGCTATGGCGAGGGAAGTTATATTGGTCAATCGTTTCATCGTTTTCTCTTTTTCGGTTAGAAATTAATATTCACACCCAGGTTCACTACTTTCTGTATCGGGTAGGCGAAACCGTCACCCGCCTGTTCCGGATCCCACATTTTGAACTTACTGAAGGTGAGCAGGTTCAGTCCGCTGAAGTAGATGCGGATGTTCTCCGCGTGCAGTGTACCGGACCATCTTTTCGGAAGGGTGTATCCCGCTTCCACCGATTTCAACCGCATGAAACTGCCATCCCGCATCCACCAGGTACTGCGCTGGGTATTGTTGGCGATATGGTTCGGCGAGAGGCGCGGCCACAGTGCATAGAGGTTCTGGTTTTCTTCCGACCAGTGGTTCTCCGCATAGGCTTTCAGCAACTGGGCATTGTTCACGAAGGGAGCGGTATTCTGCGCGTCAATGAAGAAAGATTCCCTGGCGAGGCCCTGGAAGAAAGCGTTGAGGTCGAAATTTTTATAACCAAGCGAGAACCCGAATCCATAGATGATTTCAGGTGTGGTAGGTAATCCGATGGGCACCTGATCGTCCTGGTTGATTACGCCGTCTTCGTTGATATCCCTGTATTTAATATCTCCGCCCATCGGTCTGAAACCGTCCCCGAAAAGCTGCGTGGGCGCGTTCAGCGCTTCTTTATCGTCCACGAACAGTCTTTCTGCGATGTAGCCGAAAGGTTGTGCGCCCGGGCGTCCTGTAATGAAGCGGTAATCGTAGTTGTATTCGGGTTCTTCAAAGCTAACGATCTTGCTGGAGGTTACCGTGAGGTTCCCCATTACGGAGGCCCATAAGTTTTTAGAGAAGGTTTTCTTGTAGTTCAGGTTAAGGTCCAGCCCTTTGGAATCCATTTCTCCCAGATTGGCCTGCAGGCTGTTGGCCGCTGAAGTTTCGATACCAACGGTAACGGGAATGTATCCACGCGGAATAAGAATATTGTAACGGTGTTCCTTGTAAATTTCGGCGGTAATATTCAGGTTTTTCGCGATGGTGAGTTCCAGGGCGAGGTTCGATTTTCTTCCTGTTTCCCAGGTAACATCGGGGTTGGGATAAGCATCAATGGCGGTACCATTCATGGTTACACTGTTGTTGGTACCGAACCAGGCCTGCGGTCCGCCACGGGGGCGCACACTGGACAGGTAGAAGAAACGCTGGCTGCCGATGTTGTCGTTCCCTACGAGACCATAACTCCCGCGCAGTTTAAGCCGGGTAATATAATCGGCGATTTTTCCGCCCCAGAACTTTTCGTTGGAAATCACCCAGCCCGCACCAATCGTGGGGAAGAAACCCCAACGGTTATCGGGCGCAAAACGTTCAGAGCCATTGTAACCGAAGTTTCCTTCCACAAAGTAGCGGCTGTCGTAAGAATAAGATACCCTTCCCGAAAGGCCGAGGTTCCTGAAAGGAAGCGAGTTCAGCAAGCTACCCGCGTTGCCGTATAAGGTTTGTTGCCGTGTACCGATGAGCGCACCACTCAGGTTGTGCATCCCGAAATCACGGTTATAGTCCAGTGCTCCCTGGAGGTAGACATAGCTGAAAATGTTTTTCTGCCCTTCATTGTAGCCGAGAAACTCCTGTGCCTGGCCGGGCTGATCGTTCAGCCAACGCAGGGTATATTCGTTAGAAGCCGGATCGTAGGTATTCCAGGAATAATAGAAAGGAAGGTAGTTCCTGCTGATGTCAAAATAAGAATATCGGTTGGTGCTGAAAATTCCTCTGAACGATAACCCTTTGGTGATAAAATTAAAATCCTGGTTCAGTTCAAACTGCGCGGAAATACGCGATTCGGAGAAATTCTTGTATCCGTACATCAACGAGGCATACGGGTTACGGAGCAGGTTACCGGAACGCAATGAATTACCGAACAAAATGTGCTTATTGAGCATCGTGGCGCTGTCCGGCAGATAGAATGCGGGGAAAGCCACAGGACTGGTATGCAGCGCCTGGTTATACAGATCGGTGGCGATACCTGATTCATGACTTGTAATAGGCCCGGTGTAATCGTTGAAATTTCCCCATAGCCGCACTACCGCTTCCGTGGTTTTGGTCACCTTAACGTTGATATTGGAACGGAGTTGGTAGTTTTCGAACTTCATGCCGGTATTAAAGTTGTTCACCGGGTTCACTTCCATGATACCGTTATCACGCGAATAGCTTCCCGCGAAATAATATTTGGTAACATCCGTACCGCCGGATACACTGAAGTTTGCCCTGCGCGTGGTGGTTTTGTCTTTGAACAAAACATCCATCCAATCCACCGCGGGATATACGTAGGGGTTATGACCAGGCTCCTTGTTCAGGGTGGCCCTGGTATTGATAATTTCGTTTGGCGTAAAGAATGGTGTAGCGAGTGGATCGCGCGTGGTCACGGCCTCGTTGAACGCGTTCATAAACGTGATGGGATCGGCCAGCTCCAGGTTTTTAGTTGGACGGGAAGATGAGTTCTCAATGCGGAAATTGATCTTCGCCTTTCCGGATTTACCTTCTTTGGTGGTCACCAGGATCACGCCATTCGCGCCACGCGCGCCATACAGTGCAGCGGCGCTGGCATCTTTCAGAATAGAAAAGCTGGCAATATCGTCCACCTGCAAACGCGCGAGGTCATTCGCGGTCAGTTCAATGTTATCTACAAGAATCAACGGACTGGCGCTGTACCCCAGCGTAGTAACGCCCCTGATAAAGAACTGAGAATTGTCTGCACCCGGTTGGCCGATCCGCTGGAACGCGATTACCCCGGCCACCTGCCCCGCCAGCGCGTTGGTAAGGTTACTCGCGGGAATCTTGAGATCATCGGGGTTCACGCTGGAAACGGAGCCTACCACGGCTTCCCGGCGCTGCTTCTTTCCGAAGGCCGTTACCACAATCTCTTCGCCTGCGGCAGAAGACTCGTGTAAAACAATGGTGAACTCCCTTCGCAACGCGGTGGCCTCGAAAGATTGCTCCAGGAATCCCACGAAAGATACCCTGAATTCAGTTCCAACAGGCACTTCCAGCACGAATTTACCATTCCTGTCGGTAGCCGTGGACAATGCGTTCTTTGTGTTGGTCACCACGCTGGCCCCCTCCAATACCCGGCCGGAAGTATCTTTCACGGTACCGGTAATGGTGATGCGTGAAGGCGTTTGCGCTACCACATCACCGGCCATAAACAACATTGCAATAAAGGTGAGGGAAAATAAAAAATGGAACGAACGGGAAGAATGGGCGGTAATCCGCCACATGCAGCAAGCAAATCTCCTGATCATATAATAAGCAATTATTGGCTTTAAAATAAGTACGAGCAGCGTGCAGGAAGGCAACAGCCAATAGGAAATGCTACCTTCAAAGCCAGCTGTTCTATACTATACTATACTAGTACAAATATATCTTTTTTCAGCGCTTCGCAAAAAAAATATTCCTGGTTTAAATACAGTTGTCAATTCCGCTGAATGATTTGATAAATTGCGGCATCTTCGGGCAGCACATCAAAAGATATTTCACTTGAAAAGGGCACAAGCGCTTCTGAAAAAAGGGATTGAAGTACAAGACGGCTTCCCCGTTTCAGCCCGATCCTTTCCGGGGAGAAACGGAATGTTTTTTCCTCCTTTCCGAAATTAAAAGCGGCGATATAGGTGTCTCTTCCCTGCTTTTTCACAAAGAGTTCCACGCCTTTATTGCCCGTATTGGACTCTATCGGGCGGAAGCTCTTTCCATCTTTCATGATCCGGAGCAAATCCTTTTGTTGCAGTAAGTTCTTTGCAATGCTGGTCCATGGCCCTTGTTGAGAGAAATCATCTCCGGTAATCAGTGTTCCGGTCACAATAGCGGAAGCGAGTCGTGCACGGTTGGCACCTTCCTTTTCCTTTCCGAAAACAACATGGTCTCCGTCAATAAAATCGTAAAGGCTACTCTGCCACCAGCCGTATCCTGTACTGTTCAATGTATATTCCGTATTGTCGATGGCGCTGAACGCGTCGCAGCCCACGCGCCGCATGTGCACGTACCGGGCAGTCGCCATATTGGGAGAAATGGCGGCATACAACAACATGGCGCCATCCAGTACGCTGTCCATAAAAGCCATACCCACTTTGTAAGCCTGCATACCTGTTGTAACCGCCGGATCTGCGAAGCGGTCGGCTTCCAGTGCACCATGGCCAAGGAAGTCCACTTTTATCATGGTGAAACCGGCTTCTTTAAAGCGGTTCAGCAAATAAGCCATCCGTTGTTGGGTACCCGGATGCGTGGGATCCATGGCCCGTGCACCATCTATATCCATCGGTGCGCCTTTCGCTTTCAACCAGGTTTCTTCATAACGGTAAGGCCCTGCTTCCATCTTCCTGGGCGTTTTGCTCCAGTCAGCGAACGGTGCCCAGTAAATACCGGGTTGTAATCCTTTCTGTTTGCAATAAGCGGAGAATGCCGCTAACGCGGAGAAATCACCAGTCATGCCACCTGTGAGGTTATCCCAGTAAGAATCTATATCAATGTATAAAGTACTGTCTGCGTTACGGAACGTTTTACAGGAGTCCGCAAAAAAATCGACCACCTTCTTTGCATTGTCCAGCGATATATTGCTTTGAATGGCGCCCCAACTGTTCCAGCCCATCGGCGTTGCCTTCTTCCATTTGAAAACAACCGGTGGCTCCGCCAACCTGTTCAGTCGGGCATAGGTTTCCATCCCTTCACGCCAGTCGCTAAAGAAGCCTACCATTATTTTGGGAGAACGAGCTACACTGTCTTTCGCGCCAACGATCCCATGCGGATTTCTATCGTGTGTTGTTATACTGTCCGTGTAGCCGCCGAAAGCGGTAACCGCAACTTCGTTTCCGGAAAGGTGTTTTACCTGCACTCCCGATTTCCACACCTCATGTTCTATGGAACCAATTACCATTCCTTCCCGGCTTCCATTGCTGTACAAAGCTGTTGCTTCGCTGCTTGTGTAATCGGCACCCTCCAGCGTACAGGCATTGTAGCGCACCCACATATCATTGTCAAAGGGCACGAAAAGGCCCCTGCGGTCTTCGCCTTGCGGTGCGATAACGGTAGCGCCGGAGAACGGTGCGGAATAGTTCACGCCGGCATTCAAAGCACGTTTGTTTACCTGTACAAAAAAATAATCTTTTCCCGGGTAAACATAGAACAACTGCTGCATCATGTTTTTGCCGCTACCGCGGTTTACCACGAATAATTTTCCTTTCCCGAAAGCGTCTTTCAACGGCGTGATTGCACAGTCATTAAAGACGAGAGTTCTGCTATCGCCACTATCCGGACCACTATACTGCGCATGCACGTTCCGCACTTTCAGTTTTCCGTTCACATACACATCATAAATACCGCGCTCCAGCGCGTAACGGATATAACTGTTCTTTCCGAAAGGCATTGTTAGTACAGAATCTTTCCGGATATCCTTTGCTTCCGCGGGTGCGGCCATCAGCAATGTGCAAAGGATCAACAATGGAGGCGCACATCGCCACGCACAAAAAATGTTCTTCATGTTACTCGTTTTCCGGGTTAAGAAAAGCTATTTCACCTCTGTTAATTCGATCACAGCGCTGGAAAGCGCATTGCTTTGCGACACCATCAGTCCATTTTCCATCAGGTATTCCCCGGTAAATGTTTTACCGTTTTCTGACAGGGAAGGGTTTGCGCCGGGGTAAATATTGGTTTCATTTACCAGGTACTTTTTGAGTGGATCCAACCCTTTCAATTTTACCGCGGACCAGTTCTCTCCATATCTTGGATGAAGGGTATAGGCGAAGAGTACCGCCTTTTGTTTCAGACTGTCAACATACATGAGGGCGGCCCTTCCATCCATTGTTGGCGCTATCAGCCGGAACAAATCACCCTGTCCTATTACGGGGCTCAGTTCTTTGTATTTCTTCACCGCGGCTTTGCTGAACGCGATATCCGTTTCGGAAAGGTGGGCCAGGTTGATGTCATAGCCCAACCGGCCCATCATAGCCACGTCGGTCCTGAATTTCAAAGGTTGTTTGCCCCAGGAAGTGATGTGCGCGGCGATGGTATTGGCGGGAAAGAAATAAGAGTAGCCCCACTGGATGAAGATGCGTTCCACAGCATCGGTGTTATCGCTGGGCCAGAACTCAGTAAAATACTGGAGCGCACCATAATCGGTTCTGCCGCCACCGCCGGAGCACAACATGATGGGCAATGCCGGATACTTTTTCCTGATCCTTTCCATTACAGCATAAAATCCTTTCACGTAATCGATGTATACCTGCGACTGTTTATTTTTCAGGAACGGAGAATAAGTATTGGTCATCATCCGGTTGCAATCCCATTTGATGTAGGCGATGCCGGGATTAGTAGTAAGCAGGTCGTCCACGAGTTTGTATACGAAATCCTGTACCTGTGGATTGATAAGGTCCAGCACCAGTTGATTGCGGAAATAATGCTCTTTCCTGTTCGGAAGTTTCAGTACCCAGTCCGGATGCTTTTCATACAATTCACTTTTCGGATTCACCATTTCCGGTTCTATCCAGATGCCGAATTTCACGCCTTTTTCGTTTGCGCCTTTTACCAGTGCTGATACGCCATTGGTCAATATTTTTTTATTGGCATCCCAATCGCCCAAACCGGCATTGTCGCTATGGCGGGGATATTTGTTGCCGAACCAGCCATCGTCCAGCAGGAACATGTCTACACCAAGTTCTTTCGCTTCACCGAAGAGCGCGATAAGTTTTTTCTCATCGAAATCGAATTGTGTGGCTTCCCAGTTGTTGAGCAGGGTCATCCTTTCTTTGTTGCCGTTCAGCACCCCATGATTCCTACCCCAGGCATGGAAGTTACGGGAAGCCTGCCCTTTCCCCATATCGCTGTAAGTAAAGATGAACGCGGGTGTGGTAAAATTCTTTTTCGTTTCCAGCGTGTATTCGGACGCGAAAGGATTCATTCCGGAAACTATGCGCAGTTGCTGCTTTTCATCCACTTCAAATGCGAACTGAAAATTGCCCGTCCAGGCCAGTGTGCCCAGCAGCACTTCCCCTTCCTCTTCCGTGGCGGGCCGGTTGGTAGCCAGCGCGAATGCCGGGGTCTGGTACATATTGGCGCGGGTACCGAGCTTACTGTCGATGATTTTGATACCGCTGGTAAGTTTTGTTTCTGATATGTGCATTTCCTCTGCCCAGTCGCCATGGAACTGCGTGAGCCAGTAATCGTCCGCTTTGAAATGCAACATGGAAGACGCGAAATGGGTGAGTTGAACAGGCGCTTTTTCTGTGTGTGAAATCTCCACCCATTCCTTCAGCACATTCTCTTTGCTGAAAGCGCTGAAATGCAGTACAACCTTCACCGGGTATACCATATCCTTCAACACGATACTCGTGGTTGTGTTCCCGCCTTCATTTTTAACGGCATGGGATTCGTACACCAGTTCCAATGAAGGATTGCCATCGGCATGAATCATTCTTACCGCGGGTTCAAAAAGATTATCGCCACCTGAAGGCACATAGGCTTCGCCATTGCCGGGAGAAAGCAATGCTTTTGAAGGAGCAGACAATTTCTTTCCCAGGTACGACTGGTACAATCTTCCGTTGGTACCCACTGTGAATACCAGACTTATTTTCTCCGTTTCTATGGCAATCTGTTGTTGTGCCGAAGTGGTTCCCCCTTTCATCAGCAACAATAAAACACCTAAAACCCTGATCAGATTTTTCATCCTTTTGATTAATTTATTAAAGTGAGCACAGTATGAAAAGCCCCGCATTTATGCCGCGAGCCCGTATTCAGAAAAAAGCAGGAACATCCCAGCCATCAGTACCAGCAGGGCCGCGAAGAACCAATAGCGCGCGCGCCAGGGGCGCATGTTCACCACTGCCATATTTTTAGCTACATAAGCCACGGGCATAGGTCGCAGCTTCCCGATCAGCAACATCAACATCACCGACACCGCAAATAAAATGGCCAGTACATGCAGGTAATTCAATCCGGTATCCACCACGAACTGACTGATGCCATACATCACGATAAAGAACACCAGTCCCACTTTCGCCGCCAGCTCCGGCACGCGTTTGGTTAACAATCCAATGATCATTACCGTGAATACCGGCACACTGAAAAAGCTGGATATTTTTTGAATATAGTGGTAGAACCCTCCATCGAAATACAGGATGAAAGGCGAAAAACACATCGCCAGCACCGTGATGGTGACCTGGAAAATCCGGCCCGTTCTTACCAGCTCTTTATCGCTGGCCGCGGCTTTCCGCCAGGGCTTGTACAGGTTCATGATGAACAATGTCCCGGAGCTGTTCAGTCCCGCATTGAAAGTACTGATGGCGGCACCGAACACGATCGCGGCCATGAAGCCCGTTAACAAAGACGGCAACACATCACTCACCAGCTTTGGGAACACCGTGGCCGTATTGGTGATGTCGGGGTAAAGATGCACCGCGATCAACCCCGGCACATTGAGGAGTAAAGGAGAAATCAGTTTGCCCACGCAGGCCAGGGAAATCCCTTTCTGCCCTTGCGACAGACTCTTCGAAGCCAGCACCTGCTGCACAATGTATTGCTCCATACCCCAGTAATACAGGTTGATCAGGAACATTCCCGTAAACAGCGTGCCGAACGGAATGGGATCATTCGCCCCTCCGATCGCGTTGAGGTGTTCCTTCTCCGAACCGGTAATCTTTTCGATTCCATGAAGTACACTACCGTCGCCGAGGTATTGCAGGCTGAACCAGAGCAGCAGGAAGCCGCCTATCAACATACCCAGTCCCTGCACCAGGTCGGACACCGTGATCGCGCGCAACCCGCCCAATACCGTGTAACAACAACCAATAATCCCCACCAGCACCACCAGTATCCAGATGGCTGAAAAATAGCTGATTCCCAATGCTGTGTCGATATGAAAAATACCGTTCAGCGCCACTGCGCTCCCGTACAACACCGTAGGGATAAGACTTACAAGATAGCTGGCCAGGAAAATAAGGGACACGATGCGCTTCATGCCTTTTCCAAAACGTTGTTCCAGAAAATCGGGCGTGGTTACCGCACCCATCTTCAGGTAAACCGGCAGGAAAAACTCCGCCACAATCAGCATCGCGAGGATGGAACTCATGCCCCAGGCCATCACCGACATATCGTTGGTATACACAAATTCATTCTCGCCGATGAACTGGTTGCAACTGATGTTGGTGAGAAAAAGAGAGGTCCCCACCATCCAGAAGCCCAGCGACCGGTTGCCCATAAAATAGGCTGCGGTCGTATTCAGTTTCACCTTCCTTGTTTTGAAGATGGAAATGACGGCAACCAATGTCAGGAACAAAAAAAATCCTATGAGCCCGGTCTGGTTCATGGTAGTTATCGGCTAATCGTTACAGTGAGTTCCTCCTGATGAGCACAGTGGGAATAATTTCCTGTATCTTTTTTCTTTTCAGCACAAAATCCGCCGCCTTCTCCGCCATTACTTTAAAATCGGCGGAATAAGTGGTGATCCCGTCCATAATCAGTTCTTTCACCACCTCGTCGTTATGAGACAGAATACCAACATCTTTGCCGGGTACCAGTCCTTTCAGTTTACAATCCTTCAGCATGTTCCACAACTCGGTGTTGTTGATTGTGAAATACACCTTCCCTTTTTCGATGGTACCGGAAAGGTATTCCGCCCGTATTTCACTGTTGATGCCCACTTCTTTCACGAACTTCTTGTACGCGTGCAGTATCTCAATGGGGGTATCCGCCGCGGGCCGGTGGTAATACACCATGCCTTCGTAGGCACGGATGGTATCTTTCAGTTCCATGAATACCCGGTACGATGACTGCTCAAATTCCTGTGCGATATAGGAATGGTCAGCACCAATCTGTTCGTACCTGTCTATCATCAGGAAATTGTTCATAGGGAGGGCCTCCAGTATTTTTGCCGTGCGCGTATGCGGGATAGGCGCCACCACGTACATGCCATATTGCCCGCGCACTTTGTTGATGGTACTTTCAAACACATCAATATTGTTGTGGTGAAAGAACACATCGATATGAACCCCTTTTCCCACGCGTGAGCGGAAAGTTTTATAGAAAGTTTCCTGGAATGCATCAAAGGCGAATAAAATAAGGGCCACCCGCAAATGCTGTTTCACATCCACATTAGACACAAAAAAGCCCACCCGGTTCTTCGATTCCACGATGCCTCTTTTCACGAGGTCCTTATACGCTTTGGCGATGGTTTCCCGGGCGAAACCGAATTCATTGATAAGGTTGTTCACGGAGGGCAGCATATCGCCCTGGGCTAAGGTTTTGTTCTGAATGGCGTTCAGGATGCCGTTCACGAGTTGCTCGTGTTTCGACAGGCCATGCACGCCTTCCATTTCGTAAATCTGTTCAAAAACGGTATTCATTGTACTTATTCGGAATGCAAGTAAAATCGTTATCTAATTTAAAATCAATTAATTGAGAATTAATCTATCCTATTCTATACTATAATGAAATCAAATGTAGAAAATAAGATTGAAAAAAGGTGTTTTGAAAGAAGATTTTGTGTGCATCTTTCAAATACAAAGCGGCGATCCCCACAGAGACCGCCGCTTTGACTTGTATTCAATCATACTTATTACCGGGGTTTGAGCGGAAGGAGATTCCAGTTTTCCACCTCCATCATACTGGATCAGCAGCATATCATCTTCCCCGGAACAATCTCCTGGAAATGATCAACCGTTTCCATACCCTTGTAAATCTTTTATTGGTGGGATAGCCGCGTTCCGGTGTCATATTATTGAAGATTACCGCCGTCATAAAAAGAAGGAGTACGCCGGTAAGTACAGGTGAAAGCACGTACCAATAACCGAGCGCCTTGATCTTTTCTGAACCAATAATGGCGATCAGCGCCGTAGCCCCGCCGGGAGGATGAAGTGTTTTTGTGATCTGCATCAGTACGATGGAGGCTGAAACCGCCAGCGGCGCCGACAACCAGAGCAGGTCCGGCAACAGTTGCTGAATAGTAACCCCGACCAGCGCCGAAATCACATGCCCGCCGATCAGGTTCCGGGGTTGCGACAACGGACTCTGAATGGCGCCGTACACCAATACGCTGGACGCGCCAAAAGAGCCGATCAGCAATACATTGTCCTGGGAAAGCAACACCTTACGCTGAAGGAACGCGATGAGCCCTATCCCGAAGAAGGAACCGATGAACGACCAGAAATGTTCCTTCGCATCAACAAGGGTCTCTTTATAAACGATATACTTCGACAGGCGCGAGAACCGCCTGATCCGTTTCCGCATCATGCGCAAGCTATTGAGCCGCAAAGGTACAGCATTGCGTGTAAGCTACCGAAGGATTCATTCTCCAGCAGTACTGCCCCGCACGAAATCGTACAATACTTTATAGGGAACGGCCAGCGTGGAGGTCCTGCTGATGCGGGCTATGTTAACGCCCTGGAACGCGCCATTCCTGTTGTACACCGGTCCACCGCATTCTTCAGGGCGAACAGGTGTATCATGCACAAACACGCGGGCAAAACCATCTTTGCGGACGCTTTTACCTTCTTCCAGCCTGTCTGCAGCGTGGCGCTCTATTTCCGGCCTTGCGCCGAGCTTCACAAATACCGCGAAAGCGCTGTCGTTGCGGTTCACTTTCAATTCAACCGAATCTCCGGGCTTAAAGCGCTCCAGCGCTTTAGACAATTCTTCAGGAGAACTGACATCGGTTCCGTTCACGGTATGCAGCAAATCTCCTTTCTGCAACCTGCTCAGTTCCGCGGGAGAACGTTGCACCACTTCGCGCAGACTAAGTTTTCCATTCAACTGCTCCGACATCACCCCCAGGAAACCGATGCCCGATCTTCCCGGCACAGCAACCGGCGCAGCGGAGAATACGCCCACCCTTTTGTTCCCCGATGGCGCCACTGACACCAGAAAACTTCCTACCACATCCGCACGCAGCGTATCTCCATACCCGGAAGAAAGTTCCACGGCATTCACCGGAACATCGGCTTTCAGCAATACCAGGTCAAGGGAATCGTGGCGCCTCACGACGGTTGCTTTGGAAGAACGCGCACCTGTTTGAACGAAGGGATCATTGCCCACCAGTGAACTCTTGCTTACAATGTATTTTTCTTTGGCACCTTTCAGCGCAACAACAGTACCCCAGGCTACGGGCGCACCTTCAGCGCCATTCGTAACCGATACAGTCGCTTGCTTACCTTCATTAAACAAACCCGTTAAAGCGGCCAGTTGCGGATGTACTTTTTGTTTTCCTTCGAGTGGGTCTATTCCCACATTGTCTTCCGCGGGCAATTCCCTGCCCCGGTAATTCTCGGGCGCATGCAACGCGGTCCAGTATTTACGGAAATGATCTACCGGGATTTCCAGGTTCACATCCAGCGCCACGTCTATTCGACTGTGAATACCGATCACCCTTCCGAACATATCGAACAATGGTCCGCCGGAATCACCGGGTTCCATCAGGCAGGTGGAACGGATCATGCCCGAACGCGAAACAGGTTCGGCTACATAACCCAACCGTACCACGGGCGCCTTATTGGTTTCGATGCTCGCGGGATACGCAATGCTGAGGCAGGGTTGATATTCTTTTAATCCATACGACCAGCCCATTTCAGCGTAGGGCCAGGTTCCCGCATCAATGATTTTTATCAAAGCCGCATCCACGGTGCCGATACGGCCCAGTCCCACACCAATGGCCTCTTTGCCATCGGGGAAGAAGAGTTTATATTTTGCATTGGGGCGGGAAGCATGGGCGGCGGTGAGCACCAGGCCATCGGCGCTTACCACCACGCCACTGAATTTGCCGCCTGCCGGAACATTCCGGACAGAATCATAGCCCGAAATGCGTACGGCAGCGCTACTTACTTTTTTCACCACGGCAATCACTTCTTCCTCAAAAGCAGCGGGACGAAATTGCTGGGCGAACAAAGGCTGAAATGAAATAAGGGCAAAACATAAAAAGCACAGCCATTGCAGGGAATGAGTGCGCTTGGTTTTCAATAAAATTGCCATGGGGCGAAAAGGTTGGTTCATATAAAGAATTTTGAGGGTGGTTCTTTACATGTTGTGTGTATGTGTTTCGTTGGACGATGGGTGGTGGGAAAACCTGCTGGGGAGGGGGTGTTTTTTTTCACGCGATTGCTTCGTTCCTCGCAACGCGGCGGCGCAAAGCCTTGATTGGTTGGTTGGAGATCTCTTTTGGGAGAAGTTTTTTTCGCGCAAAGACGCAAAGTAGCAAGGGCGCAAAGCGTTAATTAGTTGGCTGGGGTTTCTTTGAGGAGAAGCTTTTTATTCCACGCAATTGCTTTCTGCTTCGCAGTTCGCAACGCACTGCTTCCTGCTTCGTACCTCGCAGCCTCGCAGGAGCAGGGACGCAAAGCATTGATTGGTTGGCCAGGGGTTTCTTTGAGGAGACGTTTTTTATTTCACGCCACGACGCTACGATGCAACGCCTTGTTTGTGTTTGGACCGCTTTGAGTGTAAGCTTCTTTTACACAAGACATTCCTCAAATGATTTAATAGGAAATCATAGTATAAAAAAGGGTGCGCCTGCAAATGA
This sequence comes from Parasegetibacter sp. NRK P23, assembly GCF_023721715.1. NCBI lineage: Bacteria > Pseudomonadati > Bacteroidota > Chitinophagia > Chitinophagales > Chitinophagaceae > Parasegetibacter > Parasegetibacter sp. NRK P23. The sequence continues at coordinate 3,013,132 of NZ_JAMDLG010000001.1, forward strand.
GGACACACCCTTATAACTTTTGCTTTAAGCCATGAATGGCAAATGAAGTATAAAAGCTAAACCAGGAAACACAACAAGCCAACCAACAAACAAGGCGTTGCATCGTAGCGTCGTGGCGTGAAAACACCCCATTCAACCTGCAGCACCTCAACCACTCTTTGCGCCCTTGCTCCCTTGCGTCTTTGCGTGAAATGTCTTCGCGGACACCTACAGCAACTCCGCCAGCTTCTTATGCAACGCTTCTCCCCGCAGGTTCTTCGCGATAATCTTCCCGGTAGGATCAATCAGGAAATTCTGCGGAATAGCAGACACCCCATACTTCAGCGCGGCCTCGCAACTCCAGTATTTAAGATCTGAAACATTGGTCCAGGCGCCAAGGTTATCGGTTTTGATGGCTTCCACCCATTTCGCTTTATCGTTGGCACGATCGAGGGATACGCCGAATACCGTAAAGCCTTTATCCTTGAATTTTTCGTAAGCGCTCACCACGTGCGGATTTTCTTTCCGGCAGGGACCGCACCAACTGGCCCAGAAATCGAGCAATACATATTTACCGCGCTGGGAAGAGAGCGCGACTTCCACCCCTTCGGGGGTAGGCATGGAGAAATCGGGCGCCATGCTGCCGATGGTGATGGCCAGCTGACCTTCAATTCTTTTCGCGAAAGCGACACCTTCTTTGGAGAACTTCTGGTCGTCGGGCAGTTGGTTGTACATATCCAGGATTTTCCTCAGTCCGTCGCGGGAGCCGCCGGAGTAGCGTTGAAGCGCATAGAAAAGAACGGGGGAATTCGGATTTTCGTCAATGTATTTTTTGAATACCTGTTCATTCATTTCATCCCGCATACTAACCAGCTTATCCTGTATCTCCTTCTTTTCTTCAGCGGAAAGTCCTTTTTCCTGGGAGGCGCGCATCAGGTCCATCATCTTAGATTGGTATTCTTTTGCGTGGTTGTTGATTTTCACATATTCCGTGTGGCTTTTGGAGCCTTTCACCGTGTAATTGAGGAAGCTGTCCTTATTCAGGATGCTGATCTTCCCTGGCTCCACGTAAACATCCATTTTATTGTCGTTGCTGATCATCACACCGGCTCTTTTGCCCGGAAAGCTCTTCAGCCCTACCATTGTGATGATAAGCGGATCCTGCACGCTGATGGCGGTGCTGTATTTTCCTTTGATCACATCGGCGCTGTCGAGATGCTTCACGCCATCTTCCGTATAAAAGATGTATATCTTATTGAAGTCTTCTTTTACGTTCACGAACTTTCCTGTGATCTTCACATTTTTCGGGGCCTGGTTCTGGGCCATCACGCTGAAAGGCAAGGCAAGCGCCCACACACTGATTAACTTGAAACAATTCATCTTTCTTGTTTTATGGTTTATTAAAGATTCCATTTGTAACTCATATCCTTCACTTTACCGTACCCTTCCGTTACCCTTTCGGTAGCCGTATTGATGGCGCCGCTGGAAGGATCGATTCTGAAGCTGTACACTTTCCCCTGTTTGGCGGTTTCGTTCCAGGTCGCGATGTACACCACCTGGTGAGGAAGCGGCAGCAGGCTGGCCTGTATGGAGGGAAAATAAAATTTCTGCAGGCGCACGCAGGTTACCTGTTCTCCGGCAGGGGCCGTCCAGGCCATTTCCGCTGGCAGGTTGGTATTGTACTTGAAGATGTAAACATTACTGCCTGAACCGTAGAGCACAAACTGACCGGTAGCCGCGGCACTCAGCGTAGTTACATTGTTTACGCCCGGACTGGTGGACATGTCTATTTTTCTTAACCCTACATTCGTGTTCACCCCCATAAAGTTTGATACCATCAGGTAGGTACCCGCATTGTCGCTCATCATGCTGTACTCATAGTTGGTCAGGCCCCAGTCAGAGGCTTTCAGGTCCAGTCCCACATTTCCTACGTTGAATCCTGTGGTGGGCAGTTGGGTGGGAAAATCCATCACGGCTGTGCCGTTAGATGGCACATATTTAAACTTCTTATTGGTCTTATCATAGAGCACCGCATCGTAAGCCGCGCCGTAGCAGACCGTGGACCACTTCTCCAGTTCCCCGTATTCGCCGTTCAGTTCCACTCCAAGTTTATTGGTACGGAAGAGCCCGGACGACGCGAAATTGACTACGTGCACCCGGTTGTTCACGATCGCCATTTCCTTTCTTACCAGCGTACCGCCCACGAATCCTACATTCCGCTCAGCGGGAGCCGACCAGAACAGGTCGTTGAACTTAAAAGTCGCCTGGAAAGAAGAACGCTCCACGCCCACCATATCTTTTTCGGAGGCCACCAGCACCTGGGCACTGGAAAGGGGCGCGGCGGAATGCAGCATGGCGACAGGTTTACCCTCCAGTGGCGCCTCATTGCCACTCCTGATCAGGTCCAGGAAAAGCCGGGGCGTTACCACACCTGTTTTTGTTCTGTCGTCCACAATCAAGCCCACATCCGTATTGCCTTCCCTTTCATACAATACCATCCAACCATCGGAAAGTACTTCCGACACATCCAGGTTGAAACGCTGGTAAGTTTCCACCTGGGTAACCAGGTCCTTCACCGCAAGGTGTACAATCCATTTGCCCGCAGGTTTGGTAATCGGCGCTTTCAGGCGGATCGTATTCGACAAGGTATCCCTCGATTGAATGGGACCGCCCACGGTAGCCTGGAAAATACTCCAGGTGAAACTCAGTTTGTCCGATACCTGGGCCTCGCTGGCCACCAGGCTTCCGTTCAGGAATACTTTCGGCTCAATCCGCAATGTATCGTAACGGTAAACTGCATACGCAGGAAGGATGCCCGCTTCGGCGGTATCTATCCGCACTTCATCCAGCGCGGTGTAATCATAATTTCCTTTATCCTTGTAACAACCTTGCACCACCAGGAGCAAAGCGATGACACCAGTTAAAAAGCTAAGTTTTTTCATAATTCAGTCAGATAATAATCAGGGAAAAACCACGGGGTTATTGTTTTCATCCATCAGTTGTCCATGCTGGGCCACATAAGCCTGTAGCGCCACTTTGCACTTGTTCTGCAGGTAGGTAGCCTGTGTGGCGGTGATGGTATTTTCTTCCAGCACCGGGTTATTCGACACCGTGTAGTATATCTTAAAATTGGCCATACCCGTGGTTTGAATGATGAAGGAATATTTTCTGTTGCTGTAGGCGCCGAAATACCGCGCCATGGTGAAATACGGCGAAGTAGCCACATCCCAGTTATCGGGTTTGGAAACGAAGTTCCTGAACCGGAGCTTCAGCCCGCTTATTTCCTTTGCCCCTTCCTCCAGCACCGGTGATGGTTTCAGGCGAAAGACAATGCTTCCGGTGGTATTTTCAAACTCCTTGTAACCATCGGGTTTATCAATGTAGATGGGAAATCTGCCTTGGAAGGTACCGGCTTTCAGTACATATTTCCCGAAGGAATATGGCACCAGCGCCGTATCGCCGGAAACGGCTTCCAGTTCAAACTCGGTATCCTGTTGCAGGGGATGGCCCGACATACGGTAGTTGAACATAACGGAATCGCGACCGGCCAGTGTGTAGGCGAAATTATAGGTCACGCTGTCTTCCCGAATGGTAGCGGATCCCAGCCAGATGTTCAGGCCGTTTTTCTTTTCAGGAAAGAAGAAGTCATTTTTCTGCGAGCAGGAAAACAGGGCGCAACTGCCTATAAGGAGCAAAAATCTGAGTGCGTTCATAAAACAGTTTTATCGGTTATCAACTCTGTTGGCCGCTTCGTATTCGGAGGCGGGCAATGGAAAAATATAGGCTTTCAGTCCCACCAGGTTTTTATCAGAACCCTGGATGGAAGCCTGGTTCAGGCGCTTGTAGTAAAAGAACAGTTGTCCTTCCCCAATAAATTCCTTGCGGAACTCATTGGTCATAAACGTTCTGAAATCCGCCGGTGGTGTAGTGAGTTCCTGGAGCCCGCGCGCTTTCCTTACCGGGTTCACATCGTCCAGGACGTTTTGCCCGTCGTGCTGGTCGCATTCCGCGAGTATGTAGTACATTTCAGCCAGTTTGATGATGGACATTTTGTTCTGGTAATACGTTTCAGTAGCGGTTGATTCGGCGAACTTCAGCAGATACCTTCTATCCGCATTGGCGCCTGTGCCATTCTGGAAAAGATAGAGATAGCGGTAATCATCGGTATTGTTCTCATAATAGCTCAGGTGCGCAGCCGCGGTGAGTGAAAATATCTGCGTTCCTTCCTGCGACAGGAAGTTGATGGAATACTGGGTAAGGTTATTGATCTGCAACGCGAAAAGGTGTTCTGTCGCGCCACAAAGATCTTCACCGCTGATAAGGTCGGCCTGCGGCGTGAAGGAGAATTTACCGGAAGCCACCACGGCGCTTGCGCTGGCGCGGGCTTTTTCATAATCGCCCATGTAGAGGTACAACCTGGCGAGCAGCCCTTCCACCGCGTAGTAATTGAGGTGCAATTGCCGGTTCATCAGGTAGCCGTTGTCGTCGAATTCGGTGACCTGTCTGCCGGTGAAAATGGGATCTGCTTTCAGCAACGCTTTGGCGGCGAGCAGGTCTTCCAGGATTTTCTTCGCCACCTCTCCCACTGAAACCTGCTGTGTTTGCTGCGAAGTATATTTCGTAACATACGGGATAGCGGGCCGCGCGGGGTTCACCGTGTAAGCGGCGCCAAAACACCGCAGCAGGTCGAAGTGCATAAAGGCGCGCAGCGCCAGCGCTTCTCCTTTGATGATGCTGTAGTTTTCGCCTGTGAACACCTTGTAGTTGTCAATGTTTTCAATGATGTTGTTCGTATTACTCAAGGCTTTATACATAGTAGCCCAAACATTATCGATCCTGCTCTGCGACATGGTGGCCGTGTAATTATAATTACCGTCATCATCATACGCCGTGGGCTTCCCGGCCCATTCCTGCGACAATACGCCCATCATGCCGTAGGTAAGTTCCTTTCCATACAGGGATTGTTCAGTAAGTATGGTGTATACGCCGGAGAGGGCCTCTTTGAAACCGGCTTCTGACCGGAACAATTCCGATTCTTTTATCTGCGCGTTGGGCAATACATCGAGCCACTTTTTGCAGGAGGATGCACCTAGCAACAGCGCGGCCAACAGGAATACTAAACTTATCTTTTTCATCTGCTGTAATTAAAAAGTGGTTTGAATGGAGAAAGAAAAAGTGCGGGCGAAAGGATAATCTGTTCCACGCTCCGTTCTTACATTGGAAGCCACGAATACTTCCGACATATAGAACCCCAGTTTCAGGTTCTGGATACCGTATTTCTTAATGTTCCTCCATTTAAAATCGTAATACGCGTTCAGGGAGGAAAAAGTAAGATCGGATTTGGTTTCGTAGAACCTTGTGGTAGGCCTGGTTACCGTAGGAGTGCTGGATATTCTTTTGAAGTAGGTTACATCTCCGGGGTTCTGCCAGGTATTGTTCAGCACCCTGGTGTCAACATTATTGGCCACGTTCACATTCTCCACCCTGTTCACCAGGGTACTGTTGTAGAAACCCGCATCCAGGGTATAACGCATGGAAGCCGACAGCCCCCAGCCTTTGTATTCCATACTCATGCCGAAGTTGCCCCGCAGTTTCGGATCGGTTACACCGGCCACCACCTGGTCGTCGGCGTTCCACACATAAGTTGTTTTTCCATCTTTGGAAAGGAACATTTCCGAACCGGTGGCGGGGTCGATGCCGAGGGAAGGAACGGCCCAGATGGAACTGATAGACTGCCCCTCTTCGTACCGCGTTTTTGGCGCGTTCAGGTTGGTGGTGCTTTCATCCTGTTCCTTGTTCTGCGCCCGGAGCGCATCGGATATTTTCGTGATTTTATTGCTGTTCTTCGCGAATGAAGCATTCACGGTTACGAAGGACTGCTTCTTGGGGTTGGAGTACACCATATAACTTACCGTGCCTTCAAAACCTTTGGTCTGGAGGGAACCGAGGTTTTCTTTGAAAGAACTGAAACCCGTGGAAGTAGGCAGTGTAAAATCAACGAGCAGGCTGTTCGTGTTGCTGAGGAAATAATCGAACCGGAGGTTGAGTTTGTTGAACAGTTTCATATCCACCCCCGCATTGTAATCCATTGTTTCCTGCCATTTCAGGTTATCGTTGGCCAACGCGAACAGGTATGCGCCAGGAATATTATCGTAGGTGCTGCTGGTGAAGAAATTGTAGGTGGCCATGGCCTGGTAAGGACTGAAGTTCTGGCTCCCCGTTGAACCTACCGATCCCCTGATTTTGAGGTTATTGATGCTTTTGTAATTGCGGAACATTTCTTCGTTGTGCAGGTTCCAGCCCAGCCCCACAGACCAGAAATCGCCCCAGCGGCTGTTGGCGCCAAATACAGAGGAGGCGTTCCTGCGTAAGCTGAAATCGGCCAGGAACCGGTTGTCGTAAGCGTAGTTACCGAAACTGATGATGCCCACTTCGCGTTTATTGGATTCGGCACCGAAGGGAACGCCGTTCTCTTCGTATTGCTTCGCGAAAGTGATGAAGTCTACGCGGTTGTTGAGGAAGCCCCAGGCCGTCATGCCATGACTTTCATTTTTGAACGCCGCCAGGTTGAAGCCACCGTTCACGAAGAACACGTGCTTGCCCGCGGTTTTTGTCCAGTTGGCATAAAGATCGGAACTCAGCGAAGTGCTTTCACCATCACTCATGCGATAGGAACCGCGATTATAAAAGGACTCCCCGGTCCATAACGCAAAACTGGTATGGTCTCCGGGAAGGAACACTTCCGAAGCGTTACCATTGTACGTGAACCCAACCCTGGCGGTAAGCCGGAGGTTTTTCACGGGTTGGTATTCCGCGTAGAAATTCTCCGTAATCTCGTTGTATTTGGAGAAATTCTTCGTTTCCAGTTGCGCGTTGTACAGGGGGTTGAAATAATACAACGGCGTGGCGGAAGCGGATGACTGGAAAGAACCAAGCAGCTTCTGCGTGTTTCCAAATTCGTCTACCGGCCTGAAATAAGGATTGAGCGCGGTGTATTCCGAGAAATTCCCGTACGGCGAATTGTTCGATTTATTAAAAGTCACATTAAGAATATTCCTGAAATTCACCTTCCCATTCCTGTAAGAAAGGTTGATGGTTCCGCCCACGTTTTCCCGGTTCGATTCCTTCATCACGCCCACCACATTGTTGTAAGTAAGGTCGATGCCGTAACGCATGGATGAAGAACCCCCTTCCAGAAAAAGCGTATGCTTATTGCCGAGGCCCACACGCAAAGGCTTCGACATCCAATACGTGTTCACGCCCTCTTCCACATTTTTCAGAATACCATTGTATTGCTCATTCAGGAATTGTTGCACGAAGGGCTGCGTTGACGTGTAGCGTCCGGCGTTTTTCTCCACCTGTAATTTCTCGCGTGCATTGGTAAGGTGGTAGGAATTCAGGTCGGGCACTTCCACGTTAAAATTGCCGTTGTAAGAAACGCGCATCTCTCCTTCTTTGGGCCGGAGCGTTTCAATTACCACCACGCCATTAGCGGCTTTGGCGCCATAAATAGCTTTGGCTGCGGCATCCTTCAACAACGTGATGGAGGCAACACGGTTCATATCAAGGTCGTAGATCTTCTGTAAACTGGCCTCGAATCCATCGAGAACAAACAAAGGTTCGTTGGGATTACCCGCGTATTCCCCACGCACATCATCGAGACCGGATTTTCCACGCAACTGAATATCGGGCAGCGCATTCGGGTTGGAGCCCAGGCTCAGGTTCTCGGTGATCACGAATGCCGGGTCCAGGTTCTGCAAGCTTTGCAACACGTTGCGGTTGCCCACGCGTTTCAAGTCTTCGGAAGAATAACTCACGGCAGCGCCGGTAAAACTGCTCTTCGACCTGTTGGCGTAGCCCGTTACCACCACTTCTTCAATCTCTTCCTCTTTTTTCTCCAACACCACCACCAACGGCAGTTTCATATCAGGCTTCAACTCAATTTCCTTTGTTGTGAACCCGGTATGACTGAACAACAACACCCCATCCATCTTATCGGGGGTGAATACAAAATCGCCCTGGTTATTGGTAGCGGCGCCTATGCGCTTGTTTCCTTTCAACAAAACAGACACATTGGCCAACGGGCGTTTTTCCTCATCAAATACTTTACCGATGATTTTTGGCACCACCCTCATGGTAGTGGCCGGCACCTGCGCCAACGCGGCAACAGGTCCGAGTACAACGGCCAGGAACAGCACAAAACAAAACTTCAGCACTATTCCATGACGGAACGGATGATTCATAGCAGAATGATTCACAGTTTAGAATTGGTTTACGGAACGGATGGTTACGCTGCGCACGCAGGAACAGCACCGGGAGCAACTACAGGATCAGCGCTCCCGGATTCCGTTTTCACAAAAAGGGGCAAAACAAGGGAACTCAGGGTAGGCGGCAGGCCGCTTTAACTTCTGCATAAGCGTGGGTTTGGTGTTATTTTTAATTCGTTCTGGTTGTAAAAAATTTTTCCGCATGAGATGATATTAACGGCAACCTATATACGCACAGTTTATCCGTTCATCAGGACAAAAGCTATCCTAACGGTATATCATACCATTCATCTCAGGCAAAACAAACTTGTTGATTATGCTGTTGTGATCAGTTGAAACACACCTTCACCACGTTGTCGACCATCGTGTAGGTGAACATCATTTGTTTCGACATGTCATTCATCAGCTCAGGAAAGGTTACATTGGAAAACTGTGCCGTGTACGCATGGGCCTTCGCATCTTTTACCCCATTGGAGGCACAGAGTTCCAGCACAATACCATATTTGTCGCGGAACACTGCCGCTATATCATTAAAAGACGCATTGTTGAAATCGACCCGCAACGCCATCTGGTGCAACACAGCCATTCGTTCCGTTTCTCCCAGCTTGCTGAGCAGGCTGTCGTTGATCATGATCCTGTTCATCCTGGTAGGCTTCACTGAATGCTGCGCCATAGCAGAAGAATCGATTTTATTACCGAACCCGATGGTGGTAACCATTGCTTTAACCACTGAGGCTTGCTTCGAAGCATTTGTTTTCGAGCGCTTTTCCGAGGGCATAGCTTCCGTCTTAATCTCCTTTACCACATCCGACTTCATCAGCAATTCCGCTGTATCGGCAACCGGCGGTGCAATTTTCTCCTGTGTTACCGCTGCCAACGGATTGCGTTGCTCCGTCGTGTTTTCGCCGGAGTTTACATACACTGCCGTCAACACAATCACAGCTATTACCGCAGCCGCCGCAGCAACACGCGGCAGGAAACGGCGGATAGTGCTGCGCTGCTTCAACTCCTTCATCACCGGTTTTTCCTGTGCCTGCACATGCTCGTCCCAATAGGTCTCGAGAAACTGATCGAATGCCGCTTTGTTCGCGGGATCCAGCAACCAAAACTCCACCGCTGCCGCTTCTTCTCCGGAACAGGTTTTCTCGAAATAACTTCTTAAGACTTCTTTTTTCACGTTGCTGAACGGGTGCTTGGTCAAAAATCTATATACTATACAATCTGGTGCCTGCATGCACCTAAGGGGAGGAAAAAATATTTTCCGGCATGTGGGGTCAGCCGGAAAGTCCCAGTTTTTTCAGGAGTCCTTTCACTTGTTTGGTAGACTGGTTGATGTGGTTCTCCACCGTGCTTTTACTCAAATTGAGTTTTTCCGCGATCTCTTTGTTGGAGTACCCTTCCATCCGGGAAAGGGCAAAAACGGCTCTCCTTTTTTCGGGCAACTGGTTTAATATATCAAGCAGAACCTGGTAAAGTTCGTTGGTGTTCAACTCAGCTACGCGTTCTTCCACAGCGGGTAACGCCTCCTGGTATTTCCTGGCCACGATGCGTTTCTTCACCATATTCTGGATATCGTTCTTCGCGATGGTAATGAGGTAAGACTGCAGCGAAAAACTTTCGTTCAGCGTGGCGCGGTGCTCCCATAATTTGGTGAAAGTCTGCTGGATCACATCCCGGATGTCTTCCCTGTCGCCATTCAGTTTTACAAGAAAAGAATACAATACCGCGCTGTACGCGTTGTACACATCAACGAAAGCCTTTTCATCCCCTTCTTTTTACCGGGCAACCAGTTCCCGCTCATTGGTTAATCGCATAGTCACAAACTTAGGAGTGAGCCCATAATTTTACAAGGTACAAAAATATCACGCTAAATTATTTCCGCCCTTACAGGCAAACCGCTGCCGCGCTTCGGCTCCCGGTTAAAAAAATATACTTACATTTGAAATGTAACCGATTTCATTCAGGTTGAAATCAGGACCATTAACCAATTGCCAACCCATGCCAGCCAGAACGATTGCCTTTTCCTGCCTGCTTCTCGGCATTTATGGAAACGCTGCCGCGCAAATGGCGCACGCAGACAGTATCCGAAACGCCGCGATCCAACATGCCACCACCGCCTACCTTCAGTACATTGGTAGCCAGGCGCCCTTGTACAGCGGCCCATTGTACAGGGATCAACGCGCCTCCATCAACAACGGTAGCCCGTTCTTCAAAACAGCACAACCTGTTGCCGGAACCATTCACTACAATGGTATCCTGTATGAAAATATCCCCCTGCTGTTTGATGTACTGGGAAAAAAAGTATTGACTCCCATGCCCGGAAATACTGAAACATGGATTGAAATAGACCTGAACAAGGTCAGTTTTTTTTCAATTCACGGAAGCCGGTTTTTGCGCATTCCACAAAGCAACGATTTCCTGGAAGTACTGCATGAAGGCGAAAAAAGCAGTGTTTACCGCATGTACAGGAAAGAAGTGAAAGAAGATCTTTCAGGACAATTCACGGAAAGAAATATCACGGAAAGCAAAACGGTATATGTATTGAAAGACGGGCTGCTGCACAAAATAACCAACAGGAACACCTTATTGAAAATTTATACCGACAAACGAAAGGAACTGAGCAATTTTCTCCAACAGGAAAAGCCTGATATGAAAAAGGACCTCGCTCCCGCAGCGATACTGGCAGCGCAGTTTTACGACAACCAGCCTTGAAAACATTAAACCTTACAGCGTGAGCAATAAGTTCTTTCTACTTTTACTACTCTCCTTTGCCTGTTGCCGGAACAACGCGGTCATAGCGCAGGCGCAGCCAGCAAATTTACCGCCGATACAGTACCAATCGATCAGTTACGCAAACCTGCTGGATTCCCTTCAACAAAAATCCGGGCACAGGTTCTATTACAATATCGCGCAACTGGATACCGCAAAAATCAGCTTTCATTTTACGGGCGGTTCTCTTCAGCAAGCGCTGGAACAACTGTTCAGGAACAACAATGTGGGTTTCTCCATAGACCAACAACAAAACGTCTTCATTACGAAAGGCCTGTCCATCACCACCAGGCTACCGGATGATTTCTACAGCGCGGAAACAAAGAAAAAAACGGTACCCGTCGTGTATACACAAGCCGCCACACCTGAAAAAAATACAGAACCTTATACGGTGGGCGAGCCTGGAAACAGCACCGCAGACCGCTTTACCGTATCCGGGTATATCCGTGATATGAAAACGGGCGAACCTATTATAGGCGCGGCGTTGCTGGTGGAAAACGCGCGCATCAATACTGTTTCCGACCAGTCCGGTTATTTCAGCCTGATGGTACCGAAAGGCACCAACAAACTGAATGTACAAAGTATGGGCATGGAAGACGCGAACATGGAATTGCTGGTGCAGGGGAACGGGCTGCTCAACATCAACATGCAAACCAGGGTAGCCACTTTGAAGAACGTGGTCATCTCCGCGCAGAAGTCTACCAACCTCCGGAGTACGCAACTGGGCGTACAAAAAATAGACATTAAAACCATCAAGCAGGTACCCGTTGTTTTTGGAGAAGCCGATGTATTGCGTGTACTGCTCACCACGCCAGGCGTTAAAACCGTGGGAGAAGCCAGTACCGGTCTTAACGTGCGCGGCGGTGCCGCCGATCAGAACCTGATCCTTTTCAACGAAAGCAATATTTATAACCCGTCGCATTTCTTTGGCATGTTCTCCGCATTCAATCCTGAAGTCGTGAAAGATGTGGAGCTCTTCAAAGGCAGCATTCCCGCACGTTATGGCGGAAGACTCTCCTCCGTGGTGCACATCAATGGCAGGGAAGGCAATAAAAAAGAATTCTCCGGATCTGCGGGCATTGGTCTACTCACCAGCAGAGCGTTAATTGAAGGTCCCGTTGTGAAAGACAAAGCCTCCTTTATCCTCGCCGGCCGCACTACTTACGCCGGCTGGCTGCTGAAAAGGCTTCCCAGCGAATACAGGAACAGCGAAGCCTCCTTCTATGATGTAAACGCCATTTACCACCACGAACTCAACAAGAACAATACGCTCCACCTCAGTGCGTACACGAGTCGTGACCTATTCAACCTCAACAGCGATACGTTTTACCATTATAAGAACCGGAACATCTCGGTGAAATGGAAACATGTTTTCAACAGCCGTTTCCATACCGCGTTCACGGCCGGACACGACCAGTACGCGTACAATATTTACAGCGAACAAAACCCTGTTAACGCCTACGACCTTTCCTTCAGCATCACGCAATCTTATTTCAAGGCGCACTTCAATTACCTCCTCAACAACAAGCATACGTTGGAATTCGGACTGAACACCACCAGACACAGTCTGCACTCGGGCGATTACCAGCCATTGGGCAAACAATCACTAGTAACACCCGTGGTAATGCCCGCGGAACAGGCGATGGAATCGGCGCTTTACCTCAGCGATCAATATAAGGTGAGCGCCAACTTCAGTGTGGAAGCGGGTCTGCGTTATTCCCTCTACAACTACCTCGGACCGTTCACCGTCAACAATTACGCACCCGGTGTACCGCGTCGCGAAGACAATATTCTGGGTACCACCACTTATGGCAAAGGGAAAAACATTCAAACCTACCAGGGTCCGGAGCTACGGATCGGCCTGCGGCAGATCATCACCCCCACGCTTTCCCTGAAAGCGGGATACAACAGCCTCCGGCAATACATTCACATGCTCTCCAATACAGCGGCCATGGCGCCTACCGACATCTGGAAACTGAGTGATCCCAACATCAAACCGCAGTTCGGAGACCAGGTTTCGTTCGGCATATACAAGAACATGAAGAACAATACCATTGAACTTTCAGTGGAAGGCTATTATAAAAGAATCAAAAACTACCTCGATTTCAAAAGCGGCGCGGTACTTGTCCTGAACCCGCACGTGGAAACCGATGTGATCGGCACGCGTGGAAAAGCTTATGGCGCGGAGTTCCTCCTCAAAAAAACCACGGGTAAATTCAACGGATGGATCAGCTATACTTACAGCCGCATCCTCCTGAAAGCCGACGACGCTTCTACGGGAGAATCCATCAACAACGGCAACTATTACCCGGCCAACTACGACAAACCGCACGACGCCACTTTCATCGGCAACTACCGCATATCGCACCGCTTCAGTGTTTCCTTCAACGCCACCTACAGCACCGGCAGACCCATTACGTTGCCCATCGGAAAATTCTTTTACGCCGACGGTATGCGCACTTTATATGGCGACAGGAACAGTCACCGCATCCCCGATTATTTCCGGACCGACCTCTCCCTGAACATAGAAGGAAACCACAAAGTGAAACAGAAAACCCACAACTCCTGGACGATAGGCGCGTACAACCTCACGGGAAGAAGGAACCCTTATTCCGTTTATTATGTTTCCGACAACGGCGTAATCAACGGGTACAAACTGTCCATCTTCGGAAGCATTATACCGTTTGTGAATTTCAATATAAAGTTCTAAAGCAACATCACACAGATGAAAACATCTTCTCCACCATCCATGCCACTTCTTCAGGCGATACTGATCGTACTGTTGTGGTGCAGTTGCCGGGAACGTTATGACGAGAACTTCATCACCCCCGACACCGGCTTCCTGGTGGTGGAAGGCTTCATCAACAATGGCAATACGCCTACGGTAATCCGCCTCTCGCGTACCATAAAATTAACCGATGCCACCGCGGAAGAAATGGAGGAAGGCGCCACCGTTTTTATAGAAAGCGACGACAACGCCCGCTTCCCTTTGCGGGAAACCGGTCCCGGCATTTACACCGGCGATCCCATCAACTTAACCGCCGGGAAAAAATACCGGTTGCTGATACAGGCAAAAGGAAAAGAATACATTTCAGCTTATTCATCCATACGCACAACGCCGGCAATCGACAGCATCTCCTGGCAACGCGAAAGCCAGGGTGTCCGACTCTACGTACACACGCAGGATCCTTCCGGTGAAGCGCGGCATTTTCAATGGAAGTACGAGGACACCTGGGAAACCAATGCCCCCTTTTCCTCCGAACTCAGGTACGTCTATGACAATGCCGGGAAAGTGGAATCGGTTTGGTTCCATCCCAATGGACAAGCTGATGCCCCGCCACGGCGGTGCTGGCAACAAGCCATTTCGCGCAGCCTGCTCATCGGCACCACCGAGCACCTCGACCAGAGTGTTGTTTTTCTTCCACTGTATGCCATCAGCAACGGTTCCCCGAAACTCAGCGTAATGTACAGTACGCTTGTTAAGCAATACAGCATCAGTAAAGCCGCTTATAACTTCCTGCTCCGAATGAAAAAAAATTCAGAACAACTCGGCTCCATATTCGATGCGCAGCCATCTGAACTCATCGGCAACATCCGTTGTTCAAGCGATCCCTCCGAACCGGTGATCGGCTTTGTGGAAGTAACACAGGAGCAGACAAAACGCATCTTCCTGACCGCAGCCGACGTGGGAGGCTGGCAGTATGTGTTCCCGGGATGTGAACCAGCTATAGTGGACAATATCGGCGACAGCATTCTGAAAAACAGCATCAACATGGGATTGGTTCCAGGCGCACCCTATCAATCCGTTCCTGAACCACCGCCCATTAAGATCATCACTTTCACCGCTTACCGGCCAGCTTGTGTAGACTGTACGCTTTCCGGAGGATCAACATTGAAACCGATATTCTGGCCCTAAAAATAAAACGCATGCACCCATCTTTTTTTCTCATATACCGCTTGCTCACGCTACTATTCCTGTTCTCCGTAACCAGTTGCCGAGAACGCTACGACGCCATGGTTCTCACCCCTGAAACCGGTTACCTTGTAGTGGAAGGCTTCATCAACAACGGAACAGAACCCACCGAAATAAGGCTTTCCAGAACCGTACAACTCGATGGCCCCTCATCGCCGCTGCCGGAAACAGGCGCCACCGTGTTTGTGGAAAGCAATACCGCCAACCGATTTCCATTGCAGGAAACAGCACCCGGCATTTACCGTTCCGCGCACCTGGCACTAAACACCAACGAACAATACCGGATCCATATTTACGCGAAAGAAAAAGAATATGTTTCCGCCTACTCCGGTATCCAGACCACTCCCGGCATCGACAGCATTTCGTGGGTACAAAATGCCGCCGGGGTTCAACTGCATGTACATGCTAACGCTCCTGACAATCAGTCCAGGTACTACCAATGGAAGTTCGATGAAACCTGGGAAACCAACCCGCCTTTTGTGAGCAACCTGGTGTACGGTTACGATGCGCAACAAAGAATTACAGGTGTGGAGTACCGTTATCCGAACCGCATGAACGAACCTTCCTTTGTAAGATGCTGGACGGAAAAGCAATCATCGGGTATACTGATAGGCTCCACCGAAAAACTTGAAAAAGATGTGGTGTACCTGCCCATTCATTTTATTGAAGCCAACTCAGTAAAAATAAGCGTACAGTACAGCATTTTACTGAAACAATACAAACTGAGCAAGGCGGCCTATACCTTCTTATTGCAGATGAAAAAAAACACCGAGCAACTGGGTTCCATCTTCGATGCACAACCTTCTGAAATGCCCGGCAACATGAGCTGCCTTACCCACCCCGGAGAAGCAGTGATCGGTTTCGTGGAAGTAACCCAGGAAAAAACAAGCCGGCTTTTCATCCACAACAACGAACTCCGGAACTGGAACTATAAAACCGGGTGTGAAGTCACCATCATTCAGAACAACCCCGACAGTATTACCAAATATGGATTGCAGGTAATGCCCGCCACCGTATTCATGGATGATCCCAATACCGGCGCCATTACCCACTTTACAGCGGCACCCTCATTTTGCATAGACTGCCGGCAGAACGGAGGCTCCAATATTAAACCGGTTTTCTGGCCATAAAATTCCTTTCAAATGAAATTACCCAACAATATACGTTCCTCTTCTTTCCTTCCCTGCTTCGTGTTGTGCCTGGCTGTTTGTGGCCCAAAGCTTCATGCGCAGGATACCGGAATAAACCCCGCGGAAGCGCTTACCCGTTTCAGCGCACAATCGATCAGGGAGAAATTGTATGTGCATACCGATAAGGATTATTATATGCCGGGGGAAATCATCTGGTTCAAAATATATTGCGCCGATGCTTTCCTGCACAAGCCGCTCCCCCTCAGTAAAGTAGCTTACGTTGAAATACTGGACAGCGCCAATAAAGCCGTCCGGCAGGAAAAAATAGCCTTACATAACGCCACGGGCAACGGCTCCATCTACCTTTCCCAACAGGTAGCATCGGGCCACTACAAACTCCGGGCCTATACCCGGTGGATGCAGAATGATGATCCGCACTGGTTCTTCGAGAAACAGATCGCGGTAATGAACCTGAACCACCTGCCGCCGGTAAAGCCCGTTACGGAAAGCAACAAAACACAGATCACCTTCTTCCCGGAGGGTGGCGACCTCGTGCAGGGAATGGAGAACAGGATCGCCTTCAAAGCCAGCAATGCTACAGGAAAAGGCGTTGCGTTCAAAGGTTATTTACTGGATGGACAAGATACGTTGCTGCATTTTGAACCCGAACACCTGGGCATGGGCACATTCCCGCTTACACCAGAAGCAGGACACCGTTACCGCGCCTTCATTGTACCGGAGAACGGCCTTCCTTTTGAAGCAATACTTCCGGAGACGCGCTCCGTTGGAACCTCGCTTGCGGTGCAACCCACGCCGGATGGTTTCAGGATACATATTCATACGAACGAACCAGGCAATGAAGCAATGAGATTACTCGTGCACACGCGGGGCATCACCCGACTTCATACCACACTTCCACTTACAGAAGGGAAAGCGCAATTCCAACTTCCCGCATCCGTTCCGGGAGAAGGCATCTCCGTAGTAACGATCTTTAACGGGAAAGGACAACCCGTTTGCGAACGGCTGATATTCAGTTATCCCGAAAAAGAACTGGACATCAACCTTTCAGTTTCAAAACCGGTTTACCATACCCGTGAAGCCGTGGAACTGCAGTTGAGTACCGCATCAACAGACAGCGCGGAGTTCTCCTTATCGGTGTACAGTATAGATTCGCTCCAGCAACCGGGATCAGGGAATATCCTTTCTTACCTGTTATTGTCCTCCGATATCAGGGGGCATATAGAAAATCCGGAGACTTATTTTGCTGAAAGTAATCCAGACAAAGCCCGGCAAATGGACCTGCTGCTGCGTACGCAGGGCTGGAGAAGGTTCAACTGGAAAACTATAACCTCGCAAAAAACACCCATTTACCGTTATGCGCCGGAATTGCAGGGACACCTCATTACCGGAACCGTATTTAGCGGAGAAAAGCCCGCATCCAATACCACCGTATTCCTTTCGGCCCCTTCTTCCCTCACCCTGTTCAGGCCCGCCACCAGTGATGTGAACGGGAACTTCAGGGCCGATGTCCCGAACCTGTTTGGCAGCCATCACCTGATCGCACAAACGGAATCCTCTTCTTATACCATCAGCATCCACGATCCGTTCAGCCGGCAATTCTCCACTTCCACGCTGCCCACCATGTACAGACCGCTGGAAAATCCGGGCACGCTGCTGCAGCAGAACATCGGGATGCAGGTCAGGAACATCTATTCGGGAGACCAACTGAATGTTCACCATTTGCCCCATTCCGGAGACACCATTCCGTTTTACAACCGCGCCGACCAGCAATACCAACTGGATAAATACACCCGTTTCACTACCATGGAAGAAGTGCTGCGCGAATATGTGAACCTGGTGGATGTGCGGTTTAAAAACAAAGAAGTAAACCTGTTCGTGATCGATCCATTGAGAAAGGCCTACTTCGAAAACAAACCACTGAACCTGCTGGACGGCGTACCCGTATTCAATTTTACAAAGTTCCTGGCGTTCGATCCCATGAAAATATACAGCGTGGATGTGGTGGCAAAACAATACGTGCTGGGCAATACCAGTTTTCCGGGCATCCTCAACTGGAGGACCTACGCGCCTTCAGCCGCCTACTATGAGGCAACGCCCAACATGCTCCAGGTCGACTATGAGGGACTGCAACTGACCAGGGAATTTTACAGCCCGGCATATGATTCACCAGATAAAAAAGACAGTCGTATACCCGATTTCAGAAACGTGCTGCATTGGGCGCCGGCCGTTAAAGCCGGGAAAAACACTGATGCGAAACTCCGTTTTTATACATCTGATCTTCCCGGCAAATATGTGGTGGTGGCGGAGGGACTTTCCACCGGAGGAACAGCCGGAAGTGGGATGTTGTTCTTTGAGGTGAAGTAATAAAAGCATCAGGAAATCATAAGCAAAAAAATAAGGCAACCGATTGCGTAAATTTCACGGAAAAAGTTTGCAAATTTGCTTTTAAAACATTTCTTTTAGGAAAATAAACGATGCGGGCCAGCACCTTCCCTTCTTAGGAAATACTGATAGTTAAAGGATTTCATGACCTCAGCGATACTCAGCCGGAAATGAATGGCCGTGAACATGTTTGCAATTGATTACAATGAATATCAAGAAAGACATCACCATTTATGACCTGGCGCAGAAACTGAACCTCTCGACCTCCACGATCAGCCGTGCGCTGAACGACAACCCGATCATCAACAAAAGAACACGAAAAACCGTACAGGAAACCGCCCGTGAACTGGGTTACCGGCACAACACCTTCGCCAGCAACCTGCGCAAGCAGAAAACGAATACCATCGGCGTAATCGTCCATGAGCTGAACAGCAATTTCATCACCTCCGTGCTCGCAGGTATTGAAAAAGTGACCACCGCCGCCGGTTACGACCTTATCATCGCGCACTCTTCTGAAAACCATGAAAAAGAAGTGGCGAACGCCCTCAATTTCTTCCACAAAAGAGTAGATGGCGTACTCGCATCCCTCTCCTTCACCACACACAACCTGGACCATTTCACCCCTTTCGGGGAAAGAGGCGTTCCGGTAGTATTCTTCGACCGCGTAGAGGAGAACCACGACAGTACTCATGTGATCATCGACAACCATAAGTGTGGCTACCAGGCCACCAAACACCTGATAGAACAGGGCTGCAAAAGAATTGTACTGGTAACCGCCAGCCTGCAGCGCAACGTATATGAACAGCGACACAGCGGGTACATGGACGCCTTGCGAGACAACGGCATTCCCTACAACAAACACCTCGTACTGATCAAGGACCTCAGTGAACAATGCGGCATAGACGCCGCCATGGAGATCATGCATATGGACCCGATGCCCGACGGCGCTTTCATCACGAACGACTTCACCGCAGCCGTTTGTATGCACACGCTGAAAGAGAACGGGTTAAACATCCCGGGCGACATTGCCGTGGTTGGCTTCAACAACGACGCCATCGGCAAGATCGTTCACCCCAAACTGAGTACGATCAACTACCCCGGAACGGATATGGGAGAAGTGGCGGCCAGGAACCTGATCGGGTACCTGAATGGCGCATCGGAACTGCATCAGACGAAAACAATCATTGTACGGTCCGAACTGATCGTACGGGAATCTTCTCTTCGGGCAGAAAGCCCTGTGGCCGTACCGGCAACAACAGGCGTACTTTAAAAACTTTGCTTTTCTACTTATCGGTCCGGAACGGAGCTGCGGGCAGGCCTTCTTTATTTATGAGCGAAGGGTTTACGGGATTATCGGCCCAGGCGTAACGCACATACTTCGGTTCTTTTATCTCAGGACTCCAAACCACTACTTCTTCACCTTCAATCCGGGCTTTGGCCCAAACGAATTTTTTATCTGCCCCCGCGATCGCGAATTCAGCGGGCGCTTCTCCATCGCTGGTGGTTAACCCACTACCGGTATGGTTAAAACCAATCCTGATTTTATCTCCTTCTATACGGGCCGAACGGAACATGGGACCGGAATACACCAGTTCTTTTCCGTAGGCGATTTTTTCGGCGGCAAGCGCGAGTCTTTCACCTACATCCTTTTTATTATCGGGATGAATATCGTTCCATTCACCCAGGTCGATGGCCACGGCCATGCCCGTATTGGGCAATTCCAACGCATTGGTCTGCGCTTCGCGCATCGATGCCCAGTTGCTCTCCGAAGGCAGGTAATTGTACTCCATGTACCCGGGCAACTGCACATAGAGGAACGGCAATGTGGTATCGTTCCTTTGTACGCGCCAGTCTTTTATAATGGCTTTCTGCCACTTTGCATACATGGCGGGCTGACCACTGTCGCTCTCGCCCTGGTACCAGCAAATCCCCTTGATGGTATAAGGAACGGTGGGCGCCACCATGGCATTGTACAAGGCCGAAGGCTGGTTCTGCGCATTCACGCCTCCGCCGCCGAATCCGCCTTGTGAGGGTCTGAAAACCGCGCCTACCTTATATTGCCAATAACCATACAATGGAATGGTATCGGTGCCTGAAAAAATACAGTAAGGCTTATCCGGCACAAATCCGCCTTTCCCGCCATTATTGGTCACACGTACCACAAACAGGTTCCTGCCTTCCTTTAAAACACCAGCGGGCACCGAATACCTTCGCTGCGGATATTGGTAACCGGTACTTCCTACACGGGTCCCGTTAATGTACAATTCGTCGGCATCCACAATTCTTCCCAGGAACACTTTCGCGGCCTTGCCCGTCATTGACGCGGGTATATCAATTTCCTTCCTGTACCATACGATCCCATTGAGGTCGCGCACCCCCTGGTCTTCCCAATAACCCGGCACGGCAATGTTGCGCCAGCCTTTTGGTGCATACGCGGGCTCGAACCATTTCAGGCTTCCTGTCATACCCGCATCTTCGGGTGGCAGCGTATTATTTCTGTTTTCAGGTACACGACGGCGTGACCTGTTCAATGCGGCCGTATCCCTGTTTCGGGCGATTGCCTCCACTGCGGAAGGAAATTCTTTTAATCCTTCTTCACTTATCCATGCCTGTATCGGCGTTCCGCCTACGCTGGCATTAATAATACCTACTGGTATCTGATGTGCTTCATGTAATTTTTTCGCGAAGAAAAAAGCCACTGCTGAAAATGGCCGTACCGCCTCTCCCACAGCAGGCACCCAATATCCTTCGGGTAAATCTTTTTCTGGTTGTCGCATATTCGTCAGCGTGGGTATCCAGAACTGCCGGATCATGGGATAATTGGCTGTAGCGATGTCCTGCGCATAAGTTACATCGTGGATGTTGAGTTGATGTACCATATTGGATTGTCCGCTGCACAACCATACATCACCGAAAAGAATTTCCTTCAACCGGATGGTATTCTTTCCACGGATCTCCATATTATAAGGACCACCGGCTTTTACGGGCGGCAATGTAACGGACCAGTTTCCACCCTTGTCCGCACGGGCGCGGTATTGCTTTCCATTAAAACGAACGGTTACGTTTTCATTCGCGGCGGCCCAGCCCCAGATGTTTACGGGCTTATCGCGCTGAAGGATCATGCTATCCCGTACAAGGGCTGGTAATTTCACCTGCGCATACGCTATACCCTGGAGCAAACAAAGCGCCGTTATATAGGCAAACAATCTTTTCATCACCTTTTATTGAATGGATACGATGCCTGACACCACATTCCCCGAACCGGCTCTTTCTCCCGGCTGGCCACCGCCAACGCTCACCTGTACTTTTCCGGAAGGAATATAACGGGAACCATCAGCTTCTTTTACGAGCGATAGGTCATCCGCCTTCAGTGTAAAATCAAATGTGGCCGTTTCCCCGGCTTTCAGGAACACCCGTTTGAAGCCTTTCAACGCGCGGATCGGGGCTTTCCCTTTCACGCCCTGGTGTGCTACATACAGTTGAATTACTTCTTCGCCATCCCTGCTCCCCGTATTGGTGAGGGTAACGGTAACGGGCAACTCTTTTCCGGAAGAAATTCCTGAAGGAAGTTTAAGATCAGCATATTTAAAATTAGTATAGCTCAACCCGTATCCGAAAGGATAAAGCGCTTTGCCTTTGAAGTAGCGGTAGGTTCTGCCGTTCATGGTATAATCGCTGAAACCGGGAATATCTTTATCACTGGCATAGAAAGTAACGGGTAATCTTCCCGCGGGGTTATAGTCGCCGAAGAGCACGTCAGCAATCGCCGTTCCGGCGCTTTGTCCGCCGTACCAGGCATTTACGATAGCGGGAACATTCTTGTCTTCCCATGGAATAGCGATCGCGCTGCCCGTCATCATCACGAATACCAGGGGCTTTCCTGTTGCTTTCAGGGCTTTCAGCAATTCCGTTTGCACAACCGGCAATTGAATGGTGGTTCTGTCTCCGCCATCAAAACCGGGATCATTCACGGGCATTTCCTCTCCTTCCAGTTGGGGAGAAATACCTCCGGCGAAGATAATCACATCTGCCTGTGCCAGTCTTGCGGCCAACGCTTTGTGATCGGTCTTTTTAAAGTTACCCGTACGCAGCGAAACATTCGCCTGATCGTCTCCCTGCCAGTATTCCAAAGTAATTTTATAAGAAGAATCTTTTTTCGCATCCAAAGCATAGGTGCGGGCGCCCCAGCGGTTTCTCGTCCAGGCATCGATTACTTTTTTACCGTTCACGAAAAGCCGGTAACCATCGTCCGCATTCACTTCCAGATTAATCTTACCCGTTTGTGCAGGTTTGAAAACAGCATTGAAACGGGCGGAAAAATTGGTGGCCGTGAGTCCATTGCCAATAATATCGCCTCTTTGCCAGGTGAGGTCCAGCGTTGGTTCCACCCTGGTGAAAACAGGATTACCTTCCAGTTCACGTCCGGCGAAGTACTCAGCCTGGAAACCGGATGCGTTGTTGTACGTGAATTGTTTGGAAAGATCGCTGTAGGCCAATAAGGTATCATTGGTGAAGTTCACGCCCTTTTCATAGATCACTTCCACACCAGGACCCAGTTTTTCCTTTATCCCATCCAGCACCGTCAC
The DNA here is from genome assembly GCF_023721715.1 of Parasegetibacter sp. NRK P23. Taxonomy (NCBI): domain Bacteria; kingdom Pseudomonadati; phylum Bacteroidota; class Chitinophagia; order Chitinophagales; family Chitinophagaceae; genus Parasegetibacter; species Parasegetibacter sp. NRK P23. The sequence goes on from NZ_JAMDLG010000001.1 coordinate 3,036,239, forward strand.
GATGCGCGAAGGAACACCATTGTAGTTGCCGAGCACGGAGATGCGGTTGTCGGCATTGGGACCAACAACAGCCACTTTTTTAATGTTCTTTTGGAGGGGAAGGGTTTGTTTATCGTTCTTCAGCAATACGACGGACTGCTGCGCCATCTTGAGCGCGTGTGCCTGGTGCGGCGCGCTTTCCAGCACGGAAGAAGGCGTTTGCGCGTATTTCACCATAGACACCGGATCGAACATACCCAGCTTATACCTTACAGTGAATAGTCTTTTCAGAGAAACATCCAGTTGCGCTTCAGTAATCAGTCCTTTCTGAACGGCATCTTTCAAGGTATAATACACGGTTTGCCCGCATTCGATATCAGTCCCGTGCAGTACAGCGTCTACCGCGGCAGAGGTAGCATCTGGATGAGTTTTATGGTATTTGAAAAAATCATCAATCGCCCAGCAGTCGGAGGTTACATAACCATTGAACTTCCACTGGTTGCGGAGAATATCGTTCATCAGCAGGTCGTTGCCGCAGCAGGGCTGTTTGTTCACCGCGTTGTAGGCGCACATCACGCCCACCACATTCGCATCCACGATCAGTTCTTTGAACGCGGGCAGGTAGGTATCCCAGAGGTCGTAGGTGGTGGGGTTAAAATTATCGGAGTGGCGGGAAGGCTCCGGTCCGCTGTGCACGGCAAAATGTTTGGCGCAGGCGGCGGCTTTCAGGTATTTATCATCTTCCCCCTGCAGGCCCCGTACAAATGCGCGGCCAAGCATCGCCGTTAGAAACGGATCTTCACCGTAGGTTTCCTGTCCTCTTCCCCAGCGGGGATCACGGAATATATTGATGTTCGGGGTCCAGTAGGTGAGTCCCAGGTACCTTTCTTTTGTTCTCCCGGATTCAATCGCTTTGTTGTGAATGGCCCTTCCTTCCAGCGCGGAGTAATCGGCCATGCGGTAAAGCGAATTGGTATCCCAGGTAGCAGCCATCGCGATGGCTTGCGGAAACACCGTGGTACGGTAAGGCGTTCTGGCCACCCCGTGCAACACTTCGTTCCACCAGTCGTAAGCAGGTATCCCTAACCGTGGTACAGCCGGTGTGGCGTTCAGCATCTGGGCCACTTTTTCTTCCAGCGTTAACCTGCTCACCACATCGTTCACCCGTTGCTCAATGGGCAGGGATGGGTTCCACATGGGATATTGTTTCCACTCCTGAGCCAATAGCCGGGCGGAAACGAACAGCAGGAAAAGAAAGCATAGCTTTTTCATGATGGCAAAATTTTAGCAACACCTTTACCAGATGTATGGATCGATGGTTTTAATGTGTCCGTCTTCCAGGTGCACCAGCTCCGTCATTTTGATGGAACGCAGGTGGGTTATCCCTTTCGACAAACTGGAATCGTGGTAGAAAAGATACCATTTATCGTTGAATTGACAGATGGAATGGTGGCTGGTCCAGCCCACCACCGGGTTCAGTATTCTACCTCCGTAAGTAAACGGTCCGTAGGGATTATCGCCGATGGCATAACAGAGAAAATGCGTATCCCCTGTTGAATAGGAGAAATAATATTTACCGTTGTGCTTGTGCAACCAGCTTGCTTCGAAGAAGCGGCGTTCGTTGTCGCCCGCCAGCAGCGGATTGCCGTTCTCATCCAATATCTTTATTTCCCGCACTTCTTCCGCAAACTGAAGCATATCTTCTGAAAGCTTTGCCACCAGCGGACCTAAAGCCGGTTCGTCAGCAGAAGGCTCTTCGTGCTTTACATCATATTGGTTGTTCCTATAGGATTGTAACTGCCCGCCCCATAGTCCGCCAAAATACATGTACGCCTCCCCGTTATCTTCCACAAAAACCGCGGGGTCTATCGAATAACTGTTTTGGATGGGTTCCGGTTCTGCGACGAATGGCCCGGCGGGATCCGTTCCAACCGCCACTCCGATCTGGAAAATACCATCCGCTTTTTTGGCGGGGAAATAGAGGTAATACTTACCGTTTTTGTACGCCGCGTCGGGCGCCCACATTTGCTTTTCAGCCCAGGGCACATCTTTTACATGCAGGGCCACGCCATGGTCCTTCACTTCGCCACCGGGCGCATCCATCGAAAACACATGGTAATCTTCCATGGCGAAATGACTACCCAGGTCGTCAAATGGAATACCTGCTTCCACATCGTGCGAAGGATAGATGTAAATTTTTCCGTTGAACACATGCGCGGAGGGATCCGCGGTGTACAAATGCGTTACAAGGGGTTTTGAAATCGCTTTTTTATCCAGTTCATCAAAATCAATATGGTCTATCGGATCCTCAGGCATGGTAAATTCGTTTAAAGTTATAGCGATCAGGCGCGACGCAGTTTCAGTTCGGCCTCTATCTGTATTTCAGTTTTCTTATCGATCTTATAGAAAAAGAGCAGGCAGGCTCCCGCGATGAATACAGCGCCGGGAATAACACTCACCAGCATTTTGATACCGTTCAACGCCTCGGGCGTTTGCTGCACGGCATCGGCGTTGTAACCAAAGATGCTGAGCAACCACGCGGAGATGGCACCGCCCAGGCTAAGTCCCACTTTCAACCCGAAGATCATCGCGGAGAAGATAATGGCCGTGGCGCGCCTGTTGTTCTTCCACTCACTGAAATCGGCCACATCCGCGATCATCGCCCACAACAGGGGAATGGTAATGCCGTAAATGAACCCGTGGATGGCGAGCAGTACCACCATACCCCATACACTGGCGGTAGAAAGCGTTACAATCGCCATCAGGCAGAGTGCCGAAAGTGTGAGGAACCAGCCAAACACATTGCGTTTGCCATATTTATCCGCCAGCGGTTTGGAAAGAAATATCCCCAGGATCATCGCGATGGTACTGGCCGCGTTGGCGATGCTGGACGTGGCATACGGCGCACTGTCCGCCTTGCGGAACTCCATGAAAGCGGCTTCTCCGAAGGTGTTCGACAAACTATCCAGGAATCCGCCGAAACCAATCTGTTGCAGGAAAGCAGTCTGACTGGCCTCGGAGAGGTAATATTTGAAGAAATAGATGTTCATGCCACCTTTCAGCGCCAACGTGATGAACACCAGCACGGTGAGCGTGAGCATAATGAGCCAGGGACGGTTCTTCACCAGATCCGTCAGGTCCTGCCGCAAAGGCGTTTTCTGCTCCTTCGGCGGCGTGATGCGTTCCTTTGTGGTGAAGAAGGTGATCAGGAAACAGATCACCCCAACTATGGAGAAAACGAGCATTACTTTTTCGAAGCCGGCGGCCTTATCGCCTTTCCCGATGGAAATGGCCAGGGGCAACAACAATACCTGGATGATGAACTGCGCCACCATTACAGACACGAACCGGTAAGAAGAAAGACTGTTCCTTTCTTTCATATCGCCCGTCATTACGCCACTGAGTGCGGAGTAAGGAAGGTTGTTCGCGGAATAGATCACCACGAGCAGCAAGTAAGTGATGAATGCGTAGATCACTTTTCCGCTTTCGCTGAAATCCGGTGTGGAGAAAGCGAGCAGGGCGATCACCCCGAACGGGACGGATGTCCACAGAATCCAGGGACGGAACTTACCCCAGCGGGTATTGGTACGGTCGGCGATGGCGCCCATTACCAGGTTGAACACGGCGCCAACGATACCGCCTACCAGCATCACCAAACTGGCGCTGGAAGCGGGTATTTTATAGATATCCGTGTAAAAGAAAGCCAGGAAGGCCATCAGGGTCTGAAAGATCAGGTTGGCGGCAAGATCGCCGAGGCTGTAGCCTATTTTCTCTCCAACGGTCAGTTTGTGCGGGGCGGTAGTACTCATAAATAGCGTATATCGGTATGTCTTATTTGCGCTTGGTGGCCACCACTTTGTAGAAAGCGGGTTTGGGTTCATAGTTCCTGTCGAACAACAGGGGGTAATTCGTACGTCCCCTAACCGGCCAGCCATTCAGCCAGCTATCGCCATCCGTAACGCCCCAGAAAGTTACGCGGGAAATTTTATCCTTGTGCTTTAAAAACAATTCGAACAGTTGTTGGTAATCTTTGGCCAGTTGTTGTTGCACACTATCGGGCAGGCCATCTTTATAAGGATTCAACCCGGGATTGTCCTGCATGCGCTGGTTCACATCCGCGCCCTGGAAATTACGGGGCAGTACTTCGATATCAAGTTCCGTGAACGCTACTTTGATGCCGAGCGCGGCATATTGTTCAATACTTTCTTCGATGTGCTGAAAGGGTACCCTGCCTACGTGCCAATGCCCCTGGATCCCCACACCGTCTATCTTCACACCGGCATCCTGCACTTTTTTGATGAGGGCGATACATCCCGCTCTTTTGGCAGGCTGCTCGTTGTTGTAATCGTTGTAGTACAGCTGCGCCTGCGGATCCGCGGCGGCTGCCAGCCTGAAGGCTTCGGTCACGAAGTCAGGGCCAAGTTTTTGGAGAAAGGGCGATCTTCTCATGGTGCCGTCTTCGTTCAATGCTTCGTTCACCACATCCCATGACTGCACTTTTCCCTTATACCTTCCGGCCACCGTTTTGATGTGTTCATTGAAGAAGGTACGGAACGAATCCACCGACTGCATCCTTCTTGCAAAAGCGGGCATCTGGCTGTGCCAGATCAATGTATGCGCATTGATGCTGATGTTGTTCTTTTTTCCATATTCCACCAACTTGTCGGGCATATCAAAATCGTACCTGCCCCATTCCGGGTGAATGTGTTCCGCCTTCATGATATTTTCCGGCGTAGCGGCGTTGAACTGCTTAGGGATCAGCACGGCGGCTTTCTGATCACGCTCCTGTATATGCGCCACATTGAGGGCGGTACCGATCAGGAAGTCGTTTTTAAACGCGTCCTTCAGCGAGGGTATCTGCTGCGCGGGCACCTGCTTTGAGGGAGCCACGCAGCCCGTCACCAGCAGCAGGGCTGCCGCAAGTGTTTTGGGAGAGCAAAATAATTTGTAGCGCATCTGATTATTTGTTTTGAGGGTTATACAATGTTTCCGGCGGTCCCAGGTAAGTTTTGGCGACGTTGCCGAAATCGAGCACCAGTTTTTGCAGTACCACGCCCGCATCCACCATGGAGATGCGTACTTTGTGTTTGCCCGGTGCAGTGATGGTATGATTACTTGTTTTGACGATAATGTTGTCGCCCGCCCAGCGGTTCCAGATGCCTGAACCCGTGGCGCGGTCCTCCTTGTTCAGGCTGAGCACCTGCGGCGCTTCCCCGTCAACGGAGACGGCATATTGCAAACCTTCAGGCGTATTGTAAAAATTCAGGGAGGGCGAAAAATAAGCGTTCACCGCAAAATTTCCCTTGCTGTACGTATAAAACTCATATTCCACATAAGGCGCGTTACTGGCAGGTTCCCATCTTCCGGCAGTAACCGGAAAAATGGTGATGGCCGAACCCGTTCTTCCGTGATCGGGCAACACTTCCCAACGGGTATTTTTTACGGTATGCGACGCAGTAAAATGATCCGCATTTATAGACACTCCCTTCCCCTCTTCTTCATAAAAAACATACCCCTTTGCCCCATCAGGCACTATCACTGCCTGCATATCTTTCACCCCGAAATCCTGCTTCTTAACGGCCTCATGCGCCGCCACCAGTTTCAGTTCCGGGATTTGCTGGCGGCGGGGCTCCTGCCATGACCTGTAGCCAATATGCGTCTGACTCATCATCCTGTTCCACTTTCCATTGTTGAGCTGGTGGTATTCCAATGTGATGAGTGAATCTCTGAGGTACAGTTGTGTTGCTTTTTCCGCGAATCCGTTCGCTTCGATCCATTTATTGGAAGCGGCTTCCCGGTTGCGGGCCACATTAAGGTACATTTCGTTGAGGTTGGCACTGGCCTTGATCGGATGCAACACCAACTGGAAATAAGCATCGTAGCAGTTTGCCGGTAATTTTTTAGCGATGGTTTCCGCCTGTTGCAGGAGCCGGTTGTAAGCATTGGCCACGGAATCCCATTCACCGGTTGCCAGGCTATATGTGTTCGCATCCAGCATTTCAGGCTTTCTGCGGGCATTAAATTTTGAGTAAGAAGAAATCAGTTCACCGATCGCTTCCCCGTACGCTTTTCCGAACTGATGCTCCGCCCAGTTTCCGGCGTATTGCCGAAGATCCTTATGCGAGATATTTTCCGGGTTCCAGGCATAATCCAGGAAGAAAGAAATCGGGTATTCCATGGGTTTAATGTCGCCCACATTCACGATCCAGATATCCCTTACCTGGTGCTCCCATGCGAGGTGCATCTGCTCCCATACACGCGGGATCGCGTTCGTGTTGATCCATTTATAATTCCTGGGACCACCCACATAATCGAAATGGTAATAGATGCCGTACCCGCCTTTCCTGGGCTTTTCACCGGGCTTGGGCAGTTTCCTGATGTTGCCCCAGTTGTCGTCGCAAAGCAACAAAGTAACGTCGTCGGGTACCCGCATTCCCTTATCGTAGTAGTCCTGTACTTCTTTGTACAGCGCCCAGAGCTGGGGCGTTTCCGATGCGGGTTTTCCGGTCACTTCAGTAATGATCTTTCTTTGATCCGCAACGATTTTTTCCAGCAAATCCGTAGCGGTTTCCCTCGACATCGGCTCATCGCCATCCCCTCTCATACCCACTGTTACAATCTTTTCATTGGTAGAACGCGCGAGCCCTGTTTTCCAGAACTCCTGCAGGCGCACGGCGTTGCTGTCGTAGTTCCATTTCCCCACGCCATACCTGCGCCATTCATCGTGTGCGCGCATCAGCGGTTCGTGGTGTGAAGTGCCTATCACGATACCATATTGATCTGCTATTTTTATGTTCAGGGAATCGTCGTCGTAAAAAGCATTGCCCCACATGGCGGGCCAGATGTAGTTTCCTTTCAACCGAAGGATCAACTCAAACACCTTCTCATAGAAGAGGTGGTTGAAGCCCCCGAATTTTTCTTTGGACCAACCTGAAAGCGCAGGGGCCTCATCGTTGATGAAGATGCCCCTGTATTTCACTTTAGGCTCATCGCTTGCATGCTGATGTTTCTTTAAGAAGATCGAAGTCTTTTTCTGTGCAGGTACATCCGCCCACCAATACCAGGGTGAAACCCCGATCTGCCGGGAAAGTTCAAATACGCCAAAAGCCGTGCCGCGCCGGTCACTCCCTACAATGAACAACTGGTTGTCCGAGGATTTCAATACATATTTTTCCCATTTTCCGTTCAATGAATCTATTCCGGGAAGCACCTTGCGTTGCAACTCCTTCACAATCGATGACCGGTCTAAGGATCCGATTAGTATGGCCGGAGTGGTTGTTTTTTGAGCAGCATGAATGATCCGTGGCTTTTGCCCGGTTACCATTTCTATATCCTGCTGCAGCAGTTCAGCGGACCGTTTCACCAACTCGTGATCGTTAGCATCCACCACTATTACCGCATTCGCCAGGGAGAACGCGCCTGATCCATTTTCAGCAACGAGTTGCCGTTGTCCGAAACTTTGAGAAGAAAAAAGCCATAAACCAAGAAAGATCAATAGTCTGTTCATCTGCAAGCAATGCAAGGTTATTTTAAAATGGATCGAAACTTAAATACAAATTTGCAATCGGTTGCTAAAGTTCGTAAAAAAAGGCTTCCTACAAAATCAATCGGCTAAATTATTCTGTAAAAAGCCATACTAAATTTAACAAATTCAGACAACTAGTTGATTTTCAATTATTTAAAAAACAGAGCAATCCTATTGTCCTGCATAAATCCATTTCCAACCACCCTTTGTTGTTGAGGTATTAAAATTGCTTCATCCTGTTATAAAAATGAAACCGCTTACATTTTAAAAACCGATTGAGTTCCCGCCATCTACAGGCAATATCACACCGGTAATATATTGCGCCGCGTCGGAAGCCAGGAAATACACGGCTTCCGCAACATCTTCAGGCTTACCGAGGAAGCCCATCGGGGTCCGTCCCATTACTTTCGCCTTACGCTCCGGATCGTTGTTTAGTGCTTTGGCGCTCATTTCCGTAGCGATGAAACCCGGTGCCACGCAATTCACCCTGATCCCTTTGGGAGAAAGTTCGGTGGCCATGGCCCGCGTCATCCCCTCAATGGCGCTCTTTGAAGCCGTGTACGCGATCACTTTCGGAATACCATATTGCGAGGCCATGGAACTGATGTTCACGATACTGCCTTTGCCTTCCCGCAACATACTTTTCACGATTTCCCGGGAGAAAGCGAATACGCTTTGCACATTCACCTGCTGGATGCGGGCGAAATCCTCATCGGTCACCTCTTCAAAATTCTTTTTGAGGTTGATGCCCGCATTGTTCACGAGTATATCGGGGAAGCCGAATGTCTTTTCGATCCTTTCCGCCAGGGCGGGCAGTTCATCCAGTTTATTCAGGTCGAAGGACAGCGTATGGCAATTGCCGCCAATGCGTTCGCGTGCCGCATTCAGTTTCTGCTCATCTCTTCCTATGATAATTACAGTATGTCCCTGTGCCGCGAATTTCTCCGCTATCGCAAGACCAATTCCGGAGCCACCTCCTGTAACGATTACATTTTTCATACACTTAGCTGGTTTAGGGTTATCCGTTCCCCGGGGCATAGGGGAACCGCATCTTTTTATATTCTTCTAGTGTTTTACCGGCTTTTTCGACGCCCTGCGGGAAAGGCTTTTTGGAGAAAGTCTGGAAGTAAAGCAGGCAGGCATTTTTCCACCAAACCGCTTCCTGCTCCTGCACATTGAGCAATTGCGCCACCTGTTTGAAAAGCATTGGATCCACGGCTTGTTCCACCTGCTTCCATTCTTCCCGCATGGTTCTTACTTCATTTACGCCCCATTGGTATTTCAGGCAGAGGTTGTTCCAAAGCGTATTACCGTTCTTCATTTTAAAATCCCAGGGTAGGCGGTGGAACCAGAGCAAGAGGTTTTCGTCGCATGTTTTGGGATCGTTCCACTGTGCGGCCACCTGCGGACTGTACTGCGCGATGGCGTTGCTTCCGGATGCGGTGCGGTTGAACCCGATGCCTGTACTATCGGCGCGGTGGTAATAAACAGGGTTCCAGTCTGGACGGGGCAGGTTGTCGCTCCAGGGCGCCGGGCCGTAATGGTGTCCATTGCCCATGATGTGGGTAAGTCCGAGTGGTGTCATATAATTGGCGACCGCTTCGCGGGAACGGAGCATCATACGGAGGATGATTGGCGCGGAAGCCTGATTTTTCAGCGCAAAAGTTTGTGCGATCCATTCCTGTGCAATAACCTTCGCATCCGCGTCCGGGTTCCAGGCCAGTCTTCCGAAGGCGTACCAGTTCGCTTGCGCGAAAGGATGCCCGCACCAGTTAAGGTCGCTGCCGATGTTGGCAACACCAGCTATACCGGAAACAGCGCTATCGCTCACTTTGGTGGTGAGCACCTGCTTCACGGGATTGGGTTTGTTTCCTGTAAACGTATTGGCCTCCAGCACTTCTTTTTGCAGAAGGGGGAGGTATACAAGATGGGTAGCGAAGCCGAGGTATTCCTGGGTCAACTGGAACTCCATCATCAACTGCGTTTTTGGCATGGCGCCAAACAGGGGATGAAAAGGTTCGCGGGGTTGAAAATCGAGCGGTCCGTTCTTTACCTGTACCAACACGTTGCTTCGAAATTGCCCGTCGAAAGGTTGAAATTCATTGTATGCCTGTTTGATACGGTCTTCCGGCACTTCGTTGCTGTACACGAAAGCGCGCCACATCACGATTCCCTTGTAAGGTTTTACGGCATCGGCCAGCATGTTGGCGCCATCCACATGCGTGCGGTTATAATTCTGCGGGCCCGGTTGCCCCTCACTGTTGGCTTTTACCAGGAATCCGCCGAAATCAGGAATGGCGCGGTAAATTTCCGCCGCCTTGTTCTTCCACCATTGCTGCACTTCCGGATCGAGGGGATCGGCGGTTTTCAGTTTTCCTAATTCAATGGGTGCGCTGAAACGTGCCGTGAGGTACACTTTTATGCCATAAGGACGAAATACGTCGGCAAGCGCTTTTACTTTGCTGATGTATTCTTCAGATAACACGAGCGCGTTGGCGTTCACGTTAGTGAGCACCGTTCCGTTGATGCCCACGGAAGCGTTGGCGCGGGCGTAATCGATGTAACGCTGGTCGATGTAGCCAGGTAAGGTGTGCCAGTTCCAGATGGATTGCCCCGCATAGCCACGTTCCACGTGCCGGTCAAGGTTGTCCCAATGGTTGAGCACGCGCACATCAAGTTTCGGAGCCTCCACAATGTTCAGCGCCTGGATACTTTTCCCGGACTGCAATAACCGCAACAGGTGAAAGGTTCCGTATAGAAGACCTTCATCGGTATTGGCTGTAACGATCAGCCTTGAAGCGCCATTCATCGAAGTGGTGAATATGCTGTAACCTTCTTTGTGAGAAGGTGGTGGCTGAAGTTTGGCCCGTACATCTATTTTCTTTAACGCATCAAAACGCAGGATCAGCAACCTCGAGTTGGATGAAGCAGAGTTCCATACCGGCGCGTTACCTGTAAGTTTTGGAATAGCCAGCGACAATTCCTTCCGGATCGCTTCAACAGTAGCGGAACTTCCTGGAACGAAAGCAGCTTTAAACGTGTTCGTATATTGTTGGGCAAGTACAGTATTGTTTACCTTATGGTATGGCAACCACAGTTCATAACCGTTCGCGGCAAAGGCAGGAAGAGCGATACAACAAAAAATCAGCAGGGCGGCAGCAATCCTTTTCATGGTATAAATCGTTGGACATTAAAATCGGTTCTGAATAACATTTACGCCATCCGTTGCATAACTTATCAGCATCTTCAATCCTTATTTTCAGAAGCTTTCAGCTTAACAAGCTATATTCAAAAACCAAATAGTTTTGCAATCGGTTGCGTAAAGATGCGAAAAAACAGGACATCCTACAAGTTTTTATTCCGTAGCGAAGAAGCCCTTATAATGAGTTCATCGCGCAGCACGATGGAACTGGTATTTTCGAGGGTTGCCAGTCCGTTGATGTGGTTGAGCATGGTTTGAATGGCGGTAACACCTAAAGTAAGTCCGGGATAATTAATACTGGAAAGGTTGGGAGAAATTACCCTCGTAATGGGGTCGTTGTTGAACCCCACAAAGGCGATATCTTCGGGAATCTTCATGCCGGCCTGTTGCAAGCGCAGCATACAATGCACGGCGGAGTTGTCGTTGGCCACAAAAACGCCGTCGGGCCGGTCTTTCAGACTCAGGATATAATCTGCCGCAGCAAGGCCGGCATCTTCACTGAGGTCGCTCTCGAAGAGCAGTTTGTCGGAGAAGCGGATATGATGATCCTTCAGCGCCTGCTTAAACCCCGCGAGCCTTTCGGCGTATAAGTTACTGGTGGTGTTTCCTGCCAGGTGCATCAGCTTCTTACAACCTTGTTCCAGTAAATGTGTGGTAGCTTTATAGGCCGCCCTGAAATTATCGACCAGGATACTCGTGTGCAGGTTAACGCCAGGCGCACGGTCAAAAAATACGACCGGTATCTTCCGGCTGAAAAAAGGCTCGAGGTGTTCGATAGAGGGCGTATCTGCGGCCAGAGAGATCAGTAGTCCATCCACCTGTTTGTTGTACATGGTAAGTACGGCCTGTTGTTCCTTTTCAAAACGCTCCAGCGACTGGCTGATGATGAGGTTATAGCCTTCTTTGTTGGCTGTACTTTCCATTCCGGCCAGTACGGTTGAAATGAAGTAGCTGTTCAGCCGGTGCACAATCACGCCGATAGTATTCGTTTTCCGGGTTCTTAAACTTTTCGCGAAAGTGTTGGTACGGTAGCCGAGTTTTTTAGCTGCGGCCAGGATGCGTTTTTTGGTTTCCCGGCTGATGGCGGGATGATCCTGCAAGCCCCGGCTCACGGTAGCGGCGGAAATATTCAGGTGGCTCGCGATATCGTAGATGGTAACGGCTTTTTCGGGCTTCATGCGTCAAATGTAATACATTCATCAGTTCTGTACCAGTACATAGTTACGGCCTTCTTGTTGCGGGAATATTATTATTTTTGAAAGGAATGTCAGTCCAACCCAACAACAGATGGAACGAAACCGAAGAGCGCGATCTTTTCACGCGGATAGCTTCCGGAGACCAGGAGGCTTTTGCCCGTGTTTTCCATCATTTCAATAAACGCATATTCCCTTTTGTGTTGAACATGATTAAGTCTGAAATACTGGCGGAAGAAATCGTGCAGGACATCTTCACCCAGCTCTGGGTAAAACGGGAAGAAGCAACACATTGGGAACATCCACAGGCCTATCTTTTTAAGATGGCCGCCAACCGCACACTGGACCAGTTACGTAAAATATCAAGGGAAACACAACTGGTGCAGGCGCTCACGGAAACCATGCGCAACACGCCCCTCAACGATATTGAGGCATGGCTGGACGGGAAAGAAACGAGTCAGCTGATTCATGAAGCTGTGGCCACGCTGCCGCCACAGCGGTTGAAAGTGTATAAGCTGTGCAGGGAACAGGGATTATCTTATAAAGACGCCGCGGAGCAACTGGGGATTTCGGTAAAAACCGTGCAGGCGCATTTGCAGGAGGCGACGCGGCAGATCAGGGCGTTTATCAGTTCGCAGCCAGGCGGGGCTTTGACGTTGTTGTTGCTGGGGTGCTTTGGGAAGTAGTTTTTTCTTGTAGGGTAGTTGTTTTTCACGAAATTGCCTCGTTCTTCGCGAAGGCAGACTGCTTCGTTCCTCGCAGAGCAGAGACGCAAAGGGCGGTTGTATTTCGGGCAGGATTGGTTTTGCAGTTTCTTGTTTAAGTTTTTTTCTCGCGATTGCTTCGTTACCTCGCAACACGGCGCTACGGGCTGTTGAAGGTGGGATAGCTTATGCAGGGATAGCTTATTTCACGATTGCTTCCTGCCTCTTGATTGCTTCGTAACTCGTGATTGCTTCGTAACTCGTGATTACTTCGTAACTCGTGATTGCTTCGTAACTCGCAATGGGGGCGCATCAGCTAAGATACGCCCCCTTGATATACAGCGACACATTAACACGTTATTTCAAAGCATCTTTTATTCTTTTGAGCGCAAGGGTGTAGTGCGTTTTTACCAGGTTGTCCGTTTCGGTTGAAATATTCTTTTGTAGGGCGACTACCAGTTCGGATAACTGCATGCGGACTGTTGCCAGGCCATCGGGACCGTAAACCGTAGTTTTTAAAGGAGCGGCTCCGGCGGGAGCGAGTAGTACAAGCATACGATCCAGGTATTGCAACTGGAGGTTTCTGCTGAAGGGATCTGAAGCTACCCCTGCATACAGATCACCCCAAATGGCGATCCGGACGGAACGCATGTATTCCTGCAGTGAATAACTTCCGGGGTAGAGGGCCGCGGCTTCCTGGAGTTGGTTAAACACTGTGGTATTGATGAGTTTGCTGAGTACCTCGTCCTGCAATCCTCCAATGATGTCAAGGGCTGAAACACCTGTTTTATTGAGTACGCCTGGTTCGGCCAGCCACCTGGGCGCGATAAATATGTTCCTGGCTATGAACGCAAGCGCCTCGCGCTGGATAGCCGCGGGTACGGGGACATATACAGCACCGGGCTGATCGGCCGTTTTCAACGTAATGTATCTTCCGCCTATGTTACGAAGTACATGCGTAACGTATTGAGAGAACTGGTTGAGGATGGCGCTGTGCATTTCCTTTACATCAGCGTAATTTTCGCCCGGCACACCGAACCATTTTACGAGGGACGGTACCATTCTTTTTAAATTCTTTATGCCATATTCCCCGGCTTTCATCGCATTATCACCAAGGTCCTCGTTCTGCACACGCGGATCGGAAGAGACTGTTTCGCCACCGAACCACAATCTTTTGTTGCCGGCATTTGCCAGGACCATTTTCTTCAGCAACGCAGTTTCTTCCTCCGCATTCCCGGCTGAAGGAAAATAACGGTAGCCCCATTCAATCGCCCACTTATCATAATCGCCGATTCGGGGGAAGATGTGCTGCCGCCTGAGGTGATCCTCTGGCTGGGCCACATAGTTGAAACGGGCGTAGTCCATTATTGATGCGGTATGGCCATATTTTGTGAGCCATGCGGTATCCCGGAGTTTCTCCACCGGCGTGGCGGAACTGGCGCTGAAATTGTGCAATAGTCCGAGGGTATGTCCTACTTCGTGAGAAGAAACGAACCTGATCAGTTGCCCCATCAGTTCATCGCTGAACACCATTTTTCTGGCACCCGTATCAATAGCGCCGGCCTGCACAAAATACCAGTCGTGCACCAGTTTCATCACATTGTGGTACCAGTTGATATGTGTTTCAATGATTTCGCCGCTGCGCGGATCGGATACCTGCGGACCGCTGGCATTGGGCAGATCAGAAGGTTTGTATACCAGTGCCGAATGCCGCGCATCTTCCAGCGACCATGACGGATCTTCTTCAGGTGTGGGCGCTCTTCGTCCAATGATGGCATTTTTGAAACCCGCTTTTTCAAAAGCGGTGTTCCAGTCGTTGATGCCTTGTACCAGGTAGGGAATCCATTGCTCGGGGGTGAGTGGGTCCACATAGATGACGATAGGTTTCAAGGGTTCTACCAACTCCCCTCTTTTGTACCGCTCCATGTCTTCAGGCCGAGGTTCCAGCCGCCAACGCTGGATGATGGAACGCTTAGTTACACGCTGGCCATTCCTGTCGAAATCGACATAATTTGTACTGAAGTAGCCCAGCCTTTCATCGGCGAAACGCGGACGCATCGGTTCTTTGGGCAACAACACCATTGAAGTATTAATCTCAATTGTTGCGTTGCCACCACCGGCGGCAACAGGCGCACCGTTCACCAGGGAGTTTCCCGCCGGGGCACGGGAATAAGTTTTCATGGTCCTGATCTCGGTATTGGCAGGAAAACTTTTTACATCCAGCAGGAAAGATTTATCCTGCTGGTAAGACTGTAACCGAAAAGCCGATTTTGATCCGCCGAAAAACAACATATCGTTATCGCTGTTCAACAAATCCGTCATATCAATTAGCGAATATCCCATACCGGTAGTACTGTCAGTTTTTGTGGCCTTCACCTCAAAGATCATGGTAATGGGCAGGATGCCGTTCTTTACCACGGCACGGTAGAGTGGCATGGAGGAATCGGCTGAACGTTCCCGGTAGGAAACGGAACGGACGAATATTTTTCCGTTCGGCGCCTTTTCGAAGCGAATCAGGTTCTCATTGATCTGATCGCCCACAAATCCCCTAATACTGCCCTCCCCCCTCATTTCAGCGGACGTGCCGGCGAGCCTGGAAACGATGAGCACATCTCTTCCAAAAACGGAGTCGGCAAGTTCGAAGTAACATTTCGTATCGTTCCGGTAAACGGTGAAAAGTCCTTTCGAAATTTTCATTTGCGCGTTAACGATCGCATCATATCCCGTTGTGGTTCGCTTGGGGGGAATCGAATCTTTTTTCTGACCGATAGCAGAAAAAGAAAGCACCTGCGCCAATAGAATGGCGGCAACAAATCGTATCATCATACAGTAAAATGGCCGGAGCCGGGTTTATAAATATTGAAGGAAGAATGCCCTTACTTTGTTTTCATAATAGGTTTTGTATGGCCCTTCGTAGTGATGCGACTGGTTGGGGAGCACGAGCAGTTCAAAGTTCTTGCCCGCTTTCACCAGCGCGTCTACGAGGCGGAAGGTGTTCCCGGGATGCACGTTGTTGTCCGTTTCGCCGGTCACCAGCAATAACCTGCCCGCCAAACGGGAAGCCAGTTCCATATTGTTTTTCACCTTGTAATTGAAAGGCTTTGTTTTGGTGGAATCATAAGCGATGCCCTGGTAGGTTTCGCCCCAGCTTTTATGGTAGAAAGCGTTGTCGTGGTTACCTGCGGAAGCCACCGCCGCTTTATAAAAGTCCGGGTAGGTGCATATCGCCGCGGCGGCCATGGCCCCGCCACCTGAATGCCCGATGATCCCAATGCGTGTGCTGTCCATGTAAGTATTGCCGCGGATCAACTGGCGCAGGCCATGCCGGTCATCTTCCAGCGCATAATCACGGAGATTGCCGTATCCATAAGTGGCATAGGCCTTTCCCCGGAATGGACTGCTCCCTCTGTGGCCCATGACCACTACGATAAACCCGGCTTCAGCAAGGGCCGCGTTGTTGTATTTGTCGAACACAGTAAAATCGGGCCACACGGTCTCCGTAAATGGTCCGGGATATACCTGGGAAATCACCGGATATTTTTTGGTGGAATCGAAGCCGGAAGGCTTCCATATCAGGCCGTACAGCAAGGTGGAATCATCCGCGGCTTTTACGGTGAAAGGCTCGGGATGACGCCACCCATAACCATACAGGCGCGAAACATCCGGTTTTTCAAGTTCCATCAATAATTTCCCGGCAAGCGACCTGACATTGATCTGTGGCGATTGGTCTATCCTGGAAAATACATCGATATAATATTTTCCATCTGGATGAAACCATACTTTATGGTGCGCGTTTTCTTTCGTGTGCAACGTTACTGTTCCGCCCTCAAGCGATACTTCATACAAATGCTGCAGGTTTGGGTTTCTGCCCCGTTCTTTTCCATAGCCATAGAAGTAGAGTTTCCTGGCACGTTCGTCCAGCCTTACTTTTCTTGCTGCCGTCCACGCCCCGTTGGTGAGGGTTCTTTTCAAATGCCCGTTCCGGTCGTACAGGTAGAAGTGCCCCCATCCGGAGCGGTCGCTCCACCAGAGCCATTCGTTTCCATTGTTTACGGGGATCACCTGGAAAAGATCTGGACTGAAATAACGATCCGTTGTTTCGGCAATGATCACCCGTATTTTCCCGGAAACCAGGTGCGCGGCGCACAGTTCAATCTGCTGGCCGGTTCTGCTTTTTCGGGTAAAGAACACTTCATTGAAAACGGGGTTGGCACCGATGATCTTCAGTTCCTGGTCCTTCCATTTTTCGATCGCCACTTTATTGATCCTGCCGGAAGTATCGCCAATGAAAAGTTCATACTGTGTAACCGCGGTATCGCCGGCCAGTTGGTATTTCCATTTTTCCAACCAGGGAAGAGATGGCATGCTGTGCACCAACGGCATTTCAAATACCTTCCGGTTATCTTCACGCAGCGCATAAAAGAAAGTGGAGCTGTCTACCCAACGGGCAACAGTAGCCGCAGGACGGTCGGCACGCTCATCCGCCTCGTATTCACCGAAGGAATAATAACGTGCGCCATCGGCGCTGAGCCGCTTTGTTTCCACACTATCGCGTTGCAGGTACAACTCGTGTCCCTTGCTGTATAATATATACCTGTCATTGGCAGCATGCTCTCCTACGCCGCGGTATTTTACAGGGCGCTTCGGACCGGGATCAGGACCGGGAATCGGGGTTTTTGTTTTCGTTACGGGATCGGCCAGCCAGTATTTTCTTACCCCGGGCGTATCTTCCCAAACATACCAGAACGCATTGGAAGCGGGCAGGAAGAATGGAACAATGTCCAGACTTCCCACCAGTTTCCGGAGCGCGGGAATATCAAATGAATCGACGGCTGCCGTTCTTTTGAGGTCCACGGGATAGGACAAGGGAGGTTGCGCTTTCAATAAACTTTGCAGTTGGATACAGAGACACAACAGCAGCAACTTCTTCACTGTTATCATCAATTAACGTTTTCATTCAGCCTTTTCAGTTGGGAATTGGCCATTGATACAAGGTGCGGATTCGTGGATGTATTGACCAGGTCGCTGAACATGCGCTTCAGGATACCGTCAAATTCATGTTTTGGAAGATGAGACATGTAGCCCCCGATGAACGGAAAGAAAACACGCTTGTGTTGCTCGGAGAACTTCGTGGTATTCGCTGCCAGTAATTCCAGCAATTCCTCATCATCCTTGCGTCCCGCGGCATCCGCGATTCTGATCAGTGCCACCAATTGTTTTTTATCTTTCATACCAGAAGCTTCGGCATACGCCACGAGGTCGTTAAACATGCCCGGCGTATAGGGTTCTTTCTTAAAGTACCAGTCGCGCAACGCATGTTCCGCCAAAGCGCCATACAGCGCCCTAATCCTGGCATCTACTGTATCCGCGGGTATCCTTTTGAGGAAGGCCTTCCTGTTCTGGACAAGGTAACGGAACGAAGCCGAATGCACATTGGAAAGGTACATGGCATATCGGTTCTCTCCAAAAAGGAACCAGTTCTCCGGGGCAGTCCTTTCTTTGGGCGAAAGCGAAGCCAGGTATTCCTTAGCGGCTTCCTGGGCAGCCGGAATTTCCTGCACCTCCACTTTCATTTTAATATAGCTTCTGCAAACTTCCGGGGACCTATCACCGGCAGCATAGGCCTGTTGTAGTGCGAATACTTTGTTGTCCGCAGCCATACCCGAACGTACAGTAGATACGAATTGAGAATCGCTCATTCCCCCGACAAATTTGAAATGAAGGGAGCCATCCGGCTTAAGAAGGAGGAAGGTTGGGAAAGCGCCCACGGCGTATTTTTTCAGCAAGGCCGGCCCCTCTCCTTTCTCCATATCCATTTTCAGGTTCACGAAATGCGCGTTCATAAACGCACCTACGTTTTCTTTAGGAAACACCTGCTTATCCATGCCTTTACAGGGTCCGCACCATTCGGTGTAACAATCTATGAAAACCAGGCGGTCTTCTTTACCGGCTTTGTTCAGCGCCTCCTGGAAGGTGATTTTCTCGAATTTCACCCCCTGCGCAAGCACGTTAATGCCTGCGAAAAAAAGTATCCCGGTTACTATCAAAAGCCATTTTTTCATACGTCGGATTTATCAGTTAAACGCGTTGCCCACGGCCTGGAGGTCAACATTGTAATTTTCTTTGTAGTAATCGCGCACGATGTTGTACCGCTGGCGGATCCTGCCATTGCTGTCTTTTGTTGTATTCAGGATTCCTTTGAAAGAAGCATCGGTATTTGGCGTACTTGTGTTCAGCGTCTGTTCGCTGGTGGTCATCATGGCGAGCATGTAGAATCCCCAATCCAGGTCGGCGTTAGGAGCGTTGTAGTAGGTGTATATGATACCTTGTCCATAAGCGACGGCCTGTGTGGTGATCGTTGCGTTGTAATTGGCCACTGCTGCGAATCGGGGTGTGGCCGTAACCATTCTTCTCAGGCCGATGCTTTGTCCGAAGATGAGGTTCAGCTTCGCTCCCGCCACTTTTACTTCCGCGGGCGTGAGGGAAGCGCCAGCCTGATTGCCATGGTTCACGCAAATGTTATCGTAATTGAACCATGCCGCCACGGGCTTAACCCCCTTTTCTGTTGTAATCGGATTAAACGATACGAACCTCGTGAATACGGAATCCACTGAACGGCACAACATGATCTTCACCGGCAGGAACTCTTTAAGGAAAGCATCAGAATAATACTTAAACCAGATGGTATCCAGCAGTTGGAGTTGGGAAGCCACATAAGCGGGATCAGCCTTTGCAGCCTCATACCCGTTGCTCCAGACGCCGGAGGCGTTCGGCGTACTGTTTTTCCAGCCTCCGGGTGTCCAATAGGTATCCTTATCGGTAAACTCATACAACAGGTATTTGCCGTATTTCTCATAAAAGTTAAGTATGGTTTGGTCGTAGGCATTGTTTCCTTGTGGTACTATGTATCCTTCTTTTCCTTCGGAAGGCAGGAGCGCATCCTCTTTTTTGTAACAGGCAACCAGGAAGAACAGTGGTAGTATATAAAGAATAATCTTTTTCATTTTAACTGAATTTGAACATTAACGGGGATTGGGTTGCAGCGCGTTGTTCGCTTCGATGGCCTGGTAAGGAACCGGCAAAGCGTAGAGCAAACTTCCGGCAGGCAGTTCGTGTTCAGAGGACTGGTTGTTCGCATCAATGAAAGTATGCTTCACCGGAACACGCCAGCGGCGGATATCGAACCAGCGGTGCCCATCTTCGAGACAGAGTTCTTTTCTCCTTTCATCCTGGCAGAACGCCCAGAGTTCATCGCCATCGGTGATGGTTACGGGTTGGTAAGGCGTATTCCGGGTATCATAGCGTGCAATGCGTAAGGTGTTCAGGTCTTCCAATGCTTTCGTGAGCGCACCCGCAGACTGATCGCCAAGCGCGTTCAGCCTGATGATGGCTTCCGCCCTGTTGAGGTACATTTCAGCCACACGAATGCCGCGGTCACCGATCGCTGTCGCATTCACCCCAATCTTTAAAGATTTCAGCGGATATTGTACGCCCGAAACGGTATACTTCACGAAATAAGAAAGATAGCGCAGGTCGCCCTGGTTACTGGTACCGGTACCTCTGTCGTACATGCCCGCCAGTTGGTTGGAAACCGTGAAAGGCGGGTGTAGATTGGCTACATTGGCAACAGCCGGAAAATAAGCGTTGGCGCCAGTGGGGTTCACCCCATAGCTCCAGATTACTTCCTGGCTCGCTGCCGGATCGTATATACCTGCCACTGAAAATACATTTGATGCATTGAAGTACGAGGAGAGCAGGGTGAGGGAAGGCTTCAGCTCAATTACCGCGGATGCGTAGGCCGCAGCTTTTTTCAGGTCTTCAGCAGTTCCTTTGTAAAGGTAGAATCGGCTCAGTACCGCTTTCGCCGTAACGTGCCCCACCCTGAAGCTGTTTGTTGGCGCGTAATATGCTTCCAGCAATTGTTCCGACTGCAAAAGGTCCTTCTCCACCTGTGCATACACTTCCTGTACGGTATTGCGCGTCTTTCTTTCATCCGATACTTTGGAAGAAAGTATCAATGGTACAGCCAGGTTGGCGGCAGGGTTCCCACCCGGTTCATCATAGGGCCTTCCATAAATATTTGCCAGCTTAAAGTAATAGTACCCGCGCAGAAAAAGCGCCTGCCCCTCCAATGCTTTTTTTTCTGTTTCCGGACCGTTCACCTTGTCTATATAGTCGAGGATCAGGTTGCAACCGTTGATCAGTTTGTAATAATTAAGCCATGAGTTCTGATCTGCTGACATGGCCGTTTCTGTTCTTTCAAACATATTAGGGTCAAACCGGAAAAGGTAATATCCGTTGTTCAGGAAACCGGTGAAGGTTCCGTTGATGTCCCCATTGGGCAGTCGGGGCACGCCATTGCACTGAATATCATCCGTAAGAAGATCAAGGTAATTATCAAAAACGTTCTGGTAAGGATACGCGGTACCAATAAGCAGCGCATACAGATCCGAGGTAGTTGTTGGTCTGATCTCATCCTGGCTGGATTCCTCCAGGAACTTACTGCAAGATGCCAGGAAGCAGGTGCAGGCGAGTAAGAGTATGGAACAATATTTTTTCATAACGTTGGTATAATGTTTTTAGAAACTTGCGTTGATCCTGAAAGAGAAGCTTCTTGTCCTGGGCTGCGCACCCGTGGCCACTTCCGCGTCGCGCCCTTTAAAATCTTTGCTCACCCAGGCGAACACGTTAGAGGCGCTAACTCCTGCTGAAAGGTTCTTCGCGCGAAGCGCCGATGCGATTTTGGCGGGCAGGTTGTAAGAAAGAGAAATACTGTTCATTCTTAAAGTGGAAGCGTCTACCACCCTTGCCGTACTGAAGTTGTACATCTGGTAAACATTGGAGTAGGTCTTCCCATCGGGCAAAAGGAAATTTCCGGAACCTGTGGGTAGCCCCGGGAAAGTGGCGGTTGTATTGGTGGGTGTCCAGCGGTTCACCAGTTCGGCGGAAAGGTTTTCGTACTCTGTTGGTAATCCGGCTGCCTGGTTATCGCCCACCACATACACTGGCGTCAGGAATTTATACCCGCCCAGTTGCAGGTACAATGAAGTGGCCACGCTGAACATCTTGTACCTGAAGCTGACCGAACTTCCTGCCGTGAGATCAGGATTCAAGGTGCCCATGTATTGCATATAGGCAGAGGGGTCAGTCAGGGGATTTCTCTTACTATCAACGGTGAGGTCAATCTTAGGAGTACCGTTGGTTTGATCGATACCATCGAAGCGGAAAGCCCAGAATCCGGAAACCGGGTATCCGTCAAGGTAGTAACTGCCGTTGGAGGCTGTTCTGAAATTAGGATTCTGCGCGCCTGCCCTTTCAAGCTTGTTGAAGACTTTCGATGTATTGAAAGAAACGGTAAGCGTGTAATCTTTCTTTTGAACCGGGATAAAAGCCATCGACACTTCAAGTCCCTTGTTGGAAAGTTCCCCTCCATTTACCGGCATGGTGGTAACGCCGTATTCGATGGGAACGTCGAGGCTGGTAATGATGTCCCTTCCTTTCTTCGTATAATACTCTACGGTACCGCTCACCCGGTTGTTCAGGAAACCGAAATCAAGTCCAAAGTTGGTGGTAGCCGTTTTTTCCCAGCGCAGGTCGCCATAAGGCAAAGAACTCACCACCAGCCTTGGTTCTCCCGTCATGAGATCGGTAGCCTGTGCGCCAACAGATGAATTAACCCTGGCAATGAGTTCCGGGCTCACATTGCTTACTATGTTCCGCTGGAAACCATAAGTTGCACGCAGACTGAATGCGGACAACCACGCCAGGTTTTTCACGAAAGGTTCGTACATCAGGTTATACCGAAGTCCCAACGCGTAAACGGGATTGAATTTTTCCCCGGTAAATTGTCCGAAACGGTTAGAGGCGTCGGAGCGCACGCTGGCGTTCAATACATAACGGTTATCGAAACTGTAATTCAGTGTTCCATATAGCCCCATGGTATTGGTAACCCTGTCGGTATATACTTTTTTAGTGAGCAGCAAAGAGTTTGGTGTAACGATGGAGCCAATTGTAGTAGAAACAGGGAGGTCTACAAAACTTTTGCCGCGTTCAGGAAGGTATCCGTAATTGGTAGTGGCGAACCCGGTATAACGTACACTGTTCGCCTCCTGGCCCAGCATGGCGGAAAAAGTATGTTTTAATGCAAAAACTTTGGAATAGCTGATGTTGTTGCGCCAGTTCCAGGACACTTTCTGGTTGTCATCGGCATTGTATTCTCCTCCGATAGGCAGCTTACTGGCACGGAAAGCGGCATCTGTCGGTTTCACTGTGCCATAGTCATACATCCTGATTTTAGCGATGTATTCCGTACGTTCCGACGCATAGGTGTACCCGTTGGTATTTGAGCTGCTGATGCTGAACATGGTATTGAACCTGATGTTCGGGCTGATATCGTAGTTCAGGTTCAGGTTGGCGTTCACGTTCACCGATTTGTTGGCGGAGCCGCTGTTCTCCAGTTCGTTGATCGCGTTAAAGAGGAATCCGCTCCGCAATTTATAATAAGACAGGCTACCAGTAGAGTCGTAAGCGGGAATAGCGCGGTTCACTTCAGAAGCATACTTGTAAGGTTCCATTTTGAAGAAACCATTCGTCTGTGCCTGGTTGCCGGAAACGCGGATCGACGCATTGAACTTGCGGCCCAGTCTTGTATTCACACCAACATTCGCCGTGAAAGTACGTTGATCGTTGCCTTTTGCCGTACCGTTATTGGTGGAATAGCCGAAAGAGGAATAATACCTGGTACTGGCGTTCCCACCTGAAAGATTCAGGTTATGATTCACACTTACGGGTGTTCTGAACAGGATATCAAACCAGTCTACATTGTTCACTTCAAGTTGTTTCACCCTTGCATTGAACTGGTCAAAAGTGGCCCTTCCGAAAAGATAATCATCAAGTGCACCAGCGTAACCGATATTGTTGGCGCTGGTCGTAGAGGTAAGTCCCCTTTCAAAAACCTCTCTGGAAACGGCGACCCGTTGTTTCGAATTCATTTTTTCCAACCGGTCGTAAGTCACCCTTTCCCCGATGTTCACCGTATTGGAATAACTCACTACCGGGGGACCTTCTTTTCCCTTCTTGGTATTGATAACGATCACCCCGTTGCCCGCACGCACCCCATAAATTGCGGTAGCCGAAGCGTCTTTCAACACAGTAATGTCTTCGATATCGTTCGGGTTGAGCCAGGCGATGGCGTTGCCCACGAAATTGCGTACAAAGTCGAAGTTATCGGGACTGATGTTCCCCAACCCGTCGAGTGTACTGGCTTTAAAAGGAAGCGGATCTTCCTGGATCATGCCGTCCACCACCCATATGGGGTCCTGCGATCCTGTAAGGGTTGACACGCCCCGCACGATGGTACGCTGGCGGGTACCTACCATACCATTATTGTTCAGCACCACCACACCGGGCAGACGCCCCTGTAAAGCCTGTTCTATGGTATTCACGCCGTTGAATGCCAGTTCGGAAGCCTTGATGGTGCTTACCGAACCCGCGACGTTCGTTTTTTTAATTTGCTGGTAACCGGTACTTACGGTTACGGTGGCCTCCATTTCGTTCACCTTCACCTTTAATACGATGGAAAGATAGGTGCCGTTTTTAACGGTCACTTCTTTGGATTCGTGCCCCACGGCGGATACCACCAATATGGTTCCGGGTTCAATATCTTTAAATTCAAACTCACCATTCTTGTCAGTGGTCCTTCCTTTTGAAGAGCCTTTAATGAGCAGGGTAACGCCTTCCAGTGGTTCTCCCTTGTCGTTACGGACGATCCCTTTCACTTCCACAGGAGGAAGTACTTCAGGTAATCCCGTGCCGGTCTTCCTTTTCACCACTACTGTTTTACCGATCACCGAATACGTAAGCGGTTGTTCGCGGAAACATATTTTCAGCGCTTCCTCCAATGGCACACCGTTCAGGTCAGCAAACACGGGTTCCGCCGATTGCAACAATGCCTCGTCGTAAAAGAATACATAGCCCGTCTGTTTCTGGATGGTTTTGAACACCGTTCCCATAGATGTTCCGTTCGCCTTAAGCGATACTTTCTGGCTGAAGCCGCGGGCGCTTACCGAGAGGCAGCAGGCGAGCAGCAGGAAACAGGTCAGTCTCATAATCAGCAGTAGTTTAGACACCCTTCTTCCTGAAAGAAGGGATAAATCTTTGAAAAGCATAAATTTGTTCTGGTTTTGGTTGAAAAAGCAGTGACAGGTCATTGCGCACGATGCCAGACCATACTCCGGGGTGTGTGTCCGCACATCCCGGTTCTGTTTCGTGCCGCGGGTGTTGTTGGTTTTTTATTTACTGAGGTACAATGTCCGCCCCTCCAAGCGGCATTTTATTTTAGTTTCTTCCAGTATCCGCATCACCTGCTGCAGGTCGGCATCCCTGGCTATACCGCCACCGAAGCGCCTTCCAGCGAGTGCAGGATCAAAATGTATGGTGATATCATACCATCTCGCAAGTTCATTCGCCAATTCACCGATACTTTGGTGGGTGAAGGCGAAGTAACCATTCTTCCAGGCCACCACATCTTCCACGTCTACCGGTATCTTCACCAGTTTGTTGCCCGCAATACCCTGTTCTCCCGGCTCCAGCAATACCGATGATTCACCGGCACTGAAACGCACGCTTCCTTCCAGCAAAGTCACTTTTACGGGTCCATTGTCGGTATAACTGTTTACATTGAAATGTGTACCCAACACCGTTGTAATGGTGTTACCGGCCACAACGGAGAAAGGCCTGGAAACATCTTTCGCTACTTCGAGGTAAGCTTCCCCGTTTACTTCCACCTGGCGACCGCCCGCACCAAAGAAGGCGGGGTAACGTACACTGCTTCCGGCGTTCAGCCATACCTGCGTACCATCACTCAACCGCAGTTGTATGGCCTTGCTGCCACGGGGGTTGGTCAAGGTATGTATCGCCGCAGTTACTTCCTTTTCTTCATATACGAGAGTGCCGTCGTCCGCTATGGAAACCGGAATACTTTTCTTAGCGGCGGCAACATGAAGACTATCCAAAGAGATACTTGTACCGTCTTCCAATGTTACAACTGCCTTCGAAATGATCGGCGCCACGATGGGCTTCGTTTGCTGAGCGATAGCTTTGGGCGTCTCATTTTTGGTAGTTGAAGGCTGCAAGAACTGGTATGCCGCCAATGCGATCAGCCCGGTAACCGCAGCAGCAACGGCCAGTTTCCGCAGGAAAATAAGTTTTGAAGGTACCTGCGACGGCGTTTTCCGGATCGCTTCGGCCCGTTCTATCGCACGCTGTAAGGTGGGTGCCCAACGCTGTTCATCGTACACCAACACCGGTTGGGTATGCTTCAGCAAAAGCGTAAGTTCTTCCCGTACAGCGGCATCGGGTGTTTCCGCGATCAAATGGAACATTTCTTCTGTTTCCGCCGCGGAAAGATTATTGTCAGCGTATTTTGAAAGCAGTATAGTAAGTCGGTTACTGGTCATATTGTAAAGGAATGTTGGCATCCCCTTTTATGAAACGATGGGAAAAAACAAAATGCCTAGTGCCGCCAAAAGTTTTTTTTCCTGGCGTGTTCACCCGGAAAGCCGTCATTAATACCCGCAATACCTATTTTTGCCGCATGGCTACTTCCAGAAAAACCATTGTGATCACCACCGGTGCAGGCGACGCGAAAAAACAAAAAGGAGAACCGGGCTTACTGATCGATCTCACCGCTGAAGGAAATCTACCCTTTGTATTGGACGGCATCCTGCTCGTGGAAGATAAACAGGGTAAAAGACTGACCCGTTTTCCATTGCTGAACGAATCTTCTTTGCTGAAATTGAATATGGTTCCGAAGGAGATCAGGACCATTCTCTTCCGGTGCACCAAACAGGCTTTACAGGAACAAACAGCCTGGTTCCGTGAAAAAAACAATGAAACGCACAGTGAATCCACGGATGCGCTCACCGCTAAAAACCTGCTCACTTTTTTCTATAACCAGTTCCAGCAACTCAAACCCTTCGCAGGCATGCTGCACTGGTTTTATACGTATATTGATCCTTTATTGAGTACCACAGCCGAAATAAAAAAAGCTGCCATCAGCGCCTATACACCCAAACTCCATTTTCACCTGCTGCGGACGCCCTCGGGAAAGCTCAGGCTGCTGGCTTATATTGATATCAATGGACAAAGTCAGCTTTGCAGCGATTTCAAACAATACGGCTTCCTGCTGCGCCACCGGAACGAATTCTTCCTGCTAAACCTACCCGATGTGGAAGCGCTCCGCCCCTTTGAACATGGTGGTTATATCGACCAGGGCGCAGTGCCGGAGGAAAAATTCATCCGTGAAAATATCCTTCCCTTAAAAGAAAAATACCCGGTGAACCTGGAAGTGCTGCTGGTAAAAAAAGAACTTACCACACCACCCGAATGCCTGGTAAGATTGAGTGAACTGAATGGTAGTTTCCTGATGATCAGACTCCAATGGCAGTACGAAGAACACCTGATTGATGATGATTTTAATACGGAGACGGTAATTGATACCGCACTTGAACGCATCACCATTAAAAGGCACCAGGAAACAGAAAAACAGGTGCGTGACATGATCCGCTCCACCAGTCCGCGTTTCAGGACGCAACCTGCCGACTATTGCTACCTGCCCTTCGCGGAAGCGGAGAAAAGCCAGTGGTTCATCAAATTCTACCGGAAACTTTCTGAACAGAACATCCCGGTAATGGGCATGGAAACACTGAAGCATTTCAGGTACAATCAACATTTTCCGACACTCTCCGTCAAAAGGACCACGAAAGACCAGGGGTATATCGACCTGCAATTCGAAGTGATGTACGGCCCCGAAAAAGCGCAGCTGCCCGATATCAAAAAAGCCATGCAGTTCCACCAGCCGTTTATCCTCCTGAAAGATGGCTCCCTGGGCATTATACCGGAAGAATGGAACAAACAATATGAAACCCTGCTCCGGCTGGGAACCGTCGATAAAAACACGCTTCGGCTCTCCGATAAACACTGGAACCTGATCGATCATTACCTCGGAACAGAAGCGGGGGAAAAACCCATTCTGAAAAAAGATTTCACGGTAAAATGGCAGCAACACCAACAGCAACCGGGCACCGTATTCCAGGTTCCCGGCGAGGTAAAAGCCAACCTGCGCGACTACCAGAAGGCCGGCTTCGAATGGTTCTGTCTGCTCGACGAAGCCCAATGGGGCGGCTGTCTTGCCGATGATATGGGATTGGGTAAAACATTGCAGACCATCAGCTTTCTCCGTTTCTTATTGAAAAAATACCCGGGAGAAAAACACCTGGTAGTTTGTCCAACCTCACTGATGTACAACTGGGAGGCCGAACTTAAAAAGTTTACGCCGGATGTTGCTTACGCCATTTATCACGGTGCAGACAGGCGTTTTTCCACGGTGGAATCGGAAGAACACAGCATCGTGATTACGAGTTACGGCACCATCAGGTCAGACATCGCGAAGTTCATGCAGCACAGTTTCGGGTATGTATTCCTGGATGAAAGTCATGTCATCAAAAACCCCGACTCCCTCACCGCAAGAGCCGTATTACAATTGAATGCGCGGAACCGCATCATCCTGAGTGGCACACCGATCCAGAACAATACGATGGATCTCTACACCCAAATGCAGTTCATCAACCCGGGACTACTCGGCAACAAAGCGGCGTTCCGCGACCTGTTCGTTCAACCGATCGATAAGTTCGGGGATGCGTCGCGCACCGCTGAACTCCGCAAACTGATTCATCCATTCCTGCTGCGCAGGACAAAAGAGCAGGTAGCTACCGACCTTCCGGCCAAAACAGAGATCATCCAATGGTGCGAAATGACGGAAGCTCAAAAACGCATATATGATACCGTTAAAGAACAATACAGGGAGACTTTGTTGGGAAAAGTAAAAGAAGAAGGTATCGGTTCCAGCACTGTATATATCCTCGAAGGGCTTACACGGCTGCGCCAGGTATGTAATGCGCCGCAATTGGTGCCGGGCTACGAAGACATTACCGATATGCCGGTAAAAATGGAAGAGTTGCTCCGCTCCCTCAACGAGATCGGCGAAGGACATAAGGCCCTCGTATTCTCCCAGTTCACGGGAATGCTGAAGCTGATTGCACAAAAACTGGAAGAGCAGGGCATTCCGTTCCTCTACCTCGATGGGCAAACGAAGGCGGAACACCGGCAACTGCTGGTGAAACAGTTCCAGGAAACCAATGACCACCCGGTATTCCTGATCTCTTTAAAAGCAGGTGGCGTGGGGCTTACACTTACCGCGGCCGACTACGTGTACCTCGTGGATCCCTGGTGGAATCCCGCCGCAGAGCAACAGGCCATCGACCGGACGCACCGCATCGGGCAACAACAAAAAGTATTCGCCTACAAAATGATCTGCCGCGATTCCGTGGAAGAAAAAATACTGCACCTCCAGGAAAGGAAGAAATCACTTTCTGAAGAACTGATCAGTGAAGATTCCGGCTTCATCAAAAAACTCACGGAAGAAGATATCGCTTACCTATTTGGCTGATTTTCTCCTTTGCAGTTCTTTTTTGATCAGGCCCAGTTCCCGACCGGTTTGCCCGGATACGGAACTGTTTTCCTGCGCCCTGCGCATCAGGTAAGGAATCACATCTTCGATGGGCCCGAACGGCAGGTATTTACTCACCGGGCAACCCGCCTCAGCGAGGTTAAACGTAATGTTATCGCTCATCCCATACAACTGTGAAAAATGGATGTGGGGATAATCCATTGGCAATCCACGCTGCGCCAGGAGCTTAGTGGCGTATAAGTTGCTGTATTCGTTGTGTGAGGCCACGATGAGTCCGATCTCCTCGAGGTGCGCGATGGCATATTCCAGCGCCAGGTTATAATCTCTGTCGCTGGCCTCCTTACTAGGTTGAATGGGTGAAGCATAGCCCATTTCAGCGGCGCGTTTCCGTTCCTTTTCCATGTAAGCGCCGCGTACGATTTTCGCGCCCAGCAGGAAGTTCCTGCTTTTCGTTGTTTGGTGACTGTCTTTGAGGAATTGCAGCCTGTCGTGGCGGTACAATTGAATCGTATTGTACACCACCACTTTTTCCTTGTTGAACAATGCCATCATCTGCATGGTGAGCGCATCCACCGGGTCCTGTATCCAGGATTCCTCGGCATCCACGAGTACACCTATTCCTTTTTCAGCCGCGGCGGTGCATATCCTTTGCATACGCGCCACCACCTTGTTCCATTCTTCTTTTTCTTCAGGCGTAAGCGCCTCTGTATGCACCGTTCCTTCAAAACCGCTTTTATCGCCGGAGGCGGCATCCAGTTTTTCGAGCAGGGCGAACCTGGCAAAACCGGTCACCTTGATGCTCATGAAGGGTATATTCTTTTGCGTGGCGGCGTATTCAATCACCCGGATGAACTCGTCGGTAGCATGGTCAAATCCATGTTCTCCGTCTTCTCCTCCTTCTACTCCGTAATCCAGGATCACCTGCACGTGGTAGGCGCCGAGTTTATCCGCGACTTTTGCAGTCTGTTCCAGTGTTTCACCACCTACGAATTGTTCGAAGATGGTATTCCTGATGATTCCTTTTACGGGAAGCCCGGATTTTATGGCCCAGGGCGTAAGACGTGTACCGATCTTCACCAGTGGCGCGATGCCCATACAGGAAAAGAGAAAATGCGCTTTTTTAAGATCCTTGTCAGATTTATATGCAAATGCATTGGCTGTATTATCGAATGATAATGCAGGGTGTTGATTCATACAGGCTGATTTAACAGAGCGCAAAAGTACAGCATCTGGGCCTGACTGCGCACCGTTTTTTAACGTACAACGCCGAAAAACTTACCGCAATCGATTGTATGCAGTTGGCGACGTTTTGAAGCAGAAAAAGCACAGCTTCCGGACGTATGAACACGGTGGTTTGAAACAGAAAAACACCATGCGCCCATTTACCTGCACCCGCTGGCGGAAAAGGCACTATCTTCGCAAAAATTTTAAGCGGAATGGAGATCAAAGCGAAAAAAGTCAGCGATTCGGCTATTATCATGACGGAACTCGTGCTTCCGAACGACACCAATGTTTTTGGTAACCTGATGGGTGGCAGGTTGATGTATTGGATGGACATTGCTGCCGCACTGGCTGCGGGTAAACATTGCAATGCACCGGTGGTAACTGCGTCCGTTGACAATATTTCCTTTGAGGCACCCATTAAACTCGGTAATGTGGTGCACATTGAAGCGAAAGTTACCCGTGCTTTCAATTCTTCCATGGAAGTACACCTGAATGTATGGGGTGAGGACCACACGCACCAGTACAAATACAAGAGCAACGAGGCCTATTATACTTTCGTGGCGCTGGACCCCAACCGCAAGCCGCGTCCTGTTCCCCAACTCGTGGTGGAAACAGACGAAGAAAGGAAGTTGTTTGAAGGCGCGCTCCGCCGCCGTCAGATCCGCCTGATACTCGGGGGCAAAATGAAACCCGATGATGCCACTGAACTGAAAGCGCTGTTCGGCATCACGAAATAACCATTCCTTTTTAAGCTTTTCTGAAACTGTCCCTTATGCAAGCTGCGGTGATTTTCGATATGGATGGATTGCTGGTAGATTCCGAACCACTCTGGAAAGAAGCGGCCGATGTACTACTGGGTAAATACGGGATTAAACTCTCGCTGGAAGAATACGAAAAAACGACGGGGTTGCGTACCCGCGAATTCCTGGACTGGTGGTTCAGGACCTATAATCTTCCCCTGGAAAATATTCCATCCGCTGAAAAAGAGATCGTGGAACTCGTGATCGAAAAAGTGCACGAAAAAGGGAAAGCCATGCCGGGCGTGGAATACATCCTGCGCTTCTTCAAGGAACGAAACTTCCGTATCGGACTTGCTTCTTCCTCCCCCATGTACATGATCGAAAACGTGATCCGTTTCCTGGGGATTGAAAACGCTTTTGATGCCATCACTTCCGCGGGCGATCTTGCTTATGGCAAACCGCACCCCGAAGTGTACCTGAACTGCGCGAACGCTTTAGGCGTGGTCCCCACACAATGTTTGTGTTTTGAGGATTCCTTCAATGGCATGATCGCCGCCAAAGCAGCCAAGATGAAGTGCGTGGTAGTACCCGCGCAACACCAACAGCAGATGGCCAGGTGGGCGGCAGCGGACCTTAAAATAGCCGCGCTCTCCAACTTCAACCAACTGCTGCTGAATACGATCTGACCATTATTTACCGATCACCAGTTTGGAAGTGCGCATTGTTACGCCATCCCAGGCTTTTAGCAAGTAAATACCTGGCGGATATTGGTCCAAAGCGATAATCCATGTATTGTTTCCCGCAATCGCACGTTCATTCCATTGCTTCAGCATTCGGCCCGAAAGGTCCACAAGGCTCAGTTGCACTGATCCGGGCTTTTCTGTTTTAAGCATGACCGCCGTGAAACCCACAGCTGGATTGGGTTGAAGCACCATCTCGTTGGCATTGGCGTTGCCCATCCGCAACAAAACAGTATTGGTATAATACGGCTGAACGCCGGGTGCAGCTACTCTGATCCTATAGAATGTTTTTTCAAATAAAGCCTGCTCAGACCATTGGTAATTTGCTGTTCCTTTACCATTCAGTTTTGCCACCAATTTAAAGTTGGTTCCGTCTTCAGCTTTTTCTACCTGGTATTCCGTACCGGGCGTTTCATCCGCCACCATCCAGTGGAGCGTGTGTTGCGATCCGGTATTCCTTCCACCGAAATAAAGTACTCGTGTGGGCAGGATAGCATTGATCAATACCTGGACGCCTGTATTTGAAGTACCTGCACCCGAAGCTGCCGCTACGCCATCGGTTTCATTTAATCCCCCATTACCTGGCAGTGTTTGTAAAGTAGCATTGGTGGGTGGGGCAGAACTGAGCATTACAGCGCCTTGTCCGCCGCCGCCGCCACCGCCATGCTGACCCGTATAATTCACATTCCCACCATTCCCGCCATTGGCCCGAATGGTAAGGGGCGCGGTAGCTGCGATGCTCCAGGAAGAGCAGTCTATATATACCGTGCCGCCTGCACCTGCCCCTCCGGCACCGTCGTTTCCAACGTTAGCGGACGTTGCGCCATCTGATCGGATTCCTAAGCCGGTTGCGGTACCGGTTGTGCGGATACTACCAGCGGATATCAAAACAATTCCACCTCCATTTCCACCTGCGGTATTGTTGTTATCATTGCCCTCTCCTGCTCCTCCACCGCCGCCCATAAAAATACGGTTGGCCAGCGAATAGGTGCCTAATGCAATGCCGCCCATTCCCCCTGCACCGGTGGAGCATCCCCACCCTGGTCCGCCTTCTCCTCCCGCGGTGATGTGTCCGCCGCCACCACCTCCGGCATTATGGCTATTGCCGCCGCCGCCGCCAGAGAGGATGCGCGCGCGCCCGGCTGCATGGTTGTTGGACGTGGATTTGTAAATACCTTCCCCTTTGTTGCCATGTTCATCGTCTGCGCTTACACGGTAACTGGAAGTCGCTTCGCATGAACCCGCGTTCCCATTGTTCGTGGCGCCTCCCCGGAACCCAAGTCCCGAAGCGGATATATTGTGCGCGATGGTCAGGGTACCCTGCACCTGGAAAGCAAGTATACCGCCAATATTGCCGTTCCAGGCCAAAGGGGCCATTGTTCCGGTAGTAGTATAATTGGGCGACCCCAGCCGTGGGAAACTCACGACCTGCACGCTTGAATTGCCATTGATATTATACGTGTATTGAAGATCAGCGGAAAGGGTAAGTTGTGTGGGTAGTCCCGCGGCTTCCGTGTGCGATTGAATATACGCCAACTCGAAGCGGCCCGCCTGCCTGATGTCACTTAAAAGACCAAAATTGACATTGTTCCCACTGTAGCTTCCGATCACATTATCCTGCATCTGAATGATGATCACCTGCTCACCGTCTTCAAAGGTGTCGAAAGATTCATTGACCAGTGTAAGGTTAAGCCTGTTGGTTCCGGTAAGTGAAGCAACTTTAGCATAGGCATTCACCTGCGCCTTCGTTTGCAGGCATAGGAAAAGGCATAAAAGGGTGTAAAGGTTTTTCATAACCTGGAATTAAATTGGATAATGGATGCTAACAGGCTTGAAAACGATAAGTGTTTTTACTTATTGTACTAAGTGTATTATTTATATTTAGTAAGCGTTTATTTTGATAATAATCAATATTTATACTAGTAACCGATCGCTGAATGGCATAAAAAAACGGGAACATCTGAAAAAGATGTTCCCGTTTACTATTGAAAACAGGTTAAACTATCCGTTGTTTTCGTCTCCGCCTTCCAGCTTCTTCTTCAGTTCAGCCAGTACGCCGAGGTCACCAAGCGTGGTTTTTTCAACCTTGCTTTGCAGGTTTTTCACCGCTTTTTTGGTTTTTTCAGCATCCGCTTTGGCTTCTTTACGGGCAGCGTCTTTTTCGCTGGCCTGTACTTGTTCCCAGATGCGGGTATGGCTTACTACGATGCGCTTTTCGTTGCGGTCGAATTCAATTACCATGAAAGGCAATGTTTCGTCGGCCACTACGGTTTTACCATCTTCCTTGTTGAGGTGACGGTTAGGCGCGAATCCTTCGAGACCATAAGGCAGGGATACTACCGCGCCTTTGTCGTCTTTCTTGATCACTGTAGCTTCGTGCACGGATCCAACAGGGAAAGATTCTTCCAGGGCGTTCCATGGATCTTCTTCCAGTTGTTTGTGACCCAGTTGCAGTTTGCGGTTTTCTTTATCGATACCCAGGATGATCACTTCGATTTCAGCGCCAACTTTAGTATAGTCGGTTGGGTGGTTGAAGCGTTTCAGCCAGCTCAGGTCGCTGATGTGGATCATGCCGCCGATGCCGGGTTCCAGTTCAACGAATACGCCATAGGGAGTGATGTTTTTAACCACACCTTTGTGACGGCTGTCGAGCGGGAATTTGTTTTCGATGGTATTCCAGGGATCTTCTGTCATTTGTTTGATAGACAGCGACATTTTGCGGGCGTCTTTGTCGAGGGTTACGATCTTCGCCTGGTATTCATCACCCAGTTTGAAGAATTCCTTCGCATTGATCGGAGAGTTGGCCCATGTAATTTCTGATACGTGTACCAGACCTTCCACACCTGGCATGATTTCCAGGAATGCGCCGTAGTCTTCGATGTTTACCACTTTACCTTTCACCACCTGTCCTTCGCCAACACCTTCAGGCAGCACGTCCCATGGGTGTGGGGTCAGTTGTTTCAGGCCGAGAGAGATACGTTTTTTGTCGTCGTCGAAATCCAGTACAACCACGTTCAGTTTCTGATCGAGTTTCAGTACTTCTGAAGGGTGGTTGATACGTCCCCAACTGATATCGGTGATATACAGGAGGCCGTCGAGTCCGCCCAGGTCCATGAACGCACCGAAGTCGGTGATGTTCTTGATGGTACCTTCGAGTACCTGACCTTTTTCGAGCTTGCTCATGATCTCCGCACGTTGTGCTTCGATATCGCTTTCGATCAGCGCTTTGTGGGAAACTACGGCATTCTTGATGGCTTCGTTTACTTTCACCACTTTGAATTCCATTGTTTTTCCTACGAACTGATCGTAATCTGTAACGGGCTTCACGTCGATCTGAGAACCCGGCAGGAAGGTTTCCATACCGAATACGTCTACGATCAGGCCGCCTTTGGTTTTGCTGGTAACGGTACCTGTAACCACTTCACCTGTTTTATGAACCTCAACGATTCTTTCCCAGGCGCGGGTGATACGGGCTTGTTTGCGGCTCAGGTGAAGGTGCCCTTGCCTGTCTTCTTTCTCTACCACCATCACTTCCACTTCATCACCTGTTTTCAGGCCCTGAAGGTCACGGAATTCGTTGAGAGAAACCAGACCATCGGATTTGAAGCCGATGTTGATCACAACGTCAGTTTTGGTAAGACCAACTACGATACCGGTCACCATTTCGTTGTCGTTGATCACTTTGAAAGTGTCGTCGTAAACCTTGTCGTATTTTTCTTTCTCGTCTTTAGAGTAAGAAGATACGTTGCGTTTGTCGATGCTCCAGTCGAAATCATCGTGCGCAGTATCAAACTGCGTAGGAGCGGCAGGTGCATTTGTTGTCGCTGTAGAGGTAGCTTCGGCCGCTACGTTCTCCTGCTGATCAGCGTTTTCGTTAATAATTTGATTTTCTGACATAAAAAAGCCCCGATTGTTTTTTATTCGGGACGGCAAAGTTACGTTTTTTTTCCGTACTAGCGGTGGCACCGGTTACAAAAAAACGGGGTTAGGAGCAGTGAAAATACAGGGTTGGGATGCGTGATTTTACAGGGGGACCACCCGTTTTATTCAATAGTTGCCAGGCAAGAAAAACACCATCGCGAATATTTTAACTTATTCACTGCTTTTCAATGCATTAAAAGAAGTTGCTACCGCTTTCGCGGCGATGAAACCGCTGGTCCAGGCGTGCTGGAAGTTAAATCCTCCGGTGATGCCATCCACATCCATGATTTCTCCGGCAAAGTAAAGATCAGGTACGATCCGGCTCATCATGGTGTTCGGATCAATCTCCGCAAGATCAATCCCTCCGGCCGTAACGAATTCTTCCTTAAAAGTTGTTTTTCCTTTTACGGCATGTTCCTGTGCCGTACAGTTTTTAATGAGCAGGTTCTGCGCTTTTGCCGGGAGATCGGCCCATCTTGTATCGGGATGAATATCGGATTGAAGGAGCAGGTATTCCCAGAAGCGCTGGGGCAGGCCCAGCGGATTGCGGTTGACGATCTTCTGCGCAGCAAGCGCGAAGCGCCACTCCCGGAACTTCTCCTTTAAAGAGTGTTCATTGTAATCCGGTACCCAGTTGATGAGTACGGCAAACTGGTACTGCTTCTCCTCCAGTTCCCGGGCGCCCCAGGCCGATAGTTTCAATACGGCGGGTCCGCTCAGTCCCCAGTGGGTAATCAGTACAGCGCCTTTCTCCACTAATTTTGTGCCCGCGATTTTCACCTGCGCATCCGGAATGCTGATGCCCATCAGGTCCCGGATCGAATTTCCCGGCATATTGAAGGTGAACAAGGAAGGAACCGGGGAACTGAAGCTGTGCCCCAAAGCGCTTATCCAGTTGAACTGCTCCGCTTTCGCGAAGCCGCCGCAGGCGATCACCACATGTTTCGCATATACTTTACCGGTGCTTGTTTCCAGTTCAAATAAATCCGCTTGTTTCACGATGGATTGCACGGCACAACTAAGGCGGAAATGCACACTGTATTTGTTCACCTCCCGCATCAGCGCTTCTATTACCGATTGTGAATCATCCGATACCGGGAACATTCTTCCGTCCGCTTCTGCTTTGATGGGTACGCCTCTGCTTTCGAACCAGGCGATGGTATCTTTGGTAAAGAACTGGTGGAAGGTTTTTTTGAGGAATTTTTCTCCGCGCGGGTAGCGTTTCACCATCTCGGAGATGCTGGTGAGGTTGTGGGTGAGGTTGCATCGCCCGCCGCCGGAAACTTTTACTTTGGAGAGGAGACGGTGGGATTTTTCCAACACGAGGATGCGTATACCCGGGGCCATCGAGGCGGCGTTGGCAGCGGTGAAGCAGCCGGCGGCGCCGCCGCCTATGATGATGAGATCGGGATGTTGCATGGTGTTGTTTTTTTCACGCCATTGTTTCTAAGCACGCATTGTTTCGTATCGTATCACGCAAAGACGCTAAGAAACAAGGACGCAAGGCGTTGTTTGTGTTTGGGGACGTTTATTTAGAAGAGATTTCTTTCTCGCGACGACGCAACGGGTGATGGCTGATTTTTCACGCGGTTGCTTCATTCCTCGCAACGCAGCGACGCGGCGGGCTTGTTTTTTTAATTAAGGCGAACAATTGTAAAGTATGTTGATTAATGTGTTCCTGCAAATGAATTCTACACAAATCGAATACTGTGAACTTTGCCCCTCTCCCCGGGGAGAGGGGGTGGGGTGAGGCTACTTCGTCAACTCCGGATTCGCCCTTTCAGCCGCTTCAATCACCGAGTAATCAGAAAGAATGAGTGCTTTGCCTTTCTTTACGCATACATTGTGTTCGAAGTGTACGCTGGGTTTGCCATCTTTGGTGCGGATGGTCCAGCCGTCGTCTTCGGTATAGACATCTTTTTTACCAAGGTTGATCATGGGTTCAATGGCGAGGGTGATGTTTTCTTTCAACATGGTGCCCGTTCCGCGTTTGCCGTAGTTGGGGACCTGCGGGTCTTCGTGCATCGTTTTGCCCAGGCCGTGCCCAACCAATTCGCGGACCACGCCATAACCGTGTTTCTTCTCAGTATGTTCCTGGATGGCCCAGGCCACATCTCCTATCCTGTTCCCGGCGATCGCCTTTTCGATTCCTTTGTACAGTGACTCTTTGGTTACTTTCACCAGTTCAATCACTTCAGGCGCTGCATTGCCCAGGATGAATGTATAGGCGTGTTCTCCCACATATCCATCCTTCGTGATCCCCAGATCGATGCTGACGATATCACCATCTTTCAACGGGGTATCGTTGGGAAATCCGTGTACCACCACGTCATTCACCGAGGCGCAGATGCTGAAGGGGTAACCATGAAAGTTCAGGAATGTGGCGATGCCCCCCTGTTTCTTCACATAATCCGCACAGAACTTATCAATTTCAAGTGTGGTAAGACCGGGTTTAAGCATAGCGGCCACTTCGGCCAACCCCTGGCTCACGAGGCGCGCATTGCGCTGCATGATCGCGATCTCCGCTTCCGTTTTATAAAAAATCATATTCTTTGAACGCATACTGTTATTAAAAGAAAACCTGTTGAGATTGCTCCCAACAGGCTACTATGACATCTAAAAATGAATTACATAGATACCGGGGAAGCCGTTTGGCGACCCTGGATACGACCGGTCTTCATCAGGCCATCGTACTGACGCATCAGCAACTGGGTCTCAATCTGCTGTAATGTATCCAGTACAACCCCCACCATGATGAGCAAAGAAGTACCTCCGAAGAAGGAAGCGAATCCCTGCGTTACACCAAGGCGTTGCGCGAAGCCGGGCAGGATACCTACCAATGCCAGCAATACGGCGCCGGGAAGGGTGATCTTATCCATTACCGCACCGATATAATCGGCGGTGGGCTGTCCGGGCTTGATACCAGGAATAAAACCGTTGTTCCTTTTCAGGTCGTCGGCAATTTGTTTCGGGTTGAAGATCAAAGCTGTGTAGAGGAAGGTGAAACCAATTACCACAACAGCGTAAATGATCATATACACCGCATCTTTGGGGTCAGAGAAAATCCTCGCGATACCTTGTCCGGTTTCAAATTTGGTGAAAGAGAACAAAGTAGGCAGGAACATGATGGCCTGGGCGAAGATGATCGGCATTACACCGGCACCGTTCACTTTCAGCGGCAGGAACTGGCGCGCACCACCGAACTGGCGGTTGCCTACAATCTGCTTCGCATACTGAATAGGAATACGACGTACACCTTGTACCAGCACGATCAGTCCCATGATGATGGCGATCAGTACGGCCATCTCAATGAGGAAGATCAGGATTCCACCGCCACCGCCGGTACCTTTAGCCTGCAATTCCTGCACAAATGATTGCGGGAGACGAGCGAGGATACCTACCATGATGATGATGGAAGTACCGTTTCCAAGACCTTTATCAGTAATCTTTTCACCGAGCCACATCACGAACAGGGTACCTGCCGTAAGGGTGAACACGGTGGACAACCAGAAGTATTGGGAGAAACTCTCGATCAAAGCGCCCTGGCTGGACTGTTTCAGATAAGCCACGTAAGCCGCGCCCTGCACGAGGGTAACACCCACGGTGAGGTAACGGGTCCATTGGTTGATCTTTTTCCGTCCGCTTTCTCCTTCTTTCTGAATCTTTTGCATGCTGGGAACGAGTATCGTCATCAGCTGCATAAAGATGGAAGCGGAGATATAGGGCATGATACCGAGTGCGAAAATAGAGGCCATGGAGAAGGCGCCACCTGCGAAAGTATCGATCAGTCCCAGCGCACCTTCTTTGGCGCGGCTGAGGTCCAGTTTATTGGGATCGATACCCGGCAGAACGATGTGTGCACCGGCTCTGTAAACAGCAACAAGAAGAAGTGTAGTAATGATCTTACTGCGCAGTTCGTCTATGCTCCAAATGTTCTTCAGTGTTTGAAATAATTTCTTCACGGGTGTTAGTAATTAGTTGTGAATACCCCAAAATAAAAAAAGACGCATTCCTAAATGCGTCTGGCAAGTTACGGAAAAATTATTTCACAATTTCAACTGTTCCGCCTGCCGCTTCAATTGCCGCCTTCGCTTTTTCGCTGATGGCGTTTACTTTGAAGGTCAGTTTAGATTTCAGTTCACCGTTTCCTAAGATTTTCACGGAGTCCGTCTGGCTGATCAACCCGTTCATGTACAGGTTTTCCAGTGTGAACTCAGTGATACCGTATTTCTCAACCACCTGATCGATCTGACCGAGGTTGAATACTTTGAATTCGATACGGTTGTTGTTTTTGAATCCACGTTTTGGAACGCGACGCTGAATGGGCATCTGACCACCTTCGTGCGCGAATTTACGTTGGTAACCGGCACGGCTTTGCTGACCTTTGTTACCTTTTGTGGAAGTACCACCTTTACCGGAGGCTTCACCACGACCAATACGTTTCTCTTTATGAACTGCACCTTCTGCAGGCTGTAACTGATGTAATTTCATGATTGTTTGTTTTTTACTCAACGGGGCAACAACCCCTCGCAATTAAAATTAGGCTTCTTCTACTTTCACGAGATGGCTAACCTTACGCACCATACCACGGATGGAGTCGGTAGCTTCCACTTCTTTCGTAGAGTTCAGCTTGTTCAAACCCAAAGCCTGGAGCGTCAGCTTCTGGCGCTCTGGTCTGTCGATGGGACTTTTTACTAAGGTGATCTTTATCTTGCTCATACAACTACCCTTTCGGGCCAGTTTATTATGGGTGAAAAATACTTTTCAATCAATATTCTGAACAGTTGTTCCCGGAGGAACAGTTTATCCGTTGAATACTTTTTTCAGGGCAACGGTACGTGTTTTTGCTACGGAGATGGGCTCGCGCAGCATAGCCAGGGCCTTGAAAGTTGCTTTCACCACGTTGTGCGGATTAGCGCTTCCCAGGGATTTGGCGAGTACGTCGGTAACACCTGCGCTTTCCAGCACGGCGCGCATGCTGCCTCCGGCGATTACACCGGTACCGTGTGCTGCTGGCTTGATGAGCACTTTTGCAGCGCCTTCTTTAGCCAGTTGGTCGTGAGGAATAGTGCCGTGCATTACGGGAACTTTGATGAGATTTTTCTTCGCATCTTCAATTCCTTTGGTGATGGCTTCCTGAACTTCTTTGGCTTTACCTAAACCGTGACCTACCACGCCGCTTTCATTCCCTACTACCACCAGCGCGGAGAAACTGAAGGCACGACCGCCTTTTGTAGTTTTCACCACCCTGTTAATAGCAACCACCTTCTCCTTCAGTTCGAGGTCGCCGGCTTTAACCTTGTTTAAGTTTACTTTTGCCATTGTAGTTATTCTGTTGTACCGGACAAAGCCGGTTGATGTTTACTTTTTTGATTTGGTTCGTTCCCAAAGGGATAATTAGAACTGAAGACCTCCTTCACGGGCGCCGTCAGCGATAGACTTTACACGGCCGTGGTAGAGATATCCGCCACGATCGAATACGCAGGTGGTGATACCCAGTTCAGCGGCTTTACGGGCGATTGCCTGTCCTGCCAGCTTAGACTTTTCGGATTTGGTACCTTTCTGCGCAGCGATATCTTTATCCCTGGTGGAAGCGGAAGCCAAAGTCTGACCATTTTCATCATTGATCAGTTGTACATAAGTATCAGCATTGCTTCTGAAAACACTGAGGCGTGGTTTCGCAGTTGTACCTGCTACTTTCCTGCGGATCCTGTAGCGGATCTTCTGCCTTCTTATTACTTTGTTGTTCATTTCTCTTATTTTATATTCCCGATACTGCCGGGAATTATTGCTTAAAATTATTTACCAGCAGATTTACCAGCTTTTCTGCGAAGCACTTCACCAGCGAATTTAACACCTTTACCTTTGTATGGTTCTGGTTTACGCAGGCTGCGGAGCTTTGCTGCCACCTGGCCAATCAGTTGCTTGTCCATTCCTTCCAGGGTGATGGTGGGGTTCTGCCCTTTTTCCTGGGCGGTCACCACTTTCAGTTCCTTGGGAATTTCGAAAATAATATTGTGAGAATAACCCAGTGCGAGGTCGAGGATATTGCCCTGGTTGGCGGCTTTATAACCTACACCCACCAGTTCAAGTTTGCGAACAAACCCATCAGTTACACCTTTCACCATGTTGGCGATCAGGGAACGGTACAAACCGTGCAATGCGCGGTGGCGGATCTGGTCGGTAGGACGGGTTACAGTTGCTTCACCATCTTTCACTTCGATCTTGATGTCTCTGTCGATGGCTTGTTTCAGTTCGCCTTTAGGCCCTTTTACAGTGATCACATTGTCGGCGGCTACGGTAATGGTAACGCCTGCAGGCACACTGATGATTTTTTTTCCGATACGTGACATAGTCGTAAACTTTTAAGTTGATAGTTATCCCGTGTTCAGCCCCGACTAAAAGGCTTGTGCGCCGGGTATATGATGAACCGGATCCGAAAAACGGACCCGGCTAACATTTCAGTTTAGTAGATGTAGCAAAGCACTTCTCCGCCTACATTCTGCGCTTTGGCTTCTTTATCGGTCATTACTCCTTTGGAAGTACTTACGATAGCGATACCAAGACCATTCTTCACACGTTTGAAGTCTTCAGGCTTTGCATACTGGCGCAAACCGGGGCGGCTGATTCTTTCCAGCGCCTTGATTGCGGGTTGTTTGCTGGTAGGATCGTATTTCAACGCGATCTTGATCAGCCCTTGCTTATTGTCTTCTTCGAATTTGTACTTCAGGATATAACCCTGGTTGTACAGAATTTCAGTGATACGCTTCTTCAGGTTTGAGGCAGGAATCTCCACGATGCGGTGGTTGGCCATCTGCGCATTACGTACTCTCGTCAGAAAATCTGCTATTGGATCAGTAACCATTGTTTGATTGAGGTTAAATGATAAAAATGATTTACAATGCGATATCCAATTAATAATTTGATATCAGTAACCAAGCGGTTGTTCTTACCAGCTTGCTTTTTTCACGCCAGGGATTTTTCCTGCAAGCGCCATGTCACGGAACATCACCCTTCCGAGACCGAAGTAACGCATGTATCCTTTGGGACGACCGGTGAGCTGACAACGGTTTTTCAGTCTTACAGGAGAAGCGTTGCGGGGCAGTTGAGACAATGCTGCGTAATCACCTGCTTCTTTCAGAGCGGCTCTTTTTTCAGCAAACTTAGCAACTGTGGCTTCGCGCTTTTTTTGTCTGGCTATTACTGACTTTTTTGCCATGGTTTATTGAGCGTTTTCTTTTTTAATGTTTTTGAACGGCATGCCGAGTTCTTTCAGCAGTTCGTAAGCTTCTTCGTTCGTGTTGGCGGTAGTAACGAAAGTGATGTCGAGACCAGTGATCTTGTTCACCTTATCGATATCGATTTCGGGGAAGATGATCTGTTCAGTAACACCAAGTGTATAGTTACCGCGGCCATCGAAAGCTTTGTCGTTCACTCCTTTGAAGTCGCGTACGCGGGGGAGGG
Source organism: Parasegetibacter sp. NRK P23 (assembly GCF_023721715.1). Taxonomy (NCBI): domain Bacteria; kingdom Pseudomonadati; phylum Bacteroidota; class Chitinophagia; order Chitinophagales; family Chitinophagaceae; genus Parasegetibacter; species Parasegetibacter sp. NRK P23. The sequence goes on from NZ_JAMDLG010000001.1 coordinate 3,079,459, forward strand.
ACACAGCGATCAGACGATCGAGGAATTCGTACATTTTTACACCTCTCAGCGTAACACGTGCACCGATGGGCATGTTCTTACGCAGTTTGAAGTTAGAGATGTCCTTTTTAGACATGGTGGGAACAGCTTTCTGACCGGTAACGGTAGAGAGTTCATCCACGGCGATGTCCACCAGTTTCTTATCGGCTACCGCGCCATTCACGCCGCGGTTCAGACAGATCTTGGTAAGTTTGGGTGCCTGCATGATGCTTTTGTAACCAAACTTTTTCATCAAGGCAGGTAATACCTCTTTGGAGTATTTTTCTGCCAGTCTCGGAGAATAGTTTACGGTACTCATTATTTAATTACCTCCCCTGATTTTTTTGCAATACGAACTAATTTACCGGTTTCACGGCTGCGGGTAACGCGGGTGGCTTTACCAGCTTTAGCGTCCCATAACATCACGTTAGAGATGTGGATGGGGGCTTCTTTTTTAACGATACCACCTTTAGTGTTCTGGGCTGAAGGTTTGGTATGTTTGGTAACGATGTTCACACCTTCCACCAGGACGCGTGATTTATCCAGGAAAACTTCCAGTACCTGGCGGGGTTTGGCCAGGTCTTTATCGTCTCCGGCGATCACCACTACGGCGTCACCTTTTTTGATATTAAACTTCGGTTTGAATCTTGTACTCACTGTAAAATGTTTATCGTTTTTTATAAAACGCCACCCCAGGTTTCCCTTTTGGGGGTGCAAAGATATGCTTTTTTGCTGAATGCTCAACGCTGATTGCCAAACGCCCCGGAAATCCGGGAAAAACCTGCGTTAAGCACCTGCCCGGGCATCTTATAACACTTCGGGAGCGAGGGAAACGATCTTCATGTAACCTTTATCGCGCAGTTCCCTGGCAACTGGTCCGAAGATACGGGTACCTCTTGGCTCATCGGAGTTGTTGAGCAGTACCACTGCGTTGTCGTCGAAACGGATGTAAGATCCGTCTTTACGGCGCAGTTTATTGGTAGTGCGAACGATCACCGCTTTGGTTACGGTACCTTTTTTGATACCGCCTGCGGGGATGGCATCTTTTACAGTAACCACGATCTTATCACCGATCTTGGCGTAATCCTGTCCGCTGTTTCCCAGCACACGGATGCACAATACTTCCTTGGCACCACTGTTATCAGCTACGTTCAATCTGCTTTCTTGCTGAATCATCGTTGAATAATTTTAAGTCCTTCCGGAACTTGTTATATAATGTAAAACAGAGGGATTATTTTACCTTTTCCACGATCTCAACCAGCCTCCAGCGTTTTGTTTTGCTGAGGGGGCGGGTTTCCATGATCTTCACCAGGTCGCCGATACTGCACTCGTTCTTTTCATCATGGGCGTGGAACTTGGTTGTCTTTTTTACGAACTTTCCGTAGATAGGGTGTTTCACCTTTCTTTCCACGGCTACGGTAACGGTTTTGTCCATCTTGTTGCTGGCAACCACACCGATCCTTGTTTTACGCAAATTTCTTTCAGCCATTGTTCAATTTTTATATCGGGATTAAACTCCCAATGCACGTTTAGTTAATTCTGTTTTCAGACGGGCCACATCCCTTCTGAGTGAGCGGATGCTCACCGGATTTTCCAGGGGAGTGATGGCGTGCGCGAACTCAAGCTTTTTCAGACGCAGTTCATCTTCCTGGATTTTAGCCTTCAGATCCGCATCACTGATATCTTTCAGGCTTTTGTTAAATTCAACTTTCTTAGACGACATCGTATATACGATTTATGTTGATGAACGAATTATGCTTGGAGATCTCTCCTCACAATGAATTTGGTTTTGATCGGCAGTTTCTGCGCAGCCAGTTCCATAGCGTGTTTCGCTACTTCAACGGGAACACCGTCGGCTTCGAACAGAACTCTTCCGGGTTTCACCACGGCAGCCCAATGATCGGGTGCGCCTTTACCTTTACCCATCCTTACTTCGGCGGGCTTGCGGGTAACGGGTTTATCGGGGAAAATACGGATCCACACATTACCTTCCCGCTTCATGGCACGCGTCATGCTCTGACGGGCGGCTTCAATCTGGCGGTCGGTCATCCAAACATTTTCCAATGCCTTCAAACCGAATGAACCGAACGACAGGGTGGTACCACGTTTGGCATTCCCTCTGGAAGGCATTTTCTGCATCTTCCTGTGCTTCGTTCTTTTTGGCTGTAACATCTTACGTTATATTAAGTAGTTAATTGAAATTTATTACCAACGATCGGGGGATTATCTTCTTCCGCCACCGCCTCTTCTGTCGCCACCACGGTCATCCCTTCTTTCAGGACGTCCGCCACGGTCACCACGGTCGCCGCCACGGAAATCTCCGCGCTCACCACCTCTTCTGTCGCTCACATCGCTCTTACCGCCTACGAAGTTGGGGTTCAGGTCTCTCTTAGCGAGCACTTCACCTTTGGATATCCAAACTTTGATACCGATTTTACCGTAAACCGTAAGGGCGAAAACATTGGCGTAGTCAATGTCCATACGAAGTGTATGCAGGGGAACACGACCTTGTTTGATCTCTTCGGAACGTGCGATTTCCGCACCACCCAAACGACCGCTCACTTTTACCTTGATCCCTTCGGCGCCCATACGGAGTGCGGAAGCGATAGACATTTTGATGGCGCGTTTGTAGTTGATCCTGTTTTCGATCTGCTTGGCGATCGTATCACCAACGATGTTGGCGTCCAGTTCGGGGCGACGGATCTCCAGGATGTTGATCTGTACATCTTCCTTACCGGTCAACTTTTTCAGTTCTTCCTTGATGCGGTCCACCTCATTACCACCCTTACCTATGATGATGCCAGGCTTGGAAGTATGAATGGTCACGATCAGTTTGTTCAGCGTACGCTCGATCACGATCTTGGCGATACCGCCTTTATTGATACGTGCGTTCAGATAAGTTCTGATCTTATTGTCTTCGATCAGCTTCTGGGCATAATCTTTTTTACCACCATACCAGTTAGACTCCCATCCGCGGATGATTCCCAACCTTGCACCAATAGGATTTGTTTTCTGACCCATGAGTTTGGTATATTAAGTTTACTTGTTATAGTTATTTTGTATCAACGATTACAGTTACGTGGTTGCTGCGCTTTCTAACCCTGTAACCACGACCCTGCGGGGCAGGACGCATTCTTTTCAGTGTTCTTGCGCCATCCACGAAAATGGTCTTCACCACCAGTTGGCTCTCGTCTCCACCTTCGTTCTGCTGCTTCCAGTTGTTGATAGCGCTCAGTACGAGTTTGCGGAGCGGGCTTGCGCTGTGCTTGGCGTTGAATTCCAGTTCCGCCAGCGCTTTTTCCACCTGCATACCACGGATCAGGTCTGCAAGCAAACGCATTTTACGTGGTGATGTTGGATAATTTCTCAGTTTAGCTACTGCTTCCATTGTATTCAGTTTCTGTTTTCAGTTCCTCCGGTTCCTTTTCAGTACACCGGGTTCACTTACATTTTTTTGTTTGAGTGTCCTTTGAAGTTCCTGGTGGGAGCGAATTCGCCCAGTTTGTGGCCAACCATGAATTCAGTTACGTAAACAGGGATGAATTTGTTACCGTTGTGCACCGCGAAAGTGTGTCCTACGAAATCCGGTGTGATGGTAGAACGGCGTGACCATGTTTTCACTACACCTTTTTTCGCTTTGCCTTCGTTGATGGCGAGCACTTTGGTTTCGAGTTTAACGTCTACGAAAGGACCTTTTTTAATCGAACGAGCCATATTGTATTGGGTTGTTTATTTGCCCCGCCCGCGAGAGCGGGGCCATTTTAACACTTGTTACTTATTTAACTTTCTTACCGTTTCTGCGTTGGATGATCAGCTTATCGGAAGACTTACCTCTTGTACGGGTAACTTCTCCTTTAGCGTATTTACCGGTACGGCTGCGTGGGTGACCACCGGAAGCCCTACCTTCACCACCACCCATCGGGTGATCTACAGGGTTCATCGCAACACCGCGGTTTCTTGGACGGATACCTTTCCACCTGTTCCTACCTGCCTTACCCATGCTTTGGAGGCTGTGGTCGGAGTTGGAAACAACACCTACGGTAGCGTAGCAGTTGATCAATACTTTACGGAGTTCACCGGAAGGCATTTTCAATACCGCGTATTTTTCTTCTTTGGCGTTCAGCTGCGCGGAGGAACCGGCGCTTCTTGCCATTTTCGCACCCTGACCCGGTTGCAACTCAATGTTGTGCACCATGGTACCGAGTGGCATGTTTTTCAGTTGCAGCGCATTACCCAGTTCAGGCGCCACGGCATCTCCACTGATTACAGTGGTACCTACTGTGAGGCCCTGGGGAGCGATGATGTATCTTTTCTCACCGTCAACGTAGTTCAGCAGTGCGATGAAAGCTGTACGGTTCGGATCGTATTCAATGGAAGCGACTTTAGCTTCGATTCCGGTTTTGTTGCGTTTGAAGTCGATAACACGGTAGTGCTTCTTGTGGCCACCACCAATGTAGCGCATGCTTCTTCTACCCTGCGCGTTACGTCCACCGGTTCCTTTCAGGGGTTCCAGGAGGCTTTTTTCAGGCGTATCGGTTGTGATTTCCGCGTACGCGTTTCCGATTCTCCAACGGGTACCGGCGGTCATCGGTTTGAACTTCTTCAGTGCCATGATGTTCTGATTTCTTCGTTGTTGTTAATTAAATTCTTGATCTGTATATACAACCATTCACGGCTTATATGTTAGCATACAGATCGATGGTAGTTCCTTCGGCAACGGTCACCAGCGCTTTTTTGTAAGCGGGTTTGCGGCCTTTGATGAAACCTGCTTTTGTGTAGCGGGTTTTATCTTTTCCCGGAACAACGGAAGTGTTAATGTCCACAACTGTTGCACCGTAGAACTCTTCAATAGCTTTTTTAATTTCAAGCTTATTGGCTTTCCGGGCCACTTTGAAAGCGTACCTGTTCAGCTTTTCCTGCTGGGCGTTTGCTTTCTCGGTAAGGATCGGTTTTATCAAAACTTCTGATAATTTCATCTCTGAATGATTTAGACAATTATGCGTTTACTTCTTCAACAGCTTCATCGGTGAATACCTTGGCGGCGGATTCGCTCAGTACGAGGAAGTCGGCGTTCACGATATCGTAAGTATTGATATCGCTCAGCAGGGAACCTTGTACGGAAGGAATATTGCGGAGGCTGAGGTACACGTTCTCGTTGTACTCGGGGAGAACGAACAGAGACTTTTTGTTATCGATGTTCAGTGTTTTCAGTACACCGGCGAATTGTTTTGTTTTTGGCGCGTCAAGGTTCAGGTCTTCCAGTACCACGATAGCGTTTTCTTTCGCTTTGAAGCTCAGGGCGCTCATTTTGGCGAGGTCCTTCACTTTGCGGTTCAGTTTGAAGCTGTAATCGCGGGGTTTAGGTCCGAAGATGGTACCACCACCTTTGTAGAGGGGGTTACGCAGGTTACCTTTACGGGATCCGCCGGTACCTTTCTGACGGTGGAGTTTACGGCTGGCGCCTTTCACTTCCATCCTGGTTTTCACCTTGTGTGTACCCTGGCGTTGAGCGGCGAGGTATTGTTTCACAGCGAGGTAGATCACGTGGGTATTCGGCTCAATTCCGAAGATTTCTTCCGGAAGTTCAATTGTTCTCCCGGTTTTTTGTCCTTGTATATTTAAAACATCTACTTGCATCGTACTTCAGATTAATAGGTTATTTCTGGATGAGAACATATGAACCGATATGGCCCGGAACGGAACCACTTACCAGAATGTAATTTTTTTCGGGGAAAATCTTAACGATCTTGAGACCTTTCATTTTCACGCGATCGCCACCCATGCGGCCGGCCATGCGCATACCTTTGAATACGCGGGAAGGATAGGAAGAGCCACCGATAGAACCCGGGGCGCGCTGACGGTCGTGTTGTCCGTGTGATTGTTCACCCACACCGGAGAATCCGTGGCGCTTAACAACACCCTGGAAACCTTTACCTTTAGAGGTACCTACCACATCAATCTTTTCGCCTTCGGCGAAGATGTCAACGGTAATGGCTTCACCGAGTGGTTTATCGGTAGAGAAGTCGCGGAATTCTTTTACGAAACTTTTGGGAGCTGTGTTGGCTTTGGCGAAGTGATTTTTTTCAGCTTTGGTAGCATTCTTTTCTTTCTTGTCGCCAAATGAGAGTTGGAGAGCGTTGTAACCGTCTGATTCAGACGTTTTTACCTGCGTGATCACACAAGGACCAGCTTCAATAATAGTGCAGGCGGTTTGCTTGCCACTGGGATCGAAGATGCTGGTCATCCCGATTTTTTTTCCAATTAATCCTTTCATTATTATGTAGGTTTATACCCTTCAAGGTTATATGGACAATCCTGCACAGCGCAGGACTTCAATCCCAGTTTGCTACCGACCTTTTCCTGAGTTCGGCCCTTCCTGCACTTGTTGCAGGAACGGAACCGGGGGAAGTACCGATAGTAAACAAACCCTGAAAGGCTTGTTCATATGTTTTTATATTTCGATCCTGCCGGAGCAGAATGAATAAATTCGATCAAAATAAGTTCAGCGCTCTTTTGGCCCGCCACCGGCGGATTTGAGAGATGAAACATGAATAAGAACTAGCTTTTTCGAGGAATTTTCCACTTCAGCTTTTTGGCTTCAGCGGGCGGCTTCATCAGGCCTTGATCTCAACTTCCACACCAGAGGGCAGATCGAGCTTGGAAAGCGCATCCACAGTTCTGGAAGAAGAAGTGTAAATATCCAACAAACGCTTATGAGTGTTCAATTCGAACTGCTCACGGGCTTTCTTGTTCACGTGCGGTGAACGCAACACGGTAAAGATCTTCTTCTTGGTAGGTAAAGGAATTGGTCCTGTTACCACCGCTCCTGTACTGCGTACGGTCTTCACAATCTTTTCAGCAGATTTGTCCACCAGGTTGTGATCGTACGACTGCAATTTGATTCTGATTCTCTGAGACATAGCTTATTGCCCAATTTATTGGGAGTGCAAAGGTATGTATTAGGTTTAGATTATCAAATTTTTTTCAGGTATTTTTCGCAAAGAACAGGGCCGGAAGCAAGATTTTTTCATGCTTACGGCCCTGTTCGGAAGAATCTTTCCGCGCTGCCCTTTATTTTATCGCGCTTATTTCTTGATTATCATGATATTCTGCTCCGCATCCTTTCCTTTGAGGGAGATAATGAACATTCCGGGTTCGAGGGCCGCTGTTGGAAGCGAACGGATGGAAGTTCCCGTGTTGAGTTGTAGGGCTCCCCTCTTACGAAGGCGCCCCTCCATATCCCGTATACTCCATTGCAATGCATGCGCAGATGCAGTATTTATTTCAATAGAGGCATCTCCTGTGATGGGATTGGGGAAAATCGTTGCTGAAAAAGCTGAATTTCCACGCAAAGCCACCACCGGACTGTACTGGATGCTGCCGTCGGTATCCACCACTTTCAGCCTGTAATAGACTATCGGAACAACCGGCGCGGTCTCCGAAAAGGTATAACTGGCGGGAATACCTTTCGCTTTAACGGAGCCAATGGCCACATAATCCAGCCGGTTCAAAGACCGCTCGATGGTAAAACGTTCCACCTGCTGTTCTTCAGCAGTCTGCCAGACTATTTCATTCAGACTTCCTTTTCGTACCGCACTAAAATTCAACAACTTAACAGGCAGTGCTCCGGGTATCACCAAAGTGGTTTTTTCGGTATTGGTCAATACCGGGAGATTGTAGTCGAAATAAATGGACGCGGAATTTTTTATTGTATCTCCCGGAGCCAATGTGGGGAAGGGCCGTATGCGGAACTGCACATAGCCGTGACTGGCGGGCTCATTCACATTGCTGTCGGCCAGGTTGATATTGTTGAAAGTCCACGCCAACTGGTTGCCGTTCAATATAGAAAGGTTATAATCGTGGCTGGCGGCAATCATTTCAAAGGAAGACACGTCCAGCCGCGCTTCCAGGGTATCCCTAATTACCACGGTAAAGGCTGTATCAGTTCCGGTATTCTGGAAGCGGATCAGGTAGTTAAGGTATTCTCCCCCGTCAATCTCTTCCTGTGTTAGTACACCTGCGTGCGATTCGGTTTTGTCGTTGGGATCATACGATCCGGTAACAAGTTGTTTGAGGGTGAACTGGTTGTTGGAGGGGTTTACATCGTTGGTGATGGGAAATACTTCTGCTTTAAACTGGAGTGTGTCTCCAATGCTTAATTGAGGAGGAGGGGCAAGTGAAACACCGAAATCATACATTCTATCCTCCCCCGGCTGCAAAGGCGAAATGGGAACAATAAGTGTATCCCCCCTCAAAAACGACCCAATGGGCTTCGTAGGCACATCAGTTCTTCGATGGTCCAGTACAATTCTTAAACTATCTCCTGCTGCAACCGTACCTCTGTTTTTTACACTTGCTGAAAACCCATAACCAAAACCGGGTCTTGCAAACGGTGAGGTTACAAAATACACCAATAAATCACTGATCTGGGGAGTCTCTCTAAAAGGAATGAATATAGTATCCGGAGCAACCAAACCATTCACTGCTACACTTACTTCACTTACCTGAGGCAAGAAGTAATCTGAAACTTTCTGAATAACACATTGATAGTTACCCGCTGCTAATTCCACTGAAAAAATACCGTTTGCATTTGGGCTTGTAGTCATTAACGTATCGCCGTTCAGTACAATATGGCTTTTAAAGTAACTTATTCTACGCTCCCCCGGCTGATAAACGCCGTCTTCATTAGTATCCACGAAGCCAACTCCGGAAACTTCACCTGCCGCAGGAACTACCCGGGCTATAATATGCTGAAACCAATCTGGCTGTAGCCCGCTGAAAGTACCATCCTGAGATGCTGTCACCCCTTGAATAATTAAATCTCCACTGGGAAGGCTGGATATCCCCAAACCCAAATCAACTGAATTCCCACCAAAACACAGCCTGGAAACAATATTCCCGGATTTATCAAGTTCGAGAAACCACATGTCTCCGCTATCACTTGACTGGGCTGATGGATTCTGAATTCTATAATTTATATCCCCGTTCCTAGACTCTGTTACACTTGCGATAAGAATAGAATTTGCACTTTTTTTAAAAGACTGGTGCGCATAATCTCGTGCACTTCCTCCGATCTTTTTCTGCCAAATGTATCCCCCGTTGTAACTTATCTTAGTTATTAGAATATCGGTTGGCGCAACCAAAGAAATCCATGGATCATTCTGCGACACTTCTCTAAGGCAATTACCCACAATGATCACTCCATCACCAACATCATGCATTCCAATTATTGTATTAAAATCATGAAACCACTCATCCTCTGCGGGATTTACCACTCCATCCTCCTTAATCAATCTTATCCATTTTACAACACCTTCCGGGGACAGGAGCGTAACCAAGCCCTGACCAACCAATGTATCAAGCGCGTAAGCTTTACCACCCGCCAGAAAATCTCCAGAAGGCAATTCTACTACACAATCAAATGCCGCTGATAAATTAGATTCGGACCTTGAAACCGTATCACCAGAAGATACCCAGAAAATAGTTTTTGCCCCAGCTCCGAAAAGCTCATACTCCTGATACCATTCAGCAGAAAGGTTTGCCGTATCTATTTTAGCAAGGACGGGCAAATACGAATATTTGCTACTTACCCTTCTTTCCCCTGCTGCGATCAACGATCCGGAAGCACTTATCATTCCCCCGTTGAAATAATCCTGCGTCGTATTTGTTCCATACAATTTCAGGTTACTGATGTTTCCGTTATGGTCAAACTTTGTAACCCATGCATCATATCCACCTAAATTTTCAGAAAAATAACCAGTTGTGGAGCCTGACATTCCCAACGTGAATACACTGCTTTCAGCAGGAATAATTGCCTTAACCCTTTTGGATTTCAACTCCTCAAAAGATTTCTCCCAAAGTATTTCTCCTTTTCCATTTAAGGAAGATACTTTAGCGCTATTGTTATAAGAAGGATTACTCTCCCAGTACCCGGTTCCGCCAGCTGCATAAATACGTCCATCACTGCCAGTTGCAAACGCGCACAATATTGAATCCACATGACCAAGGCTCGTTTGCCATTTCACCGGGAAGTTTTGCGCCTCCACCAACAAACTACTAAAAACAAATACTACCGCAAGTAAGCCTTGCTTCTGAAGAAAGGATAAAGTTCTGAGCATAAAAGGTATTAGGGGTCCTGAAATTTGAGTTGCGCTAAAATACAAAAAGCCCCCTGAAAAACTCCAGGGGGCTTTGTATAATCAATAAAGTTATGATTAATCTTCTTCCACTTTGATCTTGCCTTTGTTCTTGGCGATCACTTCTTCTGCCACGTTGTTCGGAGCAGGAGCATAGTGGGAGAACTCCATGGTAGAACTTGCACGACCGGAGCTCAGTGAACGGAGGGAGGTTACGTAACCGAACATTTCGCTCAGGGGCACTTTGGCCTTGATTACCTGAACACCTGCACGGGTATCCATACCTTCGATCATACCACGACGACGGGAAAGGTCACCACTCACGTCACCCATATACTGGTCGGGCGTAAGTACTTCCACTTTCATGATCGGCTCGAGGAGCTGGGGCTTCGCTTTCACACCTGCGTGGCGGAAGCCGGCTTTGGCGCAAAGTTCGAAGGACATCGCATCGGAGTCCACCGCGTGGAAGCTACCGTCGAAGATGCGCACTTTCATGTTCACAACAGGGTAAGCGGCCAGTACACCGGTGTTCATCGCGGTTTCGAAACCTTTCTGGATCGGCGTGATGAATTCGCGGGGGATAGAACCACCAACGATGTTGTTCACGAACTGGAAGCTCTTATCCGGGTTCTCTTTTTGCCATTCTTCGTCTACAGGACCGAGTGAGAACTGGATGTCGGCGAATTTACCGCGACCACCGGTTTGTTTCTTCAGTACTTCACGGAACTCAACGGTTTGGCTGAACGCTTCTTTGTAGGCCACCATTGGTGCACCCTGGTTCACTTCCACTTTGAATTCACGACGCATACGGTCGATGATGATTTCCAAGTGCAGTTCTCCCATACCACGGAGGATGGTCTGACCGGTTTCTTCATCTGTATTTACACGCAGTGTAGGATCTTCTTCCACCAGTTTAGCGATGGCCATACCCATTTTGTCCACGTCGGCCTGCGTTTTAGGCTCTACGGCTACCGCGATCACGGGATCAGGGAAGGTCATGGATTCCAGTACGATGGGATGCGCTTCGTCGCAAAGGGTATCACCGGTTTTGATGTCTTTGAAACCAACAGCCGCGCCGATATCACCAGCTTCGATGAAATCGATGGGGTTCTGCTTGTTCGCGTGCATCTGCATGATCCGGGAGATACGCTCGTTCTTACCGGTACGTGTGTTCAGTACATAAGAACCGGAGTCCAGCTTACCGGAGTAAGCGCGGAAGAACGCCAGACGGCCCACGAAAGGATCAGTCATGATCTTGAACGCGAGGGCGGAGAATGGTTCTTTCACGTTAGGCTTACGTTGCAGTTCAGCGCCAGTGTCGGGGTGTGTACCGGCAACGGCTTCGATGTCCAGGGGAGAAGGCAGGTAACGGCAAACCGCGTCCAGCATCTTCTGTACACCTTTATTCTTGAAGGAAGAACCACACAGCATGGGGATGATGGCGATGTCGATGGTAGCCTTGCGGATAGCCTCGTGCATTTCATCTTCCGTAATGGAGTTGGGATCTTCGAAGAACTTCTCCATCAGTTTCTCGTCGTATTCAGCAACGGACTCCACCAGTTTGGCTCTCCACTCTTCCGCTTCGTCCTTCATGTCTGCAGGAACTTCGGATTCAGTGTAGGTAGCACCTTTGCTAGCCTCGTCCCAAATGATCGCCTTCATGGTGATCAGGTCCACCACGCCTTTGAAAGTATCTTCAGCGCCGATGGGCAGCATCAGGGGCACGGGGTTCGCACCCAGCATTTCCTTCACCTGTTTTACCACGTTCAGGAAGTCTGCACCTGCGCGGTCCATTTTGTTCACGAACCCGATACGGGGAACGCGGTAACGGTTGGCCTGGCGCCAAACGGTTTCAGATTGTGGCTCCACACCGGATACGGCGCAGAACAGGGCCACCAGTCCGTCCAGTACACGGAGGGAACGTTCCACTTCCACAGTGAAATCCACGTGACCTGGGGTATCGATGATGTTGAATTTATATTCTTTGGTCTGCCCGGGGATCAGGTCACCCTGGGTAGTAGGAAACTTCCAGAAGCAAGTGGTTGCGGCAGAAGTAATGGTGATACCTCTCTCCTGCTCCTGCGCCATCCAGTCCATGGTGGCTGCACCTTCGTGTACCTCCCCTATTTTGTGGGATTTACCTGTATAATACAGGATACGCTCCGTAGTGGTGGTTTTACCAGCATCAATGTGAGCGGCAATACCGAAGTTCCTTTGAAATTTTAAGTCTGCCATAAATTAGTAATGACTATTAAGAATGTTATTTGGGGTGCAAAGGTAGTGAATTCTATAATACAAGCAATCGGGTGTGAATATTGGGAAGCGGTGTTCCTGCAAGCGGCTTTTCTTTGCGGCTTTGCGCCTTTGCGAGCGTTACAGAGATTTCACGCAAAGACGCAAAGGTGCTAAGACGCAAAGCGTTGATTATAAGGCCAGAGATAAATTAATGCGGTAGTTTTTGGGAGCATCTTGGGCTGAACGAGTGGCAGAAAGTGGCTGGGGCAACATGAATGCGGGAAACGGCGTTAACCCAAACATCACACAAAAAGAAAAGCCCCCGGTTCAATGGGGGCTTTCTGAAATATATCAACAATAGTATTAGAAGCGGAAGTGAGAGAACGCTTTGTTGGCTTCAGCCATACGGTGCGTATCTTCTTTCTTTTTGAAAGCGGAACCTTCACCTTTTGCAGCGGCTACGATTTCGTTGGCCAGCTTGTCTGCCATGCTTCTGCCGTTACGCTCGCGGCTGTAACGAACCAGCCACTTGATGCTCAGGGAGATTTTCCTGTCGGGGCGAACTTCAGAAGGAATCTGGAAAGTGGCGCCACCAATCCTGCGGGAACGAACTTCTACAGCGGGGGTTACGTTGGCCAGCGCTCTGCGCCAGATTTCGTAGCCGTCTTCACCGGTTTGCTTGGCAACTTTATCCAGTGCGTTGTAGAAAATTTCGTAGGCGATACTTTTTTTACCTTCCCACATAATGTTGTTCACGAAACGGGTAACCAGCTTGTCATTGTACCTGGGATCAGGTGCTAAGGGAAGCTTCTTGGCTTGTGCTTTACGCATCTTTGTTAATTTTTAGTACACCAATGTGGCTGAATGTCTTCAAGTATTAAAACTTTACTCAGCACACCGGCGAATTATTGAGTGAATTATTTTTTAGCTTTTTCGCGCTTGGTTCCGTATTTGGAACGGCTTTGCTTACGGTCTTTTACACCGGCAGTATCGAGGCTACCGCGAACGATGTGGTAACGTACACCTGGCAAATCCTTCACACGACCACCACGGATCAACACGATGGAGTGCTCCTGGAGGTTATGGCCTTCACCCGGGATGTAGGCGATCACCTCTACTTTGTTGGTCAAACGCACTTTCGCAACTTTACGAAGCGCGGAGTTAGGCTTCTTAGGCGTGGTAGTGTACACACGTGTACATACACCACGACGTTGAGGGCACGCATCCAGAGCTCTTGACTTGCTCTTGGCCTTGATAATTTCTCTTCCTTTTCTTACTAATTGTTGTATTGTAGGCATCTGAACCTATTTATATTTTTGGGACGGCAAAAGTACGATTTAATTGCAGAATCAAAAAAAATGCAATGATTTTTTTTGATTCACTTCGTCACCGGGTGGAAAATATGTTAATAATCAATCCTTTATTCAATTAAACACGGAACATCCAGCCATGAACATCTTCTGTTTTTCCCTCCCTGATCTCGTTCATCCGGGCGGAAATGGCCGGACTCGTTTTCCAGGTGGCCGTATCAAAGGTCATGGAGTATCCTTTATAATGCAGTTCTTTGATCATGCTGATGGTGGCGGCGGTACCCGTACCGAAGGCTTCTTTCAGTTCACCTGCCTTATAGGCTTCCATCAATTCATCTATTTTAATATCTCTTTCTTCTACTTCATAGCCTAGTTCCTGTAGTACAGTGATCACACTGTTCCGGGTTACGCCGGCAAGGATAGCGCCATCCAATCTGGGCGTAACGATTTTGTTGCCCAACTGGAAGAACACGTTCATGGTACCCACTTCCTGTACGTATTTGTGCTCAAAAGCATCTGTCCAGAGCACCTGGTCGAATCCCTTGGCCTTCGCTTCAGATGCGGCCAGCAAACTGGACGCGTAGTTACCCGCGGCTTTGGCAAACCCGATCCCGCCGGGAGCGGCACGGGTGTATATATCTTCCACGTAAATGCGCATTGGCGCGGCGTAATAAGGACCTGTAGGACTTAAAATAATCATAAACAGGTATTTATCCGCCGGCTTTACCCCGATGGTATCATCCGCAGCAAACATAAATGGCCTGATGTACAGGGAATGGTCTTTTTTCGCGGGGATCCAGTTCTTCTCCAGGTCTATCAACTGGCGCATCCCTTCAATAAAGATATCCTCCGGCACTTCCGGCATACTCATACGCTTCGCGGAAATGTTGAATCTCTTATAATTGTCGAAAGGACGGAAAATGAATGCTTCGCCAGCCTCATTGCGGTAAGCTTTAATACCTTCAAAAATGGATTGTCCGTAATGAAGCGCGGCATTGGCGGGATCAAGCTGGATGGGACCATAAGGTTTAATCACAGGCTGTTTCCAGGTGCCATTTTCATATTCTGCCACCAGCATGTGATCGGTAAAAAACTTCCCGAAAGGAAGATTGTTCATGTCCATATCAGTCAGCTTGCTCTTGCTCGCTTTTGTTACGGGAATATCCATAGCTGCAATCATAATTCTCTATTTTTGCTACAAATGTAAAGAAAAAAGCCTTCGCCTTCCGAGGGCCATACCAATATGAGCATCAACAACATTCACCTGGTACCGCAGCAAATGGCCCAGTTTTACAGGCGGGGACTGGTTATTATCCCGGAAAAAACAATGGAGTCTCCGTCTTTAAACGTGGCTCCACCAGTGAAAATACTGGGCAACTTCTCCAGGAAAATACTGATCCTTGTCCGGTACCCGAACGAAGTGCACCTGCCGGAGGAACAACTGAATTTCCTGACCAATATCCTCCAGGCATGTAAACTGTCCCTGGATGAAGTGGGTATATTGAACATCGCGCAACATACAGGACTTACCTACACCCGTATCATGAGCGAACTCTCTCCCGCGTGCCAGCTATGGCTCGGCATAACCTCACCAGCTATCGAAGCGCCCTTCCGCCTCGAAGAACTGGAGCTTCAAACAATCGACCAAATCCAGTTCATATCTTCTCCCCCACTCGAGGCTATGAACCAGCAAAGCGATACCGCCAAATCCATCAAAGGCAGGCTATGGCTCAACCTCAAAATAATGTTCCAACTTTAACGAATGAATACACCCCTGATCTTCGCCACCAACAACCAGCACAAAGTAGACGAGATACGTGCGGCCACCGGATCGCAATTCCTGATCACCACCTTGAAAGAAGCAGGCATCAACATAGATATCCCTGAACCACACGACACGCTGGAAGAAAATGCAGCGGAAAAATCCGCGACTATCCTCCAACTGACCGGCAACAACTGCTTCAGTGAGGATACCGGGCTCGAAGTAACTGCCCTGAATGGCGCGCCAGGTGTAAAAAGTGCGCGTTATGCCGGAGAAGACAAGTCTTTTGATAAGAATGTTGAAAAGCTCCTGTCCGAAATGATAGGTAAAGAAGATCGCTCCGCACGTTTCCGGACCGTGATTTCCCTGAGGCTCGATGGGGCGCACCATCTTTTCGAAGGCATCTGCGAAGGCACAATACTGAATGAGCCGAACGGCACAGGCGGCTTTGGGTATGATCCCATATTTTCACCCCTGGGCGCAAACTGTAGTTTCGCCCAAATGACTATGGAAGAAAAAAACATGTTCAGCCACCGGAAAAAAGCGGTGGAACAGTTGGTAAGCTTTTTGAACAATTATGTTAAAAAATAATACTTATCGCTGCCAACCAAAATATCGAAGAATACGACCTTATAAGGGGATGCCTGGAAGGAGACCGTAAAATGCAGGCCGCGCTGTACGAAAGGTTTGCGCCCAAAATGTACGGAGTATGCCTCCGTTACACCAGCGACCAGGAGGAAGCGCAGGACATTTTGCAGGAAGGCTTTATCAAAGTGTTCAGAAACCTGGAGAAATTCAGGCAGGAAGGTTCTTTTGAAGGTTGGATCAGGCGCATCGTGATCAATACCGCGATCGAGCATTTCAGGAGAAGAAAGCACCTCCAGCCCGTTACGGAAAAAGAAGAAGCGGCCATTGAAGCCACGGAGGAGAGCGCACTTGACAGGCTTGCAGAGAAAGACATCATCGCACTGGTAAGACAGCTGTCTCCCGGATACAGGGCCGTTTTTAACCTCTATGTCATTGAAGGTTACGGCCATAAAGAGATCGCGGAGATGCTGGGCATCAGCGAAGGAACAAGTAAATCACAACTTGCACGCGCTAAAGCTGTATTGCAGCGACTGGTGCAAACCTATTTATCCGAAAGAAGAACAACCCTAAAATCCGGATCATGATACGGGAAGAAACCAGGAAAAAAATATTCGATTATGAAGCGCCCCCGCCTCCCGGAGCATGGGCGAACATCGCCGCTTCGTTGGGTGAAAAAACACCACCGAAGACGGTGAAAATCCCGGTTTGGGTAAAATATGCCGCATCCGTTCTTATCCTCGCTACCACGGCATTACTCTGGTGGGCAACCTCGGAAAATGCTGCTGAAACCAGCGTAGCCTCCAATAATAACAGTACAATTCCTGACAACAGCGGCGTTACCATACCAGCTCCCGCCATGGAGGACGAAACACCATATACTTCCGGCAGCCCATCGTTCAGGCGTTCAAACATCTATACCCAACCTTCAAATGACCGGGCAGTAGCGGAACATACGCCTGCTCCAGTTTATGTTGCGCAAACCGCAAACTTACGTTCCGGAGACTTTGGTCCGGGCCAGATGGCACAGACGCTTGACAAGCGGCTTTACAGGGAAGATGGTACCGACCTTGTGAATGAGAACTACATTTACCTGACCACCAGCGATGGTAACCAGGTCCGCGTATCCCGGAAAATAGCCGCGGCGGTCCTCGCCGATATGGGCATCACGGAAAGCGGCGCATCTTCTCTTGAAACCAATCAGCTTGCCCAGAAAATCCGTTCCTGGAAAGCGCAACTGGCGGAAAGTTCTTTCATTCCCTCCGCTTCAAATATGATGGACCTGCTTTCTCTGATAGAAGTACTCGATAAAAACTGATTTATATTCGCCGAAAAAACATGGCCCGCATAAAAATTGAACTTCCCGCGAACTTTACTTTTTCTACTACCATTCCCGTCAGGATCACCGATGTGAACTATGGCGGCCATGTTGGGAACGATTCAATTCTCTCCATGCTACACGAAGCCCGGATGCGGTTTTTGAAGCACCTGGGCTATTCCGAACTTTCTTTGGAAGGCGTAAGTCTTATTATGGCCGATGTGGCCATTGAATTCAAAGCCGAACTTTTTTATGGCGAAGAAGTCATTGCTTCCGTAGCGGCCACTGAATTTTCAAAAGTGGGCTTTGAGCTTTATTATAAACTGGAAAAAGAAGTGGAAGGCGCACGCAAGCTGGTGGCAACGGCAAAAACGGGAATGATCTGCTTTAACTACGACACGCGTAAAGTTGCTGCTGTACCGGCTTTGGCAGCGGAAAAACTACAGGCCTAACTGTTCCATATTTCCCAACCGGCTTCGGCCTGCAATTCCAACATATCGTGCCCGTTCTTTATCGTGGCACCACGCTCCCTCGCCTGCTTCAGAAAAAGTGTTTCAGCAGGGTTGTACACCAGGTCGTAGCAATAATGGGCGGAAGAAATATATTGATAAGGGATGGGAGGCGCATCCTCCACTTTAGGCGCCATCCCCAAAGGAGTGGTGTTGATCAGCAAAGTATGACTGCGCATAATCTCCTCCGTAAGTGCCGCATACCCTATAATGTTTTCATCCGGTCTTTCCTTGCGGCTCACGAATGAAAAACCGATCCCTCTCTTCTTCAATACATAAGCCACGGCTTTGGATGATCCACCTGTTCCCAAAACAAGTGCACGGGTATGGTGCTGTTCCAGTAACGGCTCCCAGGATCTTTCAAACCCGATCACGTCTGTATTGTAGCCATACAGTTTACCATCTTGAAATCTGATGCAGTTACAAGCGCCGCAGGCACGCACCACTTCATCCTGTTCATCCAGGAATTGAATGACGCCTTCTTTATGAGGAATGGTGACATTGAGGCCGGCAAGGCCCGGATTGGCTTTCACTACCACAGGAAACTCCCTGATATCGGCCAGCGGAAAGTTCACATAATAGGAACCCGCTAACCCGAGTGCTTCAAATTTCTTATTAAAATATGCCTGGGAAAAAGAATACCCCAGCGGATAACCGATCAATCCGTAGAGCGGCATCAGTGAACGGCTTTGTCGAGGTAAAGGTGAAAAGTATCTCCCCGGAGCCCGATGCGCATCGCTTCCAGGGCGATCATTTCGGTGGGGGCGATGTTACCGAGGTTCACATTACAGCCGATCAGTTCCAGGAAGTACAATTGTTGTGCTTTCTGCGGCGCTTCCCAGATAATTTTCTCTTCGGGAATCTGCGTGAGAATTTCCTGCACAAGTCCTTCCCTTACTTCACCTGAACCGCGGTAGATACCTACGTTCCCGGCTTCACGGGCTTCAGCGATCACATAAGATGCGCCCGCTTCCAGTTCGGCGCGCATCAATTCGATCCATTTGTAAGGAGGGATAATATGGGCCGCATCTTTACTGCCTACTTCACTCAGTACAGTAAAATGCTTGGTGAGTTTTTCGATGTATCCGCATTTTTCCGCATGCGGAATGGTGATGGAGCCGTCGCTTACCTCCACATGTTCAATACCATAATCTTTGCAAACGGCGATATAATCCTCAAACTGATTGCGTACCAGGAAAGCTTCGAATAACGTACCGCCGAAGTACACCGGGATGCCATTCTTCTGGTACACTTCAATCTTTTCGCGGAGATTAGGGGTAACAAAGGAAGTGCCGAAACCGAGCTTTACGATATCCGTATGGGGATGGGATATACTCATAAAATTCCTGGCCTCTTCTATACTAAGTCCTTTGTCCATTACCATTGTGATTCCATTCTGCCTTGGCTTCACCATGCGTTCAGGAATCTGGGTCAAATTAAAGTTCATTGCTTGCTACTGGTTTCGTCAATCAAAGTAAAGCGCGGCAAAAATAAGAAGATAGGTTGATATTCCGTGGGTTACCCTCAGTGAAATCGGTTTCCCTTCCTGAAACGCGCCACCACGTCCACTACCTGCTGGTGTTGCAACACCGTGGGATTGAGTTCCACGAGCTTTTTCAGCATTTTGGGGGTTTTATCCATGGCGGCCTCCAGGCAGAGCAGCGCTTCTTTGGTTTTTCCCAGCGCCAGCAATACGCCCACCTTCAGGAATTCAAACACGGGCTTGCCGCCGGTAGCTGTTATCGCGGCATTTACCTGTTCTTCCGCCTCATCGAGGTAACCGGCCCTGAACAGGCATTTCACCAGCAATTCCCATCCTGAAGCGGATCGGGGCCGGGCGCTTACCACCAGTGAAAAATACTGAATAGCATCTTTCACCTCGCCCAGTTCCATTTTGCATTCTCCCATAGCCAGGTTGTAATCGGGCACGTTGCGGTGCAGGCGGAGCGCGGTTTCCAGTTGTTTCGCCGCACGCTCCCACTGCAGTTCCTCCATGTAGGTGCAGGCTATTTTGAAATAGAGTTTGCTGTCGTCAGGACTAAGATGCACTGCTTTCCTGTAATGAATCCTGGCTTGCGCGAAATTGTGCAGGCGCTCATAGCAGAACCCTATCGCTTCGAAGATCACGTCTTCCGGACGGGCAAGTTCCACCACTTTTTCCAGCATCTCGATCGCTTCCTTGTACTTCCGTAAACGGATGTACGCGTCGCCGATGTTGCGGTAGGCATAATCGAATTTCTCGTCGATGGCAATAGCGTATTGGTAAGCGTCGATGGCTTTTTCGTAGAGTTTTAATCCCTGGAAAGCCGCGCCGAGGTTGAACCAGGCCAGTTCGTTGTAAGGAAACTCCTCGATGATCTTGTTGTGCAGTTTGATGCTTTCTTCGTTCCTGCCGGTAAAATCAGTCCAGAAACAAATTTTATAGAGGGCTTCTTCGCTATTAGGATCTTCTTCCAGTATCAGTTTCAGGCACTCAAACAATTTATCGAACTCCTCATAATCATCGTACACGTCGGCCAGTTCAAAAAGTAATTCAATGCGCTCTTCCCCTTCGAAAAGGTCAAGCGCCTCTAAAAGCAGGGCAGCGGCTTCTTCATGGCGCTCCATGGCCATAAAAGCGTCTGTTTTCAGGATGTACAGGTTGATATCGCCGCTATCCAGCAAAGATGCCGCGTCCAGCAGGTTCACCGCTTCCCGGTATTTTTTGGTAACAATGAGCAGGTCGGCTTTTTTGATGAGGAGACTGGCCGAGAAAGGGAATTGCAAAATCCCTGTTTCAGCGGCTTCAATGGCTTTGGGAATCTGTTCATGGTCATCGTAGAAGTCGATGATCCGTTCAAACGCATCTTCTTCCAGGAAGGAATGGCCCCTGCCCGCCTTCATATTCTCGTACTGCCTCACCAATTCCTCTATTTCTTCTCTGTCTTCCCTGAATGGATTCTCTCTCATATTCAATAGGTTAGTGTAATTTATGGGATTCTTTCATAAAAACCCAATATTTTTTGTAACAATCATGCAGCGTATTCGTTAAATAATATGTAAAAGATGTGACGAACGGTTTGCGGGGATTGGATAATAAATTATACTTTTGTGAAAATGATAACAAAGAAGCACATTCAGGACTCAGGTAAGAAGCTGGCGATCGCCACCTTGTTTACCGCCGTTTCTGTTCTCGCATTTGCCAGCATGGGCGGTGGAGGCGGAAAGAAGAAGAATACTTCTTTGTTGCGCACCCCTACTTTCACACCGTTCCGTCCGGGAGCCAGCCCTTTTACGTTGAAATCCAACGCGAATTACAGAGGTGGCCAGATATTAACCACACAGCAGGATGGAAAGTTCGTGATGCACAATTCTGTGGTGACTTACAGGAATGGGAATACCGTTCATATTTTCCCGACGCAGCAAAAGGTGGTGCTGCAAAAGTTCAAAACGCCCACTCCCGCGCCACACCGTTAATTATTTTCCTTTCTAATTTCTCAGTTTAATGCTTTCCTCATAAGAAAGTTCCCTGTAACCTGTTTTGGGTATATCGAACCTTGATACAGGCACCGGATTAAAGCTTACAGCGCTTGCCGTGTATTTAATGGCGTACTTATCCATTTCCACTTCGTATTCCATGGGAAGCCCGGGTAATTCACGGAACTGGTAATCATATTCCCTGTTCTCGGGAAGAATATCGGGCGTGTAATACACGGTTAGTGTGCGGCCATTCTGCAAGGAAGCTGTGGCCTTCACACAATTGTAACCAGCGATCTGTTTGGTCTCTGTGGTGGTGGTGAATTTTATTCCTTCGTAACGTTTGTTCCTGTCTTTCCAGTTGTCCGCGGTCATGCGGATGAGTATCTTCTGCGCGCCCGTTTCTCTTAAACTTACTGCCTGACCCGTCTTCAGGTCATGAATAGTACTGAAGGTGGCCAATGTGCTTACCATATCCGTTCTGCTCAGTGCTCCTTTGATGTACACTTTGGTGGTGGCCCCGTCAAACGCGTCAGCGATTTTAGGTTCCGCCCCGGTAGATACCACAGAAGCGTGGTAGGTTACAGTCAGTTCAGATACCTTTCGTTGTGCCGACAAACGAATACCGGCAAACAAGAATAAAGCCAGCAGGGTTATATGTAGCTGTTTTTTCATATTGATAGCGCTTGGATAAAAGACGATTGAAGATAGGACTTAGTTGTATGATTTTGAATTTTGAATATTGGATTTTGCATGAGCGCAATTCGTGCCTGTTAGCAAATTAATCAATAGGAGCAAGAACGCATAGCGGTTCTTTTCATGTTGGGTTAAGCAGCAGAACGACTGAAACTTACGCATAAAAAAAGCCGTTCCAAAATGGAACGGCAATAATTTATCATTCAACATCCAAAATTTATTTCTTCTTCGCTTCCTGCATCTTCTTCTGCGCATCCTGCATCTGGGAAAGCCTTTCCTGCCATTTGGACTGCTTTTTAGGCTTCTTCTTGTTCAGTTCTATCTTCTCGAGTACTTTCTTATGGTCGATGATGAAGTTCTGGATAATGAACTGTAATAACAGCGTAATCACGTTCGATACCGTGTAATACCAGGTGAGGGCCGAAGGCAGGCTGTTGAATATCCCCAACATGATGATCGGGAAAATATACGGCATATACTTCAGCATCGGGTTGTTCTGGTCCGGCGACATGTTCATGCTGTACAACGAGATCAGCAAACTGGTGATCACGGCCAGTAAAGTGAACAGACTGATGTGGTCACCCAGTCCCCATACATGGAACGGCAGTTTCGCGATCACGTCGTAAGCGGAAAGGTCATCGGCCCAAAGGAAACTTTGTCCGCGGAGCGCCACGTTCGAGTTAAAGAAACTGAACAACGCGAAGAAGATCGGAATCTGCAACAGGGCAGGGATACATCCGCCGAGCGGGTTCACGCCTGCTTCACGGAACAACTTCATCTGCTCCATGGCGAATCCTTGCTGGTCGTCGCCCATTTTCTTTTTCAACTCATCCAGTTCGGGACGAAGCGCTTTCATTTTGGCGCCGCTGAGGTAGCTGGAATAAGTGAGTGGGGAGATCAGGAGACGGATGATCACCGTCAGCAACAGGATCACGATACCATAACTGCTGATGAACGACTCGAACAGGTTGAACAGCGGAAGGATGATAAGCCTGTTGATGTATTTCACGAAGGCGTAGAATCCCTGGCCGAGGTTCACGTTGTTTTCCAGCTCCAGTTTATACTTTTTGAGCGTATGGAAATCGTTGGGACCGTAGTAAAACTTCAGTGGTACATTGGCCACGGCACCGGCCGGCACCTGCATCCGCAGGTTGGTGGTGGCGTTAGCGATGGTGCGCAGGGAATCTTCTGGTACAATCCAGTTCAGTTCCCCACCGGAGAAGTTCGTTCCGTTGGAAATGAGGATCTGGCTGAAGAACTGTTGCTTCACGCTTACCCATTTCACATCTTTCTCAAACTTATAATTGTTGCGGGAAATCACATTATAGTAATCGAAATCACCTCCTTCAAAGAAGGTCACCTGTGATTGTTGCTTTTCGTACTTAATGTCCTTCTCCTGCTGTACGGCTTTAGTTTGCCAGAGCAGGTTGAGGGCCTGCTGCGTCAGCAACTGATCGGCGCCCTGCAGTTGCAGGTTCCAGTCGATCATATAATCGTCAGGACGAAGGGTATACTGGTGGATGATGGATTTCCCCGGGGCCACATCCAGTTTATAACTGATGGTCTGGCTGCCGTCCTGGTTCTTCGAAACGGCGGGGGCGCCGAACACGAGATCAGCGGTTTGCGCCGAGCGGTTGTTTTCCGCGTTAATCGTATAAGAGACGCGATCGAATCCGTTCCCTTCCACCAGTTTTACCGGCGTACTATCGGTGGCGTTGTATTTTTTCAGTTCCACCATGGCGGGCTGACCACCTTTATTGGAGAAAGTCACCTTCAACAGTTCGTTCTCAAGCACGGTCAGCGCTTCAGCCACCTGCACTGCGGGAGCGGCGGAATCTGCAACAGCCAGGGAATCCACTACATTTTTTGTAGTGTCGATCACTGGTTTAGGCGCATTGGCTTTTGCAATAGAATCAACACGGGCTTTTTCCTTTTCAGCTTCCAGTTGTCCCTGGCGGTTGTAAAAGAAATATCCGAAAAACAAAACGGCCAGCAGTACGAAACCGATCACCGTATTTCTATCCATTCCCATTTAGTTCGAGTTTTTGAGGGGGCAAAGGTAGGTTATTCAGGGTTACACGGATTGTTTTTTACCGTTCCCGTTCTTTTCAGCGTGTTCTTTAGCGGCTTTTATAAAATGCACGAACAGGGGCTGCGGGTTTTCCACGGTACTTTTCAGTTCCGGGTGGAACTGCACACCGATAAAGAAAGGATGTTCCGGAATTTCCACGATTTCCACGAGTCCTGTTTCAGGATTCCTTCCGCTGGCCACCATACCCGCTTTTTCAAAACGCTCCAGGTATTGGTTGTTGAATTCGTAGCGGTGACGGTGCCTTTCCGAAATATCCTGCGCACCATAAATTTTTTCCGCCAGGGAACCTGATTCCAGGTGGCAGGGGTAAGCACCAAGGCGCATGGTACCACCTTTGCGCGTGATTTCTTTCTGTTCCGCCATCATATCAATGACCGGATCAGGCGTATTGGCGTCCATTTCAGTGGAATGGGCCGTTTTCAGGGAAAGTACGTTACGGGCGAATTCGATCACCGACATCTGCATACCCAGGCATATTCCGAAGAAAGGCAATCCTTTTTCACGGGCATATTTCACCGCTGTGATCTTTCCTTCAATACCGCGGTGTCCGAAGCCGGGAGCCACCAGTAATCCGTCCAGGTCACTCAGTTTTTCGTCCACATTATCATCTGTAATGAACTCGCTGTGCACGTTCACCACCTGCACCTTGCATTCGTTGATGGCGCCGGCGTGTACAAATGATTCCAGGATAGATTTGTACGCATCCTGCAGCTCAATGTATTTCCCGATCAGTCCGATCGTAACTTTTGATTTAGGATATTTCAGTTTATCCAGGAACTCCTTCCATTTACCCAGTTCCGGCTCATGGTAGTTGGTGATGTTCATTTTTTTCAGGCAGAACAGATCCAGTTTTTCGCGCATCATCATCAGCGGCACTTCGTAAATGGTAGGCGCGTCGGTCGCTTCAATCACCGCGTCGATCTTCACATTACAGAAAAGCGCGATTTTTTTCTTGAGCTCATTGCTCAGTGGTTCTTCGGAACGGCAAACGATCACATCGGGATGTACGCCGTTCTCGCTCATCATTTTCACACTGTGCTGCGTGGGCTTGGTTTTCAATTCCTTCGCCGCTTTCAGGTAAGGGATCAGCGTAAGGTGCACCACCATACAATCTTCTTCCGGCAACTCCCACTGCAACTGGCGCACCGCTTCAATAAAGGGCAGCGATTCAATATCGCCCACGGTCCCACCTATTTCTGTAAGAATGATATCATATTTACCATCCGCACCAAGCTGGAGCATGCGCCGTTTGATCTCGTCAGTAATGTGCGGGATCACCTGCACGGTTTTACCGAGGAAGGCGCCTTCCCTTTCCTTATTGATCACATGCTGGTAAATACGGCCGGTGGTAACGTTGTTGTTCTGAGAGGTGAAAATACTCAGGAAACGCTCGTAGTGACCGAGGTCAAGATCGGTTTCAGCGCCGTCTTCCGTTACATAACACTCTCCGTGTTCGTAAGGGTTAAGCGTACCCGGATCCACATTGATATAGGGATCGAATTTCTGAATGGTAACCGACAACCCACGCGCCTGCAGCAGTTTGGCCAGCGACGCGGCAATGATTCCTTTTCCCAATGATGATGTAACACCTCCTGTAACAAAAATGTACTTGGCCATGATATGATATTCTGATTATATAAACACTTAGTAAGCCGTATCTTATACTTTATGCTATTTTCCGGCAAAAAAAATCCCCGATACCAAATTGCTTTGCGTATCAGGATAAATGCGGTGAATAATATAAAGGAGTGATTTCTACCCAGCTTGCTGACCGAAGGATTGCAAAGAATGCATGAATTTCCCGGAGGTCGTGCAAATCTACGGCAAATATTCCGGGCGGAAAAATTGGCGGGCGGGTTGAAAAAGAATTGCTTAGAAAATGAAAATATTTTTTGAGGGAATGAAATCAGACATTATTTTTGCACTCCATTTACGGATTGCCCGATAGTATAATGGTAGTACGACAGATTTTGGTTCTGTTTGTCTTGGTTCGAATCCAGGTCGGGCAACTTGGGAAAAAGCCCTGTCATAGCGACGGGGCTTTTTTTATGACTGCATTAAGCGTTAACGCCCTATCAAATCACTTACCAGCAAAGAAGTTTCCAGTTGATGGACACCTGATATTAATAAACGCTCCCCTATTATACCAAGGTGAATTATTTCCAGGTACAGAACGATAGATTAAATACAGACATACATCAACTGGAACCAGAGATGAATCAAGCTAAAACCTTCAGCACCCCTGTCATAGTTTAATAAACTGACGGCTTATTTTTGGGGTTTGATCGAAAATCACCAATTGATATGTACCCGCGGGGATATTACCAAGCGTTACCATTTTATTTCCTCCATTACCTGCTTCCAGCTTTCCCGATTTCAGCAAAAGCCCACTGGCGCTAAATATCGAATACTTCGCTTCCTTCAAGCCGTCCGGAGCGGTGAAAACAAGTTGTTCATTTACCACAGGATTATTTAGAAGCCGGAGAGTTCCTGTTTGATCATTTTTAAGTACAATCACTTTCGAATACGTGTATGCTCCATCTATATCTACCTGTTTAACCCTTGCATAAATCAACGAAACGTTTGTTGAAAATTCATATTGATAGGAACGTTTATTGTCGCTATTCCCTGCGGCGGCTATACCACTCCGTTGCGCAACATACTGTTGGCCGTCGGTCGAAATTTCCAAATCAAAATGACTGGTATTCATCTCCTGAATTGTTTCCCATTGAATCAAGGCCTTACCATTTTTTAATTTTCCGGCTATTTCTCCCCAATGGAGTGGCAATGTCCCTGTAATCGTAAAATCGGAAGGGATGCTGAAACTACCACCGATACCTATAGGATAGGGAGTGGCATTATCTCCGATATGATTTGCCGGAGTACCAATCGCAGCTAACAGTTGCGCCCTGGCTCCTGTTCTGATGCCGGCATAGATCATATTATCGAAACCATAATTTGGCGTTCCGAAAGTTCCAGGACCGCTGGATGTATTGTTTACATTGTGCGTTAGTGCAATTGCAGTTGTGCCATTGCTTAGACCGGTGGGCAAATAAGAGCCCACTTGACTCGCAACGGTTCCGCTTGTCTGCCATACACCTGTACCTGAAATAGAAGTTGCATTCTGCGTTGTGCTGTAACCATAGATAAAAGTAGCCCCTGTAGTTGTACCGCTGGTACCCTGATAAATAATGATCTGATCGCCTGAGGGCGGAAACAAGGCAACCGCACCTCCCAAATGGCCACTAACTGTTCCATAATCTGATAAGCCGCCAGTGCCGGATACCGCGCCGTTAAGGTCTGCGAAATTGGATCCATCTGCGCAGTCCATAGCAAAAACTTTCCCTGCAGGAACGGTAGTTGTTACGGTCCAGGTGAGATGCCCCTCTACAGTTGCATTGACATAAAATCCTCCGAGTTCATTGATACCGGAAACCATGTATACAATACTGCACTGTTTTTTACCGGTTATTTTTTGGGGTGCATCATGGCACGGGTGTACACATGGTCGAGCCCCTGCTACACCATATCTACCCGGCACTATTCCAGGAGGGGTTTCAGCGCTGGTTGTCTCTGCCGCAAGAAGCGGAATATACCGAATAATGGCAAGCAACGATGGTCCACTTATTGGAATTTTCTTTGCGCAATGCTTCAACCACACCAATTGTTGTTCTGCCTTTACCATGCAGTTCAAACCAATGATACGCACACCATGGCAATTAATTTACCCGACCGGGAACCGGTCTTTCACAAACTTTCCTTTCATCATACTTTCCGCCTCAGCATCCGTACACAAACACGCGTTCAGTTCCGAAGCAACCAGTTCTTTATTGAGGTCCTGCCCGATGATCACGAGTTCGTTGTAGCGGTCGCCCCATTGTTTGTTCCACCTGGCTTCTATTTCTTTTTGATTATCCAGGAAGGAAGCATAGCGGATCCTTTCTCCGTAAGCCATGCTGGCCCACCATACACCAGCTTTTTCAACGGAAAGATTGCCACCGGCCTGACTCCAGTTCAAAGCCTCGTCCGGGCGGCTTGCCAACCAGAAAAGCCCCTTGCTTCTGATCACGTTTTCCGGCCAATGCTCATTCACGTAATCCCAGAAACGTTCCGGATGGAAAGGGCGTTTGCTCTTTAATACAAAAGAACTGATGCCGTACTCGTCTGTTTCAGGTGTATGTACTTTGTTCATTTCCGCCACCCATTCCGGGCGTTTGCTTTCGTTGTCAAAATCGAAAAGGCCGGTATTGAGGATACATTTGAGGTCCACACGGCTCTTCTCGGCAGGGATCACCAGGGCGCCGGGATTCAACTCGCGGAGCAACTGGTGCAAAGTAGCCGATTGCGCTTCGGAAATAAGATCGGTTTTGTTCAGTACGATCACATTGGCGAATTCGATCTGTTCTGTGAGCAGGTGTACGATGGAACGGCGGTCGTCTTCCATATCGGTAAGTGCGCGGTCGCGGAGGCTTTGTTGCGAAGTATAATCGCGGATGAAATTAAAACCGTCCACCACGGTTACCAGAGTATCCAGTTGCGCGATGCTGCTCAGATCGATCCCGTTCTGTTCATCCTTATAAGAGAAGGTCTGGGCCACCGGAAGTGGTTCACTGATGCCTGTACTTTCGATGAGCAGGTAATCGAACCGGTCTTCACTGGCGAGGCGTTCCACTTCGCGGAGCAGGTCCTCCCGCAGGGTACAGCAGATGCAACCATTGCTCATTTCAACAAGCTTCTCTTCTGTTTTACTGAGTGTGCCGCCGTTCTTTACGAGTTGCGCATCAATGTTCACTTCACTCATATCATTCACGATCACGGCTACACGAAGTCCTTCACGGTTGTTGAGTACGTGATTGAGGAGTGTTGTTTTTCCCGCCCCGAGAAAGCCGCTGAGTACGGTAACGGGAAGTTTTTTAGAAAGCATAGTCATTTGAAAAAATTGATGGTTTAAGGTGCTGCGGAAAAGAAGTACTGTTGGATTGAACAACCGCACTACAATTATGCAACATAGTTGCAAATATAAGCAATGAACTGATTTGAAAAAAGAATTCTAAAAAGAAAAGGCAGACTACCGACATTTCTGCTTCTCAATGAAACAGGAATACCAATAGTCTGCCAGTTAAAATTCTTCTTACGCTAGTACTTATCTACCAACTAAAATCAAAATCAAATTCAAATCAATAGCCCCCATCACTTATTTTACAAACCTGATCGCCCCGGATTGCTCCGTTTTAAAAAAGTAAACACCTGGTTTAAGTTCCTGCAAGCCGATCCGTTGTTTGTTCCGCGTAACGATACCGCGTTTCAACTCCCTGCCATTTGCATCTATGATTGTGTAAGTAAAGGATTCCTTAAACTCAGTCAGATCAACGATAAGGTGATCTGATACTGGAATGGGGTACAGTCGTATACCTGAAACCAGCGCATTGTTGATGGCAACGCGGAGTGTGGTACTCAGTTCGGAAGACCCATCAAAATCTATTGTTCTTAACCGGTATAAGTTCAATCCTTCTGCGGGTTGTGTGTGTGTAAAAGCGTATTGCTGGGTAACAGAGCTGTTACCCGCGGCATTTACAACGCCAACTTTCGTCCATTGTGTGCCCTCCACACTGTGTTCTACTACGAACTCCTTGCTGTTAATTTCCGCGGCTGTTTGCCAGGTCAGGTTTGTTGAACCATTTACCACACTGGCCTTAAAACTGATGAGTTTAACCGGAAGGTTTGCCGGCGCCGGATTCAGCGGCTGCGCATGGGTGATGGTGATAGCTCCGATAAGAAAAATCAAAAAAAGTATGCCTCTTTTCATCTGAATTAGTTATTTGGAGTGATGGAAGTATTGTTTTTACTAAAAGCCACGCCGTGGTCATTAGCAGAAAGGGCGTTAATTCCGGACTTTTCGTGCTGAGTGAAATGTAGGACGAAGCGGTCTTTACCGAAAGCGTCATCATAAACAAACTGATAGGCGCCTTCAGCAAGATCGTGGAACCTGCCTGTTTTCCTGTCTTCGATCTGCACTTTTGCATCCTGGTTAAAAGCGGAAAGATCCGGAGTAAATGTATAGGTCGAATCCTTTTTCCAACTCTCAAAAATCAACTGCACCTTACGCGCTTTGTTCAGTGCGGGCAGTGCATTGGCACTAAGTTCCAGGTCGCCTTCCTGGCAATACAGGGTAGGCACTGTACGATTGGGCGACTTCAGTTTGAACATATCTATTGCTCCATCCAGCGCTTCAGTTGCGGTTTCATCAAAAATAACCGTTACCTGATCGGCCCGGCCGGAAGCATCGGCCACATGCAGGCGCAATTGTTCGGAACTTCTTCTTGTATACACTGCGGAAGTACTGAGATCGGTACTACGGTGTGCCATCTTCACCTGGATGCTTTGTGAGGTGGAGGTAGCCTTTACCCAAAAACCCTGAAAAGGCATCAGATCACTCGTGGCAATAGGATGGGAAGTGGTATTGTTATAAGTATTCCTGCTACTTTGGTTGATCGCAACGTATTGCCCGTTTATTTCATCGTACACATGAACAGCTTTATAAGTAGTGCCAAAGTTTGCGTCATTTACCAAGACGCTTACATCTATATTACTGGGGAAGCGGTTGGGAATAAAATTCCAGCCTCTTTGAATGGAGGAATTACCAGGACTGGCAGGATCATAACTATAGTTCAGGTTCACCGTATATGATGCATGATTGGGTACACCAGTTATACTGATAGAGGAGGAAATGTCTTTCAAGCCTGCAAGGCTGTTGTCGCTGAATATGGTATAAGCCCTTGTTTCATCATCTGTATTGGAGGGCGCTGTCCATCCCACGGCATAAAAACCTCCAAAAGGCGCAGCGGTTCCATTAGCCGGATCATAATAAAAAACATTCCTGTCGTTTACATTCGGATAGGTGCTGTTCAGCAGGTCAATACCTACCAGGCTGGTCAGCGGCGCATCCACCGGCAACGAAATTTGCCGCCAGCCCGCATTGGTATTGGCCAATACTTTTTGAACAGTCACATTGCCTGTTATTACACCCGTAGAACCCGTGATGCGTCCATAGCTGGTAGTGGTACTTGCCGTAAGCGTAAGCAGCCCGCCGGTGTTCAGCGTTGTACCGGCTACCACATCTACGATTCCTTCAAAGGCAATGGCATTGCCTGAAAGCTGCACAGTGCTGGCGTTCTTATTAAACTGAATGGTACCCATCCCTGCAAGACCGTTTCCATTGTTGGTAATATTGCCCGCAACAGTAACCGTAACGCCAGTGTTAATGGTGAGCGACACGCCGGAATTGATGGTCAGGTTCGCACAGGTGAAAGCGCCTGGCGTTACGCTGGAAGCTATTACAGCATCCACGGCATTTGTAGGGGCACCGCCACTCCATGTAGTTCCATTCCATGTAGTAGCCATAGTGGTTAATGGTACAATGAATGAAACGGAGAAGATTAAAAGGTAGCATTTTAACTTCATCATTGCTTAGGGGGCTTTAAATGGATAATAATTTATTGCAATATATCTTGTTTAAACATATTAAAAAAATATTCCCCATAAGCAACTAATGAGCAGGTATAAAAAACTGTTCAGTTCCCTTAAATCATATCCTGATCTTTGAGCCCGCGATATGGCACATGGTTAGATAACCTGTTGAACTACTCCGTTTTAGCGCAATCCACCAATTAAGGCGGAGCGGTTTTCCTTCGGCGGAGGGCATGCCAATGTAAGTTCAGACTACTCTTCCGGGGTATACGGCCTGAAAGTGTTGTTCAGCTCATCGTTAAAAGCGACAACAAACCGGACGGAAAAATGTGATTGATAAATGCGCTTCATCCCGCTTTAACGGAACACAAGTAAGTCCATACAATAAACAATACCTGTAAAGGCACCCGGAACCAAAGGTATGACGTGCCCGCGCCTGAAAAATCCCCCTTCTGGTAATTGACCTGCTTCACAGCCGCCAACACATTGGCCGGTAATACCAGGATGAAAAAGACGATCAGCAGCCAGGCCGTCAGCACCCGGAACTGCGGTACCAATAAGCCTATCGCGGCAAGCACCTCTATGATGCCGGTACCGTAAACCATCGTCGTTTTTGCGGGAATGAATGCAGGGACCATCATTTCCATGCCCTTCGTATACATAACATGCCCAACCGCGGTAAACACCAGCATGGCCGACATACCTATGCGCGCGGCCTGCGCCCAGTCGAACCTTCCCTGCGCAAGGCGGATCACCAACAGGGCAACCAGGAACGTACCCAGTAAAACGATCAATGGTTTCATTGCTTTTTTTTGCAAAGATCATGTTCAGTTTTTACGCAAACAATGAACCCGGGTTAAGAAATGCGTTTGCGAATCCTGCTCAGCGCCTGCGGGGTGATGCCGATGTAGGAAGCAATATATTTT
Organism: Parasegetibacter sp. NRK P23; assembly: GCF_023721715.1. Lineage (NCBI taxonomy): Bacteria > Pseudomonadati > Bacteroidota > Chitinophagia > Chitinophagales > Chitinophagaceae > Parasegetibacter > Parasegetibacter sp. NRK P23. The sequence goes on from NZ_JAMDLG010000001.1 coordinate 3,111,969, forward strand.
AAAGGCACCTGCTGAAACAATAACGGCTGCTCCTCCATCAGGTTGAGGTAACGTTGCGTCGCGGTTTCATTCAGCAGGGAAAGTTCCCGTTTTGATTTTTTGAGGAAAAGTTCCTCGCAGGCCAGCCTTCCGATCTGGTTGCCTATGCCGGTATTCGCGTACACGTCCTGGAGATCACTATAGGTAAGGCGCCAGAGTACGCCGGGCGTAAGCATTTCCATGTGGTATACGGATGGCGTTCTTGCGAGGAAGGAGTCGTATGCGCTCACAAAATTATTGGCAAAAGCGAACCCGAAAGTACGTTCATCTTCTGCTCCGGCAACAAAGAAGCGCACGGTTCCGGTTTCAATGAAAGACAAATGGTTTTCTACCTGTCCCTCCCGGAGCAAAAGGCTTTTCTTCGGGAAAGCATACTTTTTCAGTTTAGCTCGAAAGTACAACCAGTCGCCGTCGGTCATTTTCAACTTTCGTTCAAAGTAAGTTCTGATCTGCTCCATATCTAAAAATAGGAAGCTTTGGGAAGAAAAAATCCCCCGCCAAAAACGGCGAAGGATTTATGGTATAGCAAGGGGGCAGAAAATTATTTCTCCTGGTAAACACGTACATAATCGATCACATACCGCCTGGGATAACTTGTGAGCGAAGGATCACCGCCATTATCCCCACCGAGGGCCAGGTTAAGGATCATGTAATGCGGTTGTTTGAAAGGAACGATCCCTGATGCATTCTTGTTGTTGAGTTTACTTTGGGGTACTTTGATCAGGAGTTTGTCGTCCACATACAAAGCGATCTCGTTTTCATCCCAATCCATGCGCCAGATGTGAAAATTATCACTCCAACCCGCGCCCATTTCGCTTACTTTGCGGGTTTCGCTGTGCCATTCGGCTTTATAGCGCTGGTCGGTGCCCACGGCTATATTTGCAAGCAGTTTCCCGCGGTAATACTCCATGATATCTATTTCGCCATTGGAGGGCCATTCGCCGTTGATGCCGAGGGTCCACCAGGCGGGCCACATGCCGGGCGCGGTATCTATCTTCGCGCGCATCTCAAATCTTCCATACTGCCAGGTCTGGCTTTTAAGTGTTCTCAGGCTGGAAGAAGTGTATTCGATCTTCTCTCTGGACTTTCTCCAATCGTTGCTGCCACTAACATACAGCGGATTGGGTTTTTCCTCTTTACGGGCCTCGATAATCAGGTTACCGCCCTCGCACCAGGCGTTCTCCGGTTGGTACCATTGTGCTTCATGGTTACGGGCGAAACCGGTTTCATAGTCCCACTTCGTGGAATCGGGCCTGCCGTTTTTATTAAATTCATCGGACCAAACCAGTTTCCATTTCTTTTTCTTGTCGGCCACTTCACTTTCATCAAAAGAAGCCAACACAATACCTGCGGCCGCCACACCTGTTGCCAGCACAAGCATGGCGCCGTTTTTTTTCACCTGCCGCAACCAGTTCGGTTGGGCGTTAAATAGATTTTTCATAACCCGCTGTTTTTAAATTGAGCAATGGTTCTTTCAGTGCGAAGCTTTCGTTTACCAATCATTGTTCTGTGAAAGTACGCCGTAGGATTTGTTGATCTCGGTTTGAGGAATGGGATACAGGTACATTTTATCCGCCCATACCCTCGTTTCAATTGAACCGTAAGGATATTGGTAATTAAATGTGCCATCCTGGAGTTTGGTGATGTTCACTGCGCGAATGGGTGCCGTTAACACCTGCGCCGCTGTTCTCCAACGACGTACATCCCAGAAGCGGTGCTCTTCAAAAGCCAGTTCCACTCTCCTTTCATTCCTTATTCTTGTTCTCAGTTCATCCTGTCCTCCGGCGGCTACCGCTGGCATGTTTACCCCGGCTCTGCTCCGCACCTGGTTCAATGCAGCCCTTGCGGACATTGGATAACCTGTGGGTACCATATCAGGACCATAAGCTTCATTCATTGCTTCCGCGTAGTTGAGCAACACTTCAGCATAACGCATGTACACCCAGGTATGTGCGCTGGTTCTGTTCTGAACAAGGTCAAGACTTTCATCCACGAACTTTTTGAGGTAATAGCCGGTCCTTGTTGCACGTGGTTTTCCCTGTCCATCCCGTCCACCAACAAAGGTCTCCACCTTACGTCCTTTGTAATCGGAGTTATTGGTGATGATGGTCATCTGCAAACGCGGATCACGCCCGGCATAAGGATTTTGCGGATCGTAAGCCGGATCGGCCGCAATAGTAAGACCATTGCTGGTTTCGTAAGCGTCAACCAGGTTCTGCGTGGGATTTGTTCCGCCTACCGCGCCATCATAACCGGCAGGATAGGTATTCCTTTCCAGGGTATTGGAGGGCTGATACCTTCTTTCAAAGATGAACTCATTGCTTTGCAGGGCGCGGAACATATTCCTGTAGTTTCCATCAAGGCTGTATTGCCCCAGGGCAATCACGTCTTTTGCGGCAGCGGCGGCAGCCTCCCATTTGGCCACATCACCACCAGGTGTGTGCAAAGGGCTGGCGGCATACAATAAGGCACGCGCCTTCAAAGCCAGTGCCGCGCCAATGGTGGCCCTACCTATGTATTTGTCTTCAAACACACCCAGCCAGGTGCGCCGGAGCGAGTCCTTCACATCTGTCAGTTCTGTGGAGATGAAGTTTATTACGGTATTGAAGTCCGCCCTTGGAATAGCGTTCTCGCTTCCGGTAAGTGTATTGGTGATCAGCGGAACACCACCGTAGCGTTTTGCCAGTTCAAAGTAGAAGAACGCGCGCAGGAACCTTGCTTCCGCCCGGTAGAACCTGATGTTCGAAGTATCCGTATTGTAACTCGTTTTCCCAGCCTGTGTGGTGGTATCCCGAAATGCGATATGCCTGAAATCGCCGGTGCGCTCCAGGAAAAGATTGGCTTTCCTGATACCGCTGTACATGTTCACCCACTGTTCATCAGGGTTCATAAATGGGTTCCAGCTGCCATTGTTAAACCGTTGCACATCCTGCACCAGTCCGGAATGCACGGATTCATCCGTGGCGGAAGAAAGCATGCCACCGCCGAACCTGTCGAATCCCGCGGGAAGCATCGCGTAGATGCCTACAGCAAAACTTTCGATGTTGTTCACGGAAGAGAAGACCTGGTCTTCAGTATAATTGGTATCCAGTTGCCTGTCGAGGAAATTTTTCTGGCAACCGGCCAGTGCCGTCAGCACCAGTGCATATTGTAAGACTTTCATTTTTTTCATGCGTAGCTCGTTGTGGGATGATTAGAACTGAATCCTTGCGCCGATGTTATAAGATTTCATAGGCGGATAGCCACCCAGGCTTTCCGGGTCCACCGTTTTTACTTTATCCCAGATGAATGGATTGATGGCGCTTGCGAATACCCTGAACTGGGTCAGCTTCAACTGCTCCAGCACAGCGGACGGAAAGCTGTACCCGATTTCCGCGTTGCGCAACCGAAGCGCATTACCGGAGCGCGACCAAAAGGTAGATGCCCTGTAATTGTTATCGTTCGGCAAAGTGGTGAGTCTTGGATAAGTGGCCACATCCGCTGTTTGTGGCGTCCACCTTCCCAATGCATTCGTGGCGATGTTATTGTCGTTCTGCAAGGCCCAGAAATAAGGACCGTTCAGGTAAACAGTTCTGTTGGCGATGCCATGGAAGAAAAGTTCCAGGTCAAATCCTTTGTATTGCAACCCGAGGTTGGCCGTGTACGTAATTTCAGGTTCGAAGGCTTTACCAAAAGAGACTTCATCGTTCTCATTGATCAGGCCATCGCCATTCTGGTCCTTGTATTTGATGTCTCCCGGACGAACGGGCGAGAAAGTTTGCAACGGACTTGCGGCAATGTCTGCGTCATCGCGGAAGAAACCTATCGCTTCCAGTCCGAATGATTGTCCAACAGGAAGTCCAGTTCTGTACAGGTATGCTTCGGGCCTTACTACTTCATTCATGCGGATGATCTTGTTCCTGGCGTACCATACGCTGCTTCCGGCGATCCAGGTGAGGTCACCTGTTTTACCGGTATAGGTCGCGCTCAGTTCAAAGCCCTTATTCTTTACCTGTCCCAGATTTTCCAGCGGCATGGCCACGCCCACATAACCGGGCACGGTGGCATCTGCCGTAGCGAGAATATCTTTCCTGTTCTCATGGAAAAGTTCAAGGTTAACATCGAGCCTGTTGAAGAAAGTGGCATCTACACCAATATTGTACTTCATGGCTTTCTCCCAGGTAATCCCCGGGTTTCCGAGCGCGCCTTCCACTACGGCGCCCCACCAGTTGTTGTTTTTACCGAAGCTGTAACCGGAGCCATCAAAGAAGTAGTATTGGTCATACGCGAAGCGTGAACCATTGGTGCGGTCGTTCCCCAGCAAACCGGCCGAAGCCCGTGCTTTCAGGAAAGTGATGGTTTTACTGCCGGAGAGAAAACTTTCGTTGGAAGCGATCCAGGCCGCTGATAAGGAAGGGAAGAAACCAAACCTGTTCCCTGCAGGGAAGGATTCCGATCCGCTGTAGGACATGCCCAGTTCCGCGATGTAAGTATTTCGGATATGATAGTTCACTCTTCCGGCGAAGTTCTGGTTGGCGAAAGGCACGTTGTTGCCCCCCGGACGGTAAACGTCTTGGTGGTAAACCAGTTGCGCGGCCAGCCCGTTGTTCCCCATTTTCCGGTCATAGTTCAACTGAAGTTGCACGTTGGTGCGGTTCCACTGGTCGTTGCCGCCTTCGTCCACGGCGGGATCGGTGTTTTGTCCATGCTGACGGTACACTGTATCGTTCCCGTTCTTTGACAGTTCAAACACCGCGATATTGCGTGTCCTGTTTACGGCGCCTCTCGACCAGTTGTTGAACGATACTAATTGGGAAAAACTCAGTCCCGGCAGCAGGAAGTCCAGTTTTTCATTCAGGCGAAAAGTCCCCATCAGGTTCCTGTCATGGGTGGAATTGGTGCCTCTTGCCAGCACGGATGCTACCGGGTTATCCATATAAACCGCGTTACCGCCCCAGGTGCCGTTCGGGTTCTTTACCGGGTATGCGTTGGCCGGGTACCTGGCCATATTGGTCCAGAGTTGGGTACCGTTAAAATTGGGAAAAGACCTGTCTTCAATACGACCGGCCAGGTCGAAACTGGCGGATACCGCATTGGAGAGTTTAATGTCGAAATTGGAACGGAAATTATAACGCCTGAAATCGGCGTTGGAATTTTCTTTCCTGTCTTTATCCGTATTGGCATAGATGCCCTGGTTGCGCATGTAGCCAAGCACGATATTGTATTGCGCCACGGCATTTCCTCCATTGAAAGTAAGACTGTAATCGCTGAGTGGCGCTGATTTGCGCAGGACTTCATCGTACCAGTTCACATCGGGGTGGAAATAAGGATCGTTGCCATTACGGTAAGCATCAAGGTCGGCCTGGGTGTACCGTGCAGGCTGTCCATCATTGGCGAGCGCTTCATTGTACAGCGAAGCGTAGTTGTAGGCATCCACAAATTCAGGAAGCCTTTGCACCTGTTGCCATCCGGTTCTGGCATTGAAAGTGATCTTTGTTTTGGAAGATTCTGTTCCCCGCTTCGTGGCAACAAGGATAACCCCGTTCGCGCCACGTATACCATACATAGCCAGCGCGGCGGCATCTTTCAGAATGGTGATGGATTCGATCTCATCAATCGACATCTGGTCGAAAGAACTTTCAAAGCCATCCACAAAGGTGAGCATACCATTGTTGCGGTAGCTTGCTTTTCCGCGGAGCAATAATCCCGGTGAATCGTAGCCTGGTTCTCCAGAGCCCTGCATTACAGTAAGACCGGGCAGCCTGCCGAAAAGCGTATTGCTCACGTTAGGCGCGTTGGTTTTACGCAGCACTTCTCCTGAAACGGTGGATACAGCGCCTGTAAGACGTCCGAAAGACTGAAAGCCATAAGCCACAGGAACCTGCTTATCTGTTTTGCCTGCGGGCAGAGAATCAGCCGTGGTAGCCGTGGCATCTTGTGCGGATACTCCACCCGTTATTGCGAGCAGAAGCGCCATTGCTGCGAATTTGGATGAATACCTGTTCTTTTTATCGCGAAAATTCATAATAGCAAATGTTACTTTGGTTGAAAATATTACCATCCGGGGTTCTGGGTCAGGTACCTTTTATCGATCTCACCCTGTGGGAAGGGATAGAGGTACATTTTGTCGTCCCAAACCCGGGTTTCGAACGCTTCTTTGCGGTAGAGGAGGGAATTATCGGCCTGTTCGTAAAGGTTCAGTCCCATCATCTGTCCCTTCATCACCCCATCCTGTCCGGCAATCTGCCAGCGGCGCACATCAAAGAAGCGGTGTTCTTCAAAAGCCAGTTCCACAGCCCGTTCTCTCCTGATGGCCTGGCGAAGTTCATCCTGCGTATCATAACGGGGATCAGCAGCCGTAATTTCAGGAACCCCGGCCCTTTTCCTCACTTCATTGAGCGCGGTATAACACAAGGGATCGTTGGGACTGTATTCATTCAAAGCTTCGGCATAGTTGAGATAGGATTCAGCGAGCCTGAAAACGATCCAGTTGAGTTGGCCGCCGCCCCAGTTCATCCTGGTGAGGAACTTCTTCATGTACCCCACACCATTCACCGGCGCGTTGTCAGACCATGTATTGTCTTTTTTCCGGAAGAAAGTGCGCACGCCTATTTCATCGTTCCATTTGGCGCCTGCGTAATAAACCGAAGCCTGGAACCGGGGTTCCATCTGCTGCATTTTCTGCAGAAACTCCGCACCGGTACCCTGGTCGGGCCATTGCTGGTCGGTGCCATCCGTTTTCTGGTATTTCACCGCGTGCTGGAACGTTACCCCATGACCATACCAGCCGCCATATATGCCTCTTGGCATGGCGAACTGCTGGAACATCGGGCTCCAGGCCCCCCACCAGCCGTGCGCCTGGTTGGAAAGAATATTTTCAGCAGTATTCAGGTCGGTTACAGCGGATTCATAGTTCTGCGCCGGTGTGGCGAACTGAGTCACCAACCGCACATTATTTTGTTGCGCCCAATCCAGTACGGCCTTGCTGGCATCTGCCGCAAGCTTCCAGCGTTCAGCATTGAAACTGGGATAGCCCGTCAACGCCCTATTTTCCGTTTTGTAAGGTGTTTGTGTATTGTGCAATGGACTTGCCGCGTACAGCAATACTCTCGCCTTCAGCGCCAGGGCCGCGCCCTTCGTAATTCTTCCATTAAATTCCGTGGAGTAATTATTGGGGAGTACCGCAGCCGCATCGTCACATTCCTTCACCACGAAATTCACGCATTCCTCATACGTATTCCTTGGAAGATTGATTTCATCTGAAGCGGAAAGCGGCTTATCCACAATGGGAACTGCGCCATACCTTTTCATCAGTTCATGGTATTGCAATGCACGCAACACTTTTGCTTCTGCGGCCATCTGGCTTTTTTCCGTGTCGCCCATATCGCTTACCCGGCCAATGTTGCCGATGAAAATACTGGCGTTCCTTATACCCTTAAAATGTGCGCCGAAATCGTCTTCGCCATTCGAGTTTGGTCCCCAGGAACCTTCATTGTGCGCTTGCGCGGAAGGCCATGCATCATAGAGGTCGCCCTCATCTGAAGCGGCCATCAGCATACAGGCATACATGCCGTTGTGAGAGCCCCAGTCGAAAGGAAACCCTTGCGGCACGCATTTGTTGTACGTATCCCAAAGGAAGGTCTGCGCCTTTATTTTGGTGGAGAAAATAGTATCGATCGTTACGTCGTTGCTTTGTGGCTTTTCCAGGAAATCCTTGTTGCAGGAAGTGGCGGCAATCACCACTACCAGGAGGGCCACGATGCCTTTAGGCAGGGATATTTTTTTGTTCATGATGTCTTTTTTGTGGTTAGAACTGGATGTTCACGCCTGCGTTAAATACTCTCATCTGCGGATAGAACTGTCCGCGGCCCGGAGGCGCTTCAGGATCATAGTTCTCAATCTTGCTCCAGGTAAGCAGGTTGTTACCGTTCATGTACACTCGCAGATGCCTGGCGCCCATCTTTTCGATGAACCCGCCGCGGAAGCGGTACGCGATCTCCATGTTCTTCAAACGCAGGTAGCTTCCATCGATCAACCAGAAATCGGAAGGGCGGTAATTGTGTTTTCCAACCGTAGGCGACAATTCCAGGCGGGGGTAAGTAATGGGGTCTCCCGCCGCGTAACGTTCAGGCGTCCAGCGCTCCAGGTGACGCTCCTGCGCGCTTCTCCAGTCGGTATCAAACGCCCATGCCGCCATTTCAGACAGGTAGGTGGATACTTTGGTAGCACCCTGAAAAAGCATGGAGAAATCAAACCCTTTCCAATCGAATCCAAAAGAAACGCCATACACTACCTGCGGAAAAGTAGCGAAGCCGATGGGTACTTCATCCTGATCGGTTATTCGTCCATCTCCGTTCACATCTTTGTAACGGATATCACCGAGCTGAAGATTGGGTTGCCATTGAGAAGGAATGGCATTGTCCAGATCGCGTTGTGTATTGTAGAATCCTTCACTTACCAGACCGAAGTATTGTCCTACCTGGCGACCAGTTCTTCTGAGCCCATCGAAAGCGCGTTCAGGTTCATCCATAAACAATATCTTGTTCCTGGCGAAAGTGTAATTCGACCTGATCCAGTAATTCACCTCATTTGCTTTTCCTGCCCAGGACAATTCAATTTCGTAGCCTTTGTTCTCTACCGCGCCCATGTTCACGGCAGGCAATGTAGCCTGTACCAGCGCGGGAACTGTACCTCTTGTAATCAGAATATTATTCCTTCTTTCCCGGAACACATCCGCCACCAATTGCAGCCTGTCATCAAAGAATTTCGCTTCAATACCAATATTGGTTTTCTTCGCTACTTCCCAGGTAACATCGGGGTTTCCTATTCTTCCTTCCTGTGAACCACCGTACCACTGGTAGTTGGAACCCAGTTGTCCGAAATTGTATCCACCGCCGTAGAGGTAAACGGAAGGCAGGTACAGGAACCTGGAACCACCGATCTTGTCGTTACCCACTTCACCGTAGGAACCACGGATTTTCAGGAAAGAAACGGCGCCCGCTCCTTTCATAAAGTTTTCATCCGACACCACCCATCCAAGTGAGAAAGAGGGGAAGAAGCCGAACCGCTTATCTTCCGGAAAGTTCTCAGAGCCGTTGTAGCCCATATTGAATTCCGAAAGGTATTTGTTTCTGTAGTTGTAAGTAATCCGGCCCACCGCACCAAGGTAACCACGGGGCACATTGTATTCAAGTCCGGGCTGGTGGTACTTCTCCAGGTTGTAAAGGGCCAAACCGGTAAAGTTGTGGTCACCAAAAGAGCGGGCGTAGTCCAATGCAAACTCACCATATATCTTGCGGTTCCTGCCATAACTTTCACTGAAACCGAAAGGCGCTTCGTTGCCTTCCCTTACGAAGATGGGCTTCAGCGGATCCGTAGGATCTTTGATGATCCGGTACTGAATAGCCGCTTTGGATCTGCGTACAGAATGGCTGTAATAATGATCGTAAGCCACGAGTGCACGCGCTTTCAGCCCTTTTGTAACGAAGTCCAGTTTATGCGTAAGATTGAGGGAAGAATTGAGGTTGCTGTTGAAATTGTTCTGATAACCGTTGGTGGCGATGAAACCCAGGGGGTTGCCGGAACTGCTCGTAAGCCCTTCCACACCGCTGATCAGTTTACCATCTACCACGCCCGGGTTCATCAACGGGTTGGAGTTCATGATGCGGAAGAAGATCTCTCCTGCACCCTGTCCCGGATAGTTGGCATCGGCCACCTGTCCGCCCAGTTTAATGGAGCCGGAAAAATTTGAATTGAAGTTGAAATCAAAATTCGACCGCAGGTTGTAACGCTTATATTTTGGATTAGCCGAATATTCTTTTTGCAGATCACCTACATTGTACACTCCGTTCTGCTCGAAATAGCCAAGTGAAACGAAGTAGCGGGTATCTTTTGTACCCCCACCGATGTTGAGGTTGTGCTGTTGCTGCAGACTGGTAGGCTTCAGCACCTTATCGAACCAATCCACATCGGGATGGAAATAAGGATCGGTGCCGTTTTGGAAATGATCGAGATCGGCCTGGGAGAAATACGGGGTTTGTCCCATATTGCGTTGCGCTTCGTTGCGCAATGTCGCATACTCGAAACTGTTGAGCAGGCGCGGTAACTGCGTTGGTGTCTGGAAGCCCACGTTGGAAGAATAGCTGATGTTCGGCTTACCGGATTTACCGGTTTTGGTAGTGATCATAATCACCCCGTTTGCGCCACGTACACCGAATACCGCGGTGGAAGAGGCATCTTTCAGAATGCTTACCGACTCAATTTCGTTGGGATCAAGTGTATTGAAACCATCGCGCACCACACCATCGATGAGGATCAGCGGATCTGAGCCGCTGCCATCGTTCAGTGTTCCGATACCACGGATCTTGATCCTCGACTGGTCGAAACCCGGTTCACCACTCTGCTGAATGGCTACGAGCCCCGGCAACCGGCCCACGAGCGAATTGCTGATATTGGCCACAGGCGACTGTATCAGGGCCTTATTGTCAATGGTACTGATAGCGCCGGTAAGGGTCGCTTTTTTCTGCGTACCATAACCTACCACCACCACCTGCTCCAGTTCTTTGTTGTCCTGCACCAGCACTACAGTTATATTCGACTTTCCATTCAGCGGCACGCGCTGGGTGATATACCCCACGTTACTGATCACCAATGTGGCGTTCAGCGAAGAAACGCGGAGCGTAAATTTGCCGTCTTCATCGGCGAGCGTACCCGAAGCGCTTTCATCTTCCTGAATACTAACAAAACTCACAGCCTTGCCATCCACACCTATCACCTGGCCGGTAACGGTTGCCGCTTCGTTCTTTGTTGCCGCGATGTTTTCGGCCACAACAATCAGGTTATTGCTCTGCACTTTCCACGACAGTCCAAGATTATCGAGCAGGCGGGAAAGCACATTATCCAGCGGTAATTCATTCACTTTAATAGTCACCTTCCGGTTCACGGGAATATTGTCATCGTTGTACACAAACCTGTAACTGGTTTGCTTTTCAATTTCCCTGAACACCATTTTCAATGCTGTATTGGAAAGATTGAGCGACACCTTCTCCTGTGCGAATCCATAGAAGGCAAAACTTTCCAGCGACAAAAGAAGGGTAAACAGCATCAATATCCGAGCTGCGATAGTACGCTTTGAGCGCTTGCGCCGCTCGCCCGGGCGAAGGCAGCAATCGTCTTTTTTCATAATATTTGTTTAGAGTGATCTTAAGTAAGGATGAATACAGTAGCATTAAATGGCCCATCATCCTATGGGGGTAGCATCATAAGAAGCAGTTTTGATAGGTTATTAAAAGATCGTGAGCTTATTCTGCTCGAATTTGTACCTGAATCCTCCCGGAAGTTTGAGCGCGTCCATCACTTCCGGTAACGTTTTATTTTCAAATACGCCTGTGAAGCGCATCATGCGGGTTTTCTCGTTTCGGAATTCCACTTCTATATTGTACCAACGCTCCAGCTTACCGGCTATATCCTGGAACTTTTCACCGTCGAAGGACAGTTGATTGCGGATCCAGGCATTTTCGTAACTGGCACTGTCTTTAGGCTGGAATTTAACATGCCCCAATACGAGCGAAACATCGGTATCCACTTGTGCAGTTCCGGAGCCGGGCTCCTGCGGTTCCAATGCTTTCGGATTGCGAATGGTGATTTTCTCTCTTGGTTTCAGCAATACTTTTTTTTCGGGAGAATGGGGGAACTGCACTTCTATTTCGCCGGTGAACAAAGCTGTTTCCATCTGCTCTTCGCCGGGATAGGATTTCACGTTAAACGTTGTGCCGGTCACCTTAATATCCAATGCACCGAGGTGCACCACAAAAGGCTTGTCAGGGTTTTTCTCCACATCAAAAAACGCTTCTCCTTCCAGGTAAACATCCCTTATGGAGCGGTTATAATCCTGGTTGTAGCTCAGTTTACTATCCGCATTCAACCATACCTTTGTCCCGTCGGGAAGGGTAAGGTGCGACCTTGATCCTTTCCTGGTGGTGACCACGCTGGGGTTTACCTTTCCGGTTTCCGGGGGACTTTCCCGCAGTAAAAGATAGGTCGTGCCGGCAACAACGATCAACAATGCAGCCGCCGCCATCCACCATGTACTTCTTCTTTTGCCGCTTACAGGAATTGGCATGCTGTCCTGCTCCTGTTCATCAAAGGCATCCTGCAATTGCATTTTCACGAAATGAGCGGCATACGCCTGTTCCGCCAGCAAGTCATCATCAGCCGTGGGTGCTACAGGGCGGTCAAACAGGTTTTCATATAACTTCCTGAGGTCCTCATCGGTTTCGAGCAGGCGCGAGAGCTCCTCCCTTTCATGGGGCGTGATGGCTCCTGATAGCAACTGCGCGGTAAGGTAGGTGAATCGATCTTTCATGATGTAACCTATAAGACACAGTATTTAAACAATGTCCCCATTGCCTTCCCATGTTTTTTTTCAACCCGACCTGTAAAATGAAATATGTCTATATTTACCGCCCGATTGTGATTATTATGGATAGATTATCTGTGGAAGATATATCGCAACTCCAGCAAAAGGTAGCCGAACAAAGAGATGAACGCTCCTACCGGAAACTGTTCATCCATTTTCACCGGCAGCTAACGGGGTTTGCGAGAGATTTTGTAAGATCAGAAGAAACGGCAGAAGAAATTGTGTCCGATGTAATGCTGAAAATATGGACCATGCGCATAGAATTGCTGCGCGTGGAAAACCTGAAGCTATATCTGTACCGTGCCGTGCGGAATACGGCGCTCAACCATATTGACCGCAATAAAACCATTGAAACCCTGGATTTCGATACGATAGAAATCAATTTACAAACCGGAATTTATGGCTCTCCCGAAGACCAGCTCCTGGACCAGGAGTTCCGGGAAAAAGTAATGCACGCCATCAGTTTGTTACCCCCGAAATGCCAGATGGTCTATAAACTGGTGCGGGAAGACGGCTTCTCCTACCGCGAAGTAGGCGAGATTCTGGGAATTTCAACAAAAACCGTAGACCGGCACCTGAACAATGCCCTACACAAACTGATCGCTTCAGTAGAACCCTATTTGCGACCCCGCTCCTGAGTGTGTAACCAGTTTCTTATTTTAAGAGTCTGAGGTAATCCTCCTGTGTATCTATATCAATCGCACCTTGCGGAAAATCCAGCAGTGCTGCTTTCTCGCCTTCCGCCTTAATGAGTTTCTTCGCGCCTTCCGCTCCTTTCAACTCCATCAGTGCTGAAAAAGTAGTCTTGTGAAATAAGGCGGGAACACCCACAACGCTTCCGTACTTACAGGCAACGATGGGCGCCCTGGTGTTTTCCATCAGTACAAAAAGCTCGTCGATAACTGCACTGCTCAGAAAAGGTTGATCGCCCACCAGGAAAACTACCGCTTCAAGACCGGGGAGCAACTCCAGCACTTTTTTCAACCCGGATTGTATTGAAGAAGCCATTCCCTCCTGCCAGTTTTCGTTCACTACATAAGGATTGATTCCCGCACCTGATTGTTGAAGAATAGCTTCCGCATTCGCCCCGAGTACCGTTACCACCAACGAAACTTCCGCTGCTCTCGCGGTATCAACCACATGTTGCAAAAGCGTTTTTCCTTTGTATGGCAACAACTGTTTAGGACTACCCATACGCATGGACGCGCCTGCCGCAAGCACAATAATGGCGCGTTTTTCAACTGGTACACGTAACGTTTTCAACTTATCTGTTGTCATGGATCGGCGCCTGCCTGTTTTTAAGGAACGCACCATTCCGGTTTTCAAAAACAGCTTTGATCTCCGCTATTATAGACAGTGCGATCTCTTCCGGCAACTCCGCACCGATATCAAGTCCGGCGGGACCGTGAACGATTTTTCTGAAGTCCTCCTGTAGTTGGGCACCATGTTCTTCCAGTTCACCCCATATCCTTTCCAGGCGCTTTTTTGGACCAAGGCAACCGATATACGCCGGGGCATGTGCGCTGAGCGCCTTTAAGCAATCGCGGTCGTAATTGAAATTATGCGTCATCAGCACCAACGCGGTATTGCAGTCCACGGTTAACTTCGCGACCACCTCATCCGGTTTACCAACGATAATCCTGTTTACTTTGGGGAATCTTTTTAAACTGGCGTGGCTGCTCCGGCCATCGGCCACTGTTACATCCCAACCAATTACCGCGGCCATTTCCACCAGCGGCAGGGCATCGTTTCCGGCTCCGATCACTATCAGGGAAACAGGCGGCTTCACCCATTGGATCAGCGCGGTAAGCCTCTTTGCTTCCATGTCTATTTTTGCAGAACGTCTTTGTTCGAAAGCCATCGAAATACCTTCGCGCAATTCAGCCAGTACCCCTTCCTCTATCCTGTGGTTGCTGTACACAGCTGCATTGGCAAAGAACATACATGTTCCAGCCTCCTGGTATTGGGGATCGTTCAGCTTGAATAAGGTAACAAGCACCTTATCCATCTCACCCGCTTCAATACATTTCTTCAGTAAAAGAACGGGATTCATTTCATCGGCAGGATGAACTGGTTCGAAAAGAATATGCACCACACCATTACAACCCAATTGCACCCCGAATTCAAGGTCATCATCCAGGGTAGTATCGTAAGTAATTAATCTTTTTTCATTCAGCGCGATCACATGCATGGCGCGACGCAAGGCATCTCCTTCCAGACATCCGCCGCTGATGGCGCCGGTAATCATGCCATCTTCCTCCACCAGCATTCTTGCGCCGGGCCTGCGGTACGAGGAACCCTCTACATGCACTACAGTAGCCAGTACCACTTTTCTGTTGGCAGCGCAGGCAGCTTCGTAAGCGGACACAATATTCCTGATCTCTTTACTCATGGTTGGACAGTTCCAACAAATCTAGGAGATTCAGGATAAAAACCTGCTACATCCACGGATTCAGCACCACTTTCACACAATTGTCCTCTTTCTTATTGAAGATATCGTACATATCAGGCGCGCTGTTCAGCGCCACTTTGTGCGTGATGATATCATCGAGCACCACCTTCCCGGTTACAACAAGCTGCATCAGCTCATCAATGTATTTGTGCACCCATGCCTGTCCGCCCATTACTTTAATGCCCTTATCGAAAATCTGATGGAGTGGGAATTTGTTGTATGGCGTGCCGTAAACCCCTACCACCGTTACTGTTCCACCCCTTCTTACCGCATCGAAGCATGCTTCAAGTACCTTCATGGACCCCTTCTCGCCCTGGATCACATTAGCGGCTTTTTCCAGCCAGTTCCGGTCGGCTTCCATACCCACGGCATCCACACATACATCAGCCCCGTAGCCGCCGGTCCATTCGCGGATCACTTCAACGGGATCATTTTCCGCAGCATTGATCGTTTCCACGGAAGCGGAACGGCGGGCCATTTCAAGGCGGTAAGGTAGAATGTCCACGCCAATCACCCGACCGGCACCTTTCAGCCAGGCCGCTTTCTGAGCCATAATCCCGACAGGACCGCAGCCGAACACGACCACTGTTTCTCCTCCTTTTAATTCCGCCCAGTCGATAGCGGACCAACCCGTAGGGAAAATATCCGTCAGGAAAAGCACCTGGTCGTCGGTCATTCCGGCGGGCACGATCCTGGGCCCGTTGTTGGCGTAAGGCACACGCACGTATTCCGCCTGGCCGCCACTGTAACCGCCATACAGGTCGGTGTAGCCGAAAAGTCCACCTCCTTTTCCATCCAGCAGTCCTCCCTGCGGACCGTAATGTTCCGGGTTGGAATGTTCACAATGCACGGGCATATCCATCCGGCAGAAGAAGCAGGAACCACATGCCACAGGAAAGGGCACCACCACCCTGTCGCCCACTTTCAGCTTCAGTACATCCAGACCCGCTTCCACCACTTCTCCCATGAACTCGTGCCCCAGTACCATGGGCTTCGGCTGCGGGAACATGCCGTTGTATATGTGCAGATCGGAACCACAGATGGCTGTGGAAGTTACTTTCAGAATCACATCGCGGCTATCTTCAATTACCGGATCGGGCTGTTGCTCAACCCTTACATCTTTCGGACTATGGAACACCAATGCTTTCATATGATTTTATTTTTTGTGAAACAATCTTTTTGATCGTAAGCGCATTCTGAGGCGCGAAGCCGGAATCATCATTATCGAAATAGAGGTACACGTCTTTTCCTTCTTCCATCCACAGCAGTACTTTCGTAGCCCATGTTTCCAGGGTTTCGTCCGGATAACTACCCTGGTATTTTGCGCCCGGGCCGTGCAACCTGATGTACACAAAATCAGCCGTTACTTCCTCAGGCGAAAGATGACCTGCCAGTTCGTATATACAGAATCCTGCATTGTGGGTCCGCAACACCGCATACACTTCCTCGTTGTACCAGGAAGAATTCCTGAATTCAAAAACATACCTTAATCCCTGCGGAAGCAATAAAAAGAAAGCGCGCAACCTTTCAACATTCACCTGCCAGCCAGGCGGAAGCTGGAACAGTACCGGGCCCAGCTTATCACCCAGGTGCGAGAACACATCCAGAAACCTGTGCACGCTCGCCTGGTCAACATCCAGCTTCTTCAGGTGCGTTAAGAACCGGCCCGCTTTCATAGCAAACAGAAATGCTTCCGGACTTTTCTCCTGCCATGCGGTAAGCGTGGACGCTTCAGGAAGCCGGCAGAAGGAATTGTTGATCTCTACCGTATCAAAGTACCGGGTATAAAAAGTGAACTGCTCTTTCTGTTTTACATCAGCAGGATAGAAGGTGTTTTTCCAGTGTTTATAATGCCATCCGGAAGTGCCGGCGAAGAAGCGTCCCGTTTCCATTCTTTAAAACGGTTTTATTTCTCCGGGCGAATCATCATAAGGCGCCTGGTTGCCGATGGAACTATCACCACTCAACGCATTCGTTTTTTCCCGGATGGCCGCTCTTTCTTTACGCGATGCCTCATGCGCACTTTCGTCCCTTCCATCGGCTTCCCTGCTGGGTTCCATTTTTTTCCGCATGTTCTCCGCACTCATTTTCGCGCCAACAAAATCTGCCATCCATACATGGTACTTCGTTTTCGCGCCGGATATGATCTTGTTCTCCCCTTTCATGAGTGCCTGGTAGCCATCCAGCGCCACTTCTTCGGGGGAAGAAAGTTTTTCTTCTTTATAAATAACAGTATCCTCCTGCTCCGCTTTGTGAAAGAAATCCGTATCTGTTGCACCGGGCAGCAATACGGTAACGGTCACATTCTTATCTTTCATTTCATTGGCGAGCGCCGCGCTGAAAGAGAGCACGAACGCCTTGGTTGCCGCATATACCGAAAGCAGGGGCACAGGAGTGGTTCCCGCTTCGGAACCCAATTGCAATATTTTTCCCCTGCCCATGGCCACCATATCGCGGAGGTAAAGTTTAGTAAGCGAAACGAGGGACGAAATGTTCAACTGAATAATATCGAGGTCCCTTTGCAATTCCGTTTCAACGAATGGGCCCCATTGTCCCTGACCGGCATCATTTACCAGTACACTTACTTCTATGCCCATGCGCTTCGTGAAATCGTATATTTCCCGGGCTGCCGAAGGCAGGAACAAATCTTTGGACAATGGCGTTACTTCCACGCTATACCGGGTTTTCAGCTCATCGGCTACTTCCTGTAACCTTTCAGCGTTACGCGCCACGAGAATAAGATGGAACCCGTCGGCCGCGAACAACTTAGCCAGTTCGTATCCTATTCCGCTGGTGGCGCCCGTAAGCAGCACATAATCGTTCCTGTTTGTTGTGTTCATTTTTTCCATAAAATATTTTTTTATGATTGATCTGATTTCGTTTCATCCTGGTTCCCTTCACGTTGCGCTTTAATGCCTTTCCACACGGCCTGTGCAATTTCAGCCCCTTCCGCCGTGCTGATTCTTTCATCGAACTGTGCAGTTCCATCCACATCAAACTCCATCCATCTGGGAATAAAATCCTGCAGCAACTCATAATTCGCATCCGGTTCTACCCGGTACCGGGTGATGTCTCCATCCTGTTCGATGCGTAACACAAAGCGGTACGGCTTATCACGAAGAAAAATATGAAGATCCCTTGTAGTCATACTTCACCCCTGCAATACATATACCCGTGCAGGAAGGAACACAGTTTGCTGGAATAGGGTCAAACATATCGTCATGCAAAAAGAAAAAACAACACCGGGAGGTCAGCAGGAAAAAGAGCAACATCAGAACTTTCAAGGCGTGGATCAGAATCCTGCAAAAGAAAAAGAGCAAGGAGAGCAGGCGGGCAAAGAAGCGCTGACCGGCAAAAAAACAGATGCCGATCTTTCAGAAGAGAAAGACCGGCCAGCAACTAATCAGCCAGGCGAATAGTTTTTAGCGGTGCCGTTGAGGGACCGTTGAGTAAGTCGCCGTTGGGTGCATATCTTGCGCCGTGGCAGGGACAGTCCCAGCTTTTTTCCGTACCGTTCCATTGCACATCGCAATGCATGTGGCTGCAGGAAGGCAGCACTGCGTGCAGCATCCCCTGCTCGTCTTTGTACAGACCGAGTTTCTCACCTTCGTATTGTACCAGTCTTCCTTCACCCGGCGCCATCTCTGCCACCACATCAATACTTTGCACGGGAATCAGCTTCTTCAGCAGCTCCTTCACGGCACCTGTATTGTGTTTTACGAATTCAGTAAACCCTGCAACCGGTTTTATGCGGGAGGGATCAAAAAGTTTAACGGCGGCATGTTCTTTCCCCAGCAATATATCGCGCAACACCAACGCCGCCACACTGCTGTATATCATCCCATTCCCGCCGAAGCCGGTGGCTACCAGCGTACGTTCTTTCCCGGGCAGAAATCCTATATAGGGTAGTCCATCCACGGATTCATAATATTGTGAGGACCATTTATACATTACTTCACGAACCGGGAAATACTTCCTGATATGTGCCTCCAATGCCAGGAAACAGGCTTCTGTATTCGCTTCCTTCCCGGTTTTGTGGTCCTTTCCACCAACGATCAGGTATGATCTTCCATCAATCACCTGTGTACGGTAATAATGGTAGGGATCATACATATCATACGTGAGGTGGTCGGGATACAGTTCATCTTCCAGCGTTACCGCCATGGCATAACTCCTGTACGGCACCAACCTCGTATGCAGGAAATTGATACCCGGCGGCGTATGTGTGGCGTAGATCAGGTGATTACAGAAATAATCTCCTCCGGTGGTACGCACCTGCACTTTTTCATTTTCCTCCACTTCAAGAACGCGGGACATTTCCACGATCACCCCACCCGCTTCTTCAAACGCATTCGCCAGCGCATGCACATAACGTATAGGATGAAACCTTGCCTGTCCGTCGGCGCGCATCGCTTTCAAAAATGGGACGGGCACAGGAATGCTTTCAGCCTCCATCAATTCTATTCCGGCCTTTTCAGATGCCTCCATAATTTCATCCAGTTCTTTCAGTTGCGCTTCTTCGCTGGCGAATAAAAAAGCATCCTGCAGTTTGAAACCGCAGTCTGCGTTATAAGTATATACGTTCTTCTCTATGAAAAGCAAAGCTTCCGCTACACAGGAACGCACCAGCGCCGCGTTTTCCTCGCCAAAATTCTTCGACAACGTGCTGTATGGCACATCCAGCAAAGTATTGATGTGTGCGGTAGTGCCTGAAGTGGTGCCAAAACAAACTGTTTCACTCTCCAGTATCACGCAACTGAAACCGGCTTCCTGCAAGATCAGCGCGGTAGTGATCCCGGTAATACCACCACCTGCGATGGCGATATCAAACTCCTTTTTACCCGTTTTATTTTTTACGATATATGGATCGGCAGTTCCCTGCCATACGCTTGGATTTGCCCCGTCTCTTTTCAGCATAGCTTATTTTTCGTTATAGTTTACTAAAACCATACCCCTGGAAATTTTGAATGATGGATAATACTATCAAACCGGGTCGCACGAAAACACGATTACACTTCGTGGTGGCAACACGATATCGCTGCCTGCTTTTATAATCTCAGTTGAATTTTCATGAAGAGGTGATGTACGGAGTTCTTCCTTCCAATCTTTCCCGAATTTTTCATCAGGCATACGAAACGCCTGTTCTTCCGCCCCGGCATGGAAACAGAGCAGGAAGTTCTTATCTGTCACTTTATTGCCTTCCTCGTCGGGGAGGTCGATGCCGTTGCCGTCGAGGAACACCATCAGGCTTTGCGCCTGTTCTTCGCGCCAGTAATCATCCTGCATGGATTCCCCTGTGGGCTGGAACCAGGCGATATCATCGGTTTTGTCCGCATCAAACTCCCATCCTTTGAACCAGCCTCTCCGGCTGAACACGGGGTGGTTTTTACGCAACTGTATCAGTTTCTTTACAAATGAATGCAGGTCGGCATCCATGTTACCCCATTTCAGCCACGACAGTTCATTATCCTGGCAATAAGCGTTGTTGTTGCCAAACTGGGTGTTTCCAAACTCATCGCCGGAGAGCAACATGGGCACGCCCTGGGAAAGCAGCAGCGTGGCGAGGAAGTTCCGCTGTTGCTGCCGCCTTAAACTATTCACCGTTTCATCTTCCGTGTCGCCTTCAGCGCCACAGTTCCAGGACCGGTTTTCATCACTGCCATCCGTATTATTGTCTTTATTGGCTTCGTTGTGCTTTTCGTTGTAGGAAACCAGGTCCTTTAAGGTAAAGCCGTCATGTGCGGTCACGAGGTTAATGCTTGCGGTGGGGCAACGGTAATCGTTCCGGTAGATATCTGCGCTACCGGTAAAGCGGGTGCCGAATTCAGCGATATTCCTTGGTTCGCCGCGCCAGAAATCGCGCATGCAATCGCGGTACTTGTCGTTCCATTCCGCCCATCCCGAAGGGAATTGCCCCACCATGTAACCATCTTCCCCCAGGTCCCAGGGTTCCGCGATCAGCTTTACATTTCCGATCACGGGATCCTGGTAAATGATGTCGAAGAAACCGCTCAGCGCGTTCACATCTTTTAATTCACGGGCAAGTGTAGCCGCCAGGTCGAAACGGAATCCATCCACATGCATTTCCCTTACCCAGTAGCGCAGACTGTCCATAATGAGCCGGAGCACGTGTGGCTGATAAGCATTAAGGGTATTGCCGGTACCTGTGTAATCCACATTATACCTTTTATCGTCATCCAGCCGGTAATAAGCGCTGTTGTCGATGCCTCTGAAACAAAGCGTCGGCCCCATGTGATTGCCTTCTCCCGTGTGGTTGAACACGACATCCAGGATCACTTCTATGCCTTCTTTGTGCAGTGCTTTCACCATTTCCTTGAACTCAGTAACCTGTTCCCCTTTCAGCCCGGAGGAGGCATAAGCAGCTTCGGGTGAGAAAAAACCGATGGTATTGTATCCCCAGTAATTTGTGAGTCCCTTCTCCACAAGATGCCTGTCGGCAACAAATTGCGGCACGGGCAGCAGCTCCACAGCCGTAACACCCAGTTCTTTGAGATAGCTTACCGCGGCGGGGGTGGCAATGGCGGCAAAACTACCGCGGATATTTTCGGGTATCTCCGGATGCAGTTGGGAGAATCCTTTTACATGCATTTCATAGATGACCGTTTTGTGGTAAGGTGTTGCCGGAGGCTTGTCGTCTTCCCAATCAAATCCATCATCTACCACCACAGATTTGGGCACATAGGGTGCGCTGTTGTGTGTACTGAAGCTAAGATCCTCCTGATCATGGCCCATCTCATAACCGAACAGGTGATCGTGCCATTCGATGTTCCCCGCGATGGCCTTCGCGTAAGGATCCATGAGCAATTTATTCGGATTGAAGCGGTGGCCCTGTGCCGGATCATAAGGACCATGTATGCGGAAGCCGTAGCATTGACCCGGCTTTAACCCTTTTACGAATCCGTGCCAGGTATGGTCGGTGCGTTCCTGCAACTGAATGACCATCTCTTCTGCCGCGGGCAATTCGTTGCTGAACAAACACAGTTCAACTTTTTCCCCGTGCTCACAGAAGATCGCGAAGTTGACGCCATCGGGAAAAACGGTGGCCCCCAACGGGTGGGGCTGCCCCGGTAATAGTTTGTATTTATCTTCCATATTATTGGCTTTTGCAATCAAGAATAAGAGCCTGGTAAGGCAGGAGGGTTAATGTAGTTTCATTCATCTGAAATACATTGACGTTATTGAGCAATACTTCTTTGAGCGTGAACCAGTGGGGCAATTGAAAGGGAACCACCTGGGGAGAAAAGTTCAACACCACCAGCACACCTTCTTTCTTCATGCGGCGCGTGTACACATATAGTTGCTGGTGAAAAGGTTCTTCCAACTGGTATTCTCCGTACACCAGCACCAGTCTTTCTTTGCGGAGCTGCACCATTTTCCTGAAGAAATTCAACACGGAATCCGGATCCTCAACTTGTGCCTTCGCATTCACATATACATGATCGGGATTTACTTTAATCCAGGGTTCTCCGTTAGTGAAGCCGGCATGTTTTTCTCCCGACCATTGAAATGGCGTTCGTGCATTGTCTCTCGCACCAAACTGCTGGTCGCGCAGAAAAGCCTCCAAATCTTCTCCCTGGTGTTCCAGGTATTGGTACATGCTCAGCGTTTCCACGTCACGGTAGTCGTTGATATTTTCAAACCTGATGTTCGCCATCCCCAACTCATCACCATTGTAGAAGATGGGGGTGGCACGCATCGTCAGCAGGAAAGTGATCAGCATTTTGGCGGAAACGTTCCTGAAACCCGGCGCTTCGTTTCCCCACCTGGAAACCATGCGGGGCTGATCGTGGTTGCCGAGGTACACCGTTCCCCAGCCCTGCCTGCTGAAGACTTTGTCCCAACGGGAATAGATTTCTTTAAATTTCAGCAGGTCGTATCCATCGGGATCAGGCCTTTTAAAGCCAGACTTTGCATAACCGAGTTGCATGCCTTCAAAATGGTACAACATCTGCAATTCCTTCCTTTCTTCCTTAACAAAGTCCGGCGCTTCTTCATGAGAGATGCCGGGCGCTTCGGCAATGGTGGTTACGTCATAAAACTGGAGCACCTTATCGTGCAGTTCCCTTAGGTATTCGTGGAGCTGCGGCCCCTGGGAAAGATAGTAGGACCAGTCTTCCCGGTATTTTTCCCTGATATCCTTATCGGAGATAACGGGCCAGGAAGTATCTTTCGACAAATAAGTTACGGCATCCAGGCGCAGTCCATCAACCCCTTTATCGAACCAGAACCGGACGTTGTCCAGCATTTCGTTGCGCACCGGTTCGTGTTCCCAGTTCAGGTCGGGCATCTTCGCGGAGAAATAATGCAGGTACCAGGATCGGGTGGCTTTGTTGTAGGTCCAGGCATCGCCTTTCGGATCAAAAAAACTGTATCGTTTAGGCGGCTTTCCATTTTCTTCCGGCCACCAATGGTAATACTGGTAATAAGGACTTTTCCTGGACCGCTTCGCTTTTTTGAACCATTGATGCTCATCGCTGGTATGGTTCAGCACAAAATCCATGATTAAACGGATGTTTTTTTTGTGCAGTGCCTTTAGCAGCGCCTCGAAATCTTTCATGGTGCCGTACTCTTTCATGATGGCCCTGAAATCGCGTATATCATATCCATTGTCGTTATTGGGAGAAGCCAGTACCGGGTTGATCCAGACCATATCTACGCCCAGTGCGGCAATATAATCCACGGCCGCAAGCATTCCTTTCAGATCGCCGATGCCGTCTCCGTTACTGTCTTTAAAACTTCTTACATACACCTGGTACACGATCCCTTCTTTCCACCAGGCGCGCTTTCCACTGAATATCCCGTTCATAGCATCATTCGTTAACAATAAGGAAATAGGAATATTGGTGCCACTATCCGGCGTGCAACCCGCTTCCCTTCCTGTAAACATCCCGCCACACATTGTAGAAATGTGCAGGTAACCACCCACGTAAGCGCCAATAAATCAAGCAAATGCGGGGGCATATTTTTTTGATGGCCTGTATGTAAAACGATTATGCCGACTGCAAAAAAAGCAACAAAATCAAGCCGCCAGCATGGCGCGGTGGCGGAAATGGGATTATCATCGACCAGCGTGCTGGAATTGTTCCTGCAGGAACTGGAAGCCATGTACTGGACGGAGAACCAACTCCTGCTAAGCATTCCCGTGTTGGAAAGAGCCAGTGGTGCGCCCCGCCTGAAAGCCGCCCTGGCCGAACACCTCGAGATCACGAAGGAGCATGTGGGGCGCCTGGAAATGATCTTTGAAATGATGGAAGAAAAAATCTGCGCCGTGAAGTGCAACGCCATGGAAGGCCTGGACATGGATGCGGAGAATATCCTTCAGAACACGATGCCGGAATCGCCGGAACGAGACATGGGCATCATCCTCGCCGCTCAGAAAGTAGAACAACACGAAGCCGCCGGTTACAAGGGACTGATCAAACTAGCTAACCTTTTGAACCGGGAAGATGTGGTCACCATCCTGCAACAAACCTTACAGGAGGAAATGATGGCCAACGATCTGCTGGACAGCATTTCCCTGGAAGAATACCCCACCGCTATTTAACCCAAACCATAAATTATATACTATGCCTTCAAAAAAGAAGACTGCCGGAAGCGACAACAATAAAACAACCGACCTGAATAAAAACACCCTTGATAGTACCGGGGAA
Organism: Parasegetibacter sp. NRK P23; assembly: GCF_023721715.1. Taxonomy (NCBI): domain Bacteria; kingdom Pseudomonadati; phylum Bacteroidota; class Chitinophagia; order Chitinophagales; family Chitinophagaceae; genus Parasegetibacter; species Parasegetibacter sp. NRK P23. Next base: position 3,136,528 of record NZ_JAMDLG010000001.1, read on the forward strand.
TTCATGCGCACCAACCACGGCACCAAAATAAACGACGACCAGAACAGCCTGAAAGCGGGAAGTCGTGGCCCCACCCTCATGGAAGATTTCATCTTCCGCGAGAAGATGACTCACTTCGACCATGAACGCATTCCGGAACGCATCGTTCACGCCCGCGGTTCCGGCGCGCACGGCGTTTTCCGCGTTTACGACTCCACTATGGAGCAATATACCAGGGCCCGTTTTTTATCCGATCCATCCATTGAAACACCTGTATTTGTCCGCTTCTCCACCGTTGCCGGTTCCCGCGGCTCCACCGATCTGGCCAGGGATGTACGCGGTTTCGCCACCAAATTTTATACGGAGGAAGGCAACTTTGACCTGGTGGGCAACAATATGCCGGTCTTTTTCATCCAGGATGCGATCAAGTTTCCCGACCTCGTGCACGCCGTTAAACCTGAGCCCGACAACGAAATGCCGCAGGCCGCTTCCGCCCACGATACTTTCTGGGATTTCATTTCACTGATGCCCGAATCGGCCCACATGATCATGTGGCTGATGAGCGACCGCGCCATCCCAAGAAGTTACCGCATGATGGAAGGGTTCGGCGTGCATACGTTCAGGTTAGTGAACGCCAACAAAGAAGCCACCTTCGTGAAGTTCCACTGGAAACCTATATTGGGCGTACATGCGGTAGCCTGGGATGAGGCCCAGAAAATTTCCGGCAAAGATCCCGACTTCCACCGCCGCGACCTCTGGGAAGCCATCGAAGCGGGACAGTTCCCCGAATACGAACTCGGCGTGCAACTGGTAGCCGAATCAGACGAACACAGTTTCGACTTCGACCTGCTCGATCCCACCAAGATCATTCCCGAAGAACTTGTTCCCGTTCAAAAGATCGGCCGGCTCACACTGAACAGAAACCCGGATAATTTTTTCGCCGAAACAGAACAGATCGCCTTCCATGTGGGACATGTGGTACCCGGCATCGATTTCACCAACGATCCGCTGCTGCAAGGCCGGCTCTTTTCCTATACCGATACACAGCTCATCCGGCTGGGTGGACCTAATTTCCAGGAAATCCCCATCAACCGGCCCGTTATGCCAGTGCACAACAACCAGCGGGATGGCTATATGCGGCAAACCATCAACAAAGGAAAAAGCAGTTACCATCCCAATTCCACCGGAGGCGGATGTCCCTTCCAGGCGAAGTTCAGCGAAGGTGGCTATACCAGCTACATGGAAAAAGTGGATGCCCACAAAATCAGGGAGCGCAGTGAAAGTTTCTTCGACCACTTCAGCCAGGCTACGCTATTTTACAACAGCCAGTCTGAGCCGGAGAAAAACCATATCGTGGATGCTTTCCGCTTCGAACTGGGCAAAGTAACCAACCCGGAGATCAGGCAACGTATGCTGGGCATCATCCGCAATATAGACAAGAACCTGGCGACACAGGTAGCCTACGGATTAGGACTTGATGTACCGGTGATACCTTTGGAAGCTATGAACCACAGCGTTCCTGCCGATGGTGATCCCGCCGACTATCAACCTACACTTACGGAAAGCAAACTGGCATCCTCCAGGTTCCTCAGTATGCAAAACACCATCAAAGACTCCATCGCCACAAGGAAGATTGCTATTCTCGCGGCTGACGGCGTAGAAGAATTTTCCGTAGCACAAATGAAAGAACTGCTGGAAGCCGCAGGTGCAGTGGTTGAAGTGGTGGCCCCAAGGCTGGGCCATATCAAAGCCTGGAACGAACAGGAGATTATGGTGGATAAAAGTCTGCTTACTGCCAGTTCCGTTTTTTACGACGCGGTTTATGTGCCCGCTGGCACCAACTCCATAGCGGCGCTCGCCGCGGAGGGTGATGCGGTGCATTTCCTGAATGAAGCGTACAGGCATTGTAAAGCGATCGCCTGCGATGAAGACGGCATTGAGCTTTTAAGGCATACCTATTTCGCGCATGTGCTGCCGGCCGGAGATGCGAAAAACGCGGTAGCCGATCCGGGGGTGATCATCGGGAATAAGCTGGCGGATCTGGCGAAGCGGTTTATCGGGGCAGTGGCGATGCATCGGTTTTGGGAGCGGGAGAAGCCGAGGAAGGTACCGGCGTAGTTTTCAGGCGAAGAGAAAATTTCACGCAATTGCTTCCTGCTTCGCAGTTCGCAACGCGAGGGAGCAAGGACGCAAAGCGTTAATTGGTTGGCGGGAGTTTCTTTTGTAGAGATTTTTTAATTTCTCGCTATGGCGCAACGACACAACGTTGGATGCTGACTTTGTGGACGTATTTGTTATAAGTTTTTCTTTATCCATTTGCATACGCGGCTATCAAATTCATGCTATCCAAAAGCTATTCTTATAACTATAACTACACGATTCCAGGATTAATCATTAACACATGGGCTTAGATAATAAAAATTAATCGTTTAGTTCTTGCCCCTCTCCCGCGGGAGAGGGGTTGGGGTGAGGCCCGCACGAACACGTTGCATGGCGAGAAACCAAAAATCCTCTCCAAAAGAAACTCCCGCCAACCAATTAAGGCCTTGCGTCGTTGCGCCGTAGCGAGAAATAAACCTCTTCAGCAATAAAACGGATCAAACACAAACAACGCCTTGCGTCCTTGCTCCCTCGCGCTGCGAGGTACGAAGCAGTCGCGAGAAACGTAATAATCGCGTGAAAAAACATCATTCTTTCTTCCCCGAACTTCCCCACGGAATAATAGAAATAGTCCCATCCCGCTCCAGCACTGCGAACTTCACCTGCCCGATGTGTTCCAACCCCTGGTGAATGCGCGCCGCTTCCATCACGTCATCTATTTCAACCCCCACTTTTTCCATGCGCTTTTTCAGCACTTTACCGTGCTCCACAAGAATGAGTGGAAGCCCATCCACCGCGCGATCGAACAGAACGGATTTTCCTTTCAACAAAGAGATGAGCAAATCTATGCCCACCAGGGCGATGATGACCACAAGTGCGTTCGTCATGGAATAATCTTCTCCCAGCAAAGCCTGCTGGGTACATTCTCCGATGATGAGCAGTAATACAAAATCGAATGTGGTGATTTGCGAGAGGGTGCGTTTTCCCATCACCCGGAAGATGACGAGGAGGAAAAGATAGATCACGGCGCCACGCAGTACAGGATTCATCATGGGTAAATAAATTGAGGAAGTGATAAAAAACGTTCGTTAACGTACAGTGCAAGCGTACTCCTGCCAGACTCGTCCACTTTCAGGCGCAGTGAAACCTGCGGAACCTTCCCGGTAAAAACATATTCTACCCTGCCCATTTTAGTAAATACGGTATCGGGACGGGGATGAATGTTTACAAAGGTGTAGGCTGGTCCGGAAGCGGCATCCATGCCTATTAAACGTACGTTTTCGGTTCCTTTGATCAACACTACCTGCTCTGCGCCATTGCGGGCGTAACGCTCATATACCACCTTCAGGTTTTCCGTCTGGTATTCAGCCGTGGAAAGTTCGCCGTTACCAAAGATGCCGATGGCGCCGCACACAAGCAGCGCCATGATGAACACTTTCATGAAGGCCTGTATCTTCCAACCGGTGCGCTGGAGGGGAATGGATTCCTCCAGTTGAAGCGCTCCCTTATCCGCCTGTTCAATTTGCATGTCATTTACTTTATAGCAGTGTTTCAATTCACATGCCTGCCTGTTGGAACAGGGTTTGCACTTTAATACATTAACTTTAAAACAAATTCAAAATGAATATACTAGCCACAGTTGAAGCATTCGCCAGGTCGGCCCACGAGGGGCAGCGCAGGAAGTATGCGAATGAACCCTACATCAACCACCCGGTTCGTGTAATGCATACCTGCGCGGAATATGTAAACGATGAAGTAGTGCTGGAAGCGGCACTGTTGCATGATGTAATTGAAGACACCGAAGTGTCCGCCAATATGCTTTTTAAATTTCTCCAAACGCTGCACTCCGGTCCCGAAGCGGTAAAAGTGATGAAGCTGGTGCAGGAACTTACGGATGAATATGTGTCCGCAAAATACCCGGGTTGGAACAGGGTGAAAAGGAAGAAACTCGAAGTGCTGCGTTTGTCGAAAATTTCACCGGCGGCACAAACCATTAAGTATGCCGACATCCTGGACAACAGCACAGACATTGTGAACAGCGGATCAGATTTCGCGACGCGTTATCTCCTGGAAGCGGAAGACATCCTGCTGAACATACCAAAGGGAGATGCCGCTTTGTACAAAAGAACACTGGAAACAGTAAGGTTATGCCGGAAGCAACTGTCTTCACCACCGGCTGGTGCGGCGTACTAAAAAAAGGGCGGAAACCAAATGGCTCCCACCCTTCTACAAATCACCACAAAACTGCGCTATCACCTCACAAGACTAGTATCTGTGGGCCATCGTGAGGTATCCCTTCGCAACGTGTCGGTTTTTCCCTGTTTCTTGCCTTTTTTCTTAGTGGTATCTTTTTTAGGAACCGTATCTGTCATGATCAGTTCCTGCGCTTCCGATGTAACACCGGAAGGCTGTGAAGTGTAAGCAAGGGCCACCATACCAAAGCCGATCCCTGCCACCAATAGTAATTGTTTCATAACTGCGTGTTTTATTTGTATTCGTGTAATGGTTATTGCATGGCATCCTGCTGATCGTGTCCATGGGTTTTTACGATCTTATTGTAGATGCCCATCAGCAGGAACGGGGCCGCCCATTGGCCCACAAACAGACTTGCATGTTTTCTGCCCAGACATTTTAAAGTGGCGGAAACTACCATCGCACCAACAGATGCCCATAAATAAACATCGGAGGGCACTCTTGATGTTTTGTCTTCTATCGCTTCCGCGACCTTTCCTTCGGAGCCGAATTCTGTATTCATAGTATTTCTCTTTTTGTGTGAAGAATGATTTGTAATACATCTTTCAACTTTCCTGCCATGCGATATTTCAAAATTTCTTCCTGTATTCTGTGCAATTGCTACACAGGAACGGAAATTCCTGCACAAAAAAAAGTTCAGGCACCATTTTTTGAATATTTTCTGAAACAGATTGTCCATGCATATACCACTGGCTTATCATGCTTCGCACGAACAGTTCCCTCCTTCTCAACTGCTGCGTTGGGCCATCCGTGCGGAGGCAGCGGGCTTTAATGCCATTCACAGTTCCGATCATTTCTTTCCCTGGACCAATGCCCAGGGCCATAGCGGTTTCTCCCTTTCGTGGCTGGGCGCCGCCATGCAGGCCACACAAATTCCATTCAGTGTAATATGCGCCCCGGGTGGAAGGTACCATCCCGCTGTGCTTGCACAGGCCACCGCTACTTTATGCGAGCTATTCCCCAACAGGTTCTCCATTGAATTGGGCAGCGGAGAAGCGCTGAATGAAGCCATACTGGGAAAATGGCCCACCAAAGCAACCAGGAACACACGGTTACAACTATGCGAACAAGCCATCCGTTTGCTGCTGGAAGGAAGAGAGATTACCATGGAAGGATTGGTGGAAATAAACAGGGCAAAGCTGTTTACGCTCCCAAAAGAAAGACCACCCATATTCATCGCCGCAGTATCGGAAGAAACCGCGGCAAGGGTAAGCGACTGGAGCGAAGGCTTGCTCACAACCGCGTCAACGCCGGAAGAAGCGCAACGGAAAATCAAAGCCTACGCCGGTGATGATGACTCCCGTCCCGTATTTCTCCAGTATGCATTCTCCTTTGCGCCCACCAAAGAAGAAGCCCTGGAAAGTGCCTACCAATACTGGAAAACAATGTTGCTGGAACCGGAACAACTTGCCGAACTGAAACGGCCGGAACATTTTGAAGCCGCGACTGCACACATCACCAGGGAAGACATGTCGGGCAAAGTCCCGTTGTTCACTTCCTGGAAAGAACTCGAGGCGGCATTGAAGCGATTTGAACACCCCAATATCAGGAGAATAATTCTCCACAACCTGCACCACGATCATGATTACCTGTTCGATGCTTTCGAAAGAAAGGACTAGCTTACATTTCAATGATACCGTACGGCGCCTCCATCAGCAGCGCATCTTTTGTAAGTATGCCGAAAACATACACCAAAACCGCTGCAAAAACCAGGTGCGCTATGAACAAATGAAAAAGGTATTTTTTCAGGTTTATGCGTACAGCGAAGGGGTGAAAGAAAAAGAATACCCTCCACACCACGATGCCTGTAATACCAATAACAACTCCATATAAAAACATTGATTTCGCGGATAAATCCATCCATTCCCTGCGGAACAAAAACAGGAATGCCAAGGCGAACAGGGCACCGGTAAAATAATGGATCACCGTTCCGATAATTCGTGTACGTAACGAATAATCCATCAGGTTGCCCGCGGTGCTCTTTTCGCTGAACATACTCCCGAGAACAAAGGGGATCCGGTATTCCTTTCCGCTGAAAAGAGAGATGATAAACATATAAAAAGACATAACGGCCGTAGCCGCGACGGAAGCCGCTAAAACGGGAACGATATACATAGTTTTTTGTGCATCCGTTCAATATGCAGGCCATGTGTTTTGAAGCATTTTATATACATGTCCGGGAAAAACCTTCACAAATCAGCCCATTTCAGGCGTTCCCGAAATTTGCATAGGTATTTAAAAGCATCTGATATGGTAATAATGATCATCGCCACATTTATTGTCCTGCTCCTGATCGGCACCTACATCGCCATGCAGGGCAAGAAAAAAACACGGGATGATTAACCCTTATTTCTTCAATCCAATTAAATACTGAACTATGTTATTAAGCAAATCATCTCAAAAAGCAACAGGTATTCAAACGCCACAACAGGAAGAAGTGATCCGCGACAGGGCCGACCTTTACGCGCAAAAGGGACCAAAGAAAAACCCTGAAGACATGGATGCGGAAGTTACCGATGAGGACATTGCCGCACTGGGAAACCCTGACCAGGACAACGATGATAATGATGACGAATTGTTTGACGAAGCCCAACTGGATGATACCGATGATGAAGGCGATCCCCTCAACGAAGGAGACACCACTTCTGATGGCACTGAACTGGACATCCCCGGAGACGACGATGAAGATGACACCGATGAAGAGAACGATTATTACAGCGTTGGAGAAGAGGAGGAAGAAGAGCCGCTGCGTAACAAAACATAAAATTCATTTACCATGAAGTCAATAGCCTTTATTATTTTGTGCCTTAGCGTGGTCGCCTGCGGAAACGGCGGCAACGACAAAGCTGAACAGGACAGCACCCGCATTGAAATGCATGCGGACTCCACGAGAGGATTCCCTAACAGCAATGATACAACGCCGCTTTCTGTAGATACAATGGCGAGAAGGGATACAGCTCAACCCAATTCACGGTGATTAGGCTTTCATCCTTCAATTTAAATCCATGAAACAAAAAACATCAGGCGAAGACAAGCTTATCAAAGCGGACGAGCATAAAAAGTCCGCTGAACAACATCCGGAAGCCTGGCAGGAAAAATCCAACTTCGGAAGACGTGACGATTACACCAACGAATCTTCTTATCAGAAAAAGAAGAACAAATATTACAAAGAAAAACCCCCGCACCGTTAAGCGGGGGTTTTCGCTTGGATCATTTCCAGCAACCGCTTCAATAATGTATGGGCATAATAAGCTTGTAACGCCATAGGTGTTCCTTCCTTGCCGGTTAACATACCGGAGCCCAGAAGCTCCTGCCGGTACACGATGGCATAATAGGCGAACAGCCGGTTTTCCGACTCCGGCACCGGTGCGGCGTACCCTGTGATGCCGATGCCCCAGGCAGCATCAAAAACGGTGGCCACTTCAGCGGCCATTTCAACGGCCACCCGTTCTGAAACGCAGTTTACCCTTGCCGCATGCACGGGATCCACTTTCAGGTGCTTTATTTTCTGTTCCAGGTTGTATGCGGTGATGCCGCCATTAAAAACAAGTGAGGCTTCAGGCATCCCTGACAGACTGAACTGTACAAGGCCGGCGGTTACGCTTTCCGCTGCGGCAATGGTTTCTTTCCGGTCCTTAAGCAACTGCGCCAATGTTTCTATTAATGCCTTATCGGGTTCAATGCTGTTCATAATAGATTCAAGTTATTGTTCCAGTTGAATAATAAGTCCGAGGTCACCATCCATACCGATGCTGTTGTGCACTTCCACGCCGGTCCATTCGGGAATGGTGGCGCATACCACTTTTCCTTTAAAGGTAAAATGCGCCGGAACAAACCAGGCTGGCGCATGTGTCATGTTGAGCACAATGAGAAAGTAATGCCGGCCTGGCATTTTCCTGGTGAACGCCATAATGCCCCTGTCGGCATAAACGGGATCGTATTGTCCCGCATGCAAGGCGGGTTCGGCCTTCCGGAGTTTGATCAGTGCTTTGTAAAGGGATAACATGGAATAAGGATCATCCTGCTGCATGGCCACATTGCAACGCTGCCAGGAGCGTTCCACCGGCAACCAGGGACGCACACCTGAAAATCCCGCGTATGGAGAAGCATCCCATTGCATGGGCGTGCGCGCCGGGTCACGGCTGAGGTGAAGACCTGGCATATTGAGCCCCTGCGGGTCCTTTACTTCTTCCGGCGGAATGGCCACGCTCCGCATACCGATCTCATCGCCATAATACACGGTAGGTGTGCCACGAAGGGTGAACAGCAACATAGCGGCCACCCTCGCCTGCTGGATGCCTGTACGACTTGCCACCCGGTGGTTATCGTGGTTGCCCAATACCCAGTTGGGCCATGCATCCGCAGGAAGCAATCCTTCGTATTCATCCACACAAGCGGCTATGGTCCTGGCTTCCCAGGGCAGGGTAATCAATTGGAAATTGAAGGGAAGATGCGCCCCTTCGTTGTTCTTGCCGTAATACAATACCAGGTCCTGTAACGGGAGGTACACTTCGCCGATCAGCAGTTTACCGTTGCCGAAAGTTTCCATTATGTCCCGCATTTCAGCAACAATATCATGGACCTCTGGCTGATCGGTGGAATACACCGGCAACAACTGATTATAGGTGGGTTGCCCTGGAGCATACCCGGGATTGACGGGATTATCGCGCAAGCGCGTGTCTTTGATCATGTGCCACATCACATCCACGCGAAAGCCATCCACGCCTTTTTCAAGCCAGAAGCGCATTACATCGTACATAGCGGCTCTCACCTCGGGATTCCTCCAATTGAGGTCGGGTTGCTCTTTCAGGAAAGCGTGGTAATAATATTGCCCGGTATGCTCCTCCCATTCCCAGGCTCCGCCACCGAATACGCTGAGCCAGTTGTTGGGCGGACCTCCATCAGGGCGGGGATCTTCCCATATATACCAGTCTCTTTTCGGGTTGGAACGCGAGGAGCGCGATTCGAGGAACCAGGGATGCTGATCGGAAGTATGGTTCGGCACCAGGTCGAGTATAATCCTGAGCTGTAACGCATGCGCCTCATCAATTAGCGCCTCCATTTCAGCCAGTGTACCAAAGATCGGATGTATATCGGTGTAATCACTGATATCATAACCGAAGTCGGCCATGGGGGAAGGATATATGGGAGAAATCCAAAGTGCGTCCACCCCCAGTTCAACGAGGTGATTCAATCGTTTACGGATGCCATTAAGGTCGCCCACACCATCATTGTTGCTGTCCTCGAACGACCGCGGGTATACCTGGTAAATTACGGCGCTTCTCCACCAAAGTTGCTCCTGTGCTGTATTCATATCCTTCCCGGCAAAAAAATCATACCATCTTCAACCGACCTCAACTCATCCTTAATTTATTGTACAACGTGCGCCTGCTGATGTTCATAAGCCGGGCGGCGGCGCTTTTATTGAATTTCACCTTCTCCAGCATACGCAGGATAAAATCCATTTCAGCCTTGGCCGAAGCCTCCCTTAAATTGATGGAAGCCTTGGTTTCAGGAACCTTCTCGGCTTCCATCTGCCCTGCTCCCGTTTTTCTGAAATTGAAATAAGCTGCGCGCCATGCTTCTCCCCCACTACCTAGCAATACCATGCGATTCACCACGTTTCTCAGTTCCCGGACATTACCCGGCCAGTCATAAGCCATAAAATCGCGTTCGGCATCGGAGGAAAAGAACATACGCTCCTTCCGGAGTTCAGTGCAGGCTTCGCTACTGAAATGGTGCGCAAGTGCCAGTATATCGCCGGAACGTTTCCGCAATGGCGGGAGGTATACACTATAATATTCAACACCACTCAACAGCGATGGATTGATATGCCCTTTCTGGCTCAGCGTTTCGAGTGCGTGTGTGGAAGAAAGTATCAACCGTGTATCGTTGCCGGAAGTATTCAGCAAAACAGCCAATACTTCCTGTAGCACCTCTTCCGTTTTTTCAATGAATAACGTTCCTGATTTCGCCTGCTCTGTCCATTGTTTACAATGCTCCTTAATTGTTGCGCCTTCCACCACAACAAAAGGTCCATTCCTCCGACTGCTGTGTTCATGAATATACCTGGCGAGGCTTTTTTTCCCTGTGCCTGCTTCCCCATAAATGAAGACCATTCCATTATTTCGGATCATCTGTTCAGCCTGGGTACGCAACATATCCGTGCCAGGTGTCCAGAGGAATTCTTCTGATGAAACATTTTCATCCGGTGGCATTTCTGCTTTTACAGGAATTTCATTTTCATCCGCCACGCACGCTTCTACCTGCTTTTTTTTACGGGCGGCAGCGTTGCTGAGTGCCTGTTTCAGTTGGTCGGGCAGGAATGGCTTCACCAGGCAATCCGACGCACCGGCTTTAATGATACCCACACCAATCTTGATATCATCGGTGTCGGTAGTAACGATTACTGGGATTTCAGGATGTTCCTGAATAATATTTTCAAGGTGTTTTAATGCCGGATCAACATTCGCGTCCAGGTCGTACACCAGGGCATCCACATCCGACACAATCGTCCTTTCTGAAAAGCCGCTCCTGGTCACCTTGCAATCATTCTTTTCAAGGAAGCGGGCCATAACACCTGAAAACTGGCTGTCCGTTTCAATGATGTGTACACGCATTGTTTTAAGGTTTTAATGAATGGGATGATATTTTGTTCCGGCCACGGTACGCAGCGCATCCTGTACATCACGTACAAGCCGCTTCGTATCCGGCTGCTTTTCCAGGCAACCATTGGCGCCCAGCGTCCTGGCCCTTTCCTGCAAGGCAGGCGTAAGCGCCGACGTATAAATGAATACGGGCACATGCTTCATCTTCTCCTTTTTGCGGAGGGAAGAAAGCAGCTCCAGGCCATTAATGCCCGGCATGTTATAGTCCAGGAAAATAAGATCGGGGAGTACCTGCTCCAGGAACAGACCCGCGCGGTAAGCGTTTGCCGCCCACGCGAAAGAAACATCGGGATCAGCCTTTTCCACGGCTGCTTTTAATATTTCCTGTTCCTCTTTGTCGTCGTCGATAAGAAGCATCAATTTTTGCATAGGAATAGTTTTATGGATGAATGAATAACTGTGAAAGAGAGGTATAAGATTCCAGGAAACGAAAACAGCGATACACTCCATATCCCTAAAGGATCGGCAGTATGCAAATCATAAATTACGGTTGGGAAGAATAATGATGTATGAACTTTGCGGGACGGGGTTCGAAAATCCGCAAGTAGTTTAAAAGTACGTCAATCAAAAATGAAATACAAAAATTTTGTCAAAGTTAATCAGTATTTAATTTCGTAAATCTTAAACAGTTGATATGCAACCTTATTCGATCTATGCGCCTTCCGTTTATGAAATGATCATCAATGCTACGTCGGATAAAATCTTCTCGATCGACATGGAGTGGCGGGTGGTATCATGGAACAGCACCCTGGTCCGGGATACCGGTATTGCGACTGAAAAGGCAAAAGGAGCCCCCCTTCTATCGTTGTTCCCGTTTACAGAAAAAGATGAGCAGTTGCGCAAAGCCATAGAAACGGCACTATCAGGAGAAACCGCATTCCTCTCCTCCGGAGGTGATGTGGCCAGCAGGAACGCGTATGAAAGCCATGCCTTGCCCCTGAAAAACCTGGAGGAACAGGTTGAAGGCGCCGTAGTGATCATGCACGATGTATCGCACCGTATGGACGCGGAAAATAAGTTGAAGCAACTGAACGACGATCTCAACGACAAATGCAGTGAACTTGAAAAGATTTCCCGCGAGCTTTCCGCGTTCACACTCATCACCACCTCAGAATTACAGCATCCGATACGCAATATTTACACGGGGCTTGAACTGGTGATCAAATCGGAAGGTCGGAAACTGAGTGATGGCTCCAAAGCGAATTTCCGGCGGATGCAATCCTCCCTTTCCAGGATGAACCTTCTGCTGGACGACCTCACACAGTTGGCAGAAGCCGGGAATGTATTAAAGGAGAAGAAAATCTTCGCGCTGGCGCCGGTTGTAGAAAAAACCCTTGAAAGACTTCAGAAAAAGACAACAGAAAAGAAAGCGGTTATTACCACTGAACTTGTTCCCGAAATTTTTGCCTCGCCAGAAATGGTGGAGCAGTTGCTCTATCACCTGCTGGACAATGCTTTAAAGTTTTCGCGCCCATCTGTAACGCCCGCAATCAGTTTAAAAATAGCACTTGAAACAGAGGGCGAAAAAAAATACGCACGCATCGCCGTTTCAGACAACGGCCAAGGGATTCCGCCCGAGGAGATTCCCCGCATCTTTAATATGTTCGTTCAATATCCGCGCGATCCGCGCCCGGCGGGAACTGGCATTGGTTTAAGTCTTTCAGAAAAGATCGCCCAGGCGCACCAGGGTTGGATTGCTGTTGATACCACACCTGAAGTGGGCAGTACATTCACCTGTTATCTTTTACAATCATCCTGAACGTGTCGCGATTTTTACAGGTGTGGGCATTTGTTCACACCTCTTTCAAGATACCTATCGGTAAACATTCCGGCATGTTTTTTACACATTATACCATGTAGTAAGGGGTGGCTGAAAAGCCTGAGATCATACCCATACCACCTGATCCGGATAATGCCGGCGAAGGGAAACTACAAAAAGGGTTTTGGTCAACGCCAAAACCCTTTTATACTTTAATTCAAAATGAACCGATATGGCAAAGTATTCAGCCAAAGCTTCCGAAAAGGTAGAGCGGGCCGTTCATGAAATGAAAAAAGGAACACTGAAAAGTGGCAGCGGCAAAAAGGTCACAAGCAGGAAACAGGCCGTAGCCATCGGACTGTCGGAAGCGAGAGACGCCGGGGCGAAAGTACCCAAAAAGAAGGCGGACAAATAAGTCCGGACAACACCATTCAAACTATAGTATATGGAAAAGAAAGAGCGGGAAGACATTCCCAATAAAGTGGACCTTCAAAAACTACCCGTTAACATTAAAACTCCTGATGCCAACCCGGAGTTTATAGACGATCATGTACCGGGTAACCACGGCGCCATGCAAGAACATCGTGCAGACCATGCTCCGGATAAAGAAACGCCTGCGGCTGAAAACTTCCTCAAACCTGATCTTTAGCAAGGGCGCTTAGTTCCGTTCATCCAAACCTTCCCCCGGTTCGGTAAAAATCCCCTATATTCGGCAGTGTACACAAACTAAACCCATGGAAGTTTTCCAAAACATCGCCGTGATCTGGTTCTTTATCGGACTGGTGCTATTTCTACTAGAATTCGCCCTTCCGGGCTTTATCCTGTTCTTCTTTGGTACAGGTGCCTGGATAGTGGCTATTATCGCCCTGTTCACCGATATTTCCCTAAACACACAACTCATTATTTTCCTGGGAAGTTCTCTGCTCAACGTACTGCTGTTCCGCAACTGGATCAGAACAAAACTGGGCATGGGCAAAAAATCGCCCCAGGCGCTGGAAGATGAATTTATCGGACAATCCGCAAAGGCGGAAACACCCATTACGCCGGGAACTAACGGAAAAGTAACTTTCAGAGGCACCAGTTGGGAGGCTTCCTCCAACGACACCATCGCCGCGGGCGAGAACGTCATCATCACCGGCAACAAAAGCATCCTTCTCATCGTAAGATCAACCCAAACAATATGACCGCAACAACAGTTATCCTCATTCTTTTAGCCGTATTTGTGTTTGTCGCGTTCCTGTCCACTTTTAAAGTGGTGCCGCAACGCTCCGTTTATATCGTGGAACGACTCGGTAAATACAGCCGCTCCCTGGAAGCAGGCTTTCATATCCTGATTCCGTTCATCGACAAGATCGCGTACAAACAGAACCTGAAAGAACAGGCCATTGACGTGGCTTCACAAATTTGTATTACTAAAGACAATATCGCGGTAGAAGTGGATGGCATCCTCTACCTCCAGGTGATCGACCCGCAAAAAGCTTCGTATGGCATCGACAACTACCGCTTCGCGGTGATACAGATTTCCCAAACCACAATGCGCAGCATCATTGGTAAAATGGAACTCGACAAAACCTTCGAGGAAAGAGAAACCGTGAACGGCGGCATTGTGGAAGCCGTAGACAAGGCCAGTGATTCCTGGGGCATCAAAGTATCGCGTTATGAAGTGAAAAATATTTCGCCGCCCCAAAGCATCAAAGATGCCATGGAAAAGCAGATGCGTGCCGAAAGAGAGAAACGCGCATTGATCGCGGAATCTGAAGGTGACAAACAGGCCAAGATCAACCGGGCCGAAGGGGATAAACAGGAAATGATCGCCCGTTCCGAAGGGGAAAAACAAAGAAAGATCAACGAAGCCAGTGGTACCGCTTCTGAAATTGAGCTGATCGCACGCGCCACCGCGGTAGGTATCCGTGAAATCGCTACGGCCATCAACCAGGAAGGGGGCATGAACGCCGTAAACCTCCGCATCGCTGAGCAATACCTTACGGAATTCGGTAAGCTGGCCAAAACGAACAACTCCATGATCGTACCTGCGGACCTTTCAGATATCGCGGGCGTTATTTCAAGTGTTACTTCGGTATTGAATAAAACGAAAACGGAGTTGCCGGGAACGAGGTAATTCAAATAGTTCATTCTTCAGCGGAAGCATACATCAACCTGCTGATAAAATGAAAGGAGAAGTCATCTTGAAGATGCTTCTCCTTTTTTAGTTTCCAATACAAAAGAAACCGGCCAGCTACGGTATTCACCGCAACCGGCCGGTTTAAGGATTAAGGTTGTTTTTATATTATTTCGCCTTCGCTTTCAAAGCTTCCGCTACAGCGGAGTAAGCAGGTTTCCGTACATAACCTTCGGTCCACAAACCAATGGGCTCACCGGCTCTCCAGCTGGAGCTTGCGGGGCTGTCTAACGGGCTCCACATGGTGATGCCGTAACGTTGGGCAGCGGGAACATGTTCGAAATACTTTTCTACCACGAACCTGTACATGTCAGCCTGTTTGGCATAATGTTCAGCGGTTGCATTGGGTGTTTTCACGCCAACGCCTATGTCCAGTTCAGATACTTTGATCAATTTACCAGTGGCGGCAAGCAGTTTGAACATTTCTTCGATGTTCGTTTTATTGGAGTTGATATCGATGTGCATCTGCGTACCGATACCATCTACTTTGGCGCCTTTGCTTTCGATATACTTTACGTATTCGATGATGCCGCGGCATTTGTCGAGGTTGTATTCGAGATTGTAATCGTTAATGAAGTGAATATCGGTGGCATTGCCGTACTTCCTGGCCATTTTGAAGGCTTCCACGGCGTAATCCTTACCCATGTAATCCTGCCAGTAGAATTCGTCGGTGTTCAGTGTTCTTCCCACGCCGGTTTTCAGTTCATAAGGCTTACCATCATCCATCGGTTCGTTCACCACATCCCATGCTTTTACATAGGATTTGGTAACGGCCTGCATACCGGATATCCAATGTTCGAGGGCGGAAGAGATGATCTGTTGTTTTTCAACATTTGTTTTTTCAACAATGGTGGTTCCACCGCCGCCGCCTTTTGAGCTGGTAAGCACAACATCATCGATGTAAACGGTTCCAGCATATTCACCATAACTAAAGATAAGGCGTGTTCTATCTGCCTTAGTGGCTGTAGTAGAAAGATTCACCTGCTTCCATTCTTTCGTAACGCCTACCTGACCGAAGCCGTTGGAGGAGTAGTCGGAACTTTGAAGTTCCGGGCGTATGATCCCTTCAGCTGTTCCTTTCACCCAGAAGCTCAGGTTGTAGGTTTCACCGTTCTTCAGCGCTTCCGCAAAGTTATATACCGTTTGAACGTCCCAAAAATTCGCAGCTTTAGTAGGATTGGTTACAAAGAAAGCCTTTCCCTTGTTACCAAAACCCAGTCCATCGGCAGATATCCCCCTGGAAGAGCTTCCACCCCATCCGCCCCATCCGGAGCCTGCTTCAAAATTACCATTTGATACCAGGTTACTGATAATCGGTGTCCCCTGTGTATCGTAAACGTACAAGTTATTGATGTCAATGTAGTAGGTTACATTCGGCTTGTATCCAAGGTCAAAATGCAGTTTAATGGAATTACCGGTGAACCCGCTGACCTGGAACCTGATTTCCTTCCAGGAGATACTGGTTTGGAAAGTAGCTGAAGCGGTTCCGGTTTTCATCCAGTCTACGGAAGGCTCGTTATTGGTAAGTCCTTCGAAAGCGATACGTCCTTCGCCGGGCATATCTGATTTAATATAGCACACCACTTCATATTTATGTGCGGGGTCAACCGTAATGGCCGGTGTGATCAACTGCAGGTCCTGCGCGGCGGCGGAACCTGCGGCAGCTACGAGCTTAATCGCTTTTGTACCGGCGCCCATACCCATATTTTCAACGGTGATGCCTGCTCCCGCGTGTGCTTTGGTCCAGTTGGTGAAGGAGCCATCCTGTGCACCCGCCAGGTTCAGTCCGTTAGGAAAAGAAGGAGCGGTAACCCTGAGCGGGGCAATCAGCCCGTTCAGGTAACTGGCGTTCTGGTTGGCGTGCCAGCAGAGGGTATGCCCGAAAACCGGCATGCCTGCCTCCTTCGCTTTTTCCATTAGGTTCGACACATTTTCCAGCGCAAGACTTCCGTTGGGTTGTACCACGCCGCCATGTTTCATTTCCCAGCCCATCACGATTTCGTTGAAGTTCCGGTTGGCGAGACGGTACATGACGCTTTTGTTCACGTAGGTAGACAATGAAAGTGCGGCGCCAAGTTTAAAATTAGGATGAGCGGAAAGGTTGATGTAACTCAACAGCGCGTCATAGGAGTCAATTTCCTCCTGGAGCACTACACTTTCCGGCTTGTCCACTTCGAAGCCGAGGGGCTCGTATTTACTACAGGATGCGGCCATAACCATGGCGGCAACTCCTAAAGCCGTTTTATAAATTTTATTCATATAGCAGTTATTATTACTTGTTAACAGGGGTGAAGGTTTCCATGGTTACCGCACGGTCCCTGGCCACGAGCGTATCGGTGGATACCACTTTCATATCGGGCAGGTTAACTTCATAGCTGAGGTAAAGCGCGTCGCGGTCCTTACTTCCCCAACTGTTCTTTTCTCCTTTTTTCACGAAGGTTCCGGTTCCTGAAGCGGTAAAGCTGCTGTTTGCGGCGGAGATGGTGCATTTGCCTGTGGCGTCAAACTTCAGGATCAGCGGGCAGTTCACGTTTCCACCGGACTGGTTTTTCAATACCAGGGGAAACTCCACATCAGTTCTGGAGCGGGTCCATAGCTTGTTCACTTCATCCTGTTCCACGTAAGGTTTGTGCCTTACGATGGTTTGGTTCATACTTCCGGTAACCACATCCTTTCCCCTGCGCAGGTAGTTCCCGTGCCAGTCGTTTACATACTTCACCGCGTAAAGCACGAAGTTTTTATTGGAAAGTATAGAGTCGGCATTGCTTACACCGGTAATGCGTAACGGGATCACATAGGAGTTCCTGATGGCGTTGGGGTCCGCAAAGAAATCATTGCTCAATTGCACTTCCACGCCTCCTGAAAGCCCTCCCTCAGGGATAACAATTTTATTGGAAGCAAGCGAAAAATACTTTGAAGGCATAGGCAGCACATCATTACCGCCTGGTGTGAACGTCATGCCATTCCCAAGAAGGGTTTCATCCACGGCCACGTCAACGGTTACATTTCTTTTGCTGTAGTACACGCCGCCGGTAGTGGCCATGATTTTAAATTTACCTTGGTTATCGAGTTCGGTGCTGAAGATATCCTCACCGAAAGTGATGGTACGAACCGGGTATTGATAGGCGAAATATACGGTTTGGTAATCGAAGTCGGGATGATCCACTTTCTTGCTGCAGGAGAGTACTGCAACAGTTATCATCGCGAGGAAAAACAAACTCTTCTTCATAAGTTCAATCTTTAATGTTGTAAGAAGGCGGTTGGTTATTGCCAGCCTTTATTTTGTTGCAGTGCGCTGAATTTGAGTGTTTCGCTTTGTGGAATCGGGCCGTAATTCATATAACTTTCAAACAGCCTTTCCTGCACATTGATGATACTATAGGTTCCGTTCCTGATGCTCATTCCTTTAGCGGTTTCGGTAAGGTTAGCATTCCAGCGGCGGAGATCCCAGAACCTGAATCCTTCGAAACAAAGTTCCAGCCTTCGCTCGTTCCTGATAAGCGCCCTCATTGTTTCCTTGCTTGTTTTTGCGGCTTCGAGATATGGATCACCGTTATTGGTGCCCACTCCGGCCCTGCCTCTGATCGCTTTAATTACATCGTAAGCTGAGAAACTTTGCTCACCAAAGCCGGTTGGGCCCCAGGCTTCATTTGCAGCTTCAGCATACATAAGCAGGATTTCAGTATAACGGATATGCGGCTTGTAATGACGCTGATTGTTTACGGAATTGGGATTCAGGTTTACATCTTGGCGCAACAGTTTGCGAAGGTAATATCCGGTTCTTGTGGATGTTTCCACTTTATTCAGGGCATCGTTGCTAAGGCCATCTGCAGCTGTAGTAATTACCGTATTTGCCGGCCCCGCTGTTCCACCGTTCACGAGGATAAATGTACGGAGGCGGGGGTCTCTTCCTGCATAAGGATCATTGGAATTGTAACCGCTGTTGGGATCGGAAATAGGGTATCCATTGGCCATAGGAAATGCATCTACAAGATTCTGCGTTGGATTTATTCTACCGCTACCAAACAATGTGGGCGGGAAGTTGGCCTGTTCCAGGTCCCTGTTGTCCGCATAGTTGTTTCTCCATAAGATCTCCGGAGGATTGGCGCCATCTTTCAACGCTGTAATTTCACTTGCATTGGAATACCATGTAAGGCCATTCGCTGCCAATGAACCTACGCCACCCTTAAGCGCCAGTACAGCACCGGCATAGTTGGCAGCCTGTGCCCACGTAGTGGTAGAACCGGCACTGTATGCGGGGCTCGCCGCCAGTAATGCAGCCTGTGCTTTAATGGCCCGGGCTATTCTTGCTGTAAAGAAACCACGAAAGGCTGAACCGAAGACACGGTTATATTGTGATACGGTAATATTGCCATAATGAGAAGGTATCTGCCCGGTTCCTGCAACATCTTCGTAATCCAGTGGCAATGCTTCTATGGCAGCGTCCAGATCAGTATATATTTGTTGCATGCACTCTTCAAAAGTGGCACGGGGTATATTAAACTCTGAAGCTGGCGTCTGCACACTTAAAAGTAAGGGCACGCCAAGCAATTTACCATCCTGTGCAACACCCGCGTGGTTCTGTAACAAGTGGTAGAAGAATATCGCCCTTAAACCACGGGCTTCAGCTTTAAACCTTTTTTTATACAAATCGCTTACAACAGGATCGGCTGCCAGTTTTGCCTTTTCTATTTCTTCCAGTGCAATATTCATGTACTGAATGGCAGCGAAACTATTGTTCCATTGGCTTGCAGGATTATTGGTAGCGGTCCACTGCCCTAAAGCGATCTTCAGGTATCCATTATTGGGATCGTTACTTACGGCATCGTCGGTGGCCACATCATTAAATGACCATCCATTTGTTGGAAGACGATTGTACCCGTTAAGCAGCAAACCAAACGGAAATCTTGCATCGCCCGGAACGTAATCCGCAGGATCAAGCTGCCGGTTGTTTTCTATTGCAGGCTCAATAAGATCCTTACACCCAGAAAGCAACACAACCGCGGCAAGGAGTATAGATAATATCTTGTTCATTCTTCTCATTTTAATAATTACTACTTCCCGGGCTAGAACAACGCCTTTAAGCCCAGGTTATACAAACGTGTTTGCGGTGCGCTACCAACATTCATTTCCAACACTTCTCTTTCAGGAGAGATGGTAAGCAAATTGAAGCCGCTCACATATACGCCCAGTTCTCTCACAAAAGCCTTGCTTTTAAGGAGACCGGTCATATCATAGGAAATCTGCACCTTTCCAAGGTCGAAGCGATTGGTGTTGTAAAGCCAGAAATCTGAGGAACGGAAGTTATTGTCTCCCGCACCTGTGGTTAACCGTGGAAAAGTAGCAGTATGCTTTGTTCCTTCTGTCCAGCGGTTTCTTACCACCTCTGAATATTTATCTTCACCGTTCACCCAGAAGTAAGAACTGTTCTTCATGGCGTAAGCGCCAAAACGTCCAACCCCCAATGCAAAGAGTGAAAGATTTTTCCATTTGGCGGATATATGAACGCCCGTGGTGAGCGGTGCGCCAAACCAACCTCCGCGGCCAAGATATACTTCATCCCGGCTATCTATCAGGCCATCGCCATTCTGATCCTTGTACTTGATGTCTCCAGGCATTACCTGTCCCAAATGATTTGGGGATGCGGCTATATCTGCGTCATCCATAAAAAAACCTTCATTCTGTAGCCCCCATATTCCATCCAGGGGTCTTCCTGCTCTCCTGAGGTTTTCTTCTGCAGGTATTTCAGCACGTCTTGTGGCCTTGGTGGCATAATACATGCCATTCACGCCAACAGACCAGTCCACTTCTCCGGTACGCTTGCTGAAACTTGCGTTAAAATCGAAGCCGGTACGTTTATCATTGTTGTAGTTAACATAAGGCGTAAAAGATGAAACAGGCCATCCGGTAGTAAAATAAGAAGGATACAGCACCGCTGCCTGGATAACATTGCCCGACATGGTATTCACAAAGAAATTACCTCCTAGTTTCAAGGTATTGTTCAAAAAGGAACCTTCCAATCCTACACTCAACTCCTCTCTCTTGGGGAACGAAAGTATCGGGTTGGCCCCCCGGCGGGACTCGGTGGCCTGAATGCCGGTACCGTCTTTCCAGCCATACCATGAGCCGTTAACGGTGTAAATACCTTCGTACAAATAATAATCAGCAATATCAAGATCGGTATGCAGAATGCCTGCTGATGCCGTAAGTCTCAGGTCGTTTACAAAACCTGAACCTGACAGGAACTGCTCTTCACTGAGCCTCCATCCGAGGGACACTGTGGGAGAAAATGCTTTCCGCTGTCCTTCAGGCAACCTCGCGGAATGGATCAGCGCGCCGCTGAAATCGAAGTAATATTTCTGTGCATAATTATAACCCGCCTGGAAACCGAGGTTAGCATTGCTTATCCTGTGGTAAATAGCTGATTCAGATATCTGGAAACCATTTACCGCAGCAATAGCGGATACATTGTGCTTGCCGGAAAAAGTGTTTTTATAATTGAAATACGCGTTGGCCGCAATGGTTTGCCTGTACCAGGAATTGCTCACATTCTGAACGCCACTTTTCTGGTCTTCATTGAACTTCTGCAAGCTGCTGATCAGGTCGGTGCCGGAGTAAGTATTCCAATCAGCCCTGTATACCGCGTAACTATTATTGAAAGACAGGTTATATGAAGTATTATAGTCTATCGCGATCTGGGAATTAAAGGAAAGCCCTTTTAACACATTCCGGAGATCCGCATTCACACCTGTATTGAATTGAAACTGCCGGCTGGTATACTTATTATTTCCTCCCGCATAAATTGCGGCGAAGGGATTGGTCTGATCAAGCTGGGTTCCACCCAGCAGGTATTTCCCGTCAATAACATAGTTGCTGTTTCTTACGAAGAGCAAAGACGCTTCATCCGTTTCTTCGATAAATTCGATTGGGACTAGGGGCGCAAACCGGTGTGGCCTCAAGGTTGCCGCACTTCCCCAATAATCGGCGTTCACTCCTCTTCCGGTATAGAATATGGCTGTGGCGTCCACGTTAAAGCTCAGGTATTCGTTGAGGTTTACATCAATATTTCCGCGGAGATTCAGGCGATCGGACCTGTCGTTTTTAATGGCCTCTCCGAAGTTCAGCAAAGAACCAGAAGTATTGAAACCGATATTGGTATAGTACCTGGCTTTATCATTACCGCCGGAGATTTCCATTGTTGCGTCGTGCCTGGAGTACGCCTTTTTCAGGAATTCATCTGAATAATAATCAACATTAGGATACCTGTATGGATTTCTTCCCGAGGCATGGTTGTAAATTTCTTCTTCATCGTGCGGTATATCCGTGCCAGGCACCAACCTGCCATCGTTAATGAACGCTTCATTGTAAAGTGTCATCCATTCTGCAGACCCGAGATATTTGGGATAACGCTTTGGAGTATGCACGCCGGAGTTGACACGAAAATCCACCCTTCTGTCATTAGCCTTGCCCCTCTTGGTGGTAATCAGCACCGCACCTTTGGCGGCACGGCTACCATAAAGCGCCACGGCATTTACGCCTTTCAAAAAAGTGATGTGTTCAATTTCAGTCGGCATTACATTACCGGCTTCACGGGGAACTCCATCAATCAACAAAAGGTAACTGCCCATTGCCCATGTACTGTTGCCATTAAAGCCAGGGGCGAGGGCGTCCATCCCATCCAGGCTATACGTAAAATAGTTTTTCTTCAGCAGTTCCTCTACATTCACCACGGCAACATCTCCGAAAGCGTCTTTCCGGTTTATTTTCCGAAAAGCAACCGGAATCATTCCACCATCCTTATCTTCTTCCATCACCACCTGCGTCAAATCTGCGCTTGCGGCAAGGTATTTTGTTGTGTAGCCAGGAGCCTCAATTTTTAATGACGCATCCAGCGGTGCCTCCAGGGTAAATGTCCCTGTTTCATCCGTAACCACTTCAATATGTCCCTTTTCAGTGCTGGTAACCAGTGCGCCTTTGAGCGGCTTATTGTCCGCGCCGTAAACAATAGCTTTTATATTGACCTTCGGCGCATTCTGCGCTTTTGGGACCGCCGGGAGCAAGGCGATAAGCGCGCAGAACAATATTGTTAATTTAAAATATTTCATTATCAATTCTTTAATCATTACAGTATGATATAATAGCAACGGTTACCATCCCGGGTTTTGACGGAACTCGAGGTACATATTGGCATCGGCGTTTTTCAAGGGAAGCCAGTAGTGTTTTTCTGTGTATTTCCTTTCAAGAATGGTTACTTCGCGCAGGTTGAGTACTCTGTTGGCAGTAGGATCCGTTGTATTGATTGGTCCGGCCCGGTCAAACTCCACAGACTTTTTCAATGTATATGGACTCTTAATCAGCAACATCCAGCGACGGAGGTCGTTGAAACGGTGACCTTCGAAAGCAAGCTCAACAGCACGTTCGCGCCTTACTTCTTCGAGAAATACATCCAGGGAAGCTGTAAACTTCGCATGCACATGCGCTACTCCGGCCCTGTCGCGCAGCACATTGATGGCATCAATGGCGGTACGGGAATAAGAAGGCGTTTTCCCAGAAGGTGATCCATATCCCATCGCAGCCGCTTCAGCGTACATCAGGTAGATATCGGCAAGGCGCATGTATGGCAGGTGAATGTTCAGACTCTTATCGTAACTGTCGCCATTGTCAAATTTATTTGCGGTACGCGGAATAAACTTGTACAACAGATATCCTGTGCGGCTACCGGTAGAAATATTCCTGTAACTACCTCCTGTGTAAAGATTAGCGTACCTGTTTCCTTCTTCCTGAGCAGATGGAATACTACCCTGAACGCATTTCACGCCATCAAAAACAATGTCATTATAAAAGCGGGGGTCCCTTCCTTTCCAGGGATATTGCGGATCATACCCTGATTCCGGATCAGCCTGGGTAATGTTTTTAATGGGGAGACCATTCGCCATTCCATAATAATTCACATAGTTGGAAGTAGGCAGGAATTTAACGTCGCCATCAATCAGGATGGGCGAAGGCGCATATTGCCTTGCGGTACCGTAGGTAGACCCGTGAGCGCCGAAGTAAGGGCCTCTGAAAATAGCCTCTGTTCCTCCGGGCATCGCCCAGTTCTGACCAGTAGTGTAAAAGTTAGTCGAGTATTGCGCGAACGGCAGGAGGCTGTAGGTCGCTTCACCGGATTCGCAAAATTGCAACAGTTCAGCAAAAGCATCAGCGGCTTTCTTGCAATATTCTGCATTGTAGCTTTCGCTTCCGGTAGACTCCTTGTTCATGAGCGGACTTCCTGCCCATAGGTAATTTTTACCGAGGTATCCCAGCGCCATGATTTTATTAATGCGTAATTGGTTTTTACCAACCGTTCTTTTACCTACTACGGTATTATCCCAGTTAAGCGGCAACAGGTTTGCGGCTTCCCTGAAATCAGCGGCAGCCTTATCCGCACACTCATGGTATTTCAGGCGCGGAAGCGTTAGCTTTTCGTCTGCCGGTAACACATAATCAATATATGGCAGTCCACCGAAATATTGCATGAACATAAAATGAAACCACCCTCTGAAAAACAGCAATTGCCCTTTAATCAGATCACGTTCTTCCTGGGTACCTTCAGTGAGTTTATCAATATTCTCCAATCCCATATTCGCTTTCCTGATGCCGTACCAACCAAGCTTCCAGAGCGACTTTGCAAAACGGTCATCGTTGGTACTCGTATTGTTTCTGTCCATCCATCCGGCCTGCCATCCATCGAACTGAGATTGCCATCCCCAGAAATCACCATTATCGATTTTCACGATAAAGTGGAAATCCCTTGAAGTAGACTGTATCTCATCTTCTCCCCAGTTCCAGGAGTTGGTCCAGTAAGCGTTCGTAAAATCAGGAATACAGTGGTACAGTTCCTCTGTAAAACCCTGAAAAGCGATAAAATTTTTATAGGCGTCATCTTCCGAGATGATCGACTCTGGTGCCCTGTCAAGAAATTTTGTACAAGAGCCCAGGCCTATAGCCGCAGCCACTGTGCATGCGGTCAATAACAATTTTATATTCTTTTTCATAGTAAAATCTTAGAAAGTAATGTTTGCGCCCAAATTGTAGCGTTTCACTGTTGGATAAGCGCCTTGCGAAGCCCATCCTGTTCCGGCAAAGTTTGACTCTCTGTCGTCGGGCATTTTACTCCAGGTAATCAGGTTATTACCATTGAGGTAAATACGTAATCCTGAAAGTCCGAACCGTCTTACCTGACCAGTTGTGAATGAATAGGCCACTTCCGCATTCTTCAACCGCAGGTAAGCGCCATCGTGCATATACTGAGTGCCCCTGTAATACCCTGCTGGTGTGGAAAGCCAGCGCAGCATGGGCACATCAGCGTTAATATTGTTTTTTGACCAATAAGACCCTTCTTCATATACAAGGTGGCTTTGAGAGGTCATGCTATTAAACACAACCTGACGTGTGACATTGTTAACCCCGTAGAACTGGGCGAAAACAGTAAAGCCTTTCCAGTCAAATCCAAAAGTAGCATTATAAGTATTTTGCGGCCAGCCCGTATGACCATACGGGATTTCATCTTGCGCATCTACCACACCATCACCGTTATAATCTACAATATGATAGTTTCCGGGTAATTTCTGCAGGTCATTTGTATTGTGCATGGTACTGCCATAAAGTTCATCCCATGTATTGTAGTATCCCTGGCTTACATAAGATCTTGTCTGGCCTATCTGGTAGCCTTCATTCTTCTGATAGGCTTTCAACAAAGCGGGATCATCTGATTCCATCACACGGTTTTGACTATGGGTCATATTCAGATCGGCCCACACCCGCGCATTGCGATTAAGGTTTTTGCTGATGCTGAGTTCCAATTCATATCCTTTTGAATCCACCTTTCCAAGGTTGGCCACCGCAGGCGTTGCCCCGTAATAAGAAGGCACCGTCCTTCTTGGGTTCACGTTAGGGCTACCACTTAACAGGATATTGGAACGTTTGTCGTAGAAGAAATCAGCCTTACCCTTAATAAGTCCCCTGAACAGTTCATATTCAACACCCAGGTTATACTTTTGTGACTCTTCCCATTGCAGGTTTGGGTTACCCACACTCATTTCCCTGTACCAGTTGTAAGGGCTTTGTTCCGCACCTTCTCCATTCATACCCAGCCTCGATCTTCCACCAAAAGCCCATTCTGTAAGGTACAAAAACCTCGTACCCCCAACATTGTCAAAGCCGGTTTGGCCATACGAAGCCCTGAGTTTCAGCATGTCTACGAATTTCACTGAATTCATAAACTTCTCTCTTGACATCATCCAATTAAGCCCTCCGGAAGAAAAGAATGAAAAGCGGTTTTCCGGGCTAAACTTTTCAGAACCGTTGTAAGCGCCGCTGTATTCAATGGTATATTTATTTTCATAGCTGTAACTGCTCCTGAACACCCAATCTTCCCTGTAGGAAGGAATTTCACTTCCATTCGCTCTTACGTTCCTGTTCAACAGCCCCATTATAGATACACTGTGTTTATCCGCAAATGTTTTGGCGTAATTCAGTTGTAACTGGTAGAACAGCCGGCGCTCGTTGCCGGAAACGTTGCCACCCGAAGGCGTCCATTTGATTCCTTCCTGGAAATCGAAATTGGTGACACCGTCAAAAGCAAGTTTGTAGGTAGCGATACCCGTAACGGGATCTATCCATTTCCTTTGTGCATCATTGTACAGATCGTTGATCCCCCTGTTGCTTTCCACAAAGTTGTTGTCCATAGAAAGTGTACCGGAAAACTTCAGCCCTTTTACCAGCATATCGAGATTCTGTTCCAGTACGAAATCTGTAGTAATACGGGTAGCTGTCTGAAACTGTACACCGCCCAATGCGAGACTTCTTGCAGAGTTTTCAGCCCGCCCCTCATTGGGAGCATAATAGCCCCAGGTGCCATCTTCATAAACCGGCACAAAAACATCAGGAGCAGTAGTGTAAGCATCGATCCAGGAACCGTAACTCCCACTTTGGAATCCCCATGGGGTCTTTCTTACTCCATAAGAACCGGAAAGGTTGGTTTTCAGCAGGGTGGATGGGGTTAACTGGAAATCAAGGTTACTGCGTACATTCAACCTTTTGAAACCAAAACCCGGATTGTAACCTCTTTTGTTTTCATATATTTTAAAGAGATCGCCCTCACTAAGGAAGTCGATACTGTTAAAATACTTCACCGCTTTCGTTCCCCCACTGATGTTGATATTCGCGTTGTTTGAAGTTGCGTAGTCTTTAAAAAGCGCCTCTACCCAATCCACATTGGGGTATCTTTCAGCTTCCTGCTGGTTGGCGGGATTACGGTATTTGTCAAGTGTGCTCTGTGGAAGATAATTATTCCAGCTTTCCGGCTTGAGCGCAAGTTCATATTCAATGGCCTCGTTCCTCATCCGCAGCGCATCGTAAGCATCGTATTTTCCGGGCAATTTGGAAGGAACCTTTACAATGGTATTAACCGTACCTCTGATTGACGCCCTGCCAAGCTTACCTCTTTTTGTAGTGATGAGGATAACGCCATTCGCGCCACGCGATCCAAAAACGGCAGTAGCTGATGCGTCTTTTAAGACCGTAACGGTTTCTACCGAGCCGATATCAACACTGTTCATGGACCTTTCAACACCGTCTACCAATACCAGCGGGCTGGCATCATTCCATGTGCTTCGGCCACGAATCAGCAACTGAGGATCCTCTTCACCCGGCAAACCAGTACTTTGTGCCGTGATAAGGCCTGGTACGTTTCCGGTAAGCGCAGCACCAATATTGGAAACACCTCCTGCACGCTCCAGAATTTTACCTGATGTCTGGCTCACTGCCGATACCACCAACTCTTTCTTCTGCTTACCATACCCAACCACAATCACCTCATCCATCTCCGAAGTGCTGTCCTTCATCGTAATCACCACATAATCCTGGGTGCCAATGTTTACATCCTGGGTGGCCTTTCCCACATGGCTCACCTGTAAAATCCGCCTGTTGGCGGGTACATTCAGGGAAAATTTTCCCTCCGAATCCGTTTTTGTACTGGCGGTTGCCTGTAATACCCGCACCGAAGCGCCGTTCACCGGCACCTGCAAGGCATCAAGCACCACGCCGCGCACCACCCGCGCATCCTGCGCCTGCACGGGCGAGCAGACAACCATCGCCAACAGCGCTGCCGCAGCCGTAAGCAACCGCTTCCGCATGTTTAAACTTAAAATCATTTTGAGCTTTTTTGGTTTGTGAATGATGTAGGGATACAAAGAGCACACAGCTCCTCAGAATAGAACATATTAACAAAAGCTAAATACTTTGAACAGAAAACCAAAATGTCCGCCTTCCAGAGGAACCGCAGACTATTTTACTCCGTTCTGATAAATGTAAAATTGACGTTAATTGAAAAGTGGCAACAGCTGCCAGGGCATAAGCATCGTTTTGGTTTCATTGCAATCGTTTTTAAAGTTTTGGCAATTACGATTTTCGGAGAAATTGAACCGGCCTCGTTAACAAGCAGATTCAATCCAAAAGTAGATGCCTATTCCAAAGGCGTATAGTAAGATTCTCTAAATTTAGGGTAATATTGTCTAGCGATTCTGATACATAAATTATTATACACTTTATAAATATTTGAATATCAATACTAGAAAAAAAATGTAACCGATTTCTTTTTATTTGACATTTAGGAAAAGGGAAAAAAAATATTGAAATTTGAATGCGCTGAACTGCTGTACCACCCGAATGTATAGCCGGATTTGACCAAAGTATAAGCAGTTAAAAAAACGTGGAAAGAATATTGCAACCGTTTCCAATAATGCCGGTTTTCAGGACGGAAAACTATTATTGCATTCCCAAATAGTGACGCCTTGCCCACTAACACCCAGGCTTAACCATATGAAGATATATAGCTATGTAACTACCATTCTCCTCTCCTTTTCCGTATGCCTGGTGCTTACGGCCCAACCCGCTGAACCGAGTTTCAGAAAGTACTCTTCCCGACAGGGGCTATCCTCCGCCACGGTTTATGATATTCTGAAAGACAGTTTCGGCTTTATATGGCTGGCCACGGAAGATGGACTCAACCGGTTTGACGGCACCAACTTCAAAGCCTACCGCCACGACCCCGCGCGCCCCAACAGCCTGAAGGCCAACCACATCACCTCCCTTTTTGAAAGCAGGAACGGACGCATCTGGATCGGCACAAACGGCGGCGGCCTCAGTATTTATGAAAGAACACAGGACTCCATTTCCAACTACAGCTCCGGCGGCCCCGGGCAACCCGGTGTGGGCATCACGGCTATTCATGGTGATAAAGACGGTCACGTTTGGGTATGCAGCTACGGCGGTTTGTATATAATAGACCCTGAAACGGGAAAACAGCTTACCGGAGGAAAGTACAAACCCTTGCTTTCCGAACTCAGCGGGAAAGTAAGCCTGTGTTTTCTGGAAGACAGCCGCAGCAATATCTGGGTGGGCACCCACGAAGGCTTATACTGGTACGATCCCCAACGGCAGCAATTGAAACATTTTGTCCACAAAAACGGGGACACCTCCGGCCTGCCGCACAATATTGTCAATAAGATAGTAGAGGAAAAGAACGGCACCATCTGGGTAGGAACCGATAACGGCCTGGCCAGATTTCTTACGGAGCAATCCGCTTTCCGGAATTATTCCGCCCGGTCTTCTCCCTTTAAATTAAGTTCGGGGATCATATTTACATTGGAAGCGGACAATAAAGGAAGGCTATGGATCGGTACGGAAATGGGCTTGAATATTCTGGAAACCGCTACCGGGCAACTCACCGTTTGCCTGCCTGAAAAACGAAACCCCAGGAGCATCAGCGGCAGATCAATCCGTTCCATATTAGTTGATAACCAGGGCATCTACTGGGTCGGCACCTTTGGAGGGGGGCTGAACAAATACGATGAGAACTTCAACTATTTCGGACTGAAGGAATACAGTCCGTTTGACCCGTTCGGCCTGCGATCACCCGTAGTCACCTCCTTCGCCGGTCACAACAACGATGTATTTGTGGGAACCGACGGCGGCGGATTGCACCTTTACCACCGGAACACGGGCTTACTCGACCCGATTAATCTTCCCTTCACGAACAATTCCGACAATACCAAAAGCGGGCTCACCATCCTCGCCCTTGAAATGGCCGGGAACAACAAGTTATGGGTGGGCACCTATACAGATGGTATATACCGTTACGATCCCGCTAACGGAACGCATCAGCATTACAGCAAAGGCGAAGGCCCCGGAAACCTTACCAGCGACAATATATTCTGCCTGCTGGAAGACCGCCGGGGAAATATCTGGGTAGGCACCAACGGCGGCGGCATCAATATCATTCCCCCCAGTGGGCCAATTACCCGCTTTCTGCACGATCCCGAAAAGGAAAACGACCCCGCCAGGCCCGCCAGCAGGTTTATCCGCGCTTTTGAGGAAGACAAAGCGGGGCGCATCTGGATCGGCACCTATGGCGCCGGCATCTCCGTGGTGGATCCGGCAGGCGGCAACCCGCGGTACTATACCAAGGCCAACAGCAGGCTTCCGGGTGATTACATCCTGTCTATCCTGGAAGATTCACAGGGAAACGTATGGGCCGGAACAGGCGGCAACGGTGTGGGGCTGCTTAAAAAAGGCGCCGGTACCTTCGAAACATTGTCTGAGAAAGATGGTCTCGCTAATGGGATGGTGTATAAAATAATAGAGGACCAGAGCGGAAAAATATGGATCAGCACTAACAACGGGCTCAGTTGCTATGATCCCGCCACCGGGCGTTTCAAGAACTATTCGGTGAACGAAGGGCTGCAGGCGGGCGCCTTTACGCGTGGCGCGGGCATTATGATGCCCGATGGCGCGCTTTTTTTCGGGGGACAGAACGGCTTCAACTATTTCAACCCCGCCAACCTGAAAACCAACCGCAACGTTCCCGAAGTAGTACTCACCGATCTGAAAGTGGACAACCGATCCGTTTCTCCCTCTCCCAAAGGACCGATTGAAAAGTCGATACTCCTGGCCGATGAAATAAGCCTCAAATACCAACAAGGTTTTTCCATCGCCTTTGAAGCGCTCGACTTTACGGTTCCCGAAGCCAACCAATATGAGTACAAACTGGAAGGGCTCGACAGAGACTGGATAAAAGTGGGCAAGGAACACAGTGTTTACTTCGCGAATATTCCCCCGGGCAACTATACTTTCCGTGTACGCGCCAGCAACAACGACGGCGTTTGGAACGAAACCGGGCGTGCCATCAGGATTCATGTGGACCCTCCTCTGTGGCGATCCATCTATGCTTACGTGCTCTACCTGCTACTCGCGCTCGGGATTATGCTGTATTTAAGACGCCTCGGCATCAGGAAAATACGCACCCGCTTCGAGCTGGAGCAGGAAAGGCAAAAGGCGAAAGAACTGATTGAAAGGGAAAGAAAAGAAGCGGAGTACCTCCACAAGCTCGATCAGATCAAGATCAAGTTCCTCACCAACCTCAGTCATGAATTCAGGACCCCGATCTCGCTCATTACCGGGCCGGTGGAAACGCTCATTGGTCATGTAAAGGAAGAACCCCACGCGGGCCAGCTCGGTCTGATCCGGCGCAACGCAAGGCGGCTGCTGAACCTGGTGAACCAACTGCTCGATTTCAGAAAAATGGAAGAAAGGGAACTGAAACTGCAGCGCAGTGAAGGGAATATCATCGCTTTCATGAAAGATGTTTGTGATTCCTTCCAGGACCTGGCGCGCAGGAAAAAGATCGAACTCCGGTTTGAAAGCGAAGTGCCCGAAGCCCACACCTTATTCGACCACGATAAAATCGAACGCATTCTCTTCAACATCCTCTCCAACGCGTTCAAGTTCACCCCTGAAAACGGGCGCATCAATATTCGCGTGGAAGCCGTTCCCGTACCCGAAACCAACAGTGACGTTCACCTGAAAGTTTCCGTATCCGATACCGGTATCGGCATTCCCGAAGAGGCACGGGAACGCATATTCGAAAGTTTCTTCCAGCACGAGACCACACCGGACATACTGAACCACGGCACCGGTATCGGACTGGCCATCACCAAGGAATTCGTACAACTGCACGGCGGAAGGATTACCGTGGAAAGCAAAGTGGGCCGGGGAAGTACTTTTTCCTTCGATCTTTCGCTGGAAAAAGCCGGTGGCGAAACCCAACCTGTGGTATTGCCTGAATCTCTTATTGCGGAAAACGTTCAAGGCAGTGTACCAGCAGCAACAGCTTCCGTTGACCATAGTCTGCCCTGCATCCTCATTGTGGAAGACGACGAAGATTTCCGTTTTTATATCAGGGAAAACCTCCGTTCGTTGTACCGCATTGTGGAAGCCGCTGATGGAAAAGCGGGCTGGGAACAGGCGTTGTTGCACCACCCGGACATTGTGGTGAGCGATGTGCAGATGCCGGTCATGAACGGACTGGAACTCGCGCAGAAACTGAAATCAGATAAAAAAACCAAGAACATTCCCGTGATCCTGCTCACAGCCGCCAATACACCGGATAATGTATTGTACGGACTGGAATCGGGCGCGATCGATTATATGACCAAACCTTTCGACTTCGCGGTATTGCAGGCGAAACTGCACAACATCCTGCTGCTGAACCAGTCGTTTAAAGATACTTATTCGAAAAAAGTAACAGTGGGGCTTCCAAAATCTGAAGTGCTTTCAGAGAGAGAAGAATTCCTTCAGAAAGCCCTCAACTTTATTTACGAAAATCTCGATAACCAGCAATTGTCCGTGGAAGTATTGAGTACGCACCTCTTTATCAGCAGGGCTTCCTTATACAATAAACTCATGGAATATGTGGGGGTTACACCGGTTGAATTTATCCGCTCGGTAAAACTGGAGAAAGCGAAAGAGTTGCTGGAAAGGACAGACAAAACCATTACCGAGGTAGCTTATGAAACGGGCTTTACGAACGCGAACTATTTCACAAAGGTTTTCCGAGCCGCCTATCATATGACACCTTCTGAATTCAGAGCGGAAAAGAAAAAGTAATATTTGTATAAAACATAATTCCCCATTCGAAGTTTTCTTCAAATGGGGAATTATGTTTTGAGAAAGCAACTGCTAATTTTCGTCCTTTAACCGGATGTATTGTTCCCATTCCACCAAATCGGTGGTGTTGGAATGAAGTATTTCTTTTTTCACCTCATATATATTCCGAACCCAGGCCAGTGGCAGCATTTCTTTTCCCGGGAAGGTGTTCAGCCGTGCTTCAATGATGCTGTCTTTCGTTTCCGGATGCACCATGGCGGCGAGCCTCGCCCATGCTTTTACATAGGCGGGAAAAGTAGCGGGATGAATAGCATATTCCCGGTCCAGCGCGGCAAGCGCCGAAGTCGGGTCAAGCATTTCGCTGCTTTTCAACACGGGATCAGACGGGCGTTTCAACAGGTCGCAGCGGGTGAACGCATCCAGCGCCCAGCTTCCGGGAACCGCTTTTTTATCGGCTCCATATATTGGCCAGGAGTGGAATTCTTCTTTCCCTGTATTTCCCGGTTCTTCCAGGTGAATGAAGAGGCGCAACGTGTTGGCGGGTATTAAAATTTTCCCGTAGCAGCCACTGTCGGTACGGAGTAGTTGCGATTCCTGCCGCTTCCAGCCCGTAGTATCTCCCAGTAAAACACGTGCCTTCAGGAAGGGTTTTGTTTCTTTGTTAAGTCCCTTCGGATGGTAGAAGATCGTGGAGCTGTCGCCCTGGGGCGCCTGGTATACCGTGAATACAAGCTTGAACACATGTTGCGCGTGTAACGTTGTTTGTATAGCCAGTAAAAGAAATATTCCAATAATTCTTTGCATATACTATTTTGTCAGGTATCAGGAATGGCGGAACGAAAGCACCGAAGCGATCAGCCTTATCATTTCTTTGCGGTGCAGCTCATTGATTTCGCCTTTAGTTTTCATTCTTTTTATTGCTTTCTGCAAAGCGGAAAGGTGCTGGCGT
Organism: Parasegetibacter sp. NRK P23; assembly: GCF_023721715.1. Lineage (NCBI taxonomy): Bacteria > Pseudomonadati > Bacteroidota > Chitinophagia > Chitinophagales > Chitinophagaceae > Parasegetibacter > Parasegetibacter sp. NRK P23. Next base: position 3,170,403 of record NZ_JAMDLG010000001.1, read on the forward strand.
ACATAGAGGCGCACATCGCTTCTGTCGGCCTGCGTGCTGGTGCCCAGTTCCTGTACTTTTTTGCCGATGGCGATCTGCGAGAGCCGCTCCACGTAAGAACGTTCCAGTGTGCGCTGTAACATAGTTTCAAAGGTGTTACCAGACAGTGGTTTCCAGCAATACTTCTTCAGGTCGTTCAGGTATTCATTCAATGGATACACATCTGAAGTAACGGCGGACTTATCGAGCAGGTTCGCCATCATGTTCTGGTTCAGGAGGATATTGAGGAACTGGTTTTGAAGGGTGTATATTTCCTTGGCGGGGTCGATGTTCAACTTGCTGAGGATGGCACTGTCGTAATACCATAATGGTGGTGTAAGTACCTGTTCTCCGAAGAACGCGATGCTGGCGCGCAAACGATCAGCGGGCACCTGTACATAAACGGCTCCGGGCTGTTCGGTACTTTTTTGTGTGATGTACACACCGTTGAGGTTCTTGTTCACATGGTACAGGTAACGGGAGAACTGCCTGCCCACGTTCACATACATTTGCTGCAGGTGGTTGTACATATCCCCCTCTTCCGCGGTCCATTCCAGGAGGTGCGGAACAATTCTTTTCAGGTTCATGATGCCATAGGTGCTGGCCTTTACGGGATCATCGCCCAGGTCTTCGGTCTGACTGCGCGGATCAATCGTTTTGCCTTCTCCGCCGAACCACAATTCGGGGTGTGCGGCCAGTGTATCCACAATCATTTTCTGCAACATCTTTTTCTCCGCGAATGCATCCTTTGTTCCGGGGAAATACCGGTAGCCCCATTCGATGGCCCATTTGTCGTAGCTGCCGATCCGCGGATAGATGCCTTTTGTTCCGATACTGTCTTCAGGTTGCGCCACGTAGTTGAAACGCGCGTAATCCATGATGGAAACGGTGTGCCCGTTCTTTTCCACCCAGGCCTTATCGCGGAGTTTCTCCACCGGCGTGGCGCTGCTGGCGCCCATATTGTGCCGCAATCCTATGGTATGACCAATTTCGTGCGACGACACAAAACGCACGAGTTCTCCCATCAGCTCATCGTCCAGCACCATTTTCCTGGCACGGGGATCCACGGCGGCCACCTGCACCATATACCAACCCTGCAACAATTGCATGATGTTGTGGTACCAGCCCACATGGCTTTCGATGATCTCTCCGCTCCTGGGGTCGGTAATGCGCGGACCATAGGCATTGGGAATATCTGAAGCATAATAGCGTATCACAGAGAAGCGCGCGTCTTCCAGGCTCATGGTGCTATCAGTCGCGGGCCATTCTTTCGCTTCAATGGCATTGCGGAAACCGGCCTGTTCAAAAGCCACGTTCCAGTCGTTCACCCCGGCGATCAGGTAAGGCACCCATTTTCGTGGTGTGGCGGGATCAATATAGTAAGTGATCTTTTTCTTCGGTTCCACCAGGAAACCCTTTTTGTACTTCTCCATGTCCTCCTCTTTCGGCTCCAGCCTGTACCGTTGAATGAAATAGGATTTCTCCACACGCTGCGCCTCATCGTCGAACAGGGTAAAGCTTTCGGCGAAGAAGCCCACTCTTTCATCGAAGAACCTTTTGCGCATCGGCACTTTGGGGAGCAATACGATAGAAGTATTCAGTTGCAGGGTAACGAAGCCTGTTCCGGCCGCGGGAAACACACCATTGGCGGCCGCGTAGGTTTTGGTGGTATTCACCTCTACGTTGATCGGGAACACGTTGATGTTGTCGAGGAAAGATTTATCGTCCGCGAAAGCATTCAGTTTCTTTTCCGTTTTCAGTTCATTGGGGAAAGAAACCACCTGACTTTCTTTCCGGAAGAAATCCGTTACATCGATCACGCTGGCGTTTCCGGCTTTGTTCTCCGCCTTTACATCGAAGGCGAATACGATGGGCATTACATCGCTGTTGCGCACGGCCGCCGCGATGGCCTGAGAGGAATCCTTTACATCCTGTGTGTACACACGTACGCGGAGCAATATTTTGTTGTGTTTTGTTTTTTCGAAAAAAATGCTTTGCCGGTTCACTTCTTCTCCTCCATATACTCTTCCCCCCTGCGGCGTGGCGGTGTAACGGGTCACGGCCAGCATATCACGTCCCATCAGCGAATCCGGGATTTCGAAAAACCACCTGCCATCCACTTCATGCACGCCGAACAGGCCATATTTTGAAATTGCCGATGCGGTAATGACCTTATCGTAAGGGCGCAGTTTAGCCACCACAGGTTTAGCGGTGGTATCGCCCCCGGCCCCCTGTACGGGAGCCTGGGCATATACCGGCAAACAAAACGCGACACACACAAAACATACAAATGCAAAACGTTGCAACATAACTAACAGATATTTTAAGGTAAAGCGGTGCCAGGCGCCACCCGGCACCACTGCAAACAAGGGATCGTCGTTTTACCAGGGCAGTGCTTCGTTGGTATTGATGGTAAGCCCGGGGTTCTGCTTCAATACATCCTGCGCGAAAGGCAATATGTACAGTTGGGACCCCGGCGGTAAGGTGTAGGTTTGTTGGGGAACGGCGGTACTTACGATCGGGAACCTGCGTTCCAGCGTTTTGGCGTAAGCGGGTTCTGTATTAAAACGCCTCAGGTCCCAGAAACGGTTAAAGCCGTGTACCATTTCCCTCCTGCGCTCGTTGATGATGAGTTTCACCGTTTCCACTTCCGTAGCCGGGGTGGGCAATACCGCGTCCGCAGGGCTTGTGATTCTTTTGGAACGCAGCAGGTTCAGTGTTTCCATGGCTTTATCGAGCGCCCCTCTCCTGGCATAACATTCCGCCAGCATCAGGTACACCTCCGGCGTGCGCATACCCACGGATGGGTAGAAATAATCGGTATGCCTTGCCGACCAATATGTTGTACCCGCACCAATGTCGAGAAAAGAGGCGTTGGTGGTATTGTAAAAAAGCCTGAAACGCGCATCGGTGGCGCCGAAAAGGTTCCGGAGTTCCGGACTGAAATTCTGGCTGTACGCGATATTCATCTCGGTGTAACCGGTCATGAACATAATGCTCAGGATTTCCGGGTTAGTGCCCGCGGGCATTTTAATGGCGGCCGTTCCACCTTTCGCCGCATAATCCACGAGGTCGAAAATAACATTGTTGTACTCCAGCGATTTGAGCGCGGCCGCTTCGGCCTTATCAAACTCTTTCTTAAACAAGTGCACCTTCGCCTTCAGCGCATAGGCGAAAGCGAGCGAAGGATGGTAAGGATCGGCAGGTGTAACCTGGAGATGGGGAATGGACTCGTCGATATCCTTTTCAACAAATCGGTACACTTCCGCGACAGAAGCCTTCACCGGCTTAGCCTCCAGGTCGTATTTGTCCATGATGCAGATGCCGCCATCTGTTTCAGCCGTGGCCGCGTTGTAGTGCTTCGCGAAAGTATTCACCAGCAGGAAATGATCGAACGCCCTGAATATGCGGGCTTCCGCCTTAGCGAGTGTTTTCAGGGAATCAGGGCCTTTACTGTTGTCGACCCCGTCAATAATCATGTTCCACTGGTTGATGTACACGTACACCCGGTTGTAGAGGGAAGATGTCGTAAAACGGACCACCCTGCTCACCGATGAGTCGTAGGTAAAATTGAAAATATCCGTCGTTTTCGTTTGACCGATTACGTAAGCTTCCCGCATCCAGTAATCATCCACGAGGTACATGAACTGGTTAGTAGCGTAGCCCCTGTTCGGGAACGACACCAGTTTGTGAAAATCTTCGGCCTCTTCCAGCACGATCTTTCCTTTCGGCACCAGGTCAAGGTATTTTTTGCAGGAGCTAAAAAGCGTCATCAGCAAAAAGAGGTATACTATATTTCTTTTCATTGTTGCTTCTTTTGAAAGTTAAAAACCAATCTGCACTCCTACCAGGAATGATTTGGGTGTAGGCAGGGAACGGGTTCCGCCGTTCAGACTATACGTTTCCGGATCAATATCATCACCGGCGGCACTCCACAACCAAAGGTTGTTCACCTGGGCGGTGATCTTCACACTATTGGTGCGCAGCCAGCCTGAATAGCCCGTGGGCAGCGCATAGGAAAGTGAGATATTCCTCAGTCTAACCGAAGAGGCATCGGCCACATGCACATCAGCATACCGGTACAGTGTACTCAATGTACTCGCGTGTGAACTGCTCGCCGCGATATCAGGGTAATCCAGTTCCAGCCTTGGCAGGGAAGTAGTTGTATTGGTATTGGTGTACCTGTCGTTGATATGTGTCGTATTCTGTGTGAATCCGCTGATGGAAGGCACGTCCCTGCGGAGTTTGTGCCCGGCATAAAATGCGAACAGCGCCGACAGTTGCAGGTTGCCGTAACGAACACTTTGCTGGAAAGACCCGTTCCAGACAGGGATCAGGGACCCCAGTTTCACAATAGCGTCGGGACTGGTGATTTGTGCCACGGTCGCGATATTGCCTTCTGTATTAAAGGTAACGTTGGAAGCATCCTTTTCATTGAGGAAAGTAGGATAACCGTTCACCATTTCCAGGAACCTGTAAGCGTAAACCGTGTTGTACGGGGTGCTCACTTCAAAATAATTCGATGGTGCGGAAATGAAGTTGAACGCCTGGTTGATCAACCTGTCCACTCTTTCAATCTTGTTTTTGTTGTATGCCGCCGTAACGGAGGAACTCAGCGCCCATTTTCCTTTCTCGAACCAGGTGGAGCGCAACGAAAGTTCCACGCCCCGGTTGCTCATTGCTCCATTGTTTACGGTTTGGGAAGTAGCGCCCACGGTGGGATCCAGGTCCATTTGGGTGAGCAGGTCCGAACTGTATTTGTAATACAGCTCCAGCGAGCCGGTGAGTTTATTCTTCCATACACCGAAATCAAACCCGGTGTTCACGGTTTCAGATTTCTCCCAACGCAGTTTCGGGTTGGGCAATGTGGGCACGAGGTATTGCAATGCGGGGAAAAGATTATCATTGCGCAAGGCAGCGGTGATGAGCGCGGAAGAAGTCTGGTCCACGTTTCCGTTCACGCCATAGGTCATGCGCACCTTAAGATAACTCAGCCAGTCAATATTGTTCAGCAACGGATCTTTGGAGGCGTTCCATGCGAGTCCTGTGGACCACATGGGGCGGTAGCGGTATTTGGGATCGGTTCCGAAGAGGTCGGCCTGATCGATCCTGAAACTTCCTGTAAGAGAGAATCTTCCATCAAAGGTATAACCGAAGTTGCCCATCACGGAAACGAACCGATGCTTGGTTTCCGTTTGAACACGGCCGGGAAGATAGCTGATGGTTTTATTCCCGTTGTAGAGATAAGAAGATACGCCGGTTTGCGACAACCTTTCCCAATCGATCAACTGCGAGGTCAGCGTTACGGGATCGTATCCATAACGGAGTTCACCATTGGCCCGGGGCACAAAAGACTCTCTCATTTCAAATGCGGCCAGTGCGCTGAAATCATTCGATCTGCCACCGATATCGAAGCTGCGGTCATAATCGAGTTGGTTCCTGAAAGTATAGTTGGAACGGGAAGTAGCGAACTGGTAATACCTTCCGCCATTCGGCACATTGTTCGTGTAACGGTTGGCGGCAGCATCGTAGCTGGTCATCACGTTGTGCAGGTAGCGCATCTTGTACGCATCGGGACCAATATAATTCTCCTGTTGCGCCGACTCTCTTTCCACCTGGAACTTCAGGTTGTATTTAAAGCCCAGCGGAAGCTTCACGTTAAAGTCTGCGAAAGCGCGGATGTTCAATCCTTTCGTGGTGGTTCTTCCGTTCTGCAATTCATCCAGCACGTTAAAATAAACCGGCTTCAACACCGATTTGGTAAGAATGGTATCGGCCACGGCACTGTTCATGCCGCCACCGGAGCTGAATCCATCGCTGAGGTTCACATAGGGCGAATACACTTTATTGCCGTTCTCATCTAAAATGCGGGCGTACCTTTCCTGAATGGTGTAATCGTTGAGGTCGGTTGCCGTAGATACATACTTCGAATACTGTGTATTCACGCCAAAGGTGGCGGTGAAAGCCTTTTTGCTGTGGAAACTCGATTTCAGGTAGAGGTTCAGGTTTTCGGAAGTATTGTATTTGATGCGCGCATCATTCTGGTCGAAATTGAGCGAGAAGTAAGTACTCGCTTTTTCGGACCCTGAGCTCAGCGAAACATTATAGCGCTGGCGTACTTCATTCTGCCATACCTCATCGTGGTATTCCTGCATGTAATCGTTGTTCCGCCAGCTGTTGATGGTGTTGTCCAGTTCCGTTTTGGATATTTGTCCCGCGGCTTCTTTCCGGAAGAGCGCGTACAGCGGAGAGTAGTAGCGGATGGTGCCATTCCTGAAATTGCCATACGCGTTGAACAAAGCGGTTGCACTTCCTGTACGACGCAGCTCCCGGTTGTACACAGCGGTTTCATAATCGATCAGGTCGCTGGTGGATGCGTAGTGCATTTTGGAAAGATCGGGGCGTTCGGTAATGAAGCGGTCCACGTTAAAGGAAATGGTCGTCTTTCCTTTGGAAGCCTGTTTGGTGGTGATCACGATCACGCCATTGGCCGAACGTGCACCGTAGATGGAAGAAGCGGCCGCATCTTTGAGCACGGTCACCGATTCAATATCGTAAGGATTGATCTGACTGATATCACCTTCCGTGGGCAGTCCGTCAATTACAAGCAGTGGCGTGGTGCCTACATTGAGCGAGGAAAACGTAGCTGTACCACGGAGTTGAAGCGAATTTTTATAGAAACTCAGTCCGGCCACTTTCCCTTCCAAAGCCGCGGCCAGGTTGGTATTGAGGTGGGCGTTCAGTTGCTCGTTCGTTACTTTGGAAGATGCGCCCGTGGTTCTTTCCAGGGGCATGGTGCGGAAACCATCGGAAGTAACGGAAACATCATCAAATAATACGGCGGACTGCGTAAGACAAACCACTATATTCAACTGCTCATCTTCCACCGCGGCGTACATCAATCCACGGGTACCGCCTTTCACTCCACCCATGGCGCGGGAGACCGGTATTTCGATGGATTCGTACCCGATGGAAGAAATCACGAGCGTACCATTTTCCGGCACATTCTTCAGGGAAAAGCTCCCCTGCTCGTTGGTAAGCGTTCCTTTATCGGTGCCTTTCACGCGGATGGACACACTCGCGAGTGGCTGCCCTTCGTGGGTGGTGATGGTGCCCTTTACCAATGGCACCTCTTTGGCTTCCACTTCGTTTGGAGCAGAAGACAAAGTTCCTTTCTTGATGAAAATGGTTTTATTCTCAATAAAATAAGTGAGGCCCGTTCCTTTGAAAGCCTGATCCAGAAAGCTTTTCAGCGGCATATTACTGGCCTCTACCGACACCAGCGGCTTCGCCGCCAGCAGATCAGGATTATACAGTACGAGATAACCCGTTTGTTGTTTGATGACGGGGAACAGTTTTTCCAGCGCCACCTGGCGGGCCCGGTAACTGATTTGTTGTGAAACGCCCGATGCACAGATGTGCATACTGAAAGCGAAAAGAAAAAATGCTGTGAATCGCATAACACGATACGTTTTGGCTGATAAACGCAACCCGGAGCCATCGGCGGAACTTCTGCCCGCGCATAGGATTCCCAGGTTACGAAAAGTGTTAAAAAACATACTTTTGTAACAGTTTGGTTGATAAATAAGCAGTTCAGAACGCTACTTGTAATTATTGGCCTTACTTGCCGGGAGTGTTGCACCACTTCCGGTTTTCAGTTTTATGACTACACCTTGCGGTGGAATTTTATTTGCGCACCACCAGTTTCTTTCCATCCATCCGCACCTTCACGCCTATCTGGTTCAAGGCATTCACCACTTGCTTCAGTGTCAGTTGCCTTTCCATTTCTCCCGCAAATACCTGTTGCGGAACGCCGTTTTCATATACCACTTCCACATCGTACCAGCGGGCCACCTGGCGCATCACTTCTTCCAATCCTGTTCTTCCCGCGAAATGGAAGTTCCCGTTCTTCCAGGCGAGCGCATGTTCGGGATCGCCCTGCTGCAGCCGTAATGTTCCATTCGTTGGCAGTACCGCCTGCTGACCCGGTTTCAGCAATACGGTTTCCTTTCCGCGCATCATCTTTATTTTACCCTCCACGAGTGTGGTGATCGCCTCCGGTTCATCAGCGTAGGCGTTGATGTTGAAATGTGTGCCCAGCACCTCTACTTTCGCCTCCGCCCATTCTACCAGGAAAGGCTTTGCTTTATTGGCGGCCACTTCAAAATATACTTCTCCTGTGATGCGCACTTTTCTTTCGTTACCGGTGAAGGCCGTGGGGAAACTGATGGATGACGCGGCGTTGAGCCATGCGCCTGTTCCATCAGGCAATACCAGGTGGAACTGACGTCCTCTGGGGGTTTGCAGTGTATTGATAGAAGGGTTGTTGCCGCCGTTACCTGCATAGGAAATCGTACCATCCTGCAAACGAATCCCGGTGGCGCCCGGCGCATTGATGTTGCCATCCGGCATACTGTCCAGCACCATGCGCTGCCCGTTGGCCAGCGTAAGCACAGCGCCATCCATTCCCGGCGCGACATCATTTACCACAGCGATCTCATCTGGAACCGAATTGTTATCACGCGTTTCTTTCTGTAAAAACAACCATGCTGCTCCTGCCAGCAATACAAATACCGCTGCTGCCTTCCAGAATACTGAGATTCTTTTAACAGGTGCCTTGCCACTGGAAAAGTTTTGTTCCCTGAACTGCTGCCATCCGGCTTCCTGGTTGAAGGAGAGCATAGTGCCCAGTTTTTCCAGAAAAACTTCGCGATCGGCATCTACACTATTAAGATAGGCCGCATTTTCTTCCGCGGCATCCGCCCAATGTTGCAGTTCAATCATCTCCGATTCGTTCAGCGATGCGTTGGAAAGCCGTTTATAAATTAATTCCGCAATGCGTTCGTTGTTCATTACCATAAAATCCCTGCCGGTTGTAGGGCCGGCATACAAGGAGAACGGATGAGGAAACCCGTCATTACAGAAAATTCATAAAAACTTAAAAAAGCTTACAGAGCAGCAGATAAACGCCGGTGTCCAGTCCTTTCTGAAGCAGTACGGGACGTAAGGCGGCGAGTGCACGTGATTTCTGCACGCGGGCATGATTAGGTGTGATGGCCAGTTTTTCGGCGATCTCGGCGATGTCCATTCCTTCCAGTAAACTCATTTTTAATATGGCGGGGCCATTACCCGGTAAGGCTTCGATGGCTTCGGCCACTATTTTGAAAAGAAAGGCATCTGTGACTTCCGGTTCGGAAACCGGCTGGGTGGGCTGTGTGAGCAACAACTCCTCGCGGTAGCCGGCGCGTACTTTCTGTTGCCGCACATAATCAATACACCGGTTCCGCACACCGGTGAAAAGATAGGCACCGATGGCTTCGGTTGAATCTATTTCCGTCCGTTTCTCCCAACATTTCTGCAACAAATGAATCGCGATATCGCTGGCTTCTTCCCGGTTACCAATGAGGTTGTGGGCAAAATAGCTGAGTGGACGAAAAAACCGGTCAAAAACCTGCTTCATGGCCCATTCCTCTCCAGCACGGAAACCGGTTAATAGATATGCTTCCTGGTCCAACACTACGGTGTGAGTTGAAATGAACTGCAATATTACGAAAAGTCAGGGATGGATTGTTGCCCAACAGCAGCCCAACGCAGGCATTGGCCGACCCCTATCCGTTTGATTTCTCCCCACAAAAGACATTTATTCCCCATGATAATTTCATTAAGCAGAGTTTCGTATTATTGTTCCTACACCCCAAACCGATCATTTCTTTATGAATATGCCCGACCATCACAATGCCGGGGAATTCCTGCATTTGTTCGAAATGACGCCCGACTGGGTTTGTATTGCCGCAAAGAACGGTTACTTCATAGATTTTAATCCCGCCGTCCCGAATACCTTAGGGTATTCAAGGGAGGAGTTGATGAGCAGGCTCATCTCCGACAATATACATCCCGACGACAAAGCGATCACCGCCTCCACCAGGGCCCAACTGCTGGAGGGGAAGGCGCTGCTGAATTTCCAGAACAGGTACCTTACAAAAAACGGGGAGGTGGTTTGGATGGAATGGACCTCCGTTTACCTGCCATCCAAAGAAGTGGTTTTCGCCATCGCCAAAAACATCACGGCCCGCAAGCGGATAGAGTTGGAAATTGAGGCGCGTCACCTCCAATACCGCCAACTGGCCGTTCACCTGAAAAACAATATGGAGCAGGACCGCAAGTTCCTGGCCACGGAACTGCACGAAGGTGTTGCCCAACTGGCTACCGCCCTGAAATTTGACCTGGAATTAATGCATACCCAACCCGATGGCGTTGAAAAGCGGTTGGAACACGCATTGGTTACGGTAAATATGCTGGTGGATACGATCCGACGCACTTCCTTCCTCGTGAGCCCGGCCATCTTGGATGATCTTGGCCTGGATGCCACACTGGAATGGTATTGCAGGGAGTTTTCGCAAGGCAGCGGCCTTTACTGCACTTACGCGGGGTCCTACAACGAAAACCTGTTTCCGAAAGATGTTCAGCTCGACTTGTTCCGCATCTGCCAGGACGCCTTCAACTGCATCAGCAAACACCATCGCGCCACGCGCATTAAAGTGGCCATCCGCAATAAAGCCGGCAAACAGGTACTTTCCATCGAGGACAACGGCGCGGGTTTCAGCAATGGCAATACTTCCCACCTGCTGTCCGTTCACCAGCGCGCGCAATTCATCCAGGCAGATTACGATTTTTCTTACCAGGAAGGACAGGGCCACCGCATGGAGATCAGTTTGAACGCCACAGGCTGACACTGTGAAAGTTATGTTAGAAGTGGCAGGTTGTGCAGCGGCCATGGCCTGCGTGTTGTCAGCCCTGCATCTCTAACCAACTGCTACTGTTCATGAAAAAAGAAGAAACCCGCTTTCACCAACGGAAAATAGAATTGCTTTGGGTGATGGTAATTTCCCTCGCCGCCATCTGGGCGCTCCGGATGGTGCTGAGGCTCCTCTGAAGCCTTCCTGATAAGGATCATCCTTTCCTCCAACGCCAGTCATGATGAATCCGGCGCCATCTCCCGTTCTTTATAAAAAAAAGAACATGTTTGGAACACTCGCGCCCCAAGAAATAGAAACTTTGCTGGAACAACAGCTGATCGGCCGTGTTGGCTGTCATTATGAAGGCATTACCTATGTGGTCCCCATCAGCTATGTTTATTCCGATGGTTGTATTTACGGGCATACCAGGGAAGGCATGAAGCTGAACTTCATGCGCAACAGTCCTTCCGTATGCTTCCAGGTGGATGACACCCGCAACCTCGACAATTGGAAAAGCGCCATCTGCTGGGGAAATTTTGAAGAGATATCCAATGAAACGGAAAGAAGTGAAGCCATTGAAAAGCTGTTGGGCCGTGTATTACCAGTGGTAAGCAGCGAGACCATGCACATTTCTCCTCAATGGCCCTTCCCGCCCAAATCGAACGAACAAATCGGTGGTATTGTTTTCAGGATCCGGCTCACCCGTAAATCAGGACGTTTCGAAAGGAGCAGTGGCAACGCTTACTTCGCGACCTGACCGCTCTCCACAGTTTGCTTCAGCCTGGCAAGTCCGTCATCGTACTGCTTGCCCATGATATCATCCATATCAAAAAACAGCAACATGGTGTTCATGGGGTAAGCATATTTTGTATCAAAGCCCCAGGTAACCCTCGATCCCTCCGGTGCCGTACCCAGCGCGATATAAGCTTCAGCTTCTCCTTCGAAAGGCTTTACGAAATGAAGGTGCGATTCCACTCTTTGCATCGGATCAATTTTGGTAAGGGTCTGATCACCTACCCCTACTTCTTCACTGTGCCATTTAAAAACGGAACCTACCTGGTCGGGCACCCCTTCAATGGATGTTTTGGTTGCAGTATCCATGGCCATCCAGGGACTCCAGGCCTTCATTTCCGCAAGAGAGGATATCTTCGGCCAAACGGCTTCACGCGGCGCATTAATGGTGATGCTTCTCTCCAGGTGGAATTCCTTCTTTACGAATATTCCCGCGATCAATACAAAGGCAATGATCAGCAGGAGCAAAAGTCCGATGATCTTAAAGAACTTTTTCATGTAGGTTGATTTGTTTCAAAAATACTGGTATTGCTTTTCTTTGAAAAGGGGATGTTGCGGCAATGAAGGGGTGAAATCCGGCGGGATAGAGGGGGCGGGGTGAGGCCCTTTCCGTATATTTAAACCACAATTCCCCATCATGAAACAATTCCTCCTGCTGGCAATTTTCTTTTCCACCGCCTGCACAACAAGTTTTTCCCAGGGCGCCCACGCCCCCATGGTGATCGCTTATTTTGCCGGAAAACCACAGGAACTGGAGTCTGTTGATGTACGGAAGATCACCCACCTGATCTATTGTTTCGGACACCTGAAAGAAGGGAAATTTCACATTGGAAACGCCTCCGATTCAGCGCTGATCCACCGGATGGTGGCGATGAAAGAAAAAAAGCCATCCTTGAAAGTATTGCTGTCGCTGGGCGGATGGGGCGGTTGTGAAAACTGCTCCGACGGCTTCTTCACGGCTGAAAAAAGAAAGGCATTCGCGGCTTCCGTAAAAGAAGTGAACGATTATTTTAAAACAGACGGCATCGATCTGGACTGGGAATATCCCACCATCCGGCTCGATAATGATGTGGACAAAGAACCTGTACATAAAACTTCACCACAGGATAAAGCCAACTTCACCGATCTCGTAAAACAACTGCGCAAAGCGCTGGGTGCCCAGGCCACCATCAGTTTCGCCGCAGGCGGTTTCAACACCTACCTCGAAAAAGCCGTAGACTGGAACGCTGTAATGCAGGAAGTAAACTTTGTGAACCTCATGAGTTACGACCTCATCAATGGATATGCCACTGAAACGGGGCACCACACCGCGTTGTATTCCACTCCCCAACAAAAGGAATCTACCGACAATGCCGTTCAGTACCTGCTGGAGAAAGCCGGTGTGCCCGCTTCTAAAATAGTGATCGGCGCGGCTTTTTATGCCCGCGTATGGGAAAACGTTCCGCCTGAAAACAACGGACTGTACCAGCCCGGGAAGTTCAAAGCAGGAATCGCGTTCCGTCAGTTTGAAGAGAAACTCTCTCCAGCCGCGGGTTACGCCCTCCATTGGGACAATACCGCAAAAGCCCCGTACGCCTACAACGCCACTGAAAAGAAATTCGCCACCTTCGACGACAAAAGATCAATACGACTGAAAACACAATATGTACTGGCGCACCAACTGGGTGGCATCATGTTCTGGGAGATCAGCAACGACCTCCCTAACAAAGGACTGGTGGATGTGATCCACGAAACGATCAACGGAAAATGATCTGTTATTTTTTCTGTAACACCAATACGCCATCCACCACCAACGCACTGCCGTCCGCGGTGTTAATGCTGAACACCGGCTGAACGCCATGCGCCTTTTCTTCTTTCAGCACCACCTGGTAACGGCTCCATCCACCTGTTTCGTTCCTGCAAAGCAATTGCGCGCCTACAGGGATACGGCCCATTTCAACGGAAATGTCTCCATAGGAAACGGGGTGATTCGGCGTTGCGGACAGACTTTTCACTGAAAGGCGCACTTCCTTGCCCACCGCGCTTTCCAGCACTTCATCCTTAATGAGTGTAAGCGTGGTAACCGCGTAATTCTTCGGCGTATGTACGGCCACGTCCGTCACCTTATGAATGGATGCTTTCAAAGTATGCGGGTGAATGGTCACCACCTCATCCCCTTCTTTTACCTCGCTCATTTTTTTATAGCTCCCGTTGGCCATCAGCACATCACCGGAGCCGGGGAAACAAATTTCGTTGCCGTAATTCGCATCTTCCACGGGACCACCTTTACCCGATGCCCGCCCCAGCAGAAAACTGAATTCACGGGAAAGCACATACGACAATTTCAACACGAAGTTTTTTTCTTCCTTGTCGATGGCATGAATGTCTTCGAAATAACGCTCCCATACTTTTCCCTCACTGGGCAGAGAGGGAATACAGGCGGTGTATAACTTTCCTTTCTCTGTGGTGTAGAAAAGAATGGTGCCCAGTTCCTGCATACTGTCGCGGGCGATGAGTTTGTAAAGATCGATCCTTTTACGGAGTCCGTCATCGCCTGTGATGAAGTAGGGCTTTTTCATTTCGTATCTGTCCAGCACATATTTGGGAGAGAGCTTCACATAAGTATCCTTATCCAGGTCCTTTACCAGCGCGGTTTTGGCGAGCGCATATTCATCGGCGGTAATGGCGCGCGGTTTGGTATCCTGCGCCTGGATATGAATTGAAAGGAAGGCTATTGTAATAACCAGTAGCAATTTTGTTTTCATCGTAGTTGTCTTAATGATTATAGACGGTCTTTAAAATTTTGTGGTGGTTTTCTTTTTGATCTTTCGGTTTTAAACATTCCGACCTCCGTTAAAAAACGGTTGGACCGTTTTTTAGTTTAATTTTCGTTTGAAACAATTAACTGGTAAGGGTTTCAACGAATTTCGCCTCCCGCGGGCCGGGTGTACCCGGTGCCACCGACGTTGTTTTCCGTTGAGGGAAACAGTGTTTTCCTCCGAAGGGTAGACGTGTTTTTACACCTTGATATCCCCCCTTCGAATTTTAATCATGAAATTTCTCTGAACGCTTTCTCAAATATTTTCATTTCGTCCATGGTTCCGATGCTTACCCTGCACCATTCTTTGTCGCGGTATTTCCAGGAACGCACGCCTACGCCGCGTTTCATCATTTCTCCGGCGAAGCGGCGACTCTCCATTTTAACGGGGAACAGTACAAAATTGGCGGAGGAAGGGATGTATTCATAGCCTTCAGATTTCAGCACCTGGTACAGGAAATCACGGGAAGCAATGGTTTTCTGCAACGCTTCTTTCATGAACGCTTTTTCCTGGTAACCCGCGTTCGCAGCCGCAGCCGATGCTGCTGAAACGCCCATGGGACCAATGCAGTAACCGGATAATTTCTCTATAATTTCCGGGGTGGAAATGATGTAGCCAATGCGCATACCCGCCAACCCGTACAGTTTAGAGAAAGTACGTGCCACAATTACGGGCAATCCTTTTTTAACCGCGGGAATCATGGTGGCGGCAGCGGGATCATCCATATAATCGATATACGCTTCGTCTACAAATACAGGCACCTTTGGAGAAACTTTTTCGCAGAACTGCATCAGTTGGCTGGATTCCACCGTAGTAGCCGTAGGGTTATTGGGATTACAGATATACACCAATGCGGCGCCTGTAGCTTTCTGTTCCATAGCGGGCAGATCGTACTTGTAATCTGCGGTGAGCGGCACTTTGGTGATCTTCGCGCCGAAGAAGGCAGCAGTTTCGGGGAGGTCATCATAAGTAAGGTCTCCCGTTACAATCGTTCCATTATTCTTTCCGTAATATACAGCAGCTGCATGAAGCAATGGCGTAGAACCGGAGCAGAGCAGTACCTGGTTTTCTTTAACGCCTTCATGCGCGGCAATATTTTTGATCAGTTTTCCTATCTCTCCAAACGGATACTGGTAGGATAAGGTAAGCGCGTCCGTGGCGGCTTTTTTCGCGGCGGGGGAAGGACCGAAAGGATTTTCGTTGGCCAGCAGCCTGGCTTTCATGGGGTTTTCAGGATCCGCGCCCAGTACAGCCGCATATTCCTGTTCCAGTGAGGAGAACCGTTGTTTGAAAGGTGCCCGGGTGGTGGCGGGTAAAGCCGAAACAAAAGATGGGAGGAGCGGAAGTCCTCCGGCGAGGAGCGCCCCTGACTTCAGCAGGTTCCGGCGGTTGATGTTGGTCATGTTTGCAGTGTTTATGTGTTGTTAGTATTGGTTTCGTTCACACGCGCATGGATAGCCGAAACGGTGCTGCGCGCCGATTCAAAAGCGCCTGCCATCCAGGCGTTCAGGTAGGTGGTGTGTTCTCCGGCGAGGTACACATTACCATCCGGCTCCGTAAGGTGCTTATATAAGGTGTTGCGTTGTTGTTCGGTATAAACGGCCCATCCGCCCAACTGAAACTTTGTTTTGTGCCAGCAAACGGAAAAGCTCTTTTCAAATTCCGTATCGTATTGCGGATGAATCAGCCTGCCTTTTTGCAACGCGAGTTTTTCTCTTTCTTTATAACTCAGTTCCCCGGCCTTCAGCGCTCTTTCATTGAAATGATAATAGCCGATCAGTATTCCTTTTTTACCGAGGTAATCGTTATTGGGGTAGAAAAGTTGTGTGAGTTCGTTGTTGGTATGGGTGATGCCCCCGAAAATATTTTCGTCTTCCTCCCAGAATCTTCTTTTAAACTGTAGTCCCATCTTCCCCGTTTGGATATAGGAAGAAAAATCGATGGCCCGGCTCAGGTTACCGGAAAAGTTATGGCTGATGCCCGAAAGTACCGGCAGTGGAATGGTACAGATGCAGTAGTCGGCGGGAATCTCTTTTTCACCGGAAGCCTCTTTGTAGCGGACCTTAACCCCTTTTTCGAGATTAGTGATTTCCGTAACGGCGGCATTTTTACGGAGCGAGGGGGCCACTTTCTTTTCAAGTGCCTCTACAATTTTATCCATACCACCTACGGCCTGGAAAAGCGTCATTTGTAATTCGTAGGTGTATTCGGCCACATTGTAAAATTCCGGGTCCATCAGGCCCGAAGCGAGCAGGTTTTGCAACGTATGCGGATTATCCAACACGCCTGTTTTGTTCCCGGCGCCAGGAGGAACTTTGTATCCTCTTCTGGCGGAAACCTTGTAGAGCCGGTCAATATCCAGACCACCTTCAGCACGGAGGTAAGTGATGATCTTCTGGGTATCTTCTTTCGTGAGCCCGGTGTCCAGTTTTTCTTCATGCACGGCTTTCGCGAGCCATTCATTCATATACCCGCGCACATCGTTGTGTATTTCGCGGATGCGGATTTTTTTATTGGAAAGCGGGCCTTTGCCTTCACTGAAAAAGTAAGCGTTCTCATTGATGTTGTTGTACACTTCCAATGGCACGCCGAGTTCACGGCAATAGTGCATGGTCACTTCATGATGGTGCGGGATCCTGGAGGGACCGGCATTGTAGTAATACCCGGGATCGAAGGACGCGACCTGTTTTCCATTGGTCACTTCTTCATGCACGGTGCCGTTCCGGATGGAAAAACACCTTCCGCCTGCGCGGTGCGAAGCTTCCAGTATAGTGCACTGGTAGCCGAGTTTTTGTAATTCGTACGCGGAGGTGAGTCCGCACAATCCGCCGCCAAGTATCAGTACATGTTTGCCTTTCGCGCCTGGTTCAGTGTTCATCGGGCGAATGGGAGCAGCCCGTAACATATCCAGCGCCATCATAGCGGGATAGGTAAGTGCCGGCACCACTGCGAGGAAGTTCCTCCTGGTGATATTTTTCAAACGTAGCAGTTTTAATTCAGGTACTACAAGTTACGAAAACCTGTAATAGCCCGACCTGGTTTTAAAAAATCAGCGCAGCTACAGCATGGGTGGCAAAGGCAGACAGTAGTAAGGTCAGATCCGGAAACTTTCGTTGATGGCGTTCTTGTAGGTTTCGCCGATGGGCAATGCACCCGCGTCGGTCAGCAACACCATTCCTTTCTCAATATAATTGATATGTTGCAGATTGATGATATAAGATTTATGGATACGCAGGAACTGGTAGGGCTTCAGCCGCGCTTCCGCTTCTTTCATGGTCATGAGGCTGAGGATTTTTTCCTTTTTGAAATGGAAGGCCACATAACTTTTGAGTCCCTCCACATAAAGAATATCCTGGATCCTCACGCGTACCACCCTGTTCCCGCTTTTGATGAACAGATGCTCTCCCGAAGTGGTGGCGGCACCACCCGGATTCGCGGCCGGAAGGGGGTTCACGGAAGTAAAATAAATGCGGCGCACTTTTTCCAGGGCGAAGAATAACCTTGCGAAGGAAACGGGTTTCAGCATATAGTCTACCACGCCCGCTTCAAAAGCCTGGAGCGCGTGTTCGGGGGAAGAGGCAGTGAGCACCACAGCGGTGAGTGGGATGAATTGTTTTACCCAGGCAATGTCTTCACCCGACTGTTCTTCCGCGTCGATCAGGCAGAGGTCCACTTTTTCCTGTTTGCAGAACGCGAGTCCGTCTTCGAGTGTATTGAACCATCCCAGCAGGTTCACGTCATTCATCAGGTGAATGTGCTCCGTAAGCGTATTCGAGGAAGAAACATCCTTTTCTATGACGATGCAGTTGATCATGAGAGGAGAATTTTGGATGTTGAATTTTGAATGCCGGATGAAAGCTACTGTAAGGTGGCGTTTGATTTTTCCCGCCTACGGCGGGTCTGATACTTCTGCTGCGCCTTAGGTGCTGCCATTCAACATTCAAAACCCATCATCCAACATTAAAAATATGTTCCTCTATGGGAATATACCCAGTTCGGCATACGCCACGCCCACTTTATTGATGGCCACCACGTAAGCGGCGGTACGCATATCGGGAATAGCGGGATTGTTTTTCCAGAGGTCCATGATCTCGCGGGTGGCGGTGATCATTGTTTCTTCCAGTCCGCTGTACACCAGGTCCACTTCATCGGGGCCGTGCATGATGAACTGGCGTTGGGTTTCATTCACCCTTTTACCCGTGAGTTCCTCAATCTGTTGCAGTATCTCCGTATTCAGGTTCTCTGTAAAGCGTTTTTCAAGCCGTCCGTAACGCACGTGGCTGAGGTTTTTCAACCATTCAAAGTAAGAAACCGTCACACCGCCTGCGTTCAGGTACATATCGGGTACAACCAGTATGCCTCTTTTCACGAATTCTTCGTCGGCTTCGGGTGTAAGTGGTCCGTTGGCGGCTTCCCCGATAATCTTCGCTTTCACGCGCGGTGCGTTTTCGCCATTGATCACGTTCTCCAGTGCCGCGGGAATGAGGATATCACATTCAAGTTCCAGTGCTTCTCCTGAAACGGGCAGGTTGGTAGCGCCCGGGAAATCGAGGATGGAACCGGTTTTTTTCCTGTGCTGGAACACTTCTTCTTCGTTCAATCCGTTCAGGTTCATGATCGCGCCTTCAAATTCCGCGATGGCAATCACTTTTGCGCCACCTTCGCGGAAGAACTTGGCGGCATGGTAGCCCACGTTACCGAGTCCCTGCACTACTACGCGCTTCTCTTTTACACCAACCGTAAGCCCAAGGCGCTCCATCACGTCAGGCATCTTACACACTTCGCGGATACCGTAGAAAACCCCCAGTCCGGTAGCTTCCTTACGACCGCGCACACCACCCTGCGTTACGGGTTTACCGGTTACGCAACCGAGGGCATCCACTTCACCGGGACGCATGCTGATGTAGGTATCCAGTATCCAGGCCATTTCTCTTTCGCCTGTACCGTAATCCGGGGCGGGAACATCGGTTCCGGGTCCTATGAAGTTCTTCTTGATCAGTTCGGAAGTGTACCTCCTGGTGATCTTTTCGAGTTCGAAAGGTGTATATTTTTTAGGATCGATACTGATACCGCCTTTGGCTCCGCCGAAGGGGACGTTCACGATCGCGCATTTGTAGGTCATAAGGGCGGCCAGGGCCATTACTTCGTCAAGGTTTACCGCGGTGGAGAAGCGGATACCGCCTTTACAAGGTGTTTTGTGGTGGGAGTGCTGAACGCGGTAGGCTTTGATCACTTCGATTTTGTCGCCGATCTTAACGGGGAAGTGCATCCGGTAAACGGAGTTGCATTGTTTGATCTGCTCGAGGATACCCGGATCCCAACTGGTGAATTTTGCAGCTTTGTCGAAACTTTCCTGTACGGCGTCAAAAAAACTGTACTCGTGCTGAACTGCCATGATTTGTGTTTTTCGTTTTATATATGGTTAACAATCGTTGTGAGATTTTGGATTTCAAATCCCCTACCCTTCTTTCTCCAATTTATTAATTTTTCTTTCCAAACGCACGAGGTAGAAAAAAACGCCGGCAAGTATGGTGATAACAACGGCCACCACCACGTATATTTTCCCATTGCTGCGCATGGTATCGGCCATTTCGGGTACGGCATCCGTTACGGGTTGTGCCACCATGGCGAGGGAACACAACAGTACGGGCAATAAAAAGAGGATTTTTTTCAGGGCGTTAAACATGGCTGAGTTTTTTCTCTTGCAAAATTTTGATGCGGATGCTGAGCATGGTCACCCATACGCCCAGGAGCGTCCATCCGGGAACGGCCAGTGGCCAGAAGATCATGCGCATTCTGCCGTCCAGGTCTTTGGTATTGAACGCGGGATTGCCCATACCACCTGGGTGCAGACTTTCCAGCAAACGCGGGATCACCCAGAGCGTGGGAATGAGCATCGCGAAAGCGAATATGTTGTATACCGCGCTGATGCGGGCCTTTTTATCGGGATCTTCCATGGAATTGCGGAGCACGAGGTAGGCGAAATAGATCAGAAGCGCGATGGCCGCGCCAATCTGTTTGGGATCGTTGCTCCAGGGGGCGCCCCAGGTATAGTTGGCCCAGATGGCCCCGGTAACCAGTCCGAGTATACCGAACAGTATGCCCGACTTCGCGTACTGCACGCTCAGGATATCATATTTTGGGATCGGGTTGCGGAGGTAACGTACCGCGTTCCAGATGGAAATAAAGAACAGGATCATCATACTGAACCACATGGGAACGTGGAAATACAGGTTCCGGATGGTTTCGTTGAGAATGGGTTTCACCGGCACGCCGCCGAGGAATCCGGTCCAGCAGGTAGCTGCCAGGAGTACAAAAGAGAGGATTTTCCACCAGTGCCGGCGCATCTTATGAGGTTTAAGATGAAAAATAATCCTGCAAATCTAAGGCTTGGGAAACAATTTTCCTGTTAATCCTTCCAGAGAAAGGGAAATAAAATAACGGCGAGTACTATTACCATGGCATCCAACCCGCAAAGCAGGAGCACCATCTGCCCCAGTCCGGCCTGGATGGCCCCGAAAGCGGCATTGGAAATTTTCATGAGGAGCAACAACTGTGGTATGATGAGCGGAAAGCCTAAAATTGCCATTATGGCCGCCTGCTGCTGCGCTTTCGCCGCGATGGCCGCCAAAAAAGTGAATACCAGGCTCAGGCTCCAGCCGCCCAACAGGGAGATGCCCACAAACTGAAGGGTTTTCTCCAACGGATTTCCCAGTAAAAGCAGGAAAAGCAATAAGCTCAGAAAGCTCATCACGAGCATCAGCAGGGAATTGAACAGAAGTTTGCTCAATATAAAATCCCTCGCCCCCGCGATGGAGTAGAAATACAACATTCTGCCACGGCTCTCCTGGAGAAAACTTTTTGCTACGGCATTGGTGCAGATAAAAAGCTGGGTAATCCAGAAAAGCCCGTTCCACACTACATTATCGGGTTGCCCCATGGCCAGGTAGATCACGAAAATACTGGAGGCCACATACAACAGTATGCCATAAAAGGTGTACTGCTGGCGGATTTCAAGGAGCAAATCCTTTCTGAAGAGGGCTGATATGTGTTTAAGGGAATTGATGGTGTTGGTTTTCGCGCAAAGATGGGGGAGATTTTTGAATTTTGGATGGTCTCACGCCAAGACGCACTGCTTCGTTCCTCGCAGGGGGAAGGACGCAAGGGGCGGTTTTAGTGCTGCTGGCTACTAGGGAATTTCTCGCAACTGCTTTGTGCTTCGCACTGCGCAGCGCAAAGGAGCAAGGACGCAAAGCGTTGTATGCAGGGGAATGGTTGATTTATAGATAGCTATATTCTCGCATTAATACCACGACGCAACGCAATCAAGGCTTTGCGTCCTTGCTTCCTTGCGTCTTGGCGTGAACCGAAAAACTACCCTCCTTCCCAGCAACTCCTGCACCTCGGCTCATATAAATCTTTCTCGCCCAGCACCACCTGCCCTTCTTCCCCGGTTTTCCGGTAAGAATAACTCGCCATGTTCCCGCATTTCACACAAATGGCGTGCAATTTGGTGATATAATCGGCGCGGGCAAGCAGGAAGGGCATCTGTCCAAAGGGGCGGCCACGGAAATCCATATCCAGCCCGGCAACAATCACGCGGGCGCCGGAGGCGGCCAGCTTATCGCATACATCGGGCAACTGGTCGTCGAAGAACTGGGCCTCATCAATGCCGATCACGTCAACGCCCTGGGCGAGCAGTAATATTTTCTGGGAATTGTCTATGGGCGTGGAGGCGATCGTGTTCTCGTTGTGAGAAACGATGTGCTCCGCATGGTAACGTGTATCGATGGAAGGTTTGAAAATTTCTACCGACTGATTGGCAATTTTAACTCTTTTTAAACGCCTGATCAGTTCTTCCGTTTTACCGGAGAACATAGAGCCGCAGATCACTTCTATCCATCCGCTGCGACCGCCATTCAGGTTCGGTTCTATAAACATCTTGATTTGCTTGATTTAATTGGCAAACTGTTTGTAACTTTAATTTTATTCGTTACTAACCCGCAAAAGTACCGTAATCCAATGGAAAGATTAGGTATTCTGATTAGCAAATTACAGGAACAATACACGCAACAGGCTTCAACGGCACAGTTGCAGGTAACCGTTCAGATGATACAGCAGGAACTGGCTTCCGCGCCTGTTGCTCCTTCACAGGTACGCAGCAAGATCGCGGTGGTGTTGCCCGCAGGCATGAATATGCGCCCCGCTTATGAAGTAAATTCTGCTTCCGCGCCACAACCTGAAGCGGTGGTTGTAACGGAAACTGTTGCAGCACCCGAAGCACCGATCATTCAAAAAATACCTGTTCCTGTTGAACAGGAACAGGACATTCCAGCTGAACCTCCAGTTCCGGCAACACCAATTGTTGTGGAAGAGCCAACACCCGAACCCATATATATTGCAGAGGAAAAACAGGTGAACGGTATTGTTTATTCATCTCCGGAATCTACAGCGAACACGGATGCGGAAGAAGAAATTGCTGCTGAACCTGTTTATCATACTATTCCGCCATACGATCCTATCCTTGATGTGCCCACACTTTCCCACCAGAAAGAAGCCGCTGAACTGAACGATATCATTGCGGCACGGGTGGAGTCGTTGAATGAAAAGCTTCGTCCTTCCCACCAGACCGAACTCGGCATGGTACTTACGGAAAGCCCGGTGCGCGACCTGAAGAAGGCCATCGGCATCAACGACAGGTTCGCGTTTATCAGCGAATTATTCCGGGGCGATGAAAGCATGTATGAAAGATCGCTTAAAACGATCAACAACTTTCACATCTATCCCGAAGCCGCCTATTGGATGGAACGGGAACTGAAAATAAAGCTGGGCTGGGATGAGCACCATCCGATGGTAAAGCAGTTCTATCAGTTGGTGAAAAGACGTTTCTCTTCTATGTAACGCATGATCAGCGCGGTCGCGCCTTTGCTGGCATAAATAAAATCCTTCGACGCGGCCCCGGCTTTTTCCCTTGCTGAAACATCACCGAAAAGTACATCCAACTTCTTTTCCGCATCCAGCGCATGTTCTATGGGAATAGCGCCGCCGGCATCCACTAATCCCAATGCTTCCGGGTACTTTTCATGGTAAGGACCAAAAAGCACTGGTTTCCCATATACCGCCGCTTCCAGGATATTGTGCAGTCCGTTGCTGCCAAATCCGCCACCCACATAGGTTACATCAGCATAACGGTACAACCGGGATAGCATACCTATGTTATCTATTATCAGTGTATTCGCTTTTTCAAACTTTTCTTGCAAAGCAACTTCGCCGTTGGCGGGTGGTGTCCATTCTGGTACCACAGCGGTCTGGTGTGGTTGAATACCCAGTAAGCGGCTGAGTTCGGAATAGCGGATGCTGGCCGGGAAAAGTGTTTCCACTTCTGAAATATTATCTTGATCCACTTCGTGCGGCGCGATGATGAACCTGATTTCCGGGTGTATTTTGGCGTAATGGTCCAGTTCTTCTTCGTCTTCGGTCCAGGTGCTACCCGCCACCAATACCGGATGATGGCCACAAAAATGTTCGATTACGGGGAGGTTACCGTTTTGCTCGGCAATGGCGATTACCCGGTCGAAGCGGGTATCTCCGGTAACGGAAACATGCTTGAAACCGTTCTTCAGGAGCAGATCGGCACTTTCCTGCGATTGCACAAAAAGATGGGTGAAACAATCGAGCATGTAGCGGTGGAGGTCACCATACCAGCGAAAGAAAGGCTGGTCTTCCCTGAATTGCCCGGAAACCAGCAACAAGGGGATGTTTCGTTTCTTTACCGCGGTAAGGTAGAAATACCAGAACTCATACTTTACAAAAATGACCAGGGCCGGTTCAATTTCTTTCAGCCACAACTTCGCCATGCCGGGACCATCCATCGGAAGATAAGTAACGTGTTCGGCCAGTTCATAATTCTTCCTGATCTCGTATCCGGAAGGCGAGAAAAAACTCAGCACGATGCGGCAGGAGGGATCTTTCTGCTTCAGCGCTTCAAGGACCGGTCTTCCCTGTTCAAATTCCCCCAGCGAAGCGCAGTGCATCCAGATGACGGGACCGCTCCCTTTTTTAAGGGAGGCACCCATCTCTTTTATCCGCGCACGACTGTTTTTCCTTCCGGCAAGCCAGAGCCTGGCTTTTGGACTTTTCAGCGCAGCGATCCGCACGCCCAGTACAAACAACCACAAAAATATCCTGTACAGAAAGAGAGACACGGTTACATTAATTTATTGCAAATCTATACCCAAACTTTGACCCTAACCATATTTTATTAAATTTGCTGGCATTCAAAAAGAAGATAATACATGGAAATGAGGCCGATACAGATGGTTGACCTGAAGCAGCAGTACCTGAAAATCAAGGATGATGTGGACGCGGGCATAAAAGATGTGATTGAAAACACCGCTTTTATCGGGGGAAAACAGGTGCAGGAATTCACAACCAACCTTTCCGGTTACCTCTCGGTCCCCTACGTTATCCCCTGCGCGAATGGAACCGATGCGCTCCAGATCGCTATGATGGCGCTTGACCTTCAGCCGGGTGACGAAGTAATTACGCCTTCTTTTACTTATGTTGCCACTACGGAAGTGATCGCCCTCCTGAAGTTAAAACCCGTCTTCGTAGAAGTTGATCCCAAGACTTTCTGCATTGACCCAGCCGCTATAAAGGCAGCCATTACGCCACGCACGAAAGCAATTGTACCGGTGCACCTGTATGGACAATCAGCGCCTATGCAGGAGATTTTGCAGCTGGCTAAGGAGCATGGCTTATATGTTATAGAAGACAATGCCCAGGCGATTGGGGCAGAATATACTTTTGAAGACGGTACCAGTTTAAAAACCGGCACCATGGGCACCATTGGCACCACTTCTTTCTTCCCCTCCAAAAATCTGGGTTGTTTTGGTGATGGTGGTGCAATTTTCACGCGGGATGAAGCGTTAGCCAACCGCATGCGCATGATCGCCAATCATGGGCAAAGCAGAAGGTATTACCATGATATGGTGGGTTGTAACTCCAGGCTCGATGCGCTCCAGGCTGCCGTGCTGAATGTTAAACTTACGAAACTTGATGAGTACACCGCCGCCAGGCAAAAGGCAGCCTCGTTCTATGATGCGGCTTTTGCAGGGCACCCCCATATCAGGACACCTTATAAGGCCGCATACAGCAGCCATGTGTTCCATCAATACACGATTGTGCTCGAACAACTGGAAAATCCGGCGGAAGTGAGGAATACACTGAACCAGTACCTCGCCGAAAACCAGGTGCCGTCTATGATCTATTATCCAGTGCCGGCGCACAAACAGAAAATGTTTGAGGCTTTCGGAGGTGAGGCATACAATTTGCCTGTGACCGACTGGCTCACGGAAAGGGTGATATCGTTGCCTATGCACACTGAACTGGACGAGCAACAATTGAAATGGATCACCGGACATGTAATTGAATTTCTAAACAAACAAATGACCCGTCATACTTCTTAAAACAAACCATTAACCAAATGAACATCGCAGTCGTAGGTACAGGCTATGTAGGCCTGGTAACAGGAACCTGTTTCGCCGAAACCGGAAATAACGTAACCTGTGTGGATATTGACGCCAGGAAAGTAGAAAAACTCTCCGGCGGAGAAATCACCATTTATGAACCAGGACTTGAAAAACTATTCCTGCGTAACCTGAAAGAAGAAAGACTCCGCTTCACCACGAACCTGGCCGAAGGCATTGAGGATGCTCAGATCATTTTCCTGGCTCTCCCCACACCTCCCGGAGAAGATGGTTCCGCCGACCTTAAATACATCCTCGGCGTTTCCGAAGATCTCGGCAAGTTGTTGAAAGATTATAAAGTAATTATTGATAAAAGCACCGTCCCCGTAGGCACCGCCGAAAAAGTGGCCGCCGCGGTACGGAAAAATTACAATGGCGAATTTGATGTGGTTTCCAACCCGGAATTTCTTCGGGAAGGTGTAGCCGTAGAAGATTTCATGAAGCCAGATCGTGTGGTGATCGGCACCAACTCAGATAGGGCACGCAAGTTAATGGGTGAATTGTACGCGCCGTTTGTACG
This sequence comes from Parasegetibacter sp. NRK P23, assembly GCF_023721715.1. Lineage (NCBI taxonomy): Bacteria > Pseudomonadati > Bacteroidota > Chitinophagia > Chitinophagales > Chitinophagaceae > Parasegetibacter > Parasegetibacter sp. NRK P23. Next base: position 3,196,795 of record NZ_JAMDLG010000001.1, read on the forward strand.
CTCCGGCAACCCGATTTACTTTATGGATGAAAGGTCCGCCGAACTTACTAAATATGCGGCCAACTCCTTCCTCGCCACGAAGATATCCTTCATGAACGAGATCGCGCAACTTTGCGAACGCCTCGGCGCCGATGTGGATATGGTAAGAAAAGGAATCGGCAGCGACGAAAGGATCGGGAAAAGATTCCTGTTCCCCGGTATAGGTTACGGTGGTTCCTGCTTCCCTAAAGATGTGCAGGCTCTGGTTAAATCATCCACTGAAGTAGACTATGATTTTCAGATTCTGAACGCCGTGATGGACGTAAATGAGAAGCAGAAATTGCACCTCATGCCCAAAATTGAAAAATATTTCAACGGCGATCTGAAAGGAAAACATTTCGCACTGTGGGGGCTTGCTTTCAAACCAAACACGGATGATATCCGCGAAGCGCCAGCCTTGTATATGATTGAAGCGCTTACCGCGCAAGGCGCCACCATTACGGCTTATGACCCCGAAGCCATGAAGAATGTAAAATCTGTTGTAGGAGATAAAATCAACTACGCGGAAAGCCAGTACGATGCGCTGGAAAATGCGGACGCACTCATCATCGCTACAGAATGGAATGAGTTCAGAACACCCGATTTCCTGAAAATCGTTTCATCCCTCAACAACAAAGTAATCTTCGATGGCCGTAACCTCTTCGAAACGGAGTCAGTAAAAAAACTAGGATTCCACTACGAAAGCATTGGACGCCCCTAAATAAATACCATGGAAAAAAAACGTGTACTCATTACCGGGGCGGCCGGATTTCTCGGTTCTCACCTTTGCGACAGGTTCATTAAAGAAGGATTTTATGTGATCGGGATGGACAATCTGATCACCGGAGACCTCGCCAACATTGAGCACCTGTTCAAAAGAGAAGATTTTGAATTCTACCACCACGACGTGAGTAAGTTCATTCATGTGCCGGGAAAACTCGATTATATCCTTCACTTTGCCTCCCCCGCAAGCCCGATCGACTACCTTAAGATTCCCATTCAAACCCTGAAAGTGGGCGCGCTGGGTACGCACAATTGCCTTGGACTCGCCAAAGCAAAAGGTGCCCGTATGCTGGTAGCCTCCACCTCCGAGGTGTATGGCGACCCGTTGGTGCACCCGCAAACGGAAGAATACTGGGGCAACGTAAACCCGGTTGGTCCGCGTGGTGTGTACGATGAGGCCAAACGCTTCATGGAATCAATCACCATGGCCTACCATACTTTCCATAACGTGGAGACCAGGATCGTCCGCATCTTTAATACGTATGGCCCAAGGATGCGCCTCAACGACGGACGCGCGTTACCCGCATTTATCGGCCAGGCATTAAGAGGCGAAGACCTCACCGTTTTCGGTGACGGCTCACAAACACGTTCTTTCTGTTACGTGGATGATCTTGTGGAAGGTATCTACCGCCTGCTGATGAGCGATCATGCCTATCCCGTGAACGTTGGTAATCCCGATGAGATATCCCTGCTCGATTTCGCCGAAGAGATCATTAAACTTACCGGAACCGATCAGAAGATCGTTTTCAAACCATTGCCCAAAGATGATCCCAAGCAGAGAAAGCCAGATATCACCAAGGCAAAGGAACTATTAGGCTGGGAACCGAAAGTATCCAGGGCAGAAGGTTTGAAGATCACTTACGACTACTTCAAATCCCTGCCGGAATCGGAATGGAAGAAAATGCCCAAAGAATTCAAATAAGGATTCTAATAAACTGATAAAGTATTTTGCCAGCCCTTGTAAATTCAGGCTGGCAAAATACTTTTGGAAAAGAATAACCTCCTTCTTCCCAAAAGAAGCCGGGAGTAATTTAATTTTGAACGCAAACAGATGCAGTGCATGAACACTACCGCACAAAAAATACTGATTACAGGCGGAGCCGGTTTCATCGGCTCGCATGTGGTACGCAGAATGGTAACATTATACCCACAGTACCAGATCTTCAACCTGGACGCCCTTACCTATGCGGGCAACCTTGAAAACCTGCGGGATATTGAAGATGCCCCTAATTATACTTTCCTCAAAGCCGATATCACCGACCAGGAAGCCATTAACGCGCTTTTCGAAGCGCATGGTTTTACCAGTGTGATTCACCTGGCGGCTGAAAGTCATGTGGACCGGAGCATCATCGATCCACTGGTGTTCATCAAAACCAATGTGATGGGCACGGCGGTATTGCTGAACGCCGCGCGCCAAAGCTGGAAAGGAGCATACGAAGGGAAAAGGTTCTACCATGTTTCCACCGATGAAGTATATGGATCACTGGGAGAAACAGGCTTCTTCACGGAAGAAACGCCTTATGATCCCCGCTCCCCGTATTCGGCCTCGAAAGCATCTTCGGACCACCTGGTGCGGGCTTACCACCACACTTACGGGTTGCCCGTGGTGGTATCCAACTGTTCCAACAACTACGGATCGCATCACTTCCCCGAGAAGCTGATCCCGCTTATGATCAACAACATCCGCAACAATAAGCCGCTGCCCGTTTACGGAAAAGGAGACAATATCCGCGACTGGCTGTTCGTGGAGGACCATGCCCGCGCGATAGACGTGATCTTTCACAACGGCAAGAACGGCGACACCTACAATATAGGGGGTTTCAACGAGTGGAAAAACATAGACCTGGTGAAAACGCTGTGCGCCATCATGGACAAGAAACTCGGTCGCGAAGCAGGTACATCTGAGAAACTGATCACGTATGTTACCGATCGTCCGGGTCACGACCACCGTTATGCGATAGATGCCACCAAACTGAACAAAGAACTCGGCTGGGAACCTTCACTCCAGTTTGAGGAAGGACTGGAAAAAACCGTTGACTGGTACCTGACCAATGAAGCCTGGGTAAAGAACGTGACCTCCGGCGCCTACCAACAGTATTACGATAAACAATACCACGAACGCTAACTTATTCTCACATGCCCTTCACCCCAACTGAATTTGCCGGACTGCTGGTTTTTGAACCACGCGTATTCGAAGACAACCGCGGTTATTTCTTTGAAAGTTACAACGAAGCCGTTTTCCATGAAGCCGGCGTTACCATGAAATGGGTACAGGACAACCAGGCACGCTCCAGTTACGGTGTGGTACGCGGCCTGCATTTCCAGGCGCCCCCATTCACACAAACCAAGCTGATCCGTGCCCTCCAGGGCACGATCCTGGATGTGGTGGTGGATATCAGGAAAGAACAACCTACGTATGGCAAAGTATTTTCCATTGAACTGAGCGCGGAAAACAAAAAACAGTTGCTGGTACCCGCGGGTTTCGCCCACGGTTATTCGGTATTGAGTGAAACCGCGGAAGTAATGTACAAATGCGATAACCTTTACAATAAAGGGGCGGAAGGTGGATTGCTGCCAACAGATCCTTCACTCGCCATTGACTGGAAGATTCCTGCCGAGGCCATGGTATTATCGGAGAAGGATCAGGTATATCCCGTTCTTTCCCAATTGCAATCGCCTTTCTAGTCTATAATATGAAGCAGCATATCCTGGTAACGGGTGCCAACGGCCAATTGGGAAGAAGTCTGAAGGAACTGGAAAATACTTTTCCGGCATTCACTTTCCACTTCTTTTCCAGAGAAGATTTTCCCATTGATTCCGCAGAGAAGGGTGAAGCCATCTTTTCTTCGATCCAACCTGCTTTCTGCATCAACTGCGCGGCCTACACGGCAGTGGATAAGGCTGAAACAGAAAGAGAAATCGCCGAAGCCATTAATGCCACCGCACCCGGATTGCTGGCTGAATTGTGCAGGAAGCATGGCGCAAGGCTGATCCATATTTCCACCGACTATGTATTCAGCGGCAATGGACAATCGCCCTACCTTGAAACGGATCCGGTGGATCCCGTAAACATTTACGGGGCCGGGAAGCTGAAAGGAGAGCAGTTGGCACTTCAGCACGATCCCGCCACCATCATCATCAGAACATCATGGGTGTACGCTCCGTTCGGACACAACTTCGTGAAAACGATGCTCCGGCTCATGCAGGAACGTCCGCAGATCAGCGTGGTAGCCGACCAGACCGGTACGCCAACGTATGCTCCTGACCTGGCCGCCGCCATCCTGCAGATCGTGACGCAGTTGCGGGATAACCCGGAACATCCGGGCGGCGTGTATCATTTCTCCAACGCCGGGACCACTACCTGGCACGGGTTTGCAACGGCTATCCGGGATACCTGGGGGCATACTACAGAAGTATTGCCCATTCCCTCGGAAAAATTTCCAACACCGGCTAAACGTCCGGGCTATTCCGTATTGTCTAAAGAGAAAATATGCGCGGATTTCGGGATAAAATTGAAGCCCTGGGAAGACAGTCTGAAAACCTGTATTGAAAGAATTCGAGAACAACAGTGATCACTCCGATCGCTTTCTTTTTTTCTTTCCGGAATAAATCTTTTTCGCCTGCTCCAGCATTCGGAGGTACTCGGTGTGTAAAGGATTTTCTTTTTCCACCGCCCCCTGCGCCAGCGCCTGCACCTCGTTCCAGGTGATGTTCTTCGTGTAGGGAGAAGCCTTCAACATGGAACCGAACATCACGAGCGAAGTGGCCATACGGTGGCATCCATCCATTTCGTTGAGGGGTTTGTAATCAGGTTCAATCGACAATACATGTCTTCTCGTGATGCTGTCGTTGGGTAAACGATAAGCGATTTCAGCCCTTCCCAACGCGGTCTCAACCTTTCCAACTGTTGGCGGATGTTTCAGACTCAGTTCCACCATGGCCATCAGTGAATGTCCGGAACCCACTTCCCCACCCTCCAGTTCGCTGGTGGAATCGTTCAGGGCGTTGAGTTTGTTGTCGAAGCCTATTAACCGGTAGCCCGCCACCTGTTCCGGATCGAATTTCAGGTTAACAAATACATCGTTGGCAACGGCATATAGTGTTTGGGTAAGTTCTGTGACCAATACTTTTTCCGCTTCCTTTTCATGGTCGAGGTAGGCGAAATTTCCATTTCCCCGTTTCGCGAGCATTTCCAGTTTAGAATCTTTGTAGTTGCCCATTCCCACGCCGAGGCAGGTCAGGTATATGCCTTCCATCCTGTGTCGCACGATGAGTTCCTCCAACTCTTTATCTGAAGTTTGTCCTACGTTAAAATCACCATCCGTGGCCAGAATCACCCGGTTGTTGCCGCCGGGGATGAATTTATTTTTCGCGAGCGCGTAAGCGAAAAGGATACCCGAAGCGCCCGCCGTGGCCCCTCCTGGCGCCAGGTCTTCTATGTATTTTTTGATGGTCTTTTTATCGCCACCGCTGGTAGGCGGCATCCATACACCAACGGTGCTGCCGTACACCACAATGGAGACGGTATCCGTTGGGCGGAGGTTCTCCACCATTAGCTGGAAAGCCGATTTCAGGAGTGGCAACCGGTTGGGCATGTCCATAGAACCGGAAATATCTATCAGGAAAACGAGATTGCCGGGCGGCACCTTCTCCATGTCGAGCTTTTTCGCGCTGAGTTGCAGGAACAGGAGTTTGTTGTTTTTGTTCCAGGGGCAATCGCTCAACCTGGTGGAGCCGGCCCAGATACTGTCCCGGGGCGGAGCTTTGTAGTTGAAGTTAAAATAGTTCAGGACTTCTTCCAGGCGAACGGCATCGGGCGGAACGGGACTTTCCATATTCAGGAACCGTCGGATGTTGGAATAAGAAGCTTTGTGGATGTTTACGGCGAAGCCCGTTTCAGGAAATTTACCAGTCTCGATAAATTCGTTCTCCAGCAAACTGCTGTAGGTTTCCGTTCCCACCGTCCAACGGTATTGATCGTTAAAAACCAGGCCTTTCGTAAAGGAACTGAGTCCGGGCTTCTGAATACTGCTGTTCCGGGAAATGGTTTTCAGCGGGATAACAGCGAACTGCTGCGCGCTTACTTTTGCTGAATGCGGATAGAAGCCATCCGCTGTAATATCGATAGAGTCTGAAGCTGTTGCACTGGTAATGCCGAATCCACCTGAGGAGCCACTGAAATAGACGTAACCCGCGGAGCGGAGTACAATCTTTGCGTTGGCCACCGGTTTCCCGCTTTCGTCGCGCAATTCGCCTCTCAGGTAAAACTGGGCCTTGGCCTGCATTACCTGCAATAAAAGCAGTATCGTAATGGCAACTTTCAATCGGATAGCATATTTGGGTGTGCCGGGATCACTCGGCCAGCTTATAGATGGCGTCCAGGTTTCTGCCATATCCGTTGTAATCCAGTCCGTAGCCAACCACGAACTTGTCGGGAATAGAGAAGCCCAGGAAATCCGGCTTTATGGGGAAAACAGTTGCTTCGGGTTTGTGCAGCAGGGCGGCGATTTTCATGGAGGCGGGTTGCTGGTGCATCAACTGGGGTAAGAAAGCGTCAAGGGTTTTACCGGTATCGATAATGTCTTCCACAATGATCACGTCCCTTCCGAAGATGTCTATGTCCAGCCCGATGGCCGTCACCACCTGACCGCTTGATTTGGTGCCCTTGTACGATGCGAGTTTGATGAAACAGATCTCCGCGTCAATGCTCACTTCCTTAAAAAGATCGGAAGCGAACATAAATGAACCGTTCAGGATAGCGATGAACAACGGTTTCTTTCCCTCGTAAACAGCATTGATCTCCGAAGCCACTTCTTTCACGCGCGCCGAAATAGCAGTGCTGGAAAGATAGGGTTCAAAAGATTTATCGAGTACCTGAATCCTGTGCATAGGCAGGGGTTTGAATGATCAATTGCTGTCCGATCCTGAGTCCTTCTCCCGCCAGTCCGTTCCATTCCCGCAACTCATTCACCGATACGGCATACCTTTTTGCTATGCTGTATAACGTTTCTTTTTGCTGAACAGTATGATACACAGTGTTTTTATTCAGTGCAGGCGCGGTGTTCCTGTTCATTGCCGTTACGGTTGGTTCCGTAAAAGCGGCCACCTTACCGGGATTTTTTGCACGGAGATAAATCTTTTCACCGGAAGCGGGTTTGAAATGTTTTTGAAGGCCGTTCAACTCAAGCAAATTTTCCAACCTGATGCCTTCTTCCTGCGCGATCGCGTACAGTGTTTCGCCTTCCGCCACCAGGTGGTGTTCCGCGGCACCTGTTCTTCTTTTGCGTTGCAGGAATACCAGTTGTCCTTCTTCCAGCACATCTTTGTCGTCCATATCATTGAAATCAAGCAAACGGGGCAGGTTGATGCGGTGTTCCTGTGCCAGGGCCAGCAATGAAGTGCCCGCGGGCGCGTACACCACTTTGGTATCGTTTACCGTGAATGTTCCGGTGGGCCATTGTTTGGACCGGTTGCGGGTGATGGCCGTCGGTTTCACCACCGGTGCGCTTTCCACTGTATTCTTTGTTGGAATGAATACCGGGGCGGGTGGATTGTCGTTTTTCACAAGGATCATATCCGGTTCTTTCGTCAATCCTAACGCTACTTCCGTATACAATTGAAGGTTATAGTCTTCCACCAGTTTGATGATGATGGCCGGATACCTTGGGTTGGTGGCGTATCCGGCTTTCTTCAATCCGTTCGCCCATCCTTCATAATCCGTGGGTTTCAAGGTAAAAAGGGCACTGTAACGCTGATTGTTGCGGAGAAAATCGGAGTGATCCCGGAAAGAATCTTCTGAACGTTGGTAAGCACGGAAGCACTCCCCTCTGGCATCGTCGTCGTGGTATACTTTTTCGCCGGTCCAGGTAGTTTTGCATTTGATTCCGAAATGGTTGTTGGATCTTTTCACGAGATCGCTTTTTCCGGCCTGCGTTTCATGGATACCCTGTGCTAGTTTGATGGCCGCGGGAACGCCTGTCCTGATCATTTCCTGCATGGCGATATCCTTGTATTGCCTGATGTATTCCAGGATTTCAGGATTTTGGGGCTGCTGCGCGAAAGTGAATGCGGAGATGAGCAGCAATGCGGTAATAATCAATCTGGTTTTCATCACAACGAAATTAAGTTTTTATTTCCGGCGCACCATCAGCAACCCGTCGCGTATGGTGAGCAATACAGTTTCCACCCTGGGGTCGTTCGCCACCGCCTCGTTGAAGGCGTGGACGGCTTTGGCGTTCTTTCCTTTAATCGGCTCTTCCAACACCTGGCCGTGAAACAACACATTGTCTGCCAGTAAAATACCTCCGGGCCGGATGCGTTCCACCACCATCTCATAGTAAGCAAGGTAAGCGGTTTTGTCGGCATCCAGGAACACCAGGTCCCAGACTTCCTCCAGTTCCGGCAGCACTTCTAACGCATTACCGGTATGTAAAATTATCCGGGAAGCGTGTGGCGACCTGTTAAAATAGCTTTGTGCCTTCTGGGCATCTTCCGTTCTCAGTTCAAGGGTATGGAGCCTGCCATCGGGTGGTAACCCTTCCGCCAGGCAAAGTGCGCTGTAACCGGTGAAGGTACCTATTTCCAATATCCTGCGCGGTTGCAGCATCCGGCTCACCATTTCAAGGAAACGTCCCTGTTGCCGGCCACTCACCATATGGGCATGCGGATGGTTTTCCAGCGTATCCTTCAGCAACATTTCCCTTAAAGGATCATCGGCGCTGGTGAACCGGTCGGCATAAGCCGTTATTTCTGGTGAAACAATATCCAAAACTTTCTGGCAAAGATACTTATAATGAAGGTTTTAGAGAAGGTTTAGAAATGGCCCATAACCCGAAGAAAGTAACAATGCCGTTGTAAATAAGTATTTCATAGCCTATTCTGAAGGAACCAAACACGCCTTCCGACCAAGATTTCACGCTTTCAAGCCAGTTGCCACCCAGTTTTAACTGGTCCTCGTACCAAGCTGGATTGTTGAGAAAATCCACGGCAAGGATCAATGTGGGTGCAAGCAAACACACGGCCAGCGCGAGTTTGTCGTTGATGGAACGTTTCGTAAGGATCCCAAAGGCGAACAAACCGAGCAAAGGCCCGTAGGTGAACCCGGCCACTTTCAGGATCACATCGATTATGGATTTGTTGTTCATCCATTTAAAACCCATCACAGCCAGGAAAAAGATCAGGGTAAAGGTGAAATGCACCGCAAGCCGCACTTTTTTTCTTTTCTGTTCGTCCCAGTCTTCGCGGCGTTTCAGCCCGATAATATCTATGCAATAGGAAGAAGTGAGGGCGGTAAGGGCGCCGTCGGCACTGGGAAACAAGGCGGATATCAGGCCAATGATAAAAATGATGGATACTGCCGTAGGCATGAACTGAAGTGCCACCGTAGGGAAAAGATCATCCGCTGGTACTTTGATGCCGCGGCTCTCCGCAAACAGGTACAGTAGTCCGCCGAGGAAAAGGAACAGGAAATTCACGAGCGCCATCACCACGCTGAAACTCAGCATATTTTTCCGAGAGTCTTTCAGGTTCTTTACGCTGATATTCTTTTGCATCATCTCCTGGTCAAGTCCGGTCATGGCCACGGTAATGAAAGCGCCGCCCATTATGTGTTTCAGGAAATAAGAAGAACTGTTGACGTCTGTATTGAAGATGCGGGTATAGCTTTTCTCCGCGAGAATGGTCATCGTAGAGCCGAAGGTTTCACCGATATTCGTCATGATGTACCAGGTACAGATCACGAGGCCCAGCAACATGAACGTTGTTTGCAGGGTATCCGTGAAAACGATGGTTTTTACCCCACCCTCGTAGGTGTACAACACAATCATGAGCAGGATGATGAATGTGGTGACCCAAAACGGCACCCCTAAATTATCGAGAATGAAAATCTGCAAAACATTAATCACCAGGAACAAACGCGCGGTGGCGCCCAGAGTGCGGGAGATGATGAAAAACAAGGCGCCCGTTTTATAAGATACCACCCCGAAGCGCTGCAGCAGGTAATTGTAAATAGAGGTGAGGTTGAGCCTGTAATACAATGGGAGCAACACAAAAGCAATCAGCAGGTAACCAATGAGGTAACCGATCACCACCTGGAAATAGGCGAAACCCGCTCCGCCCACAGTTCCCGGCACGGAAACAAATGTAACCCCACTGAGCGAGGTGCCGATCATGCCGAAAGCCACCAGCATCCAGTTCGATTTTTTGTTGCCGATGAAAAAAGAATCGTTGTTGGAATTACGGGAAGTATAGAAAGCCACCGCCAGCAAAACCACGAAATAAATGAGTACGATGGTAAAAAGCAGGGATGCAGACATTATATTTGTTTTAGGCCAACTTGTTGGAAATGAATTTTTTCAAAATAAAGGTTTTTTATGGAAATCCGATCGATTGCTGTTTTTTGTGGTTCCCAGGAAGGAAAGAATCCCCTTTATGCAGCACATGCCAGTGAGTTGGGCCGTATGCTCGCGGGACTAAACATCAAACTGGTATATGGCGGCGGCAACAAAGGACTGATGGGCAAACTCGCCGATGCCGTGATGGTGACCGGCGGCACGGTTATGGGCGTAATCCCCCAGGTATTGCTGGAATGGGAACAACAACACAAAGGCATCACCGAACTGATCGTGGTACCGGATATGCACACCCGAAAAAAAATGATGTATGAAATGTGCGACGCTGCCATTATTCTACCCGGCGGTTTCGGCACCATGGACGAATTCTTCGAAATGCTCACCTGGAACCAACTGAAAATTCACGACAAACCCATCTACATACTGAATACCGTCGGCTTCTATACGCCTTTACTGCAACACCTCAAAGCGATGGAGCGGGAAGGCTTTCTGTATGGTCCGGTGGAAGACAGGATTCATTTCTGCGAGAACCCGGGTATGCTGATCAATAAGGTGCTGGAAAGGTGATCAGAACCCGAAATTAAACCCAAAGCTTATAAATGGATTGGTGGAATACGGAGAACGCGCATCGTCCACCAGGTCGTACAAATACATAATAGTAAAGGCGCCGTTACCGCCTGTAGGAATATTCGCACCGCCGCCTACTAACATGGACGGGATGAATTTTCCTTCGTATTTCTGTGTAATATTATTTCCAAGGTCCTTAAACTTCCCCCAGGAATAATTGAGTTCAGGTTGCGCGTGGAGAATAATGTATTTAAGGGGATATAATCTCCCGAACACGTTCAGTCCGGCAAACCCCAGCTTATCTTCAATACCTCCGAAGTTCACTTTGTTGTAAATGAAATTCACCCCTGCGCCAGCAGCCACATGGTCTGTAAAACGATAACCCAGTTGAGGGGAAATATTGATGAAAGTATTGCTGCTGCCGAACCCCAGCCCGAAGTTCCCGCCTCCGAAAAGTTTGGACCGGTCAAAACCCTTTGTAGGTTCTTCACCGTCTTCATTGTCCTGGGCGGACAAAACTGTGGACAGCAAACAAAACAATACCGCGAAAGAAACGACTTTTTTCATACCAAGTTTTTAAGATGATGGAAATGGTTCATCTTCTGAAAGGGGTGCGTAAATGTACACAACCTTTCGGTATGGCGTATGCTGACACTTGCCATACGACACATTTAACATCTTTTAAACCAGCGGTAATGCCTAGTCGAATATTTTACCGGCGTTGAGGATATTGTGCGGATCGAAAGCCTTTTTGATGGCGCGCATCAGTTGCAGGTTGGTCTCTTCGAAAACGATGTCCATATACCCTTTCTGGATCAGGCCGATGCCATGTTCTCCGCTGATGGTTCCGCCCAGGCTTTTCACCAGTGCGAACAGGGCGCGGAGTCCTTCAATCATTTGCGGATCGTCCTGGCTGTTGGATAGGCCGGGTTTGTTGATGCGGATGTGCAGGTTACCATCGCCGGCGTGTCCGTAACAAACGGCATGGAACTGGTATTTTACGCCCAACTCCTTCACTCCACGGATCAGAGCGGGCAATTCGGCGCGGGGCACCACGGTATCTTCTTCAATGGTATAACCGTTCACTTTTACGGCTTCCGCGGTGCGGCGACGCAGTTTCCAAAGCTCGGCTTTTTGCTGGGCGTCATCCGCGAAATACAGTTCTCCAATATCGTATTGCATCAGCAATTCAGAGATGGCCTCCATTTCACTCATCAGTGTTTCGATGTGGTTACCATCCACTTCAATAATAAGGTGCGCCGCGGTATCTTCTGTGATGGGAACAGCGCTGCTGTCCACGAATTTGCTGACGATCTGGAGGGCGTCCACTTCCACGAGTTCCAATGCGCTGGGCGTGAAACCGGCGCGGAATATGGCGCTCACGGCTTCGCCCGCCTGCTCCAGGGAGCGGAAGGGTACCAGCATAAGCAGGTCGTGTTTGGGCAACGGAACCAGTTTCAGAACGATTTTGGTGACGATACCCAATGTTCCTTCGCTGCCCACCACCAGTTGGGTGAGGTTATAACCGGTTGAGTTTTTTAATACGTTGGCGCCTGTCCAGATGATCTCGCCTGTGGGCAATACAATTTGCAGGTTCAGCACATAATCTTTTACCACACCATATTTCACGGCTTTGGGACCGCCACTGTTTTCAGAGATGTTTCCGCCGATAAAGCAGGAGCCTTTACTGCTGGGATCGGGGGGATAGAAAAGTCCTTTTTCTTTCACCGCATCCATTAGTACTTCGGTAATCACACCGGGTTCGGTGGTTACCTGCAGGTTGCGTTCGTCGATGTGGAGGATGCTGTTCATCCTGTCGGTGGAAATCAGAACGCCGCCGAGGTGTGGCAGGGCGCCGCCGCTCAAACCGGTACCTGCGCCGCGTGGTGTTACCGGGATCCGGTCGCGGTGACAGATCTGCATGATGGCGCTGATCTCTTCGGGGGTACGGGGTTTCAACACAACATCGGGGAGGAAATGAAGGTGTTCGGTTTCGTCGTGGGAATAATACTGAAGCGTTTCTTCATCCATCCAAACATTCGCTTCTCCAAGAATACTACGGAAAGCTTCTACGTGCTCCGCGGTAACTACGCTTTGTGCTGCAACCACTTCCATAAACAGGTGTATAATTTGATGCAAATTCGCACAAAACCGGCAATTGAAAAAATTGAAATCTAAGGAAGATTGGAAGGTGGTTAGAGATTTTTTAAGAAAAGGGGAAATTTATTAGACAGAATCAGGGAAAGGAGGTGGTTTTATTTTGGGGAGAGGGGAATTGGTTGGGAGGATGTGGCCAACTAGTTGGGAGTGAGGAGTTGGTTGTGAGTGGTTGGTTAGTTGGTTAAGAGCGGGGAGTTAATTGGGAGTGGGGAGCTGGTTGGGAGGATGTGGTCTACTAGTTGGGAGTGAGGAGTTGGTTGTGAGCGGTTGGTTAGTTGGTTAAGAGTGGGGAGTTAATTGGGAGTGGGGAGCTGGTTGGGAGGATGTGGTCTACTAGTTGGGAGTGAGGAGTTGGTTGTGAGCGGTTGGTTAGTTGGTTAAGAGTGGGGAGTTAATTGGGAGTGGGGAGCTGGTTGGGAGGATGTGGTCTACTAGTTGGGAGTGAGGAGTTGGTTGTGAGCGGTTGGTTAGTTGGTTAAGAGTGGGGAGTTAATTGGGAGTGGGGAGCTGGTTAAGGCGATGAGTTTGTTAGGACGTTGAGGGGCCTGTTTGGGGGTAGTCGATGGGAGGTCCCTCGCTGCGCTCGGGATGGGTCAAAATTTAGGACACATACTTTGGCGGCGGTCGCCATTGTAGGTGCTGAAGAAGCCTTGTTTTACGATACCGAGTTCGTAAGCGCCACGGGAACCATTGTAAGGCGCAAGGCCCGATATCGTGGCATCGTAGCTGAACGTGAGACGGAGATCGTTCCACTGGAAACCGGCCATCGGGATCACGGCATCGGAGGAACGGTAGTAGATACCGCCCAGCAGTTGGGTGGCGCCATCACCGGAAAGGTTATATTGGGCGTAACCTCCAATAGTGAATTCCGAGGAATTGGCCTGCATGGTATAATAGACGTTTGGATTCAGGATTACGAGATCGTTCATTTTGAAACTGCCGTTCAGAAATCCTATGTAACGGCGTGGAATACGGGTGTCACGACCAGTTTCCGGCGTAAAGAAAGTTTCCTCCGGACGGTTGATGTGGTGTACGGATACGCCACCGTTCAGGTAAATATTTTCCGTAGGGAAATACGCGTAGTTCAGTCCGGCCTGCATATCGAAATAGCCTACATTGTTCCGTGCAACTACAACGCTGGTTGGAATCTGGCCATCAAAAAACTTCCCGTCAAACTGGTCGGGGAAAGTGAGTTTGGTGATATCTATTCTTTTGTTAGCATAGCCTACGTTAAAACCGGCGCTCAGCAAACTGCTGTAACCCAGCATCTGGTGGTAGGCCACGGAGCCGTACACTTTTGTGGAAGCCAGTTGACCGGTGCCGGCCACATCCCGGAGAATCACGCCACCTAGTCCAAGCCATCCTGTTTCAAATTTATCCCGCATCACTTGTGCATCACCGTAAACACTCATTGTTTTATAAGGCACCTGCATCACATTGGACCATTGGTTCCTGTAATTCACTCCCAGCCTGTAGTCAGCGTCAGGAAGAAACCCGGTATTGGCGGGATTCGTGGTAAGCGGCGTGTGGTAGAACTGGGAGAAATGCAGGTCCTGGGCTTGTAATGAGCCCCCACCTAATAAACAAGCCAAGGTGTATCCTACCAGGCGCCTGTTGTTTTTTACGGGCACGGGTACTGGTACAGGTTGGGCTTCCCCATTCCTGATCCAATCCAGCAATCGAGTCCAGATACTCTTCAGTGTTGTCATCTTCTCCCCCATAATCTATCTGTTTTCCGGTTTCGGTATTAGCCGCTACCTCATTAACGTAATATCGCCCTTTTTGGTTGTTTTCGTACCATCGAAAAATTCCACTTCCAGTGTATATACATACACATCCATGGGCTGAATGGCACCTTTGTAGGTTCCGTTCCATCCCTGCCTCCTGTCGGTACTTTCAAACATCAGCTGCCCCCAGCGGTTGTAGATTCTGAAACGCATTTTCGAGATACCGAATCCTACCACGTAAACAGTATTCACGCGGGCGTCGCCCTGTGGCACGAAGGCGGAAGGCACATCCACCAACGGCAATACAATGGCCCTAACTTCCTGTGTGGCCGTATCGGTGCATCCTCCTGCATTGTACGTAATTAATTGAACAAGGAAAGTGCCGGTAGCATTGTACTGGTGGCGCACCGTAGTGTCTCTTCTGATGGTAATCAGTGAATCGCCATCGCCGAACAGCCATTTGTATCGTATACCATCAGTGGAGGAATTGTTAAAGAAATCCACCGGCGTGTTCTCAACCGGTTCCACAGGACTGTAACTGAAGGCCGCTGTTGGTTTCTGGAAAATAGTGATGGTCACGGACGTTTCGTCTTCCAGGTTACAGGTGTTAGGATCTACGGCACGGAGGCGTACTGTGTATGTACCCGGATTTTCATATCGTTTCGTTGGGCTAACATCCGTAGAAGTAGTGCCGTCCCCGAAATCCCAGAAGAAATCCTGCCCTGCCAGTGAAACGTTGTTGAATACGGCATCATAAGGAGCACAACCTGTGGGTGGGGTTTCTATCCTGGCTTCCACCACGGAACTTACCCGGATGGTGAAGCGCAATGTATCGGGGTAATTGCAATACCGGTTGTCCAGCAGAATCAAAGCTCCATTGTAAGTGCCCGGCGACGCATAGCTGTGTGTAACACTAGCGGTGGATGTGGGCACGATAGCGGTTCCATCACCAAAATCCCAGGCGAAACTGGTTGGTCCGAACGGTAAACCTGTTGGTGCGAGGGAGAGGTTATCGAACCGGTAGTTAAGCGCTTCGCAGGGGTCAAGTTTTTCGAAATCCATAGCCAGCGCAGCTTTATTGTCGCCTGCCTGAATAGTCAGGTATGCCGTATCCCTTCCGTTGCAGGATTCGGGATCTATGGCGATGAGCCTCACGGTGTAGGTTCCTACAGCCGTGTAGGTGTGCTGGGTGGTGAAAGAAGTGGTAGATACGTCAGGAGAGCCGTCACCAAAATTCCATTCGTAAGACTTAGCGTTGCGGATATTATCCCTGAAATCAACCACGAGCGGGATACAACCTGAGGAATCTCTTCTGCCGTTTATTGTGGCTGTTGGTGCGGCCCCCACACCTGAATAATTGAAGGCAATTTTTACCATTCCCAGGTTACACCTGTCACTCCCATTTTTCTCGCTCCACGATCCGGCTGTAGTAGGAAATGGAGGCCTGGGAGGGCCACCTGCCTCATTACAGTTGGCGCAGATTGCCTGGTATATTACGCCGTTTTCATCAAACCTGCTGGTGCCGCCATCAACATGTTCGGTAATTCCCAGGGCCTGTCCGAAAAATGAACCATACAGCAGCGACTCCGCATTCCGCTTTATGACAATAAAATAAAAATCTCCGTTATCCGTGTCCTTTTGGTACGCATCTGCAGTAATCGGAAGACCGGAAGTACCTAAGCCGGTGTTCCCATAGGCACCAATTTTCCCACCCCAGCCAGAAACGTAAACATTTTCACACCTGTCTACAAGAAATGCTGTTGGCGAAATATTAGGACCGTTGGAAGTGCCGAATGTGGTGGAATACACGTAATCAGTAAGGTCAGGGCGCAATTTAGAAATAAACTGCTTTCCGCCATTTTGAAAATATGTTGCATTCAACACCGGCCATGAGCCCGTTGTAGTGCCCATAATATAAGGAAAACCTGCCCTGTCGAATTGTATACCGAAAATAACGTCTGTGCCAGTGGTTCCGTAATAACAGAAGCGGCGCATAGCGCTACCATCGGGTGTAATTTCAGCAACAAAGCCATCCACACCATCCAACAACTGCCCCTGCTGAACATTGGTAATCTGTCCAGAAATATCTTTGCTCTCCGTAGCGCCAGCAACAAAAATATTCCCAGTGAGCGGATTTTCAGCCAGCACAAACGCGGCATCGTTATTTGCTCCTCCAAACCTTGCGGCGAAAAGCATCTGAGATAAATCGGCATTAAATTTCAGCAATACCGCATCCTGAAGCCCTTGCTCCGTTGTACTAAATGCGTTGCGAGCGGGAAAATTATCAGACTGCGTACAGGAGGCCAGGTAAATATTCCCGTTTCTGTCAAGTATCACTTCACTGCGTGCGTCATCACCATAGTTTCTAGCCAGCGAAGAAGGCCCACCCCGGGATGCCGAAACATTAACCCCGTCATCCCCCCTGCCAGCAATAATTTTTGTGCCGATGGCGGCTGTTCCGTTGGCATTCAGTTTCACCACGAAAATATCCCAGCCCCCCCGCGTTCCAATTACATCTGCAGCGCTGTTCAATGGAAAATCCGGGGAGGTTGTGCGACCGGCAACTACCAAATTCCCCTGTGCATCAACCACCATACTGTGCGGCTGATCGTTGCCGGAACCTCCTATATACGTGGAATAAATACGGTTTCTTCCCAGTGCATCCAGTTTTATAATGCCCACATCAAATCCTTCAGAGGTGGGAGAAGTCGGACCTCCCCCAAATCGGCTCTGATACGCGCCCGGAGTAGTTTGAAAATCCCCTCCCATTATTATTCCCCCTCCGTAAAAACTTCCATCCGCCCCATAAGTGGCAGTGAAGCCCCAGTTGTCGGATCCACTTCCGGAAAATGTTGAAAATACAATCGTAGGGTCTATTACCAGTGACTTTGAGCGGTCGTAAGTATCAGCTTTGAATTTCACCTCTTTCCCTTTCAGCGCATATCGCATCCCTATTTCGGCCCGGCCATTTTCACCAGTCTGGTAAGAAAGCGGATACAGTTCCGTTACCTCACCTACTGTAGTTTTTATTTTAAGCTGGTTCTGCTTCACCTGCATTTTGGACACCCCTTCGTATTGAAGGGTAATGTCTTCTACTTTTCCACCAGGTTTTACAATAAAATCATACTTAAGCTGCCCGCCATCTGAGTAAAACCGAAGGTCTATATTTTCATAGATTTCGTTCATGGATACAGCAGTATAGGACTTGCATCCTCCGGCACTCCTTTTCACCTTGTCCCGCCCAACGTTGATGTAGTTTGAAACTGATTGAAGTGCTTTGTCACCGCGAACTTTTCGCGCATCAATTTTTGCGCCCGGAAGTGCGACCTTATAAACATGGTAACGTAGCACTCCGGAGTCAATACCTGAATTTGGCTGATGTTTATGAAGGTATTGCGACCACCGTTGTAAATCGTCGGGGTTATACTGCAAGATACTGATGCCTGATTTAGTCAGGAATACATACCCGTTTCCAGCCTGGCCCCTGAACAAAATTTCATCTGGCCATTGCCCCTTGTTCTCTGTAAACTCAATATTCGGGAAGTGCGTATGTTGGGCTACGGCATCAGGGGTGGTCCAAAAAAGTACTGCAAGCAATACTATGTAACTGAAGATTTTCAAAGTTACTTTTCTACAAGTTAATAAATAGATTGCAATGTATGCAGCTACGATATCTTACTCCATTCGGTTTTGCCTTTCAGGGATCGCAGGTGATCTTTTACCAGCAAATTTTCGGCCGAATTAAGTTCGGGATCGGCGGCAACTATTTTCTCTGCAGCAGTTTTGGCGATTTCAAGGATGGGTTTGTCTTGTACGATATCCGACAGTTTGAAGTTCAGCGCGCCGCTCTGGCGGGTGCCTTCAATATCTCCCGGGCCTCTTAACTCCAGGTCTTTTTCGGCGATCTCAAAACCGTTGTTGGTTTTGCACATCGTTGTTAACCGTTCCCTGGCGTCATTTGTTATTTTGAGCCCTGTTAAAAGTATGCAAAAACTTTTTTCTGCCCCCCTTCCCACCCGTCCTCTCAGTTGATGCAGTTGTGAAAGTCCGAATTTTTCCGCGTTTTCAATCACCATCACACTGGCGTTCGGCACATTCACCCCCACTTCTATCACGGTGGTGCTCACCATGATCTGAGTATCATTGCGCACAAACCGTTGCATGTTGGTTTCTTTTTGTTCCGCAGGCTGGCGGCCATGCACCATGCTGATCCAGTATTTCGGTTCAGGGAACCAGGCTTTCACATTTTCATACCCCTTCATCAGGTTCTCGTAATCCAGTTTATCCGATTCTTCGATCAGCGGGAAAATGATGTATGCCTGTCGCCCCTTATCAATTTCGGCGCGGATGAACTGCATTACCCTGGGCCTTGCATCTTCATAACGGTGAACGGTGTGCACAGGTTGCCTTCCGGGTGGAAGTTCGTCCATGACACTGTAATCAAGATCGCCGTAAGCGGTCATCGCCAGTGTTCTGGGGATGGGCGTGGCCGTCATTACCAGCACGTGCGGGGGAATGGCCGCTTTCTTCCAGAGTTTCGCCCTTTGTTCTACCCCGAAGCGGTGTTGTTCGTCTACCACAACCAGTCCAAGGTTACTGAACTGCACCTTATCTTCTATCAATGCGTGGGTACCGATCAGGAAGTTGGTTTCTCCCGAAAGCACCGAGGCCAGTATTTTTTTCTTTTGCGCGGCCTTCAGACTCCCGGTAAGCAAGGCTACCTTCACCGGCATTTGGCTCAACAGCGCTGAGATTCCTTCGTAATGCTGGCGCGAAAGTATTTCAGTGGGCGCCATGAGGCAGGCCTGGAAACCATTGTCGGCGGCCAGCAGCATCGAGAGCAGGGCCACAATGGTTTTACCGCTCCCCACATCACCCTGCAAAAGGCGGTTCATTTGTTTGCCCTGCGCTGTATCCTGTCTTATTTCTTTCAATACGCGTTTCTGCGCGCCCGTTAGGTCGAAAGGAAGATGCTCATGGTAGAACGTATTGAACAGCGCTCCCACTTTATCGAATACCACACCCCGTGAGAAGCGGTGCCGTTGCGATTTCACCAGGTTCAGCCGGAGCTGCGCGTAGAAGAACTCTTCAAATTTCAACCTGCGGATGGCCGCGTCGAAATGTGCGGTGTCCACCGGGAAATGGGCGTTCCTGTACGCCAGGTAACGGGGCATCAACTGGTGTTCCTTCAACAATGACTCGGGCAGGTTCTCCTTCAGTTCAGTGGCGGGCACCTTGTTGAGCAGTTCAAAACTTAGTTTGGAGATGGCGCGGCCGCTTAATCCACGGGCCTTTAGTTTTTCGGTACTGGGATAAACGGGTTCCAGGAACGATTTCCCTTCCTTCGCGGCGGGAGAAAAAACTTCGAGTTCCGGATGCACCATCTGTGGTTTCCCCATGAAGAAACCTGTTTTACCGAAAACAAGGTATTGCTGCCCGGGAACGATCGTCTTCTGCACCCAGGATATGCCCTGGAACCAGGTCAGTTCAAGTATTCCCGTACCATCTTTGAGGAAGGCCGTCAACCGTTTCCCCTTCTTCTCCCCTTGAATCTGCATATCGTACAATACCCCGGCCACCTGGATGTAGTCGGTATTCGGGGTGATTTCCGCTATCTTTCTTACCTGTGTTTTGTCCACATGGCGGTAAGGGAAAAATTCCAGCAGGTCCTTAAAAGTGAACAACTGCAATTCTTTCTTCAGCATATCCGCACGGAGCGGACCAACACCTTTGAGGTATTCGATGGGTGTGGATAATATGGAATTGTTGCGTTCGATGGGTGCAAAGATAGCCTGTTCCTATTTTCAGGAAGGCCATCCTGTTCGGCCGTAGAAAATTTTCTATTTCCGGGAACTTTTTACCCAAGCCTGCGCCGAAACAACATATTAACTTTTTGCGTAAAGCCTTTCTTTAATATTAATTCCTAGAAAATTATGCTACGTATTTGCATAATTGTTAGAATATTCAGATATTGGCCCGGTTTTTAAAGTAAGCCTGCTATATGTAATCGTTTCCATCCTAGGAATTTCCCGCATCATCCGTACCATACACTTATCAAACAAGAAGTATATGGTCAAAGGTTTACAATCCTGGTTAGTCGTTTTGTCTTTTTTATGTTGCGGAGCGGCAATGGCCCAAACGCATACGCCCAAACAAGTGAATATTTCTTCGCAGGTAAAGGGGTTTTATGAGTATTTACCCGTTGGTTACAACGACAATGCCCGGCAGTACCCTTTGCTGATCAGCATTCACGGTCGCGGGCAGTTGGGAAATGGCTCGCCTTCTGAAATTGGACTGGTCGCGAAGTATGGGATACCGCTGCTGATAGAGCAGAGCAAGTTTCCTACCAGCTTTTCTGTAAATGGCAGTACTTTTTCTTTTATTGTACTGTCACCGCAATTTACCGCCACTCCCAACAACACCGACATCAACAACCTGCTGGAATACGCTTACAAGACTTACCGCGTTGATAAAAGCCGTATTTACCTCACGGGAATGAGTATGGGCGGCGGTGCCACCTGGGATTTTGTGGGCAGCTCCCTGCAGAACGCCGTAAAAATAGCCGCCATTGTACCCGTTTGCGGCGCCACCACCCCCACCAGTTCCAAAGCCGAAAAAATGGTGGACGCCAAACTTCATATCTGGGCCACCCACAATGATGGCGACCGCACCACTCCGGTTTCCAATACCAACAACTTCATCAGTTACATCAACGCCCTATCTCCTGAGGTAACACCTAAAAAGACCATCTTCCCGATTGTAACACAAGGTGACACCCATGACGCATGGACCAAAACCTATGATCCCGCATTCAAGGAAGACGGAATGAACATTTACGAGTGGATGCTGCAATACAGGATCAGCGCCGCAGGTGCGCCCACACCGGTGGTGATGAA
The DNA here is from genome assembly GCF_023721715.1 of Parasegetibacter sp. NRK P23. Classification (NCBI taxonomy): domain Bacteria; kingdom Pseudomonadati; phylum Bacteroidota; class Chitinophagia; order Chitinophagales; family Chitinophagaceae; genus Parasegetibacter; species Parasegetibacter sp. NRK P23. The sequence goes on from NZ_JAMDLG010000001.1 coordinate 3,218,296, forward strand.
TAGTATGGAAGCCCGGTTGAAAAACAACAACGAAGTGCTGATTACCTGGAACACGGCGGTGGAAACCGGCAACAACTTCTTCACACTGGAAAAATCTTCCAATGGCATTACATTCACGCACCTCGCCGACATTCCTTCTGCTTATACGGGAGCGGCCAGCACAGGCTATTCCTTTACCGACGGCCCTGTTTCGGGAACAGTATTTTATCGCCTCTCCCAAACCGATCATTCCGGCAAAAAAGAATACTTCAACCTGATGAAGGTGACGGCTCAACCGGAAGGCAGTTTCCGTGCAGGCCCCAACCCGCTCACCGGATCGCAGCCATTGAAGCTGTTCGTGAACGATGCCGCAACCGGCAAAGTAGTGATCACACTGCTCGACAGCCAGGGAAGGACCATCAAAAATATTATCGCTGAAAAAAAGGAAGCCGCGGCAACCTTTACGATTCCCGCAGGCAATCTGCCCAAAGGAAGGTACATCGTTCAGTATACCAATGGGACGTTCACCCGGTCGGAATCAGTGATTAAACAATAACGGGAATAGTTCCTACAGTCCTATAAAAGAACTGGCGCATCATTCACGTGATGCGCCAGTTCTTTTATAGGGCAATACTTTTTTATCAAAGTACTTATTTTGTATACACTTCAATCATCCCCTGTGTATCGCCTCTTCTGGGAGCGAGAAAACTGTCTACCAGCTGATAATGCACTTTCAGGCTATCCCTGGTTCGGAAAGGGTAAAAGTTATTGAGTGTGGGAATGTATTCAAACAACACCAGGTCATATTCTTTCCTGCTGATTTTGCTTTCAAACAAAGCGGCTTGTTTGTTGAACATACCCACGCCAAGGTGATACCATAACGGATATTCGGACCCTTTCTCCAGTTTGAAAGGCACTTCCGCCGCAAGCGAAGTGAGTTCGCTCATGTTCAGCACCTTCGGGTCCTGTTTTTTGAGCACCTGCATGTTCATCAGCCTTTCAATACCATCAACGGTGGGTTGTGGCATGTATATTTTTTCCAGTGTTTTCAATTTACTGAAAGTCCATTGCTCCATGGGAACATCCTTTGCGGGCGGGTGAATCATATAAGTTTTCTTGTTCACCACATTCTCACCAGTGGCGGAAACCACTTCTTCGGAAGGTGGCAACGCCCTTGCGGCGATGCGCTGAATGTATTTCCAGTACACTTCACTCCACCAAAGCATCAATCCGGCAAAGCCTATGAAAAGCGTGAGCGGTTTCGCGAAATCAAGCAACGCCAGCTTACTCAACCTGTACAGGATGAAGGCGAAAGCGAAGCTGTGGAAGAAAATATTATTGTCCGGAGGCGTATAACTGGTAACCTGGAATACACTCGCTTCCAGCAGGATGGCCATAGTGAGCAGAAAAAACATCACTTCACCCTTATCGTTCAGCCAGTCTTTGAACCTATTGAAACGGGGTATCATCAATATAAAAATAATGGCGAGGTAAAACTTGATCCATTCGGAGCCAGTAAAAAATTCATCCAGCAGGTCGAATGGCACCACCCGTGCGCTGTGTGGCGCCTGGCCGTGGTTGAACCAGTAACCGAAACCATTCGGACCAAGTGTAGCAATCACCAATACCAGCAAGGCCACGAAACCTGTTACATAAAGCAGTAATCCCTTCCATACCTTATTCGTGAAAGCATGGTAAGCAGCCAGGGCCGCGCCGATCAGGAATCCCATGGCGCCGCCGTCCTGTTTGGTCATGAAGGAAAAGAACATAAACACCCCGCCCAGCAGCGCGAAAAATAAGGCGCGCGGCGCCGTGGCGTTGGAGAGGTACCTGAACAGGAAAGCCAGTCCAATGAATTCGTACACGATCACCGAATGGTTGTACCATGGCCAGAAATTAAAAAAAGAAAAGGAAATACAATACAGCAATACCGAAATATACCGGATGCCCGCGTGCACATCAAGGCTCTTCAGGATGGAACGGAAAGCCAGCCCGGAAATGATGTTGATAAACACCTGCGCCTTGATGAGGCTCACCATTTGCGGACCGAAAATTTTAAAGAAGATGCCGGGAATCACCCAATACATGCCACCCAGCGGCGTGCCGAAATCACGGAAGGGAAGCTGTCCCTCGCTTATCCGGTAAGCGCCTTCCCACGACAGAAAGATGTTCACCCGGTAGGGAAAAGTAACAAAGAGCGGAACCACGGCCAGAAGAAGGATAAAGAAGATATCGGTATAACCATACCATTTTTTCAACATAAAAGTTGTTTTACAGGGAGTTGTATTTGTAAACTTATTAAAAATAATCACACTGTTCCAGCTAAAACGCTATAACTTTTAATGAATTGTGTGTATTTTGGCGCTCAAACTCTTACCAGTGGCATATCTGAAACTATTAAGACCGAAAGACTGGGCCAAAAACCTGTTCCTTTATATTCCGGTTTTCTTTGCGGGAGAATTCTTCAACTTCCCGGTGATGTACCGGATCTTCCTTGGCTTTCTCGCATTTTCCGCCGTAGCAAGCGCTATCTACATATTAAATGATTACAGGGACAGGGAAGATGATAAGAAACACCCCGTAAAATGCAAACGCCCGCTGGCTTCCGGCGCTGTTTCCCCCAACATGGCGCTGGTGATCTTTTTCATCCTGCTGGCCGGTGGCTTTACCCTGGCCTGGTTCGTTCGTGATAAATTCGCTTTTATCCTGGGTATTTACTTTCTGATTAACCTGGGTTATTCCTTCGGATTGAAAAATATTCCCATCCTGGATATTGTATTGGTGGCCATCGGGTTTGTGCTGCGCATTAAAGCTGGTTCCGTGATCTCTTTTATACCGCTTTCCGAATGGATCATCATCATGGTGTTCCTGCTCGCGCTCTTCATGGCTATCGGAAAACGGCGGGACGATATCCTGCTGAAACTCAGTTCAGGCACCGATATGCGCAAGGCCATCAAAGGGTACTCCCTCGACTTCATGAATACGCTGCTGGCACTCGTTTGCTCCGTAATTGTGGTGGCTTACTTCATGTACACCATGTCGCCGGAAGTAGAAGAAAGAATGGGCACCTACCGCCTTTATTATACCTGCCTTTTTGTTTTAGCCGGAATTATGCGATATTTACAAATCATTTACGTATCCGCCGATTCCGGTTCTCCAACTAAAATCCTTTACAAAGACCGATTCATCCAGGTTACCCTGCTCCTTTGGATTGCCAGCTATATTTCGATCATTTACATGAAAGATATTACCATATTCAAATGAGATACACTCCGTTGATAACGGAACATATTTCATCTGGCAAACAATCAGAAAACGGTGCACATGAAAAAAGCAATCGCGAACTGGGGCAATTACCCGGTAATGGAATCGGATGAACAACTTTTCAGCTTCGATGAGGACCTTCAGAAGCTGGTAACCAAAGACGATCCCTTCATCCCACGCGGCAACGGCAGGTGTTACGGCGACGCCTCGCTGGCCACCCGTACCATCAATACCACGAAATACAACAAAATACTTTCCTTCGATACGGAGAACGGCATCTTTGAATGCCAGAGCGGCATCACCCTTGATCAGGTATTGGAAGTATCGATTCCCAAAGGCTGGTTTCTGCCCGTAACGCCCGGTACCAAATACATCACCATAGGCGGCGCCATCGGCAGCGACGTACATGGCAAGAACCACCACGTGGACGGAAACTTTTCCCACCATGTGATTGACATGGACATACTCCTCGCAGACGGCTCCACCGTTACCTGCTCCCCCACCCTGCACAGCGATCTTTTTGAAGCTACAGCGGGTGGCATGGGCCTTACGGGCATCATTACGCGGGTGAAGTTCTCCATGAAAAAGATTGAAACATCTTACATCCGCCAGAAGCAAATTAAGGCCGAAAACCTGGAGGAGATCATCCGTCTTTTCGATGAATACAAAGACTGGACCTATTCCGTAGCCTGGATTGATTGCCTGAAAAAAGGGAAGAACTTCGGCCGCAGTATCCTCATGGTGGGCGAACACGCGAAGCTGGATGAACTTTCTCCCAAACAAAAAGAAGCGCCGCTGGCCCTGCCGAAAAAAAAGCAGATTACCTTTCCCTTCAACCTCCCATCATGGGTACTGAACACCTTTACCGTTAAGGCTTTCAACTTTTTGTATTACGGGAAAAATTTCAAGAAATACATCGACAACATTGTTTCTTACGAGCCCTTCTTTTACCCGCTCGACGCGATCCTGCACTGGAACCGGGGCTATGGGAAAAAAGGTTTCGTGCAATACCAGTTCGTGGTGCCCATGAGCGCCAAACAGGGCCTTATTGAAATTCTCCAGAAAATCAGCGACCGGGGCATGGGTTCTTTCCTCGCTGTACTGAAAGTGTTCGGGGATAAGGATACGCTCATCGGATTTCCCAGCGAAGGTTATACGCTGGCCCTCGACTTTCCGGTAAGAGATGGCTTGTTTGAATTCCTGGATGAACTGGACCAGATCGTGCTGAAATACAATGGCCGTTTGTACATGTCGAAAGATGCCCGGATGAAACCCGAAATACTGGAGGCCGGTTATCCCAATCTGCCGCGTTTCAGGGAGATCGTAAAGAAATACAATCCCGCCAATAAAATAAGATCCGTTCAATCGGAAAGATTACACCTTACTTCAAAATAAGATATGCCAACTGTACTGATATTGGGCGCCAGTTCCGATATGGCGGGCGCCATCGCCCTGAAATACGCGGCCAAAGGATATGATATTCAACTGGCCGCACGGAAACCGGAACGACTAAAAGCAACGGCATCCGACCTGGCCATCCGCAACAATGTAACGTGTACGTTGCATGATTTTGATGCCGCAGACTTCGGTTCGCACCAGCAGTTCTTTCAATCGCTCCCCGTAAAGCCCGATGTCACCATTTGTGTATTCGGTTTACTTGGTACGCAGGAAACAGCCGAGCAGCACTGGCAGGAAGCGGAAGCCATCATTCATACCAACTACACCGGCGCGGTCTCTATTCTTAATATCATTGCCAATCACTACCAAAGCATGGGCAAAGGTGCCATCGCGGGCATCAGCTCCGTGGCAGGAGAACGCGGGAGAATGAGCAACTACCTGTATGGCAGTGCGAAAGCGGGGTTCACGGCCTATCTTTCCGGTCTCCGGAACAGGCTGTTCCACCACAACGTGCATGTGGCCACCATTCAACCCGGTTTCGTTTATACCCGCATGACCGAAAACATGCCGCTACCGAAATTGCTTACCGGACATCCCGCAGACGTGGCAGAAGCCGTGTACAAAGCGGTGGAACGCAAACAGAACGTGGTATACGTGAAGTGGTTCTGGAAATGGATCATGCTGGTCATCAAGATGATCCCCGAGTTCATGTTCAAAAAAATGAAATTGTGAAGAAGCAGCTTGCGCTTTTCGATTTTGACGGCACCATCACCACGCATGATACCTTGCTGGAATTCATCAAATTCAGCAAAGGGAAAGCGGCGTTCTACAATGGTTTCGTGCGGAACGCGCCCTACCTGGTGGGCATGAAAATAAAATTACTGCGCAACCAACAGGTGAAGGAAAGGATACTCGCGCATTTTTTCGGCGGAATGCCGCTGGATACCTTCCAGCAATATTGTGACGACTTCGCGGAAAAAATGATCCCCGGATTGCTGCGACCCGGTGCCATGGAAGAAATCGCCCGGTTGAAAAAAGAAGGCGCCACCATCGTGATCGTATCGGCATCCCCTGAAAACTGGATCAGGAAATGGGCGGCAAAAGAAGGACTACAACTGATCGCCACACAACTGGAAACAAAGAACGAATTGCTTACCGGTAAAATAATGGGTAACAATTGTTACGGCGCTGAAAAAGTGGCCCGCATCGCGGCGCTGTTCAACACGCAACAATTCGATCATGTGCTGGCTTATGGCGACAGCAGCGGCGACCGTCCCATGCTGGCCCTGGCGCATACCCCTCATTACAAACCTTTCCGTAGTTGAACAGCAACCGTTCCATAAAGGATTTGCTGGTACTGTTGCTGGCTTTCTGCATATCCCGTGTATTCGTGTCACTCGCGGGCATCGAAATGGAGCAGAACGCACTGTTACGGTATTGGCAGTACCTTGATGTGGAAACGCTGCGGCACAACCTGCTGGCAGGCGTTTGGTACGACCATACGCAACCTCCTTTTTTTAACTTGCTGCTGGGCATTGTACTCAAACTATCAGGCCCGGCTGCCCCCCTTGCATTTGTATGGCTGCTGAAAATAATTACGCTGGCCAATACATTCCTGCTGTATAAACTGGTTCAGAAGCAAACTACCGTTGCATGGATGCCGCTGGCGGTTTCCTTGTTCTATCTGTTAAGTCCGGGTACGATTGTATTTGAGCACGAACTTTTTTACACCACTTTCATCACCCTGTTCTTTTTACTAACCTGCAATGTATTGCTGCGGTTGCAAACAAATATCAGCTGGAAGAACGCGTTCCTCTTCGCTACACTGCTCCTGCTGATCTGCTTCACGAGAAGCATGTACCACCTGGCCTGGCTGGTGGTATTGAGTGCGGCGGTTTACCTGATGTTGCGGAAGCGGGCCCACAGTTCGCGGTTGCTGGTGGCAGGTTTGGCCGCCACCATTCTGGTAAGTGGATGGTATTATAAGAACAAGGTGATATTCGGCTCTTTCTCCACCTCTACCTGGCTCGGCATGAACCTGAGCAGGAACGCCTTCCATGACTCGGAGATCACCGATTCCACCAATATCGCGTCGCTTCCACCCTTTCAACCCATTTCCACTTACAGCAAGTTTATCACAAAAGATATTTCGCGGTTCAAAGGACTGAACGACAGAGATTTGTTTTCCGAATACAAAAACGATACGTTCCTGAATGTGAAGCATGCAGGTTATATTGAAGTCTCGGATCTGTACCTGAAATCGGGAAAAGAACACATCAAAAAGAAGCCGGTCGCATTCCTGAAAAACGTGGCGCAATCGGCCATCATCTTCTTCGCGCCTGCCACCCGGTATTCGGTCACGGAATTCCAGGCCCGTAAGATGCGGCATTACGACATTGTTTATTCCTTCAACTTGTCGCACTTTGCAAAGGGAAAGCAGGAAAGGCGCATAGCCATGGTGGTTTCCGCGCTACCTAAAATATTGCTGTACGCCGCTGTTTTCGGCTGGCTGTTCCTGCAATGGTTCAGCAACAGAAAACTTTCTCCGCTGCAATGGTTCATCCTGTTGACCATCGCGTATTCCTTCTGCCTGAGCTCAGTATTTGAACATTATGAAAACATGCGTTTCCGTTTTGAGACGGAACCGTTGTTCCTGCTGTTGCTTACCCAAGCGATCCTTTCTTCATTTCCGAAACTGCGAAATCACAAGCCCTCGCCGTAAGTGCCATATAAGTAAGAGAGGGGTTCTGACAGGCGGAAGAAGTCATACAACTTCCATCGGTGATGAACACATTTTTCACCTCATGCAATTGGTTCCATTTATTCAATACGGAAGTTTTAGGATCATGGCCCATTCTGGCGGTTCCCATTTCATGAACGCAATCGCCGCCTACCGAACTATAGTCGAACCCGGTCACATTCTTTAATCCGGCTTCGTGCAACATTTCCATGGCACTTTCTTTCATATCCTTGCGCATGGCTTTTTCATTGTCGCGGAAGGAGAAGTCGATCTTCACCAGTGGTATGCCCCATTTATCGGTTTTGTTTTCATCAAGTGTTACCTTGTTTTCTTCGTAAGGCAGTGTTTCGCCCCATGCTCCCATCCACATGGTCCAGATGCCCGGGGAAATCAGTTGCTCCTTAAAATCTTTTCCGAAGCCTTCCGTATGTTTCACGGTATCGTACCAGCTTCTTCTTTCCGCATCGGCCTGGATACCGAATCCACGGATATAGTCCTTTCTTTTGGTGGCTTCGTTCACGTTCCGGAAGCGTGGGATATAGATGCCGCCCGGTCTTCTTCCCACATAATACTGATCCATCAGTCCTTCATACTGCGCCTCCGCACCTATTCTGAAATGGTGGTCCATCAGGTTGCGACCCAGTTGGCCGCTGCCATTGCCCATACCCTCGGGGAAGGCATCGCTTTTCGACTGAAGCAGTATTGCAGCCGAAGCAATAGTGGAAGCATTCAGAAAAATCACTTTCGCAAAAAACTCTATTGACTCCTTTGTTTCTGTATCCACCACACGCACCCCTTTGGCCTGCCTGTTTTCCTTGTCATATAATACTTCGGCCACAATGGAAAATGGCCGCAGCGTGAGGTTACCCGTAGCCATAGCTACCGGAATGGTGGCTGAATTGGAACTGAAATACCCGCCAAATGGACATCCGCGGCTGCACAGGTTCCTGTACTGACAGGGACCGCGTCCATTCCAGCCCCGGGACAAATTCGCAAGGCGCGCGATGGTGACCAGTCTGTCGGGGAATTTCTTTTTGATTTCGTCTTTAAACCTGAGTTCGAGTGCATTCATGGCCATGGGCGGCAGAAAATCGCCATCGGGCAGGTGCGGAAGTCCTTCGCAGGAACCACTTATCCCAACAAAGCGCTCCACATAGGTGTACCAGGGTTCAATGTCTTTATAACGAATGGGCCAATCCACGCCCACGCCATCTTTGGCATTGGCCTCGAAATCGAGATCGCTCCAGCGGTAACATTGGCGCCCCCACATCAAAGAACGACCGCCCACCTGATAGCCTCTGATCCAATGGAACGGGTCGTTCTGGATATATGGATGATCCTTATCGCTAACGAAGAAGTGCTTGTTGCTCTCATCATATACCGTACTCTGAACGGGATTTTCAGTCTTTTCTTTTTCAGGGTTCACCAGGCGGTGGTCAAACTCCCAGGGATTCAGCGAAGCGGTGGGATAATCTTTCACATGCTCCACATTGCGGCCGCGTTCCAGCAAGAGTGTTTTGAATCCTTTTTCAGCGAATTCTTTCGCGGCCCAGCCGCCGCTGATGCCCGAGCCTACTACAATTACGTCGTAGGTATTTGTTTCCCGGGCCCTGTTGCTGATATGAACATTTTTTGCAGGATCTGCCATGCTATTTTATTGAGTGGCCCAGGCGCGTTGTCCGGGACCAAGTGGTGTGTTTTCAAATTTTCCCGGCACATAATCGTAAGCCAGGGCCTGGGTGGCGCCTGCTTTAGAGGTACAATACCCCAGTACCGTGAATCTTTTTAGTGTAGTAAAAAAAGAATCCCCAAGCAGTTTACGGTGCACTTTCCCCATCAATCCGGGATAAGGCTTTCCATCTTTTTCAAAATAAGAAAGCAGCGCGGTTCTTTGTTCCGCTGAACAGGCGCTGAAAGATTTTCCATATTCAGCACCTGCGCGTTGTTCTAACCGATCCAGTCCATGGAGGAAGTTATTCTGTGATTTTTTCGGCAAACATTCTTTCACCATTTTTATGACGAAGGGGCCAACCCCCGCATCTTTCGCCCCTGGCGTGTTTGTGCGTGGTATGATCGTTTCCGCCAGGTCTGAAATCAGCTCTTCCCGACTGGCGAGCTCGTCAAGCCGTGGTGTTCTGTAGGTGCTGTATGTTTTATATCCCGCATAAGTTGCCGCGCCGGCAACGCCCGCCACAACTATATTCCGGAATAACCTGCGTCGCTTCATGCGCTTATTTTAAGGCGTAAATATAGAAGAAATAAGATGCAATTTATAACGCTTCCGGGTAGCTGAATTGCAGCAACACTAAAACTATTTTTATCCCCATTATATTTTGCATTCTGTTATTTTTTACTACTTTTATTGCTCCTATTCCACACAACTCCCTCTATCTTATTAAAGACCTCACCTCATAACCTGTTGTAAACAGCTGTATATCAGTCTGTTCCTCGGCGTAGAAACCCAATACTTCCTATTATTTTTCCCGTTGAACCTGCATTGCTCATGGTTTTCCCATGATGCGATGTGACATATATATGTGCTTATTAAAATTTGTGTTATGAAACTGAAATTTACCTTTCTGAAACTGATTGTATGCCTTATGATCAGTAATGTGGCGCTCGCTCAGGCAGTAGGCGATTACAGAAGTAATGTGGCGCCCACCGGTGTATGGAGTTCGGCCACAAACTGGCTGACCTGGAACGGAACAGACTGGGTTACCGCGTCCTCCGCCCCCACCTCAGCCAACGGAGTAATTACTATTGTAGCGGGCGACAGTATGCGGATTGAATCGTCCGTTACCATCGACCAGGTGGTAGTAGAAGCAAATGCTAAGCTGGCGATTTTTGTTAATGCAGGCACAGTTACCTGTACCATTAACAACGGAACGGGCACTGATCTTCTTGTAAATGGCAACCTGCATTACGCCCTGGGTGCCATTGTTACCGGCAGTGGTACCGTGGTGGTTAATTCAGGTGGCCTTTTTGGTTTCCGCAGGGGTGCTACCATCAGCGCTTCAACTACGGTAAACGGAACAGCGATCCTCGGTGCCGCGGGTGTAACTGTTGGTACTATTGAAAATGCAACGCTGACCTTAAACGGTAATGCGGATTGGGTGAATGGAGATATCAATCTAAGTGGTGGCACGCTGACGATTTCCGATACGATGACTTCAAGTGCAAGCAGCCTGAACAGAATTCTGAACGGAACCGGGACAAACGCATTCAATATTTCCGGAACAGGGGCCTTGCTTAAAACAAATAGTACCGCTTCAACACAAATAGACGCCCCGCTGAATATCGGGCCAAACGCAACCATCGGAGGCATTGGCACTTTTACCTATTCCGTAGCATCGGCTATTTCAAACAGCGGGAGAACTTCTCCGGGCACCTCACCCGGCGTTCTTACCGTTGCTCCGGCTTACCTCACTGCTCAACCCACAAATGTGATCATTGAAATTGTGAGCGCCACCACGCCTGGAACCGGCCACGACCAGCTCGCCGTATCCGGAAGCGCAAGTCTTACTTCAGCTACACTCACTGTAACTGATAACCCCGCCGCTCCGCTTGGCGTGTATACCATCATGACCAGCACCGGCACTTTTACCGGTCCATTCGCCATTGCCAATATTCCCGCCAACTACGGCAACCTTACCATTTCGGGCGGAACGGTTACCATTGAAAAATTATCTGTTCTTCCCGTATCATGGGTGAGTTTCACGGCAATCGCGCAAAACAATACTGTTCAACTGAACTGGAAAACTGACGCGGAAGTGAACGCCTCGCATTTTATTGTGGAACATGCAACCGAAGGCGGCAACTATAAGGCGGTGGGTACCATCCAGGCCTCAGGCAATACGAACACACTGAGTTCATATAATTTTACGCACGCCGCTCCCAATACCAACACGAATAATCTTTACAGAATAAAGCAGGTAGACTTTGATGGCAGCTTTGATTATTCAGAAGTTAGAAACGTACGCTTCACCAACGGGAATGTAAAAGTGGTTACAGCAGGGCCTAACCCGTTTGTTAGCCAGTTGAACATATCCGTACAGGAGAAAAACATCACTGTAACCATTACTAACCTGAACGGCGTGGAATTGCGCAGGTGGAAATTCCAGCCCGGCACTTACCAGGTTCAGCTGGGCAACCTCGCCAAAGGCATGTACCAGATGAATGTTTTCCAGGAAAATGTTCGGGTAGAAGGACAAAGACTGATTAAGTTATAATCCATCAGCATATAAAATAATTAAGGCGCACTCAAAAGGTGCGCCTTAATTATTTTATGGATAACTGTTTGTATTACCTGTTCTTGATGATGCGTGTGACCATCTTCCGGGAATTATCCACCTTCACTTCCACAACATAGGAGCCACCGGCGAGTTGTGCGATGTACAATTGCTCCGTATGTACATTACCCGCTTTCACCGCTGTTTTCGTGAGTACCGGCCTTCCGGAAAGATCATACACTGTAAACACCAGTTTCTCATTGGTAGCGTCGGTAACCACTTTGATGGTAGCGTTCCCGCCCGCGGGAACGGGATTGGGATAAACATGCACCAGTTCATCGTAGCGTTGGGTGCTGTTTACCACCACAACCTTAATTGTTCCGGTGGCCGACGCGCCTTTCTCATCCCTTACAGTGAGTTCAAACACATACTCTCCGGGGATAAGCCCCTGCACTTTGGTAACGCTTTTCTCGGGTGTTGCCATGGCCGCTTCTGAAGGACCATTCACCTGCTTCCAGGCAAAACTGAGTGGTTTGCCTTCCGGATCAGAAGAACCTGAGCCGTCAAGCAGCGCTTCAGAAACCGGCAATTGTATCCTGATGGTTTGCTGCAGCAATACCACCGGCGGCATATTCACCACTTGTTGCGCCTTCACTACAACCGTAACCTTATCAGTGGCTTTAGCGCCCTTGTCATCGGTCACCGTTAATTCAAATACATACGTCCCTTCCAGCAAAGATGGCAAGGTAGGCGATGCCGTATTGGAGTTGTAAATCGTGAAAGGACTGGGGCCAGTCAATTTCGCCCAGCTGTAAGCCACTATCCGTCCATCAGGATCATAAGATGCGGAACCATCCAGCACAACCAGGTTTTGAGGTAGCGTAATAGAAACATCAGCACCCGCATTGGCAATTGGCGCTTTATTGGGTACCGGCAACACGGTTATTTTCACCTGCCCGGTAGCTGTAGCCCCTTTGTTGTCGGTAACTGTCAGCTCATACACGTAAGTACCCTCTTTCAGCCCGGTTACATTGGTGATCATCACCGAAGGATTGGATATGGTGGCATTACCGCTCACCTGGCTCCATTTGTAGGTACTGATCGTACCATCCGGATCATAAGATGCTCCTCCGTTCAGCGTAGCGGTATTCACCGGTAACGTGATCGTGATATCGGAACCGGCATTCGCTACCGGAGCTTGGTTGGGAACGGGCGCGGGATTCACGGTGACCTTTACCTGATCTTTAGAAGAGGCGCCGTCGTTATCCGTAACCGTTAATTCATAAACATAAGTTCCGGCCACCAGACCAGCTAAGGAAGCCGTGGATGAAGAACCATTGCTCAAGGTTCCTGCGGAAGGACCACTTACTTTGCTCCAGCTGAAGGTCTTGATAGCACCATCGCTGTCGTAAGAAGAAGTACCGTTCAACGTAGCGGTATTCACCGGTAAAGTGATTGTGATATCGGAACCGGCGTTCGCTACCGGAACCTGGTTGGGAACGGGCGCGGGATTCACGGTGATCTTCACCTGATCTTTAGAAGAGGCGCCGTCGTTGTCTGTAACCGTTAATTCATAAACATAAGTTCCGGCCACCAGACCAGCTACTGAAGCTGTGGATGAAGAACCATTGCTTAAAGTTCCAGCGGAAGGACCACTTACTTTGCTCCAGCTGAAGGTCTTGATACTACCATCGCTGTCGTAAGAAGAAGTACCGTTCAGCGTAGCCGTATTCACCGGCAAAGTGATTGTGATATCGGAACCGGCATTCGCTACCGGAGCCTGGTTGGGAACGGGCGCGGGATTCACGGTGATCTTCACCTGATCTTTAGAAGAGGCGCCGTCGTTGTCTGTAACCGTTAATTCATAAACATAAGTTCCGGCCACCAGACCAGCTACTGAAGCTGTGGATGAAGAACCATTGCTTAAAGTTCCAGCGGAAGGACCACTTACTTTGCTCCAGCTGAAGGTCTTGATACTACCATCGCTGTCGTAAGAAGAAGTACCGTTCAGCGTAGCCGTATTCACCGGCAAAGTGATTGTGATATCGGAACCGGCGTTCGCTACGGGAGCCTGGTTCGCGGGCGGTGCCGCCAGTACTGTAACGGTCACTTGTGCGGCAGCGGTAGCACCATTGTTGTCGGTTACAGTTATTTTAAATACATATACCCCTTCTGTTAACCCTGTAACACCTGACTTCACGCTATTGGGTGAAGTGATGACACCTGATGAGGGGCCGCTGAGTTTTTCCCATTTAAAAGAAACGATGGAACCATCTTCATCCGATGAGTTGCCGCCGTCCAATGTTACTGAACTGATGGGCAGGGTAATGGTCTGCGCAACGCCCGCATTGGCAACAGGTAGTTTGTTGGGCGCGGGATTCACCACCACTTTTACAGTGGCTTTGTTGGTCGCGCCGCTGTTGTCGGTTACCGTAAGTTCAAATATATATTCTCCGGCTACCAGTCCGGTAACCGTCGTTTTTGAAACGGTAGGAGAAGAAATCACTCCTGCGGATGGGCCACTAATCTTTGCCCAAACATAGGTTGTAAGCGTACCGTCTTCATCAGAAGATGCGGAGCCATCCAGTGTTACCGAACTTGTTGGCAAGGTGATGGTTTGCGCGGCACCTGCATTGGCCACAGGCGCTTTGTTGGGCGCGGGATTCACCACCACTTTTACAGTGGCTTTGTTGGTCGCGCCGCTGTTGTCGGTTACCGTAAGTTCAAATATATATTCTCCGGCTACCAGTCCGGTAACCGTCGTTTTTGAAACGGTAGGAGAAGAAATCACTCCTGCGGATGGGCCACTAATCTTTGCCCAAACATAGGTTGTAAGCGTACCGTCTTCATCAGAAGATGCGGAGCCATCCAGTGTTACCGAACTTGTTGGCAAGGTGATGGTTTGCGCGGCACCTGCATTGGCCACAGGCGCTTTGTTGGGCGCGGGATTCACCACCACTTTTACAGTGGCTTTGTTGGTCGCGCCGCTGTTGTCGGTTACCGTAAGCTCAAATACATATTCTCCGGCTACCAATCCGGTAACCGTAGTTTTTGAAACGGCAGGTGAAGTAATCGTTCCTGTGGAAGGACCACTCAACTTGGTCCAGGCGTATTTGGAGATCGTACCATCTTCATCAGAAGAAGCGGAGCCATCCAGTGTTACCGAACTTGTTGGCAAAGTGATGGTTTGCGCGGCACCCGCATTGGCAACGGGCGCTTTGTTGGGCGCGGGGTTCACCACCACTTTTACGGTGGCTTTGTGGGTCGCGCCACTGTTATCGGTTACCGTAAGCTCAAATACATATTCTCCGGCTACCAATCCGGTAACTGTAGTTTTTGAAACGGCAGGTGAAGTAAGCGTTCCTGCGGAAGGACCACTCAACTTGGTCCAGGCGTATTTGGAGATCGTACCATCTTCATCAGAAGAAGCGGAGCCATCCAGTGTTACCGAACTTGTTGGCAAAGTGATGGTTTGCGCGGCACCCGCATTGGCAACGGGCGCTTTGTTGGGCGCGGGGTTCACGGTGATCTTCACTTGGTCGGAAGAAGTTTCTCCGTTGTCATCCGTTACAGTGAGTTCAAAAATATATTCTCCTGCGGTTAAAGCGGTAACTGTAGTTTTTGCAACTGCGGGTGAAGTAATCGTTCCTGCGGAAGGACCACTCAGTTTACGCCATGCGTATTTGGAGATCGTTCCATCTTCGTCGGAAGAGGTAGAACCATCCAATGTTACTGTACTTGTTGGGAGTGTAATGGATTGGTCTGCTCCTGCTTTTGCGACAGGGGCCACATTTCCGGAACCATTTACCACAATCTGCACGGTAGCGCTGTCGGAGTACCATCCATTGTCCGTCACTTTAAGCTTGAAAGTGTATGTTCCTGTAACCAATCCATAAACTGTAGGTGTAGGGGATGCCGGCAGGTTAATGACAGCCTGGTTAGGACCTGAAACCTGGCTCCATTCATAGTAGGCAATAAACACGTTATCCGTACTGGCTGTTCCATTAAGTTTTGCGGTACTGGTAGTAATGTATTGCTTTTCCCCTGCATTTGCTTTCGGTGCAGTGTTTGCCGGGATGGTGTAAGTAGTGCAGGGTGATCCTGTGGCCGTGCCATCCACGCAATCTTTTGAGGGGGAAATATAAGAAGTTGTTTGATTGAAAGGATTTACAGGTGTGGGCCACCAGCGGTCCCATGCACTCTGGCGCTGGGCCACAATGGTTCCGTTCGGTGCGGTGGTTTGTACGGCCAGTACAGAGCCTTTGTTTCTGCCCCAGCAATACAGGTTATCATCCACATCCAATGCGTAGGTGTAGAAGGTATACACGTTGGAACCGAACACATCGGCAAACTTTACATTAGGGGCAATTTTCACCGGAAGGGTCACTATCTCACCTTCGGCGACAGTATAATCCCAGGCGTACATGGGAGAGAACTTCTCCCATTTTCTTTCCCAGCCGTTACCAACGTTCCCTTCGCCATTGTTTCCCCAGCCATACATACTGCCATCCTCAAGGATGACGTGTGTACTTACGGTATTGGTTACAATTTTTCTGATAGGGGACGGAAGATTGCTGGTAATTTTAGTAAGCACCACGGGGGTAGGTTTGGGCAAACCGTTTCCGATGAGGTAGTAATCTCCCATCTGAGCGGAATGCGCACCCCAGCCATACAATACACCGTCTTTACGTAACGCGTAGTTAAAAGTTCCGGAGCCTGCGATTTGTGTAATATCAGATAACCCCGTCAGTTGATGCGGTGAAGCATAATCCATACCTGTCGCGGCATAACCGAGGTTGGAGGCGGCTACCTTACCCCAGGTCCAAACGGTACCATCGGTACACAGCGCAATGGCGAAGTTACCGGCTACAATTTGTTTTACTTTGCGGCTTCCGGGCATTTTTACCTGCACAGGACGAAGTGTATTCATGTGCGCGTCCGTATCATCTGCGCCATCTCCGCGCATTCCTCCGAGTGTTCTTCCCCAAACCCAAAGTGTACCATCTTCTTTTACCGCGAAAAATCCGTTGTGCCCGCCAGTGGTTGTTTTCACGAAATACGCGCACATGCTGGCGATGTTATTGAACGGATTACCCGCGCTGTCGATGGTGATTTTCCTGGGCAACAGGTAAGGGTGTGTTAGGTCGCCCTGGCCATGCTGGCCCTGGTCGTTGTCGCCCATCACCCAAACATATCCATCCACATCAATGGCGGCGGCTCCATGTAATCCACCCACCGCGTCTTTAAATTTCAGGTCGTAGGGCGACACCTGAACACGCTGGGGAACACCGGCTTTACCTTTCCCGCCAGTGCCGATATTAGAGAGGTTTCCAAGTCCCCAGAGGTGTTGGTTCTTATCGATAAAAAGCACCTGGTATTCACCCTGCCCAACAAGTATCCGCGGCGTGGAGGTGGTTGGTTTTTCTGCTGCAGGTGCGGGATTCACGACTACAGAAACATCATCCGTCGAGGTTTTTCCATTGCTGTCCGTGGCGGTTATTCTGAAAATATAGGTTCCTGCGGTAAGACCAGAAACAGTGGTGGACAAAGCAGCCGCATTCCCGATCACAGCTGTACCGGGACCGCTTATTTGCGTCCAGGTTGTTTTTGTGATGGTCGCGCCACTGTTACCCGATGCTGTACCAGTAATTGTTACAGAAGAGGTTGGCAGCGTAATGCTTTTATCTGTTCCCGCATTTACGGTGGGCGCCACCGCTAAAAGGGGTGCCACATTTACGGTAACGGAAGCGGAAGCTTGCAATCCGGCATCGTCTTTTGCGGTAAGCGTATACACATAAGTGCCGGAAGTGAGCAGGTTACTAACAGTAGTCGTTAGGCTCAGGGGTGAGGCCAGCAAAGCGGTTACGGGCCCTGAGGTTTGCGCCCAACTCACGGAAGCTATTTTTTTGGTCCCCTGTGCTGTGGCGGTGCCTGAGATAGTTGTTAAAGAAAGCGGCAGTTGCAGGTTCTGCGTCGCGCCAACGGTCACTATGGGAGGTCCGGCCGGAGCTGGTGTGGTGGTGGTACTTCCCACCAGTGTGGTATCACCCTGGCGCAGCATCCATTGAAAAATATTGGAGCCTTTTTTATAGGTCCCCATGCTGTTGGGGTAGTTTTTATTCGTGCCGATCACCGGGTTGGTGATGGTACCTGTACATTGCCAATCAGTAGCGGAGGGATTGTACATATCGTTCCAGCAGCAGTGCGCGCCGCCACCAATGGTTTCATAAGAGAAGTAAGCCGAACCGGGTACGGTCAGCTCCATAGCATCCCGTACGCGCCAAACCTGCCGGGTATCGCCGGTACCTTCCAATCCAAAGAAGCGACCGCCATACTTTTTGGCCCAATGCCCGAAAGCTGTCCAGCCTTCCATATTGTATCCGGTAAAGTTATCGTTGGCAACGCCTTGCAGGGCCACATAACTTTTCACCATGCTCATCGCCCGTTCATCGCCGGCATAAGCGGCATAGCAGATGAACCGGCCCCAGGTGAAGCCGCCCATGCTCAGGCCCGCCACGTGCACGGAGTTTCTTTTGATCCGGTATGTTTTCAGGAGGTGCTCAAAAAGCGTGAGTAACGGACCTGGCCTTACATTGGTCGCGCTGGTGAGAATGGTGATAAGAATGGGATAATGCGTGCCGTTTCCAAGTTTCACGCTACCGTCCCAGCCCCTGGCGAGCCAGTAGTGTGGTCCGAATTTGGTGAGATTTGCAGGATTCGTGGACACTTCGCCGGCGCCCGGCATGGAAATCAGCACAGGTCGGGAAGCAGTGTCGGGGTGATTGGCCGTGAACATGTGCCTGGGCCTCGTGATCCGTAATGTCCATGTAACACCATTGTTGACACATACCGTGTCGTAAGTGATCATGTCGTTCGTTTCGCTCTGGGCTCGCGCCCCTTCCAGGTTCAGGACAATCAGGACCAAGGCTGTGAGCCCCGCCCTAATCAGGGTGTGTAACAATTTGGTTTTCATAAAGTTTAGGATATTTGGATTGGGATAGAAAAAGCATCAATTCTCGGGTTCTTAATGGATGTATTAAATTTTTTGTTTACAAAATGGTTTCAAGCAATTTCTACTTTATTCAAAATGCACGGATTTATTGCAAAACGCTGAGAAAAATCAATAATTATACCAAACCACTAAAAAAAACACTTATGCGTAACATTTTTCCCGAATCTTCAATAATATTCCACAAAATGCGTTGATACTCACGTCGCCGTGGAATAAAATTATTTTTTCATACTATGAATGCGGTTAAAACGATTACATTTACGACCTGTTAAGCCGAAACTGTTTTCAGTGCGGGAAGATTATCGGATAATGCCGAAAGTGGAAGTTTAAAAGGGATCCGAACGGGAAGGCGTAAGTTAACCCGGTTTTTTATCCGGGAAAAGGCTTCTTTTCCACATTTGAAATAAAATAATTAACATAAGCACTTTTACATATATGAACCTGGCGGCCTGGCTTCTCTTCCTATTTGCATTTATTGTGTTTTATAGTTATCTGGGCTATGGTTTTCTTATCACCATACTTGTATTCCTG
The DNA here is from genome assembly GCF_023721715.1 of Parasegetibacter sp. NRK P23. Taxonomy (NCBI): domain Bacteria; kingdom Pseudomonadati; phylum Bacteroidota; class Chitinophagia; order Chitinophagales; family Chitinophagaceae; genus Parasegetibacter; species Parasegetibacter sp. NRK P23. Next base: position 3,237,449 of record NZ_JAMDLG010000001.1, read on the forward strand.
AAGAAAAAAATCGGCAAAGCAGGGCATACCTTTTCGGAAGCGCCGTTACCTGCGGTTACATTGGTGGTAGCGGCATTCAATGAAGAAGATTTTATAGGGGAAAAGATAGAGAACTCACTTTCCCTCGACTATCCCGAAGGGCTTTTTAAACTATTGATTATTACAGATGGTTCATCAGACCGTACGCCTGAAATCGCGTCGTCTTATCCCGGCGTTATAGTGATGCACCAGCCTGAAAGAAGAGGAAAAGTGGCCGCCATAGAACGTGCGATGGAAAAAGTGGACACCCCTATCGTGGTTTTTACGGATGCCAACACCACGCTCAACAAAGCCTGCATACTGAACATCGCGCGCCATTACCAGGATGAAAAGACGGGTGGCGTAGCCGGCGAGAAAAAAGTACGTTCATTGAAAGAAACACAGGTGGCAGGGGCCGGTGAAGGGCTTTACTGGAAATATGAATCGTACCTGAAAAAACTTGACGCTGAACTGTACACTGTTGTTGGCGCTGCCGGGGAACTGTTTTCCATACGAACCCATCTCTATGAAAAAGTGCCTTCAGATGTATTGCTGGACGACTTCATTATATCCCTGCGCATTTGTCAACGCGGTTACCGTGTGGCCTATGAACCGGAAGCCTATGCCGTTGAGGCCCCTTCAGCATCCATGTTGGAGGAACAAAAAAGAAAGATCCGTATCAGTGCGGGCGGGTTTCAGTCAATTGTGATGCTGCGTCCTTTGCTGAACATCTTTCGTTATCCGGTGCTGTCTTTTCAATACATCTCCCATCGTGTGCTGCGTTGGGCCGTGTGCCCGTTCCTGCTGCCGCTCATCTTATTGCTGAATATTTACCTTGTGTGCACGAACGGAGCCTGGCCATTCCAGGCCCTGCTGGCCGCGCAGGTGCTTTTTTACGCCGCCGCGCTGGTGGGCTGGTATTACTCTACCCGCAACAAGAAAGTAAAGTTGTTGTACGTACCCTATTATTTTCTGTTCCTGAATATTTCGCTCTATCTTGGCCTTTTCCGGTACCTGCGCGGAAAGCAATCCGTATTGTGGGATAAGGCGGCCCGGGAAAATTTCGCATAAGCATTGAAAACATGAACCTATTTACAACCATACTTTACTACCTTTTCCTGCTGGTGCAACTTCTTGTTGCATTGTATGTACTTGTTCCATTATTTTCACTGGCAGGATACGGGATCGCGAAACTGTTTTCCGCCAAGCCCCCGGCGGAAAGGAAACCAATTGTAGTGGACAGGAACATGGAATTCGCGGTCATTATTACCGCGCACCAGGAAGCAGAGTTCGTGCTGCCATTGGTTGATTCTATTCTGAAACAAAGCTATGGCGGCTTCCAGGTTTACGTGGTGGCCGATGATTGTGATACGCGCCTGCTCACTTTTTCCGACCCCAGAATTACCGTGCTGGAACCACAACCCGCCCTTCATGCAAAGATCAAATCCATCCATTATGCACTGGACCACCTGGAGCGCAAACACGACGCAGTGATCATTCTTGATTCCGACAACCTGCTCCACCCCCGCTTCCTGGCCGTAATGAACGACTATTTCAGAAAGGGTTATAAAGTGGTACAATGCGACTTCAAACCGAAGAATACAGACTCCGTTTTCGCCAGAATGGATGCCATAGGTGATATGTTCAACTTCTTCATTGAAAGACAATCGAGGGCCTGGATGGGACTTTCTTCCGCCATCTGGGGCTCCGGGGTAGCCGTGGACCTGGACCTCTACCGCGAAGTGAAGTATTCGAGTATGCTGGGCGGGTTCGATAAAAAACTGCAGGCGCACCTGGTAACCAGTGTGCCCCGTATCGCCTTTGCCGAAGAAGCCGTTCTTTATGATGAAAAAATAAGCTCCGGCAAATCATTGGAAACCCAACGCACCAGGTGGATCAACGCCTATTTTAAGTACTTCGCTGAAAGCTGGGCCATCTTTTTGACCGGGCTGAAAAAGTTCAACCTGAACCTGATGTATTTCGGGTTCTCCGTGCTTCGTCCACCACTTTTCATCGTGCTGGGCGCGGCCTTCTTTTTTACGGCGCTCAACTTTTTTATAGATCCGCTACATTTCAAAATATGGGCGGGCATCCTCTTGTCTTTCCTGCTTTCCTTCATCGCGATCGTGCTCATCAAAGGACGCAGCACCAAATACCTGGGCGCGCTTTGCATGATTCCGGTTTTCGCATTCCGTCAGGCGATGGCCCTGTTGAAATTGGGGAAGGCACGCAAATCATTTTTAAAAACACAACATACTAAGCTTATATATATAGATGAACTGCTGAAACAGGAATAAGTATGTGTCCGTAAGTAAAAAAAGACGGACATGTATTGCAAACACAGTGTTTCTATTATAATTTAGGCGCCAAATCACCTTATAACTCCCAAATGGAAAATTTTAAGAAGCTCTCCATTGTAATCCCCGCTTACAACGAAGCCCGTACCATTCACCTGATACTCGACAGGGTTGCCAATGTTCAGTTGCTGAATAATATTGAGAAGGAACTTATTCTGGTGAACGACTGCTCCACAGACAACACGGAAGAAGTACTGCTGGCCTACAAAGCCAGCCACCCGGAGCTGAACATGCAATATTACAAGCACGAAGTAAACCAGGGAAAGGGAGCAGCCATCCATACAGGGATCGCAAAAGCCACCGGTGAATACCTGATTATTCAGGATGCTGACCTTGAATATGATCCTGAAGAATACAACCTGCTGCTGAAACCGATCCTGCGCGGAGCCGCCGATGTGGTGTTCGGCTCCCGGTTCATGGGCGGCAATCCGCACCGCATCCTTTTCTTCTGGCACTCCATCGGTAACAAATACGTGCTCACCATGCTCAGCAATATGTTCACCAACCTGAACCTTACCGACATGGAAACCTGTTACAAACTCTTCCGTACCGACATTATCCAGAAGATCAAACTGAAAGAAAAAAGATTCGGTTTCGAACCGGAGATCACGGCCAAGATCGCCCGGGTACCAAAAGTCAGGATTTATGAAGTAGGCATCTCCTACTATGGCCGTACCTACGAAGAAGGCAAGAAGATCGGTTGGAAAGACGGCGTAAGGGCTATTTATTGTATCCTGAAATACAATCTCTTCTCTAAATAATGCAAAAAGAAGCGGCGATCAGTGATCCGGCAGGAAATGAAACGCTCGAACTTTTCGCTGAAGCCCCCGGGTTCAACCAATGGCTGTTCAGCGAAATAGCTCCCTTCTGCGGTAAGCAGATCCTGGAAATCGGGAGCGGAATTGGCAATATCTCCACGCTCCTGCTGGAACGGGAAGGCCTTGTAACACTGAGCGACCTCCGCCCTGAATACTGCGCGGTACTCCGTAAAAGATTCCATGCGCACGCCCAACTTAAAGAAGTGGTGCAGGTAGATCTGGCGGCCCCCGATTTCACCACCCGATATGCTTTTTTGCTGCATACGTTCGACACGGTGATCGCGTTAAATGTGGTGGAACATATTGAAAACGACCAACTGGCCATAGCAAACTGCCGCGCCTTGCTGAAAGACAACGGGGTATTGATCGTACTTGTACCCGCTTACCAGCAACTTTTCAACGGATTTGACGTGGAGCTGGGGCATTTCAGAAGGTATACGCGCCAGTCGCTCAGCACCTTACTGTCCAACTCTGGTGGCGAATTGCTTCAAACAAAGTATTTCAACTTCGCGGGTTTATTCGGATGGTGGTTTTCCGGCACTTTGCTGAAGAAAAGGACCATCCCGCGCGGGCAACTTCACCTGTTTGAAAAACTGGTGCCGGCGTTTCGCCTGGCAGATAAAATACTCTTGAAAAGCATGGGACTTTCGGTGATCGGAATCGCCCGTGTTCACGCATAAAAAAAGACATATGCTACCCACAACATCTTCGCCGAACGACAAATGGGTCAACCTGTTGAAATGGATCAGTTTCGCGCTGGCCGCCGTTTACCTCGCGAATTGCGTTTCGCCGCTCCGTTTCCATATTGATACCAACCGGTATTTCGCCATCAAAGATTGTTTTGAAGTGGGTTGCGCCCCCGATTCCGTAGCCGCGCAGGATTACCTGCCTTACGGCTATACCTTCCTGTTATTGGGCCTTTCGAAAGCCGGCATCCTCCACTCTTTCACCATTATTCTCATCAACGCCATCTACCTTATGGCGGCGCTGTATTTTACGGCACGTATTTTCGCCGGAATGTTCAACAAATACCTGCTTTTTGTTCTGGTATTGCTGAACTGGACCACCATTAAATTCATGGTACACCCGCTTTCGGAGATGCAATACCTTTTCTTTTCCATGGCGGCATTATATTTCTTTCACCGTTATGCAAACGAGAAAAAAATAATGCCTTTGCTGCTTGCGTTCGCGTGCGGCGCCCTGGCTTTTTTTACCCGCACGGTTGGCGTAACGCTTATCGCCGCGCTGGTGGCGGGCGTTATGTGGGAATACAGGCAACAGATCATTCAGCTTTTGAAAAGACATAAGGTGATCCTGATCGCCCTCGCTGTATTGGTAGTGCTGGTCGTCACTTTTTCAAAGTTCCTCGGACTGGATCATTACACCGGTGTGCTTACCAAACAATTCGATGAAGGCGCCAAAGTAACCCGTGTTTTCAAATGGCACCTCACTGAATTCACGGAGATCGGGCTCAACACGTCTATCGCAAGACTGAACACGGTTTTCTCCTCCACAACCAGCAGTATCATTTTTATCGGCATCGGTATACTTTACCTGGCCGGATACATTTACCTGCTCTTCATCCGCAGGAACAATATTCCGTTTGTGGTGAAAGCCTATCTCCTTTTTTACACCCTGCTCATGTTCAACTGGCCTTTTTATGATCCCCGTTTCTGGGTGCCGGTTGTTCCGCTTTTTATTGCTTTGGTGTGCCAGGTGAAGCTCACGACAGTGACGTGGAGAAGGCTAAGCTATGTATTGATTATACCTTATGTAATCAGCGGTTTGGCCGCCATAGGTTATATGACCTATACTTCTTTTGATAAAAAGTTGATGGCTAAAAAACAGGCGAATGGAGTTTTCCGGAATGAATATGAAACGTATTTCTTCGGCAAGCCGCTTTCTGATACCGCTACAAAAACCGATGCTTACCTGCTGGATGTGCTGAAGCGCCACAACTAAAAGCGAAGAGCCGTTTTAACTATTTTGGTTGAAGATCGGGACGCACTTTGTAAATGGCTTCATAAATCGCTTTCACGCTCTGGTCCCAGGTATGGGAGGCGGCGCAGGCGATCCTTTGCTGCCTTTTTTCAGGAGAATCCTCCGTGATGGCACGCTCAATCAATTGAATGTACTCTTCGGCTGAACTTCCCAGATACACCACATCCCTGAAAATGCTCATGGTAGCGGTATCAGTTGCCACGGTTGGTTTTCCCAGCGCCAGGTATTCATCAATCTTGCGGGGATAATTGGCGACGGTATAGTCGTTAATGCTTTGAGGATTGAAAGCCACATCGAAATGCTGAAGGTAATTGGGTAGTGATTTTTCTTCCTTCAACCCAAGGAAATGAATATTGGGAAAGCTGTGCAGGTCACTGTTTTTAAAATCAGCGTCCAGGTTGCCTACAAATACCAGGCTCCAATCCGGTCGCAGCCTGGCAATCTCCCGAATCATGGGAATATCCAGACGGTGGCCCAACACCGCCCCTATGTAGCCGATGATGGGTCTTGGAAGTTGCGCGAGATCTTCCGGAACGGCATACTCCTTCGTAGAATCGAATACGGAGATGTCGCACCCCTGCCCTACATTAAATGAATTCCTATTGTACTGTGCGGCGGTTCGCGCAAGGTGTTCGGAGTTGGCTACTACCAAAGCGTTCCGGGACATCAGTTTGGGTTCAAGTATATGCCCGTGCTTGTACCAGTACTTGTGCACCATCAGGTTATCACGACTGTAATAAATACTGAGGTCCGGCTTCAGCATTTCGTTGAGGAAATAACTCCGGAACATATCACTGTCGTTGAAAAGAATGATGTCTTTAAACCCCAGGCGCTGCATGGCCGCTTTGATGTCCTGTGCGAATTTCCTGTTGTTTGACTTATTGAAAATGCTGAACAAACCTGTGAAAGGTACCCAGTTGATGGAATGAATGATGCTTCTGGGATAAAGGTTCCAGAGATTGGGCGCGATCTCCACCAGGTTCTCGGCCCCGTTAATGATGTCTATCCTTTTTTTGACATTGGGCTTTTCCTTATCGCGGATATACGTTTTCCTATCGATGGGCGCATTCACATACAATACCCGGTTGTGCTTTGCGAACTCGGTGGCGATGTTCTTACAATTCGATCCTATTTCAATGTCCCATGGCTGTAACCCCACGATAACGATATCCCGGTTCTTCATCATTACTGACCGCTTTTTGCTTTATTATTGATTTCCGCGAGGGCATCCGCCAAACGCATTCCAATCAACGTTTCCAGTTGTATTTCTATTGTACGCAGTTCCCTTACTATACCCAGTTCCTTCACCTGCTCATTGTTGTAGGCCTTCACACTTGTAGTGTACACCTCCAGCGACAATTCTCCGTTGCTGAACTTTTCTTCCTGCCTCGTCATCAGAATCTTGGCATCCTGCATTACTTCCTGCTGCATGGCCAGCAGTTGACGGGTATATTGGTAATCTTCGTATTTCAGTAATACTTCTTCCCTTATATTCTGCCTTTCAATTTTAACCTGGTCCACCATCGACTGGTACCGGTGGTAATTCGCTTTGTTCTGCTTGCCCTGCGTTGCAAAAGTTCCCAATGGCAGTACCACTCCAATATTGTACCTGGGGAATTGTGTGCTTTGCCTTAAAGGGTCGGCATTGGCGCCACTGCTTTGTTTGATGGACAGTTCATTCAGGTTTCCCGCCACGGTCACCCTGTTCAGGATGGCCATTTTTGAAGCCTTGTATTCATTGTAGCTTTGTGCGGCCACGTGTTCCATGGAAGTTAACCTCGCGTTGAGGTAAGCCATTTCAACCAGTTTCTCGGCCACACTATCCACCGATGGGTTAAAATTGGAAGAATTGATTCCCGCTGGATTTTGAGCGAAGCCTGAAAAGGCTGCCAGCAAACAAAAAACCGCGATTACAGGAATTGATTTCATGTTATGATTGTTTAAGTCCGGATAATTCAATTTGTCTGAGCCGCACCACTATAGCGATCAGCGGGTAAACGAGGAAAGCGCCCGGTATCATGCCGATGGCCACCTGCGAGTACTGGGCAACGATATAGCTGAACAGGGTAACCACAGAAGCGAGCAGCAGCACCCTGTTGAAGGGATCCCTGCTCTTGTAATACGCCTGCACCCCCTGTTGCAGCACTACAATATAAGTGATATACAGGAGGAGCAGGCCCACCCAGCCATATTCGATCGCGTTGCGCAGCAATCCACTGTCTGAGGGAAAATCCGCCAGCGGATGGTTGGGCACATAAGCGCTGCTGCCCACGCCCGCCGTTCCAAGTCCTCCTCCGAGGGGATGGGTATAAATAAACGGCTGTATCCTTTGCCTGTTATAGTCGCGCACCTGAACCGACTCGTCTTCGTTAGGTTCAAAAGCCGTTCGCAACCTGTTGATCGTAGAGTTACCGTAAATGGGTCCATAGATCAGGAATACGAAAAGCAGTCCGAATACAGAGGTAAATACCAGTGTTTTGGGATTCGACAAGGTCATGAGCACGTATAAAACAATTCCGATCACCAGCATCAGCGTAGCGGTTCGCGTACCGGAATAGCCCATCGCCAGCGCGCAAAGTATGAGTGTAACGGCTGTAATGGTTCTTTTTTTCCATTTGAATTTGGCGTTCAGCAACAACACGAGCAGGAACAATGCGGAGGCCGCCATCAGCAAACCATAATCAGCCGGACTCGCCAGGAACGAAAACTTCCTGTATTTGCCGCCGCCGAGCGAAAGCAGTCGCTCCCCCAGCGGGTTCGACATAATGTACCGCATCTCATAAGCGGGGTAACCAAACCACTCCTGGTAACAGCCGTATAGCGCCGCGATAAAAATGAAGATGAAATAAATTTTTAGAAACTCCACGATATCGTCACGTGTTCTGAAAAGCTGAATGCTGCAATACAGAAAAAGAATCAGCGTAAGAAACCGGCGGTATATCAGGAAAGAGACAGAGAACGGCGCCCCCATCGGATTGAATATTTCAATCAAAGAATACAGGAACACCAGTATATATACGAACACGATAGGATGATTGCCGTGCTGCCAGAACGACTCCTTCACCTGTATCTTTCTGACAATGATTCCAAGGAAACAGATGTACACCAGCAAATCAACGAGCGTTCCTAAGGGAATATCCGAACGCAGGAAGCGCTGAATATCGAAGAGGAAAAATGAAATGATGATGGCGGAATAAAACCCCACTTTAGGGAAAAGCACCGAGGCCAGCAATAGGATAGCGCCGAATGCGCCCATAATGAGGAGTATCCCCGCCACATTACCAAACCGGTAAACGCCATAAGCTACCGCCAGGCCAAGCAAGGGCAGCAGCACCCATAATAACTTTCCCCAAAGTCCGTCCGGTGCGATCGAAGAAGTCCTTCTTGTTGTTGGAAGCGCCACTTTTTTTGATGGTTCGTTTTAAAAGAATAATATTTTAAGAAAAAGAAAGGTAACGATCAGCAGGATGAAAGTCATCACCATGATCTGCAACAGCGAATCATTGGAGTAACGTTTGTCGTCCAGGTCCCCGGTTTGTTTCGTTTCTTTTTTCATTTTGTTTACACTTGTTTTCCTGCGGGAAGATACCCTTTCAAGGTATGCACCAATTCTCCCGAAAGCCGGAAAGTATTCATGAACACGCCCTGTATGGTGATACCGAATTTTTTGTGCAGGATATAATGGGTAGCGAGGAAAAGCACCAGGTAAGTGGTGGCCGTTCCTACAGCCGCGCCAATCATTCCGAATATATATATACCCGTGAGGTTAAACACGATGTTCAACAGGAATCCCGCGAACATGACTTTAAAGTTCAGGTCCGGACTTCCTGTGGCATCCATCACCGTACCGAATTGTTTCAGAAAAGGCAGTATAAAGCCGAAGAACGCCGCGATCCTCAGAATGGGGGCCGCCACCACGAACTCCTCGGAAGAGAGTATGCGCAGAATGGTTTCGGGAAATACCAGCAGTATCAGTAAAGCGGGAATGGAAAAAATAAGCGTGGCGCCCACGGATTTCTCGTACAAAGAACGGATAGAATCTTTATCGGTTGTGCTGAATTTGGCCGCTTTAGGGAACATCACGTCGGCCAGCACGGCGGAAGGCATATCCACCAGGTTGCTGATGCGCAAACTGGCGTTGTAATAGCCCGACGCCGCGGTTCCAAAAAAACGGGAGGTCATAAAGTTATCGGTACTCCGGAACAGTTGCGAGCATACATTGTTGCCAAACACGAATTTTCCATAGTGCCACAAGCGCTTCGTCCATCCACCCGCTCCGCTGAACGTCCAGGACAGATAAGGTTTCGCGAAAACATATCCCGTAACCGTACCGGCGGCAACAGAAAGCAGGTAAACAATAGCAAGTACAGAAGGCGTTACCGTTTGGCCCGCCGCGGCAAGCACGATGATCCCAAGAATCAGTCCGCTCTGGCGCACACAGTTCATCCAACAGATGCCTTTAAAATTCATTTTCGCGTTCAGCACAATTTCAAACTGTGCAAAAAACACGCTTACCAGCAGACTGGTGGTGTACAGGTAAAGCATGGGCGCCAGTGAGGGTGCGTTCAGCGCATTGGCGGCCGGCCGTGCAAACAGGAGAAATATGCCGCCGAGCAAAAGGCTGATGAACATACTCAACATAAACGCCGCGCCTTGTAAATGGCCGTGCTCCTTTTCCTCGTACTGGTGCATGAACCGGATATACGCGTTCCTTACGAGGGCATTGCGCGCGGTTTCCGTAATGGAGGAGATCAGGATAAACAGCCCCCACACGCCATAATCAGAAAGCCCCAGTTCAGTGGCCAGCAATTTGAAGGATACAATGCCCATCAATAGTATGGCCAGCTTCTGAATCGTGGTGTATTTGGCGGAATCAACCCAGTACCTGTATTTATGGAAAACGCTCAAATCAGTTGTTTTGCTTTAAAGAGAATAATTTATCGAACCCGAAAGGACGGAGCCAGTTGTACAACAGCACGGGCAATATAAGGGCGATCGTCCAGCAAATCCCGGCAATCACCCAAACATTCAGGTCCGGTATTGTTTTCAGTATTAAGGTACGTACTGCGGATGCCACAAAAACGTGCAGGATATAAATGTAGAGTGAATGCTTTCCCAGCCATGCCAGCCATCCGGTGCGGGGCAGCAGGGATACTTTGTAAGAAATTATATACATAAAGTAGCAGGCAAGCAGGTTGATTACGAAGAACAGGGGCAGGTATTTCCTTTCTTCCGCGGCATAATCCTCCATCTGCCAGATCTGGAACCAGAAGTATTGCCCGGCCAGCACAAGGGGAATAAGCCATAGCAGGTTGCGTACGTTCAGTATTTTTTCTCTTTTTTCAGGAACCAGTAAGATAGAGGACAGTTTCACCCCTACATACAAGTAAAGGTAGAAATAGCACATATCAGCCATAAAACTATTGCCATGCATCACCGGCATCCTGGAAAGCACATACATACCCACCGCCAGTAATGCGTGCAGCCAGCCATCTTTCATCAGTTTGTTCAGCAACAGGTAAAGCACATTGGTATTAAAAAGGGCGAGCAGGTACCATAAGTGATCAATAGCCCTGGGGTCGAGCAGCAGGTTGAAGAGATCGGTCCAACTGCGTTTTGAATTGGTGAAATTCGAAAAAACAATCTGGAGGATCACCGTGATACTTCCCCATATAATGTAGGGGTAAAGTATCGTGAATACGCGGTTCTTTGTGATTTCACCCGCAGTTCTCCGCGCTAGACTGCCCGCCAGGAAAATGCCTGATAATACAAAAAATACGGGCATCCTGAAATTATACACCACTTCCTGCAGGTCGTACATCAATTGAGAAACAGGTAATCCGGCCCTTTTCATCCCTACAATCACGTGGCGGTACACCACCAGCATAATCGCAAGCCCACGCGCGTAATCCACCCATTGGAGCCTGCTACCGGTTTTGGGCACTGCAACCGCAGCCACTTCCTGCTTTCCGGAAATATGTAAAAACTGGCTGAACATCATTTATAAAGCGAGATTATCTTCCTGTACTTTATTCAGCACCGCGCCAATAAATTTCTCCCTGTTTTCATTCAGGAAAGCGATTGATTCTTTGTCCGCTGCACTGAACGTAGCTTCAGCCGAGAAAACGGCAATCAGCCCGTCAGCGTATTTGATCAGTTCCTTGGTGTCGGTAAAGCCATTTAATGGCGCGCCTTCCAGGAAAATGAAGTCATATTCTTCCCGCAACTGGTCCAGGTAATTGAGCAGGTGATTCTTAGGGAGAATCTCGGAAGGCGTATAATCTCCTCCTTCACAACCAATCACATCCACACCTTCCGCATTCGTTTTGGAGATGAATGATTTTAGGTCTTCGAAGGAAAAGGGTTTTCCGTTCAGACTAAACTTTTCAAGTACGGGATTGGCGTTTGTGGCTTTGGTGAGATCGTTGTTGCAAAAATTGGTATCAATAATCAGTACCCTTTTTTTGCTGAGACTCAGGCTGTAGGCCAAAGACTGTATCAGTGTCGTTTTTCCCTGCTGTGGTTCTGTGCTGGTAAAAAGGTAAATGCGCTTGCCGTTGCTTTCCAGTTCATACCTGAGTTTACGGAGTAATTCCCTGAACAGGTTGTGCCGCACTTCTTTTTCGTTGAACAAAGTGATTTTTTCCAGCACATTGGATTGCTGGAACTTCACCCAGTTCACTACGCCCAGCAATGGGAGGCCGGTAAGGCGCTGGAAAGCGGAAGGCGTTTTCACGGAATTGTCGAAAAATTCTTTCCCGATGATGATAAGGCAGGAAATGATAAGGGCCGTGATGCCGGAGATGGCCATGATCATAAATTTCCTGGAAGGTTCCGGCAACAGGGCCGGTTCTCCAAACATGGTTTGTTTGAATACGCCGGGCGTGGCGCCGGTCATGTTCAGCGCCAGGTTATAACGCTGGGTGGCTTCTTTGTATTCCGCAGAAGCCATTTCAATTTCCTTATCCAGTTGTTCAATATTCGCGCTTTTAGCGGCCATACCGGTGAGTCCCCCGTTCAACTGACTGATTTTCGACTGAATGGAGGATATCTTCTGGGTGGTGGCTTTTAGTTGTCCCTCCAGCCCTACCCGGCGTTGAATCAATTGGTCTATCGTAACGGGAGCCGCGCCACCGTCCTGTGTAACCCCGCCTGAATTGTCGGCCAGGTCAATCTTTTGCATCTTCTGGGATATCTCATCCATCTTCCGCTTGATCTCAGCGTCTGATGAACCGGAAGCGATGTACTGTGCATTCAGGCTGTTGTACTGTTTGCGAAGCTTCATGTACTCTGCATTGCCTATCCCCGAATTGCCGGTTGTGGGCGCAATTACCGAAGTCATTCCTTTGGCTTTCGCGGCATCAATCAGTTTGGTAAGCTGGGCCACCTGGTAAGAAAGATTAGACTGGTTCGCTTTTTCTTCAATCAGTTGGCTCTCAAAAGTACCCACTTGACCAAGTTTGTTCGAGCCCTCCAAACCAACATCCAGAACGCCTTCTGAAGACATAAACTGGTTCTTTTGCTGGATCTTCTGATCGAAAATGGCTTTTTTCTGCTTTACAAGAGAGTCGAGTGAAACCACGGAAACATCTGATCTTTCGCGCTGGTCAAGACCATAAAAGCGTTTAAACTCCTGGCAAAGCGTATTCACTGCATAGGCTGAAAGCTTAGGATTCTGTGAAACATAGTCGATATTAATGTAATCCGTCCGCTGGTACCTGGCCACATTCAGGTTATTTTTGATGGTACCGATGTCATAGTCATAAACTTCAAGGAAGGCGATGGCGTCTTTTTCTTCCGGAACAGAAGGGCTGAGTTGAACGGCGCCTTCCAGTTTCTGTTTCAGCAGGGTCAGTAATTTCTTTTGGTCCGTCTTTTTAAAACTGTCTTTTTGCTTGTCCTCCTCTTTTACAGCGGTAAAGGCCTCTTTCGGATTTTCCAGGTCATGAATCATCATCCTGTAAGAAACGAGGCTCAACACTTTGGGAGAAGTAATGTTTTCGATGGCGTTGTTAAACTTCACATCGATCTGGGGGAGGCTGAAATTCTCATCAGAAAGTTTAAGGTCCTGTATTACAGTGAATCCAGTTGACAACTGGGCCACCGATTTATAGGTATGCTTGATCTTTTTGGTGAAGAAATAAGCGGCCACCAAGGCGACCACTGTACATGCGAGAATGATCCATTTACGCCGCATCAGCACCTTAAATAGATAGGCGAATTCCATTTTCTTTTTGCTTTAATAGTCAGAAGTAGTAAGAATGGGATCGGAAATTCCGATCCCATTCACAAATCTAATGCGAAGATTCCTATAATCCTATCGTTTCACGACTTTTAAGATCTGTACACCCTGGCCAGGTAAGCCGTTTACTCTGATGAAGTACATTCCTTTCGGAAGTCTGCCATTCAATCCGAGTTTCTGTAACCAGGTACCTTTCTGTGCATTCGCCACGTCCTTGCTGTACACTACTTTTCCGTTCATGTCAATTACCTGTACCGTAAACCTGCTTACGTCGCTGGTAAGTTTCATTTCCACGGTGATGTCGTCTACGAATGGGTTGGGGAACGCGGTAGCTTTCACGATTCTAACCTGCTCTTCATCCTGCGCGGTTTTCAGCGTAATGGCTGAAGTGATTGCAGATTGAGTAATCGTTCCGGTAGAAATGGCCACATCAGGTTGTGTTTCCGTCAAAATCGTTGGCGCGCCCTCGATTGTCATCGCGTTCAGGTATCCGAATCCACCCTGAACAGTACCGTAGATCGTGATGGACACAGAGCCGTCAGCATCAGGTTTCACACCACTTATTTTGGCAACATTCTGCGTGTTGTTGCCTGCGTTAAGCGTTACAACCTGATTGCCTATTTTGTATGCGGTGATCACACCTACCTGCGGGTTCACCCTGCTGCCGAAGAACGCGAAGTTGTATTCGTGTGCGAGGGTAAGTCCTGTAATGCGCAGACGTGCGGTATCCGCGAAGTTCACATAATAGAAGCTCTTCATCACATTATCCGGGTAGATACCACTGTTATCACCGGTTGTTGTACCGAAGTAGTTAAATCCGCTGAAGGCGGTGGTTACCCCGAAGTTGATGCCTGTAGCCTGCCCCTGATCGTTGATCATATTGGGCAGTACAAAGCCATCGGCTATCAGCGCGTTCGTATTGTTCCAGTTGCCTGGCTGTGCCGGAGCGTTAGCCGTACCATCGTTCATGTTCAGGTTAATCACATAAGCCACCGTGCTTGCCGCCGCGGTATTGCTGAACGGTGTTACGCCAGAGCTTACGGTTGCCCTTACCTGGTAGTACCTTACCGCACCTGCAGACAGGCTGGCATCAGTGTAGGTAAGGGTGCCGGTGGGCACATCGCCTATTTTGCTGTAGCCAGTACGAAACGAAAATCAACAAAGCAGTCGCGCGAAATACTCAAACAAAAAAAGTCTCCCCAATGGAGAGACTTGAAAATATTCTTACTTACAAAAGCCCTAAGAGAGCTCTTTCACCTTCACCATCTCAATTCTTGTATCCGAAACATTCAGTATATCAAACTGTAGCTTGTCGATGATGATCCGCTCCTTCAACTTAGGAATCGTTTCATGGTGATTAATGATGAACCCCGACAGGGTTTCTGATTCATCCACCTCAAACTTGAAACCATATTTCTCGTTCAGGTAATCCAGTTCCAGCCTGCCGGAGAAGATATATTCGTCGTCGGCGATCTGCTTTTCAACAAATTCTTCGGTGTCGTGTTCATCTTTGATTTCACCGAAGATTTCTTCCAGCAGATCTTCCATTGTAACGATGCCGGACGTGCCCCCGAATTCATCCACCACCCAGGCTATGCTTTTGCGCTCTTTGGTGAACTTGCTGATGAGGTCAGTCACGCTCATACTTTCCGGAACGGCGGGGATGGGGAGCAGGATAGCAGGGATGTTCACCGGGTGTTTGAAAAGATCGAGTTGGTGGATATAGCCCACGATCTGGTCGATGTTGCCCTCGTACACCACCAGTTTACTGAGCTGCGTACTCATGAATTTCTGCCGCGCTTCCTCAATGGGCGCATTGAGATCTATTCCTTCAATTTCTTTCCTGGGTACCAGACATTGCCGCACTTTTACACCGGGCAGGGAAAGCGCGTTTTCAAAAAGTTCCGTGTCCAGGTCTTCACTGTGTTCGGAACGCATCTCTTTGGTTTGTTGGTAGAAATATTCAAGGTCAACACGGGAAAGTGCTTCTCGGTTTTCGTGGATGCGCACGTTGAACAGGTATTTCAGTATCCATTCTGCGATACTTACAAAGAAAGATGCGATAGGATAAAAAAGTGTATGGAAGAATTGAACGATGGAAGCGGAATAATAAAGCAGCGTATCAGCTTTTGCGCGGAAGATGGCTTTAAAAAAGAATTCCACCACGAGAATGATGATCGTGGCCAGGAAAACATCCACGATCAGGCGGGGAACAGGTATTTCGATGTTCACCCTTTTCCAGAGCACATCGTACATAAAATCGCTCACCAGCAATCCGTAGATTACCAGCATGATATTCATGCCGATCAGGCATGTTCCGATAAAGCGGGAAGGCTCGTCCATGAACCTGGAAAGAATGATTCCCCTTCTTTTTCCCTGCTTTCTTTTCAGTTCAATGCTGAGTTTATTGGCGGAAACGAACGCCATTTCGAGCCCTGAAAAGAAAGCGAATACCAGCAGGACCAGTATGGTGATTCCCACCACACCCACATAGTGATACAAACTCATAGGCATATTAAAAAGATAAGTTACGGCTTTTCGGGTGAATTGCCAACAAAGGCGAGAATGGCCGCTTCCGTTTCGCGACAGGCTGTTTCCAGGTGATCATTCACGATGATGCGGTCGAAATGATTTTTAAACGAAATCTCGTAAGACGCTTTGTTTACGCGGGCTTCAAGCGTATCCGCCGTTTCTGTCCCGCGTGATTCGAGTCTGCGGCGCAGTTCTTCCACGGAAGGCGGTTCTATAAAAAGAGAAAGGGATTGTTCGGGGAATTGTTGTTGTACGTGAATGGCGCCTTTCACATCAATATCCAGCATCGGGATCTTGCCCATTTGCCAGATGCGTTCTATTTCAGCCCGGAGGGTACCATAATATTTTCCTTCATACACCATTTCCCATTCAATGAAATCATTGTGGCGGATGTGTTCCTGGAACTGCTCCACGCTCATGAAATGGTAATCTTTTCCATCCACTTCCCCGGCCCTCGGCTGCCGGGTGGCGGCTGAAATGGAGAAGGAGAGCCATGGATATTTTGCCAGCAGGAACCGGGTGATCGTGCTTTTCCCCGCGCCCGATGGCGCGGTGATGATGATGATTTTATTGGCGGAATCGTTCATATCCTTTGAATATCGGCGCCCAGTGCTTTCAGGCGTTCATCAATATATTGATAGCCGCGGTCGATCTGTTCGATGTTCTGGATGGTACTTTTCCCTTCCGCGCTCAATGCCGCGATGAGCAGGGAAACGCCCGCACGGATATCCGGACTGCTCATGGTGATGCCCCGCAAACGGTGTTGTTTGCCCAGACCAATCACCGCTGCGCGGTGTGGATCGCATAAAATGATTTGTGCACCCATGTCGATCAGTTTGTCCACGAAGAACAAGCGGCTTTCGAACATCTTCTGGTGAATCAGCACACTTCCTTTCGCCTGTGTGGCCACCACCAGTACGATACTGAGCAGGTCGGGTGTGAAGCCCGGCCATGGGTTGTCGTAAATGGTAAGTACGGAGCCGTCGAGGAAGGTTTGTATTTCGTAGGCGTCCTGTTCGGGGATGAAGATATCATCACCACGAAATTCCATCCGGATGCCGAGTTGTTTGAATTTTTCTGGTATGATGCCCAGATTTTCGAGGCTTACGTTTTTGATCGTGATCTCGCTGCCCGTCATGGCGGCCATGCCGATGAACGAACCGATCTCGATCATATCGGGCAGCATCCGGTGTTCCGTTCCGCCAAGGTAGTTCACTCCTTCAATGGTGAGCAGGTTACTGCCGATGCCCGATATTTTTGCGCCCATCCTGTTCAGCATCTTACAAAGCTGTTGCAGGTAAGGCTCGCAGGCGGCGTTGTAAATGGTGGTGGTGCCGTTGGCCATGCTGGCGGCCATCACGATATTGGCGGTACCGGTAACGGAGGGTTCATCCAGCAGCATGTACGCGCCTTTCAGTTCCGGTGCTTCCAGGCGGAAGAAACTTTCTCCCTGTTCGTAATAAAAGGTGGCGCCGAGTTTTTCGAAACCAATGATATGTGTATCCAGTCTGCGGCGTCCGATCTTATCGCCGCCGGGCTTCGGTACATAAGCTTTTTTGAAACGCGCGAGTAATGGACCCGCCAGCATAACGGAGCCGCGTAAGCGCCCGCTTTTCTGGCGGAACTCGCCGGTTCCCAGGTAGTCCACGTTTACGTTATCTGCTTTAAAGACGCAGGTATCACGAGAAACCCGGTTGATGGAAACGCCCAGTTCTCCTAGGAGTTCTATCAGCAGATTGACATCAAGAATATCAGGTATGTTGGAAATGGTGATTTCTTCCGGCGTAAGCAAAACCGCGCTGATGATTTGCAGGGCCTCATTTTTAGCGCCCTGGGGGATGATTTCCCCTTTCAGCTTCTTGCCGCCGTTCACTACAAAAGCGTTCATGGCCGGTTATTTGAATCTCTTCTTGTTGAACTTGTTGTTTGGATTGTTCTGGTTGTTCCGGTTGTTGTTGCCGCCGCTGCCCTGGTTGTTCCGGTCGCGGTTATTACCCTGGCCGCCACCGTTACCCTGGTTTCCGCCTCGCGGCTGGAATTTCTGGTTGCGTTTGTTGCGGAAATCATTGTAATTCCTGTTGTCGTTCTGGCGGAAATGCTGTGGGGGAGGAGCTTTCACCGCTGGCGCGTTGGTAAATTCAAGTCCGCCACCGGTGATGGCATCCAGTTCACCGCGGATGGCATCGTCATGAACGGCTTCTTTGTGCCAGTTCTGGTAAGCCAGTTTCATATAGTATGCAACAGCATTGGCGAAACCAGCTTTCTTTTCCGGATTTTCTTCCTGCAGTCCTTTGTTGATCACCCTTTCCAGGTGTTTTCCCAGGTGGGAATACCGTGGTTTTCCTTTGGGATACGGAATAATTTCCGGCCTTGCCTTCAGTGTTTCACGCGTTGGAATGGGGTAGGGAGATTCCACATCCAGTTTGAAATCGGAGATAAGGAAAAGGTGATCCCAGAGTTTATGGCGGAAGTCTTCCACATTTTTGAGGTGTGGGTTCAGAAAGCCCATCAGTTCTATCACCACGTAGGCATTGCGCTGGCGGGTTTCTTTGTCTTCAATAGACATCAGGTATTCCACCATACGCTGGATATGACGGCCGTATTCCCTCATGATGAGGTGATTCCTGGTAGTATTGTACTGCATGCAGGTAAGTTGCTGAGAAATAAAAATGTATTTACTAGGTAAAAAACCGAACTGCGCATGGCGCCTGAGTACTGGCTAGCCTTAGTCGATTGCGGTTTATAAGTACCGTCAAAGGTACAGGAAACAATTTGAAAAAAGCAACTCCCTGGATTGTGTTGATTTTGAATGGGTTAAACGTTATTGTATCAAAAGCCGGGTGGTAAATTGCTGCCTGGTGGCCTTATCGGTGGCACGTACATAATACAAACCCGGTACTGGTTTTACGGACCAGTCTACCTGGAGGGAAGGCTGGTTGCGGAGTGTATATTGTTTGGTGAAAATCCGCTGGCCCGTGGTATTGATCAGTTCCACTTCCATATCTCCTTTAATGGCGCGGTCGAAATCGAGGCGTACGCCGGAGATGGCCGGGTTGGGGTAAGTGGTGAGCGCAAGATTGCCATCACTGAAATTTACCAGTTTAACAGGAGAGTAGCTGTAATTTTTTGAGGGCTCAATTCTTTTCACCCGGAAGAATAAGTTGGAGTTGATTCCTGTTTCTGGTGAATAGGCAATATTGTACAGAGAGGACAAAGACCCTGTGCCCTGAAGTGTTTTTACAGATTGAAAGTTTTTCCCGTCTGTGCTGATTTCTACTTCGTATTTTATATCTGAGTTTTCGTTCAGTCCAAGCCATTCAAGGTTGATCTTTCCATCTTTCTTGTAAGCATTAAAATATTTCATGCCATCAGGAAGGATTTCCTGTGGGCACCAATAATAGGTAAGACGGAATGAACCCCAGTATTTGGAATTTATTTGCTGAAGGAAATTAATCCCACCCGTTGTAGAAATCAGTCCGCCGTTTACCGTATAAGTAAAATCCACTGTGCCGGATGTTCCCAGATATGTTGCATGGCTTGAAACCGCGGCAGAAGTTATGTGAGCACTACTTTTAAATAGTGTATCGGGGCCATAAGCAATACTATCTGCGGGGTGATTCCCTTTTGCTGCCAATAAACTCGGCCCATAATTTCTCGATGCCGATTCAAAAACGGAAACTCCCGGGCCATTAAATTCATTGGCAAGATTCAGAACAAACCGGTAGGTTACATCAACATCTGCATTGTTCTTAACCTCCGTTAATGCCACCAATGAAAGTGTATCCTGAAAAACAACGCATGTAAGCATGCCCGTGGAAGGAAGAAACTTTGGAAAAGAAATTGTTGCCGAGGGCGCAATAGTAGTATCAAGAACGTAGTAATAGGTTATTGGCGTGGCAGGATCGCCATTGCTGCAATTACACTGTGCAGAAGCACCACTTGAAGAAAAACTAAAACCAATCAGCCATAACGCACATAACAATGTGTAGAATTTTGGTTTCATAGGGATCAATTTGGATTTGGACCTTGGATTCGGATTCAATTGCAAAATTAGAAAGAATACCAACCCGTTCATAGGTGGAATCCCTTCAATTTTAAGCACCGTAATTCCCGCAAAAACCAAGCCTTTTTTGGGCCGGACCCTTGCCGGAACACAACTGTAAAACGAAGCAAAGCCTTATTTATTGCGCCTTTCAGGAATGTGTTACTTTTGCGGAAATGAACGGAAAAATTTTGCTGCATGTTCCCGGTAAGAACAAAAAGAACGCGCTTTTCTTTGATGAAAGCCAGTTCGTTACCGCGGAACTGAAAGCCACCGGTAATGCTGCTGTACATATTGGCTGGGCCAGGAGCAATGCGCCTGATGCTGAAAATAAAGAGGCCTCTGTTATTGAAAAAGCCTGGTTTCGCAGGTTCACCCTACCCTCGCTCCTGAAAAACTCCGGTACCGGCGCCGTGGTTAGTCTGGATGAATACAGGCCACATACGGGAGAAAAGCCCTGCATGAACGTGGTGTTATCGCCTGGGCAAAAAAACCGAACTGGTGTTTTCACGCCCGATGCTCCGCTTGCGGAAGAGACCGATGTTCCCTGGCTACCGGCTTTTGCAGACCCTGCAGCCGCTGTGCTGAACTGGGAAGAACGTGAGACCGTTAAAGAACAGCTAACAGAAGGAAAGGAATATTTCCTCACCTTACTGGATGCCCACGACAAAACCTCCCTCACGCAAATGCTGAAGGCTTATTCGTTGTTCAAGCAACGCCAGCGTACCGGGCTGCGCTGGTTGTTCGCGGGTACCGAAGCGCAGGTAGCGGCCTTTAAGGTATTGACGGCTTCCTATAAATTGCGCGAGCACCTTACTATTCTACCCCTGCCCGAAGCCATCCTGCCCTGGCAATGGATTGCGGCGGCTTATGCACTCCTATATTTCCCCACACAAAAAAGCTGGCACCTGCCCCTTTATACTGCGTTGGCCGCAGGTGCGCCAGTGATTACTTCAGCCGGTTATGCCGCTGTTCCCGGAGCCGGGGCATTGATATCAGCAGGAACACCGGGTGAACTTTCAGAAGCGATGAAACTGATCTTTAAAGATGAAGCCCATCGGAGCCAACTGATCCACAACGGATTGGAGCGCGCACTTCTTTTTACACCGCGGGCCACGATGGAAAAGATCAACCAATGGTTCTGAATCCGATTGCGGCCGCGATTCTGTACATTTGCATGTAAT
Source organism: Parasegetibacter sp. NRK P23 (assembly GCF_023721715.1). Taxonomy (NCBI): domain Bacteria; kingdom Pseudomonadati; phylum Bacteroidota; class Chitinophagia; order Chitinophagales; family Chitinophagaceae; genus Parasegetibacter; species Parasegetibacter sp. NRK P23. The sequence goes on from NZ_JAMDLG010000001.1 coordinate 3,258,643, forward strand.
TTACCCGTGAAAACAGGTTCAAACATCATTATACAAAGCACCAACAGCGCGTAAGCAATAAGCACTATGAAACAATCCACGATCACGATCAATGTAGCATTGGACGAAGATAAAGTTCCACAGGAAATCAACTGGCAGGCCACCGACAGTACCGCGGATACCGCCCAAAACGCCAAGGCTATGATGCTGGCCTTCTGGGACGGCGCCGATAAATCCGCTATGCGCATTGACCTCTGGACCAAAGACATGATGGTGGATGAAATGGCCGATTTTTTCTACCAGACCATCACCACCATGGCCGATACGTACAACCGCGCCACCAGGCATACCGAACTGGTGGACGATATGAAAAAGTTTGCCCAGGATTTCTATAAGAAATTCCGCGACAGCCAGGAAAAAGCGGGATAACCCGATTCCGCTGTTGAGTTACTCGCCGGATACATCACCTAAAACTTGAACACATGAGCCTTGAACAAAAGATTATGGGCGATATGAAAGCCGCCATGCTTGCCAAAGACGAAAAAGCCCTCCGCGCCCTGCGCGCCATCAAAGCGGGGATCATCAACGCGAAAACCGCGGAAGGCGCGGGCGGTGTGATCTCTGAAGAAGAGGAGCAAAAGCTTTTGCTGAAACTCGTAAAACAAAGAAGGGACTCCCTGGAAATATTCACCCAGCAGAACAGGCCGGAGCTGGCGCAGAAAGAGCAGGAAGAAATTGAGGTAATCGAAAAATTCCTGCCCAAACAACTGGATCCCGAAGAGTTGAAGGCCGCTTTACGGGCCATCATTGAACAAACCGGCGCCAAATCTCCCGCCGATATGGGGAAAGTAATGGGCATGGCTACCAAACAACTGGCGGGAAAAGCCGACGGCAAAGCAATTTCAGCAACAGTAAAAGAACTGCTCGCCGGCTAAATCGTATCCATTGGATTTTATCATCATCCTGATATTGGGTTATGCCGCCTGGAAAGGGTGGAGCAGAGGCTTCATCATGGCCCTGTTTTCACTTGCCGGCACCTTGCTGGGCGTGTTGGCCGCCATCAAATTCTCAGCGGTGATGGCCGTTTACCTGGAAGAACATACCAGTTGGGATGGAAAATGGCTGCCGTTCGTTTCCTTCCTGATTGTTTTGTTGCTGGTGACGATGGTGGTAAATATGGCCGGTAAAATGGTGGAAGCCACCATGGATGCGGCACTGCTGGGCGCGGCCAACAAGCTCGCAGGCGTGGTACTCTACGTTATTTTATATGCATTCGTGGTGAGTATGGCGCTTTATTACGGCGGAAAAGCCGGATTAATGGAACCCAGGACCGAAGGGCTGGCCGGTATATTGACCCCGATCGCACCCAAAGTGCTCAGTTTCCTGGCCCAATGGCTCCCGTTTTTAAGAGACGCCCTGCTCGATCTGGAAGCATGGCTGGGCCGTGAGTAACGTTTTTTTTCTTACATTGAATACAAATAAAGCGTTAAAATCCTTTATTTTAGCGATTGATTGTGGCTTTGAATATCAACTAGCAAGATGCATTACGAGATCAAACAACAGGATAAGTTCAGGTTCGTTGAAGAAGGACAGGGTGAGCCATTGGTATTGTTACATGGCTTGTTCGGTGCACTGAGTAATTTCAGTGACCTCATCGAATATTTCAGGCAGCATTATAAAGTGGTGGTGCCCATGTTGCCTTTATTCGACCTGGATATCCTGCACACCTCGGTGGGCGGGCTGCAAAAATATGTCCATAAATTCATCGAAGCCAGGGATTACAATAATATCCACCTGCTCGGCAACTCACTGGGGGGCCATGTTGGTCTCGTACACATCCTCAAGCACCCCGAACGCATCAAATCACTGATTCTCACCGGAAGTTCCGGGCTTTTCGAGAACGGTATGGGGGATACTTACCCCAAAAGGGGCGATTACGAGTACATCCGGAAAAAAACTGAACTTACCTTCTACGACCCGGCTATGGCCACCAAAGAACTGGTAGACGAAGTTTACGAGATCGTGAACTCCAGGCTCAAGGTCATCAAAATCATCGCGCTGGCCAAAAGCGCTATCCGCAACAACCTCGGCGAAGAACTAGCCCAGATTAAACAGCCCACGCTGCTGGTATGGGGCAACAACGACACCATTACCCCGCCGTTTGTGGCCCGGGAATTCAATAAACTCATTCCTAACAGTGAACTGCATTTCATCGACAAGTGCGGACACGCCCCTATGATGGAAGTGCCGGGGGAATTTAATTCGATCCTTCATAAATTTCTTACAAAACTGAATCAACCGGCAGCGGTTCACCAGTAATTATCGTCTATAAGGGAACAGCGGAGCCAAACGATGCGCCTGCAATATGAAAGCAAGGAACAGCGTTTGCTTGTGTGGGAAAGTCATATTGTTCGTCCTTAAAATCAGAACCGGTGATCAACAGAAACCTCATTTCAGCTGCCATCCCCCGTCTCCATTTGCACGATACCGTGTACCTGGCCCTGCAATACATGTCTGATTTCCACCTCACCCACCTCCCCGTGGTGCAGGATGATAAGTTTGTAGGTGTGGTGAATGAAGAAAGTCTGCTCGATGTAAGCGATGAAACGGCGCCCCTATACAGGATCCAGGAAAGTTTCATCCCTCATTTCACCGGAGCGGGCAACCATATTTTCGATACACTCAGTAAGATAACCGAATACCAGTTGAGCTCTATTGCGGTGGTGGAAACGGATGGCAACTTCGTCGGCTCCATCACCCAGCAGGACCTGCTCAAACAACTGGCCCTTTTTACCGGTGCCAACGACAAAGGTGCGCTGATCGTGCTTTCGATGGAAAAACAGGACTTCTCTTTCAGTGAGATCAGCCGGTTGATTGAAACCAATGACGCCTATGTTACCCAACTGAATACGGCACATATTCCGGGAACCGGTGAATTTATTGTGATCCTGCGCATCAATAAGTTTGAAGTATCCGACATCATTGCCACCCTGCAACGTTTCGAATACAATGTGAAATACTATTTTGGGGAAGAGAGATATGAGAACGAGCTGAAAAGCAATTATGAACACCTGATGAATTACCTCAATATCTAAACTTGGCATAAATTTTTTAGTCCGGTATCGTTTAGCACCCTAAACGCTTATCTTTATCACATTTCACTTCATGAGGATACCGGATTTAAAATACGCATGGTCATTGTGTCTGCTGCTGTTGTGTGTAATGCGCGCTTCCTCACAGGCCCGGATAGAACCCCCGCCCATTCTGGATACATCATTTCTGAATGTGGTTCCGCCTAAAGACACCACTCCCCGCCCTGCGGTCAATTCCCCTTTCCATATTCGCGAAATTTATATCACCGGCAATAAAAAAACAAAATCCTACACCATTGAACGGGAGTTACCTTTCCTCCGTGGAGATATGGTAGAACTGAAATACCTGGTGGAGAAATTCGAGATCGCCCGGCAACAGTTGATGAACACCGCGCTCTTCCATGAAGTGGTGGTGGCCGTGAAAAGTTTTGAAGGCTACAACGTGGATGTAATGGTGGATGTGAAGGAAAGATGGTATGTTTTCCCCATCCCGTACTTTAAGTTGGTGGACCGTAACCTGAACCAATGGTGGGTAGAACAGAACAAGAGCCTTGAACGGGTGAACTATGGACTGAAGTTCACTTATTACAATTTTACGGGCAGAAAGGACAAACTTCGTTTATGGCTCATCAACGGCTATAACCGCCAGATACAGATGCGGTACGAACAGCCTTATGCCGATAAATCTTTGAAACACGGCTATAATATTGGCTTCTCCTACCTCAAGAACCGGGAGGTGAACTATGCCACCATCGATGATAAACAGGCCTTCGTGAAACGGGATGGTTTCATCCGCGACCAGTTGCAGGTGAACCTGGAATATGTTTACCGCCCCGCGCTGCGTACCCGCCATACCTTCAAACTCATTTATACCGATGAAAAAGTGGGCGATACCGTTGTGCAGTTGAACCCCGGTTATTTTAATGCGGGCATGCGCCGCGTACGGTTCCCGGAACTGTCTTATACGCTCGATTACCAGTTCGTGGATTATATTCCTTACCCGCAGGATGGGTTCATGGGCGATTTCACTTTTGCGAAACAGGGTTTCCATAAGGACCTGAACGTATGGTCCTTTGCCGCGAAAGCCAATTATTCCAGGAAGTTCGCGCCCAAAATGTCGTACACCGTTCAGGCCAACGCTTCGGTAAAGTTTCCTTTCAACCAGCCTTTCTACGCGAGAAGGTTATTGGGCTTCGGCGACAACTACCTCCGCGGAATGGAATACTATGTGGTGGATGGCGTAGCCGGCGGATTATTGCGCACCACGTTAAGGCGGGAAATGTTCAAATTAACCATCGGCAACCCGGTAAAGTCGAACCTGCGCTCCATCCCTTTCCGCTTTTTCCTGAAAACTTACGCGGACATCGGCTATGTATATTCACGTGATCCGGGCCCTACCAACCAGCTTTCCAACCGCATGTTGTACACCTGCGGGCTGGGTGTTGACGTGGTAACCATCTACGATTTTGTGATGCGGTTCGAATTCAGTCTGAACCAACTCGGACAAAACGGCCTGTTTTTACACAACAGAAACGATTTCTGAGTATTTTGCCGCCTTATTGTACCGGAGTGCCGGGCATCACCAAAAAAGATACGGATGAAAGTTGCTATTTACAGCCGGAAATTGGAGTGGGACCTGTACCAGGAAGTACAGCTCCTGATCGACGAACTGGTTGCCCAGCAAATAGACCCCGTTTTTTACGCGCCTTTCTACCAGCAGATCAGCCAATCCATGGAACTGCTCCCCGGCTGGAAAACCTTCTCCGAATCGGCCGAACTGGGGGAAGAAATAGATTGTATCATCAGCCTGGGCGGCGATGGTACTTTACTGGATACGGTAACCCTCGTGCGCAACAAGAATATCCCCGTAATGGGTATCAACTTCGGAAGGCTGGGCTTCCTGGCCAGCATAGGCAAGGAAAACCTGACCAGCGCCGTTTCCGCACTTGTAAACCGCACTTATGTGCTGGATAAAAGAGTGCTGATCCACCTCGATTCCAATATCCCCTTATTTGATGGGCTGCCTTATGGACTGAACGAGTTTTCCATCCACAAGCGGGACATCGCTTCGATGATAAAGATCCATACCTACCTCAATGGAGAATTCCTGAACAGCTATTATGCCGACGGGCTGATCCTGGCCACGCCCACCGGATCCACAGGGTATTCCCTCAGTTGCAACGGCCCCGTGGTGTTCCCGGATTCAGGTAGTTTCGTGATCACACCCGTTGCGCCACACAACCTGAATGTGCGGCCCATTGTGGTGCCGGATAACACGGTCATCAGTTTTGAAGTAGAGAGCCGCAGCGACCAGATCATCTGCGCCCTGGACTCGAGGAGAGAAATTGTTGAAAAAGACATACAACTTGCCGTAAAAAAGGAGAACTTTACCATAAGTTTGGTACGCCTCAATGAAAATAATTTCCTTCAGACCCTCAGAACCAAACTTTCCTGGGGCCTTGATAAAAGAAATTAACAGATCCTCTATCCTAAAAAGCCGGTATTTACGTTAACCACTAACACATTCGTGCGCACATGAATCTGAAAAAAATTACCACGGCTGCGGCTTTCGCCCTTTTAACCGGCTTGGGAACCGTGCAGGCTCAATCGGAAGCCATCGTACAGGAAGGGGAATTCGGGGTAACACTTGGGGCGGCCCATTATTTTGGCGACCTCAATACCCGCGCCGGTTTGAACAGGCCCAAACTCGCTTTTGGCGCTTTCTTCCGCAAACAATTCGGCAATTATATAGGTCTGAGAGTAGGGGGCCAGTTCGCGCAGGTGGGCTATTCGGATGTGTACAGCTCCAATGAATACCAACAGCGCCGCAACCTCAGCTTCAACTCCCGCATCTGGGAACTCGCCCTGCAAGGCGATTTCAACTTTTATAAATTCGTTCCGGGTGACCCCGACCATGCATTCACGCCCTATGTAACCTTGGGTGTGGGCATTTTTAATTATGATCCTTACGCGTACCTCGGCGGTGAAAAATATTTTCTTCGTCAACTGGGTACCGAAGGGCAGGGCAGCGCACTTTACCCCGAAAGAAAAGCGTACAGCTCCATGGCGGTGGCCATACCTTTTGGGGTGGGCGTGAAATACAACCTTACACCCGGTATTAACGTTGGCTTTGAAGTAGTGCACCGTTTTACGAATACCGATTACCTCGATGACGTAAGCACCACTTATGCTGGTGCCGACGCTTTCCCGAACCTGCCCAACGGCGACCCCAGTCCGGCTTTCCTCCTCCAGGACAGAAGCTATGAGAAAGGCGATCCTATTGGTGTTGCGGGCCGTCAGCGCGGGCAGAGCAAGCAGAAGGACCAGTACATCACCGCGCAGTTCACGCTTTCCTTCAACCTCACTTCCTATCGCTGCCCGCCGGTTAGGTAGTAGCGATGCTATTCCCTATCTTTGTCGCCGCCCATGCCCGGACTTCTTCCAGGCTGGTTAAAATTTGACGCGAATATGTCGCTGAAGGAAAAAATCAACAAAGACCGGCTGCCCAGCCATATCGCCATCATCATGGATGGCAACGGGCGCTGGGCCAAAGAAAAAGGGCAGGACCGCCTCTATGGCCATTTTCATGGCGTGGAAAGTGTGCGGAACATCGTGGAAGGCTGCGCTGAACTGGGCATAGGTTACCTTACCCTGTACGCTTTTTCCACCGAAAACTGGGACCGTCCCGAGTACGAAGTGACCGGCCTCATGGAACTGCTGGTGGATACCATCCGGAAAGAAGTGGAAACACTCAACCGCAACAACATTAAATTGCACGTGATCGGCGACATGAGCATGCTGCCGGAATACGCCCGGCAGGAACTCCAGGAAGCCCTTCAGATGACCGCCGCCAATACAGGACTGAACCTCATTATGGCACTCAGCTACAGCAGCAGGTGGGAACTATTGAATGCGGTAAAAGCCATCGCCACGGAAGTAAAAAACAATGGCCTCGATCCCGACACCATCACCCACGATACCATACAGAACAAACTGTGTACCAGTGCGTTCCCCGATCCTGAACTCATGATCCGCACCAGCGGTGAATACAGGATCAGTAATTTCCTGCTTTATCAACTCGCTTATGCTGAATTATATTTTACTCAGGTGCGCTGGCCCGATTTCAGAAAGGAAAACCTCTATGAGGCCATCCTCGATTTCCAGCAACGGGAAAGACGCTTCGGAAAGACGGGCGACCAGGTAAAAGCCGAAACCGCCGACACAAATGCCCTGTAAATGGCCTTTTAACAAAGAGTTTTAATTATTCCCTTTAATTTGCTCCTCTTAATATCGATATTTTGATGCAACGGAAATCTAAGCTGGCTGCCCTGCTTTTTGTTTTTTCTCTCCTATCCTCCCCGGCGCTGTTCGCGCAGGTTACCGATACTACTACACAGGAAGTGCCCGATTTGTTCAACTCCAGGAACCCCCAGGAATATACCGTTGCTGAAGTGGTGGTTACGGGAAACAAACGTTACGATAACTCACTGGTTATTTCCATCGCCGGCATCAATGTGGGCGACAAGATCCTGATTCCCGGAGGTGACGCCTTCAGCAAGGCCATTCAGAACATCTGGAAACAAAACCTTTTCGCCAACATCCGCATTTATATTACCAAAGTAGTTGGAAACAGGATATATATTGAACTGGCCGTTACCGAAAGGCCGGGCCTTAACAATTATATATTCAAAGGCATTAAGAAATCTGAATCGGATGAGCTGAAGGAAAAAACAGGTATGGTAAAGGGAAGACCCATTACCGAGAACATGAAACGCACGGCAGAAGAGAATATCCGTAAATATTATAAGGAGAAAGGTTTCCAGAACGTGACCATCGATATCGATGAAACACCTGTTGCGGGAATGAACAACGCCAATGATGTGGTGATCACCATCGACAAAGGCAGAAAGGTGAAAGTGAACCAGGTGGCTATTTATGGAAACGACAACGCTTCCGACCTGAAGATCAAAAAGCAGATGAAGGGCACCAAAGAAATGACCCGCATCACGCTGTATCCCGTAATCGACTCCAGCACTTTCGGTGTGAACGATCGTCCCGATGTGAACCAATACCTCAACAACAAAGGATACCTCTCCCTTTCCAAAACAAAAGAATTCCTCGACCCCTGGTTCCGTTTCAAACTGTTCAGCTCCGCGAAGTTCAATGAACAGAAGTACCGCGAAGACAAGGAAAAAGTGGTTACCTTCTACAACTCACTCGGTTTCCGCGATGCCTCCATCGAAAAAGATTCTATCTATAATGGTGGAAACGGCAACCTGAACATCGACATCAAAGTAAACGAAGGACACAAATATTATTTCGGGAACATCACCTGGAAAGGCAATACCAAATACAGCGATTCCCTGCTGAACTACCTGCTCGGCATCAAGAAGGGAGACGTGTACAACCTGGAAACGCTGGAAAAGAAACTGGGTAAACAAATGTCTCCGGAAGGTGGCGACATCAGTGGTCTTTATATGGATGATGGTTACCTGTTCTTTAGTGTGGATCCTGTGGAGACCGCCGTTTACAACGATACCATCGATTTCGAGATTATGATGCGTGAAGGTCCGCAGGCCACTATCAAGAACGTGCGCATCTCGGGGAACGATAAAACAAAAGAATACGTGATCCGCAGGGAGATCAGGACCGTGCCCGGCGAAAAATTCAGTCGTGCCGACCTTATCCGTTCCAACCGTGAGATCGCCAACCTCGGCTACTTCAACCAGGAGAATATCGGCATCGTACCCATCCCCAACCAGGATGATGGTACAGTGGACATCAACTATACCGTAGAAGAAAAATCTTCCGACCAGCTCGAACTTTCGGCAGGCTGGGGTGGTGGTATCGGTTTGACCGGTACACTCGGGGTGTCGTTCAACAACTTCTCCGTGAAGAACATCTTCAATAAAAAATCATGGGATCCGCTGCCAACGGGGGATGGACAGAAACTGAGTCTTCGTGTGCAATCCAACGGGCGCGCCTTCCGCTCCTACAACTTCTCGTTCACCGAACCCTGGTTGGGTGGAAAGAAAAGAAACCCGTTCACCATCAGTTTCTTCAATACAAAATTCTCGAACGCATTCGATTATACCACGTACACGTATAGCCGCGCACGCTCCGACAGTTCTTACCTGAAGAACACCGGTGTTACCGTAGCCCTCGGTAAGCAATTGAAATGGCCCGACGACTATTTCAGTTTGACCACCGCGGTGAACTACACACAATACAAACTGAAGAACTACCAGGTATTCGGTTTCGGAGGCCAGAGCAACCTGACCTCGCATAACATCAACCTGAAGCTGACCCTTCAGCGTTATTCCCTGGACCAGCCCACGTTCCCGCGCAGCGGTTCCAACTTTATGCTGAGCGGTCAGTTCACGCCACCCTATTCACTCATCAACAAGAGCCTTGAAAAATCTGCCGACCCTTACAAGTTGGTGGAATACCACAAATGGCGCTTCAACGGTGAATGGTACGTACCCATCGGGAAAGCCATGGGCGCGGATAAGAACCGCCAGTTTGTGCTGAAGTTCGCCGCCAAGTACGGCTTCATGGGAAGGTACAACAGCAAGATGCCGTTCTCTCCGTTCGAACGCTTCCAGGTGGGCGACGCCGGCTTGACCAACAACTTCGGTGTACTGGGTTACGACATCATCGCACACAGGGGATACCCTGTTTACGAAAGTTCCGATCCCAAAGTCAATCCCGACCAGCAGAGCGCGCAGCAGTTCTTTACCATCTTCAACAAATACACGATGGAACTGCGCTTCCCGTTCAGTACCAACCCAAGCAGCACCATCTACGGACTTACTTTCTTTGAAGCAGCCAATGGATGGTACGACTTTAAAGAGTACAACCCGTTCCGCCTGAGAAGGTCGGCTGGTGTGGGTATGCGCTTCTTCCTGCCCATGTTCGGATTGCTCGGCTTCGACTATGGTATCGGCTTCGACCGCATGACACCGAATGGCAGACTCCGCGACGCGGCAAGGTTTACCTTCATGCTCGGCTTCGAACCGGAATAAATTTCATACAAATAAAACCTTCAGATGATGAAAAAGCTGTTCCTGCTGCTCACCTTTGCCATCGCCGCCATCACCGGCGCCCATGCACAACGCTATGCTATCGTGGATACCAGGTACATCCTTGATAAGATGCCGGAATACGCCACCGCACAGAAACAACTGGACGAGATCAGCAAGGCCTGGGAAAAAGAGATCAGCGATAAACAACAGACACTCACCAAGATGTACCGGGATTTTGACGCGGAGCAGGTGATGCTGAGTGAGGAACTGAAAAAGAAACGGGAGGACCAGTTGTTCAACCTTGAAAAAGAAGTAAGGATGCTGCAAAGCCAGCGTTTCGGTTTTGAAGGTGACCTTTTCAAGAAGCGACAGGACCTGATAAAGCCCATCCAGGACAAAGTTTACAACGCCATCCAGAAATTGGCGGTAGACCGGAGTTACGACTTTATTTTGGATAAAAGTGAAGGAATTACCGTTATATTTGCCGACCCCAAGCTGGACAAAAGCGAGGATATTCTGAAAGCGCTGGGTGTTAAATAACCGAAAAAACATTGCAGGCTTACAACCAATTGTCAACCAAAATCAACTTGTATTTCAGAACCCAAACAAAACAATTAAAAAAAGGAAGATGAAAAAATTCGTATTTACCTTGTTGGTGGCTGCGGGCGTGATGGCAGCGGGAAACCTGCAGGCTCAAACAAAGATCGGTTATATAAGCCTCGAAGAGCTGATCGTGCTGATGCCCGAATTCAAAAAAGCTGATTCTTCACTCAAAGAATACCAGGAAGCACTCGGAGAAGAGTACAATGAAATGGTGCAGGACTTCAACACAAAAGACAGCCTGCTCTCCAGCAAGGATACCGCCAGCTATACCAAAGCACAGCTGGAAATTAAAAGAAAGCAACTGGGTGAACTGTATCTGAAAATTCAGAACCAGAACCAGACCGCTCAACAAAAGTTCCAGCAGAAACAACAGGAGCTGATTGCGCCGATCCAGAAAAAAGCCATGGAAACCGTTCAGGCCATCGCTAAAGAAAGTGGCTACGCCTACGTGATTACCAAAGAAGCAGTAATGGTAGGACCACCCGCCGACGACCTGCTGGCACTGGCCAAAAAGAAACTGAACATTAAATAATTCCCACGGGTTTTATACTTTTGAAAGGACGCAGGTATTGCGTCCTTTTCGTTTTTCCAAAATCACCTCATGGCGCACCCCATCGGCGTTTTCGATTCTGGTTATGGCGGGTTAACCGTGCTGCGTTCTATCGTGGAAGCCCTGCCGCAATACGACTATTGCTACCTGGGCGACAATGCCCGTGCGCCTTATGGTACACGCTCGTTTGAAACGGTTTACCATTATACACTTGAATGCGTGGAATGGCTGTTCAAACAAGGTTGTCCGCTGGTGATCCTGGCATGCAATACCGCCTCGGCCAAAGCGCTCCGCTCCATCCAGCAGAAGGACCTGCAAAGACTGGGTCCGGAGAAAAGAGTGCTGGGCGTGATAAGGCCTACTTCGGAAGTGATTGGCAATTATACCCAAACCCAGGCGGTAGGCATTCTTGCCACCAACGGAACCGTGAGTTCCGGCTCTTATCCTTTGGAAATAAGTAAGTTCTTCCCCGGTGTGAACGTGCACCAACATGCCTGCCCCATGTGGGTTCCACTCGTGGAAAACGGAGAATATGGCGGTGCCGGCGCTGATTTTTTCATTAAAAAAGACCTGGGTATTTTACAGGAACAAGCGCCGGAAATTGACGTATTGCTTTTGGCCTGCACGCACTACCCACTGCTGGAGCCCAAAATAAAGGCGCATCTGCCAGCCGGTATCCGTGTTATTTCCCAAGGTAGTATTGTGGCTGAAAGCTTAAAAGATTACCTGCACCGCCATCCGGAGATGGAGCAGCAACTGAGCAGAGGGGGCGTAAAAACCTTTTATACCTCGGATTCAGCGGAAGAATTCGACCGGAAGGCGAGCATGTTTTTTGGGGAAGCAGTTCATTCCCAGCACATTGAAACGGCATCCTGAGCCGCTGAAAAAAAATGTGCACATCTTTTTCAGATCTTTCCAAAAATTTATACCTTTGCCGTCCCTTTCACGACACATCAGGGCATGGTGGCCCGTGTGGAAGTTGAAAAAACCGCCTGGTTCTCCCCAGGCATATTAATTGGGTTAGCAAAACTGTAAAAAAATGAAAAGAACATTTCAACCGCACAAACGTCGCCGTAAAACCGTTCACGGTTTCCGTAAGCGTATGCAAACTGCCAATGGCCGTAAAGTATTGGCTTCACGTCGTGCAAAGGGCCGTAAGAAACTGACCGTTTCCGACGAGCGTAAAGCAAAATAAGCCGTTAACAGGCTTCAAAATATCTGGCCCCGCCTAACGCGGGGCTATTTTTGTTACAGCAACCAATTGCGATGAAACAGTTCTCCCTCTCAAGATCAGAGATGCTGAAAAGCAGGAAAGTTCTGGATGCTATTTTCCGGGAGGGGAAAAACCTGTCTGCGCCACCTATAAGGGTACATTTTCTTCTGGGAAAAACACCGTCTGCCGAAGGAGAAAATAACGTACTGATGGCCGTTGGTGCAGGAAAGAAATACTTCAAAAAAGCGGTGCACCGCAACAGGATCAAGCGCCTGATGCGCGAAGCCTACCGTTTGCAGAAACACCCTTTGCTGGAACTGGTGTCCGCGCAAAAAACTACACTCTACCTTTTCTTCCAGTTCACGGGCCGTGATCTTCCTACCTTTACCGATGTGCAGGAGAAAATGAATATACTGCTCCACAAACTACAGCAACGCCTTTCATGAACCGTTTCCGCGAAATATTATCCTGGCCGTTCGTGGCATTGATACGGTTGTACCAGATCGTAATATCGCCCTGGCTTGGCCCTAAGTGCAGGTACACGCCTACCTGCTCGCAATATGGGATTGAGGCGTTTAAAAAATACGGGCCGCTGAAGGGTTTCTGGTTAACGCTGAAGCGGATTAGCAGGTGCCATCCGTGGGGCGGGCATGGGCACGATCCGGTGCCATAGTTTCACGCGACAGCATAGTTTCACGCGATTGCTTTGTGCTTCGCACTTCGCAACGCAAGGAAGCAAGGACGCAAGGCGTTGTTTGTATTCGGGCAGGTTCTCTGATGATATTTTATTGCTCGCAATTGCTTCGTACCTCGCAACGCGGCGACGCAACGTTAGCGGTTGATTTAATTTGTTGTTGAGTAATTGCTGGCAGAAAGACCGCCTTTTTGAGTCGCATAGAGACATTTTTATAAGGTGCAGTAGTTCTGGTTGAATTGCTACTTATGGGTTTCTACATTTAGTTTTCAAAAGAACTTGAATCAGTAAATCATTTAGCCGAAATAGCTCTTCCCAACAAACCCGCAACTCCACAATACATTAGCCCTCCGCGTCGCCGCAAGAAAAATACTCCACCTGACTTTTACACCAGAAAAGCGCCCCCACTATATAGGCCGCTGTGCATAAAATAGCCACGTTGCGTCTGCGAGGAACGAAGCAGCGCGCCGTGGCGAGAAAATTTCCTTCATCCGCCAGCACGTCTAACCGCTCCTTGCGTCCTTGCTTCTTTGCGTCTTCGCGTGAAACGAAGCAGTGCGTTGCGAAGTGCGAAGCACAAAGCAATTGCGTGAAAGGCATCGCATCTATGCGTGCCACCCCCCTAAAAAACCGTATCTTACACCGTTTTTATGGAACCACTTTTCACCTTCCACACACTGCTGCAATTCCTCCAGCAATCCTTCTCCCTGAAGCTGTTGCGCTCAGGCAATGCGGCCATGTGTATCACCTTCCTTTACAAGCAGTTCCGTGAGCAAAACCGCATCAGCATCCCGCTGGAAGAACTCTCGTATGCCCTCGCTGATTACCTGGTAGCCCTCAATTACCTCGATTCCGATGCCGCTGAAATAGGCCTCGATTACCTCGGACAGGATTACCAGGAACGCGCCATCTTATACCTCAACAAATGGGCCGGCGAAGACAGCAGGTTCATCCTCATTAACCTCGATGAAAAGACCCATGCGCCTTATGTTACACTTTCCAAACATTCAGAGAAAGTGTTCCAGGCGCTGGAAGTATTGAAGGACCGCGAATTCGTGGCCACAGAAAGTAAGTTCCTCGACCTCTTCGATAAAGTGCAGGAACTCGTTACAAGAAGTACTTCCGATCCAAAACTCCGCCTGGCCGAACTGGAGAAAAAGAAAAAAGAAATTGACGCGGAAATAAAAGCCATCAAAAAAGGACAGGACCCGGATACGCTGGAGACCTACCAGGTGAAAAGCCGCTGGAGCGATATCTCCAAACTCAGCAGTGAGCTGATGGGCGATTTCCGGGAAGTGGAAGAGAACTTCAAAGAAATCTACAAACACATCAGCCGCAGGCACGCGGATGCGCAACTCTCCAAAGGACAACTGCTCAAACTCACCTTCGACGCACTCGAAGAACTGAAGAACAACGACCAGGGAAAAAGCTTCTACGCTTTCTGGGAATTCCTGATGGACGATACGCAACAGGAACAATTCGCACGCATGTGTGAACAGATGTACGATATACTGGACGGACACGGCATTGAATACGAAAGCCGTTCTTTGAAAAGGTTAAAATCGATCCTCCATTCCGCCGGAAGAAAAGTATTGGAAACGAATGAACTCCTGGGTTATAAACTCAGCCGCATCGTGGTGGAAAAAGAAAGATCGAACCGGAAAAAAACACAGCTCATCATCAACCAGATATTGCAGCAGGCGTTGCAGCATTCCGAAAAAGAAGAACGCGCCGTTTCCTTTATTACCGTGGATCACAGGCCGGAGATCTTTCTTCCTCTTGAAAGAAAGCCCGGGGAAAAGCCCATGGTACACGATTTCGCCACGCTGCCACAAATGGCGGAACTCGATCTTACACACCTCTCCGACTTACAGAAGCTGGTGGAAGATGATTTTATAGATAAGCAGCAACTAAAGGACAATATAACTTCCATGCTTAAACGCAAAACGCAGGTGAGTCTGAAAGAAGTCGTGGAAAACTTCGGTTGTGAAAGAGGACTCGCCGAACTGCTGGCGTACGTGAGCATTACCGGTTCCTACGGCAACAAATGTATGATTGATGGAGAACAATACGAGCCCATTTTATACGATGCCGCCGGGCGCCGCTATTTAAGAACCCCACAAATTGTATTTACGAGATGATCGTGCAGGATAGAAAACCCGCTCCATGGGCAAAGACCGTGGTGCGTTTGCTGAAAGGACCCTTGTTTGATGACGAAGAAGAAGCCTGGAACCAACTTCAACTGCATAAAGTGGCGGTGAGTCAATACTTTGAACAGATTGGCGTGGAACTGATTGCAGACAACAAAGATGGGTACGCGTACCTGAAGCAATGGGAACTGGATGAGAAAGGCAACACCATCGGACTGATGCAACGGCGACCACTCAGTTATGAAATAACCCTGTTGTGTGTGATCCTCCGGAAATGGCTGGAGGAATTCGAACTGAACGATACCACCAGCAAACATTGTTACATTACCCGGCGTGGGTTGAGAACGGAACTCGAAACTTTCTTCCGCGAAAAAGCCAACCGCATGAAGCTGATCCGTGAACTGAACCGCTACATCAATGAAGTGGAAGACCTGGGTTACCTGAAAAAAGTACGCGGTGAAGTACAGGTGGATGATGAAGATACATTTGAAGTACGCCGCATCCTGAAAGCACGTTTCGATGATGATGTGCTGCACCAATTTCTTGAACAACTGAAAGCCGAGAACGACCATGCTGAGCCTGTTTAGTCTGAACCCCGAACAAGCCGGTTTCCGGCTCGATAAAGTGGAGATATGGAACTGGGGTACCTTCCATGATAAAATTTATTCCATCCATCCCAATGGAGAGAACTCGCTGCTGACGGGCGCCAACGGAAGCGGGAAAACAACTTTCGTGCACGCGCTGCTCACCCTCCTGGCATCGGAGAAAAGAATGCGTTCCTTCAACCAGAGCGCCGAAGGCAAAACAAAGAACGAAAGAACAGAGGAAAGTTATGTAACTGGAGAATACGGCACCACGGAGGACCATGCCACAGGAACCAGTAAGGTACAGCGTTTGAGAGAAGATAAATCCGGGTTGCGTTCTGTATTGCTGGCTACGTTTAAGAATGAAGACTATTTTGTTACGCTGGTACAGGTTCGGTGGTTCGTGGGGGCTGAGTTGAAAAAAGCATTTATCGTGGCACACAAGTCATTGGGGATCGAAGCGGATTTCCGTTACTTCGATGCGCAGGGCGACTGGAAGAAAAGGCTCAAACAAACTTATCCCAAACAGGGCCACCGGGAAACCATTGAATTTTTTGATGGACCGAAAGAATATGGCAACCGGCTCCGTATGATATTCGGCATGCGCTCCGAGAAAGCACAGACCCTTTTCAACCAAACCATCAGTCTGAAAATACTCGGCAACCTCGATGAGTTCGTACGCAACCAGATGTTGGAAGAAACGGATATGGAAGATGCTTTCATAAAACTGAAGGCGCATTTCAAAACCCTGAGCGATGCCCACCGGAACATTGAAAAAACACAGGAACAAATTCGGTTATTGCTCCCCGTGAAAAATTGTTGGGATCAACTGAAAAATATCGATGGCGATCTCCTATCGTTTAGGAAACACAAAGATGTGCTACCCGCGTGGTTCAGCACCCGACAAAAACAATTGCTGCTGAAACTGGTGCAGGAACTGGCACAACAAATTTCAGCTGTCCAAAACCGTAAAAACGAAATTTCTGCTGTGATAGAAGAGCAGCAGAACGAGCTATATGAAATTGAAGGACAGATCAGGAGCAGCGATGCCGGTAGGCGTTTGCAGGAACTGGACGCGAAGATCCGTGAACTGGAAACTGAACGCAAAGAGAAAGCGGCGAGAAAGGAAAAATACAACCAGTGGGTAGCGCGTTTGGGATGGGATGAAAATCCTGGTGAGAAAGAATTTGAAAAGAACCGCCTGAAAGCGCAGGAGAAAAAAGAACAGTTGCAACTTGAGCTGGAAGAAAAGCGCAGGGTGCATTTTTCGTGTGAGCAGCGGAAGAACGATGTGGGATTACAAATGGATACGCTGGAATTGGAGATCGGCGAGTTGCGGGAACAGAAAAACAATATTACCGGACGTGTTGCCCAGATCCGCCGTGAAATACTGGAACACACCGGTGCAACCGAAGACGAAATTCCTTTTGTAGGCGAACTGATCCAATTACTGCCGGGAGAAGAAAACTGGGAATACGCCATCGAAAAACTCCTGCACAATTTCGCGCTTCGTTTACTGGTTCCCGATGAATATTACAAGCAGGTGAACAAGTTCGTAAACCAGACTGATCTGAAAGGACGTATTGTGTACGAACGTTACCGTGAACAAACTTCGCTCAACGATTTCTTCCATACCGAAGCCGATACCGTGCCCGGAAAACTGGACGTGAAAGACAATTCTCCTTATGCGGGATGGGTACGGCTTCAACTCAATAAATACTACAACTACCGCTGCACCGATAACATGACCGAATTCGGGAAGACCGATTTCGCCATCACTTCATCCGGACTTTCAAAGAATGGTTCCCGCCACGAAAAGGATGACCGCCAGGATAAAAAAGGCCGTCAGCACTATGTACTGGGATGGGACAACAGCGCCAAGATACGCGCCCTGATCCGCGAAATGAGCGAACTGGAAGCGCAGTACCAGGCATTGGGCAAAGAAGTGGCCGTGCACAAGGGAAGGGTATTGCAGATGGAAGAACAACTGCGTTCCCTGGAAGAAATCCTGCGCGTAAAAAGTTTCTCGGAACTGAACTGGGAAGCTGTGGTAAGTGAGATTGAGCAACGCGAAAAAGAAAAGAAGAAACTGGAAAAAGGAAGCGGCGCTTTACAGGAACTGAAACGTCAGCAGGAAAATATCCTGGAGTTACTTTCCAAAGCACGTGCGCAGCAGGAAGAACGCATCCGGGAAGAGGAGAAATTGAAGGCAGACATGGCGCACCGTGAACAGGAAATTCGTGCCTGCGATGAAACGCTTCTTCATTACGACGGACTGCCCATTGAAAACGCGCTCATTGCTTTCCAGCAGGAATACATCGTTCCCCTTGAATATGAGATTGATCTTGATGTGATAGAAAAGACCAGGAAGTTCGTTTCCATTACCCTTCAGCGGAAGATGGACGCTCTCAGCGAGCAATACACAAAAACAAAAAGCGCCCTGCAGCGCAACATGTGGGAGTTTAAAAATCCTTCCAACGAAAAACTCCTCAAGCAATTTGAAGACTGGCGCGGAGATACCCATCGGCTTTCTGATAACGCCGAGTACGCGGGTGAATACATCGATCTGCTAGAGAAGCTGGAAAGCGAACAACTTTCCGACCAGAAGGAGCGCTTTAAAAAATACCTGAACGAGGAGATGATCAACCGCATGAGTTCGTTCAAGGAAATGCTGGATGAACAACTCAATGAAATTCTCCGCAATGTGGAAGCGCTGAATAAAAGTCTGCGCAACATTCATTTCAGAAAAAATCCCGACACCTATATTCAACTGGACGCGAAAGAAGATTTCTCCCCTTCCATCAAAGATTTCAGGCTCCGGTTGACCAACTGGAAACCGAACTTAGCCGAATACCACCGTTCTAAAGACGAGACCATCCTGGAAAGCAGTTATCTCCTTATCAAATCGCTACTCGATGAAATGGATGAAAAGGAAGCCTGGCGCCGTGAAGTAACGGATGTGCGTCAATGGCTGAAGTTCACGGCCCGCGAGGTGCTGAAAGAAGACAATACCACCTACAGAAGTTATACCGGTACCGAAAAACTCTCGGGTGGGGAACAGGCCCAGCTTACGTACACCATACTAGGTTCGGCCATCGCCTACCAGTTCGGGATCAGCAAGGAAGGACTCGACCAGCGCTCGTTCCGCTTTATATGTGTGGACGAGGCTTTCAGCCGGCAGGATGAAGACAAGGCCCGTTACCTGATGGATTTGTGTAAGCAGTTGAATTTACAGATCATGGTGGTATCGCCAGCGAAAGCGGAAGAGGTAAAGATTGTGGAGCCGTATATTGCGCGGGTGCATTTTGTGCAACGGAGAAACAACAGGGATAGTGTGTTGTATGATATGCCGGTGATGGAGTTGAGTAAGTTGAAGGGGTAGTTTTTCTAATTCCCCACCAACCCCTCCTTTACCGGGTTCAGCGGATCACTGATATCATAGAACCTGATCCCGCTTTTCACCTGGCAGATGAGTAAATCCCCATACGGGATCACGTCAAAATACTCCTCGTCTTTCAGTGTTTTTTTCTTCGCGGGATCGAAGCCCTTACTGATGTCGAATACCACGAGACCGTGGGTGCCTTCGCAAACGTACAGGGCATTGTTTTTAATGCCGAGTCCGTAGGGAAGGGTCATGTTCACGGTTTTTACTAGGGTGGGTTGTGGTTGTTTCACACTGTACACATTCAGTACATTCTGTGTACCGTTACATGTTGTGCCGAAGCTGCGCAGGGTTACATAAGCGACCGTATCGTTGGCTACCACGGGATCACAGGCACGCACGTGGTTCACTGCGCCTTCGCGTTTTGGCCTGGAAGGATCGGAAAGGGAATATACGAACATACCGGATTGCGAACCGATAAAGAGTTTGTCTTTGTACGGATAAATCGTTTCAATGTTCCAGCCCAGGTTTTCAACGGATTTCAGCACGAGATTGGAAGGATTGGAAATATCGAATGTTTTCAGGTCGTAATGGTCCACGAGGTAGAGGTAGTTGCCAACAACCGTGTAACGCGCCGTGGAACCGCCGGCGCCGTGAGAAGGTCCGCCACTGTCGGCTTTGGTACAGGAGAACTGCAGGGCAACGAGAAGTATCAGTAAACTGTAAACTATATTTTTCATTTGAAGGAGTTGTGGGGGTGAGATCAATAGGTTTGGCAGTTTGCCCATTCCACATTCTTTTCCAGCTTCCAGCCGATTACGTCGCCCTGGAATCCGTCGGGACATTTATAGTATACGTTGGGGTAGGGCGGCTTTTGCCGCACAGCCATCTGGTTGTAATAGTAATCGCTGGAGAAAGCGTTCACGGCGCGGTTCAGCTCTTTGGGCGCGGAGAGGTCGTTGATGTCGATGGACACCACATCGTTCATGCAATTCGTGAAGATGACATTGTTTTTTACCGCTACCTCACTGCAGCCGCCGATGTTGATGAAGCCCAGCTTTTTTGGATTTTGCTCATCGGTATAGTCTATTACATGAATGCCTTTATCCAGTTCCACCTGGAACAATGTTTTGCCTACCACATATAACTTGCCGGCATTCACGGTGGGTTGTGGTCCTGAAGCGGATATCATGCGGAGCGAAGAATCAAACCCATATACCGGAACATATGCTTCGGCCCTGATCTGTGGCTTCACCGGGCGAAAACATCCGGCCAGCATCAGTGAAAACAACAGGAGAGAAAGGGCTGAAAAATGGGAGTAAACTTTTTTCATACGCGTCGTTTCCTGAGTGACACAGTGTTGCAAAAAAGCGTTGCATAAATTTTAAATTTAATTTCACAGCATCCGGAACGGCCCGGCAATTTTTTGGCCGACCTTCCGTTTTGGGTGAGGAAAGCCCGGTAAATCCACGCTTATGAAATTGAAAAAGATACTCTTGCGTTCTTTGCTGGCCATCTTCCTGCTCCTGGTATTGGTATTGTGCGCGGCCCCCTACATCCTGTACAAAAAACAAAAGGCCATCGTGAGCCAGGTGGTGGGTGAACTGAACAAAACCTTTAAAGGGCATTTCGCTGTCGGCGACAGTTATATTTCCCCATTCCGCCAGTTTCCGTATATTTCCGTTGACCTGAAAAATGTTCGCTTCTTCGCTTCAAAAGACACCTCAGCAAAACCAATGTATGAGGTGGCCGACTTCTATGTGGGCTTCAATATAAAATCTATTCTTTCCGGCAACTACGAAGTGAAACGCCTGCATATTGAGAACGGTCATCTCGATCTGGTGCAACATCCTGATGGTTCACTCAATCTGCTCCTTGCGAAAGGTATGGATGGAAATGAATCAACCACGGATACTTCCACGTTTCATTTCGGACTGAAAGCGGCGACGTTGAAGAACATGGATGTTACTTACCTGAATGAAAAAGACAGTTTGTTGTTCGAATCCTATTTCTCCTCCGCAAAGGCTTCTTTCTCCATGAAGGAGCCACATCTTATGGCCGCATTTGATGGAGATATGGAGTGGAACTTCGTGCAGAACGGCGATACCAGTTTCTTCAAACACAAGAAGATCAGTCTTTCCACCAAAGTTGATATTGACCAATCGACAAGTGAAGTGACCATCGCGCCCAGCACATTGAATATGGATGGCGGCGTATTCGGGTTCTCCGGAAAAATCGATCCGGACAACGACCTTTTCACCGATATAACTTTACAGGGTACTAAGCCGGATTTCAACCTGATCCTTGCATTCGCGCCAGAAAACATCAGGGAGATGTTCAGGCCGTACGCCAACCAGGGCAAAGTTTTCTTCGATGCAAAACTGAAGGGCCATTTCGTACCCGGAAAAAAATATGCATTGTCCGCGAATTTCGGCTGCGATCAGGGTTATTTTCTGAACACGGTATCCGATAAAAAACTGGAGGACCTTGCGTTTAAAGGGAGCTTCTCAAATGGGAAAGACAGCTCCTGGACATCCGCCGAACTGAAAGTGGAAAACATGTACGCCAAACCAGGCACGGGCATTTTCCAGGGCGATCTTACTATTCAGAATTTTTCCGATCCGCACATTGCGGTGAGATTGCATTCAGATCTGAACCTGCAGTTCCTGGAAGCGTTCCTCGGGCTGGAAGCATTACAAGGGATGAAAGGGCAGGTGCTGCTGGACATGGACTTCAATGAACTCATCGATTTCGCACAGCCGGAAAACAGTCTGGTGCAACTGAAGAAAGGCATCGACAGCGAACTGCGCATCCGCGATTTCAGTTTTAACATGAAAGGCGGCAGGCACCCCGTGGAGCAATTAAACCTCCACGCCCAGATGCGCAACGGGAAAGTGGAAGTGGATACTTTCCATTGTAAGATGGGCGCTTCGGACATTGCACTGAGCGGCTACCTCAGCGATCTCCCCGCTATATTCCACCACCAGGAAAAACCCATCGAAATGGGGCTGCTCGTACAATCGAAGCTGCTTCGTTTAAACGAACTGCTCACGGGCGATTCTACTACGCCCGCCTCCAAAGAAGAGATCAGTAACTTCTCCGCGAAAATGGCCTTCAAAACTTCAGTGGCCGATCTTACCAATACTTCGGGTATCCCAAAGGGTGAGTTTTTTATCGAAGACTTCTTCGCCAAATTAAAGCACTACCCACATACGTTCCACGACTTTCACGCCGACATACTCATCAACGATTCTACCCTTGAACTGAAGGATTTCACGGGCCAGATCGATACATCCGATTTTCATTTCTCCGGGAAACTCAGTAATTACCCGCTGTGGCTGAAAGCCGAAAAGAACGGCAGAACACGTTTCGAATTCGACCTGCGCAGTGATCTCCTGAAACTGGAGGATCTCTTCAGCTACGGAGGAGAAAACTACGTTCCGGAAGATTACCGCCACGAGGAACTGCGGGAACTGCACCTCAAAGGAGCCGCCGCCATGCAGTACAACAAAACATTTCAGGGCGCTTTCCTCGTTTTCAACAAAGCAGAAGCGAAGTTGAAAGTACATCCTATGAAATTTGAAGATTTCCAGGGCCGGATCGTTTACGCAAAACAGCGGTTACGTGTACGTGATTTTTATGGAAAGATGGGCAAGAGTGACCTGCGCGCCGACATAGACTGGTACCTCGGTGAAGATTCCCTGCTGATGAAAGAACACAACAGGATCACACTGGCTTCCGATTTCCTGGATGTGGACGCGCTGATGAATTACAAAGAAACCACGGCCCCCGTTCAGCATGATTCGGCTTTCAATATCTTTCAACTCCCGTTCACTTACGCGAAGCTGGATGCCGATATCAAAAAACTGAACCACCACAAAATATGGCTGAAGGATCTGAAAGCCACACTGCGCATGCAGCCCAACCATTACCTGTATGTGGATACGTTCGCCATGAAACTCACCGGCGGACAATTCAACGCGAAGGGTTATTTCAACGGATCCGATCCAACACATATCTATTTTAAAAGCACCATCTCCGTCAACAACCTCGATCTCGACAAAGCGCTTTTCCGCTTCGATAATTTCGGTCAGGATTATCAGTTGAATAAGAACCTGCATGGCATGTTGAGCGGAACGGTTAAAAGTACGTTCCTGATGCATCCCGACCTGGTGCCCATCCTGGAAAAATCTGAGGCGGAAATGGATATTTCCATCACGGATGGAAGTCTGGTAGACTTTGCGCCGATACAGGCGATGTCTGCTTACTTCAAGGATAAGAACCTTCGTATGGTGCGTTTTGACACGTTAAAGAATACCCTTGCTTTAAAAGACGCGACGCTGCATATTCCGGTGATGAATATCAATTCCTCATTGGGCTTCCTGGAGATCGGGGGGAAGCAATCTTTGGATATGAATATGGAATACTTGGTTCGGGTGCCGCTTAAACTGGTAACACAAGTAGGTTGGCGTGCCTTGTTCGGGGGAAGAAAGAAGGAAGAAGTGGACCCTGAACAAGAGGATGCCATTGTATACCGGGATATGGATAAGAAGCTGGCTTTCCTGAGTGTACGTATCACGGGAAACCCTGATGATTACAAGGTTGCGCTTGGGAAAAAATGAGAAGTCTTCCATCCTCCACATTCCCAGAACCTTTTCCCCTCAAATTTATCCCTTGCATCCTTGCACTTTTGCACTGCCAAAGCAGTTGCCTGCCGCACCCTCTCAATGCTCCGCGCCGCCGCAAGCAAAAAATCCTCAACACTACCTGACCGAACATAACCAAGGCCTTGCGTCCTTGCTCCTTAGCGTTGCGAGGCTGCGAGGAACGAAGCAGGAAGCAATTGAGTGAAAACCCCTAAACAAAAAAAGGATGCACCTCCCGGCACATCCTTTTCAAAAGAATATGTAAAAATTTACTTACTCAGGTACATGCTCCTGTCCTTATACAGTTGCCTGAAATAAGGATCTCGCAGGTCTTTCACGAAGCGGATGGCTTCTCCTGTGGATTTCATTTCCGGACCGAGTTCTTTGTTCACACCGGGGAACTTGTTGAAAGAGAACACCGGTTCTTTGATGGCGTATCCCTTCAGTTTTTTCTCGAATTTGAAATCGGTGAGTTTATTGGCGCCCAGCATCACTTTTGTGGCGATGTTGAGGTAAGGAATCTGGTAAGCCTTCGCGATGAACGGCGTGGTACGTGAAGCGCGTGGGTTGGCTTCGATCACAAATACCTTTCCGTCTTTGATCGCGAACTGGATATTGATCAGTCCTTTGATGTTCAGCGCGCGGGCGATCTTTTCGGAATAGTGTTCCATGGTAGTCACCACGAGCGGAGTGAGGTTGAAGGCGGGCAGTACCGCGTTGGAGTCGCCGGAGTGGATACCTGCGGGCTCGATATGTTCCATCACCCCCATTACGTGGAAGTTCTCCCCGTCGAAGATGGCGTCCACTTCTGCTTCCTGGCAGCGGTCGAGGAAGTGGTCGATGAGAATTTTGTTACCGGGAATATGTTTCAGCAGGCTCACTACCGCTTTTTCCACTTCTTCATCGTTGATCACGATACGCATCCGCTGACCACCGAGTACATAAGAAGGACGCACGAGTACCGGGTATCCTACCTTATTGGCCACCACGATGGCTTCATCCACATCGTAAGCGGTGCCGTACTGCGGGTAAGGAATTTCCAGTTCTTTCAGCATATCGGAGAAACGTCCACGGTCTTCGGCGATGTCCATACTATCAAAGGACGTTCCGATGATCTTGATGCCTTTTTCGTGGAGGCGCTCGGCGAGTTTCAGCGCTGTTTGACCACCGAGCTGCACGATCACCCCTTCAGGTTGCTCGTGTTCGATGATTTCCCAGAGGTGTTCCCAGTAAACGGGCTCGAAGTAGAGTTTATCGGCCACGTCGAAATCGGTGGAAACGGTTTCGGGGTTACAGTTCACCATGATGGCTTCGTAACCGGATTCTTTGATGGCGAGTAGCCCGTGTACGCAGCAGTAGTCGAATTCGATACCCTGACCGATCCTGTTGGGACCGGAGCCGAGTACAACGATCTTCTTTTTATCGCTGCGTTTGCTTTCGTTGTAGTTGCCGTTTTCGAAAGTAGAGTAGAAGTAAGGCGTTTTGGCCTCGAATTCTGCGGAGCAGGTATCCACCATTTTGTATACGCGGGTAATGCCTGCCGCCTTTCTTTTCTCGTACACGGCATCTTCGCTGGCATCCTGCATGATGCGGCTGATCTGCTCGTCGGAGAAGCCATGGTGTTTGGCTTCACGCAGCAATTCGATGGGCAGGGATTCCAGTTTGTATTTTGCGATCTCTTTCTCGATGTTACAGATCTTCTGAATTTCGTAGATGAACCAGCGGTCGATCCTGGTGGCTTTTACTACGGTGCTCACACTTACGCCCAGCATCAGCGCGTCTTTGATGCGGAAGAGGCGGTCCCATTTCGGGGTCTTGATGTATTCGATGAGTTCTTCCGCGTGCATCTGGGATTTGCCATAGTAGCCCAGACCAACAGCGTTGTTCTCCAGGCTCTGGCAGGCTTTCTGCACGGCTTCGGTGAAGCTGCGGCCGATGGCCATTACTTCGCCCACGCTCTTCATCTGCAGACCGAGGGTATCGTTGGCACCCTTGAACTTATCGAAGTTCCAGCGTGGCACTTTCACGATCACATAATCCAGAGCTGGTTCGAAGTAAGCGGAAGTGGTTTTGGTGATCTGGTTTTCCAGTTCATCCAGGTTGTATCCGATGGCCAGTTTAGCGGCGATTTTGGCGATGGGGTACCCCGTAGCTTTGGAGGCGAGGGCGGAAGAGCGGCTCACGCGCGGGTTGATCTCGATGGCGATGATCTCTTCTGTTTCGGGGTTGAGGGCGAACTGCACGTTACAACCTCCGGCGAAGTTACCGAGGTCGCGCATCATGTTGATGGCGGTATTGCGCATCAGCTGGAAGGCGGTATCGCTGAGGGTCATGGCCGGCGCAACGGTGATGGAGTCGCCGGTGTGTACACCCATGGGATCGAAGTTCTCCACGGTACAGATAATCACCACGTTGTCGTTGGCATCGCGGAGCAGTTCGAGTTCATATTCTTTCCATCCCAGCACGGCTTGTTCCACCAGTACTTCGTGGATGGGAGAGGCCTGGAGTCCGCGGTTGAGCGCTTCGTCGAGGTCGTCTTTGGAGTGCACGAAACCACCGCCGGTACCACCGAGGGTAAAGGAGGGGCGTATTACGAGGGGGAAACCGATTTCCTGTGCGAATTCTTTTCCTTCGAGGAAGGAGTTCGCGGTTTTCGCTGTGGCAACGGGCACGCCCATTCTGATCATCCACTGGCGGAAGAGTTCGCGGTCTTCGGCTTTATCGATGGCTTTGATGTCTACCCCGATCAGGCGCACGTTGAATTTTTCCCAAACCCCGAGTTCTTCGGCTTCTTTGGCCAGGTTGAGGGCCGTTTGGCCGCCCATGGTGGGAAGAACTGCGTCGATCTGGTTTTCCTCCAGGATCTGCTCAATACTTTCCACGGTGAGTGGGAGCAGATAGACCCTGTCTGCCATCATAGGGTCTGTCATGATGGTGGCGGGGTTGGAGTTGATAAGAATTACTTTGATACCTTCTTCACGAAGGCTGCGTGCAGCCTGGGTTCCGGAGTAATCAAATTCGCAGGCTTGACCGATGATGATAGGACCTGAACCGATGATCAGGACCGACTTGATGGAGGCGTCTTTAGGCATTTTTTTATCGAGATAAATTGCGCAAAGGTATGAAGATGCGCCCCCCACTCCAAAAAAAAGTGCCCGCTTCGAAAAGAAGCGGGCACGCGGGGATATATCATCCGTTTAAAAATCTGATACTCAGTTGTGAAACGATAACAATTCGTACTCGTCAAGGGTAACCTCGCCATGCATCACATCCACATCCCCAGCCGCAGGGCGTTGATCGATCTGTTTGACCTTGAAGCGTTGTGTCAACCTGTCTTTTGTTTCCGAATTTCCCCATCTTCCCGCCACAAACCCTGCTGCGGCGGCTACCAGCAATGTAAGTTTTGTTTTAAATCCTGTTTTCATACGCTCCTGTTTTAAATTTTTAAAGGCTTAATAGCGGAATCTCATATTGGAAGATTGGATGTTTTACTGATGACAGAAATATCATGCCAAACGCTGTATCCTTTATATATAATTTTTAAGTTAACAGAACTTTTGGTTTGATGTTCAAACATTGGTTCTCCGGATAAGCCTGTTCACCTACCTTTGACCCACTATTAACGCAAAAAACAGGTAAAAGGATGGCGAAGACGCGTAAATTTTCAGAGAAGTGTGGCATTATCTTGTTTCTGGGTATTTTTTACCTCCTGCCGGTTCGGGCGCAATTGTTTCCGGCTACGGCTTATCCCCATAACTTCTTCAGAAATCCCCTCAACATCCCTATTTCCCTGAGCGGGAATTTCGGTGAACTCCGTTCCAACCATTACCACATGGGCCTCGACCTGAAAACCCAGGCCCGGGAAAACTTACCGGTGCACGCTGCCGCCGATGGTTATGTGGCCAGGATTAAAGTAGAACCCGGCGGTTTTGGCAGGGCCATCTACCTCAACCACCCCAACGGACTGACAACTTTGTATGCCCACCTCAACGATTTTTATCCAGAGCTGGAAAGGTATGTGCGGGAACAACAATACAAACAGGAATCCTGGCCGGTGTATCTCGACATTCCCCCCACGCTCTTCCCTGTAAAAAAGGGACAATTCATCGCTTATTCGGGGAATACGGGAGGTTCCGGCGGTCCGCACGTGCATTTCGAGATCAGGGAAACCAGCACCGACAAATGCATCAATCCCATGTTGTTCGGATTGCCCATCACGGATAATGTGGCCCCTTCCATTTTACGGCTTTCTTTGTACGACCGGAACAGGAGTGTTTATGAGCAGTCGCCAACCCTGTACCCCGTTAAAAAACTGGGCGGTAAATACGTGACCACACCCGCGATTATTTCCACCAGTCTCGAAAAAGTAAGCTTCGCCATCACCAGTTTCGATACACATACCGGCTCTTCTAACCTCAATGGCGTTTATACGATGCTGCTGTACGACAACGATGAAGCCGTGAACGGATTCCGGATGGAGAAAATCGGTTATGAAGATACCCGTTACCTGAACGCGCATATCGACTACCGCACCAAAGCCAATGGTGGCCCCTGGTTGCAGCACCTTTCTGAATTGCCCGGGTATATCAACAGCGTTTACAGGTCCTTTTCCGGCAATGGCGTGATCGACCTTTCAGATGGTGAAACCCACGATATCCGTATTGAAGTGCGCGATGCAGATGGAAACCTGTCTACCCTTTCTTTCAAAATCAGACAAACGACTCCTTACAAACCTGTAGCGCCGGCCGCAGGAAAAAGGTTTTACCCGTTGATGCTGGATGTGTATGAAAGTGAGGACCTTGAATTTTTCCTGGGGGAACAATCGCTGTACGATTCCGTGAGTATCAACCATACCCGCAGCGTTACCGCGGCGCCGGATGTTGTTTCTGCGGTGCATACCATCGGGGCAGCATACATTCCTTTGCAGGATTATTTCGCCATCCGCATCTTACCCAATAAACAAATAACCGCTGAACAAAAGCAACGTACACTCATGCAGCGCGTCACAGGGGCTAAAAAACAAGTGGTGAAAGTGGAGTGGCAACAAGACTGGGCCTTCGCGAAATTCAGGGACTTCGGTGTGTTCCGTTTGGTAGTGGATGAACAGCCGCCCGTTATTGTTCCCGTAGGATTTACCGACGCCACTGCAGCCACCTACCTTAAAACCGCGAAGCGTTTTGTTTTCACCGTTAAAGACAATTACGAGCAGTGGCAGAACTTCCGTGCTGAACTGGATGGGAAATGGTTGCGCTTCACCAACGATAAAGGACGCAACTACATTTATCCTGTAGATGAAAAATGTGGTCCCGGCGCGCACGAACTTAAAATAACCGTGGAGGATATCGCGGGAAATAAAACAGAGAAGATTTACAGTTTTACACGATAACTGGCACCAACGGAGATGGTGTTTTTCTGCCAACCCGTTACGGTGATTTCACGGATGATTCCAATGGCGAAAATTGCGTTAATTGGGTGAGAAACCGTGTTTTTGGGTTAACCCGGTGCCACCGACGTTGTTTTCTGCCCTTGCCCACGGTTATTTAACAACGGTTCTGTAGTGTTATAACGCGCTAACCTTTACGTGATTTTCCTTAAAGAAGATTTGAAATATCAGAACCTGCTCAAAAACTCCTCCACATACCTTCTTACCTCCGAAACCGGAGCAGTATGGTTGTTTATGAGGAACGAGAACACCAGCAGTTTCCCTTTTTTCGAATAGAGGTACCCACTAAGGGCTACCTGGTTGGAAAGTGTTCCCGTTTTCGCGAAGATGCGTCCCTTCTGACCGAGGTAATAATTTTTTAAAGTGCCTTCCCCTCCGGTAGGAAGAATATGTTTTAAACGATCCATACCAAATTCCTGCTGCATTTTCCTGAGCAGCCAGGTCATGGAGCGGGGCGTAACCAAGTTGTAACGACTTAACCCGCTGCCATCCACCCAGCGTGGTTTGTCGGGCATGGCGGCAAGCGGTCCCGTCATCATGGAATCGATGATGGATGCGGCATTGAAGTAACCTGTTTTCATATAGGAACAACAAAGCAGGAGTTGCTCCGCAAAGAAGTTATCACTCACGTGCATCATTGGACGAAGAACACTGTCCAGCGGACGACTGTAAACGGTTTGAGGGAACTCACGGCGAAGGGTGGAGGTAATACTGATGTCTTTCCGCAGGCTATCGTACAGCAATTCCAGGCCCGAACGGAGTGTATCGGTTACAAAAGGCACATCGGCGGTAGCCGAGGGTTCTTTCCCTTCCGCAATAAAAAAATGGTTGCTATCCTTCGCGCGCGATACGCCAAACGTATTGCCCTTCTTCCCGTAAAGAAAATTCACTTTCCAGTTGATGTCCGGTTCTGAAAGCACCAGTGTTTCCAATGAGTCCTCCACGGAAAGCGGTTGTTCATTTTTCCGTGTTTGTTGCACCCAATGGATCACATTGCCGTACACCGGGAAGGGACTTCTTTCCGGCATGTAATACGAATCATAATCATTCCAGGCCCATCCGGGACCGAAATGTTTTTCGTTCCAGTTGGCGGTGGTCATTGCAAGGGGAAGGCTGGTTTTTTTCAGGAAATCGAATACCGGCTGGTCCTTGAAATCAGGGTGTAAAAACGTGGGATCTCCTGTTGGAAAAAGGAAGATAGAATCGGTGGTTTCAACATAGTCCATGCCCGGCAATTGATCGTTCAGGACTGAAAGCGCCGTGTACAGGGAGAACAGCTTCATATTGGAAGCGGGGGTAAAGTATTTGTCGGCATTGTGTGCATAGAGCACTTCACCTGTTGTTGCATCGGAAACAACAACGCCCACGTGCGCGTTCTCCAGTACCGTTCCGCTGAAAGGAGCATTAATACTTGTAACAGTGGTTGCTTTTGGCGCGGAGCATCCTGTTAACAGCATCAATATAAAAACGGCGCCCACTGTTTTTTTCCTGTGTTTGAGGAAAGCTTTGGTGAGCGCCGGGATAGAATATGTACTAAACTTCTTCATGTTGCCATCTGTTCGTGGGCAACAATTTAGTTCATTTTATCAATTGCCGTTATTTCATCATGCGGATGGTTTTCTGATAGGTTTTACTTTGGAGTTTCAGTAAATAAATCCCGCGCTGAAGCGCGTCGTGTTGCAGCGGGAGATGGTGTTCTCCGGCAGACCTCATTCCTTTGGTCACCAGCTCTACCATACGTCCATGCACGTCCAGCAGTGTGATGGTCACGTCTTCGGCCTGGGGTAGTTTCAGGAAAACGAAAGCATTTGCCGCAACCGGGTTTGGCCTCACCTGGAAAACAAGTCCGGGGTTATTGATATCATCCACGGGCGTAATGGCGTTGGGGACGATTTTCACCGTTGCTTCAGCGCCCGTTTTCCCTGCTTCGGTGTTGCCGGCGTAATCTTTCGCGATGGAATAGAAGCGGTAAGTAGAGTCTTTTTGTCCGGTGAATACGGCTTCGGTGGCCGCGATATCGTAATGCCAGAGGGTGAAAGGACCATTGTTTATGGCAACATATACATCGTAGCCGCGAACTCCGGCGTGTGCATCGGAGCCGCTCCATTTCACCGTGAAGCTAGTATCCGGCGTTTGTGCGGGGAGCGTGTTCACCCTGCTTTGTGGCGCGGTAACATCTATGGTGTTCAGGTATTCATTGGTAACGATGGGCTTG
The DNA here is from genome assembly GCF_023721715.1 of Parasegetibacter sp. NRK P23. NCBI lineage: Bacteria > Pseudomonadati > Bacteroidota > Chitinophagia > Chitinophagales > Chitinophagaceae > Parasegetibacter > Parasegetibacter sp. NRK P23. The sequence continues at coordinate 3,290,219 of NZ_JAMDLG010000001.1, forward strand.
TTGTTGTCGAAATAGATCAGCGCTTTGTTCCTGATGGCGGTTCCGGTATTGAAGCCGGGTTTCAGGGCAATGCTGAATGAAACGAAACCTTCTCCTTCCGCTTTGTTTTTGTTGGGGGCCAGGAAGCCATCCAATGGATCATCCGTAAGCTCCCTTGTAAGCGGATCAATGCTCAGGAAGCGCCAGGTTACCACTCCTGCCGCGGTATCCAGTTTGGCATCGAACCGCACGTGCAGGTCGGGCTTGGCGCTGCGGCGGAATACCGTTTGACCGGCATAAGCGTTCAATCCTGGAGGCGCTTTGTAGGTGGAGTCCGCGAAACCGTAAGCTGTTACCTGGAAGGTGGACAGGTCGAACTTCGATTTATCCAATGTATCTACAATGATTACTTCCTGCGCTGGGGCTGTTGCTGTGTCCACGTTCTCGAAGTATATGGTGTAGTTGAAGGGGGCGGAACCCTGTGTATAGTGTTGTGCGGTGTTGCCGGAGGGGCCTGTTTTTTCGTTGGGATCGAAGGAGGCGACCACCTGAACGCGCAATGATTCCAGTGCTTTGAACCCGAAAATACCTGAGCAGGCGAGTTTACTTTCGGCAGCTGCTTTCATCTTGTTCATAAAAATTCTTTTGAGCAATTTGTAAATGGCCTCTTTGGCATTTTTGCTTTTCATGAGGTCTACGATGTTTCTGCCATCACTTCCACAAGCAAGAATTATCCCAGGTCCTTGTTCAGCTATGCTTTGTAAAACAATATGCGGTAAAGAGAATGCCTGGCCGTAATACCACTTATGAATATCGCAATCGCCAATTTTGCCGTACGCTCTTTCCAGTGCATCGTAAGAAATCCCGGCACATGGGTGTTTCGTGAGTTTTTCCTGATTTGTTCGGAAAAACTGATCAACTTTTTGTTTGCATTTTATCTGATCAGTAAACGTTTCGTAAAGGCTTTTGTTGACTATAGTCGAGTTACAGTCAATGTATTGTGGGTTGGGGGGCGATCCGTAAATCGGGCTGAAAACAAACGCTTTTAGCTGTGTTTCCTTTACTGATTTTTGCGTTAAATCAAAGTCATATTTTATTGAGCTTTCTGCCGGAATTAAGGGTATAAGAAGCGGGTATATATCCATTGAGTCGTACCGGGAACTGAAAAGTGAATCTGTCGTAAAGTATGTCGATATAGAATCTTTGTGAATAGGACTGCTTTTTAAGGTGTATACTGTGAAGTCAAAGTCTATAGTTGATCCATGAGGCACTGCAATCCATATCGGAACCCCATGCGCATCAACATTACCTTTATTGGTTACATCAATTGAATATTTCTGCTTAATGCCAACTCTTGCACTGTTTCGTCCGGCTATAGTAATATTGAAGTCTGGTGTTGCCAATGGTTCAATTGTTATGGCATTCGCCAGCGTATAAGAACTGCCTTGTTGTTCCACGGTTAAGTCGTAAGATCCTTGTGGCGCATTTATGAGTTCGAAAGTTGTTACCAGTTCGTTCCCCCCCTTTCTTATTGATACATCCTTTCCTTGGTATTGTGCGCTACCATTCGTTATCGTGATGCTACCCGGATTGGCAAACCCTCCGCCCAAAATACTCACGGTAACACTCCCCGTATTTCCGCCCCTATTGGGATAGATGCTTTGCAGCGTCAGCGCATTCACAATTTGTTCAACGGTGTCCCTGTTACAGAAATTCTCCACCACCAGTTTCACGGTATAATTTCCGCCTTCCGCATATTTGTGAACAGGGTTAGAAACGGAGTCTATGCTTCCATCCCCAAAATCCCAGTAGTATTTTGTTGCGTCTCGGGAAGAGTCGATGAAACTGATTTCCGTACCCATTGCTATGTTTCCGAATTTCGCGGCTGCCACCGCGCCGCCGCACACTTTCACTTGTTTGCTGTGCACCAGGCTTTTCACCCCGGTATTGGTAACCGCGTAAAGAAACATGGTATATTCTTTTTCGCCTTGTAAGCCACTGAGGTCCGCGTCAAAATCCAGTGATACGGAGGCGGATGGTTCGGGAACCTTATAGGTATAGGTAGATGAAGTGTCTTCCGTATTTTGAAAGTAGTATTCAATGCGATCAATTTGCGCATCATTTCTTTCGTTCACGAAAAATGCGTAAGCCTGCGTTTGTCCCCATCGACCCTGATCATCTTTTGCACGAATGCCCAAAGTGTGGAACCCGACGGGTGTATTCGAAAGCGGAATAATGGCATTTAATGAACCATTCGCCGGAATGGTTACGGCCGTTGCTTTTCCCATACCCGGATCGTTGTCGATGAAATATTCGATGGCCGGAACGGTGCTGCCTGAATGTGGCTGCACATAGAATGCCTGGCTGTTCACATGCGACCATCTTCCATTGTCGTCACGTGTACGAATGAATAAAGTATGCATTCCTCCTGGAACAGTATTGAGCGGTATAAAAAAAGTACTGCCCGCTGGTGCGGAGGAAACGTTTACTGAAGTGCCCTTTCCTTCACCGGGATCGGTATCCAGGAAATATTCCGTTCTGTTGATTTGCGGAACGGAGGTTTCCTGTAAAAAGAATTGTGCCGATGTAGTATGTGACCATAACCCGGCGGAATTGGCGGCCCGGATGAAGAGGGTATGAAAACCGTTGGACAATGTACTCATAGGGAGCTGAAAGTTGCCTCCGGTTTGATTGCCCGTTGCAACAGAAAGGGGCATGCCTTTTCCCGCACCGGGATCGGCATCAAAAAAATATTCCACCCGCGCCACCTGGGCGTACGTATGGGGGCTCCATGCCGCGAGCAGCAGGATAAATAGGAGTGTACGCATGGCTTACTGGTTTGCTTTTACCTTGAGCTGAACCGGAAGCCCGGTTTGTTTGCTGCCGAAATTGTCGGCGGAAAACTCATAGATGGAAGGGACCGGTGGAACACCGGAGAGTACATAAGGATTTGTGCCGCCGAAAATCCCGGGCTGGGTATTGTTGTAACCCGCCGTAAGGTAAGGGGAGCCGGGCTTGATCTTGTATTGACCATCCGTGCTGTTGCCCGTTTTGCCCACAAAAAGATTGGTGGCATCGTAAGTCTGGTTGCCGTTGGTTGCCGGGAGTTGCCCGCTTCCGGTTAGGTTGTTCGCGATAGAGGATGCCTGGATGGTAAAATTGTTGTTCCCTACCAGGATATTATTTCTGAAAGTGCTGGCTTGCAACACCGCACCACGGAGAAAAATATTGTTTTCAACCAGGGAAAAGGTTCTGGGGTAGGTTACGCTTGACTGAAGGTTTAGGGTAGAGGAGATGATGTTGTTCTTTAAAACGATGCCTGTAAAAACGTGTCCACTGTTCGAATAATACACTCCTTCAAGCAGGTTCTGTACTATTTGTACATTGTTAGCGCCATTGAGTAGTATGATATCATAGGGAGAATAACAACGCATCACAATTACGTTCGGTGCTTCAATCTCAAACCTGTTGGCTGAACTGGTTTCAGCAAAGCTCAATCCGATAAATATACTTCCCGCGGCCGAAGCGTTTACGGTTATTTTGGAGAAAAGCGCCGGGGCGATGTTGGCCTGCGTTTCGGGGTTTTCGTTCAGCAGGAAACCAGGTCCTATCAATACCAGGCGCTTCGTGATCACCAGGTTCGCGTGAATCTTTGAAGTGCCTTCAATCATGAGGGTGTCGCCTGCCACCACTTCGGCCGCATCGTGCGCCTCTTTCACCGTGTTGTATATTTTTTGCGTCTTATCCGTAGTAAGCAGGTTGTTTACTCGGAAAACATTGGCTTTGGCAACAGTCACGCATAGGAAGAACAGTCCAAAAAAAAGTACATTTTTTTTCATATTGAGGGGCTTTAAATACTGATCGGGGGATATGGAGGCGGGCTTAGGATAGGACTGGAGCGGGAATGCACAATATAAAAACAAAAAACAAAAATGGCTTGTCACACCAAAGGGGACAAGCCATTTTTTATTCTACGCAATAATCTTTTACCCTCTTTCCATGGCACGGAGCCATCTTTCGGGAATATCGTTGTTGCTGGCCACCAGGTAATCGTGGTAGGAGCAGGCAATATATCTTTTATCGGGGAGTTGCATCCACCAGCGGCCGGTTTTTTTACTTTGCAGGAAAGTGGCTTCCACTTCCGCGAAGGCGAGGTGAAACGCGTTGAAAGCTGTTTCATCCGAGAGTGGCGCTTCGTTCTTTCCTTTGAACCTTCCGTCCACAACATACCATAGCATGTGCGCAATCTGCTTTGCGGTCATGTCCTGCACATCCATTGCGGGGTCGTAGCCATAGATGCCGATGGTGTTGATCCAGGGACTCAGGCCGGCTTGTCGCATCAGCACGCAGGCTTCTTCTCCGTTGAAACCGTTGGGGGTAATTCTGTTTACGGGGGCGTAGGCGTGGGCGATGGCCGCCACATCGAAGCTGAAAAGGCTGGCGTGGCGGATCACCGGCTCCATTTCTTCCGGTCTTTCTTTTACGTGCCCCACGCGGTAACAATCGAAGCGGAGTTTGTCGAGTGTTTCCAGCATACGGGGTTGAACGAGGTAGCTCTGGAAACCCACATGACTGAAATGCCGGATGAAGTTAGGTTCTGAGGTGAGCATTTCCATGAGGAAGTTATCGTTCCAGTGAACGGAGTCGATCGCCAGGTCGATGCGTGCATCCACGCAAACGGCTTCTATCACCCGTTCCAGGTTGGCGTAGGCTTTGTACTGCGCCAGGGTGAGGTCGTGGCTACCGCCGAGGATCACCACTGTTTTGCCCGCGGCGATGAGTTCCTGTAATACGGAATAAAGTGCGGCATAGGTATCGTTAAGGGAAGCGCCGGTTTTTACGTTCCCTATATCGGCGATCACCATATCGCGGTGCCAGTAATGCAACTGGTAGAATTGTTTACGGATGGCATCAGGCGCGGCATTGTTGTTCACCGGCCGACCGGTACCGCGTTGTTCGCCACAGCCCAGCAGAATAATATCCGCGTCGTCCAGATCGGGGAACTCCTCTTCGTAAGCTTTGATCACGGTGCCAAGCTGGCCTTCCTGGTAACCTTCATCGTCGGAAAGCGCGAACAGGTTCAGGGGTTCGAGGAAGTCTGCCAGTAACGTAAGAGAAGCCATACAACGATTTTGCCGCAAACCTACGCAAAACTGAATATCTTTGCCGCCATGGAGCAGATTGTACAACAAATTGAAGCCTGGAAATCAGAAATTGACCAGTTGCAGATCAGTAACGCTACAGCATTGGAGGAATACCGCATCCGGTTCCTTGGCACCAAGGGAATCGTGAAAGGACTGTTCGGAGAAATGAAGAATGTTCCCGCGGAGAAGAAAAAGGAATTCGGCGCCGTCCTGAATGTTTTCAAGCAGTTCGCCGAAGAAAAGTTTGAAGCCTGGAAACAACAGGTTTCCGAAGGCGGTGAAGGAGAGAGCGGACTCGACCTGAGCCTGCCCGCAGATGCGCTTCCGCTCGGTTCGCGCCATCCCATCACACTCGTAAGAAACAGGATCGTCTCCATCTTTCAGCGACTGGGCTTCTCCGTTGCCGAAGGTCCCGAGATTGAAGACGACTGGCACAACTTCTCCGCCCTCAATCTCCCGGAGAACCACCCCGCCCGCGATATGCAGGATACATTCTATGTAAAGAATCCGGAAACCGGGGGTGCCGACTGGCTCCTGCGTACCCACACTTCCAGCGTGCAGGTACGTGAAATGGAAAAAGGCAAACTGCCCATCCGCATCATCTGCCCCGGACGTGTATTCAGGAACGAAACCATCAGTGCAAGGGCGCACTGCTTTTTCCATCAGGTGGAAGGGTTGTACATCGCCGAAAATGTTTCTTTCGCCGACCTCAAACAAACCTTGTACTTCTTCGTACAGGAAATGTTCGGGAAAGACGTGAAAGTGCGCTTCCGCCCATCTTATTTCCCTTTCACGGAACCCAGCGCTGAAATGGACATCAGTTGCCTGATCTGCGGTGGCAAAGGCTGTAATGTTTGTAAACACACCGGCTGGGTGGAAATCCTGGGTTGCGGGATGGTGCATCCTAAAGTGCTGGAGAACTGCGGCATCGACCCCAACAAATACACCGGCTTCGCCTTCGGCATGGGCGTGGAAAGAATCACCATGCTGAAATACCAGATCAAAGACCTCCGCCTGTTCAGTGAGAACGATGTGCGATTTTTGAAACAGTTTGAAGGGGCGTAGGGAAATTCAACACAGATGAGTAAAAAAATCGCCATATGCGGCGCGGGCACAATGGGTAGCGGAATTGCACTCGTTTGTGCCCGTGCCGGTTTTGATACCCTGCTGTTCGACCTGCAGGCCGGAGCACTTGCCAAAGCGGAAACCGCAAACAAGCTGTTCCTGGAACAACAGCTGAACAAAGGAAGAATAGATGCGGCCACCATGAACGCTACACTGGAAAAGCTGGCTTATTCAGCTGATCCCAACGAAGTGAGGGCAGATATCATCATAGAAGCGATCGTGGAGCAAATGCCCGCTAAAATTGCATTGTTCTCCCAACTGGCCGCGCAGAACAGCGATGGTGCCATCTTCGCCAGCAATACTTCCTCGTTGTCGGTATCCACATTGGCTTCAGCCCTGCCACACCCTGAACGGGTGGCCGGATTGCATTTCTTCAATCCCGCGCCACTCATGAAACTGGTGGAAGTGGTAAAAGGTAATGCTACTTCAGAAGCTGTGATGGAAACCCTGGTCACTTTCACGCAACAACTCGGTAAAACACCCGTGGTTTGTAAAGACGCGCCCGGTTTTATCGTGAACCGCGTGGCAAGGCATTATTACCTGGAAGCCTTGCGCATCGCGGAACAAACCAACACTTCCTTTGAAACGATAGACGCCGCATTGGAAAACGCCGGTTTCAAAATGGGTCCCTTCCGGCTGATGGACATGATCGGTAACGACGTGAACTTCGCCGTTACCACTTCTCTTTATGAAGCGTGTGGCAACGCCCCGCGTTTTCAGCCTTCTCCCATACAGGCGGAGAAAGTAAGGAACAATGAACTGGGTCGGAAGACGGGTAAGGGCTACTATGCGTATTAAATTTGAATTTCAACATTCATCATTCAAAATTCCCCCATGATATTCGTTACAGGAGGCACAGGTTTGGTAGGATCACATCTGCTGGCGGCATTATCGGCGCAGGGTAAACAAGTGAAAGCGTTGTACCGCAAAGAACTTCCTGCTGCCTTACCGGGCATTGACTGGGTGCAGGGCGATATCATGGACATTCAACGGTTAGAGGAGCTGCTGGAAGGTGTGGAGGAAGTGTACCATTGCGCGGCCATCGTTTCTTTTCAGAAAGAAGAAAGAAAACAACTCCTGCGTTACAATGTGGAGGGCACAGCGAATGTGGTGAACGCCTGTATCGAAAAAGGTGTACGCAAACTTGTATTCGTAAGTTCCGTGGCGGCCCTGGGTCGGTTACGGGAAGGACAGGTGATCAACGAGACCATGCAATGGAGCGAGGCCACCAGCAACTCCGTTTACGGGAAGAGCAAGTTCCTCGCAGAGATGGAAGTATGGCGCGGCATGGGTGAAGGCTTGCAGGTGGCCGTGGTGAACCCGGTAATTATCCTTGGGGAAGGCGACTGGGGTAAAAGTTCTTCCGCGATCTTTAAAACCGTGTACAACGAATTTCCCTGGTATACCGAGGGTACCACCGGCTTCGTGGATGTGAAAGATGTGGTGAAAGCCATGATGCTGTTGATGGAAAGTGATATCTCCGGAAGAAGGTTCATCCTCAGCGGAAAAGTGGACACGTACCGCAATGTATTTTCCGCCATCGCGAAAGGCATGAATAAGAAACCACCACACAAAAAGGTTACGCCAATACTTGCTAAAGTTGTATGGCGACTGGAAGCGGTGAAAGCATGGTTTACCGGTAAAACGCCACTGGTAACAAAAGAAACCACCCGCACGGCTATGGCGAAGGTCTCTTTTGATAACAGCAGGTCTCTGAAAGAAATTCCGGGATTCTCTTACACGGATTTTGACGAAAGCATCGGGCGCATCGCGCGTTACTACGCTACTTCAGTTTCTCCCACATAGCTGGGATGCGTTTGATCCAAACCAGTTCACGTTTTTTCATACCGGCTTCTTCAGCAGGATATCCGAAATAGGTTTTTCCTCCGGCTAAACTGGAAGGAATACCACTTTGCGCGAGCACTACGGCATTGTCGCCGATCTCCAGTGTTTTACTTACGCCAACCTGTCCCCATAAAATAACGCCGTTACCAATGGTTGCGGCTCCCGCGATACCTACTTGCGCGGCGAACAAACAATTCTCTCCCACCACAGTATCGTGGCCAATATGTACCTGGTTGTCGATCTTGGTGCCGCGACCAATCACAGTATCATGTGTAACACCCCGGTCGATGGTGCAGCCCGCGCCTATTTCCACGAAGTCGGCGATGACTACGCGCCCGCAACTTTCCATGCGGCGGTACCATACTTCGCGGTCCTTTTTCGTATTGTAGTAAAACGCATCGGAGCCGATCACGGTGCCGGATTGCACCACTACATTATCACCCAGTACACAATAGTCGCGGATCACCACACCGGGGTGCAATACGCAATTTTTTCCGATGGTGACATGGTGCCCGAGGAACACACCGGGATATACGATGGAACCTTCGCCTACCACCGCGGTATCGCTGATGGAAGATGCCTGCGGTACATAAGGACGAAAGTGTTGAACGATCTTCAGGTACGCTTCAAAAGGTTGTTCAACGATCAGCAACGATTTGCCTTCGGGAACATCGGTGCGCTGGTTGATGATGATATGTGAAGCGGGTGATTGAATACATTTTTCATAGTACTTCGGATGGTCCACAAATACAAGATCACCTTCTTCTACTTTGTGGATCTCGTTAATACCGGAAGCCATTCCGTTTGTATTACCGATCAGTTCCGCGCCGAGAAATTCAGCGAGCCATTGAACGGAAACGGGTGCGGGAAATTTCATGGTGATGATTTAGTTGAAGCATCAAAAGTAAAAACTTGTTTCCATTTCCAATTTCATGCTTCCATTTTCCACATACATATAAAAAATGTGAATAAAATTTTTGACCTTTTTGTTCTACTATGAAAAAAATATTTTTAATATTGTGTCGGGAATGAAAGTTCCCGGTACTTACTAACCCATCTTGATAATAAAGCCTGGTTTTTTAACCGGGCTTTTTTCATGCCCTCCACTTCAAACACGTATCTTCGCAAAGCCTTTATTCATCAATGTTTCAAGCCATTCATTCCTAACGCGCACCGTTCTTCCATGCAAAGCATACACCGTTATTTTATCGTTTACAAGCCGTTCCAGGTACTAACACAGTTTACTGCCGCTGATGGGAAATCATGTCTGAAAGATCATTTCCAGGTTCCAAAAGATGTTTATCCGGTGGGAAGATTGGATTATGATAGTGAAGGTTTGCTTATCCTTACCAACGATGCTTCGCTCAACGAAAGATTACTGCATCCGAAGCACCGGCATGAACGTACCTATTACGTGCAGGTGGAAGGTAATTTTACGGAAGAAGCGAAGCGGCAACTGGAAAAAGGTGTGTCCATTTCAATCAATGGGAAGCCGCACCAAACACTTCCCGCGCGGGTAAAGTTATTCGATGCGCCGCCACCACTTCCGGAACGCAACCCGCCGATCCGTTTCAGAAAAAATGTTCCTGATAGCTGGATCGCGGTTACACTCAAAGAAGGAAAGAACAGGCAGGTGAGAAAGATGACCGCCGCGGTTGGTTTCCCCACTTTAAGGTTGGTGCGGTTCAGTATCGGAAAGCTGACGTTAGACAACATGCAGCCCGGTGAACTGGTGGAGATGAACCAGAAGGAATTGTATGATCTGTTGTTTGAAGGGAAGGCCGGTAAAAGAAAATAAACTACTTTACAGCGAAAATTACGAGAACTATGCTCAAATCTATGACAGGCTTCGGAAGGGCGGAGCAATCCGTGGGAGATAAAACATTCCTGGTCGACATCAAATCGCTGAACGGAAAACAATTCGATGTTCAGCTTAAAATGCCCGCCTTCCTGAAACCCTTCGAATTTGAGATACGCAACGTGCTTTCCACCCGGCTCGGCAGGGGCAGCATCGATTGTACCATCAGCCTGAAACAAACCGGCAGCGCAAAGCCCGTTACCATCAATACCGACCTCGCCAAAGCCTATTACCAGCCCGTGGCCGCTTTGTGCGCGGAACTGAATCTCGATCCTTCCAATATCCTCAGCACACTGCTGAAGTTGCCCGAAGTGATCACACCTACCGGCGATACGCTTACGCCCGAAGAATGGGAAAGCTTCCGCAACATCATCCTCTCCGCTATCGACGACCTGAACAACCATCGCCTGGAAGAAGGTAAATCTTTGGAAGAAGACCTGCGCCTGCGCATCTCCAATATCGAAAAGCAGCAACAGGAAGTAATACTGCTGGAACCCCGTCGCCAGACCCGGATCCGCGAAGGACTGGTGAAGCTGCTCGAAGACCAGGTAGGCAAGGAGAACTACGATCAGAACCGCCTGGAGCAGGAACTGATCTTCTACATCGAAAAGATTGACATCAGCGAAGAGAACGTGCGCCTCCGCAACCACTGCGATTACTTCAAACAAATCCTGGATGAGCCCGAAGAATCCAAAGGAAAAAAACTCTCCTTCATTCTCCAGGAAATTGGTCGTGAGATCAATACCACCGGTTCCAAAGCCTACGATTCCTCCATCCAGAAATGTGTGGTGATGATGAAGGATGAACTCGAGAAAGCCAAGGAACAAGTGTTGAACGTTTTATAATACCTTTACGAAAAGCGCATCCCTTGAAACGTTTCTTCCCCATAACCTTCCTGTTGGCGGTCATTTTTTCCGCCTGCACCACCATCGGCGCCTACGAGAACAACGTGGCCATTCCCGAACACCAATGGAGCAGTTCGTTCAAACCTGAATTGAACTTCAACATTACGGATACAGCCGCGTTCTACAATGTATTCATCGTGGTAAGGCATATGAACGCTTATGAGTTCAACAACCTCTGGATCGAACTCCAAAGGAACAATGGTGCCGATAGTCTGCCGCCGCAACGCCTCAACCTTACCCTCGCCGATAACGAAGGGTGGAACGGCTCCGGCATGGACGATATCTTCGAGCACCGCCTGCCCATTACGCCCGAAGGCGGCATCAAACTGAAAGCCGGCAACCACCGCTTCAGGATCGGACATATTATGCGGAAAGATCCATTGCCTTACATCATGAACATAGGGGTGCGCATTGAAAAAGTAACGCCATAAGCCCACAACAATATGCTGACCGATCACAACAGGAAAAAATTGCGCACCATTACAAGGGTGTACTGGTTCCTGCTGATCTATATCATTACCGCACTGGTGTGGTGGTTCATTTCCCTGATGCTGCAGACCGCTGAAATGCGCCGCTTCCAGGTAACGCAACTGAACGCGACCATCGACAGTACGGCCGTTCCCGAAATATACCGGCGCGAACTGGCGCAGATCCATTCACTCGAACGGCGCAGCCGGGCCAAATACATCGGCGAAGGGGTTACTTTTCTGGGCATCATCATCCTCGGCTCCGGTTTCGTATACAGGGCCATGCGCCGCCAGATCAGGTTCCAGCAGCAACAGCAACATTTTATGATGGCCGTTACGCATGAATTGAAAACGCCCATCGCCATTACCAGGCTGAACCTGGAAACGATGATTAAGCACCGCCTGGATGAACAGAAACAACAGAAACTGCTCCAGAACACGCTCCAGGAAAACGAAAGGCTGAACACACTTACCAATAACATTCTTATATCGTCTCAACTGGAAGGGGGCGGTTACCGCTTCAGCAGGGAACAGGTGCCTTTCTCCGAGCTGCTCGCGCATACCATGAAAGAATTCGCGAACAGGTTCCAGGGGCGGCAATTCAGTTCCGATATCGCCCCGGATTGTATCCTTCATGGCGATTCCATGCTGTTGCAGTTGCTGATCTCCAATCTCGTGGAGAACGCGGTGAAATACTCCCCCAAAACATCGGTGGTTGAGGTACAACTGGAACGGGTAAAAAACGGGTGGAACTTCTCCGTGAAAGATGAAGGGGTGGGCATAGCCGAAGAAGAAAAGGATAAGGTATTTGAGAAATTCTACCGGGTGGGCAATGAGAACACGCGCACCACAAAAGGCACGGGCTTGGGGCTTTTCCTTTGCAGAAAGATCGCTGCCGACCACGGGGCCACTATTTCCATTACCGCCAATCAACCGGCAGGCAGTATATTTACGGTGAACTTTCAAGTGTAAAAAACATGGCACGTCCCAATTATAAAGCATCGGTATTGTTGGTGGAAGATGAAGAACACCTGCACGAAACGCTTCGCCTTAACCTCGAACTGGAAGGCTATGAAGTAACTTCCGCCTACGATGGGTCGCAGGCCATGAAGTCGATCCAGCAGGAATATTTCGATGTGATCGTGCTCGACATCATGCTGCCCGAAATGGATGGGATCAGCGTTACGGAAAGTGTACGCCTGCAGAACAACGACGTGCCCATCCTCATCCTCAGCGCGAAAAATACCCCCGCCGATAAAATCACCGGTCTGAAAAAAGGCGCCGATGATTACCTCACCAAGCCCTTCAACCTTGAAGAACTGCTCCTCCGCGTGGACAAACTCATCAGCAAAAACAAGCGCATCCAGGACCGCGAAACAGTAGGGGATACCTACACTTTCGGTTCCAATAAAGTAGACTTCAAGGCCCAGGAAGCCACCATCAAAGATGGTTCCGTGATCTCACTCAGCAAGAAGGAAGCCATGCTCCTCAAACTGCTCGTGGAAAATAAAAACGAAGTGGTGACACGTGAAAAAATCCTGCAAACGGTATGGGGTTATAACGTATACCCCACCACCCGAACGATCGATAATTTCATTCTTAACTTCAGAAAGTATTTCGAAGAAGATACCCGCAATCCCCGTTATTTCCACTCCGTAAGAGGTGTCGGTTATAAGTACACTGAATAGTAAGCAAATAACGGTCTTCAACAAAACAAACAGGCCTTAAAGTACAGCCTCTCTTTGCGTCCTTGTACCTTTGCGTCCTTGCGTGAAAAGCAAGAAGAAAACAAACAGCCCCGAAACACCTCATCACTTAGCGCCTGCGAGGTATGAAGCAGCGTGCCTTTGCGAGATACAATTAATGCGAGCTACTACAGCTTTTCCGACAACACCCTAACCAGTTCCTTTGAACTCGCCAGCATCAACTGCATGTCCGATGCCGAATGTACCGGTGTATAAAGCGCCATTTCGCAATCGCTGAGGATACCTGTTGCCGTGGCCGTTTCTTCAGAGCCCACACCTGCGGCAGTAAGCTTTTGCACCAAAGTCCTCTTGTTGCGTTCACTGCCTGTTAGGGATAATTTTTGTGAGAAGAACTGCCATACCTGGTTGCCCATGGCCTGGTAAAAACCTTTGCTGTCGCCGGAGGAAATCATTTCTTCCAAAGGTGTCCAGTTGATGGAAGTGTCGTGTGGTACAATTGGTGTTGCCGTTGGTTGCGGTGCTGGTATGAGTGAGGGTTCGGGCGCGACAGGAGCAGCAGTTGCTTTTTTGACCTGCACAACTGGTGCAGCTTTTCTTTTATTGTTCCAGGCGTAATAACCGAGCACAAGCACGAGAAGGAGGGCTGCGCCCATCAGTAGCTTAATGATGGTACTACTGTCAATATTGCTTTCGGTTGGAATGCCGCTCACAGCTTTTTTCCCATAATCTGGACCCATGGCTACATCTACGCCCAGCGCTGCGGTTTCTGCGGTAACATATTTTTTGCTTTTGGGGTCGAAGTAAGCGAACTGAACGGGTGGTATGGTAAAGCGTCCGGTATCGGAAGGTGTGAAAACATATTTGAACCGTTTGGTTCCTGCAATGGGGGCTTCCTGCTTATTGATGTTTTCTTCCGCAGATGGATCGAATGCGTCGAAAGAAGCTGGCCAGTTCACTACCGGAGCGGTGATCATGGGAAAATTGCCCGCGCCTTCCAGGGTGAGCACCAGTGTGCCAGATCTTCCTGTTGCAATGCCATCTGCTTCCAGCGCTGCTTTCAATGTAAACTGTCCCACGGCTCCGTTAAAAGTGGCTGGCTTATGCTCTTCCGGCAACGGAAGCACATTCACCTCCATGGGCTTGCTGCTCAGCGTGAGGGTATGTTCTTCCGCTTCACCCATGGGTACATCGTTGAAGAATTCCCGTACCAGGTCGTCCATAGTTCTTCCTGGTTTTTGCTGTTCTGTGTTTTGATAGAAGAGTACTTTGTTCTCCACTTCTACAGGTTCCAGTGTTACCTTGCCAGGCTGTAACGGATAAAGCTGTGTTTTGCGGATATAATAAACATTGTAGTCTTTCCCGTTCAGTGTTTCCGTTCTGGCGTGGGACGATTCCGGGTCCACCATATCATACACGCTAAAGCCGTTCAACGACGGGCGTTTGGTCACTTTCGACTCCGACTGGAGTCTTGTATACAATTTGTACGTAGCTACAATGGGTTCTCCCACATAACACTGGCTCCTGTCGATATCTGCCTTCACGAAGAGGTTCCCGCGGATCTTGTCCACCGCGTTCTCTCCGGGTTTAAGATAAAGTTCTTTGCTGTTGGGCCTTACATCATCCCAGGAAGGGCGCGGGGTGGGCACCACAGCGGTAACGGGTGGTCTCCCGGTACTGCCCGCGAATACTTCTACCTCAATGTTCTGTGATTTTATCTTCTTCCCGCCAATAACGGCATACGTACCCGGGATGGTGAACTTACCCGTCTTTTTTGCCTGGATAATATAGGCCACGAAAACATACTGAGACACCTTCCCGTTCATGATGCTGGTGGATTGTCCCTGAGAGGGACCCTGCAATACGGTGAAGCCGTTGAATTCCGGCTCCTGAAAGCTGCTGATGGATTCAGCGTTCTCAATAATGTATTCTACCCGGAAAGGGTCTTCCTTGCCGACTTTCTTGCTTTGGACCCTTGTTTCAAATTTCACCTGGGCCGTGGTTGCGAACGAACACAGCAGGGTGCACAGGACCAGTAAAGAACGGTAGTGTAATATTGCTCCGATAACGATAGGTTTTACAGTCTTCATTGCACACGGTATCAGCATACGCCTCGTACAAAGATAAATTTCACGCATGGGCGGCATCGGTTAAAAATGCGTTAAAACCTTGATCACAGATCCCCGAGTTGGGGCCTTAGTACAATTTCTTCCACACAGGCCTGCGGGGAGAGGGCCGCGGCGGCTACCATCATCTGCGCGATGTCGGCGGCTTCCATGATGCGTTGGGGGTTAATACCCGATCCTTCCCAGGATGCCGTGAAAGCTGCGCCGGGTATCACATGGGTCACTTTTATGCCATACGGTTTCATTTCTTCCCGGAGATTTTTGGAGAAACCCAGTAAAGCGAACTTGGAAATACTGTATGCCCCGCCGTTGCTGTATGCGTTGAGGGAAGCGATAGAACACATATTGAAGATGTGTCCGCTGCCCCTTTGCATCATATCGCCAATCAGGGCCCGGGTTAAATGGTATGCGCTGAAGAGGTTCACGTTCAGCATAGTCTCTAATGTATCTTCCGGTTCGTTGTGGACGCTTCCTGGCAGAAAAACACCCGCGTTGTTCACGAGAATATCTGGTACAATCCCTGTTTCTTTCACCCATGCAGCCAGTCCGGTTACACCGTCTTTTGTGCCGAGGTCAAAATGTTTTCCCCTGATCTCGTTGTTGGGAAATTTTGTAATCAGCGTTTCCATGGCCTTGTACAGCGCCAGGTCTGACCGGGAACTGAGGAGCAGGTTGTAACCTTGTTTTGCGAATGCTTCTGCGATGGCGTAACCGAATCCTTTGGAAGCGCCGGTAATAAGTATGGTGGGAGTTTGGGACATAGTTGTGATTGAGGGGATTTTAGAATTGGGCTGCTATAACATCCCAACGAACGGTTGAGAGTCTTTGTTTGATTTTTTGTAGTGTTTGCAATATATCTTCTGCCTCTGGAAAATCATTCCCAAACACCATTGCCCTGAACTGGTGGTCATATACAGCCCGCATATATTCCCAGGGAATAGCCGGTTCTTTAAAAATAAGGGACTCATTCGGATGAAACCTGAGCCATTGGTGGTTAGTTTTGTAACTTACCATATCATCATGCCCTACTTTGATTAACATCTCGTTGAAGTCTTCCGAATTAAAATAATTCAAAAATTCAGTTACCTGCAATAATTGGTGAAGGTCGTAAGCATGTCTTACTTTAAGCTTTAAATCTTCCAAAGGCTGCGTTCCGTAAGAAAAGCGAACCAAACTCATGATCTTTTCGCAAATTGTTCTTGTAGGTAGCAGAACCTTTCCCATAAAAGGAAACAGGTCATATTCTTTAATAAGTTCATGCTGCCCACCTCTTACCATCATTTCATACACAAAAGAAGTTATTGGCATTTCTGCATAGGGCTCAAAATAGCCGAGCCACGTAGCTTCAATAATAATCTTATCCCGCACATGTCCATAATCGCCAGCGAACTTCTTTTTATATTCGTGAGCGGTTTTTCTATTCATCCCCATCTTTACAGTTACATTGGGCAGATCGACTTCGGGAAGTACATTGGAAACAGCATCTCCAATCATTTTTATTTTCGCGTTCAGCCTGTTGTTTGATTCGCCCTCTCTCCGCAATACTACCAGATCAATATCTTCTGAAAACCGCTTGATTGCACCAAAACATTTCAGCAATGAAGTGCCGCCTTTGAAAACCGCATCATCACCTATTTTACTTTTGAATATAGAAAATAGCGCAAATGTTACCCAATAGTCTTTCTCAATAAATATTTCAGGAATACCTATGTCCTGTGCTGTGAACTGTATCGCCTGTCTGAATAGTTCTTCATTTTCATGTAGCTTCATTTGAAATACCAGTTTTCAGCATTTGGAATTATCGAGGAAATACCGGGCATCTTATATTTTGTTACCGGGTTGAGGGTTTGATGTAGTTTCTTTGCCAAAGCATCTTTTCCTGCCTGCTCAAACATGGCTCCGGCCAATGCACGGGTGGCCGCCGGGTATTTGAGCAACAACGCTGCCATTTTTTTTTGGTCCGAATCTGATAAATCATTTACAATAGTGTTGAGCCGGACAATAGAAGACAGCACCGGAACGTCTGGTATTTCCCTGATATACCTGATGGCATCGAGAATTTGAAGTAATGGTATATGTTCTGTAGTAATTTCATTTTTCTGCCGGACAAATGAGATCGTGTATCGGTCCCGTTTTAATTTTGAACGAACATCGTTTTTGCCTATTTGAATGGTGTTACTAACCTGAGTTGTTAGTCCCAGCTTATTATAGATTGAATATCCTGTGAGATAACCTGTTACCTTGCCACCATCTTCCAGCAGGTCCTTTACCACCTGGTACAAATCAGGCCCCAGCTTACCAAACACAGTATGTTCTGCTTTGTAATATCTGCCTTTTGCAAGCTTTGACAATTTACCGGCTTCCACCATTCTGTTGAGCGCCTTTATGGTTGCCTCACGCTGGTCCGGCTCCTTTAAAAAGGTTGAGTAAGAAAACACCTGGCCAGGAGGTAGCTTCTCAATTTGCTTCGATATGAACGCTGTTGTACTCATCTAAGTTGAGTACAAATATAAACTAAATGTCCAGTTTTTTAATGAAAAAACTGGACATTTTAGAAAGAATTTTGTTTCTATTCTAAGATCCCTACCTATCTTTGCGCATGAAATACTCCCATCTTTTCTTTGACCTCGACCACACCCTCTGGGACTTCGAAGCCAATTCACGCCTCACTTTGCAGGAGCTCTTCCTTCAACTTGATCTTCCGGCAAAAGGCATAAAAGATTTTGACTCCTTCCACCAAAAATACCTCTACCACAACGACCGCCTCTGGGAAAGATACCGCAAGGGATTTGTGAAACAGGATGAACTCCGCTGGAAAAGAATGTGGCTCACCCTGCTCGATTTTAAGATCGGAGACGAAAAACTCGCCCGCGAAATGGCCCGCCTTTTTCTCGCGGGATTACCCACACGAAACCTGCTTTTCCCCGGAACCCTGGAACTGCTCGATTACCTGCGTTCCAAAAATTACCAACTGCACCTCATCACCAACGGGTTCGAAGACGTGCAACACAGCAAACTAAAGTATTCCGGGTTATCCCCTTATTTCGGGGAAGTGATTACTTCTGAAGGTTCCAACAGCCTCAAGCCCAACAAAGAGATTTTCGATTTCGCTTTCAGGAAAACAGGCGCCGTTCCCGAAAAAAGCATCATGATAGGAGATAGTATAGAAGCTGATATGGAAGGTGCGAAGAATGCCGGTATCGATCATATATTCGTGAACCACATGGCGGTGAAAACCGATTTCAGGGCCACGCATACGGTGTATTCCCTGCCTGAACTGCACACGATTTTTTAACCGGCTCATCCCCCCGAAAAAGACTAATTTTGCCCGGTTCAAAAAACGATAAAGAAAATGAGTAAAGGACCCGTTTCACAGTTTATCACGCACCATTACCGCCATTTTAACGCCGCTGCCCTGGTAGATGCCGCCAAAGGATATGAGACCCATCTCCTTGAAAACGGTAAAATGCTGGTATCCCTGGCAGGCGCCATGAGTACCGCAGAACTGGGCGTTTCCCTCGCGGAGATGATCCGTCAGGATAAGATTCATATCATCAGTTGCACAGGCGCCAACCTGGAAGAAGACGTGATGAACCTGGTGGCCCACTCCCACTATAAGCGCATCCCCAACTACCGCGATCTTACACCCCAGGAAGAATGGGACCTGCTGGAGAACCACTATAACCGCGTAACCGATACCTGCATCCCCGAAGAAGAAGCTTTCCGCCGCCTCCAGAAACACCTGGTGAAGCAATGGAAAGACGCGGAAGCCAACGGCGAAAGGTTCTTCCCGCACGAGTTCCTGTACAAAACAGTATTGAGCGGAGAACTGGAACAATATTATGAGATCGACCCCAAAGACAGCTGGATCGTGGCCGCAGCAGAAAAGAACCTGCCCATCGTGGTGCCGGGCTGGGAAGACAGTACCACCGGTAACATCTTCGCCAGTTACGTGATCAAAGGGGAACTGAAGGCCGATACGGTGAAAAGCGGTATCGAATACATGGTGTGGCTGGCCGACTGGTACCGCCAGAATTCCGAAGGAAAAGGCGTGGGCTTCTTCCAGATCGGTGGCGGCATCGCCGGGGATTTCCCCATCTGTGTGGTACCCATGATGTACCAGGACCTGGAATGGCACGATGTTCCTTTCTGGAGCTACTTCTGCCAGATATCAGATTCCACCACATCTTATGGTTCCTACTCCGGTGCCGTGCCCAACGAAAAAATCACCTGGGGTAAACTGGATATCCATACGCCCAAGTACATCGTGGAAAGTGATGCCACCATTGTGGCTCCGTTGATTTTCGCTTATCTGTTAGGTTGGTAGGAAGCTATTGTGCTACAAATAATAAAAGCTGGCGTATCCAAAGAGATGCGCCAGCTTTATTTTATACATCAATCCTTTCTACATACTTTTCCCGCAAACAGCACACGCGTTCCTGACATTACTTATCCGCCCAGGCGCCTTAATATGTCTGCGAGACTGCGAGGAACGGAGCACGAAGCAGTTGCGTGAAACAAATTTACTCCCGACGCCGTAACTCATTCCTTCCCGAACAACTCCCGCTTTGCCTCCAACGCTTTCGCATCGCCCAACGGACGGATCAGGTTGATGAGGATAATAGTTTTTACAATGATGCCCCTGAAAATGCTGGCCACCCCGGCCGAAGCGCCGTCTGAATAGCCCGTTGCTACTGCCCCCAGTATAATAAAGGCGCAAAAAGTAATGATGCCCCACACAATGGCCGTGTATGGTTTTTTCTTTGTCCAGAATCCAAGGGCAACGAATATACCAGCCTCCACCAGTGCGATGGCCATTACTACTGAAATCGTGATCGCGTCCAGGTCGGGTGTCATGAACAGGCTGATCATTTCACCGACGAAGAATAGTCCGGCTGCCCAGAATAATGCGTTACGCGCTTTTTTCACCCCCAGTTCATAGCCTTCCATTTCTATTTGTGCGAGGTCGGCTACATAAGAAGAGATCGTGTCCTGATCGTTTTGCTGCGGAGCTTTTTCCATAAGAAGGTTGTTTGGCTACAAAATAATAGCCGATTCCCTAAAAAAGAAATGTTGAACGCGGTATTTTCCGGTTCAACATTTCTTAATCGGGTAGCCTGGTTGTTTACAGCGGCTTATCCCTTACAATTTTGTTTTCCCTGTTGGCCATTTCCCAGGCGGTGTAGAACACCAGGCGGGCACGTTTTTCCATCAGGGGATAATTGATTTTATCAGGCGTATCACCGGGACGGTGGTAATCGGCATGCACGCCGTTGAAGTAAAAGATCACGGGCACACCTTTCACGGCGAAATTATAGTGGTCGCTCCTGTAGTAGAAGCGGTTGGGATCGTTGGGATCATTGTATTTGTAATCCAGCTTCATTTTCACGAACTGCTTGTTGGCGGCTTCGCTTACGGGGCGCAGATCGGAACTGAGTTTATCGTCGCCGATCACGTAAACATAATTGCCGGAGTCGGCACTTTTCTGGTATTCAAAACCCACCCTTCCGATCATATCGATGTTCAGGTCGGCCACTGTATTCTCCAATGGGAATATGGGGTGGTTGGAATAGTAGGCGGAACCCCAGAGCCCTTTCTCTTCCCCTGAAACCGTCATGAAAACGATGGACCTGCGCGGTCCTTTCCCGGCGGCTTTCGCTTTGGCGAAGGCTTCCGCCATTTCGAGGATGGACACGGTTCCGGAGCCGTCGTCATCGGCGCCCGCGTTGATCACGCCATTTTCAATACCGATATGGTCGTAGTGCGCGGTCACAAAAAGGTATTCATCTTTTTTATCGGTTCCTTCCACCACACCGAGTACGTTGGTACTTTCGAGTTGGGTGAATGATTTGCTGAACGCGAGTTTTACTTCAGCGGGATAAGTTTTGGAAGGAATGGTATTGGCTTTTGCCTGGTTCCAGTCGGCACCCATCAGCTTAGCCGCCACCTGCTCGGAAATGGAGAATACATTTGGCGTTACGCTTCTTTTGTACTGGTTCAGGCTCATTGCCCCATGTTGTGCGGCGATGCCCTGTTCGCGGGGAAACCCGCCCTGTACCAGCAATACTGCGGCCGCGCCCTTACGGATAAGCGCGTTGATCACCCTGGCGTAGTTGGCGTTGCGGGAATTGGCTGCTGCGGAAAGTCCGTTTACCAGTACCAGTTTCCCGGTTACTTCCAGGTTTTTGTAATCATTTCCGCCGCCCACCATAGTGGTGTCTTTCACATATACGAACTCACTGAAATATTGTGTGGCGGTATGGCTCTGGCCTAGGTTGAGTGTGAAGTCCTGGTCCAGTTTCAGCGCTGTACCATTCACCATCAGTTCCGCGGCTTCAAATTTGTCTTCATACACGGGGAATGCCTGCTGGTAGCTGGTTCCGTTACCAGGTTTCAGTCCCAGGGATTTAAAGTATTCTTCTATATAAGCTGCGGCTTTTCTTTGTCCTTCTTTCGCGGTTTCGCGGCCTTCCATTTCGGGACCGGCTACAATATAGAGGTGTTTTTTCAGGTCAGCGGCGGTGATGGTTTTACCGAATTTATCGGCTCCTTTCAACGTTGTTTTTTGGGCCATGGTGGGAACGGCGCCCATCAATGCCATGGCAAAGAGCAGTTTTCGCATATGTAATTGTTGGTGTTTTCCGGAGAGAATGGTGGTTAACAGGAGATCTTGTTCACGCGTTTTTCGTGTCTGCCGCCTTCAAATTCCGTATGCAGGAATGTGTCCACGATTTGTTTGGCAAGGTCAGTGGAAATGAATCTTGCAGGGATACAAATAATGTTGGCGTTGTTGTGTTTCCTGGCCAGGCTCGCGAGTTCTTCCTGCCATGCGATGGCGGCCCGGATACCCTGGTGCTTGTTGGCGGTAATGGCTACCCCGTTCGCACTGCCGCATACCAGTACACCGCAGCCCGATTCGCCCGATTCCACACTGAGGGAAGTGGGGTGCGCAAAGTCTGGATAATCCGCAGAATCAGGACTGTTGGTGCCGAAGTTTTTTACGGTATATCCTTTCTCCTGGAGATAAGCCAGCAGCATTTCCTTGTATTCATAACCGGCATGGTCGGCACCGATAGCGATAGGCAACGAAAGGTCGAACGAAGTATTCATGATAAATTAAGATTACAGGACGTGAAGTTAACTAATAATCACGATCAACTCCATTCCTTGTCTTTCTTCTCCTGGTCGCGTACTACCCTTGCGGAGATGCCGATACTGATTTCATAAAGAATCCAGAGCGGGATGGTTACGATCAACTGGCTCACCACATCAGGCGGTGTAATCACGGCCGCGATTACCAGGATTACCACTACCGCGTACTTGCGTGAGGCACGGAGAAATGCCGGGGTTAATATACCTACTCTCGAAAGGAAAAGCACGGCCAGCGGAAGCTGGAACACCACGCCCGTGCCCAATACGAGTTGGGTGATGTTCTCAATATAGTCGGAGATACGGAAATTGTTCTCGATCAGCGGACTGAGCGTAAAGCTCGCAAAGAAGTTCACCGTATAAGGGGCGAGCAGGAAATAACCGAAACCCACACCCAGGAAGAAGAGCAGTGATACCCAGAAGATCATGCCCCGTGTCTTTTTCTTTTCCTTTGGCGTGAGGGCCGGGCCCACAAAGCGCCAGAATTCCCAGAAAACATAAGGGAAGGCGATAATGAAGCCCGCTACGAAGGCGATGGTAAAGCTCATCATGAACTGGGAACTCATCTCTGTACTGATCAGTTTCAGGTTGATGTCTTCCATGCACATGGCATCGCCCATCCCGACTTTATGGCTGAAGTCGCAGATCAGCTTATAGGTGATAAAATCGTTGTGGGCAGGGCCGAGAATAATATCGTTGAAGAAAAAATCAATATTCGCGAACACGACAATCGCGCCTACCAGCACAGCCGCCAATGAACGTACCACGTGCCAGCGCAGCGCTTCAAGATGGTCCACGAACGACATTTCCGCCTGGTCATCACTCCTGTTGAACAATTTCTTTACCATATCAGATGCATGAAAGCGGGGCAAAAATAACCCATAAACCCATTGCCCGAAGAATTATTAAAACGAATACCAACTGTTTTATATATTTATTTTATGATTTCCAGGCTGCCCCTCACTATTTCCAACGCATACCTTATTCAATGCGAGCAACCGATATTGGTGGATACGGGGTCGCCCGGCGATTTTCAACTGCTCTCGCGCCGCCTGGAAAAAGAAGGACTCACGCTCCATGAACTTGCAATGATCGTGCATACACACGCCCACGCCGATCATGTGGGTTCCACCCACGCCATCAAGGAAAAAGCGGACATCCCCACCATCATCCATACCAACGACCTTCAATGGATCGAAAAAGGCGCGAATGCGCCCGCCGGTGCCAAAGGACTTACGGGTTTAATCGGCTCCTGGTTTTTGGCCCGCCGCTTTACACCCTTCTCCACCGAGATCATCTTCGAAGGGGAGATGGACCTCAACCCGTTCGGCGCTCCCGCGAAACTCATTCACACGCCTGGTCACACGCTTGGTTCCGCCTCCATCATTTTTGAGAATGGCGAGGCCATCATCGGCGACCTGCTCAGTGGCGGTCATTTCGGGGGATACATCCAACCTTCCAAACCCAGATTCCCCTACCTGTACCGGGATAAGAAAAACATCCTGATGAATGTTCAACGTTTGCTGGATTGGGGCGTGCAGCGTTTTCACGTGGGACACGGCGGTCCTTTAAAAAGAGATGATGTGGCAAAATGGCTTCAGAAGATGAAGTAACCATCCGCTCATTTTAAAAATTTCCGCAACCATTTTAGTCTGTTCCCGAACGGGGGATATTTGAGGGAAGGATCGAACCACACCGGGGTTTGCATCACGGCCTTTCGGTGGGTAAATGTGTGAAAGCCGTGAAGGCCATGGTACGCGCCGATTCCACTGTTCCCGATGCCGCCGAAAGGAAGCCGCGGGTTCATCAGGTGATAGGCCACGTTATTGATGCAGCCGCCGCCGAAAGGAAACGCCTTCATTAATTTTTCCGCATAGCCGGTATTGTTGGTAAACACATACAGGGCCAATGGCGAAGGATGGCGGGAAAGGTTTTGAAAAAGTTCTTCCTCTGATGTATAAGTCAGGACGGGCAGTATCGGACCAAAAATTTCTTCCTCCATAATGCGCGTGTTGGGAGCGATGTCTACCATGATGGTGGGTTCAATGTACAGCTCCTCGGCATTTATTTTTCCTCCGCAAAATATCCTTCCTTCTGAAAGATAACTGCACAGCCTGGAAAACTGCCTTTCGTTGATGATACGGGCGTAATCGGGCGATTGAAATGGTTCTTCTCCATAGAAAGAGCGGATACATTTTTTCATTTCTTCCAGCAACCGCTGCGCTACGCTTTCGTGCGCCAATACATAATCCGGGGCTACACACATCTGGCCGGCATTGGAAAACTTAGGGGCACATATTCGTTTAGCCGTAACCGGTATATCCGCGTCCTGCGCCACCACCACCGGGCTTTTACCCCCAAGTTCCAGGGTAACGGGCATCAATTGCCGGGCGGCCATTTCATATATTTTCTTTCCAATATTGCTTCCTCCAGTGAAAAAAACATGGTCGAAACGGAAATTCATCAATTCACCGACCGTTTTTTCACCGTCCCCCTCCACGACTTTTATGTATGCCGGAGAAAAATATTTACCGATCATTTCAGCCATCAGCGCTGATGATGCGGGGGCGGCTTCCGAAGGTTTTAACACCACGCAATTGCCTGCGCCTATGGCATTGATCATTGGCAGCAGGGTGAGCATGAAGGGATAATTCCATGGTCCGATAACCAATACAACACCCAGCGGTTCTTTGTATATCCGGCTTTTAGATGGGAAGTTGAGGAAATTGGTGCCCGGTTTTTCGGGCCGTATCCATTTGCGGAGATTTTTCAACGTAAAGCTGATCTCCGCTTTTAGCATACCCGTTTCCGTAACATAAGATTCTGTTAAAGGTTTTCTGAAATCGGCAAATAGCGCGGCGGCAATCTTCTCTTCGTATTCTTCCAGCGCTCTGTACATTATTTTCAACTGCGTTTGTCGCCACGATAATGACCTTGTCTCTCCGGTTTCGAAGAAACGGCGCATGGCAATCAGTTCGTTGTGCAAAACTTCCCCCATTGCATCAAGTTACAGAAAACCGTGCGCAATCTGTAATTTGCGGGTGATGAACGACGAACACTTCATGAACCTTGCGCTGAAGCAGGCGCGGATTGCCTTCGAGGAAGGCGAGGTGCCGGTGGGCGCTATCGTGGTAATGCAGGGCAAAGTGATTGCACGCGGGTACAACCAAACGGAGAAACTGAAAGACCCTACGGCACACGCGGAAATGATCGCCCTCACGTCCGCTTTCAACCTTCTGGGCGCGAAATATTTACCGGACGCTACGTTGTATGTAACTGTTGAACCCTGTCTGATGTGCGCCGGTGCCATCTATTGGAGCAAACTCAATAGGATTGTGTGGGGGGCCGATGACGAAAAGAACGGGCACAGAAGAATCACGGGCACCAATACCGCGTTTCATCCGAAGGCAAAGGTTACTACTGGGATATTGGCGGATGAATGCGCTTCGCTCATGAAAACATTCTTCAGGGAACGCCGCTGAACCGGGGAAAATCAAAAAACAGGTTGTTAAAGTGTTAGGTTGATTTTTAAGATTTCTATTAAACAATTGAAAATCAGCCCCAGAACTGGCATCTTGTTTGGCCTTTTATCTTTATTGTTTCACTTTTAAATGCTGAACGATGAGAAAAATCTATGTGACTTTCCTGCTGCTTATGTTAATGGCGACCGGCGTGTATGCCCAGGTGATGGCGGTTGAATCAGTAAACAAATTCCAGGGAACAGACCGCCCCGCTTATACAATAGAAGTTCCTTATGCACCTGATGTAACAGAAAAAGCCTTGCGCAAATACCTTTCAGATGCTACTTCCTCCAAGGGCTCCTCCAGGCGTGGCGTACTCACTTATTCCGGTGTGAACCTGCCCGTTGTTTCCGGGGAAAAAATGGACATATACGGTACGGTGGAAAGAAAGAGCCGCCGCGAAAAGGATAAATCTGTGGTAAGATTATACGTTTCCAAAGGGTATGATAATTTCATTTCATCCAATGGTGAGGCCGGCATAGCCGCAGGCACCATCCGTTTTCTAAATGCGTTCCCACCCGAAGCTGAAGTAGCCAATAAGGAAAAACTGGCTGAGGAAGAAGCGATAAAAATAAGAAATGCAGAGAAGGCTGCCCGCAAAAGAGAAAGAAAGATCCGGAAAATGGAACGGCAACTTGAAAAAATGAAGGATCAGAATACGGAAAAAAGATTACGCCTGGAGAAACGAAGGGCCGAGTTGTTGGAGATAGAGAACCGTTAGGTAAATTAACGGAATGGTAGTTGTCCGTTCCCCTCATCTCCCTTAAATTTGTAAGGAGTTCAATATTTTATTCATATTAAAAATCATAATGTTATGGCTTTTACACTTCCTGCACTCCCCTACGCGCACGAGGCGCTGGAACCGCATATTGACACCACCACCATGCAGATCCACCATGGCAAGCACCACCAGGCTTATGTAGACAACCTGAACAAGGCAATTGCCGGTACCGATCACGAGAACAAATCGCTGGAAGAACTGGTGGCCGCTGCCGGATCCATCAGCCCTGCCGTACGCAACAACGGAGGTGGCCACTGGAACCATACTTTCTTCTGGGAAAGCCTCGCCCCCAATGCCGGCGGCGCCCCCACAGGCGAACTGGCCAAAGCCATCGACGCCGCTTTCGGCAGTTTCGACATCTTCAAAGAGAAATTCGCCAACGCCGGTATGACCCGCTTCGGAAGCGGCTGGGCATGGCTCATCGTGAAAGACGGTAAACTCGAAGTGTCTTCCACCCCCAACCAGGACAATCCCCTGATGGACGTGGCCGAAGTAAAAGGTACGCCCATCCTTGGTGTGGACGTTTGGGAACACGCTTATTACCTGAAATACCAGAACAAAAGAGCGGATTACCTCGCGGCTTTCTGGAATGTGGTGAATTGGAATAAAGTGAGTGAGCGTTTCGGGAAGTAAGTTTGGTTGCCTTAAACGGTAAGGGTCGTGTTCTCGCAACGACGCCACGGCGCAACGTTGAATGAGTTCATTGATCTCTAAGGTTTAGGCGTTTCTGAAAAGCGCTAAAATATAAGAGAGACTGCATTGAATTTCGTGCAGTCTCTTTTATATTTTTAAACTTATACGCAAATCCGTTGCGTCGTAGCGTCGTTGCGTGAAATATAAATCACCTTTGCGTGATCACCTCCCCAGAAACATCTTCTCCAGGTAATCTTTCTTAAACTCCACAAAGGTAGGATGCCCGTTCGCCGTAGTATTCGGCTGGTTACAACGGAACAGCTCCGTCACAATCTTCTTCATTTCCGGCATACCCAGTTGTTGCCCTGCTTTTACGGCGTGTTGCGTGGCCAGCGATCGGACGAGTTTTTCTCTTTTAGAGAATTTCAGTTCCCCTGAAAAATGTTTGATCTGTTCCAGCAGGTTTTCGATGGCCTGTTTTTCGTTGCCGTGCGTAACATCGGCGGGCGTGCCTTGTATCACGAAACTGTTGCCTCCGAAATCACCCAGTTGGTAACCGAGATTGTGCAGGTCGGGGAGGAGTTCCTGCAGCAGCACCGCGTCCTGTGGGGAGAGGTCGATGGTGGAGGGAAAGAGCAACTGCTGGCTGGGAACGGGTTTGCCGGTCATCGCGATGGCATAGCGGTCGTAAAGGATGCGTTCGTGCGCAAGTTGCTGGTGCACCACGATAAAACCGATATGTGTTTGTACCAGGATAAACGATTGGTGCAACTGCATACAGAACGGGTCCTCCGGTACGCCCCATTTGGAAGAGAGCATAGTCTCTTCGGAATGCACGGCCTGCATGGAATGACTGCGCATAGCCATGGCCGGTATTTCATATTCGAACCTGTCTTCGGGTTTGCTGTTGCGGGAGGCGATGGTTTCGTCGAGACCGGGCAGTGCGAAGCCTTCTTCCTTTTTAGCGGAAGGTTCGAAGAAAGATTTCCAGTCGCCAACCGGAGATTTTTCGATGAAGTGTGCCTGGTTCTTTTGCGTGAAGGCCTGATAGAGAGAGGAAGAAGCCGCGGCGGATTTTTTATCGTCGGTGAAAGGTTTATTTACGGCGTCGAGTTGCTGGATATTCACGTCGAGGTCGAAATCAAGTGTTGGGGTGATGCTGAACTGGGCGAGTGCGTGTTTCACGGCTGCCTGCACAAAGGCGTAGATGATTTTCTCGTCTTCGAATTTGATCTCCTGTTTGGTGGGGTGCACGTTTATATCTACCTGTGAGGGATCAAGTTCGATGAACAGCACGTACATGGGGAAGGAATCTGCGGGAATCAGGTCCTGGTAGGCGTTCATCAGGGCGTGGTGGAGGTAGCCGCTTTTGATGAAGCGGTTGTTCACGAAAAAGTACTGGTCGCCACGTGTTTTTCTTGCGGTATCCGGTTTGCCTACGAAACCGTGGATATTCATGTAATCGGTCTGTTCCTGTACGGCCACTAATTTGGAAGCGTACTGGCTGCCGAGTAGCTGCACGATGCGTTGTTTCAGCGATCCTTTTTCAAGGTGGAAGAGTTCCTGGTTGTTGCTGGATAACGTGAACAGGATATGCGGGAATGCCATGGCCACGCGGATGAATTCGTCCACGATGTGCCGCATTTCGGCCGCGTTACTTTTCAGGAAGTTCCGGCGTGCGGGGATATTGAAGAACAGGTTCTTCATGGCGATGCTGGTGCCGATGGATGTAGCGCAGGGTTCCTGCAGGGTAACGGCGCTGTTTTCCACTTCCAGTAAGGTTCCTGCTTCATCGTCCTGCCTGCGTGTTTTCAGCACTACCTGTGCCACCGCTGCGATAGAGGCGAGCGCTTCACCGCGGAAGCCCATGGTACGTATGCTGAAAAGATCGTCTATGTTCCTGATCTTGGAAGTGGCGTGGCGTTCAAAGCAAAGCCGGGCGTCTCCTTCACTCATCCCTTTCCCGTTGTCGATTACCTGTATCAGCGCTTTTCCCGCATCTTGTATGATGAGTTTTATTTCCGTGGCACCCGCGTCCACAGCGTTTTCCAATAGTTCTTTCACCGCACTGGCCGGACGTTGGATCACTTCTCCCGCCGCTATCTGGTTCGCAATATTATCCGGTAATAATTGTATGATGTCGCTCAATTCTTCTTAATTTGTGTAGCAAAGTTATTGCTATTATTTGGTACGTTTTACAAGTAAACCCATGAAGAATCTTTTGCTCGTATCCCTTTTGTTTTG
Organism: Parasegetibacter sp. NRK P23; assembly: GCF_023721715.1. Lineage (NCBI taxonomy): Bacteria > Pseudomonadati > Bacteroidota > Chitinophagia > Chitinophagales > Chitinophagaceae > Parasegetibacter > Parasegetibacter sp. NRK P23. The sequence continues at coordinate 3,319,699 of NZ_JAMDLG010000001.1, forward strand.
TCTCGGAAAATCTTCCCTTCAGGCACAATCCCCACAGGCCGGGGCCTGGGCCGACAGTGTGTTGAATACACTTTCACCGGATGAACGTATCGCGCAACTGATGGTGGTGCGGGCGCATTCCAACCTGGGCGCCGATCATGTGAAGCAGGTAACGGAACTGGTAGAAAAATACAATATCGGCGGACTCTGTTTTTTTCAGGGTGGTCCCGTACGGCAGGCCAATCTTACCAATTTCTACCAGTCTATCGCTAAAACACCGTTGATGATCTGTATCGATGGCGAATGGGGATTGGGCATGCGACTGGATTCCGTGATCAATTTTCCAAGACAACTGATGTTGGGTGCGGTGAACGATCCGAAGGTAGTATACGAATATGGCAAGGCGATAGGAGAGCAATGTAAACGCCTGGGCATTCATGTGAACTACGCGCCTGTGGTGGACATCAACAACAACCCCGCGAACCCGGTGATCAACGACCGCTCCTTCGGGGAAGACAAATACAAGGTGGCGCTGTATGGCATACAATACATGAAAGGCATGCAGGATGTAGGCGTGATGGGCTGCGCGAAACACTTTCCCGGTCACGGAGATGTTGCCGTGGATTCACATTATGATCTTCCCGTGATCAATAAAACAATGGCGGAATTGGATTCGCTGGAACTGTACCCGTTCAGGAAAATATTTGAAGCAGGAGTAGGTAGTGTGATGATCGCCCATTTGTTCATTCCTTCCATCGACAATACCGCCAATCAGCCCACTTCACTTTCTTATAAAAATGTAACTGAATTGCTGCGGAAGGACCTGGGCTACCAGGGTATATCTTTTACGGATGCGCTTGAAATGAAAGGCGTTGCAAAATTTTATCCGGCGGGAGAAGCATCGGTACAATCACTGATCGCGGGCAACGATATGCTTTGTTTACCCGGCGATATTCCGGGAAGCATCCGTTTGGTTAAACGGGCCATCAGAAGGCGCGACCTGAGCTGGAAGGAGATCAATGCAAGGGTGAAGAAAGTGCTGATCGCCAAATACGAATCCGGGTTGAATGCATTCAAACCCATCGATACAAAAGGCCTTACGGAAGACCTCAACAAACATACGGCGCGTATCCAGCAACTCATCGCCGATCATGCGTTAACATTGGTGCGCGATGAATCGAAAAAGATTCCGTTGAAAATGGATGCCCGGAAAAAAGTGGCTTATGTGGGTGTGGGCATCAGTGGAGAAAACATTTTTTCTGAACAGATGAAAGCGGAATACAATGCTGACGTGTTTTACTTCAACTACAAACAGGACCTTACGCGTGTAGCCACCCTTACTGATCTGCTGAAAGATAAATATGATGAAGTAATCATCGGCGTACACCAGTTCAGCAGAAGGCCCGCGAATAATTTCGGTATATCAGCACCAGCCATGGAACTGGTGCGCGCACTTAATAAAGAAACGAATCCTATCACCATTGTATTCGGTAACCCGTATGCCATCGGTTTCTTCCCGGAGGCAAAAACACTGATCACCACTTACGAAGACGATGAGGTGACGCAAAAAACAGCCACTGCAATTTTATTGGGAAAGAAAGAAGCGCAGGGAACGCTCCCTGTAACAGTGGCCCCGCAGTTACTTTATGGCACAGGCGTTACGGATTACCTTTCCACGTTGATCAATGGCAATGGGGGCATGGATGCTGAGAAGTTGCAGGGCGTTAAAACCATTGTGGAGCAGGCTATTTACAATGGCGCCACTCCGGGTGGCGTAGTCCTGGCATCCCGCAACGGGCAGATCGTTTACGAAGAAGCTTTCGGCTACGATGATTATTCCAACCTGCACCCGGTAACCAAAGAAACGATTTACGACCTGGCCTCGGTTACCAAGATCGCCGCTACCACCGTTTCCATCATGAAACTCTATGAAGAAGGAAAGATTAACCTGAAAAAAACACTCGGGGATTACCTTCCTTCGGTAGCAGGTACAGATAAGGCAAACCTGGTAATGGAGGATATCTTGTTGCACCAGGCTGGTCTCCGGTCATATATACCGTTCTACCGGGAAACCCTGGACAGTGTGTCCGGCATCCCGAAACAGGGTTTTTACAACGCGCATTCCGACAGTATTTACACGGTTCCGGTAGCCGATACGATGTTTCTCCGAACGGATTGGGTAGACACGATCTACCAGCGCATCCTGACCAGTCCGCTGGGGCCCTCAGGAAACTATGTTTACAGCGACAACGATTTCATCTTCCTTGGTAAAGTAGTGGAACAAATTTCAGGGATGCCGTTGCAGGAATATGTGCAACGGCATTTTTATGTACCCCTCGGTATGGAAACCACCGGGTTTAGGCCCTATGAGCGTTTCCCCATCAGTGCGGTGGCGCCTACTGAAAAAGAACCCTATTTCCGCCTGCAGCAGATCAGGGGCTATGTGCACGACCCCGGTGCCGCATTGATGGGCAATGTTGCCGGGCACGCAGGTCTGTTCTCCAATGCGCGCGACCTCTGGAAGCTGTTCCAGATGCTGTTGGATGGTGGTGTTTGGGAGGGAAAGCGGTACTTCAAAAAAGAAACCATTGACCTTTTCACCTCTTATGGAACAGCCGTGAGCAGAAGAGCGCTGGGATTTGATAAACCCGAAAAGGACAACGCCACCCGCAAAGAACCTTATCCCGCCGCGTCTGTATCGCCATTCACCTATGGGCACACCGGGTTTACCGGCACCTGCGTATGGGTTGATCCCGCCGAAAAAATGGTGTATATCTTCCTTTCCAACCGTGTTTGTCCGGACGGAAATAACCCGAAATTACTCCGTATGAATGTGCGCGGTCAGGTACATGATCTTCTTTATCAATCCCTGATCCGGGAGTAATAATCCGGGGAATATACCGTTAAAAGGGTATTGTAAAAGCTTGTCATGAATGCTAACTTTACTGCGTAATCATACCTTAAACCGCAACAATATGAAACCGTATCTTCTCCGGCTCTTTATCCTGGTTATGACCGGGATTTCCGCTTTTAACGGAGCCCATGCCCAGGGTTGCCAGAGTGGCGATTGCAACAACGGGTTCGGTACCTATAAATATTCCACAGGCGACACTTATGCCGGAGAACACGTGAACAGTCTCCGGAACGGATTCGGTGTTTATACCTGGAGCACCGGGGCAAAACACATCGGCGAAAACCGCAACGATAAACTGAACGGTTATGGGGTGTATTACCATGCCAACGGCGATGTTTACCTCGGGGAATTCAAAGATGGCAAGTATGAAGGCGAAGGCACCTACAAGTTCCGCGATGGCAGGGTGCAGGCCGGATTATGGACCAAAGGAGAATACAAAGGGAAAATATCTTACTATGGCAAAGGGGCAGATGCCAAAGGCTGCCTGAACGGCGATTGCGCAAATGGATACGGTATGTTCGCCTTTAACAACGGCGACCGCTATTTTGGTTATTTCAAGAACAATAAACTGGACGGATATGGCTCTTATTATTATTCCAGCGGCGCCAAATTCATCGGAGAATTTACGGAAGGAAAACTGAATGGCTTCGGTGTGTATTATTGGGCCAATGGTGAAAAGTACGCGGGGTTCTGGAAAGAAGGCCGCCGCAACCAGTGGGGCATGAACTACTACCCCGATGGCCGTAAATCCATCGGACTCTGGGAAATGGACCGTCTCACCAAAACCAAGGACCAGTACGTTACCACAGCCGGGGCAAAAACCGGCTGCATCAGTGGCGATTGCAACAATGGCAACGGTGTTTTTATCTACAACAATGGGTTTTATAACGGCAATTTCAAAAATGGATACCGCAACGGAAAAGGCACTTACTTTTTCGATAGTGGAGATTATTACTACGGCGACTGGGTAGACAACAAACGCACGGGAAGCGGCTACTTCTATTTTACGGAAGGTGGAAAATATGTAGGGAATTTCAGGAACCAGTTCTTCGATGGAAAAGGATTCTACTTCTACCACGATGGCATCATCGATGACGGGTATTTCCAGGAAGGAAAATATGTTGGGAAGACCATGCCGGTGAACAACAATGCCGGGTATGCGAACAACAATACTACCGGGAACAATACATATTCCAACACCAACAACAATTCCGGGTACAACAATAATACTTCCACCAATACTACCAATAATAACAACTCAACTTATACCAATACCACCACTACCAAAAATAACGGGGGCTTTACCGCCGGAAATACTACTGGCGTAAAAGAAAAACGACTGGCGCTGGTAATGGGTGTTTCCAACTATACCAATGGCGTGAGCAAACTGAAGAATCCCGTAAACGATTCGCGTTCCATGGCAACGGCTCTCCGTGCGATTGGTTTTGATGTGATTGAGCTGAACGATGGTTCGCGTGACCAGATGTTTCGTTCCATCCAGGAGTTCGGGGAAAGGCTGAAGAATTACACGGTAGGCATGTTGTTCTATGCGGGGCACGGGATGCAGGTAGATGGCGTGAACTACCTCATTCCAGCCGATGCGCGCATCACCTCCAAAGATGATATCCGTTTTATCTGCATCAATGCCGATTTCATTTTGAGTAAGATGGAACTGGCGGGCACCAAGGCGAACATCATTATCCTGGATGCATGTCGGAACAATCCGTTTGAAAGAAGTTTCTCAAGGGACGATTCCAATCCCGGACTGGCAACCATGAATGCGCCAGTAGGTTCCATCATCGCTTATTCCTGCGCGCCCAATAAGACGGCCTCCGATGGCAGTGGCAGCAATGGATTGTACACCGGAGAACTGCTGCGTTATATCCAACAGCCCGGTGCGAAAATTGAAGATGTATTCAAACAGGTTCGGAAAAGTGTGCTGACGAAGTCGAATACTTCGCAGGTTCCATGGGAAACCTCATCGCTGATCGGGGACTTCTTCTTCTCCGCGAAAACGCAATAACGCCAATTCGTTCAGTAAAAGCGTGTCCGGGTTAAACCGGATGCGCTTCCAAAGATTGACCAATAAAAAAAGCTCCTTAATAGGGAGCTTTTTCGTTTTTAGTTTATGCTGAAGGCGGAGCGTTGTTGTCTTTTGGTGGCCTTGGTCCCTGGTTCTGCGGCCGGGGCGGCCTTCTCGGGCCTTCCTGCCTTGGTCCGCGGGGTTGGTTGCCTTCCGGGCGTGGTCCCCTTGGTTTTTGTTCGTTTTCTGGCCTTGGTCCCCTCGGTTGTTGTGGCCGGGGTGGCTGCTGTTGTCCCTGTTGTGGCGGCCTGTTGCCTTGCTGGGGAGGACGTTGCTGACCTCCGCGGCCCTGGGGCTGGTTGCCGCCCTGGTTACCAGGCGCGCCCTGTCCGCTTTTCTGTACCTGCATTTGTCGCGGACCGTTACCGCCACCTTGTCCTTGTTGCTTCTGTTGCTTTTTGCGGCGATCGGCTTTTTCGAGGGAGCGTAAACTGATCTGCCCCACCACATCCACAAATTCCGGTTCCACTTCTTTGGGTTTGGAGCTCACCACTTCCACGGCTTCCAGTTCATCGGGAATCACACCCTGGGCGTTCAATGCTTTTATTTTCTTTACCCTTTCAATGGTAAGCGGGTATTGCTTACTGGAATCGGGGAGTATATACCAGAGCAGGTTCTTAAAGATGTCGCGTTTGATCAGGTTGGCGGTTCCCTTGGCTACCCTCAGTTGTTCCACATTATCCGGGAAAGCCTGAAGGGCATCAAGATAAGTATCCAGTTCGTAGTTCAGGCAGCATTTCAGCCTGCCGCATTGCCCGCTGAGTTTGGTTTGGTTGATAGAAAGGTTTTGGTAGCGGGCCGCAGTAGTGTTCACCGATTTAAAATCGCTCAACCAGGTGCTGCAACACAGTTCGCGTCCGCAACTGCCAATGCCTCCCACTTTGCCGGCTTCCTGGCGGGAACCGATCTGCCTCATTTCCACTTTTACCCTGAATTCACCAGCGAACAATTTGATGAGTTCCCGGAAATCTACCCGGTCATCCGCGGTATAAAAGAAGGTCGCTTTTCTGCCGTCGGCCTGGAATTCCACTTCTGCCAGTTTCATTTCCAGTTTCAGTTGCCGGGCAATGGCGCGGCTCCTTACCAGTGCTTCTTTTTCACGTGCTTTATTGGTCTTGAAAAGATCGAGGTCTTTTTCGGAGCTTCTGCGGAGTATCTTTTTGATTTCGGGGTCGGCTTCAGAGATCCCTTTTTTCTTCAGTTGAAGGCGCACCAATTCGCCCGTCATGCTTACTTCTCCCACATCGAAGCCACTCACCCCTTCCACAGAAACCATTTCTCCTTTTTCGAAATACTGGAGACTATTGTTCCTGAAGAAGTCCTTCCGGCTTCCCTGGTTGAAAGAGACTTCTACGATCCTGCATGAACTTTCAGGGTCGCTGAAAGGCAGGTTGGCGAGCCAGTCGTGTATATTCATCCGGTTACAACCACCGGTACTACATCCTCCGTTGCTTTTACATCCGTTTGGTTTTCCTGTTCCACAGCTACTGCATCCCATTCTGTATATCGTGATTTATATTAATGTAATAAGGTTAACGCTAATCCATCAAAATTAAAGATTTGTTTCGAATGATGTGGGAAAGCTTTATGGTGAGGGCATGGAACAGCATTTTAGCGTTGGCGTTCCGCTCAATGTAGTAGGCGGCCTGGTCCAACTCCCTGATGATGGCCTCCTGTTGGTGGATATTGGTCAGTTTATTTAGCCTGTGCGCGAAATCCAGCTCCGTTTCGCTGGCGGAAATTTTATCCGGGGGAAGTACTCCCGCTCTTACCGACTGCTCCAATAAGTGACAGAAGTATTTCAGAAACTGCTTCTGCTTTTCCCTGCCCTGTTTGGCCATTTCTTCGATCCACTTCACTTGTGCCGTTGGCCCTGACTTCAGGATGCTGTTCAGCCATTCCCGGAGCAGGTCCATCCAATCGTCACCCGCGTGCTGCATCTGTTGCAGGGCTTCCCGGTAATTTCCTTCTGAAATGGCGGCTATGGCCCTGGCCTTTGCGGGTTCCAATCCACATTTTGTTTCGAGGGCGGCCGCAATTTGTGCGTCCTCCGGAATCGGGATTTTCACGAGCTGGCATCTGGAAAGAATGGTTTGAAGAATCTGCGCTTCCGATTCGGCCACGAGTATAAAAAGGGTATTCGGTGGCGGCTCTTCAATCAGTTTCAATAGCTTGTTGCCCTCATTGCCCAGGTATTCGGGCATCCACATCACCAGTATCTTGTATTCGCTCTCAAAACTTTTCAGGTTCAGCTTCCGGATGATCTCGTTGCATTCGTGCGCCGTAATGTTCCCCTGCTTGTTCTCCGCCCCGATGAACTGCAGCCAGTCGAATACATTTCCGTATGGGTATAACTTCTGAAACTCCCTCCATTCGGTGATATAATCTGTGCTGACCGGCTTATCGCCTGCCTTCCTCGGAATGACCGGGTAAGAAAAATGGATATCCGGGTGCACCATTTGCGCCGCCTTTAAACAGGAGGAACACTGTCCGCAGGCACTGAGCATGGTACTGCTCCCGGTTCCTGTTGCATCATCCGTTTCAGGTTCAGGCGCACCGAACAGTCCTGCACTTTGCGGAGAAACAGGCTTCCCATTCTTCCACTCACAAACGATGTACTGGGCAAATGCCAGCGCAAGCGGGAGCGCACCAGATCCTTCTTTCCCTAAAAAGAGCAAAGCGTGGCTTAACCGGTTGTGCTGCACCAGTTCCGCAAGGTTATTGCCTGTTTGTTCCTGACCAATGATATCCTTAAAAAGCATAGCAGCAAATATAGTGGTTATTGCCGCCGGGTTCACACACAATGTAAACCCTTCATACCTACTTGAGGTATTGCAGGATATCCGGGCTCATTGGTTCCACCGCGCTGTCGAACTTAGCGACCAGCTTGCCTTTCTCGTTGATGAGAAACTTGGTAAAGTTCCAGCGGATATCGGCGTCCATCACCCCGTTTTCTTTTTTGTTGGTGAGCCATTTGAACAGTGGGTGAATATCATCGCCCTTCACGGAGATTTTTTCGGCCATTGGAAAACTTACGCCATAATTTTTTTCGCAGAAAGCTTCAATCTCTTCGTTAGAACCAGGTTCCTGCCCACCGAAATTATTCGCGGGGAAGCCGACGATCACCAGTTTATCCTTGTATTTCTCATACAATTCCTGGAGCCCTTTGTACTGCTTGGTGTATCCACATTTGGAAGCGGTGTTCACAATCAGGATCTTTTTCCCCTTATATTTTGAAAAATCGATGGTGCCACCATCCAGAGACGCAACTTTGAAATCATAAATTGACGTTGCCGCGGCTGCTAATGCCACAATTGCTGATATTAAAACCGTTTTTAACATAATGAGTTCATTTTCGATTATTTAAACAATATATAGTCTGTTTGGTTGCGATAGAGGTTGCTTTATGTTATTGTTTTTCATAACAACCTGCATCCGGCGGCCCTACCTGCCGGTTATTGCCATCCAGATCAAACACAATTCCCGTTGCCGCCCCGATGTTCAACGCCGGAGATCCTTCCTTTAGCCTGAAGTTGTAATACCTGGAAGCAGTATTAATACTGTCGAATGCCGGTGCTGTATTCTTAACCGAAGACATGACGTTAAATAAAGCATTCTCCGTTTTAGCTTTATAGAGGCAGTTCCGGATATTAACTTCGAAAGGTGTGGTACCTTTTCTTTCAGCGAAAATCTCATTGTCGACATTTCCGTTTTCGCCCCAAAAAATACAGTTTGTAAAACCCGCATATAAAGGAACCGTGACTTCCGTTCCGCCAATGACGGCATGGTTCAGCAAACGGACAACCGGCGTTTTATGCTGAATATAATTATTGCCATAACTCGCGATCGTGCAATGCGTGAAACGGTAGTCTCCCCCCAGCTCAAGACTTATATTCGAACCACAGTTGGTGATAAGACAATTCTCCGCTTCAACAGAGCTTGCCTGCGCAAGGATACCAGCGTCATAAATATTACTGATCACGCATTGGCGCAACCGTAACTTTGGTTGTGTTCCGGGTGCGGGGCCATCAACGATGAGCGCCTGGTAACTGTTGAGGATATGCGTCCATTCGAGTTCATTCTCTTTACTCTCTCCACGGAAAATAATTCCAGGCCAGCTTCCGGGAAGGTCGCGGTAAGTTTCATCCAGCCGATCACCCCGGAAAACCACGGAGTCCTTTTTCGTTCCTTTCACTTTCAGCGTACCATCCACAATAAAAGCAGCATCTGCATGAAGGTAGACCTGCGTTCCTTCCAGGATGGTAAGGGTAACGGCCGTGTCCACCTGCAATGGACCCAGTATCACATAAGGGCGCGTGTTGTCCCATACTTCATCTGCACCGATGGTATGGTTGCGCAGGAAGCGTGCGTTCCTGCCCCAGGCTTGCAGTTGAACGAAGGTTTCGTTGCCATTGAACGCAATCTTTATACTGTCGGAGAGGATGAATGGCTGGTTGTCACCATTTGCACTGATGGAAACATTTACGAACACGTACATACTGTCGTTGGCTTCCAGTTCTATATCACGTGCAGTATGGGTCGCCATTCCATCGATGTTTATCTTAAATGGCGAGTTCGTTCCTCCTGCCAGCGTTACTTCACTTAACCGTAATTTCTGATCGTTGTTGTTGAACAGCTTGAACACTTTCGTGACCGACCCTGTTGTGGTGAAAACGGTATCGAAAAGCAGGCTGTCTGCTGAAATGCCCAATCTTGCTTCTTTGCCGGTAATGAAGGATTCTTTGTTGCACGACAACAAAACAGGGAGCAATGCCAATAATATGATGAGGAACTTTTTCATTCTTTCAGGCGTAAATGTAATTCATTTTCTTACCTAGAGCACCGTGGCCGCCCATGCGTATGCCGCGATGCTCACCGATGCGGGTTTTCCTTCGTATAACGCATGAACGCAGGATTCAAATGTGGCGCCAGTGGTGATTACGTCGTCTACCAGGAGAATGTGTTTGTCTCTAACCCGCTCCGGGTCACTCAATGAGAACCTGCTTTTCATGTTTATCCATCTTTCCAGGCGGGATTTCCGGGTTTGGCTATCCGTTTGACTGCGTTTAACCAACAGGTGCGGGTCAAATTCCTTTCCTTGCCATGTTTCCGCGATCGCTTTTCCAAGCAGGGCGGCCTGGTTGTACCCTCTTGCACGCTCTTTGCGCGGGAACATGGGCACTGGCGCGATGAGGTTAATTTCCTTATACAACGGAGCATCACTTAATACTTTTCCCATCATCCTGCCCATGAACCCGGCCGCCGTTCTTTCGTTCTTATACTTCAATAAGTGCAGCAGCTGCTGAATGCCGGAGCCTTTATTGAAGAAACAACAAGCCATCGCCTGATGAATGTCGGCTCTTCCCCGGAATATCTTTTCAACCGGGTTTTCTTCCCAGCGTTCGAATTTTGTAAACGGCCACTTGCTCATGCACAGCAGGCAGAAATAGTTATTGGCCTGTACAATATCATTGCCGCACCCGAGACACTGAACAGGAAAAAATAACTGCATCAATCCTTCACACCAATCACTCAACATTCTTTTCATTGGTGCAAGTTCAGCAAATCGTTTTGCTCCAAAAACCGTGTTTCCCTCAAAACGTTACCGTATTAAAACGGGTAGCGGCCTGCGCAAAACACGTAGCATCAGAAAAGATAGCTGTACAGTTCTTCAATCCTGCCCATGGGGATCACTTCTATATTAAAGGATTGTTTGCCCAGTCCTTTCTGATTGTATTTGGAAACGATTATTTTTCCGAAGCCCATTTTTTCGGCTTCAGCGATGCGTTGTTCAATCCTGTTCACCGCCCTGATCTCACCACTGAGTCCGACTTCTCCGGCAAAACAGATAACAGGTGGGAGCGGAACATCTTCATAAGAAGAGAGCAACGCGGCCATCACGGCAAGGTCGATGCTGGGGTCCTCCACTTTTAATCCGCCCGCGAGGTTCAGGAATACATCTTTCATTCCGAAATGGAAACCGCCTCTTTTCTCCAATACGGCAAGCAATAGTTGTAACCTTCGGAGATCATATCCGCTTACCGTTCGCTGTGGGGTGCCATATACGGATTGCGTTACCAGGGCCTGTACTTCTATTAATAAAGGGCGCATCCCTTCAATGGTTGCGGCGATAGCCGTGCCACTCAGCGCTTCTTCTTTTTGTGTGATGAGGATATCGCTGGGGTTAAGCACGGGCAGCATGCCCTTCGAGTTCATTTCATATATACCCAGTTCCGCGGTGCTGCCGAACCTGTTCTTCAACGTGCGTAATATCCTGTAAGCATAGTGCCTGTCGCCTTCAAATTGTAAAACGGTATCCACCATGTGTTCCAGTATCTTCGGTCCCGCAATGCTGCCGTCTTTCGTGATATGGCCAATAAGGAATACGGGAATGCCGGACTCCTTCGCGAAACGTTGGAACAACGCGGCGCATTCTCTTATCTGTGATACGCTGCCGGGTGAAGATTCTATAAGGGGTGATTGTAAAGTTTGAATCGAGTCAACGATCACAACTTCCGGTTTCAGTTTCCTGATCTCCTGGAATATTGTTTGTGTATCTGTTTCTGTGAGCAGGAATACGGAATCGTTTGTAACCTGTATACGATCCGCGCGCATCTTGATCTGTTGCTCACTTTCTTCTCCGCTCACATAAAGTGTGCGGATATTTTTTAAACGCAAACCTGTTTGAAGGAACAGCGTTGATTTTCCAATACCTGGTTCACCTGCAACGAGAATAATACTGCCCGGAACAATTCCTCCACCAAGTACACGGTTCAGTTCCGGATCTTCTGTTTGAATGCGTTGCTCTTCTTTTACTTTTACATCGTGCAGTGCAACGGTAACCGTTTTTCTTTTATCGTTTGTATCTTCTTTCCAATTGAAAACATCCTTGTCTTCTTTTTTTCGGATGTTCTCTTCTACAAAAGAATTCCATTGCTGGCAGGATGGACATTTTCCTAACCACTTGGGGCTCTCATATCCGCAGTGCTGACAAAAAAATGCCGTTTTCAATTTGCTCATAACCTGCCGTTTTCACAAATGTAAAAGGGCCGGTATTTCTACCGACCCTTGTTACTTACTAACCCATTAAATTCTTGCACTAAATTACAAATTCAGCCTACATAACAAAATTATTTTTTGGCGGTGTGAATAACTTTTGGGGTAAAACGGGCAATAAAAAAATATAAATAATTGATTTTAATACATAAACATATTAAAAATTAGGTAGTGGCAAATATGGCGGTTGATTTTTCCGTGAAAATGCCATTGTGTCGCTACGTCATTTTATAATTTTTTATACCGACAAAAAGGCGGAATTTTAGGGTGTAAAAACGGTATGGTTATCAATTTGATAGCTAGATTATGAGTTAAAAAAGAGATACTTATGACATTCGAAATTATGTTGGTCTCCATTTTCTTCCTGCTGGTGAGTATGCTGGTATCGTGGAGGCTGAAAAGCAAATTCAAGAAATATTCGGAAGTTGCCCTCAGAAGCGGGCTTACCGGCCGCGAAGTCGCGGAAAAGATGTTGCGGGAGAATGGAATTACCGATGTAAAGGTGATTTCAGTGGATGGATTCCTTTCCGATCACTATAATCCTACCAACAAGACGGTAAACCTGAGCCCGGATGTTTACCACAGCAATAGTGTGGCTGCGGCTGCCGTGGCGGCGCACGAATGCGGTCACGCCGTTCAGCACGCCACGGCTTACCAGTGGCTTACCATGCGTTCAAAACTGGTTCCGGCTGTGCAGTTTAGTTCTTCTATTGTGCAGTGGGTATTATTAGCCGGTGTTGTAATGGCTAATGCATTCCCTGGCCTATTGTTGGCAGGTATTATCCTGTTTGCAGTGACTACCTTGTTTTCAGTAATTACGCTTCCGGTGGAGTTTGACGCGAGCAAAAGAGCGCTGGCATGGCTTGGGCACACCAATGTGACCAATGAGCGGGAGTACCCGCAGGCGAAAGACGCGCTAAAGTGGGCTGCAATGACTTATGTAGTGGCGGCTATCGCTTCCATAGTTACCCTGGTGCAGTACCTGCTGATCTATCTTTCAGGATCGAGAAGAGATTAACAGCACAACTTAAATAAGCAAAACGGCGCTCTTTGATGGAGCGCCGTTTTCTTTATAATAAGTTTCGTTCTTACAACTTAATCTGTTCGTCGTGCTGATCGAAGAAGTTGAATTCGGTAAGATGGTAATTGGTATTTTCTTTTATCGTAAGCCTGGTCTTGTGTTTCCGTTGCCATTTGCGGGCTTTGGAGAACAGCCATCCTTTGGTAAGATAAGCGTATAGGATAGGGTGCACCATCAGGGTAAGGTTGTTGTGCTGGTGGGTAACCAGGTAGCTGAGGTTCTTTTCGATCTCATCTTCCAGTACCAGTGTGGAGGTGATTTTACCTGTTCCGTGGCAGGAAGGACAAACTTCCTGGGTATTGATATTGATTTCCGGCTTCATCCTTTGCCGGGTGATCTGCATCAGTCCGAATTTGGAGATGGGCAGTACCGCGTGTTTGGCGCGGTCCGGTTTCATGAACTTCTCCATGGCGTCGGCCAGCGCTTTTTTGTTGTCGGGTAATTTCATGTCAATGAAATCCACGACGATGATGCCACCGAGGTCGCGGAGCCGGAGTTGACGGGCTATTTCTTCCGCCGCTTCCAGGTTGGTCTCCAGGGCGTTCTGCTCCTGGTTGTTGCTCACGCTTTTGTAGCCGCTGTTTACGTCAATTACATGCAGGGCCTCGGTATGTTCAATAATAAGATATGCGCCTGAGTTGAGGTTCACGGTTTTACCGAAAGCAGACTTCACCTGCTTGGTTACCCCGAAATGGTCGAATATGGGAGCGCCGGAATTGTAGAAAGAAACGATATCGGCTTTTTCGGGCGCGATCTTCTGGATGTAACTCTTAGTATCGTTGAAGATTGTTTTATCGTTGAGCACGATCTTGTTGAAATCTTCATTGAGCAGGTCCCGGAGGATGCTGGTGGTCTTGGTTTGCTCACTCAATATCTTGGCGGGGGCCACCGAACCTTTGAGGTTACGTTGAATGGTGTGCCATGTTTCGATGAGTGTGCTCAGGTCTTCATGAAGTTCGGCCGTATTCTTTCCTTCGGCGGCGGTCCTTACAATTACCCCGAAGTTTTTTGTTTTGATGGATTCCACGATGCGCTGCAGTCTTTTTCTTTCTTCAGCGGAGTGTATCTTTCTGGAAACGGCGATAATGTCGTTGAAGGGGGTGAGTACCACGAACCTGCCCGGCAGGGATATTTCGCAACTGAGCCTGGGCCCTTTGGCGGCGATGGGTTCTTTCAGGATCTGAACGAGGATATTGGGTTTACCGCCCAGTACTTCGTTCACCTTACCTGTTTTTACGATTTCGGGTTCTACGGTGAATTTGGCGAAATCAAATCCTTCTGGTGTCTGATCCACCATAGCCATCTGCGTGAACTTCAGGATAGACCTGGCGTAGGGGCTAAGGTCGGTATAATGAAGAAATGCATCTTTTTCAAAGCCCACATCCACGAATGCGGCGTTCAGTCCGGGGATCAGCTTTTTAACCTTTCCCAGGTACAGATCGCCCACGGCGAAGTTGGCGTCATTCTTTTCATTATGAAGCTCAACCAGCTTTTTATCCTCCAGCAATGCAATCTCTACACCCTGAGGTACCGCGTTTATTATCAGTTCCTTGTTCACTAGATTTTTCTTTACGAACTACAGCCATACATCTACAGGAATGCTGTTTAGGGGCCATAACACAGCCGTATATACGCAGAAACAACGTGTATTATTGCTGTCGAGGCTTTTTTTGATTACAGCATCAGCGAAAGTCAAGTAAGCCGGGAAAGGTATTCCCGGCTTACAGAAACAGATATAGTATAAGAACCAGAAATTACTTCTTCTTCTTATGACGGTTCTTTCTCAGTCTTTTTTTACGCTTATGCGTTGCTATCTTATGACGCTTTCTCTTTTTACCACAAGGCATGACTCAATTAGTTTACGTTATTATCAATCAAAATTATTTCAAACTCTTTATCCTTTCATCCACGGCTTCGCGGAATTCAGGGTTGTTGATCAGCGCTTTGCTTTTTTCGTACAGTTCAATCGCTTCCTGATTCTTGTGCTGCATCTCGTACACTTCAGCCAGTCTCAGTACGGCTTCCGCGTTTTCCGGTTGCTTCGCCATCACCGTTTTGAACCTTTCAGCTGCCTTATCAAGCTGGCCAGACATGATACCACCCACGCCCAACATGAACTGTGCATACATATTTTCCGAATCTCTCTCCGCCACTTCCCTGATCTTGGCGATCCCTTCCATTGGCGCGCCGAGGTTTCCGAAAAAGTAGCAGCTTCCCAGTCCTACTTTCGCTGAATCGTTGGCTGGATTCAGTTCCAAAGTCTTTTCAAACAACGTTTTGGCTTCCCCGGCCATCCATGCCTTGAGGGCTGAATTGGATTGAACCTGCAGGTTGCCTAAAAATAAATTGGCTGCAAAGTTGAGGTTTTTTTCAGAATTTTCCAACTTCGCGGCTTCTCCGGTATAAAAAGCGTATGGAATAAAACTTTTTACGGAGTCTTTCCAGAACCTCGCCAGCTGATGGTACGTATGAACTGATTGATTCTTAACGTCTCCGCGCACCACGGCATTTTCGAGCCTGGTCACATACTCCAGTTGGGTGGGGCTTAAATTTTGTTTGGAGGAAGCCAGGATAGCTTCAATAGAAAGGGCCGCGGCTTCACCATGGCTATGGTCGTGCCCGTCACCTTCATGGTGTTCGGTTGTTGCTGCCGCCGCCTGCACCGGTTTGGTTACGGGTGCGAAAAAAAAGATAAGGGCCAGCAGCGCGATGCCGCTTCCCGCAAGGATCATTTGCTGTCTCTTCACGTTCTTCTTAATTAGAACGCGAAATTACTCCTCCTTTTTCAGTTTCTTTACCTCCTGTACAAATTCTTTTGCGGGTTTGAAGGCAGGAATGAAATGTTCGGGAATGTGAACAGCCACGTTGCGCTTGATGTTGCGCCCTATTTTAGCGGCCCTTTTTTTGGTAATGAAACTGCCAAATCCACGGATGTAAATGTTTTCGCCATTCGCAAGCGCGCCTTTTACTTCTTTGAACATGGTTTCAAGCGTCACCAGTACATCAACTTTTGGAATACCTGTTTTTTCAGATATTTGATTGATGAGATCGGCTTTTCTCATAACTGAACATATTTTATGTTACTGAATTGATTTTCAAAGTACAACAAATCTAAGGTGAAAGATGTTGCATTTTATATATAATATGGAACAAATTAAATATTTTTTCTGATCCCCCGCTTTTTTTTTAAGCGTAAATTATTGAGAATGAAGATTCAAAATTCATGCCGGGGAATATGACGAACAGTAAGAACCCAACAGCGCGCCTCCTTGAATGGAACAGGACCATGAATGCACGGGAAATGCCGTGGAAAGGAGAAAAGGACCCCTACCGCATCTGGCTCAGCGAAATTATTTTACAGCAAACAAGAGTGGAGCAGGGAAGGGCTTATTATGAACGCTTCATTACAACGTATCCTACCATCTCCGCATTGGCAAAAGCACCTGACGATGCGGTTTTCAAGCTATGGGAAGGATTGGGCTATTATTCCCGCTGCCGCAACCTGCTGTTTACCGCAAGAAGGGTGCATAGCGAGTTTGATGGAAACTTTCCTTCCGCTTACGAGGATATTATTTCTTTGAAAGGGGTGGGGGCGTACACTGCTGCCGCAATTGCCTCCTTCGCTTTCGGGTTGCCGCATGCCGTGCTCGATGGCAATGTGTTCAGGGTATTGTCGAGGTACACCGGTTCGGCCGTGCCGATAGATTCCACGGAAGGAAAGAAACACTTCGCCGCATTAGCGGAAGCATGGCTCGATAAAAAAAATCCTGCGGAATGGAACCAGGCCATTATGGATTTCGGGGCATTGGTATGTACGCCGAAACAGCCTTCCTGTGAGACCTGTCCGTTGAATAAGGATTGTGTCGCCTCTCATACCAATACCGTTGCAAAACTTCCTGTGAAATCCAAGCAACTGGTCAAGAGGACCCGGTATTTAAACTATGTTGCCGCCTCGTATAATAACGGTGTATACATCAGGAAAAGAACGGATAAGGACATATGGAAAGACCTGCATGAATTCATATTGATAGAAACCGATGAACCTATTTCCGCGGATGAGCTGGTTCGCCGTGTATCCCTGCCCGGTATAGAAGCCATACAAGCTTTACCTGTTGTAAAACATGTGCTTACGCACCAGACACTGCATGTACAGGTAGTGGCGGCGCGGTTATTGCGTAAGCCGGAACTGGAAGATGCATACCTGTATGTGCCTTTCAACAGGCTCACTGAATACGCTTTCCCCATCGTTTTAAAACGGTTTCAGGAGGCAAAACATTTCTTTCTTTTTACCTGAAATTCAGTTAACTTTAAAAGGCATATATCAGAAAGGAGTTTGTAAAATCAACAAATCAATACACTATGCGTGGCGTTAACAGAGTGATGCTCATTGGAAACCTCGGTAAAGATCCGGATGTGCAGTTCCTGGAAGGAAACATAGCGGTGGCGAAGTTCCCGCTGGCAACAACGGAAACCTATAAAGACAGAGCAGGCAAACTGATCTCGCAAACGGAATGGCATACAGTGGTACTTTGGCGCGGCCTCGCCGAACTCGCACAGAAATACCTCCACAAAGGAAGCCTGGTGTACATTGAAGGGAGATTACGGACCCGCAGTTGGGAAGATAAGGAAGGCAATAAAAAATTCGCTACGGAAGTGGTCGGGGATAACCTGATCATGCTGGATAAAAGAGCCGACGGGCACGGACCGGCACATCTTCCCAATGGAGAAGGGATAGAAGGAATGGGAAACCATGATATTCCACCGCTTTCAGATCCCAATGAAGACCTCAGCTTCTGATTCTGTGAAGTCTAATCCTTAGATTTGCCCAATTCTTAACGAAAACCCATCGCTTTGGACCCTCACACGGTTGACATACCCCACTCGTTTTTCCTGCTCCAGGCCAGCTCGCAGGGAACAACGGTGCTGCTTATCGTTATCATCGTATTGCTTATTTTCTCCTTCCTTGTTTCAGGTGCGGAAGTGGCTTTTTTCTCCCTGACCTACAAGGACCTGAACATGCTCAAAACCCGGCAGCACACGGCCGCACGTAAAATCATCGAACTGCTCTCCGCCCCTAAAACATTGCTGGCATCGTTGCTGATCGCCAACAGTTTCGTGAATATTTGTCTAATTATTCTTTCCAATTTCGCCATTGATATGGTGTTAACGGGCATCGATAATACCATTCTCCTTTATGCGATAAAAATCGGGATCATTGGATTTGTGCTGATGCTTTTCGGAGAGGTGCTTCCCAAAGTATGGGCCACACAGAACAACCTCCGCTTCGCTTACAGCGCCGCTCCGGTCGTGGCCGCCATTCACTCCCTGCTGCGCGGTTTCAGCGGCTGGCTCGTGGGCTATTCCGATAGCCTGGAGAAAAGACTTGGTGCGAAAAGCCAGCAGTATTCGCTCAAAGAATTGGATGACGCGATTGACCTTACTTCCAATGGCGATGCCACTGAAGAAGAAAAAAATATCCTGAAAGGCATCGTGAAATTCGGGAACATTACGGTGAAGCAGATTATGCGCACCCGTCTGGATGTGTCCGGTATCGATTACAATACTTCCTTCCTGGAACTCAAAAGGAAAGTGGAGGAACAACATTATTCGCGGCTGCCGGTTTTTAAAAAAAGCATGGATGAAGTGGCCGGACTGATCCATACCAAGGACCTCATCCCATACCTCAATGAGGCTGATGATTTCAACTGGCATTCACTGATCCGTCCGCCGTATTTTGTGCACGAACAGAAAATGGTGCGCGACCTGCTGCAGCAATTCCGCGTGAAACGTATCCACTTCGCGGTTGTGGTGGATGAATTCGGGGGCACAAGCGGTATCGTGACCCTGGAAGATATTATGGAAGAAGTGATCGGCGATATCAAAGATGAATTTGATGACGAGGAGAGCGTGAACAAGAAACTCGATGAGCATACCTATATTTTCGAAGGCAAAACCATGATCAACGACATGTGCCGGATCATGGGGCTGCCGGCCACCACCTTCGACGAAGTGCGTGGCGACAGTGATTCACTCGCCGGACTGGTCCTGGAACTGGCAGGAGAATTCCCCGCACAGGATGCCGTGGTCTCCGCAGGTGATTTTGAATTTACAGCACTGGAGGTGACCCGAAACAGGATCATCAAACTAAAAGTACATATCAACCAATCTTCAACAGACTAATCCCACTGATGTTCCGACTATTCTCAGTACTCCTGCTCATCGTTCTTTTCGCCTCGTGTAACAGCGAATACACCCCGCGTCCAAAGGGGTATTTCCGCATCGATTTCCCGGAAAGGGCTTACCGCACCTTCGATCAACCCGGGTATCCTTATACTTTTGAATACCCTGTTTACGCCGAAGTGGTGAAGGACTCCACTTTTTTTGAGGATGATGTGAAAGGGCAGTACTGGATCAATATCGACTTTCCGCGGTTCAACGGGAAGATATATGTGAGTTATAAGGACGTAAACAACAATTTCGACGCCCTGGTGACCGATGCCTTTAACATGGCCTATAAACAGCATACCAGCCGGGCCTCCGGTATTGAAGATTCGCTGATCCAGACCCCTAACGGCTTATCGGGTGTTTTCTTCAAACTTTCGGGGAATACCGCCACCGGAAGACAGTTTTTTATCACCGACAGTACCCGTCATTTTCTGCGCGGGGCGCTGTATTTTGACGCTACTCCCAACGAGGATTCCCTGGGCATCGTGCAACGTTTTCTGATGGAAGACATGAAGCACCTGGTGAACACCCTGAAGTGGAAATAGCCAATTCACGGCAGGCCTTCGCCAATCCCCCACAGCGCAGGATGGTTATTTATCCCTAATTTTACAGCTTTACAACTTATTTGAAAGATGATAGCCATCGATAATATCCTGGTGAGTGATGAAGTGGTGCAGGAACATTTTGTATGTGACCTGAACAAGTGTAAAGGCGGATGCTGTGTAGACGGAGATGCCGGGGCGCCACTCGAAAAAGAAGAGTTGGCATATATCCAGGAAGTATATGAGCATGTGAAGCCTTACCTGCCCGAAGAGGCGGTGAAAGAGATCGAGCGCCAGGGGCTTTATGTGTACGACCGGGAGTTCGGCTGGGTAACCCCCACCATCAATTCCCAGATCTGTGTATATGGGCTGACCGATGCGAACGGCATTGTAAAATGCGGTATCGAACAGGCTTACCTGGATGGAAAGGTGAGTTGGAAAAAACCGATCTCCTGCCACCTGTTCCCGGTTAAAGTCTCAAAAAGCAGTGATGGAGAACTTGACCTCGTGAACTATGAACCCCGTGAGGACCTCTGTTCCGCCGCGTGTAAACTGGGCAATAAGCTAAAAGTGCCGGCCTATGTTTTCCTGAAAGAATCCCTTACGAGGAAATTCGGGCACGAATTTTATGAAGCATTGGATGCTGTAGCAAAAGAACATTTTTCTGACGCAAAGAAATAGACGATTATGAGCCAAACCGCCGCCTCGTTCATCGCGAAAAGTACTGTGAAGGCCGCAGACCTCGACCACCGCAATAAGATCAACTTCAACATCAGCAAATACAACGCGGTGGTGCCGATGGGGAAGAAGCAGTTCTCCGATGTGCACCTGGCGCGGGAAAGGGCCAAGAACGTGAAGTGGCGCGCCATAGAACACCTTGACGTGTACCTGGAACAATTTGAATCGGAACTGCTGCGCCGTGGCGGAAGGATCATCTGGGCACAGGACGCGGAAGAGGCACGGAAAGAAATTCTCAACATCTGTAAGGAAAAGAACTGCCGCACCGTTGTTAAAAGCAAGAGCATGGCTACGGAGGAAATCAAACTCAACGATTTCCTGCACGAGCACAATATAGAAAGTGTAGAAACTGATTTGGGTGAATACATCCAGCAACTGGACGAAGAACCGCCGTACCACATTGTTACGCCCGCCATGCACAAAAGCAAGGAAGACGTGGCGAAATTGTTCGCGGAAAAACTGGGTACCGACCCCAGGCTGAGTCCGGAAGAGTTGACCCTCGTTGCCCGCGAAAAACTCCGCGAAAAATATGTGCAGGCGGAAGTGGGCATCACCGGCGCGAACTTTATTGTGGCCGATGTAGGCGGTATCGCGCTGACGGAGAACGAGGGCAATGCCAGGCTCAGCAGCGCTTTCCCCAAAACACATATCGTGCTGGTGGGCATCGAAAAGGTGATCCCCTCCATGAACGACCTGCCGCTGTTCTGGCCCCTGCTCGCTACATTCGGTACCGGACAGCAGCTCACCGTATACAACACGCTGATCTCCGGCCCCCGGCAACAGGGAGAAACCGACGGTCCCGAAGAAATGATCGTTATCCTGCTGGACAACGGCAGGACCAACCTGCTCGCCAACGAAAAAACGCGCGAAGCGCTCTATTGCATCCGTTGCGGTGCTTGTCTCAATGCCTGTCCCGTTTATAAAAATATTGGTGGTCATAGCTACGAAACCACTTACAGCGGCCCGATCGGTGCCGTGATTACCCCGCACCTCAAGGACCTGGGAGAGTGGAAGCACCTCAGCAACGCCTCTTCCCTTTGCGGGAACTGCACAGAAGTATGCGCGGTAAAGATCAACCTCCATGAATTGCTGCTCGAGAACCGGCATGAAGCCGTGGAAGAAGGCATCGCTACCTGGGGGGAGAAAATCGCCTGGAAGGTATGGAAGAAAGCCAGTCTGAACCGTGGCATGATGAATATGGGCAATGCGAAAATGAAGAACTGGATGGTGAACAAAGTATTCAAAGGATGGACCGCGCACCGTGGCGACCTGGATTTCTCCAACAAAACCTTCAACGAAATGTGGAAGGAAAAAAACTCGAAGAAATAAGGCTATCCTTTTCTGAATCCACGATTCACCAGGTAAACACCCAGTAACGTAATGGCGCCACCCGCCAGCAGGAAAAGATTCACTTTTTCCCCGAGTATCACCCATCCCAGCAGTACGGCAATGATCGGGTTAACATAAGCGTAAACGGCCACCTGAGCTGTTGGCAGCTTACGCAAAGCGTATATGTAGGCCATGAAGGTAATGATTGATCCCACGATCACCAGGTAGGCGATGGCCATTAACGCATGGTGGTGTATCTGCCGCAATGGTACCGTTTCTTCAAAGCCATACGAGGTACTCAATAGGATAATGCCTGAAATCAGCATCTGCCAACCCAGGCTATGAAAAGGATCCAGTTTAATCGAAGACCTGGCAGTGTAGATCGTACCAATCGACCAGGAAAGTGTGGCGATGATGCCCAGCACCATACCCGCTCCGAAGTTATTGCCCTTGGCAGCGGGATCGAATAACAACAGCAGGTCGTTGAAGAATACCAGTACAATGCCGGAGAAACCCAGCACCAGCCCGGCAGCCACCAGCCTGTTCAGTTTTTCCCCCATGAAGAGTACGCTGATCAGCGCGATCCACAAAGGAACGATCGCCCCAATAATCGAACCCACGCCACTTGGAATGTATTTCAGTGACCATACTGTAAGGCCGTTACTTACCACCAGGAAAAAGAAACTCAATACCGTAAGTGCTCCGAATTGCCGGAGTGTGGGCAGGGGCATTCTCCTGAAAGAAAAGTAAGTCATGAACAGTGTACCTGCCACCAACTGCCTGGTACCGGCCAGTTGAAGCGGGGGCATATAGCCCACGCCAATTTTTGAAGGCAGCCAGGTGGTGCCCCAGAAAACGCAAAGCGCCGCCACTGCCCAGTAGGCTGAAGACTTGTTCTCTTGTTGCTGTTGCATGGCGCTTGCTTTAAAAAGAAAGACCACCCTGAGGGGCGGCCTTCCTATGTTTAAATGATTTTCTGCATTAATGTTTGAAGTGCCGCAGGCCTGTGATGACCATCGCGAGGTTGTTCTCCTTACAATACTCGATGGAGTCGTTGTCACGGATGGAGCCTCCGGGCTGAATGAATGCGGTGATGCCAGCCTCATGGCCCAGCTTCACACAATCATTGAAGGGGAAGAACGCGTCGGATGCCATCACGGCGCCATTGAGGTCGAAGTTGAATTGTTTCGCTTTTTCAACGGCGTGACGCAGTGCATCGATCCGGCTGGTTTGTCCGCAACCTTTACCAACCAGTTGTTTGTTCTTCACCAAAGCGATCGCGTTGGATTTAAGGTGCTTACAAACAATATTTGCGAAAATGAGATCGGCTTTTTCTGTTTCGGAACTTGGCCTGTTGGCCGCTTCTTTCCAATCCGCGAAATTGCCTTCATCGTTCTGCTGTTGCAGTACGCCGTTGAGCAGTGATTTGTATTGATTGGCGGAAGCCTTGTATTCTTTTTGTTGTAACAGGATCCTGTTCTTTTTCGATTTCAGTACGGTAAGCGCTTCTTCTGAGAATGAAGGTGCGATGAGTACTTCAAAAAATATCTCGTTGATGGCTTCTGCTGTGGCTTTGTCAACGATGGTATTGCAGGCGAGCACGCCGCCGAAAGCGGATTCAGGATCACCAGCCAGTGCGGCGTCCCAGGCTTCTTTCAAAGTGGCGCGGGAGGCGATGCCGCATACATTGGTATGTTTGATGATGGAAAAGGTGATGCCGTCCGCAGGCGTGAACTCATTGATCAATTGAACGGCGGCATCTACGTCAACCAGGTTGTTGTAAGAAAGTTCCTTTCCGTTGAGTTGGTTGAACAACTGCGCAAGGTTTCCGTAGAAGACACCTTGTTGGTGGGGGTTCTCACCATACCTGAGTACGGTTTGCTGTGTACCGAACGGATTAAAATGGTTGGTCTGGCGGAAATAGTTGGAGATGGCGATATCGTATCCTGTACAAACATCGAATGCTTTCATGGCGAACATTCTCCTTTGTTCAAGAGTTGTTTCACCATGCTGCTGGTCCAGTATCTCTTCGAGCAGCACATAATCAGCTTTGGAAGCGATCACCACGACATCTTTATGGTTCTTGGCCGCAGCACGGATCATGGAAGGGCCACCGATATCAATCTTCTCGATAATGGCTTTCTCTTCAGTAGTGGAGGCAACGGTTTCCTCAAAAGGGTAGAGGTCAACAATCACAAGGTCCATTTCAGGGATCTGGTACTGCGCCATCTCTTTCAGATCGGTCTCATTGTCGCGACGTCCCAGGATACCGCCAAAAACGGCGGGGTGAAGGGTTTTTACCCTTCCTCCCAGAATCGATGGGTATGTGGTAAGCGATTCAACGGATATACAGGGAAGGCCCAGGCCCTCTATAAAGTTCTGTGTACCACCGGTGGAGTAGATCTTTACACCGAGATCGTTCAGTTTTTTAACGATAGCATCCAGGCCGTCTTTGTAGAAAACAGAGATCAGCGCCGACTGGATCTTTTTGGACATAGTTGATTGTTTTATTGAATGGAGCCGCAAAATTAGTTCAATTCGGGGGGATTACAAAAGCGCCTTCCTTCTTCATGTCATGAAGCGCAACCTGGTTTTTACGGCAATACCTCTTCCAAATAGTTGAATTGTAATGGCTTGCGTTATTGCTCAAAACAACCAGCGATGGAAGGAATTCCAGGTCCTGTTCCGGCAAGGCGTCTTCCACCAGGACGATGAAAATTTTCCCGCGGTCCGGTAAATTGGTTTGTTGTATCGTTTTGAAGCTTGCCCATCCCATCATAAATACCACTGCTTTTCCATCAATTCTGAAAATATCCATTACCGCTTTTGTAGCTATTCTACCCGCTATATGAGCCGGGAGAACATATCTTTTATAAGTCTTTTCATCTGGCGCAAACTTATTTTCGCCGTTATTAATATGGAGAGCCAAGCGGCCTTTTATACCTTCCGCGTAAAAATGTCCGGGCATCTGGTACACAAAAATGCCGGCTTGTTTTTCAGCATAAAAAATATCCCGGCTCCGCAATATGAATACCATCAATAAGGATACTAACGCTCCTTTGAAGGCAAGTTTGTTTTTGTTGCTTAGCCATACGACCGCGCCTGCAATCAGCACATACATCCATATCATCTGGATCATACTCACCTGAAGATTTTCCGCCGTACAAAATGGAATCGTGGCGATCGCTTCTATGTAAGCGTTCATGTAAGCAAGCAGGTGATGAATTGATTTACCGATCATCATTGCAACGGGTTCGCACCATAGAAAAATGCAGAAGATAATCTCTACATACAGCACCAAACCAGATACAGGAACTGCTACCATATTTGTCAGCAGGAAAAGTACCGGGAACTGGTGAAAATAGAACAGCACCAACGGTGTGGTAAGCACCTGCGCTGCAATGTTCACCGCCTGCATCTGCCAGCCAAGCCGGAGCAAAGGGTGCTTTGGCTGCACAAGATCGGCTATCTTTTGCGCGAAAAGAATCAACCCCGCCACCGCGGTGAACGACAATTGAAATCCGATATCCCATAACGTCATCGGGTCCACGGTCAACATCAGGAAGGCGGTGGCCAGCAACGTGTTGATCGATCCCGGTCGTTTTCTAAGGCACTCCGCCAGCAGCAATAAACTCAGCATAACCGCCGCCCTCACAATGGATGCCGCGCCTCCGGTAAGCAATGTGAACAGCCAGATCAGTATGCCGATGCTAATATTCCGGATACACCAGGTGATACGTGAATTCCTCCCAACAGGTATCATGGCCATCAACCCGAAGATCATGCTCAGGTGCATACCTGATATCGCCACAATGTGCACCACGCCTGTTCTAATGTAGGCGTCATTCAACTCGTCGTCAATGCCATGCCTGTAACCTACGAGCAACGCTTTGGCTATTCCCCCGGTTGCCGGGTCGGGAATGTATCTGTCAATACCCTGAAGTACCCGCTCCCTGATCTCATAAAGCACCTTCAGACACCTGTTACCATAAAAGCCGGGCAAGATGACCGAAACTCCTGTATCTGCCCATGCCTGAAGGTAGAATCCTTTTTTAGCGCACCACCCGGCATAATCGAATGCACCTGGGTTTCCGGATGAGCGGATTTGTTGCGGACGACAAACCACGAGCATCCGGTTACCGTATCCTGCGGGCGCAGTGGCTTCCTGCTTTCTGATGTAAGCGATGAGCTTCAGGCCAGGCGTTGGTATATATCCGTTTGCCTGAGCAGGGTTGGCTGATTCATTATTTTCAAAAGAGGTTGGCTGATGGCTTACATATCCCCGAAGCCGGCATACATATTTAAAACTCTTCTCCGTTTCAGAAGGCGGCTCAAGTACGTCAACCACCGCCGTAATCTCCTGCCCGCTCACTTTTGCCAGGAATATACCGGGGAGGTGAACGGCTTTTTGCGCAGCTGTAATATAGCTTCCGCATCCTGCCAGCAAAAGATAAACCCCTGCCGACCCTATAAGCCTGCCTGCAACTATCTTCAGCTTGCGTATCCTCAATAGTAAAAGCAAAGAAAATCCTACTAACAGGAGCATCACAGCGATGTTCCATTGTGGCGGCGCATACCATCCCCACATGATTCCTGCGCATAATGCGGGAAGTAACTTTAAAAACGGCGGCTTCTTTTCTGCATGATCCAACATCTTTCATTGCCTTGATTTTTGTAAAGCTAGCAAGGGATGCCATCGAAAAAAACAGTGAAATAACGGTAAATGCGGTAGAAAAAAACGGATCGGGTTTTAATTGAACGCTGCTTAACTTTGCCCCCTGATAAACGAAAGAAGAATGACAGCATTAACTGAAGGGACTAAAGCTCCGGCGTTCACAGGGATTGATCAGAACGGGAACAAAGTTTCATTGAAAGATTATAAAGGAAAGAAACTGGTATTGTATTTCTATCCACAAGACCTCACACCAACCTGCACGGTGCAGGCGTGTAACCTGCGTGATAATTTTTCTTTGCTGCAACAGCATGGGCTTGAAGTGTTGGGTGTAAGTCCCGATGATGCGGAGAAGCACAAAAAATTTGAATCGCGGCACCAGCTTCCGTTTCCTTTGATCGCGGACACGGAACATGCGATCATAGAAAAATATGGTGTATGGGGTGAGAAGCAATTGTATGGCCGTAAGTATATGGGCCTTCACCGCACCACTTTCGTGATTGATGAGAAGGGTGTTATCGTGAAGGTATTCCTTCGTCCGAAGAGCAAGCAACATGCGGAGGAAATCCTGAAGGCTATCGCATCAGTGTAACCGTTCCTTTTTTCGTGAATGGTTGCCCTCCGGGACATTGTAGTTCTATGAAATACACATACGTTCCGGCGGGGGCGGGTAACCCTTTGATGTAGCCGTTCCATGCGTTGGCGGGTTCACTGGCAATGAAGTTGGAGCGTTCAAATACTTTGTCGCCCCACCTGCTGTATACCACCATGTGTTTAATGATGCCGATGCCCTTTACGAGGAAATGGTCGTTGTGCCCATCGCCATTCGGCGTAAAGCCATTGGGGACATGAACCCTGTCGGCTTCACATTGAAGTTTAAGCATCATGGTATCGCTAGCGCTGCATCCCACGTTGTTTGTAACGGTCAGAACATATTGGGTGGGTGCTAAAGGTTTGGCAACAGGGTTGGGGCAGTTGGCGCAGCTGAGGTAGGTGGCAGGCGCCCAATTCCATGAAACCACGTCGCTGCTGGAAGCCGTATTCATCTGGAAGGCGTTTCCGGCAAGTATTTCCGCATCGTTGCCCGCGGATAAGGTGGGTAGCTGATGTACGGTCACGTTAACATTGGCTGTGCTGGTAAAACAATTATAGCGGTCGCTTCCCTGAGCAGTATACCTGGTTGATACGACCGGTTTTACAATAGGTGTAGCGCTGGACGGATCACTTAAACCATTCAGGTTGTTTATCCAGGTAATCCTGTCGGTTCCGGAAGCTAATAGTTTGGTATCTTCTCCCAGGCATATGGCTATATCCGGCGATACCGTTACCTGTTGCGGCTGAACTACTTCAATCGCGATGGAGGCGTTCCCGGCACAGCCTATCTCATCCATGCCCTTCACTGAAAACACGTGATCTGTTGAAGGCTTCGCTGTTACAACCGGGCTATTGGATACATTCAGTGCTGTTGAGGGAGACCATTCATATTTTGCGGCGCCACTAGCTGTTAGGGTTGTGGATGAACCAAGACAAAGTCTTTTCTCCTGGGCCGCAATGCTGATTAACGGATCTGGTCTTATTATGATCGGAGCATGTAGTGGCACTGCGCTCATGCAGCCATTCCTGTCTATCGCTGTAACTGATGGCCTGTAACTTCCTGGTGTTGCGTAGCTGTGGTCGCTGGAAGCTGCGCTGGCATTCAGCGTTTGGCCATCTCCAAAATCCCAGAGGTAGGCAGCGCTGTTTGCTGAGCTTGCGCTGAGTGTAACGTTATGACCTTTACAGCCCTCCAGGCTATTGGATGAAATAGACGCAACAGGCTGGCCTATTTCGATGGAATCCTTGAATACACCCGTTAATCCGTTCGGACTATACACATATAGTTTAACGTAGTATTTACCGGGTTTTTCATAAATATGTGAGGGATAATTCGTGTTGCCCAGTCGGAACCCATCTCCGAAATCCCATTCCACTCTTGAAAAATTGATAGAGGTATTCTGAAAACGCACCAGCGCCGGTGGGCAGCTTCGTCCGCCGATCAGTGTGGTGTTGAAAGTAAAGGCGTAGTTAAAAGGCTTTACCAGCAACTGTTGTGTATATGATGAACTACAGCCTGTTTCAGTACTCGCCGCCTCCAGTCTGATGGTGTAATTTCCATCTTCAACGAACCTGTATTCCGGGTAATACATATCCGGAAGAAGTTCATCGTTTACGTACCATTTGTACGTTACGTCGTAGCTTCCGTGGTGTTGTGTGTTGTTGAAAAAGTACACCTGGGCGTTCTGGTTCACTTCATTTCCTCCCGATAAGCTGAAATTTGCTTTCGGGCCGTTTACGCGCGCATAATTGCCGTATGCGTTAGTAGAATGTGTACATCCCGCGGCATCTTTCACCTGCAGGATTACATTATAATTGCCGGGAGTAGCGTAGGCGTGCCGCACTATTTCCTGCTTATCGGTCGTATATATGTTTCCGTCCCCAAAGTTCCATGTTCTGGAGGTAATGTTATTGTTGCCATAAGGATACGACTCATCTTTAAAAACAACATCGCCGCCATCCCAGCATTTGTTGTCTTCCACAACACTGAACGAGGCATTCGCTCCCTTTATCTTTATCGTAATGGCGGCGGTGGTGTCCGCACAGCCAAAATAATATGATGTAATAATTGCCCTGACCTTTGACACTTCGCCTGGAAAATTCCCAAGCCGGCCTTCGTATTTTGTTTTCCAGTAATAGTTATTGCTGCTAACGGTTCCGGTGAATGGTGTATAATCTTCATTAACAAAGGAAATCATGTATTCACTATCGTAGGTATAATTTTGAGCGGGATTGTCTTCCAGCCCGTCAGCCATAACATCTGCGAAACTACCTACACACACCTCGCGCTGCGTTGGGGAAAGCCGGGGCTTCTGCTTAAGCAATACTGGTACGGGGGTACTGGTTGTTAGAGAGCAGGCGCCATTAATGGCTGTGAGCGTTACGGTATAATTTCCCGTCTGCGTATATTGATGCGAAATAGCTGTTTCTGCGGCTGGTTTCTTAATAGGAGCACTTTTGTCGCCAAAGTCCCAGATCACTTCGGTTGCCGTATTCGAAGCGTGTTTAAAGTCTACTACTCCCCGGTCGTCGAGGCAGGTGTTTTGTTTTGTATTGATTATGGCGAAAGGGGCATTCACCGTGATATATTGTTGTTTGGTGATGCTTGCCTGGCAACGTTGGTTACTAACTGTTAGCGTGACATCATATTTCCCTTCTGTGGTATAGGATTTTTGTACACTGGAGATATAATGCGTGGTATTGTCACCAAAGTTCCAGTTCCAGTATTCCGCGTGCTGGCTTCCGGAAGCCGTGAACAAAATTGGGTTCGGTCCACAGGTTTGCTGGGAGGAAGCCGTAAAGTTGGCCACGGGTGTGCCATAAATTTTGATAGAACTGAGGGTGATGGAACCCTTACATCCGTTATTCGTGGTATATGACAGTGTTGCCCAGTGGTTGCCAACAGTGGTGAATTTTTTTGTCGGCTCAGCCGCCGTGGAAGTAGTACCATCGCTGAACTGCCAGGAATAAGCCGCGATCTGTGATGCATTTGAAGAAAAGAACGTAAGTTCAATCGGTTTCTCGCAGGTGGTAAGGCTGTTGGTTTCACTTACCAGATTCTTATAGCCCACATTAATTTCAGGGGGACCGATCTGAATTTGTTTGCTGGCGGAAGCGGTGCAACCTTCCGCGGTGGTCACTTTTAACCAAATATTTTTGTATCCGTTTGAAGGGTAGTTCCAGGTGATTTTCTTCCCTGTGCCATTTACAACCTGGTCATAATAATTATAATTGAAGTTCCATTCCCATTTCACAACATCCGTACTTGGATCCTCGAATACAACATCCGTAGGGGCCCCGCAAAGGCCGGAAACATTAGAGGTGAACGCTGCCGCACTTGGCGACTTTTTGACCTGAACTGTTTTTGTAACGGAGTAAGGGCATGTACCGAAAGTGTGGTTTAGTTTTACAGTAAAGGAGCCTTCAGTTTGAAAAACCTGTTCAAGCCTTCCGTAGTAATAGTTATAAGTAGGAACCCCGTTTACTTCCCAACTGGTGGAGGAAGGAGCGGGGGATGGAGCTGCTACGAAAGAGGCGGCGGCACCTGTACATATCAGTGCAGGAACATTAAAGTCGCTGCTATACTGTGCCACATTGAGGTAATTGCTTCTTACCTGCTGCGCGGTGCAACCCTCGGAGCTTTTAACGATAAGCTTTACCGTGTAAATGCCTTTTTTATTGAATGCGTGGGACGGGGTCTTCTCGACGCTGGCTGAGCCGTCTCCATAATCCCATTCGTAACTCAGTGTTCCAGGGCCAAAACTATTGTTGCTGAAATTAACCAGGTCAGTTTCTTTACAAAGCACTTCCTGGCTCGCGGTAAATGATGCTCCTATTGCGGGTAGTATCTTTACGGCTTCATTTTTTACCACCGTGTGCGAGCATCCGAAATTATTGGTCACCGTAAGCGATACAGGGGATTCCTGTTCCTGATTGTAAGTGTGGCTCACCGAGGGACCATAGCCCTGGGTTGCAGTTCCATCCCCAAAATCCCAGTAATATCCTGTAATGTTTCCCCCTCCAGGGTTAGAGGTGCTGGTAAAAGTGATGGCGGCGGGCAAACAAGCTTTCGGCGAGGATATGGTGAAACTTGCGGTGGGTGGCGGATGCACCGTTACCGGAATAGTTTTGGAAGACGTTTTCCCATTGTCGGAAACGGTAAGCGTAACCTGATATGTTTTGGTATCGGTATATATAGCCGAAGGGCTGACAAAAGCAGAGCTGTTCCCATTTCCTAGGTCCCAACTGTAAGTGGCTCCGGAAGACGCTCCGGCGGTGCGATTGGTAAAACTTACTTTCAATGGAGCGCATCCCGCGTTTACATCAGCGATGAAGTCCGCGTTCAGTTGAGCATGCAGGGGGAGGAAAAATCCAGCAGGCAGCAATAGAAGTAAGGCTTTTAAAAAACGGACAAGGGTCATAAAGGGGTTCGAAATTACGAACCGAAGATAAGGAGGTTGTATGGGCTAAACAATAAAAGGTGCCCGGTATTTTCACCGATCATGCTGGAAATGGATAAGTTGTTTCCAGTTGCTTTTTTAAGATAGAGGTGTTTTATTCCAGGTTGTAATTGATGAAGAAATTCCGCTTGCGACCTTACTTTTACAGGCGTGAAGCATACACAACAGCCGGTCATCAAAGAAAATTCTTCCTTCGCTCGCATAGCCGCGGCTTTCCGTAAGGAACCCCGCATCGCTATGGTACTCGGCAATACCATTCATTTGTATGGTGTCACGGAAGGTGCTTTCAGGGCAAACACGAGATGGGTAAGGCATGAAATGGCGCATATCCGGCAGTTCCGGCAATATGGCACCGCCGGGTTTATATTGCGGTATGTTTGGGAATGGATCAAACACGGGTATACCAACAACCGCTTCGAAGTAGAGGCGCGGGCGGCGGAGGATGAAGTGGTTTAAAGTTGCCATTCCACGGTGCCGAAGTCGAAACAATGTTCCATCGTATCCCTGGTACAGAGTTGTCCGCTGTCGTTTACGTGGGTGATGATCGTTTCAAAAACGCGGTTTTCCTGCTTTAACCGCACTTTCATGTTTCGCATGTAAAGGTGGGAGTTGTAGGCTTCGAGTAAGGTTGCCGGTCCGGAAGAGCAGATCTTTTCCAGTTCGTTTTCAAGTAGTTGGAAGAAAATCCTTGCCATTTCCAGTGGATCAGCTTCTTTTCCGGTGATCTGCTTCAGGGAAACCGGTTTTTTATCCGTTTCGGGGAAATGGGTCTGGTTGATATTCATGCCCATGCCTACTACGGCGGCGGTCCAGTTTTGGCCGCGAAAGCAGTTTTCTACCAGTATCCCTGCTGCCTTTCTGTCACGCCAATAAATATCATTGGGCCATTTAATTGAAACGTCCCCGTTGGTATGGTTGTCCAGCAGTTGCCGGGCGGCGAGCGATACGGCCCAGTTCAGCTCAAAAGCCTTGCTGATATTGTACAGGCCCGGTTCCACTACCAGGCTCAATACGATGTTTTCTCCTGGATTCGTGTGCCAGGTTTTCCCCCTTTGTCCTCTTCCCGCCGTTTGTTCCAGCGCGAAAAAGGCCGCGCCATTGCCTGCCTTTCCTGCGTGAACCGCCTGCATGGCATAGTTGTTGGAACTGTCAACCGTATTCAAAATGGTCAGGGGCTTGCCCATGGCGCCCCGGTGTGTGATGGATCGCATAAATACCATGATTCCTTCCGCAAATGTAACCGTGAAGTGTCGGTTTGAATCACTAATTTTGAAGCACCTGTAAAAATTGAAATTGTTCACCTAAATCCAAAGTGTTATTGGAACCACTACAAGCATTGGCCGCGAGGGAGAAAACAAGCGTTACTAAGCTTACCAGTCGCTCGAAGATCATCAAGACCATCCTTCATACCATCCAGGAAAAGAAAGGAGAGAATATAATTTCGCTGGATCTGCGCAAAATTCCGGAGGCAGTGGCAGATTTCTTTATCATCTGCGAAGCCACCAATACTACTCAATTGAAAGGTATTTCCGACTTTGTGGAAGAAGAAGTGAAAAAAATCTGTGGCGAAACACCCTATAAACACGAAGGGCACCAGGCACAGCAATGGATCATTATTGACTATGTGAACGTGGTAGTGCACGTGATGTTGCCTGAAACCAGGAAGTTTTACCGCCTGGAAGAAATGTGGAGCGACGCGGCGATGGCCGAGCATAATTCCTGATCCCGTTCTGTTAAAATACTTGCAAAATACCCGTATAAACACGGGGATTTGCTTTATATTGAACAAATTAGCCCCCGATCCATTTATATAAACACGAGAAGAACAAGCACAAATAACCTTATGTCACAAGACGAATACAAAAAAGACGACCGGAATTTTCCCAGGCTGAAACCCAGGCAAGGAGGCGAAGAACCGCCCCGTAAAGGTCCCAAATTCAATATTTACTGGGTATACGGCATCATCGCGGCAGTGCTGCTGGGATTGCAGTTTTTCGGGTCTTTTTCAGCCGATATAAAATCTATCAGCGAGCTGGAATTCAAAAACAACATGCTCGCGAAAGGTGATGTGGCCAAACTGGTTTCCGTTACCAATAAAGACCTGGTAAGGGTATACATCAAGACCGATAGCCTTTCCAAACCTTATTACAAGGATAAACTCTCCAAAAACTGGAATGCTCAAACCAATAAAGGTCCTCAGTTCCAGTTCAACGTAACCAATTTCGAAAGCTTCGAAAAAAGACTGGCCGATTTTTATACCGAAACCGGGATAAAAGAAGTGCCCAATGAAGCCGCGCCCGAAAGTGATTGGTTTGCACCCCTTCTCCAATTCCTGCTTCCCTTGTTGATATTCATTGGTTTATGGGTATTGCTGATGCGAAAAATGGGCGGTGGCGCCGGCGGCGGAAGTGGTCCCGGAGGTATTTTCAATATTGGCAAATCCAAGGCCCAATTGTTCGAGAAGGGAACTAAAGTAAATATTACGTTCAGTGATGTGGCCGGTTTGGATGAAGCGAAGGTGGAAGTGATGGAGATTGTTGATTTCCTGAAGAATCCCAAGAAATATACGGCCCTTGGTGGTAAAATTCCCAAAGGTGCCCTGCTGGTAGGACCTCCCGGTACCGGTAAAACGCTCCTGGCCAAAGCGATGGCCGGGGAAGCGCAGGTGCCTTTCTTCTCGCTTTCCGGTTCCGATTTCGTGGAAATGTTTGTAGGTGTGGGTGCTAGCCGTGTGCGTGACCTGTTCAAGCAGGCCCGCGAAAAAGCGCCCTGCGTGATATTTATCGATGAAATTGACGCCATAGGCCGGGCCCGCGGAAAGAACGTGATGATGAGCAACGATGAAAGGGAAAGCACCCTCAACCAGTTGCTCGTTGAAATGGATGGTTTCGGCGGCGACAGCGGAATTATTATTCTCGCTGCGACCAACCGCCCCGACGTACTGGATAGCGCTTTGTTGCGTCCAGGTCGTTTCGACAGGCAAATCTCTATTGATAAGCCGGATGTGAAAGGCCGTGAAGCCATCTTCAAAGTACACCTGAAAGCCATCAAGGTTTCCGAACAGGTGGACGTGCATAAACTGGCGGAGCAGACGCCCGGTTTCGCCGGAGCCGATATCGCGAATGTTTGTAACGAAGCCGCCCTCATTGCCGCCAGGAAGGGAAAGGCCGGTGTGGAGATGGTTGATTTCCAGGATGCCGTTGACCGTGTGATCGGCGGATTAGAAAAGAAAAACAAGATCATTT
Organism: Parasegetibacter sp. NRK P23; assembly: GCF_023721715.1. Taxonomy (NCBI): domain Bacteria; kingdom Pseudomonadati; phylum Bacteroidota; class Chitinophagia; order Chitinophagales; family Chitinophagaceae; genus Parasegetibacter; species Parasegetibacter sp. NRK P23. The sequence continues at coordinate 3,354,617 of NZ_JAMDLG010000001.1, forward strand.
CTCCCGAAGAGAAAAAGATCATCGCCTACCACGAAGCGGGCCACGCCATCTGTGGCTGGTACCTCGAACATGCTTATCCGCTGCTCAAAGTAACCATCGTTCCCCGTGGTGTGGCCGCGCTCGGATATGCGCAGTACACCCCGAAAGAACAGTATCTCTATAATACTGATCAATTGTTCGACCAGATTTGTATGACCCTCGGGGGCCGCGCAAGCGAAGAACTGAACTTCGGTAAAATATCCACCGGCGCGCAGAACGACCTGCAACAGATCACCCGCATGGCTTACGCCATGGTGACCGTTTACGGTATGAACGATAAGGTGGGTAACGTCAGTTTCTACGAATCACAACAGGGCGAATACAATTTTACCAAGCCTTACAGTGATGAGACCGCCCAGATGATCGATAACGAAGTGCGTAGCCTGATCCTCGGGGCCTACAACCGCACTAAGGAATTGCTTACCGAAAGAAGTCACGAAGTGAAATTGCTGGCGGAAGCGCTGTTGGAAAAAGAAGTATTGTTCCAGAGTGATGTGGAAAAACTGATCGGTAAAAGACCCTATGAAGAACGCAAGGCGTTGGACGTAGCAGACCCAACTCATGAGCCAACAGGCGGCATCAGCGCCGGCGTTCCACCAACAGAAATGCCACAATCAACTGAAGTACAGCCCTAATATCATGAACGTATCTCCTTCTAAAGAAAGCATCTTAAAAAAAATAAGAAAGGCGTTGACCGTATCAACGCCTCTTCCTTTTTCCCAGAGCGAAGGTTATCAATCGGTGTATCAGCCACAGCAAATGGAACCGGAAATGGAGTTTGCGGAGAACTTCTCCAGGCTCCAGGGGAAATTTGTATTCTGCCTGAATGAAGCCGAAATGGCGGCACAGCTGAAAGCCTTGTCCGTTCAGCTCGGATGGAAAGGACTCTTCACAAAAGATAATAGTCTGAAACCCGCGCTGGAAGCGGCAGGAATAGCTTTTGATGAATCCACCACGCTCCACAATTGTGATGCAGCCATCACGACCTGCGAGGCCCTCGTGGCGCGTACCGGTTCTATCGCATTGAGCGCGGCACTGAACGGAGGGCGCACTACCAGCGTTTACGCCCCGGTACATATCTGTATCGCTTACTCCAACCAACTGGTGTACGATATCAAAGATGCCATGCAACTGGTGCGGGAGAAATACCCGGAACGTCTGCCATCGCTGATTACGTTCGCCAGCGGACCCAGCCGTACCGCCGATATTGAGAAAACACTGGTGGTAGGGGTGCATGGTCCGAAGGAAGTGTATGTATTTCTTGTAGACCAACATGCGTAGTAATTTTGAATTTTCCTCCATGGTCCTTCCACCGGGAAAAAAGATTTACTTCCTCTCCGATTTCCACCTGGGCGCGCCCAACCACGCGCAGAGCCGGGAAAGAGAAGACAGGATTGTCCGTTTCCTGGAACAGATCATGCCTGAAACGGGAGTACTCTTCATTGTTGGCGATATCTTCGATTTCTGGTACGAATACAAAACAGTTGTGCCGAAAGGCTACATCCGTTTGCTGGGGCAACTCGCACGGTTTACCGATGCAGGTATTCCCGTTCATTTTTTTACCGGAAACCACGACATGTGGATGGATGGTTATTTTGAAGAAGAACTGAATATCCCCGTGTACCATGAACCAAAAGCGTTCGAATTCAATGGGAAGCAATTCCTTATCGGACACGGAGATGGCCTGGGTCCCGGTGACCACGGCTATAAATTCATCAAAAAAATATTCCGGAACAAACTCTGCCAGTGGATGTTCGGCGCGCTGCACCCCGCATGGGGGATAGGTTTGGCGAACTTTCTGAGTAGGAGAAGCAGGGCCGCTACAGGGCAGTCCGACGAAAAGTTCCTCGGGGAAGAGAACGAATGGCTCATCATCTATTGCAAGGAAGTATTGCAGCGGCAGTTCTACGATTATTGTATATTCGGACACCGGCACCTGCCCATCGACTGGCCGCTGCCCGGAGGAAGCAGGTACGTGAACCTCGGCGACTGGATTAAATATTACAGCTACGCCGTTTTTGACGGTAACCATCTTTCACTCGAGTACCACAAGGTTTGAAAAAACTGATCACATATCTGTTGGCGCTGCTCGCCGGAACACAGTTCCTCCTCGCGCAAACACCGGAACTTATCAGGGAAATTCACGGTGATTTCATTGATTTTACCACCGACAACATTGGTAATACTTACCTGCTCACCAGGCAGAACCAATTGAAGAAATACAATCCCGATGGCGATTCCCTCTCCGTTTTCAACGATGTGAAGCGCTTCGGAAAGTTGTATTCGATGGATGCCTCCAACCCGTTGAAACTCGTACTCTATTACCGTGATTTTTCCACGGTGGTGGAACTGGACCGTCTGCTTAACGTACGTAATACCATCGACCTGAAAAAGCTGAACATCTTCCAGCCCAAAGCGGTAGGGCTTTCCAACGACAACAACATCTGGGTGTACGATGAACTGGAGGCGCAACTCAAGAAGGTCGGGCAGGATGGAATGTTGCGCAGCGCCACCACCGATCTGCGCCAGGCACTGGATTCATTGCCTTCACCCACCGTGCTCTCAGACCAGGACGCGTTGGTTTACCTCTACGACACCACAAAAGGCGTTTACTTATTCGACTATTTTGGCACCCTGAAAAACAGGCTGCCATTCCGCGGCTGGCAGGATTTCCAGGTGCTTGGAAAATTCATGTTCGGAAGAAAAAACACTATACTTTACCGTTATGAAACCGGATCTTTGCAATTGCAGGAACAAGACCTGGCGGCAATATTGCAGGATGTTCTTAAACTTAGGGTGAACATGCAAAGGCTTTATGTACTGCATCCCGGTAAATTACAGGTGTACAGATTGTAACGAAGCACATTGATATGCAAGAGTTTCTCGACTTTAAAATATTTGACAACACGATTCAGGCTTATGGCATCGTGGCGCTGAGCATTATCGCCGCGCTGATCCTGAAGCGCATCATCTCGAAATACCTGGCCAGCTTGCTTTTTAAGGTAGTGAAAGGACTGGCAAAAGGCGTCGACAAGCAATCTTTCGTGAACCTGGTGGTGCAGCCGCTGGAAGTATTTATCGTGGTGCTGATCATGGTGGTGACCTTCGATAAACTGAATTATCCCGAGGCGCTGGATGTGAAGATTTATAAAATCAGTCTGAGGCAACTCATCGATACGGCTTCCGTTTCCACCATCATCATCATGTTCATCTGGCTGCTGTTGCGGATCATGGACTTCATCGCGCTGATCCTGCACCAGAAAGCCAATAAAACACTGGATCAGACCGACAACCAGCTCATCGTATTCTTCAAAGACTTCTTCAAAGCCGTGCTCGTGATCATCGGCGGGTTACTCGTTTTGCAATTCGGTTTCAACAAGAACGTGGGCAACCTCCTTACCGGCCTTAGTATCGCAACCGCCGCTATCGCCCTCGCCACCCGGGAAAGCCTCGAAAACCTGATCGCGTCCTTTATCATCTTTTTCGATAAACCGTTTACCACGGGTGATGTGGTGAAAGTGCACCAGGTTACGGGAACGGTAGAAAAAATCGGCCTGCGCAGCACGCGCCTCCGCACCGACCAGAAAACTTTCGTGACCGTTCCCAACAAACAAATGGTGGATTCAATCATGGACAATCTGACCCTCCGCACCCAGCGCCGTGCCGATATACGGCTTGCGGTGAGCCTGGAAACCAGTCCGGATAGTATGAAGGAACTGGTGGATGGCATCCGGAAAATCTTATCGAGGGAAGAAATTGAAAGCAGCACCGTATTCTTTACGGAGATCGGTTCGAACGGGTTCGTGATCCCCATCGAATTTTATACCGCCACCATTTCGATGGATGAATTCAATGCGTTACGCCAGGAAGTAAACCTGCTTGTACTACAATTGGTGGCCGCGCTGGGTATTGAACTGGCCGGTGTGAATACCGATATCCGCATCATCAACGAACCATCGGGAGAAACACAAAGGCCGATTCTTTAACGGGGCAATAACTCCGCGAGATCCTTGTCGAATTGCCCCGAAATGCCGTATTCCACTACACGGCCCAGTTCCTTCCCCTGCTTCAATACGATGAAAGTGGGCACATGCGTAACGTTGAAGAGCGTCGTGAGGTTGCCCAGCGATTTCTTATAATGATCAACACCCACTAATGTGATGGATTCGTTTGGAATCCCGGCCGCATCTGCCAGCGCAAGAAATTTGGGAAGCAGCTTACGTGTATCTCCGCACCAGGTGCCGAAGAACACAAAAAACTGAACGGAATCTTTATTGGCTTTGAAACGTTCCACAATGGCCGCATCTGGCTGATAGCCCGCCCGGTTATTGATAACCCAGGCGAAGGCCGTATCCTTTTCAAGTACTGACCTGTCGGCAAGTCCTTTGATGATCTTGTGTTTGAACTGAACATACGATTCGTACCCCTGTGAAAAAACAGGGAGCGTTACCGTGATAAGCAGGATAATGAACAGTGTTTTTCTCATGATAAGTTTATTGGAGCTCCCGCGGTGCGGCAAAAAAGTCGGTGCCACCGACGTTGTTTTCCCCGGATGCCCACCGTGTTTTAACGTTCCTTTCCAAGTGATTTTCTGTTTACGTTTTTAAAGGCGCAAATCCTTAATTAACCCAAATCGGCTTTCATCTGCAATAAAAATCCGCGTATTCTTTTCAGGGATTGTTCTATCTCGAAATTTTTCTCCGCCTTTTTCCGGTTGTTCTTTAAGAAGTCCTTCGCGCCTTCAATGGTAAATTTCTTGAGCCGGAGGAGGTTATGGATCATGTGCAGGTTCTTCACGTCGATGGGACGGAAAAGCCTGTCGCCCTTGCGGTTCTTTTTCGGGCGGATGATATCGAATTCGGTTTCCCAGAAACGGATGAGCGAGGTATTCACGTTGAACATCTTGGCCACTTCGCCGATCCCGTAATATTGTTTTTTGAACAGTTGCTCGTCTTCCGGGATTTCCACCATTTCAGCTTCCGCCATCATTTCGCGGATCGATTTCCGGCCCCGTTTGCTTTTGTTTTCCGCTGCCGCTTCTTTCTTCTCTTTCACCCGCACGATCACAACCGGTTTTGCATCCGTACCCGAGGAAGGTTTGGAGAACATCGGAATTTCAAACACTTCTTCATCGTCGCTGGCATCGGCCTTCTGGAAATAAGCGATTGAAACCTGCTTTTCAATGCCCGATTCTTCTTCGGGTGCATCGGGTTCCAGCTCAAATTCTATGGGGCTATCATCTTCAGGTTCGGCTTCTTCAGCGAAAAACACGATACCCGCTTCAGGAGCTTTGGGGACTTCTGCATTTTCTTCCGTCCCTGAAATTTGTTTTTCCGTTCCCACTGGTGTAGGAGTGGACTCATCTTCCGGTTGTTCGGTTGGTATAGTCGTGGCTACTTCGGCAACTACATCACTTGATTCATTTGCTGAAACCGTATTTTCTTCTGCAACAAATGACGTTTCTTCTTCCGAAACATACTGTTCTTCTTCAGTAAGCGCAGTAGTTTCCGAAGGCTCCTCCGATACAACTGCTTCTTCCGCTACAATTTCTCGGGCCGCATTATTTGCTTCTGAAGCCTCTTCAGCTACGAGAACCTCCTCCAAAACGGCTGCTTCGGTCGCTTCTTCCGAAGCCATATTTTTTTCCTCTACAGTTTCTTCTATTGCTGCCTGAGTTATGGGGGAAGGCACAAGTTCTTCCATAACTGCATCCCGGGTTTCGGGAACAACAGTTACTGCAGGTTCCGCATCGACCTTGGGCAAGGCGCCTTCGGCCAGTATCTTATCCGGCGGTGGCGGTGTTAATCTTCTGAAACCATTATTGGTATTACCTTTTGCGGATTCCGGCTGCGAGGCGTGCATTGCGCCGTTTCCGTTGACCGACGACTTTTTTTCTTCCGGCGCAGCGGTGGTTTCAGGCTGCGCGGGAGAAAATCCGAAATCCAAACTTATCTGAACAAACCCCATGCGCCAAAAATAGTATAAATGTTAGATGAGCGATGCGGATTGCGGCGCGAGTTTTCTCCAATTATTCAACATTCTGCGCTAATCGAAACTCTGGTTACCGGCGGCGGCCATTTTCAGCATGCGGTCGAATTGTTCGGGAGAAAGATCGTTGTAGAAATAATAAATGGGATCCACTTTAACGCCGTTCCGGTGCACTTCATAATGCAGGTGTGGGCCGGTTGATTTTCCCGTGCTGCCCACGTAACCGATGATTTCACCGCGTTTTACTTTCTGCCCATTCCGCGCTTTGATTTTGTACAGGTGACCATACAAGGTTTCGTACCCATAACCATGGCGGATCACCACGTGGTTGCCATATCCGTTGCCAAGGTTACCGGCCACGCTGATGGTGCCATTGGCGCTGGCGTAAACAGGCGTGCCTTGCGGGGCGCTGAAATCAAGTCCGGCGTGGAACTTGGTCATCTTATAAATAGGATCGATCCGGTAGCCGAAGCCGGAAGCGAGGCGTTTGAGATCGGCATTGCTTACGGGTTGAATGGCCGGCGTACTGGCCAGCAGGTCCTCTTTGTTTTTGATGAAGCCCTCAATATCGCCGTAAGATTTTTTCTGGGCATCCATCCGTGCCGTGAGGTTTTTGATGGAAGAAGCGATGGAGCGGGCGAGTTGTATATCGTTCAGACTGGCAACCAGTTGTTCTTCTTTTTTCTGTTCCAGTTGCTTGGCACGGGCGCTGTCGGGGATGGGATTGGCTTCAAAAATGGAACGGTACACCTCGTTGTCGCGGGTTTCCAGTTCGCGGAGCCGCGTGTTCAGTTCCCTGATCTGCTTATCGAGGAGTTCATAATCATCTTTCATGGCCTCGTTTTCGGCCCGCAGCATCTTTTCTTTCGGAGAATCCAGGTACTGGAAAGCGATGGCCACAATAATGAAAGCCGTTACTATGGCGGCCGCAAGGAAGCCCAGCACCCGCAACAACTTTACACGAAGCGGCACTTCCAGCTTTTCGTAGCGGAGGGTATGGGTGTTGTAGTAATATTTAACTTTTTTCATGCGGGGCCTTTCGTTCCGGTTCTGCTCCTTACAGCAAATTCTACGCCTTAAAACTATACCTTTGCACCACTTCCGGGCCGAAGTTTACAAATATATTGGCATAGCCGGGAATTTACAACGCATTTATTTACAAAGTTTATGACTACGAGCGCAGCGATCAGGCAGCAATTTCTGGATTTCTTTCAATCTAAAGCGCATACCATCGTGCCATCGGCACCCATCGTTATAAAAAATGACCCCACCCTGTTGTTCACCAACGCGGGTATGAACCAGTTCAAGGATTATTTCCTGGGCAACCGCACCGCGCCTTCCCCCCGGGTGGCCGATACGCAAAAATGTTTGCGGGTGAGCGGGAAACACAACGACCTGGAAGAAGTGGGCGTGGATACCTACCACCATACCATGTTCGAAATGCTCGGCAACTGGAGCTTCGGTGATCCGAACAATCCTTCCGCTGGCTATTTCAAGAAAGAAGCCGTCGCCTGGAGCTGGGAACTGCTCACCGAAGTATACAAAATTCCGAAGGATCGCCTATATGTTACTGTTTTTGAAGGGGATGAAAAGGAGAACCTGCCTTTTGATGAAGAAGCTTTTTCCGAATGGAAGCGGTGGATCGCGGAGGAAAGGATTCTGAAAGGAAATAAGAAGGATAACTTTTGGGAAATGGGCGATACCGGTCCCTGCGGTCCCTGCTCTGAGATTCATGTGGATTGCCGCGGCGATGAAGAACGTGCCGCCATAGATGGAAGCACACTGGTGAATGCAGATCATCCCCAGGTGATTGAGATATGGAACAATGTATTTATGGAGTTCAACCGCCTGAAAGATGGTTCTCTGCAACCACTGCCCGCAAAGCACGTGGATACGGGAATGGGCTTTGAACGACTGGTGCGCGTACTCCAGGGCAAACAAAGCAATTACGATACCGATGTGTTCACCGGCACCATTGCTGAAATAGAAAAAATCACCGGTAAAAAATATGATTTCAGTGATACCAAAGAAGCCATCGCCTTCCGCGTACTGGCCGATCATATCCGCGCCATCGCTTTTACCATCGCCGATGGACAACTGCCTTCCAATACCGGAGCCGGTTATGTGATCAGAAGGATATTGAGAAGAGCCGTCCGCTATTATTATTCTTACCTCGATTTCAAAGCACCATTGCTGTTTCAATTGATGCCCGTGCTGGCAAAGCAGTTTGAAACGGTGTTCCCTGAACTCCACAACCAGCTCGAGTTTGTGAGCAAAGTGGTGAAGGAGGAAGAAGAGGCGTTTTTGAGAACTTTGGATAAAGGTTTGAAAAGACTGGACGATCTGTTCGCCAATACCAATGAAGGTACTGCGCTGAATGGCGCTTCGGCTTTCGAACTTTACGATACTTATGGCTTCCCCCTCGATCTTACCAAACTGATCGCTTCGGAAAAAGGGTATGCCGTAGATGAACCTGGTTTTGAAGCCGAAATGCTGCAACAGAAAAACCGCTCCCGTGCTGCAACCGCGGTAGATGCCGGAGACTGGACCGTGCTGGATGAAGATGCTTTCTCGGAATTCGTGGGTTATGATACATTGGAGATCAGAACGAAAATCGTGAAGTACCGTAAAGTGAAGGCCAAAGGAAAAGAGGGTTTCCAGATCGTACTGGAAGCTTCCCCTTTCTATGCGGAAAGCGGCGGACAGGTAGGCGATACCGGCGAACTGGTTTCAGGAGAACAGCGCATAGCCATTACTGATACGAAGAAAGAAAACAACCTGGTGATCGTTTTCGCCGAGGAAGTACCGGCTGATCCCAAGGCGCCGGTTACGGCAATCGTGGACAAATCCCGCCGCGAAGCCATTACCCTGCACCATTCCGCCACGCACCTGATGCACGCCGCGCTCCGGGAAGTGCTGGGCACGCATGTGGCGCAGAAGGGCAGTCTGGTGAACGCGGGCCAGCTTCGTTTCGATTTCTCCCATTTCTCGAAAATGAACGATGAGGAAATCCAACGCGTGGAGGACCTCGTGAACAAAAAAATCCGGGAGAACATTCCCGTTGTCATCAAAGAAATGCCGAAAGACGAAGCCATTGCCATGGGCGCTATGGCATTGTTCGGTGAGAAATACAGTGATACCGTGCGTGTGGTGATCATGGACCCGAATTATTCCATTGAACTCTGCGGCGGAACACATGTTGGGGCTACGGGTGAACTCGGTTATTTCCTTATACAATCTGAGTCTGCAGTAGCTGCGGGTGTGCGCAGGATCGAAGCCCTTTGCGGAGCAGCCGCCACCACACAGTTGCGGGAGCAGCAGGAGGTACTGAAAAAAGTGAAGGAAACCTTCAAAAATCCCAAAGACCTGATTCGCGCGGCAGAACAACTGCTCCAGGATAATTCAGACTGGAAGAAGAAAGCCGAAAAGATGGAGGCGAAACTCCTTACTATCCTGAAGGAGGAACTGGTGCAGCAGAAGGAGATGCTGGGTAATGTTGAATACATCGGCACCACCGTGGAAGTAAGTGGTATGGACGCATTGCGCAAACTGGCCATGGACCTGAAACCCGCGCTGCCCAATGGAGTGGCAGTGCTTTCCGCAGTTGTGGAAGGTAAACCACAAGTGGCAGTGCTGGTAGCCGACGGATTGGCAGCACGAGGAGCAGAGGCGCCAAAAATTATAAAAGAATTAATAACCCCTTTGATTAAAGGCGGCGGCGGCGGACAAAAGACGCTGGCAACGGCGGGAGGGCAGGATACAGCTCGTGTACCCGAAATTTCCGCCACAGTTAAATCGTGGATACTGGATCAAAAGTGGTAACTTGAACTGCCGCAAAGGTTCGTTGGAATAATGTTTGAAGACGGAATGGCAAATTGGAAATAACAGCATGGCATATATTGACGGACAGTTAACGGCACACCCCTACGACAGAGACAAAGGCTTGCTAATTGAAAAAAATCGAGAAATGATCATTCTCCCGGAATCTGAGCGCCTGCTGTTCCGCAGGTTCACCATGAACGACGCGCCGCTTATTTTCGACCTTAACAGCGATCCGGAAGTGACCATGTTCACCCACGACCCCATCACAAAACCTGAAGAAGCCACCCGCATCCTCCGCGATGTGATCATTCCACAATACGAACAATACGGTTACGGCAGATGGGCCGTTCATGCCAAAGAAGACGACCGCTTCATCGGTTACTGCGGCCTCAAATACCGCAAAGAAAGGGCCGAAACCGACCTCGGTTACCGTTTCCTCCGCAGCGAATGGGGGAAAGGATATGCCACGGAAGCAGCACTCGCCTGCATCCGCACGGCATTTGAACAACTGCACCTCGACCGTATCGTGGCCCGCGCCGATGTACGCAATACGCCCTCCCTCAATGTGCTGGAAAAATGCGGTCTCAAAAAGATCGGATTCGATACAGTAGACGGGAGCCTCGTGAAATCCTACGAACTCCTCGCTGAGGATTTCCCCTTCCACCAACCACAATCTCCCCTTTACCGCTCATCAATTTAACAATTCCGAAAGGTTTCGTATTTCAAATTATTCCCTACATTTGATCTACTAAACATTTCGTAATTAAAAAATGTAACAATGGAGAAAGTTATACGTCTCATGTCTGCCGGAATGCTCGTGGCAGGGATGATGACTACCGTACCGGTGCTGGCGCAGCAGAAAGAGGTTGTAGTGGAAGGAAAGAAGATTCAGGAAGACATCGTGATCCGCAAGAAAGGGGATTCCAAAGAAAAAGTAACCGTGGTGATTGATGGAGATAAGGTAACCATTAACGGTAAACCAGCCGATGAATACAAAGGAGAAAATGTTATGGTGATCAAACAAAAAAACGCTTTCGAGCCATTCAATTTCAATTTCAACCAATTGGATATGGTGAAAGTGGCAGGCATGGGCAACAAAGCCGTACTGGGTGTGGTCACCGAAAAAGTGAGCGATGGCGCTAAAATTACCGAGGTTACCAAAGCTTCAGGAGCGGAAAAAGCCGGACTGAAAGCCGGAGATGTGATCACCGGCATTAATGATAAAAAAATTGAATCGCCTGACGACCTGGTTAAAGCGATTGGTGATTTTAAAGCCGATGAAAAGATCACCGTTAAATATAAAAGAGACGGAAAGGCTGCCAGTGCCAGCGCCACGCTGGGCAAAAGAGAGACTTCTTCCATCAGGTATTTCAATGCCGCTCCGGGTATTGAACTGGAGGGCCGCATTATGCAGGAACTGTCACGTGCGGACGCGTTAAATGAAAGAAGACGCATCACCACAGTACCAGGCAGGCCGGGAACCATCACCTGGACCAATGTTGATCGTCCCAAACTAGGTGTTTCCGTACAGGACACAGAAGAAGGCAAAGGCGTGAAAGTAATTGATGTGGACGAAGGTTCACCCGCCGCAACAGCCGGTATCAAAGAAGGAGACATCATCCTCTCTTTCGAGGGAAAAGAAGTGAACGACGCGGCGGTGCTCTCTAACATGGTAAAAGAAGCCAAAGACAAAAAAGTTATAGCCCTGAAAATGAACCGCGATGGCAAAACCATTAATGCGGAAGTAAAAGTGCCGAGGAAATTGAAGACAGCGGACCTCTAGGAGGAATTTTAAATGTTGAATGTTGGATGTTGGATCGGGATTTATCCCGGTTGAACATCCAACATTCTTTTTGTACCCCCATTCCCCATTAATAACTAATTTTACGGCCTTCAAAACAATACTATGGGGTTACCATACGACAAGTATGAGGCGGTGATAGGACTGGAAGTGCACGCGCAACTTTTAACGGAAAGCAAACTTTTTTGCGGCGACAGCGCGGCTTATGGCGGCGCACCCAATACGCACATCAGCCCGGTTACCCTCGCGCACCCCGGTACGCTCCCCAAAATGAACCGGAAAGCCGTGGAATACGCCATCCGCCTGGGACTGGCCTGCGGCTGCGGCATTGAGCGGTACAATTATTTTGCACGTAAGAACTATTTCTACCCCGACCTGCCCAAAGGTTACCAGGTTTCCCAACATACCACACCCATTTGTGTAGGCGGTCATGTAACCATACGAACCGCTGAAGGTACGCGCCAGGTACAGTTGAACCGCATCCACATGGAAGAAGATGCGGGCAAAAGTCTGCACGATGTGGATGAAGCCTACACTTCCATCGACCTTAACCGCGCAGGCGTGCCCTTGCTGGAAATTGTGACCGAGCCCGACCTGCACAGCGGGGAAGAAGCCTATGCTTACCTCACCGAATTGCGCAAACTCGTGCGTTATGTGGAGGTATGCGATGGCAATATGGAAGAAGGAAGCATGCGTTGCGACGCGAATATCTCCATAAGGCTTAAAGGAGAAACGGCGCTGGGTACCAAAGTGGAAGTGAAAAACCTGAACTCCATCAGGAACGTAAAGAAGGCCATTGAAATAGAAATAAAAAGACTGGTGGAACTGGTGGAATCGGGCGGCACCGTGATCCAGGAAACCAGAAGCTTTGATGCGGCGAACGGTACCACCTTCTCGCTCCGCACCAAGGAAGAGGCCAACGATTACAGGTATTTTCCCGATCCCGACCTTACACCATTCCACCTCACCGAAGAGTTTATCGAAAACATCCGTTCCGGGATGCCCGCTTTACCCGAAGAAAAAGTGGCACAATACATGAACGGGTATATGCTGCCCGAATATGATGCTCGGCAACTGGCGGATGAAAAAGAAACGGCGGCTTACTACGACGCCGTGGTGTCGGCTTTCCCGGAAGGAGCGAAGTTCCATAAACAGGCGGCCAACTGGTTACTTGGCCCTGTAAGATCCTGGTTGAATGAACATGGCGGGAACATGAGCGCTTTCCCGGTAACCCCGGAAAAAATGGTGGCGCTCATTGAGTTGGTGGAAGCGGGAAAAGTGAACTTCTCCATTGCGCAACAGGAAATACTACCTGAAATGATAATTTCAGCAGACAAAATGCCGATGGACATTGCCGTTGCCAAAAACCTTATCCAGGAAGGAGATACGGATACACTGAAAATATGGGTGGAAGAAGTGATGGCGGAAATGCCCGATAAAGTGAACGAATTCAGGAAAGGAAAAAAAGGACTGATCGGGCTATTCGTAGGCGAAGTGAAAAAGAAATCCAAAGGAAAGGCCGATCCCAAACGAACCAACGATATTTTACTGGAATACTTAAACAACAAATAAAAATTAACCAATGAGCAGAAGGTTGCTGGTGATGATGATGGTAACAGGCGCTTACCTGCTGGTATCTTGCAGCGGAAAAGATAAAGACGCTTTCGAGGTTACCGGTTCCGTTAAAAACTCAAAAAGCGCGAACGTTTTCCTCCAGGAAATCCCCATGAACGGGAAACCCCCGGTGATGATCGATTCCGCGAAAATCGAAAATGGAAAGTTTACCCTGAAAGGAATCGGAAAAGAAGAAGGACTGTACCAGGTTGCGCTGGACGCCGAACCCGGCGTATTGATCGTGAACGATGAGCCGGAAATTTCCATTGAGCTGGACATGTCGAAGAAGAATGATTTTTATACCGTGAAAGGTTCTCCGGCCAGCGAATCGCTCCGGAAATTTGTTTTCGGTTATACTGCGCGCCAGGAAGACCTGCAGCCTTTGTTCATGCAGGTAGACAGTATCCAGAAATCGGGCGCTTCCGATAGTATTGTAGGCCTGGCGGTTCAAAAAAGAGAAGCCGGTATCCAGGAGTTTAACGGTTTTCTGAAAACAACGCTGAAGGAAGAAAAAAGTCCTTCCGTATCCATATTCGTGCTGGGTATGGCCGCACGTTCCATGGAGCCCGCCGAGCTAAAAACCGCGTTGACGGATATCTCCAAAAAATTTCCGGACCATGCCGGTGTCAAGGCCGTGAAGGAGACTTTCGAGCAGCAGTTGCTGGCTTTCGAAAAACAACAGCAGGCCATTAAAGACAATTCCATGGTAGGGCAACAGGCGCCCGCGCTCTCCATGCCCGATGTGAACGGGAAAAACGTAACCCTCGCCGATTTCAAAGGCAAGTACGTATTGGTTGATTTCTGGGCAAGCTGGTGCGGACCCTGTCGCCAGGAAAATCCTAATGTTGTGGCCGCATACAACAAATACAAAGGGAAGAACTTCACCATCCTCGGCGTATCGCTGGATGAGGATAAAGCCAAATGGCTCGAAGCCGTTAAAGCCGACCAACTGGCATGGACCCATATCAGCGACCTGAAAGGCTGGGAAAGCGCCGCCACCACTACCTATAAATTCAATGGCATTCCATTCAATGTACTGGTGGACCCCTCCGGTAAAATCGTGGCCGACAATTTAAGAGGTGACGCACTGGATAAAAAACTGGCCGAACTGCTCCAGTAAAATTATACCGGTGCGGGAAGTTGTTCCGCCAGGATACGGTTGATCTCGCCGCACCTGTCAAATATCATCATATGCCCACCATCTTTTATAAGGTGCGTGGGCTTACTTTTTCCAACGGGCAGCAACCAGTCGCCCGTTCCGTGAATATGGATGTAATCGCCCGAGCCAGCCTCTCCTTTCCAGCCCAGCACGGCCTCCATGCCCCAGCGGATGAACGCGGGATCACTTTCTTTGATCACCTGCCAAATCAATTGCTTGTCTGCCGGAGATTCATTCGTGAAAAACCTTTTCAGGTATGAACCCGCTTTCAATACGCTGATTGGCGCCACGCTATGCAGTTTCAGCCTGCCTGCCAAACGGAAGTATCCAGGCAAAAACCTGTATGAAGGCATACTGGAAATAAGAATGGTTCTTTCCGGACGAAGCGACCTGCTTATTTCCGTAGCCATCATCCCGCCCATGGATAACCCGATCAGCACGAAAGGTTGTGTCGTATCTATACTTGCCGCCAGCCGCAGCGCGTAGGATGACAATGGCTCATGTTGATGCGGTGGTATCCAGTCGAGGTGTATCTTCTTATAACCCGGGGGAAGTTCCAGGTGAAGAAAGGCCCGGCTGTCCGCTCCCAAACCGCTGATGAGGTATGCGTTCATGTTTCAAATATACAAAACACAGCAGGCTGGGATAACACATGGTGATTAAAGCAAGGTCAACCCAGTGTTTTTCACAGGCCAGGCTCCGTCTAAAAACAGCAAGGCCATCTCTGCTGAGACGGCCCGGCCGCGTTTTCAAATGTGTCCGCGCTATGTTGATTCTTACAGTAAAGTGCTGGGACAAACGTAGTCTGTCACCTTCAGTTTCCCACTTTCTTTAATGGCCTTGAAGCCCCCTTTCACATCAATAAGGTTATCGAATCCGCGTGCCCGCAGGATGGAGTTGAATATCATCGAACGGTAGCCCCCCGCGCAATGCACATAATATGTTTTGTTCTTATCTACCTGGGCCATGCTTTCATTGATGAAGTCCAGCGGCGCGTTTTCCGCATCCACTACATGCTCGCTTAGGTATTCACTGTTTTTGCGTACGTCCAGGATGTTCACCGTTTTTTCACCGGCGATTTTCGCGAATTCTTCTACAGAAATGGACGTGATTTTATCCGTTTCCATGCCGGCTTTTTCCCAGGCTTCGAAACCGCCTTCCAGGTAACCGATGGTGAAATCGTATCCCACCCTTGCCAGGCGGATGATCACCTCTTCTTCCCGGCCTTTGTCGGTCACCAACAGGATTTGTTGTTTGATATCGGGGATCAGCGTGCCTACCCAGGGCGCGAAATTCCCATCAATACCGATATTGATGGCGTTGGGAATAAAGCCCTGTGCGAACACCTGCGGATCACGGGTATCAAGGATAAGTGCGCCTGTTTCATTGGCAGCCGCTTCAAAGGCTGCGGGTGAAAGCGCGTGCTGACCGCGTTCCATCACCTTATCGATGCTGTCGTAACCTTGTATATTCATCATCACGTTCAGCGGGAAGTAGGCGGGGGGCGCCACCAGTCCTGTGGTCACTTCCCGGATGAATTCCTCCTTCGTCATATCCGCGCGCAGCGCATAGTTCGTTTTTTTCTGGTTGCCCAAAGTATCGGTGGTTTCCTTGCTCATGTTTTTACCGCATGCGCTTCCGGCACCATGGGCGGGATACACGGTGATATCATCGTTCAGCGGCATGATCTTGTTGCGGAGCGAATCGTACAAATGCCCGGCCAGCATATCCTGTGTAAGTTCGGCTTTCACTTTTTGCGCCAGGTCGGGACGGCCAACATCGCCAATAAAAAGCGTATCGCCGCTGAACAAAGCTGTTTCCTTTCCGCTTTCATCTTTCAGCAGGTAACAGGTGCTTTCCATGGTATGCCCCGGCGTGTGCAGCACTTTAATGGTGATCTTGCCCAGCTTCAGTTCCTCGCCATCTTTTGCGCTGTAAAAATCGAACGAAGGCTGTGCGTTTGGTCCGTACACGATTTTCGCGCCGGTTTTTTCCGCCAGGTCAATATGCCCCGAAACAAAATCAGCGTGGAAATGCGTTTCCAGCACATATTTAATCTTTGCGCCATTGCGTTCCGCCTTTTGGATATAAGGTTCCACTTCGCGGAGCGGATCTATAACGGCGGCCTCGCCTTCACTTTCAATGTAGTAAGCGCCCTGCGCCAGGCATCCGGTATAAATTTGCTCTATTTTCATGGTGTTTATTTTTTATGGAACAAATGTCGGAGATGGTTGGTTCTCCAAACGTGATATGTGTCACGTAGGTGCCTGATCTGTGTTTGGGCGTGTCCCGGCCCCATTGCGAGGCACGAAGCAATCACGAGGCACGAAGCAATCACGAGGCACGAAGCAATCACGAGGCACGAAGCAATCTTCAGTTACAAACCAATTCCCGGCTACTAAGTTGTGCCACGATATTCCAGGGGCCGTGCCGGGCTTTCCGCTGCAAGTCCTCCCCGCCTGCCTTAAATGTTTTAGCGGCAACTACCGGGCCATGGCACGGCAGATCGGGTGCGGGCTTTTCGCTGCAATCCCTCACGCGGCCCCACCCGGCAGTTCGGTGCAAGTCTAAGGTGCCGCGGAATGTGGAGTTGCGGATGAAAATGTTTTGGTATTTCTCCGCAATGAGTCTCTCATGATGCTTTCCAGGAAGTAGAGGTCAATTTATCATAAGAGAGTAACACAAGCAATACAAACGGGGCCTCTGTAAGTCGGGAATACAAGAGTTATTTACGCAAAGCACCAAAAGCCTAAGGGATAAGGATCAAGCCCGATAGGTGTGAAAATTTATTGCGTATCCGAGGTATAAACAGTGTTACAAACTTTAAAACACTCTTCCCCAAAGAACACATCTTGATGTAAGACCGCCTCGCTTCACCCGTTATTTCCTCTGTTCCCAATCAGTGAATTTACCGGTTGCAATCAAAAGGAAATTTAGCGGTTAAAGCGGCATTTTTCGGGAAAAGAGTCATACCCGGTGGCACCGGTATCATTTTCTTCCTGACGGCAGGTTATTCTTTACCTTTTAGGCGGTGAATTTCTATGCTGAAATACGGTTAAAAAACCCGCCTGCTCACTTCGTCCTTCAGCACAACCACCCCTGGTTTTTTCCCATGCTCAAAACTGCCGTACCTGTCTGCTATACCCAATGTTTCAGCGCCATTGAATGTAGCGGCCCGGAGCAGTGTTTCCAAAGGTATTTCAGGGTATGCTCCATGTAAAGTGCGCACCTCGTTCCAGCAGTCCAATGTATGGTTGGAGGCGTAGCTGTCCGTGCCAACCACGAGGTGAGTATCATGCTTTAACAGCAGGCGGAGGTCCGGAAGCAATTGCTGGATGTACAGGTTCGCATTGGGGCAAAGGCAGAAATGAAGGGCGCTGAAAGGAATACCATTTTCACTGGCGACGTTTTTCATATAGTGTATATCCGCTTCGCTGGTGCATACATTGTGCACCAGCAGTAATTGCTGCCGTTGGTTGAAATGCGGGAGCCACCATTCAATACTGTTTTTCCCCGTGGCCCGGAAAAAATCAATGGGTATGCCTAGTTGTGCGTAAAGCTCAAGGAAACCGCCTTTTTTATATTGAAAGAAAAGTGTTTCAGCGCTGCTTTCCTGGTTGTGAATGGAAACCAGTTTGTCCGCGGTATGTTGGTTAATGATGTCCAAAAGTTCGGGGGAAACCGAATAGGGCGCATGGGGCGAAACGGATGCGGGAAGTCCGGCCGCTGTAAAGGAAGCCGCTGTTTTCAACGCGAACTGCGCCCGCTGCGCGGCTCCGGAAGGCACGAAGCCTGCTGTTTCCACGAAAGTGTGGTAATACAGCGGGGACTGTTGTTTCGTCTCGATACTTGCCGGCGTATTGGAAATATCACCTACGGCAACGATCCCGTTTTCGTGCATGGTCCGGTCGGCGCGGGACATCGCTTCGAGAACGACGCTGCCTTCGCTGCCCTGGTGCCGCATTACCTCCAGCAGGAAGGGAACCATCCCTGTATGCGGGGGTATTTTGTCTTTGAGGAACGAGAGTTCGAGGTGGCAGTGCGCATTTACAAAACCCGGACAAATGATCCCTTCCAGTTGCGCCACACCTTCTCCCGCTTCCGCTTCAGGAAGGATAGCTTCCACCGTTCCATCCTCCCGCACGATCAATACCATTTCCCCGGAAACGAAGGTTTTTCCCGTAAACAACCGATCACCTTTGAATTTTCTGTATGTCATGCCCCGAATTCAGTTAATTTTGCAATCCCTCGTTCCAACGGGGCCTAAAAATAAAGAAATCTATGTTAGATAAGCTGGAAGCGATCAAAGCCAAATTCGACGATCTGGGCGTGGCCCTCACCAACCCGGAAGTCGTGAACGACAACAAACGTTTCAGCCAGATGAGCAAGGAATATCGTAGCCTGGAAAAAATTGTACAGGCCTACCAGTCGTACCTGCGCATCCTGGATGATATCGCTTTCAACAAAGAAGCTTTGAACGGAGATGATGAGGAACTGAGAGACCTGGCTAAAGAAGAAGTGGCCGGACTGGAAGAGAAAAAACAGGAACTGGAAGCGCATATCCGCCAGTTGCTGATCCCGAAAGATCCGCAGGATGAAAAGAACGCCATCCTTGAAATACGCGCTGGAACCGGTGGCGACGAAGCGAGCCTTTTCGCCGGCGATCTCCTTCGTATGTACATGAAGTATTGCGAGAAGCGCGGCTGGAAAACCGCGGTGCTCAGCGAAAGCGAAGGCAGCGTAGGCGGCTACAAGGAAGTGAACCTGGAAGTAGTGGGCGATGATGTGTACGGCACCCTGAAATTTGAAAGTGGCGTGCACCGTGTACAACGTGTGCCGGCTACCGAAGCCAGTGGCAGGGTACATACCTCGGCGGCCACTGTGGCCGTAATGCCCGAAGCAGAAGAAGTAGACTTTGAACTGAACCCGGCCGACGTAAAAATGGAAACCGCCCGAAGCGGGGGCGCAGGTGGTCAGAACGTAAACAAGGTGGAAACAAAGGTAATGCTCACGCATATTCCCACCGGAACCGTGGTGGTATGCCAGACCGAACGTTCCCAACTTGGGAACCGCGAAAAGGCGATGAACATGTTGCGGACCAAACTTTACGAAGAACAGGTGCGCAAGCAGGAAGAAGAGATTTCCCGCCACCGTAAAAGCCTCGTGAGCAGTGGCGACCGAAGCGCTAAAATACGCACCTATAACTTCCCGCAGGGCCGCATCACCGATCACCGCATCGGGCTCACCATGTACAATATGGATGATGTGCTGAACGGGGATATCCAGGAGTTGATCGATAAGCTGCAGTTCGCGGAGAATTCAGAGAAGATGGTTGAGCGGTAGGTTCACGCAAGCGGGAGTGGTTCACGCGAAGACGCCAGGAAGCAAGGACGCAAAGCATTGTTTGTGTTTGGAGTAGTTTAGGGCGGAGGTATTTTTATTTCTCGCTACGGCGCGGCGACGCAACGTCAGCGGTTGATTTAATTTGTTCCTGAGTAATTGCTTGCAGGGATATTAATTTTTTTTGCAGTTGCGTAGGGATCAACATCTATTTAGAGGTTTCTGTTGAGTTTTTGAAGAATCTGAATTTATAAATCAGGTGGCTGAAAAAAGTTCTTCTCAATAAACAACCACGCCAGTCTCCGCAAGAGCAAAAAAAACGCTTCATGATTTTTACACCACAAAAGCGCCCCACTAAATAGGCCTCTACGCATAAAACAGCCGTTGCGCCGCCGCGCCGTAGCGAGAAAATAATCCCTCTACAGGCAGCACCTCAACCGCTCCTTGCGTCTGCGAGGCACGAAGCAGTGCTCCCTTGCGTTGCGAACTGCGAAGCAGGAAGCAATTGCGTGAAAAAAAATTACCCGAACCACCTTTGCGTGCTACACCCCCATCACCGCCTGCAACACCTCCAACGACCGCATCGTCCCGAAATCCACCTGGTGCAACACATAAAAATCCAGTACCGCGCGCATCAACACATTACGTTGTTCCCTGTTCAATAACAAATCATTAAGTTCCGCCGGCTGCCGTGTACGCAGCAATTCTGCGATCGTTTCACTGGAAGGGGGCGCAACATATCCGCCATGTACGGGAGGCTCAGGAAAAAACTGGCCTTCTTTAAGATCGAGGTAGGTGTTTAAAGTTGAGTAATTATCTGTGATCCTGTGCCCGAGAAAACTGCTGATGTGCAGCGCCGCGAACAGCGGGATATTGGCCGTTTCATTGGGAGCCGCGGTATCCAGTTCCGTGAGTACATCTTCTGAAAAGTAAAACAGGTCCGGGAGTGGCTCCGGTTGCTTCAGGCATTTCTGCAAAAGCTCCACCAGGAAAAGACATACAGCGTTCTTCTTCACATCAAAGAATACTTCCCGGTACAAGTAGCTCCAGCGTGCTTCTTTAATGCGTTGCAGGTTTTTGAGTTCGTTGTGGTAAACGGCCATTTCCAGGATGGCCCCGGGCGTGTACATGCCCGCCTTGCCCTGCGCGGATTTACTGCTGCTGCGAACGCCATTCACGAGATACGACTGCACACCGAATAGCTCCGTGAAAATGCTCACGATCACACTTGTTTCCCCGTACTTAATGGTGCGGAGCACGATTCCTTTGGTGGTCTGTATCATCTGATGAGCACGATTTTTCCGGCCAGGTTCTCTTTTCTTTCCTCATCTGTAACAAGCACCAGGTAAACACCGGAAGCTACACGATTACCCCGGTAATCTCTTCCGTTCCATACGGCCTGCCCGCCGAGTGCTTTCGTCTGGAATACCAGTCTTCCATTGGGCTCCGTGATTTTCACGATGGCATCGCGCGGTAATTCTTTGATGGCGATGGTTCTATTGTAACCGGATGGAACCGGGTTGGGGAATATCTTGGCGGAATAGGCTTCGGTTTTTGCTTCGGTGGCCGTTCCGCGGAAACTGCATAATCCGTTGGAGGTGGCGATGAAGACCGTGCCATCCGATCCGTTGATGGTGATGGATAGCACATTGTTGGAAGGAAGCGGGCTGTTGACTTCCGTAAAACGACTGATTACTTTATCGCCGGCTGCATCTACCAGCCAAACGCCGTTCGTGGTGCCGATCCATTTCCTGTTGGCGCCGTCTACAGCGATGGCTTTTACCTGTTCATTCTGAAAAAGATAACCTGCGAAGTTGTCCTGCTGTACAATGGGGAGTACTACTTCACAATTCGTAGAGAGGGCCAGGGGCGCACATTGCATTACGCCGATGCCGCGGTTGGTGCCGATCCAGATAAACCCGTTCCTGTCTTTTGCGATGGTATGAACAGTATTGTCAGGGAGGTTCCCGTTGCCCTGTCCGGCCTGGAACAAGCGCCAGCGGTCATCTGCCGCAACCTCCGGGGTATTGTTGTGGTTAAAGCAAACCAGTCCGTTGCCATTGGGTGAGACGATCCATAGCTGACCGGCATCGTCTTCCACCATTTGTGACACGAGGTTTCCGCTTAGAGAAAAAGGCATTGGAACCGAGGCAATGGCGTTGTTTTTCAACAGTACCGCGATCGGGTTTGCCGCGCCGCTGGCCGCGATCCATAGGAAACTGTTCCGGTCGAAGACAAGGCCGTGTACACGTTGCTCCTGCGGGTTTTGTTGGTTGGAAGGAACGCCGGGCAGTAAGGATGTACTTCCATTAGTACGCAATTCCAGTAGCCCACCGCCTGATGATCCCGCATATATGTTTCCGTTGGTTGGGTGAAAGGCTGTAACATTCACATCAGGAAATTCCGCAGGCATATTCCCGGAACCGGGAATATGGTTGGTCCAGGTTCCATTGGTATATACGCCGAATCCAGTTCGTTTGCCGGCGCCGGTTCCATTGGGAAAAACTTTTCCAAAGGCGGCAGCAAGTTGGGCGCCGTTATGGCGCATATTTCCTTCCACTATATCATGAGGGCCATTGGGGGTGAAATCAGTTGTGTTGGCACCAGCCCTTCGCTGGAGCCCGTTCTCTTTGTCGGCGATCCACCAGGCGTTATCGGAGAAAGTAATGTCGGAAGGTGCGGCGTCAGGGTAGGTGATAACATCCCGGACCGATCCGTTTTCGGTTAGGAAAACAATACGGGTGGATTCGATCGCCACCAGTATATTCTCCACGACTTTTATGGTGGAAATAACCTGGTCGCTTTGGTAGAACACGGTGAATATGCCGTTGTTTTCACGGTATATGGTATTGCCGGAACAGGCAAACAGTACATTGCTCCAAACGGCAAGTGACCGGATGGGTTGATCGGGGATACCTGGAAGTTTCTCCCAGGCGGCAAAGTCAGCAGGATTCGGTGTGGCCGCAGCGGTCCTTAACACTCCATTTTCAGTAGCGGCATAAAAAAAAGCGGATGTGGGCAGCAACTGGTTGATGCGTGCCGGAACACCACCCGGAGCGGGGAGCCAGGTATCCTGTGTTTCCCTTCGTAAAAGATCAAGTACAAGGATGCCGAAGCCGGTGGAAAGATAGGCTTTGTTGTTGCGGCAGCTTACATGATATACGCTTTTATCAGGGTAACCTGTGGCCAGTTTAAGGTCTGGGATATAAGCGATACTGTTCTCCGTTACGATATCTATTCCGCCATCGGCATACACCAGCACAATGGTGCCGGAGTTTTCTTCCATACCCGCAGCTGTAACTCCGGTTGCAGAGAGACCGTTCATCTTGTGCAGCCTTGTGAGTTCGTTTCCGGGGAGGGATACGGAAAACAACCCGGAGCTGGTAACGCAAAACACCTTGTTGTCTGAAGTGCCCGTGAAATGCGCTTTCCGCCAGGAAAAATGTTCCTGCCAAACCCCAATGGGCACCTGCTGGCCATACAAGAGGTGGCAGCCAAACACCATCAGCACAAAGGCGTACATTCTCAACATAGGTCAAAAATACTGGATAAATCACCGGGTATGATCCGTTGAAAGTATTTTCTTTGCCCTTCAAAATGGAGATCAATGTGGCTTAAACTTGGTAAGGGCTTGCTTCGGTACAGGATAGTATTGCTGATTTTGCTTGCCGCGGGCACCGCTTTTATGGGCTATCGCGCCTCAAAGGTGCAGCTCAGTTATGAGTTTACCCGCGCCATTCCCACCGATAATCCACGCTACCAGGATTACCAGGACTTCAGGGCCACCTTCGGGGAAGACGGTAATATGATGGTGATAGGGCTGCAAAAAAATACATTCTTTGAACCTTCTTTTTTCAATGATTACAGGGCTCTTCAACAAAAACTGCGGAAAATAAATGGGGTGGAAGGCATACTCAGCGTGCCAGACGCTGTGAATCTCGTGAAAGATACCAAAACCAACAAGTTGAAGGCCGTTCCCATCTTCTCGGGCGAAATGCTTTCCGCGCAAAAGTTGGATAGTGCAGCAACGGTTTTTCAAGGCCTGCCATTTTACAAAGGCATTTTGTACAACCCTTCTGATCACACGTACTTAATGGGGCTGCGCATCAACCGCGATGTGGTAGCCTCCAAAAAAAGAAATGATGTGATCGCGGCTATTACCGCCGAAACAGCAGCATTCGGCAAAAAGCACCAAACGGAAATGATGTTGAGCGGACTGCCCTATATCCGCACTGTGGTAGGGTTGAGGATACAGGAAGAAATGCGTTTTTTCCTCATCGGATCACTGGTGTTGTCAGCACTTATCCTACTGGTGTTTTTCCGCTCTTTTTCAGCGATGGTACTCAGTCTGGCCGTGGTGCTGATTGGCGTGGTATGGAGCATGGGCACGATGGATCTTTTCGGGTATAAAATCAGTTTACTCACAGCTTTGATCCCGCCGCTGATAGTGGTGATCGGCATTCCCAACTGCATTTATTTCCTGAACAAATACCATACGGCTTACCGTGAAACAGGGGAAAAAAACAGCGCTATGGTGCAGATGATCGCCAAGATGGGCGTGGTCACGTTATTCTGCAATATAGCCGCCGCCATTGGTTTCGCGGTGTTCGCACTTACCAGAAGTGAGATCCTGCGCGAGTTTGGTGTAGTGGCGGGTATCAACATCATGGTGATTTTCCTTATCTCCCTGGTGCTTATTCCCGGAGCGCTCAGTTTTCTGCCCGCTCCCAAACGCAGACACACAAGATACCTTGACAACAACTGGCTGAACGGATTGCTTACCCGCCTTCAACGTTGGGCGCTGCACCGCCGGAGGTTCATCTATGCTTATACCGCGCTCATTGTGCTGGTTGCCCTTGTGGGCATATTCAAATTAAGGTCGGAAGGATTCATTGTGGATGATCTTCCCAAACAGGATAAAATCTATACCGATCTGAAATTCTTCGAAAAACATTTCGAGGGCATCATGCCGCTTGAAATTGTGATAGACAGTAAAAAGAAGAACGGCTTCGCCGGTATGCGCGCCTTGTCCATCTTTGAGAAGATGGACTCCCTGGCCATGTACCTGGGTGCCCGCCCCGATATGGCGCGTCCATTGTACCTGGGAGAAGGGTTGAAGTTTGCACGGCAGGCTTTCTATGAAGGCGACAGCCTCAGTTACGCCCTCCCCAACAGCTTCGACGGCGCTTTTGTAGCCGAATACCTTCGTCCGCAGAAAGGCGGTTCAGGCAACGACAACACCTTTGCGAAACTGTTGTCCAGTTTTATGGACAGCACACGTCGCCAGGCGCGCATGAGCGTTCAGATGGCAGACATCGGCAGCAGTGCCTTACCCCTTGTGCTGGATTCGGCCAGGTTGCGTGCCGAGCAACTTTTCGATACCGCTCAATACCAGGTGAAATTTACCGGCACGAGTGTTACCTTCCTGGAAGGCAGCAGTTTCATCATAGATGGCCTTAAAGAAAGTATTTTCTGGGCCTTCCTGCTCATCGCTTTGTGTATGTTGTACCTTTTCCGTTCCCTGCGCATACTGATTTGTTCACTGGTGCCCAATATTATCCCGTTGCTGGTAACGGCAGGCGTAATGGGCTGGGCGGGCGTTCCATTGAAACCCTCTACAGTACTTATTTTCAGCGTAGCGCTCGGCATCGCTATTGATGTAACAATCCGCTTCCTGGTGAACTACAAGCAGGAATTACCGTTGCACGGGGAGAACGAGCACAAAACAGTGGTGGAAACCATCCGGCATACGGGTATCAGTATTATCTACACTTCACTGGTTTTGATTGCGGGGTTCGTGATCTTCTGTTTCAGCAGTTTTGGTGGCACGCTGGCGCTGGGCTGGCTAACTGGGCTTACATTGATTGTGGCTACTGTCACGAACCTGGTGTTGTTGCCCGCTTTACTGATCAGTACAAGTAAGGAGGCGATGTAGGAGAAAATCCATGCTTATATATATCTTGATTTTAATATTCATCAAGTTATAGCCGCGCTTATCTATTATTAACATTTCTTTAACGATACCTTTTTTAAACTTTTCTTGTGTCTTGTACTGGATAAATATTTGAAATTCAACTTCTTAAAAATTAAACTTAAACTTATCAAGAAATCGGGTTTATATTTTCGTTAACATTTTTGTACGACTTGGATTTTTTAAGCAGCCGCCCCCCTATTTTTGATGTCATCTAAACGATCGGTTAATGCTTATGGCAGAGCCGGTTTAAAAGACCAAAATCAAACGTCACACACATGAGAAAACTTGTAATGCTCCTGCTTGGAGTGTTGCTCTGTTATGGGCAACTCCATGCGCAGACCCGTGTTATTACGGGCACTGTTTTAGATGCCAACGGCACTCCAATTCCCAACGCTTCAGTATTGATCAAAGGAACCAAAACCGGCACCACCACCGATGAAAATGGCCGGTATTCTATTTCCGTTCCCGCCGGAGCCCGCGTTCTGGTGGTTTCTTCTATTGGCATGAACACGGAAGAGCTTGCCATCGGAACCGCCAACACTCTCACATTTACCATGCGTACACAGGAAAACAACATGGACGAGGTTGTAGTAGTAGGTTATGGAACACAGCAAAAGAAAGCTTTCACCGGTTCGGCTTCAAAAGTTGACCCCAAAGCCTTTTCCAACCTGATGACTCCCTCTGTCGATAAACAACTTGCTGGTCGTGCTTCGGGGGTGCAGGTAACCAATTCCGGCGGGCTTGTAAATACACCGGCCAGGATCAGGATAAGGGGAACGCAATCCATTAACCAAAGTAATGATCCGTTGATAGTTATAGATGGTGTTCCGGTGATTTCCGGTAACCTTGCCGCTGCTACGAATTCAAATACTTTTGCAGACATCAATCCTTCAGATATTGAGAACATTGAAATTCTTAAAGATGGTTCCGCTACGGCTATTTATGGATCAAGGGCCGCGGCCGGCGTTATTCTTATCACCACCAAGAAAGGTGGTAAAGGACGTGCCCGTGTAAGTTACGATGGCTTTGTGGGCTTTAGCTCAGCGCTTAAAAGATTCGACCTGTTGAATGCGCAACAATTCGTTACAATTTCCAATGAAAAATTCACCAATGCCAACCAAACGCCCCGCGCCAATATGGATGCGAACAATACTAATACCGACTGGCAGGATCAGGTGATGATCGACAATGCTGCGGTACACAACCATACGGTTTCCGTGCAGGGTGGTACAGAGAAGACGACTTACTACCTCTCCTTAAACTATTCTAATCAGAAGGGGATTATCATTAGTAACTTCAACCGCTCCTATCGGGTAAGGCTGAATGTGGAGCATGAAGTGAATAAGTTCTTCAAAGTAGGGAACAACATCACGTTGAGCCGTCAGGAAGATGGAGATCAGAACAACGGTTCAAACGCTTTGGGTGGCGCTATCGCCGCTTCACTCCGCCTGCTGCCCAACGTTTCCCCCTTCAATCCTAATCATATTTCGGGATACAACATCAACCACCCGGCCGGGAACTCCATGAATCCCGGAGCGAACACCACTTCGGTGGATGACAACTTCAACAATGTGGCGTTTACGCTGCGCGCCAATAAGTACTTTTCCGACAAATATCGTATTATCAACAATGCATTCGTAGAACTGTCGCCTTTGAAAAACCTGAAGATCAGGTCACAATTTGCCCCTGAAGTATTCCTTGATTACAGCTACCAGGGTTTGAGTCCATTGCATGGAGACGGGTATGGAACACCAACTGGAGGTACCAATGGTTTGGTGTACCAGGCCAGCCAGAATATTTCAAGGTATGTTTGGCAGAACTATTTCAATTATAACCAATCGTTCGGAGAGCATAACTTCTTTCTGACCGGTGGTTATGAGATGCAGCAGGATAAAACCAAATGGTTCTCCGCGCAGGGTACCAATATTTCCGATAACTTTTTCATAGATGAGAACCTTATTACCGGTACGGCTTCCGTACAAACGATCGGGGGATCTGTAAGCGAATCGGGCTTCGAATCCTTATTCGGCCGTTTGAACTACGATTTCAGCAACAAGTATTTCGCGCAAGCCACTATCAGGAGAGATGGACTGAGTTCTTTGGCTCCCGCCAACAGGTACGGCACCTTTCCCGGATTCTCTGTAGGCTGGCGTATCTCAGAAGAAGGATTCTGGACCAGATCCGGCACGCTGAGCAAAGCAATCAGCGAAGCAAAGATTAAGGCTTCCTACGCCAAAGTAGGCAACCCCGTAGGCGGATTCCCTTTCCTGAGTACATATGGCTCAAGGCCTTACGGAAACCTCAGCGGAATAGCCGTTGCTTCCATCGGAAACCCGGACCTGAAATGGGAAACCAGTAACAAGTACGATGTGGGCATTGAGTTGGGCATCCTGGACAATAGGTTTAACATTACCGCCGACTGGTTCCTGAACGATGTGAATGATATGGTATTTGGTGTTCCTACACCGCTCTCGGCCGGTGTTCCCGGAAACTCTATCTCTCAAAACATTGCGACGTTGCGCAACAAGGGGATTGAGCTGATGATCAGCGGCTCGATCGTAAAAACCAAAGACTTCAGGTGGGATGCTAGTTTCAACTATACCAATGTGCAAAATGAGATCACTTCTCTTTATTCCGTTGGTGGTGAACCTGTTGAATTCATTGAGAACGGTGGTTACAATATCATCAAAGTGGGAGAGCCAATCAACATTATCTACGGTAACCAATGGGCTGGTGTAAATACCGCCAATGGACACCCGATGTATGTTAAGGCGAACGGCTCGCTTGTTCAACTTAACCTTACACCAGGGGCCACTATTGGCGGATACTTCCTGGCAAATGGCAAGGACGACGGAACAGTAGGCGCGTCTTCATCACTTGTGTTCGCTGACAGAACAAAGCTTGGCGTTGCAGCCCCCATCTGGTTTGGTGCGCTCAGTAATACCCTTGCTTATAAGGGGTTCTCACTTGACTTTATGCTTCGCTATTCCGGTGGTAATAAGATTATGAATATCACCCGCCAGGAGGCGCTTCTCAACCAAAGCTTCCAGAACAATGGCGTTGAATTGCTGGACAGGTGGACAACGCCTGGTCAGGTGACCAATGTACCGAAGCTTTACTATGGACAGGGTAACAACATCAACCAGACTCAACTTGCGAACTCCAGGTTTGTGGAAAGCGGAGATTACATCAGGCTGCAGAATGTGGTGATCAGTTATGCGGTGGACAACAGCATTTTGTCGCGTTGGACGAACGGATACCTGACCAGCCTTCGGTTCTATGTACAGGGTCAGAACCTTGCCGTATGGACCAAATATTCAGGAGCTGATCCCGATAACATCAGTACACTTGGTCTGGATGCGGCCGTATCTCCTCAGGTAAGGACCATTTCCTTTGGTGTTGGTGTCGGATTCTAATAATTGGTTGAACATTAAACTAACAAGAGATGAAAAGAAACGCTATAAAGATACTGGCTTCGGCCATGGTTGTATTGGGCATTGCAACCGGATGCGAAAAATCGCTGGACAAAGCGCCCTTTAATGCTATTACTGACGATGTGGCTTTTGCAACCGCAGACAGGTGTCTGCTCGCCATGAATGGGGTGTATGACGCCGCACAGAGCAGCCCCTATACTGATGGTTCTGTAAGGGGCTATCCATTCGGAGCGGCCAATATAGAACAAGGTGATGCACGTGGTGAAGATATTATTAACGTGGCCGCATTCTTCCAAATCACCTATCAGGCTACCTATAACGCCACCACAGCAAACAACGTGGGTATGTGGGGGGCTTTGTACGCACTGATCAACAAAGCAAATATTTCCATTGATGGATTCCGAATTGCGGGTACGAACGGTGTGATCACGGATGCTGTTGCAAAGCAGTACGAAGCGGAATGCCGTTTCCTGCGGGCTATGGCGCACCATGAAGCTGTAATTTTGTATGCCCGTCCTTACCTCGATGGAAATGGAAATAAGTTGGGTGTACCTTATCGTGATTTTGCCATCAACTCAGGTTCCGCTGTGGATCAGATCAAAACCATCGCCAGGCCTACTGTGGCGGAGAATTATGCCAAAATACTCGAGGACCTCGAATTTGCCGAGGCCAACCTGCCCAATACAATTTCGCCTGCTACGGTAAGGGCTTCAAAAGCCGCGGCTATCGCGCTTAAAATGAGGGTGAAACTGCATATGGGCGACTGGCCCGGTGTGATTACTGAGGGCGCCAAGCTTGTCCCCAACACGGCCCCTTTTGTAAGTCCGATAGGTGGGTGGACGCTCACGGCAACTCCAAACGGCCCCTTTACCAATAACAGTTCAGTAGAAAGCATTTTCTCCATTAGAAATGACGCGTTGGATAACACAGGTACAAATGGGGCGCTTCCCAGTATGTATGGCGCCGCGAACCTGGGTGCAAGAGGACTTATAGCTGTTTCTCCGATCATCTGGAACAACGGAGGCTGGCTTTGTGATGATATCCGCAGAACAAGCTTATATACTACAGGCGTTAACGCGAATGGCGCATCCACCTTTAATTATTTTACCACGAAGTATTCAAGGTATACCACACGCGAAGACTTCGCCCCGCAAATCAGGTACGCCGAAGTGTTGCTTATGCTGGCCGAAGCTGAAGCGCGCCAGGCCGCAGGTGTTTCTACCCGCGCGATCTCACTGTTGAATGCGGTTAGAAACCGGGCCCTCGCCAATCCGACTACACAGCAATATACAGCAGCAAGTTTCGCTACCAAAGTTGATCTTGTAAGGGCTATCCTGCTGGAAAGGAGAATTGAATTCCTCTGCGAAGGGAAACGTTGGGGTGATATTCACAGGAATGTGATGGATGCTAATTACACAACAAGCGGTATCCCCGCGAAATACCAGAACGCATCACAGGGGGCTTCCATCTACAGTTGTGGTGGCGCCATCAACGCTACACAAGCGGCCGTTCCTTATGCAGACTTTAAATTTGTCTGGCCGATTCCTGCGAGTGAAGTGGTGCAGAACCCTATTATAGAGCAAAATCCAGATTACTAGAACATAGTTCATTCACTTTATGAGAAGGGCTTTCCGCATGGGAAGCCCTTTTTTTGTGTAGGTCATAGAGCGTTTCACCTATATGGCTTAAATATATAGTCAGAATTTTATATAATTATTGACTTTGTAAATTAATACTTTAACTAATTTTTTTAACAAACTTTTCTAGTTCATCGTTTTTACCCATTTTCCTAAGCAGCGGAAAAACTATATTTGTGGTCTTGTTAAGACTTTTCGTTAAGTAATGGTTAAACTTTTGCGAGACGAAATGGTTATTTTACTTAAATTTTAACATCATCATGAGAAAACTTGTATTACTTCTTCTGGGGGTATTGTTCCTATGCGGACAACTGCTCGCCCAAAACCGGACCATCACCGGGAAAGTGATCGATGAACAGGGCAATCCGATCTCCAACGTTTCAGTTATTATCAAAGGCACTTCTACCGGCACATCAACCTCAAGTGATGGCGCTTATTCTATCAGCGTAGCCCCAGGTGCCAGGTTTTTAGTGTTTTCCGCTGTTGGATTCGCGGAAACGGAGGTAAGTATCGGGGATCGTTCCGTTGTAAACGCTTCTTTAAGATTAGAAGACAAAGATCTTACGGAAGTTGTGGTAGTGGGCTATAGCAATACCACTAAAGAGGCTTTTACCGGATCGGCGAAAGTGGTATCTGGAGAACTGTTGAACAATAAAGCGGTTTCAAACATTTCCCAGTCATTAGCTGGTGAGGTTGCCGGTGTGCGTGTTATCAATACTACCGGACAGCCAGGTGCTTCGGCCACCGTGCGTATCCGCGGTTTTGGTTCCGTAAACGGGAACAGGGCGCCTCTTTACGTGATTGACGGCGTTCCTTATTCTGGGAACCTCAACGCGATTAACATGGCCGATGTAGAATCTACTACAGTGCTGAAAGATGCCGCGGCTACGGCCATTTATGGTGCCCGCGGAGCGAATGGTGTAATTATTATCACTACACGCACGGGAAAAAGTAAGCGGCCCTTCATTGAAGTAGATGGTAGAATAGGCACAAACTTTTCCGCGTTACCAAGGTATAACAAACTTACTTCTCCGGAACAATACATCGGGCTTGCATGGGAGTCCATGTACAATTTCGGCGTTATTGATGGTGCAGCGGATCCAACCGCTTATGCGAATACCAACCTTTTTTCCGCTAATGGCATAGACCCCAAATATAATTTATGGAATGTAGCCAACGGTGGAGAATTGATTGACCCCACTACCAGAACCGTAAGACCAGGTGTTACCAGGAAATATGATCCTGAAAATTGGGAAGATTACGGTTTTCAGTCATCTACACGTCAGGAGGTTAACTTGAAGTTGGGCGGAGGCGATGCTAAATCGAACTATTATACGTCTTTAGGCTATTTGAATGATGTAGGTTATTCCATCAACTCAGATTTCAAGCGACTTTCCGCAAGGCTCAATATCAATCAGGAAGTAAAACGCTGGCTGACGGCATCCATGAATATTGGTTACGCTAATACGGAAACCAATAACAACGGCCAGGAATCTAACTCGAATAGCATATTCTGGTTCGTAGATAACTTGCCTCCCATTTATCCTTTATTCCTGAGGGATGCCAACGGAAACTTTGTTCCGGATCCTATTTTTGGAGGCAATCAGTTTGATTATGGAGAAGACAGGGGCTTTGGCGGGTTAACTAACGCTATCGCAGACGCAACGCTAAATACATTGAGGGCGAAACGCAATGAACTTAACGGTAACTCTTCTTTAAACTTTAAGTTTACTGATTACTTAAGTTTTGAAACAAGACTGGGTGTGCAATACTACAATAACGCATACGTCAATCTTACCAATAAGTTTTATGGTTCCGCCGCATCTCAGAATGGAAGTGTTTTTCAAACCAAAACTGAGTTGTTAAATACCAACTTCTTACAGATGTTGCGGTTTAATAAGGAGTTCGGATCTCATGGAATTGAAGCCCTTGTTGCGCATGAAGCCACGGATTGGCGCCAAAGCATAGCTTCCGCTTCAAGGTATAATCTTGTATCAAACGATATTCCGGAACTCAATAATGGTGTAGTTTCTAATCCTTCTACCTCTTATTCAAATGCCTTTAAGCTGGAAAGCTATTTTGCGCAAATCAATTATGACAAGGATAATACCTACTATCTTTCCGCTACAGCAAGAAGAGATGGTTCATCACGTTTCGTAAAAGATAAGTGGGGAAATTTCGGTTCTATTGGTGCCGGTTGGGTTATCTCCAATAACGCTTTTATGGATAAGTTCACGATCATAGACTTTCTTAAACTCAAAGCCAGCTATGGTCTTATAGGGGAACAGGAAGGTATCGGATTCTATCCTGGTTACGACCGGTTTAACGTGGATAACCTGAATGATAATCCCGCATTTTCTTTTGATTCTAAAGGTAATCCTGATCTTACATGGGAAACTTCCCAAATGTTTCAGGCAGGCCTTGAATTCAGGCTTGGGCAGTTCCTAACAGGTTCGGTTGATTATTATGTAAAAAATACTAAAGACCTGATTTTCGACCGAAGAGTTGGACCATCTATCGGTTATGCGCTTATTAAAGTAAATGATGGTGTACTTCGTAATCAGGGACTTGAGTTTGACCTTACAGGGCATATCATCAAGAAAAAGGATACTTACATTGATTTGAACATCAATGGTGAAACCTTTAAGAACAAGATTATTGAAATGCCAATCGATCCATCTACCGGTGAGCAAAAAGTTATTGATGTACAAGCTCCGTTTGGTTGGGCAAAAGGGAAATCAATTTATGATTTCTATATGAGAGACTTCGCTGGTGTTGATCCGGCTGATGGAACAAGCACATGGGTACTTTACTACGATGATCTGAACAATAATGATATCGCAGACGCGGGAGAAGGAATCGCGAACATGGCCACCTTCCTTGCTGCAAATCCAAGCAAAGAAAGTTCTCTTAAGCAAACAACCACCAAAGCCTATTCTTCTGCAACCCAGTACTATGTTGGAAAATCCGCTATTCCTAAATTAAGAGGAGCGGCCAACCTGCGTGCGGGATGGAAGAACTTCAACCTTGCCGTTCAAATGTTGTATAGTTTTGGAGGTTATGCAAATGATGGGGCTTATGCATCGCTGATGGATAACGGCATTATCGGCACCAACAACTGGCACGCAGACATGTTCAACAGATGGCAAAAGGCTGGAGATATTACCGATGTACCCCGCCTATCTAACTCCGAAGACCAAAACGTGATTTCAACCTCTACACGATTCCTTACCAAGTCGAACTTCCTGGCCTTGAACAACATCAGACTTGGTTATGATTTACCTGCAGCACTTATGGCAAGACTTGGAGTTGGAAGCGCTTCCTTCTGGGTGTCTGGTGATAACCTTTGGATTCATTCAGCAAGAAAAGGATTCAATCCATCTACTTCTGAAAGCGGAGCGAGCAGTATCTATAATTACGCGCCACTTACAACTGTTACGGTTGGTCTTAAAGTAAGGCTCTAACTTTAAACATTAAATATTATGAAAGCAAAATATTGGATAACGGTGGGACTTGCTGGTTCTATCGCACTCACAGGATGTAAAAAAGATTTTCTTGAAGCTGAACCTTCTCAGTTTGTTTCTGCGGAGCAATTACAACGTGCATCGGAGCAAGATCCTGGCCTTTTGAATGGTAACATCGCTGGTTTATATACCACGATGTATAATACAGGGGTTGGGGGAACTACCGGGCACGACGATTTCGGCCAAAAGGGAATTGATATTTACACCGACATGCTCTGCTCTGATATGGTGTTGGGTGGTGTGAACTACGGGTGGTATGAAACAGTTGCCAGGTATCAGTCTACACTTGACTTCACAAGAAATGAAGCTTATATTCCCTGGAGGTATTATTACAGGATTATTTTTGGTGCGAATATTATAATCGATGCCTTAGGTGGTACCGATTTCGAACCAACAGAGGAAGATAAACGACAAATCATGGGCCAGTCAAAAGCCATGCGTGCTTATGGTTATTTTTATCTCTCTCAATTGTATGCGAAAGAATATGGTGACGGGAACGCTAAAACACTGCCAATTTACAAAGACACAAAGGTTCCCAACCAGCCAAAGAGCACTACAAAAGAGGTGTATGACCTTATGATTTCGGATTTGGAAGAGGCCATTACATACCTGGACGGGTTTACCAGAACTACAAAAGATCAGGTGGATCAGAATGTAGCCAAAGGGCTTCTAGCTTATGTGCTCGCATCAAGAGGCACGTCAGCTGATTGGGCCCGGGTAGAAACGCTAACGGCAGAAATTACCGCCGAATACCCTGTTACGCGGAAGAGTGAAGCAGTTGGGGTTGTAACCGCCCTTAGCGGAGTTCCGGCTACAAATCCTGAATCAGGGTTTAACAATATTGCTACGGCAAGCTGGATATGGGGTGTAGACCTTACTTTGGCAAGTGACATTGATCTCATCTCCTGGTGGGGCCAGGTGGATTATTTTACCTATAGCTATGCATGGGCCGGAGACCCAAAGGTTATGGACAGAGGTCTCTATAACACAATGCGTACCGACGACATCAGAAGGGGACAATTCCATTCTACCATGCGCCCGCTCTATAAATTCTTTGCGCCAGCAAGGGTGATCGGAGGACAGCGGCAGGTAACAACAGATCTTTTGTACATGAGAGCGGATGAGTTTTATATTTTGAACGCAGAAGCTAAAGCACGCCAAAGCAGAGATAACGATGCCAGAACTGCGCTCAAAAACTATCTTACTACCGCGGAAAGAATTGCTGATGTGTCTTATATTGATGCACTGTCCGGACAAAGTTTGCTCAATGAAATATACCTGCAAACACGTCTCGAATTTTGGGGTGAAGGTAAATCCTACCTGGCTATGAAGCGCAATAAAGCAACAATTACAAGAGGTACTAATCACTTGTTTAACGCGGGACAATCTTATCAGTATAATGCTAATGAGTTGACATTCCTTATTCCACAGGCGGAAGTTCTAAACAACCCCGTACTTAACGACTAGGTCAGCTTTAAACAGTGAGGAATAAAATAGGGCGCATCAATCATTTTGATGCGCCCTATTTATTTAGTATTTCTCGCCTACACCGCCACATTATGGTGCATCTTCCTGAACTGTTCCGGTGTTATCATCGCGTACTTCTTAAAAAATCTGCAGAAATAGGAATTGTCATCAAAATTCAGCTCACTAGCAATCTCGCTCACCGTATTGTCCGAATGCAGCAGCAATCTTTTCGCCTCCAGCATAATGCGCTCACGGATATGCTCACCTGCTGATTTACCCGTCACTTTCGTACACACGGCATTCAGGTAATTGGGCGTAATGCACAACCGAGCCGCGTAATCCTTCACGCCTTTCATCACCTTGAATTTCTCGTTGATCAGGTGCTCAAACTTCTGCACGATCATCTGGCTGTGTTTGTCTGCCACCTGTTCGTTCAGCGGAACGTAGCTGCGGTTGATCTCTACCAGTAATATGTTCAGGTACGATTTTAACACCTTCTCCTTATCCGTTTTTTTACCGGTATATTCCTCGTCCATTTTACGGAACAGGTAACTGAATTGTTCCATCTGGCCGGGTTCCAGGTGCAGGTAGGGAAGGTGTTGGTTGTAATTGAAGAAAGGAAATTCGAAAAGGTTATTGCTGTTGTACCGGAGCGTAAAGAATTCCGACGTGAACAGCAGCATATAGCCCTGTGCGTTGTGCAGTGTTTTCCAGGAATGGATTTGTCCGGGATACATGAAGAAAATGCTGCCGGGCTGTAGTTCGTAAGTTTTGAAGTCGATATCATGGGCGCCGCCGCCACCGGTTACCAGCAGGAGCATGTAAAAATCGTGGCGGTGCGGACGGGTGAAGGATTCTACCCTTGAGGAGAATTCTTCCAGCTGGGTGATCTCAAAATGGAGCCCTTGCTGGCTGGGTTGTGTTCTTACCTCTTCCAGGGTTACCAGGGGGATCACCTTCTCCATGTTCTCTTTGGCGGTTCTCATAAAGATTTGCGTAGATGGTTACGAAGATAGGTAAAAAATACCAGTTTGAAATAATTTGTCCCATAGTCGGCAGATAATCCCCCAATCCTGGTCCGCGATAGATAAACCCGGTGATGAAGATCAGTTTTTTCCCTGACGTCCATCAGTTTTATCACCTGCCCGCCCCGGTATTTTCGTACCAAATTCCCGTATCGGTATGCCGGAGATCGCTTCTTCTTCTAAAATCACCTGTTTTCACTGTGGCGATGATTGCGCGGGTAACCCTGTTGTGCTCGACGGAAAAGCCTTCTGTTGCGAAGGCTGCAAAACGGTATATGGTATTTTGAACAAGGAAGGGCTGTGTGATTATTACAGCCTGAACCCGAACCCTGGTGTGAACAGAAAAGAAATCCCCAGGAAAGACAAGTTCAGTTTCCTCGACAACGACGAAATCGTTTCCAAACTCATTGATTTTAAAGATGATGAGCAGATGCAGGTACTGCTTTACCTGCCACAGATCCATTGTAGTTCCTGCCTTTGGCTCCTCGAAAACCTCCACAAGCTTAACGACGGGGTGATCGGTGCAAAAGTGGACTTCACCCGGAAAGAAATCCGCGTCCGTTTCCGGTACATAAGTCTTTCCCTCCGGGAACTGGCCGAGCTGCTCACCAGTATCGGCTACGAACCTTACATCAGTTTAAACAGCATCACCGGGAAAAAACCGCCTTCCAATAAAGGGCTTATTTATCGTTTAGGCATCGCCGGGTTCTGCTTCGCGAACATCATGCTGATGAGTTTTCCCGAATACCTGGGATTGCCCGAGGCGGAGGCCATGCTGGGAAAACTGTTCCGTTACCTCAACCTGTTGTTGTCGTTGCCCGTATTTTTCTACTCCGCCACCACGTTTTTTCACTCGGCCTGGGGCGCGTTAAAAGCACGCTACCTCAATATCGACGCACCCATAGCGCTGGCGCTCATCGTTACTTTCGCCCGCAGTGTATACGAGGTGCTTTCCGGTACAGGCGCGGGTTATTTTGATTCCATGAGCGGCATCGTTTTCTTTATGCTCGCCGGTCGTGTGCTGCAGGACCGTACCTACCGTAAACTATCTTTTGAACGGGATTATTCTTCCTATTTCCCTTTAGGCGTAACGGTATTAAAAGGAGAGGAGGAAAAAGCCATTCCGCTGCCCGATATTCAACTCAACGATACATTGCTGATCCACTATGCCGAACTGGTTCCGGCAGACGGCATTCTTACAAGAGGAAAGGCCCTGATCGATTATAGTTTCGTAACCGGCGAATCCGTTCCCGTGGAAAAAGAAATGGGCGAAATTATTTATGCGGGCGGAAAGCAGGTGGGTGGTAACATTGAAATGCTGGTGATACGAGAAGTGACGCAAAGCTACCTGACCAGCCTCTGGAACAGGAACGAAGAAAATTCCGTTGATAAACAGACTTCTTTCGTGGAAACCATCAGCAGGTATTTTACCATCGTGGTACTGGCCATTGCATTGTCCGCAGCAGTGTTCTGGTATATAAAGGACCAGTCTGTGGTGTGGAACGCGGTTACCGCCGTACTCATTGTCGCATGTCCATGCGCGTTACTTTTGTGCCACACCTTTACCAATGGGAACATGTTGCGCCTGTTCAGCCGCAAAGGGCTTTACCTGCGCAACGCCGCGGCCATCGAAAGAATGGCGGGCACCACCTTCATTGTATTCGACAAAACGGGAACGCTTACTTCTTCCATTAGTAAGGAAATCAGTTTCGAAGGCGATCACCTCTGTTCTAAAACAAAAGAAAAGATCGCTGCGCTGGCGGCGCAATCCACCCACCCGCTCAGTAAAAGCATCGTACGTTTCCTGGATGTGAAAGGACGTCGTTCCGTAAATGGTTTCCGCGATGTGCCCGGCCAGGGCATTGAAGGCATTGTGGAAGGCGACCTGGTGAGCCTGGGTTCCGCGCGGTTCGTGCTGGGAAAAACACCGGGTTCCAACGAAACATCCGTATATGTTTCCATTGAAAATAAAGTACTGGGAAGATTTGTGTTCAGGAACGAATACCGCCAGGGTGTGCAGGAACTGGTCGCTTCCCTCAAAAGGCAGGTCAAACTCGCGGTGTTGAGTGGCGACAATGACGCTGAACGTCCGCTCCTCGAACAACTTCTCGGCACCGATGTGCCCATGCGTTTCAAACAGCAACCGGATGATAAACTGCATTTCATCCGGCAACTCAGGGCACGGGGTGAAAACGTAATGATGATCGGCGACGGGCTGAATGACGCGCCCTCACTCCGGGCCGCCGATACAGGCATCGCCATTACCGACGATACCAATCTTTTCACACCGGCCAGCGATGCTATCCTTGAAGGGAAATCGCTTGGCGATACCGCACGCTTTATTCGCATGGCCAAAGCTTCACGCCGCATCATACTTTCTGCCTTTGCCTTTTCCATCCTGTACAACATTATTGGGATCTCCTTCGCCGTATGCGGCCTGCTCAGTCCTATGATCGCGGCCATCCTAATGCCCGCAAGTTCCATCTCCATCCTGCTCATTACCTACGGATGCACTTCCTGGTTAGGCAGAAAGAAAGCTGACTAAGATCATACTTCGGCTTGAGCCATGTCATTTCCATGTCATAATCCGGAAGCTACTTTTGTTACTGTAAATAACCCCTGATCCCTATCCCGGAAAACCACCCAAACCGTAACAAACATGCAGATCATTCTCCTCTTACTTATCATCTCGCTCTCCATAGCGGCGCTCTTCCTGGGCGCCTTCCTATGGAGCGTGCGCACGGGGCAGTATGAAGATGAAGAAGCGCCTCCGGTAAGGATTTTATTCGACGATCAACCTAAAACAAATACTCCCTGACCATGCAAGCAGAGCAATTTTATTACGACAACCGGATTGTAAAGTGGTTCGCCTACGCCACCATGTTCTGGGGCATCATCGGGATGCTCGCGGGCTTGTACGCGGCCATCGCCATGTATTACCCCGCCATCAGTTTCGATTTCGCGCCCACTACTTTCGGCCGCCTGAGGCCCGTGCACACCAACGCAGTCATCTTCGCGTTCGTGGGCAACGGTATTTTCATGGGTGTGTACTATTCACTGCAACGCCTGTGCAAGGCCAGGATGTTCAGCGATAAATTATCGAATATCCACTTCTGGGGATGGCAGCTCATCATCGTGGTGGCCGCCATCACACTGCTCCTCGGTTACACTACCGGTAAAGAATATGCGGAGCTGGAATGGCCGGTGGACATCGCCATCACATTGGTATGGGTATTGTTCGGCATCAACATGTTCGGCACCATCATCAAAAGAAGGGAATCGCATCTGTATGTGGCCATCTGGTTCTACATCGCCACCTGGGTTACGGTGGCCATGCTGCACATCGTGAACTCTTTTGAAATGCCGCTTACGCTTTTCAAAAGTTATTCCTGGTACGCCGGGGTACAGGATGCCCTGGTGCAGTGGTGGTACGGGCACAACGCCGTGGCCTTCTTCCTGACCACGCCTTACCTCGGGTTGATGTATTATTTTCTGCCTAAAGCAGCCAACAGACCGGTATATTCCTACCGCCTTTCCATCATACACTTCTGGGCGCTCATCTTTATTTATATATGGGCCGGTCCACACCATCTGTTATATACTTCTTTGCCAGACTGGGCACAGTCGCTGGGCGTGGTATTCTCCGTGATGCTCATCGCGCCATCCTGGGGTGGTATGCTGAACGGGTTGTTCACGCTCCGCGGCGCATGGGATAAGGTTCGTGAAGAACCGGTGCTGAAGTTTCTCGTGGTAGCCATCACCTGTTATGGTATGGCCACTTTTGAAGGACCGATGCTTTCGTTGAAAAACGTGAACGCCATCGCGCACTTCACCGACTGGATCGTAGCGCACGTACACGTTGGCGCGCTGGGCTGGAACGGCTTCCTCACCTTCGGTGTGATCTACTGGCTGGTGCCTAAGATGTGGAACACTTCACTTTACTCTAAAAAACTGGCGGGAACACATTTCTGGATCGGCACCATCGGTATTGTGCTCTATGCTGTACCGTTGTACTGGGCAGGCTTCGCGCAAAGCAGCATGTGGAAACAGTTCACGGAAGAAGGACAACTGAAATACCAGTTCCTGGAAACCGTTACCAATATCCTTCCCCTGTACATCACGCGCAGTGTGGGCGGAACCCTTTACCTGGCGGGTGTTTTCATCATGGTGTACAATATCGCGAAAACGGTAAAGAAAGGAAGTTTTGTGGCCAACGAAGCCGTAGAAGCCGCTCCGCTTCCGAAGAACCCCGTATTGCATGGCAAAGAACACTGGCACCGCTGGATCGAGAAACGCCCGGTTCAGATGCTGGTATGGAGCCTTGTGGTGGTGGCCATTGGCGGCGCGCTGGAAATGGTGCCCACCTTCCTGGTAAAATCGAATGTGCCTACCATCAGCAGCGTGAAACCCTATACCCCGCTTGAATTGCATGGCCGTGATATTTATATCCGTGAAGGATGTTATACCTGTCACTCGCAAATGGTGCGTCCGTTCAGGGATGAGGTGGCGCGTTACGGAGAATACTCCAAAGCAGGTGAGTTCGTGTACGATCACCCGTTCCAGTGGGGATCGAAAAGAACCGGTCCCGACCTCGCGCGCATTGGCGGAAAGTATCCCGATTCCTGGCACTACAACCACATGCTGGAACCGGCTTCTATGTCGCCGGGCTCGGTGATGCCTACTTACGGCTGGCTCTTTAAACAGAATATTGATACCACGCTTACGCCGGGTATGATCCGGGTGATGCAGAAGCTGGGTGTGCCTTACGAAGAGGGCTACGATGCCCAGGCGAATAAGGACCTGGTGGAACAGGCTTCAGCCATCAAAGGACGCCTTGCCGGCGATAAAATAAAAGTAGGGGAACAACGGGAGATCGTGGCGTTGATCGCGTACCTCCAGCGCATGGGAACCGATATTAAAGTTTCAGCAGTAACGCAAAAATAAACAGCCATGAAATTCATCAACTATATCGAATCCATCAGTGGCGTAAGCATCTTCGGATTGATCTCGCTGCTGCTCTTCACCGGGTTCTTCAGCCTGATGCTGGTCTGGACCCTCAAAGCCGACAAGCGATTGATAGAAGAGATAAGTCATATTCCACTTGACCCCGAACAGAACCACTAACCGCAAACTCATTTGTATGTTTTCCATATCTATGCTTCAGAAATATATTCCGGCCCTGTGCTTAACGGCGCTGCTCCTCCCCACGCAACTCCGCGCGGAGGGGCCGCCCCGTCCTTCTGAAATCGAACACCCCGTAGCTATTGTATTGCTGGTGGTAATCGTTGGATTACTCATCGCCATCGGCGTACTCGCTAATGTGGTACTGGGTGCCTCCCAGGTGTTCAGGGAAAAAATGGAGAAGCTGAAAAAAGCCGCGCAAGCCACTACCATACTTTTCCTGCTCTTTATGGCGGTCCCCGCTTTCGCGCAGGAGGAAACAGCACAACCCGCGGCCGTACCTTTCCAGGCTGTGGAAGGACTTTCAAATTTTTCCTTCTTCACCATGATGTCCATCATCGCCCTGGAACTTATCATCATCGTGGCGCTTCTTTTCAACCTCCGTTTTTTACTCGGATTACAAAAAGTAAAAACACCGGTTGCTGAAGCGGAAAAAAAACAGGGCCCATCCTGGTTTGAGAAATGGAACGGTTTTGTGTCGAAAGAAAAAGAAGCTTCCATCGATTTGGGCCACGACTACGATGGGATCCGCGAACTGGATAACCGGCTGCCGCCGTGGTGGCTTTATGGATTTTACCTTACCATCATTTTCGGCGTAATCTACCTGTGGCGCTTCCATGTTTCGGAAACCGCGCCTTCCAGCGCGGAAGAGTTCCGCATCGCCATGGAAAACGCGGAACGTGAGCAGGAGGAATACCTTAAAAAAGCCGCCAACCGTGTAGATGAGAGCAATGTGGAAATGATCAGTGATGCCGCACAACTCACCGCGGGCAAAAATGTGTTCATCGCCAGCTGTGTGGCCTGTCATGGCAAAGCGGGTGAAGGTGGCGTAGGCCCCAATCTTACAGATGCGTACTGGCTGCACGGCGGTTCTGTGAAAGATATTTTCAAAACAATTAAATATGGTGTTCCTGAAAAAGGGATGAAGGCCTGGAAAGATGATTTCTCGCCTTCACAGATCGCGCAACTGGCATCGTATATCAGAACATTGAAAGGAACGAATCCCGCCGGGGCGAAGGAGAAGCAGGGGGATTTGTTTGAGGAATAAGTTCACGCAAAGACGCGAGGGGGCAAGGACGCAAAGCCTTGATGGTTGGGATCGTTCTTGCAGCTTTTATTGCTGGTCTTCTTATAACAAAGTTTATTAATAGTAGCTCAACTAATTGCAGTGCGAATAGCATCATTTACATACATCTTAAAAAGCATCGGGGTTTCATCCAATAAACCACCCCTTGCGTCCTTGCTCCCTCGCGTCTTTGCGTGAAAAATAACCACTATAGAAAACAAAAAATGCCCGATCCATCCAACATACCATCACAAACCTTCCGCGACACCCTCGCCACCGTTTCCGCCACCGGTAAGCGCAACTGGATTTACGCGCAACAGCCAAAAGGAAAATGGTACACCCGTCGCACGGTATTGAGTTGGGCCTATTTTATATTGTTCTTCAGCGTGCCATTCATTTATATTCATGGCGTGCCGCTGTTTCAGATCAATATCCCGCAGGGCAAGTTCATCCTCTTCACCAAAGTATTCTGGCCCCAGGACTTCTTCATCTTCGCGCTGGCCATGATCGCGTTCATCGTGTTCATTATTCTCTTCACCGCGGCGTTCGGAAGGTTGTTCTGCGGTTGGGCCTGTCCGCAGACCATTTTTATGGAAATGCTTTTCCGCAGGCTCGAATACTGGATTGAAGGCTCCGCCGCAAAGCAGAAATTGCTGAACAAAGCGCCCTGGAATACAGATAAGATTATGCGTAAAACGGGTAAGCACATCGCCTTCTTCCTGCTTTCTTTTTTGATCGCGAATACATTCCTGGCTTATATCATTGGTATCCACGACCTGAAAAAGATCATCACCGAGCCTGTGACTGAACACCTTGGCGGGTTCTTCTCGCTCATCATTTTTACGGGCATATTTTACAGCGTGTATGCTTTTTTCCGCGAACAGGCCTGTACCGTTGTTTGTCCGTACGGCAGGTTGCAGGGC
This sequence comes from Parasegetibacter sp. NRK P23, assembly GCF_023721715.1. Taxonomy (NCBI): domain Bacteria; kingdom Pseudomonadati; phylum Bacteroidota; class Chitinophagia; order Chitinophagales; family Chitinophagaceae; genus Parasegetibacter; species Parasegetibacter sp. NRK P23. The sequence goes on from NZ_JAMDLG010000001.1 coordinate 3,398,611, forward strand.
GTATTGCTGGATAAGAATTCCGTGGCCGTGGCTTATGATTACAACCGCGGGGAGCCGAGGGGGAAATTCAAAAAAGGAAATACTTCAGGCGGCGATTGTATTGATTGTTTCCAATGTGTGAAAGTGTGCCCAACGGGCATAGATATACGAAATGGCATCCAGATGGAGTGTGTGGGTTGTACGGCCTGTATTGATGCCTGCGACCGCATGATGGAAAGCATCGGAAAGCCACTCGGGCTGATCCGCTACGCTTCGGAAAATTCGATCGCTAAAAAGCAGCCGCTTCGTTTTACCGCTCGCATGAAGTTATATTCTGCGCTGTTGCTGGTGATTGTTGGATTGCTTTCTTTCATGATCTATACCCGGAAAGATGTGATCGTTACCGTGCTCCGCGCCCCTGGTATGTTGTACCAGGAAAGGGGCACAGACAGTCTTTCCAACCTCTACAATGTAAAGTTGTCCAATAAAACCATTCATCCCCTGGAACTTACCTTGGAAGTGGATTTTCCCGGGGCGAGGGTGGAATATGTCGGGAAACGTTCGTTGCACGTGGCGCCGCAGGCGCAGGGGGAAGGGACTTTCTTTATTGTACTTCCGCAGCAAAACATCAAAGGACGTAAAACAGCTTTGCAAATCAATATTTACGAGGGCGATAAGAAACTGGCGCATACGGCTACCAGTTTTCTCGGTCCCGTTCAACCTTAAATAAACGACCATGAACTGGGGTAAAGGAATACTGATCGTTTTCATTTTGTTCGCCACACTCATAGGCACACTCGTGTTTAAAAGCAATGGCGTGAAAACGGAGCTTGTCACGAAGAATTATTATGAAGAAGAGCTGGCGTACCAGGATAAGATTGATGGCATGACCAACGCGCGGCGCCATGATATGAACGCGACAGTTTCACAGGACAACGAAACGCTCCGTTTCCAATGGCCGGATTCGCTGGACTTTCCCACAGAAGGAGAGCTATGGTTCTACTATGCTTCAGATGCATCAAGGGATCGGAAGATGCGTTTTTCCACAGCGGGTTCCGGTGTTTTTGAGCTGGATAAATCGGTGTTATCAACGGGGGATTACCAGGTGAAAATCAGTTGGGAAAAGGCGGGTAAAAAATACTATCAATCATGTCCGGTATCCATCTACTGAGTGTGAACTTTTCGTTGTTCCTGCCTGCTTTGGTATTGGGGGCCATCAGCAGTATGCACTGCGTGGGCATGTGCGGGCCCATCGCTTTTGCGTTGCCGGGCATGAACGGAGGCATGTGGAAACGGTGGGTGAACATAGGCCTGTACAATATAGGCCGTGTGTCGAGTTATGCGGTAATCGGAACAGGAGCCGGACTGATAGGTAGAACATTTTATGAATACCGGTGGCACCAGTGGTTCTCCGTGATAGCCGGAGTGCTGATTATAGTGGTGGTTTTTTCGGGTAAGTTGTACAAAAGAAGAGGGGCCACTCCAAAATATGTGGCCAAACTGCAACAATTTACGGGGAAATGGTTCCACAGTGAAAAGCGTTTTGCCCCCTTCCTGATTGGGATTGGCAATGGATTTTTGCCCTGTGGGGTCGTTTACCTGGCCGTAATTTCGGCCTCCGGGATGTCGCAATCGGTGGCCGACGGGGCATTTTTTATGGCTGCTTTTGGGGTGGGAACTATTCCCGCTTTGCTGGCGCTATCCGCTTTTGGCTTCTTCTTCAGGGCATCCGTGAGGAACTCCTATAGAAAGATGATCCCATATATCTCAATAGTGGCGGGCGTTTTATTGATTTTAAGGGGGATGAACCTGGGCATTCCGTTCCTGAGTCCGGAGATCAATAACCTGATGAAAGGCGCTATACACTGCGCAAATAATTAGCGGTAGAAATTAGGTATTATGAAAAAAACAATGTAACTTTTATACGTGCTTTAATCTTTTCTTAACAGCACTACACCCTTTATTGGTATTAGTTTTGCCATTAAGAAAGTATAGAAGAAAAGCAGTCAATTTTCTCATAAGCAGTTAGTTTTGGTTACAGCCCCTGTTTCTACAGGGGCTTTTTATTTTGAGCTGCTTTCCACCAGTGTTTCAAGAAGAAATTTCCTATTAATACACCCGCTATGTCGGCTACAATATCTTCCCATTCAAAAGACCGGTTCGGAACGAAGAAATGCTGAATGAACTCCATGATGATCCCGAACGCGATGATATAAAATGCTATCCTTGCAGATGGTGCATATTCCTGTTGAACAGAGCGTACCCAAAGAATCTGGAGTACAGCGAAGAGTACAACATGAACGGCCATATCAGTACCCGGGGGGAACTTAAAACTACCGGCGGTTTTGGGCACTTTTGATCCCGGCATACAGAGCAGAAAGATGATGGTGGAGGTCCAAAGTATTGCGAGTAGCCAGTAGCCGGTTTTGCGCGTCATGAAAAATGAAATGGTTCGTGGCTAAGATACAACGCGGTTCCGGGTAAAAAAAGGCCGGACCAAAAAGCCCGGCCTGGGGTTGGGAAAAACCCCGCCTTGAGAAACCAGCTATTTCACGGTATTATTTGGGAAGCACCACGGTATCTATCACGTGGATCACACCATTGCTCTGGTAAACATCTTTAATGGTTACCATGGCTGAATGTCCGCTTTCGTCCATCAATACCAATTTGTTACCTTTCATGGAAGCCGTGAGTTTACCACCCTGTACAGTGGTGAACACCGCTTTACCGTTTCCTTCTTTGATCTTGGCCATAATGGCGGCCGCATCGTATTTTCCTGCCACCACATGGTAGGTTAATACAGCGGTGAGTTTGCTTTTATTTTCAGGTTTCAACAGTGTTTCCACGGTGCCGGAGGGCAGTTTGTCGAATGCGCGGTTCACCGGTGCGAAAACCGTAAACGGCCCTTCTCCCTGCAATGTCTCCACCAACCCCGCGGCTTTTACCGCCGCCACAAGCGTGGTATGGTCCTTTGAATTCACTGCATTCTGTACGATATTCTTAGACGGATACATAGGTGCACCACCTACTTCAACAGTTTTTTCCTGTGCGCAAACGGTTGTGGTTACCAGTAAGGCCAGCGCGGCAAGCGCGTGTTTCATCTTTTTCATTCTATTTTATTTTAAATGTTTTGAAGTGGAGAAACCGGCCGGTTCCGAAGATTTATTTTGCATCATCTACGGTTTTGTAGTTGGATTGGATTTACAGATATTTGCAGCAAACCAAAAAAACATCAAATGAACTTTCCTGATAACCTGAAGTACACCAAGGACCACGAATGGATCCGCCTGGAAGGAAACGTAGCCACCATTGGCATTACCGAATTCGCACAAAGTGAACTGGGCGACATCGTTTATGTGGAAGTGGAAACAGTGGGAAAGGCCCTGGCCGCAAATGAAGTTTTCGGAACCGTGGAAGCGGTAAAAACCGTGAGCGACCTGTTCCTCCCCGTTGCAGGCACCATTACTGAACTTAACCCGGCATTGGCCAACGCACCCGAACTCGTGAACTCCGATCCATACGGTGAAGGATGGATGGTGAAAATGACCGTGGACAATGTAGCAGACGTGGAATCGCTGCTGGATGCCGCCGCCTACCAGGCTGTAGTGGCATAATTTTTTCATCAGGAAAAAATCTCCCCGACATAATTTATCGTAAGTGGTGTAACAGCCACTTTTTTTGTGCGTTGTTTGGGAAAGCCTATATTCGTTTTAAACATTGCCTTGAGTACGCCGATCAAATACAATGAACAGGAGCTTATCTCTTTGCTAAAAGCAAAGGACAGCAACGCGTTCTCGTATCTGTACGAGCATTACTCAGGGGCTTTGCACAATATAGTGCTGCAGATCGTAACCGATGGCGAAACCGCAAGAGATGTATTGCAGGAAGCCTTCGTGAACATCTGGAAGAAGATAGACAGCTACGACCCCCAAAAGGGCAGGCTCTTCACCTGGATGCTCAACGTAACACGCAACCTCTCGATAGATACCGTCCGCTCGAAAGGATTCCAGAACAACCAGAAAAACACGGAACTCAACGATGTAACCGAGGCCTACACCCAGGTGGTGAAGCCCGATATCGACAACATAGGATTGAAAAAAGTGCTACAGAAACTGAAGGAAGAACACCGGCTTTTGATTGACCTTTCTTATTTCAAAGGGTACACCCACGATGAAATCGCCCAAATGCAGGGCATCCCGCTGGGAACCGTGAAAACAAGAATACGAACGGCATTGATACAATTAAAAGAATATTTAAAATAGCAAACAAAACAACCATCTTTCAAACACAAACAGGAACTTTAAAATAGCAATAGAAAGTTGAATACGCAGGAGTACATATCAAGTGGAATTGTTGAGAGCTACGTGCTTGGACTGGCCTCACAGGAAGAAGCCGCCGAATTCGAGCGGGCCTGTGTCACCTATCCCGAAGTACTTGCCGCCCGTGAAGCCTTCGAGCTTTCACTGGAACAGCAGCTGCTTGCAAATGCTGTACCTCCGCCTGCCGGCTTGCTGGATGATATTTTCGCCGCGGCCGATATAGATAATTCACCTACCACTGTTGAGATTGACCCCAACGGGTCGCCAACTTTCCCCGTGGATCCCGTGGCACCACAGGCGCCTGTGGTGACCATGCAGCGCACCCCCTCCTTCGGATGGATGGCCGCGGCAGCATTGATCCTGCTGATCGGAAGCGCCGCCCTTAATTTCTACCTGTACCGCCAGTATGAAGGGGTGAAGGCGGAACAAGCCGCCCTCGCTTCACAAAATAAAGAGGTGATGGACAGGATCGCGGAAGCGGAAAAAAGCCTGGCGCTCCTAAAAGACCCGGCTAACCAGCCCGTGATCATGAACGGCGTAGGCAATTCGCCCGATGCTAAAGCCACTGTTTACTGGAACACCAATACCAAAGATGTTTATCTCCTCGTCAATAACCTGCCTGTTCCCGAAGCCGGTAAACAATACCAGTTGTGGGCGCTCGTAGACGGAAAACCCGTAGATGCCGGTGTTTTTGAAGTGGATCCCGCAGGCAACCTGGTTACTAAAATGAAGAATATTCCCCAGGCGCAGGCATTCGCCGTTACCCTGGAGAAGAAAGGGGGCAGCCCAACGCCAACCCTCACCGCGATGTATGTAATGGGACAGATCTAAAAATCGTGTTCCTGGAAATACAATAATATATGATCTTTCAGAAATGCCTCCTGCTCGGGTAACGCCATAGGAGGCACTTCTTTTAACTGCCTGAAATGCGGCCATCCGTCGCCGTCATGTCCTTCCAATACAAAAAAACCGCTCGGCGCCAGCACGGTACATACTGCAATGTGCATCAGGTCCTGCTTCTGTTCCTTCGAAAATTTATTTTCCGTTTGCCCGCTTTCCTGGATGCCGATCAGGAACAGGATCGTTTCCATATCCGGCTTTTTCCCGAACCTTTCCACCAGTTTCGCCTCCAGTGTCCACCACCGCTGTTGCAGATCATCATTGATATTCATGGCCCAAAGGTAATACCGTATCCTGTATCTTTGCCCAAAACAGCGTAACATGTTACAGGTAGCCGTGATAAGGCAGCAACCGGAATGGGTCAAGGAAAGACTGGCCATAAGGAATTTCAAGGAAACCGACCTGGTGGACCAAATCATTGAACTGGATGAAAAAAGAAGAAAACTGCAGGCTGAATTTGATGCCACGCAGTCGAAAATAAACAGTGCCTCCAAAGAGATCGGCATACTGATGGGGAAAGGCGATAAGGCTGGCGCAGAGCAGAAAAAACTGGAAGTGCCCGCACTGAAAGCTTCCCTGCAACCTATTACCGAACAACTCCAGGAAGCGGAAAAGGCCCAGCACGACCTGCTGGTGAAATTGCCCAACCTGCCATCCGGTGAAGTACCCCCCGGTACTTCCGCCGAAGATAATGTGGTGGTGAGAAGCGGAGGCCCCGAACCACAACTGGGCGCCGACGCGCTCCCGCACTGGGACCTCATCGTGAAATACGACCTCATCGATTTTGAAACCGGCTCCAAAATCACCGGCCGCGGTTTCCCTTTGTACAAAGGAAGGGGTGCACGTCTGCAACGCGCTATGGTGCAGTATTTCCTCGATTTCAATACCAATGCGGGGTACACCGAATACCAGCCGCCACTGCTGGTGAACGAAGCCTCCGCTTACGGAACCGGGCAACTACCCGATAAGGAAGGGCAAATGTATTTTGTAACAGAAGATAATTTCTACCTCATCCCCACTTCAGAAGTACCCCTCACCAATATTTACAGAGATGATATTCTGAAGGAAACGGAACTTCCGGTGAAGATAACCGCCTATACCCCCTGTTTCCGCCGCGAAGCGGGTAGTTTCGGCAAAGATGTGCGCGGCCTCAACCGCCTGCACCAGTTCGATAAAGTGGAAGTGGTACAGATTGTTCACCCGGAAAAAAGTTACGAAGTACTCGATGAAATGGTGCGCCACGTAGAGCACTTGCTGCAGAGTCTGGAACTGCCTTACCGCATCCTGAAACTGTGTGGCGGCGATATGGGCTTCACTTCCGCGCTCACCTACGATTTCGAAGTGTTCTCCGCCGCCCAGCAACGCTGGCTGGAAGTGAGTTCCGTTTCCAATTTCGAGACGTACCAGACCAACCGCGCCAAAATCCGCTTCAAAGATGAACACGGTAAAATACACCTGGCACACTCCCTTAACGGAAGTTCACTCGCCCTGCCGCGCATCATCGCGTGTTTATTGGAGAACAACCAGAAAGAAGACGGGATACACCTGCCTGTTAGTCTGCACAATTATTTCGGTGCGAAGGTGATTAGTTGATCTTTATTCAGACATTTTGATACTGAAAAGTGAGCCCCGGCTCACTTTTTTGTTTGGTGCTATAATATGCAGGTGTATTTGAATAACTTCGCCCCCAATATGGGCCGCATGTCCCATGTTGTATAACCCTTTTTTACATTTTAAACCCTTACTTGGCATGAAAAAGCTATCGCTTTTACTCAGTCTTCTTGTGTGCTGTTTTTCCGTTAACGCACAGTTCAAAAAAGATCAGTTACTTATTGGTACAGGCATTAACTGGCGCTACAGTCTGGATGACGGCTATCCGGATGGAACTGTTACCGGACCATCAAAGAGAAAAACAAACTACATGCTCTTCTCTCCTCAAGTAGGCATATTTTTAAATGCCAGCACGGTACATGGAGTAAAACTGAATATTGGCTTCTCTTCAGAGAAAGAATACCGGCGAACATATAGCAATCCGGCAACCCTGGCATCGCGAATGAATACGACCATGTTAGGGGCCGGATATTTCCTGAAAAAATTTATTCCTTTGCATGATAGGGTAGGTCTCTATGGAGAAGGTCTGTTAGAGTTCCTGCATTTATCAGAAAAGCTTAGGATTGAACCTGAGTTTGGCGGAAGTGGTATCGGCTTTCAGGATAAACCTTTCCAAGTGACCCTGAACGCTGCTGCAGGTCTTTACTTTAAACCCTCATCCCGTTTTCTGCTGATGGCGGGGACCTCGCTGGCAGGTGCTGAATACATGCGGAGCAAAAAACTCTCGACCCATGATTTTGATATTCACGCAGGCGTGAGCTCAGGACTGCAATTGAGTGTGTACTACATTGTTCCGTAACATAGCTCCAGGATGACGCATTCATTGTGTGTTTATATATATGCATGCCGGTTAACAAAACCTTCTGTTAATCTATTTTGAATACGGTGTTAAAGTGAGCTCCCGCTCACTTTTTTGTTGGGCCAGACATTACATTTACGCCCGTAAACCAGGTGACCTAACACTTATCATAATGAAACATTTTTTATCCTTCATCGCCTTATTCTTCATCTTTCAATCAGCATCAGCGCAATTCAGTAAAGGAAATAAATTATTAGGCGGCACAGTAAACTTCAGTAGTATTTCTTCATTTGATGTACCTCAACTTTCAAGTGGTATTTCTTCCGCCGCTTCTACCAACATCAGTTTTTTACCTTCTGTTTCCTTCTTTACTTCTTCTTCCTTATCGCATGGTATAAGGTTGAAAGGATCATTTTATTCGAATAAGACGGAGTATCTGGAAGGGGGAACAACCAGGGTTTCCCGGTATAGCAATAATAGTTTTGGCGCCGGCTATTTTTTAAGGAAGTACATACCGGTTATAGAAACAATGGGCTTTTACGGAGAGCTGGCACCGCAATTCATATATTCAACCTTTAAATGGACCGCGTCAAACACCAATAACTCCGGAACAGAAATTTCACTACCTATAGGCACCGGACTGTATTACCTCGCCGGGAAAAAGTGTATGTTGTCGGTAGATTTTACCCTCGCTAATATTTCAAGGTCATCTTCCGACTGGTCAGGGGTTACCTGGGAAACCAAAGGACTCCTTTCCTCCGGCATCGGCTTCAGCGGCTACTACAGATTCTGATTACCTTAACATTTTTTTCCGCCCCGCTTAAACCCTGGCACTTTTATTTCTTCTATAACGGTAAATACATACATTGTATGGCCGTTTCTAACCAGCAGAAAAATCAACATCTTTTGTGGCGCGCGGGCTTTGGTCCGGCAGCGGAAGAAATGGAGCAGTTGAAGACTGCTACCCCCAAAGCATACCTGAAAGCTTTGATGGCCGCTTCCGCAAAGGCCCCCGCACCCATTGATGTAGTAGACAACAACACCCGTGAACTTTTCCGGATGATATCCGATGCGCAGTTGAAAAGGAAAGAACTGTCGGATATGCAAAGGCGCGAGTTGCAGAAAAATTACCGCGACGGCATAAAACGGCTGAACCTCGCCTGGATGAACCAGATGGTAAACTCCGACGCGCAGCTCCGGGAAAAGATGGCGCTTTTCTGGCATGGACATTTCGCTTCCCGCCAGGTAAACCTCTTCTTCAACCAGGCTCTACTCAATGAAATAAGAACCCACGCACTAGGGAACTTTGGCGATCTGCTGAAAGCCGTTTCTCATTCAGCTTCCATGCTCGCCTTCCTCAACAACCAGCAGAACAGGAAACAATCGCCCAACGAAAACTTCGCACGGGAAGTGATGGAGTTGTTTACGATGGGCCGTGGAAATTATACGGAGAAAGACATTAAAGAAGCCGCCCGTGCCTTTACCGGATGGGGTTACAATGCACAAGGTGATTTCGTTTTCAGAAAAAATGTGCACGATGAAGGCGTAAAAACCGTACTTGGCAAAACAGGTAACCTTACCGGGGATGATGTGTTGAATATTCTGTTGGAACAAAAACAAACCGCGACCTACATCACCACAAAAATCTACCGGTATTTTGTAAACGAAGAAGTGAATCAGCAACATGTGAACTGGCTCGCCGAAAGATTTTACAAGAACGGATACAGGATTGACCAGTTGATGAGCGATATTTTTTCTTCGGATTGGTTTTATGAAGAAAAGAACATCGGGGTGAAAATAAAATCGCCCGTTGAACTACTGGCGGGCATCCGCCGGCTGGTGCCGATGAACATTGAGAATGAAGAAGTGCAATTACTTTTTCAACGCGCCCTGGGTCAACTACTTTTCTATCCGCCCAACGTGGCCGGCTGGCCCGGTGGAAAAAACTGGATCGACAGCTCCACACTCATGCTCCGGATGCGTATTCCTCAACTCATTTCCGAATCCGCTGTATTCAGTCTTTCTCCCAAAGATGATGATGATATTATGATGGGTATGAAAGACAAAGCCGCCACCGCGCTGTTGAAAGCGAAGGGCGGCGGTCAGCAGATAAAAGTGGTGATCAACTGGAACATATATACGAAGCAGTTTGAACAGGTGCCCCGCGAGCAATTGCTCAATAAACTATCGGATGCGCTGCTGCAACTGAAGCCTGCGAATACCACGCCGGTGGCTAAGTACACCGATAGTACCAATCGCGAACAATTCATTAAAACAGCCACCATTCAACTGATGAGTACACCGGAATACCAGTTGTGCTAATTCCTCCATCCTCCAAATTCAACGCCATGTTCATAAAGAGAAGAACTTTCCTACAAACCGGCTCACTCGCCACCGCCAGCCTGATGCTGCCGAAATTCCTGAAAGCATTTGAGCAGCCAGCCATGGTACCCCCCGGCAACAAAGTGTTGGTGGTATTGCAATTGAGCGGCGGGAACGATGGTTTGAATACCGTGATACCCGTTCGCAACGACCTGTACTTCCAAGCACGCCCGAAGATTGGCATCGAAAGAACGGCAGCCTTGTCGCTGACCGATGAGGTTGGCCTGCACCCCGCGCTTACCGGGTTCAAAGCCTTATACGACGAAGGTGCGCTCGGCATCATGAACAGCGTGGGATATCCGAACCCCGACCGCTCCCATTTCAGAAGTATGGACATCTGGCATACCGCCAGCAAAAGTGATGAGTATTGGAACACCGGCTGGCTCGGACGCTACCTCGACGCGCAGTGCAGCGGATGCGACAAACCCACCCAGGCGCTGGAAGTAGACGATGTGCTGAGCCTGGCTTTGAAAGGAAAAGATGCCAAAGGCATCGCACTGAAGGATCCACGCAAGTTGTTCGGCACCAGCCAGGATAAATTCCTGAAAGATATCCTGAAAGAACATGATACTTCCCACAACGAACGGCCTGTGGATTACCTCTATAAAACGATGGCTGAAACCATCAGTTCCGCCGATTACATCTACAAACAAAGTAAACTCCGCCCTAGTTCCGCAGGATATCCCGGAACGGAAATGGGGCAAAGTCTGAAAACTATCGCTTCGTTGATCTTCTCTGATATCAATACAAAAGTATATTACCTCTCCCTGGGTAGTTTTGATACACACGTGAACCAGGACGCCCAGCAGAAAAGGCTTTTCACCGAAATGAACGATGCCGTTACCGCTTTCGTAAAAGACCTGAAGACCAACAACCGCTTCAACGATGTGGTGCTGATGAGTTTTTCCGAATTCGGCAGAAGGGTGAAACAGAATGCCAGCAACGGCACCGACCATGGTACCGCCAACAACATGTTCTTCGTGGGCGGCGGCTTAAAGGAAAAAGGACTCCTCAACGCCATGCCCGATCTCGCCAACCTTAAAGATGGTGACCTTCAATATAAGGTAGACTTTAAAAATGTGTACGCCACGTTGCTCCGCAACTGGCTCGGTGTAGACGATGCGGCTATCCTTGGCAGAAAATACGATCACCTCAGTTTTGTGTAAACTTCTTATATAGATGGCTCGGTCAAAGGTCAATGCCCTGCGCAAGCGGGGCATTTTTTGTTGCCGCTAACATTATTACTCCGATATTTGTATCTACAAATATTGAAAGGATGAAGTTTGAACAGTTGAAACTGAGTGTACTCGACCAGTCGATCGTGAGAAAAGGCGGCACCGCGGCTGAAGCGGTGGCCAATACCATTGCCACGGCTAAACTGGCTGAAAAGCTTGGCTATCACAGGTTTTGGGTATCAGAACACCACAATTCCACCATGATAGCCGGTTCCGCCCCAGAATTGTTAATGGTGAAACTGGGTTCTGAAACCAGTACTATACGCATCGGTTCGGGTGGTATCATGCTGCCCAACCACAGCGCCCTGAAAGTGGCGGAAAACTTCAGGATGCTGGAAACGCTTTTCCCGGGCCGCATCGATCTGGGGATGGGCCGCGCACCCGGAGGCGACCGCATCACGGCTTCCTTACTCAATCCATCCAACACGTTCAGCGAAGCCGATTACCTCGAACAACTGAAACACCTCCAGGCATTCTTTCGCGACGAAGCCCGCACACAGTATGGAGATATTATTGCCGTTCCGCAGTGCGCCACCATTCCGCAGCAATGGATACTCAGTTCCAGCGGTGGCAGCAGCGCAATAGCGGCCAGGTTCGGGATGGGACTGGCCATTGCACGGTTCATCAACGGGAACGCTACGCCTGAAGTGGCGGAAACTTACCGCAAACAATTCGTGCCCAGCGAAGCGTTTCCTGAACCGCACGCTATTTTGTCCATCTCCGTACAATGTGCTGATACAGAAGAAAAAGCAATGGAACTCCGTAAACTGGCTGATTACACACTGATCCAGTTTGAGAAAGGATATTTCGGTCCCATCGGGAGCTATGATGAAATAAAAGATTATGTTTTTTCACCCGCGGAAGAAGAACGTATCCGGCAGAACGCGGGGCGCATCGTTTCCGGAACGCCGGACCAGGTGAAGGAGCAGCTTGCCCGTCTCGCCAATGATTTCGGAGTGGACGAGATCGTGGTAACGTGTATGACTTACGCGCAGGAGGATAGGGTGAGGTGTTTGGAGCTGCTGAAAGGATAGTTGTTTCTCGCAACGGCGCTACGACGCCACGTTAGAACGTGCTGATGTGTTCAGCGTAAGCTGGTAAACCGCAGGCGTTGAGCATCGGATAAACGCAAATGCATCCAACAGAAACAAATAAAAATGGAGTGGTGTATCAAAGGATGATATGCCACTCCATTTTTTTATTTATTCGATTTACCATTATAACAGACAACCCAACAAATCAACAGCCCGTTGCGTCGTAGCGCCGTTGCGAGAAATTAACCTAAAGTGAAACCTATTTACTTCACCCCGTGCATCAACTTCTTCAGCAACGGATTCAACACAAACAATATCAGCGCGCCCGCTGCCGGTACCAGCGTGAAAATGAGAAAGAAAGTAGAAAGCGAGTATGCTTCCGTGATCTTATCGATCATACCGCCCATGGTACCCGCGGCTTTGTTACCAATGGCGATGGCGAGGTACCAGATACCGAACATGATGGCGATCATCCTTGCGGGCACCAGCTTACTTACATAAGAAAGTCCCACGGGAGAGATGCACAACTCGCCTAAAGTATGGAACAGGTAAGCGAGGATCAGCCAGATCATACTAACGGAGGCGACTTTGGCGCCTTGCGGAATTTCGGAGGAGCCGAAGGCGAGGAAGCCGAAGCCCAGGCCGAGCAACAGTAACCCGATGCCGAACTTCACAGCACCGCTGGGGTTAAACTTACTCTCCCAGAGTTTGGAGAACAGGGGAGCGAACGTGATGATGAAAAGTGAGTTCAGGATACCGAACCAGGTGGCGGGAACCTCGGTACCCGTCGCGGAGAATTGCCTGGAGAGCATCCAGATCACGATACCCCAGATCAGGACAAAACTGAGGGAAAGAATAATATTGGCCAGCGCGTATTTCGCGAAGGTTTGCTGGAAGAGTTTGAACAATACATAAGAGATGATGCCCAAAGGAACGATGGTGATCAGCGTATTGATGACCTTAAAAGCCATGGCACTCGCACCTTCCAGGGAGCGATTGGTGTAATCGCCCGCAAAGATGGTCATGGAGCCGCCCGCCTGTTCAAATGCCGCCCAGAAAAACACGGTGAAGAACGCGAATATCACCACGGCGATCATCCGGTCTCTTGTAATACGGTCGTAGCGGATGATCCGGCTGATCAGAATAAATACAAAGATGAGCACGGCGGATACGATGGCGAACGTATCACCGGGGTTTCCGGCTACTGTAAAGTTGAAGAAATTGTACTCGGATATTTTCGACATCGGGTCGTTGATGATCCAGAGTAACCCGGTGATGGCCACTATTGCGATGAGGAACAGGTCCAATTTGGTAAAGGGATTCAGTTTATCTCCGTTCTCATCTACCGTTTTTTTCACAGCGGAAGTATCCGTGTTTTTCTCCGGTTTCAGACCAACGTTCCCGAAAATATTCTGGGAGAAATAAAACTGCAGCATGCCGAAGAACATGAAGATACCGGCGAGTCCGAAGCCCCAGCTCCAGGAAACCGTTTCCCCGATGTATCCGCAGAGCATGATGCCCAGGAAGGCTCCGGCGTTCACACCCATGTAGAATATAGTATAAGCACCATCTTTTTTATCCTGATGGTCCTTGTACATGTTGGAAACGATGGAGGTCATGTTGGGTTTGAAGAAGCCGTTCCCGATCACCAACAGGAAAAGTCCGAGGTACATGAAGAACTGCGTTTCGAAGGCCATGGAAGCATGTCCCAGTGTCATTAATGTGGCGCCCAATACTACCGCCCACCGGTAACCGATGATTTTGTCCGCCACATATCCGCCTAAAATGGTGGTGAGGTAAGCGAGGGAAGTGTAGGAACCGTAAAGTGCCAGGGCGTTCTCCCGCGGCCATCCCCAGCCGGGGTTATCGCCAATGATAGACGAGGTAAGGAACAATACAAGCAGGGCGCGCATGCCGTAGTAGGAGAACCTTTCCCACATTTCGGTGAAGAACAACACGAACAGTCCGGAAGGATGCCCTAATACTTTTGATTTGAAAAAATCATTGGTTTCAAAGTTCATAACTAATCAGATTGATGTTTTTATTTAACGCCGTGCATGTATTTCTTAAGGAAGGGAGAGAGCAGGAGCAGCAGTCCTCCGGAGATCAGGCCCACGATAAACAGGAACCAGAACAACTCGGAATAGGCGTTCAGCGAAGCTTTCACATCGGTTACCACGCCGCCCACGGTTTCCACGCTGGCGATATTGGCCAGCACCGCGGCGATGAATTCAGAACCGGCGGTAGCCAGGAACCAGGCGCCCATCATAAAGCCCACAATGCGGGGCACGGATAATTTGGTTACCGCTGAAAGTCCTACGGGTGAAAGCGATAATTCGCCCAGGGTATGGAACAGGTAGGTGAGCACGAGCCATACCAGCGGTACTTTACCCAGGCTATCCGCGTTTTTGATGCCCAATACCAGCACGCCGAAGCCGATGCCCGCGAAAAGCAGTCCCATAGCGAATTTCACCGGTGTATTGGGTTCCATCTTTTTCTTCGCCAGTTTGATCCACAGCCAGGCCAGTACCGGGGCGAGCAATATAATAAAGAGTGAATTGAGGGATAAGATCTGACTGGCTTTCACTTCTCCGCCTAAAACGTTGCGGTCCACCACCCGGTCGGCGAACAGGTTCATGGAAGTATAGGCCTGTTCGAAGAGCGCCCAGAATACCACGGTAAATATGATCAGGATCAGGAGCACCAGCATCTGTCCTTTTTCCTGGGGCGTACATTTCCGCAGGATGAACCAGAGCAGGAAGGCCACCACCGCGATGGATACGGCCGACAGAATGGTGCCCACCACATGGTGGTACTGCACCAGTTGCCAGCACACGAAAACGCCTGCGAGGGAAAGAATATAGATCAGCCATTCCCGGCTGATGCCAACAGGTGTTTTTTGTTGGAGCAGCGCCGGGTCCTTGGGTTCGGCCTTGCCCATCAGAAATTTCTGTCCCCAGATGAATACGATCAGTCCAAGCAGCATCCCGATGCCCGCCGCGCCAAAGCCGTAGCGCCAGCCATAGGTTTCCCCCAGCCATCCGCACAACAGCGTCGCGATGAATGAACCGGTGTTGATGCCCATATAAAATATAGTGAACCCGGAATCCCTGCGGGGATCGTCTTTTTCATACAAAGCGCCCACGATGGT
The DNA here is from genome assembly GCF_023721715.1 of Parasegetibacter sp. NRK P23. Lineage (NCBI taxonomy): Bacteria > Pseudomonadati > Bacteroidota > Chitinophagia > Chitinophagales > Chitinophagaceae > Parasegetibacter > Parasegetibacter sp. NRK P23. The sequence goes on from NZ_JAMDLG010000001.1 coordinate 3,414,021, forward strand.
GGAGATATTGGGTTTCAGGAATCCCACGCCCATGATGATCAGCCCCATGGAAAGGTAGAATACCTGTATGGCCGATTCATCCCGCACCACATTGCCCGCAGCGTCGTAATAGGCCTGGAAGCCTTCCACGGCCATGCCGAGGTGACCAAGTACCAACAGGATGGCGCCGAAGATCACGGCTTTCCGGAAACCGAGGTATTTATCGGCCAGCAGTCCGCCCAGGATGGGCAACGCATAAACGAGCGCCGCGTAGTTGCCCACGATTTCGTTGCCTGCTTTGTCGGTAAAAAAATGGTATTTGGTGAGGTAGAAGATCAGGAGGGCTTTCATGCCGTAGAAAGAGAACCTTTCCCACATTTCGGTAAAAAAGAGCACAAAGAGACCGGGTGGGTGCCCGGCAATAGTCCGCTGCCCCAATGCAGGGTTAGGTGAATTCATACGCAGGTTGCAAAAATGTTGACAATAAAATAACGGGGCGTAAAATACTGATTAATTTGACGAATTTCGTGGCTCATTTACGGTTTATGAATATTTTACTGATAGGATCAGGCGGGCGTGAACACGCACTGGCCTGGAAATTAACACAAAGCAAGGATTGTGATCAACTCTTTATAGCCCCCGGAAATGCGGGTACTTCGGGCTGCGGTACCAACCTGAACATCGGGGTCTCCGATTTCGAAGGACTGAAAGCCGCCTGCCTGGAACACCAGGTCGGTTTGGTAGTGGTGGGGCCGGAAGAACCACTGGTGAAAGGAATTGTAGACTTTTTTAAAGCCGATGGTGCACTGGCACATATCCCCGTAATCGGTCCTGCGGCCTACGGCGCGCAACTGGAAGGCAGCAAGGCTTTCGCAAAAGCATTCATGCAGCGGCACAACATTCCCACGGCAGCCTATGCTGAATTTACAGCGGATAATTATGCGGAAGGAGTGGCTTATTTAGAACAACACGACCTGCCCATCGTATTAAAAGCCGATGGACTTGCCGCCGGCAAAGGCGTACTGATCTGCCAGAGCAGAGAAGAAGCCATTGCGGAATTCGAGCAGATGATTCAACATGCGAAATTCGGTTCCGCGAGCGCGAAAGTGGTGGTGGAAGCTTTTTTAGATGGGATCGAACTGAGTGTTTTCGCCCTTACTGATGGTAAGAACTACGTGCTGTTGCCCGAAGCGAAAGATTACAAACGCATCGGCGAAGGCGATTCCGGGTTAAATACCGGGGGCATGGGCGCGGTATCTCCCGTACCATTCGCGGATGCCGCATTTATGAAGATGGTGGAAGAACGTATCGTGAAACCCACTATCGACGGGTTCTACAAAGAGAATATCGACTATACCGGGTTCGTATTCTTCGGGCTGATTAAAGTGAAGGGCGAGCCTTTCGTGATCGAATACAACTGCCGGATGGGCGATCCCGAAACAGAAGTGGTGATGCCCAGGCTGAAAACCGATCTCGTTACCTTGCTGGTATCAGCCGCTAAAAAAGAACTGGACCAGGTAAAAGTGGAAGCCGATGCACGCTTTGCCGTTACGACCATGGCCGTGAGCGGAGGTTATCCCGGGGATTATGGCAAGGGTTTTGTTATATCGGGGCACGATGCAAACCTTCCCGAAGAAGCAGTGCTTTTCCATGCAGGCACTACGGAAAAAAACGGATCCGTGGTTACGGCTGGCGGAAGGGTACTCGCACTTACGGCTTACGGCAACACCGTAAAAGAAGCGGCTGAACTTTCAAGATCGTTCCTCGGCAAAGTAGTGTTCGAAGGAATGTATTTCAGAAAAGACATCGGTTACGAATTCTAAACAATTAGGTGAATGGTTTCATTGGGCTGAAACCCTTGTAAACACACGGGTTTCACAATACTTGTATAAAACCTGGAAACAACAACCTGTAAAATTGTATATTCGAATAATTTGCATCAATTTTGCAACATCCTTTCTAACCATCAGATTCCGAAAAAATGGGATTATTTAACTTCCTGACACAGGAAATTGCCATGGATCTGGGTACCGCGAATACCCTCATCATACATAACGACGAGATTGTAGTGAACGAACCTTCGATTGTAGCGCTCGACCGCAACAATCCGAAGTCGGTGCTGGCTGTGGGTAAACGCGCATTGATGATGCACGAAAAAACGCACGAGAGCATCCGCACCGTGCGCCCGTTGAAAGACGGGGTGATCGCCGATTTTAACGCCGCTGAACTCATGATACGGGAAATGATCAAAATGATCTATCCCAAAAAACCGCTCTTCCCCCCAAGCTGGCGGATGATGATCTGCATCCCCTCCAGCATTACGGAAGTAGAAAAAAGGGCCGTGCGCGACAGTGCCGAACAGGCTGGCGCCAAAGAAGTTTACCTGATCCACGAACCCATGGCCGCCGCACTGGGTATCGGGATTGACGTGGAAGAACCCGTGGGCAACATGATCATCGACATTGGTGGCGGTACCACCGGTATTACCGTGATTGCCCTGGCCGGTATCGTTTGCGACCAGAGTATACGCATCGCCGGTGATGAATTCACCGCCGATATCATGGAAGCGCTTCGCCGCTACCATAGCCTGCTCATCGGGGAAAGAACCGCTGAGCAGATCAAGATACAGATCGGCGCTGCCATGAAGGACCTCGATAACCCACCCGATGACCTTCCCGTAAACGGACGCGACCTGGTGACCGGCATTCCGAAACAAATCATGGTCTCTTTCCAGGAAATCGCCGAGGCCCTCGACAAAAGCATCTTCAAAATAGAAGAAGCCATCCTGAAAGCGCTGGAAACCACTCCGCCCGAACTCGCGGCGGATATCTATAGAAGAGGTTTGTACCTCACAGGTGGCGGTGCCCTGCTCCGTGGCCTCGACAAGCGCCTCAGCCAAAAAATCAAACTGCCCGTTCACGTAGCCGACGATCCGCTGAAAAGCGTGGTGCGCGGTACCGGACTGGCCCTCAAACACTACGATAAGTACCCATTTGTTATGCGATAATTTTGAACGTTGAATGCCGGATGTTGAACTGAACTTCATCCCAAATTCAAAATTCAGAATTCAAAATATAAAGAAACCGTGCGCAACATTTTCCTCTTCATCAGAAGATATGCCATCTTCCTCTTCTTCCTGGTGTTGCAGGTTGTGTCGCTTTCTTTACTTTTCTCCTACAATAAGTTTCACCAGGCCACTTTCATGGGGATATCCAATGAAGTGAGCGGGAAACTCAATTCCGAGTACAACGATGTGGAGTTGTATTTCAAACTCAAGCAAAAGAACAAGGAACTGCTGGAAGAGAACAACCGGCTCCGCAATCAGTTGTCCGTGAACTACGGGAAAAGAGATACTTCCGTCCAGGTGATCAGTGATACCGTCCGGATCGATAGTACCGGGTTCTACCGGAAATTCCTTTCGCTGCCCGCTCAGGTAATCGACAATTCCACCTCGCGCCAGAGCAATTACCTGATGATAGACCGTGGGGCCAACCAGGGCATCAAAAAAGACATGGGCATCGTTTCCGCGTCGGGTGTAGTAGGGAAGGTGGTAGATGTGAGTGGCAATTACGCCGTTGTGATGAGCTTGTTGCACCGCCAGAACCGGATCAGCGCCAGCGTAAAGAAAACAGGAGAAACCGGTTCTGTAGAGTGGGATGGTAAAAACCCGCTGTTTATTACCATGAAAGAAATTCCCAAAAGCGTGCAATTAAAGAAAGGAGATAGTGTGGTTACCAGCCGTTATTCCGATCATTTCCCCCCCGACATACTGGTAGGTACGGTGGAAGAAATCACTTCCGAACCGGCCAGCAACTTCCATACTGTTAAATTGAGAACAGCCAATAATTTTTTCAACGTTCAATACGTCTATGCGATAGAGAACCTTGAAAAAGGCGAACTGCAACAATTAAAGCAGGCAACCAGGAACCAATGAGTGAACTTCTGAAAAATATCATCCGTTACGTGGTGTTCCTGTTGGTGCAGGTATTCGTGCTGAACAATATTCCACCGCTGCACCAGTTTGTGGTCCCTTATCTTTATTTTCTTTTCATATTATGGTTGCCCTTCCATATCAACCGTTTCGCGTTGTTGCTGATCGGTTTCCTGTTTGGACTGAGCATGGACGCGTTCACCAAAACGCCTGGTCTGCATGCCGCGGCCTGCATACTCATCGCTTATGTCAGGCCCTTCATCATTAACCTGCTTACCTCCCGTGATACCGCTGAATTCAATTATGTGTCTCCTTCCGCTAAAAGTATGGGTTGGGCGCCTTATGCCACCTACGCCCTCGTGCTTACGCTGATGCACCATACCTGGATGGTATTGCTGGAATGGATGCAGTTCGGAACTTTTCTGTATTTTATTGGAAAAGTAGCGGCCACCACCGGCATCAGTTTCCTGATGATCATGCTGGTGGAAATGCTGTTTCCAAGAAAACAAAGGTTCCGTACCAATACCGCATAACTTACTTCGCACTGAAATAAACCTGTTCGCAGCATGTCTGTATTCAATCAATCTAGGAGTAATGTGGTCCGGGTGATCTTCCTGGCCATGTTCCTCATCATCGTGGTACGGCTCTTCACCCTCCAGGTGCTTACGAGTAAGTACCAGAAGCTGGCGGAAGACAATGCGCTGCTGATTAAGACTGTTTACCCCGACCGCGGTATCATATACGACCGCAACGGGAAAGCCATTCTCAACAATTCACGGGCCTATGACCTGATGATTACCCCGGCGCAACTGAAGAACCCTGATACCCTTACGCTTTGCCGGTTACTCGGCATAGATACGGCGGAATTCAAACAAAGGGTGATCACGGCGGTGCTGAAGAACGGCAGGTACCGCCCATCGGTGTTCCAGGGGCTGCTTTCCCCGGAACAATACGCAGGTATCAACGAGAACATCTGGAAGTTCACGGGGTTCGACCTGCTGCAACGTCCCATCCGGCAGTACCCGTACAATGTGGGCGCGCATATTTTCGGTTACGTGGGTGAAGTGGATTCCGCGGCCATCAGGCGTTCCAACTATTTCTACCGCATGGGTGATTATATCGGGAAATCCGGACTGGAAAACACCTACGAATCTGTATTAATGGGCCAGCGTGGGGTGGAAGTGCTCATCAAAGACAACAGGAACAGGATACAGGGATCATACGAGAACAAACGCTATGATACCCAAGCGGTGGCAGGAAGAAACCTCCGCACCTACCTTGACGTTGACCTCCAGGTGATGGCGGAAAAAATGATCGCCAACAAAGTTGGAGCCGTAGTGGCCATTGAACCGAAAACCGGTGGTATCCTCGCCATGGCCTCCGGCCCCACATTCGATCCCAACATGCTTACGGGCAGCGATGGTAAGAAGAACCTCAACAGGATGTTGCTGGACGTGGCCGCGCCACTGATGAACCGGGGAATCAAAGGGCAATATCCTCCGGGATCTACATTTAAGCCGCTCCAGGCATTAGTGGCATTGGATGAAGGCATCATCACCCCGGCCTTCGGCTACCCATGTTCAGGAAGATATTATGCCTGCGGACATGGCAAACCCGCCTGTACCCACAGCAATGCCGGGCACGCCGCCAACCTGCGACTCGCCATCGCCAACTCTTGTAACTCTTATTTCTCGCATATCTACAGGATGAGTGTTGATAATCCGGCGCTCGGAGGTGTGAAGAACGGCTACCACAAATGGGCCGAATACATGGACCACATGGGCCTTGGACATACCCTGGGCGTGGACCTGCCCAGTGAAGACAAAGGCAATATACCAGATACCGCCAAGTACAACGCTACTTACCGCGGTGCCTGGAACTCCTGCACCAACCTCACATTGGGCATCGGCCAGGATATGATGACGGCAACGCCGTTGCAACTCGCCAACGCGATGTGCATCATCGCAAACAAAGGATATTATTACATCCCGCATATTGTTGAAAAAATTGAAGGGGAAACCGAGGCCGATACATTGCTGAATAAATACAGGGTAAAACAAACGCCCCTCGTAAACCTTTCCAACGATACATATGAAGCGGTAATGGATGGTATGCAGGACGTGGTAATCAGCGGTACAGCTATTTCTGCCGCAATCCCAGGCATCAATATCTGCGCGAAAACAGGTACGGCACAGAACAGAAGGTACATCGACGGAAAAGTAGTAGAACTGAAAGACAACGCGGTGTTCGTTTGCTTTGCGCCCCGCGAGGATCCGAAAATCGCCATTGCCGTAGTCGTGGAGAATGCCGGTTATGGCGGAACCTGGGGTGGCCCCATCGCCTCCATTATGATGGAGAAATACCTGAACGATACCCTTCGTCCGGAGCGGATCAAAAAAATGGAAGAAGTGGCCAGCGCCAACCTGATGCCCTGGTACCTGAAAAGACTTCAGTTCAAGGCTGACTCTGTTCGTGCATACAAGTGGCTCGAAGCGTACAAAGACAGTTCCATGCTGAAAAGGTTCTTCGAGAACAACCGGGTGAAAACCGATTCCACCAAAAAGCCTGAAACCCCGAAGAAAGAAGGTGGCCAAACGTTTACCAACAGGATCGTTTTCCTGAAGCCTGATGAAAAATACTATTCTTCCAAAACCCTATCCGCATAAATTATGAAGAACCCCGGTATATCAAAAGGAGTTGATTGGGTGGTGATCTGGATATACGTGTTCCTGGTGGTGATCGGGATCATGAGCATCTTCGCGAACGAATACCGTGATGGCGAAGACTGGGTGCAAGGGCTGCTGTCGTTTAAAACGGATTACAGCAAACAGTTCTTTTACTTCGGTGTATCGCTGGTGCTGGCCACCTTCATACTGGTAACAGACAGCAAATTCTTTACGGCTACCGCGAACATATTTTATGCCTTCGGGATATTCCTGATGTTGCTGGTATTCCCCTTCCATACGGAAGTAAAAGGAACGGAATCGATCATTCGTTTCGGAGGAGGCTTTCAGTTGCAGCCCGCGGAACTGTGTAAAGTGTTCGCGAACCTGGCCCTGGCCAAATACCTTTCCCGGGTGGAAACGGATTTCACGAAAACAAAGTCGCAACTGATTGCGGCCGCTATTGCCCTGGTGCCCGCCATCCTCAGTATCGCGCAAAAAGAAACGGGTCTGGCCCTGGTCTATTTTTCATTCTTTCTCGTGATGTACCGGGAAGGCCTACCTATCACCGTATTGCTCATTGGCTCTTCCCTGGGCATCCTTGTGGTGGCTACCCTGTTGCTGGACCCCAATACCCTCGCCATCGCATTAACCATACTGGCTGTTCTGGCGGCCTATCTTATGCGCCGACAGATCAGGCGGCGGAAGTCGTTGCTGGTCTCCATTGCCCTGATATGGCTGGTGGCCGTAGGCATACAGCGTTTCGGTGTGCCCTTCCTGTTCACCAAAGTATTCGCCAAACACCAGGTGGAACGCATTTTCGACCTCGTGGGCCGGGAGAACCCTTATGCCGCCAATACGCCGGAAGAGATCGCGGCCAGCCTGAATAAAAAGAAGCCGGAAGAGAACTACAATGTTCGTCAATCCAAAATCGCCATCGGCTCCGGCGGATGGATCGGGAAAGGCTACCTGAAAGGCACACAGACCCGCTACGATTTTGTGCCCGAACAACGAACGGATTTTATTTTTTGTACGATAGGTGAAGGATTCGGCTTCGTGGGCAGTGTGCTGTTCCTCGGCATCTACACCTTCCTGTTGCTCCGCATCGTGATGATCGCGGAACGCCAACGCAGTACTTTCTCACGCGTATACGCTTATGGTGTGGCCAGCATCTTTTTCGCCCATATCGCCATTAACATCTGTATGACCATCGGGCTTGCTCCGGTAATCGGTATCCCATTGCCTTTCGTGAGCTACGGCGGTACTTCGCTGCTGAGTTTCTCGGTGCTGCTGTTCATCATGATCCGGCTTGATGCGGACAGGCAGATGGTGTTGCGGTAGGTTTTTTTCACGCAACTGCTTTACTGCTTCGTTTCTCGCAGTGCGCAGCGCAAAGGAGCAAGGACGCAAAGCCTTGTTTGTTTGCAGCGGGTTGATATTTCAAGCACTTATTTGTTCACTGAAGACATAAGTGTTGAATATTGGCGCCAATTGCCTGATAAAAGGCTAAAAAGCCTTAACCGCTCCTTGCGTCCTTGCACCCTTGCGTTGCGAAGTGCGCAGCACAAAGCAATTGCGTGAACTACACTAAACGCTATCTTCGCACCGAACAAACATGCTCCCATGAAAATCATCCCGCTTTCGGAAGGCTCTTTCTCCATCGATCAAACCAAGCAATTCGTTCCTTTCAACAAAGAAAACGATGATATCCAGCAGCGGCCCACCGGCAGCTTACTGGTAGAGGTACAGCCGTTCGTGGTGATCACTTCCGAAGACATCCTCCTGCTGGATGCGGGATTGGGCTTCGCAACTGAAAACGGCGTATTACAACTCCATAAAAACCTGATGGACAACGGCATCAACCCATCGGAAATCACGAAAGTGCTGATGAGCCACCTGCACAAAGACCATGCGGGTGGTGTTTCACAAAAGAATGAAACCACCGGCGAAAGAACATTATCCTTTCCCAACGCCACTTATTATGTGCAACGTGCTGAAATGGATTTCGCCTTCTCCAAAGGGTTGCCCTCATTCATCCCCGAAGAACTTGCGCCACTTCAACAGGCACCAAACGTTCAGATACTGGAGGGCGATGGCGTTTTAAACGGATACATCAAATACGAAATAACGGGGGGACATTCTCCCTACCACCAAGTGTTCACGATTGTAGATGGCGGCGAAACAGTATTCTTTGGTGGAGACGAAGCGCCGCAACTGGGGCAGATGAAAAAGAAGTATATCGCTAAATACGATTATGACGGTAAAAAAGCGATGGAATTACGGCAGGAATGGTGGGAAAAAGGCCAGGAAGCAGGATGGCATTTCCTGTTTTACCATGATGTGAAAACACCGGTTTGGGGTGGGTGAAAGCGCTTTATTTACCAGCAAATACGTTTAGTGGATATGAATTCACATACAATCAACTCTTCCTCTGTTTCTATGAATACGACAGTATATTTTCTTTTATAGGAGATGCACTTAAATCCCAGCAGTGCTCTTTCCGGTTCCCGGCATAAAGCATAGGATTTTCTTGAATCGGAAAGTTTTAAGAAAAAATCATATGCATCATCAACAAATTTTTCCGCGGTAGCCACCAGACCTTTTGATTCCGTGAACCAGGCAATTTCGGCGAGGCTATCTGCAACGGATTGTTTGATGATTACTTTTCTGCCGCCGCCCATTTGTGAATCAACTTTTTACTATGTAATCGCGCTTGCTCAATCGTAAGTGTTTTCTCTGGCTTTATTTTAAGCGCTGCTTTTTTTTGTAAAGCCGTATAGTTCTTGATGGGAACAAATACATACTTCTTATTGTCAATAATCACTTCATTCATGGTATTCGAATTGTAGCTGTAAATTACAATAATCTTTGTACCGGACGCATTACAAAAAAAGAGGCCTGCCCTGAAAAGAGCCGGCCGTTGCTAACCTATGAAAAACACCTAGTTTAAATAAGGTGAAAATAGCTTTACCTGAGGTTATTCTTTCTGTTGTTCTGCCGTTCCAACCTGCGTTCCTGGATCTCTTTCTGCACGTAACGGTTGAATTCTTTTTCTTCCGTGAAAACCTTATTGGCTTTTTCTTTGCCCAATACCTTTGAAAACTCCTCCCTGTACTTCTTCCTAACGCCAACCACTTTTTCTTCAAAGGCGATTTCATCGTCCTGGTTCTTCATTTCCTGCCTTGTTTTCCGGATTTCCGCTTCGTAATTGTTGTATACCGGCCAGAACTTTTGCGCTTCTTCGGGAGAGAGGTCCAGTTTTCTGGTGAGAAAAGCAATCTTCAGGGCTTGCACCCTTCCAGCCGGATTTTGCGCCAACGATACAGTCGTGAAACCAAGGAAAACCAATGCAAGTAATAATATTTTTTTCATCTGATTGTATTTTTTTTAAGACTCTGCCGAAAATTTAGAAGATATCTAATGAAGGCTTCCTTCCTTTAGATATTGTTCCTTCACATACTTTTCAAGTTCTTCGGTGGAATAGTCTGTAAGCATCGCCTGAATGTCCTGGTCAGAAATTCCTGTTGGTTCAGCCTCTTTGGTTGTCGGGTCCGTGGGGGTGAGCGCTTCGGCGTATTTGGAAAGCTCTTCATCTGAAACCTGGCTGAAAGCTACTGCCGGAGCGGCCCCGGTAATTTCCTCGTTACCGATGAACCGCCATACGGCGATGCCCATTACAGCTACGATGCACGCGGCCGCGAGCCAGCGCAAACGCTTCGGAAACAATTGCACCACTTTTCCCGGTTGCTGCTCCTCCTGTTTCACCCTGGCCAGGAGGGTTTGCGGAAGTTCCTCAAAATACCCTACGGGTACCTGCTGTGGCATCGAAGGGCTTTTTTCCCATAACGGCGCTTCCTCCAGCCCAACGATGGCGGCCATCGTTGTGGGGAGTTCATCGAAATATCCTTCGGGCACACGGTAGGTGGGTACCCGTGGGATATCGGCCACCAACTGGCTGATGCTCAATAATTCATTGTGTATTTGCTCGTTCATCTCATTCATTAAGACCCTTGTATCAAAGAAAAGTTTAATGATTCTTTATGAAATCCTCTATTTTTTTGACCGCGTGGTGGTACGATGCTTTCAGTGCGCCTTCGGAAGTTTCCAGTACACGGCTCATTTCTTCGTAAGGCATTTCATCATAATAGCGCAGCGAAAATACGATCCGTTGTTTTTCAGGCAGTTGCTGGATGGCCAATTGCAGTTTCCATTCCAGTTGTTTCGGATCGAAAAATGGGTCGGCCTTCACCTTATTGCTCATCGTTTCCACCTGCTCATCAAGGGATGCCGTGCTTTTTTTCTTTTGTTGTTCGAGAAAGCTAAGGCATTCGTTTGTGGCCACGCGGTACAACCAGGTGTACAGTTGCGCATCTTCCCTGAAATTCGCCAGGCCGTTCCAAACCCGGATAAATGTATTCTGCAATACATCATTCGCGTCTTCATGTTCTACAACCATCCTCCGGATATGCCAATACAGCTTCTGTTGGTACTTCCGGATAATGGCCGTGTAAGCGCCTTCCTTTGTGGCGGGTTCCCGGAATTGGATGAGTAAAAGCCTGTCGTCGTCGTTCAACGCCATTCGGTGCGATTTGCGGGGAAGATAGGGATTTTGAGGAATTTCTGGCGGTGTTTTACATGTCCTGATTTGGGTGGTTGCATCGACTTCGGTGCAGTGTTTTTCTTTTCAGGGGAATTTGTGGCGTTAAAAATGCGGCAAAGCCTTGCCTGGCGAGGGGTTGGGGGAGAAGCGGGTCTCCGGAGCCGGTTTGGAACCGGTGCCACCGACGTTGTTTTCCGGCGGCTTCCACGGTGTAACAGGGTTACTTGCGTTGGTGTTTACACCGTAACGTTTGCGTATGAAGGTTGAAAAAAAAGAGGTGCCGCATTTACTGCAACACCTCTTTAAATATTAATCTTATGGCTATGCCCTCTTTTTTAAAGAAGGCCATCCGCCATAAACTATCCTTTTCTTTTGATCGCTTTCTCCGCCGCTTCCACGATGAAAGGCGTATCCAGACCGTACTTCTTCAGGAGTTCAGTAGGTGTACCGCTTTCCCCGAAGGTATCGTTGGTACCGATGTATTCGATGGGGATGGGGAGGTTTTTCGCAGCTACCTGTGCGATGCTGTCGCCCAGACCACCAATAATATTGTGCTCTTCCACGGTTACCGCGCATTTGGTTTTGCTGATGGATTTCAGCACGGCTTCCGTATCCAGCGGTTTGATGGTGTGGATGTTGATCACTTCCACGCTATAGCCTTTTTCTTCGAGTTGCAGGCCGGCTTCAATGGCTTTCCATACCATGTGGCCGCAGGCGAAGATGGAAACGTCGGTTCCTTCTGAAAGCACCTGTGCTTTACCGATTTCGAATGGCATATCAGTAGTGAAGATGGGCCAGGAGGGGCGACCGAAACGCAGGTAAACGGGGCCTTCGTAATCCGCTACGGCGATGGTGGCCGCTTTGGTTTGCGCATAATCACAGGGAACGATCACGGTCATACCGGGAAGCATCTTCATCATGCCGATGTCTTCCAGGATCTGGTGGGTAGCGCCGTCTTCGCCGAGGGTAAGTCCGGCGTGGGAAGCGCATATTTTCACGTTCTTACCGGAATAGGCCACGGATTGACGGATCTGGTCATACACGCGTCCGGTAGAGAAGTTGGCGAAAGTAGTGGTGAAGGGAATTTTTCCGCCGATGGTAAGTCCTGCGGCGATACCGATCATGTTGGCTTCGGCGATACCTACCTGGATAAAACGGTCGGGATTTTCCTTGATGAATTGCTGGAGTTTCATGGAACCCGCGAGATCGGCGGTGAGCGCCACCACGTTGGGGTTGGTGCGTCCCAACTCGGCGATACCGTCTCCGAAACCACTGCGGGTATCCTTGTTACCAATTGATTTGATTGATTGTAGCATGATGTTTTGTTTTGAAAAACTATAAAAATAGCAAACTTAGTTCAACCCTGCGTGCTGGTTGGAATAGAAACTTTCGTCGGCTTTCAGCTTCTGTTCCCATTTCCAGGCGGTGGACATCATATCATCGATATTGTATTTGATGTCCCAGCCCAGGGTCTTAACGGCGTATTCGTTGTTGGCGTAAATGGCCATCACATCACCGGGACGACGGGGTCCCACCATATAGTTCAGTTTTTCACCCGATACTTTTTCAAAAGCCTTGATGGCTTCGAGCACGGTTACGCCTACGCCTGTGCCGAGGTTGAATACTTCACATCTTTTATCAGATTTGCCGGCGATCAGGAAGTCTACCGCGAGGGTATGGGCGCGGGAAATGTCGCAAACATGGATGTAATCGCGGAGGCAGGAGCCGTCGCGGGTGTCGTAATCGCCGCCGAATACCTGTACCTGCGGCAGTTTACCGATGGCGGTCTGGGTAATCACGGGCACCAGGTTGCTGGGTTTACCCAGCGGAAGTTCTCCGATCAGCGCGGAAGGGTGTGCGCCTACCGGGTTGAAGTAACGGAGCAACACACATTGCGTATTCACCGCTTTAGAGAATTCGTTGATGATCTGCTCACCCATTTGTTTGGTATAACCGTAAGGCGATTCCGCCGGTTTAGGTGGTGTTGCTTCGGTAACCGGAATCTTATCAGGACTTCCATACACGGTGCAGGAAGAAGAGAATACGAAATAAGGCACATTGAATTCCTGCACGCATTTCAGCAGGTTGATCAGCGAAGTGAGGTTGTTCTCGAAATACATCAGCGGTTGCTCCACCGATTCGCCCACGGCTTTGTAGGCGGCGAAGTGGATGATTCCCGCAATGTCTTCATTCTCCTGGAAAATAGCCCTGGTGTCATCGAAATTGCAAAGGTCCACTTTGTAATTCTTGATGCCCCTGCCCACGATTTTTTCAGCGCCCTCAAGGATGCGCATGGTGGAACGGGAGTTGTTGTCTACGGAGATAACGTCGTAACCATGTTCAATCAGGTCTACTATAGTGTGGGCTCCTATATAACCGCAGCCCCCGGTAACTAAAATCTTAGGCATATATATTATGTTGGTAATTTTTATATCAGCTCCATCAAATATTTTCCATAACCGCTTTTCATCAGTGGTTTAGCGATCTCTTCCAGTTTCTCTTTCCCGATAAATCCTTTGCGGTAGGCGATCTCTTCAATGCAGGCGATCTTGATGCCCTGGCGTTGCTCGATCACCTGCACGAATTGTGAGGCCTGCATTAGCGAATCGAAAGTGCCGGTATCCAGCCAGGCGGTACCACGGTCCATTACGGAAACGCGGAGCTTGCCTCTTTTCAGGTATTCTTTGTTCACGTCGGTGATTTCATATTCCCCGCGCGGTGAGGGCTGAAGGTTTTTGGCGATCTCAATTACATCATTGTCGTAGAAATAAAGTCCGGGAACGGCGTAATTGCTTTTGGGCTGAAGGGGCTTTTCTTCAATGGACACCACTTTATTGTCCGCGTCAAATTCCACCACACCATACCTTTCGGGGTCGCTCACGTGGTAGGCGTATACGATACCGCCATCCGGGGTGGTATTCTTTTCCAGTTGCTGGCCCAGGCCCACACCGTGGAAGATGTTATCGCCGAGTACCAGCGCCACATTGTCTTTCCCGATAAAGGATTCGCCGATCACGAAAGCCTGTGCCAGTCCGTTGGGAACGGCCTGTTCGGCATAAGACAAGGAAAGTCCGATCTGTTCCCCTGTGCCCAGCAGTTTTTTAAACAGTGGAAGATCCTGTGGCGTGGATATAATCAGAATTTCGCGGATACCTGCCATCATCAGGGTGGAAAGCGGGTAATAGATCATGGGTTTATCGTACACCGGCATGATCTGCTTGCTGATGGCATAGGTGATGGGGTGCAAACGGGTTCCGGATCCTCCGGCGAGAATAATTCCCTTCATGAATGATTTTTTATGATCGCAACCGGCTCAACGGGTTTTTTCAGGCAAGCCGTGGTTGCGGGGTTGTTGGATAAGTTTCCAAAATAACAACATAATTCACTAAAAAAAGAACCCGCAACGGGATTCATTGCGGGTTTTTATCATACAAACGGTTGTCCGTTTATTTAAAGAGTGTTACAATGTAATATACCAGGGCCGCCAGCAGGGCACTTACCGGTATCGTGAGTATCCAGGCCCAGAGCAGGTTGATGGTGACCCCCCAGCGCACGGCCGATACCCTTTTGGTAAGTCCGACCCCGATGATGGAACCGGTAATGGTATGTGTGGTACTTACCGGGATACCCAGTTTTTCGGTGATGAACAGCGTGAAGGCTCCCGCGGTTTCGGCGCTTACGCCTTCCAGTGGTGTTACTTTGGTGATGCGGGTTCCCATGGTTTTAACGATCTTCCAGCCGCCCATCATGGTACCCAGGCCGATGGCTGTGTAACATACAATGGGTACCCAGGTGGGAATATGGGCGATTTTGGCTTTCCCCGTAGCGGCATCCACTGTTTGCTCCACAAGCGCCCAGTGTGGAATTTCACCGCCTGCCGCTGTTACCTGTGTGGCATACACCAGGAGCGCAGCGGAAATAATGCCCATTACCTTTTGGGAGTCGTTACCGCCGTGACCAATACTGAACAACGCCGAAGAAACAAGTTGTAATCGCTTGAACCATTTATCGGCCCGATAGGGATTTGATTTCCGGCAGATGTTCACGATAATGATGGTAATAATATAGGCCATGATCATCCCTACAAAAGGCGCGATGAAGATGAAGGCGAAAATCTGCAATATTTTATCCTGGGCCACCACGGTAAAGCTGCCGGCGTGCGCGATGGCGGCGCCCGCGAATCCACCGATAAGCGTATGCGAGGAACTGGAGGGAATGCCGAACCACCAGGTAAGCAGGTTCCAGCTGATGGCGGCAATGAGCCCGGCGAAAATCACTTCCAGGTTGATGCTGCTGTTCTTCACGGTTTTCGCCACGGTATCGGCCACGTTCAGGTCGAAGATAAAGTAGGCCACTACGTTGAAGAAAGCGGCCCAAACCACCGCCTGGAAAGGTGTGAGTACTTTGGTGGAAACGATGGTGGCTATGGAGTTGGCCGCGTCGTGAAACCCGTTGATGAGGTCGAAGATCACGGCCAGGATGATGATAATGATGAGGAAGGAGAGCATAAATAGTATTTTGGATTCTGGATGTTGGATTTTGAATTAGAAGCAACTGTTCATCCAACATTCAAAATTCAACATTCAAAATTTCCTACGCGTATTTGATAATAATGGATTCGATCACGTTTGCGGCGTCTTCGCATTTATCGGTCACGGTTTCCATTGCCTGGTAAATCTCTCTTTTCTTGATCACTTCTTTGGCGTCGGGTTCCATTTCGAAGAGGCGGTCGATGCTGAGGTCGAAGATATCATCGGCCTGGTTCTCGATGCTGTTCACTTTCACGAGCGCGTCGGTGATCTGGCGCATGTTCTTCATGTTGCGCAGTTCTACCAGTGCCATGTGAATCTGTTTGGCGCCCTGTTCAATAAGGTCGGCCATTTTCTGGATACCCTGGTCGTTGGGGTTAACTTTATAGAAGTTGATCTTTTTCGCGGAAGAATAAATGTAATCGGCGATATCGTCCAGCGCGGAGGCGAGGTAGTGGATGTCTTCCCGGTCGAAAGGGGTGATGAAGTTGCGCCCGAGTTCAGTGAAGATTTTATGGGTGAAATCGTCGTTGATGTGTTCCATATCTTCTATCTGGGAGATGAGGGCGGCTCTTTTATCGAAGGAGGGTTCTGAAACAACATCTTTGAGGACCACACCCATTTTTTCCACGTTCTCACCAACCTGTTCAAAGAGGGAGTAGAATACCTTGTCTTTCGGCATGAAGAACTTCATAATTGAATTCAGGGCCATATAGCTAAAAATTTGGTGCGAAATTAGAATTACTAACCCTGTAACCCTTGCGGGATGGGAGAGTTAATAATTCCTTAACATTGGAAACATGAAGTTAACAAAGAACCGGTGTAAGTAGGCGGTGTTTTGTTAATTGACTGTTTTTGAATGAGTTAATGATTTGATAATACTGAATGCTGTGAAACAGCAGCAAACCCGTACTCGAAAGTGCGTTTTGTGTTATGGCTTAACATTGGGTTAATATTCACTTCATAATTCGGTAACACTGCGTTAACAAGGAGGTAACATTCGGTTGGTTCTTTTGCACCACAAATTGACTGTATGCAATCTTCTTCTTTACTCAAACCGTTTCTCTCTCTCTTTTTCATAATGTGTTTCGGCATTCTGAATGCGCAGCAGCCAACCCGTTTAAGCGGAAAAATCATCAACGCGAAAAATGAAGCCATAGCCGGTGCCACCGTTGAAGTAGTGGGGGTGGGTAAATCACAGGCCGCAAACGTGGAAGGACGCTTCAGCATCGCATTAGAGCCAGGTAAGAAATATACGCTCATCGTATCCAATGTTGGGTACGACACGAAGATGCTGGAAGATGTGGAAGTGAAAGCCGGTACGGACAATGATATCCAGATTGTACTGGAAGTGAGCAACGCCACACTTTCAGAAGTGGTGGTGAAAACATCCGTTAAGAAAGAAAGTACAAGCGCCCTGATTAATTTTCAACGCAACAACACGGCTGTTTCAAGTGGTGTGGCCGCGGATTTTATTAAGAAAACCCCTGACCGTAACACCGGTGAGGTGCTCAAAAGGGTAAGCGGCGCCAGCATTCAGGATAATAAATATGTGGTGGTGCGCGGACTGGGCGATCGTTACAATGCCGCCATCATCAATGGTGCGCAGATGCCAAGCTCTGAACCCGACCGTAAGACTTTCTCTTTCGATATCATTCCGTCTTCTGTAATCGACAATATTGTAATCAACAAAACCGCTACGCCAGATCTTCCCGGAGAATTTGCCGGGGGATTGGTACAAGTGACCACAAAAGACGTTCCTACGAGAAACTTTCTGAACGTAGGCGTGAGTTTCGGATATAACACTAATTCCACTTTCAGGGATTTTGTAAGCAACGAACGTGGAAAATATGACTGGATAGGTTTTGACGATGGAAGAAGAGATCTGCCCAAAGGATTTCCTTCATCGGCCCAGGAATACAGGGCTTTGGGCAATGAGGTTGGGGGCACACAAAAGCAGTTGGACCTCACCAGAAGTTTCCGTAACGATGTTTACAGGCAGGATAATTCCAGAACAGCGCCTATTCAAACCTACCAGATCGCGTATGGCGCCGGAAAGCGCCTGAAGAACGACGCGCAGATTGGCGCGGTGTTCTCCCTGATTTACCGCAACGCGAAAATGTTGTACGATGTGGAGCGCGCGCAGTATGAGCAGGCAGGTAACGCGATCTTTAACTATGTGGATGAACAGAACAGGTACAGCACTACCGTGGGTGCCATGGCCAACATCGCTTACGTGAAAGGTCGTCATAAGTTTGCTTTCAAGAACCTGTACAACCGCTTTTTTGAAGACAATTATTATACAAGGTCAGGCGTAAACAACAACAGGTTGCAGGATATCCGGTTGTGGTCCTCGTTCCTTAACCAGAGAAGTTTGTACAGCACCCAACTGGAAGGCGAACATCAGCTCACCAACAGCGGAATCAAGTTCAAATGGAACGGTAACTACGCGCTGAATATGAAACAACAGCCTGATCTCCGCACCTCTTTGTATGTGAATCCGATTGGTGGTGCCGACAGGTTTGAAGTGGATCCCGATGATACGCGCCGCTTCTTCTCCCAGTTACAGGACCACAGTGCAGGTGCAGGTGGTTATTTCACCGTGCCTTTTAACCTGCTCGGTGAAAAGCAGACTTTCAAAGCCGGAGGTTCAGTGTTGCTTCGTTTCCGTGACTTTAAATCCAGGATATTCCGGTATGTTCCTTTCTCCGGATCTAATTTCAATACCGACCTGAATTTCCTTCCCTACGATAAGATTTTTGAACCCCAGAATATTAGTGAATCAGGCTTCGTGCTGGATGAGTTCACCAACAATGAAGACAAATACTTTGGTATCTCTGCCCTGGATGCGGGTTATGCCATGTTCGATACAAAATTTTCAGACCGTGTGCGCCTTGTATGGGGACTTCGCGTAGAGTTCTTTGAACAATTCCTCCGTACGAAAGACCGTTCCGCTGAGCAGGTAGTGATCAACAATGAGCAATGGGATGTATTGCCCTCCGCCAACTTAACTTTCTCCATTAACAGAGATAACAACATACGGGCTTCAATTTCTAAAACAGTATCCCGCCCTGAATTCAGGGAAATCGCACCATTCCAGTTCTACGATTACGAATCCAACTATGGCGTTTCAGGCGCGCCTTCTCTTGAAAGCGCGGATATCTACAATGCCGACCTTCGTTACGAGTGGTACCCTGCACCCGGAGAGGCCCTCACTTTAGGAGGCTTCTACAAGAGATTCGTGAAGCCGATTGAGTTCCGCCTTGACCCCGGAAGCAACGCCGACAGAAGGTTGTACTTCTACCAGAACGCGAAAGACGCCGATACTTATGGTATTGAATTTGAACTCCGCAAAAACTTTAGTTTCCTTAACCCCAACAGTGATTTCTTCCAGAACCTCGCCTTCTTCGGCAACCTGACCTATATCTTCTCGCAAGTGAGATTCTCTGACCAGGTACTTGGAAAGGATGTTTCTGCTGACCGTCCGATCCAGGGACAATCTCCTTACCTGATCAACGGAGGCTTCCAGTATTCCGCTGATAAAAGCGGACTGTCGGCAAGCTTACTCTACAACAGGGTGGGACAACGCCTTTCACTTGTGGGAAACAATTCTTTGGGCTTCCCGGATATTTATGAAAATCCCCGCGATCTGATCGACTTCCAACTCGCGAAAAAGGTAGCCAACAAAAGAGGAGAAATTAAACTCACTATTTCAGACATTCTCAACCAAAAGATCATGCTGTACGAGAATGTGGATACCGATAAAATCTATAAGAAAGGAACCGACCGCGTGTTCAGTTCCTTCACCCCCGGCAGCACCATCACACTTGGATTCACCTACGATTTCAGCCTCTAAATTTTATAAAACCAATCAAAGACTTTCAAACCAGAATAAACATGAAAAAAGTTTTCTTAGCAGCGGTAGCAGGCATGTTTGCGCTTACTTCCTGCGTAAAGGTGGAGTTTAACGAGAACAACGGCTCAGGTGGTGGAACTTCTACCGATGATCCTAACGTTACCAAAATTCTTACAGGTACTTACGACAGGAGCATTACCCTGGCGAAAGGAACCTATACACTGAAAGGATATGTATATGTGAACAATGGCGCCGTGGTAACCATCGCTCCGGGTTCTATCATCAAAAGTGATATCACTGAAAAAGGAGCCCTTATTGTTGAAAGAGGTTCACGCCTTATCGCAGATGGTTCTCCCACCGAGCCCATCATCTTTACTTCAGGAAAAGCTTCCGGTCAGCGCCAGCCTGGCGACTGGGGTGGAATTATCCTGCTGGGTAAAGCAACTACTAACCGGCCCACTTCTCCCGCACCTATTATCGAAGGTGGTGTAAACCGTCCTTATGGCGGAACTGAAGCTGAAGACAATTCTGGTATCCTCCGTTATGTGCGCATTGAATTCGCGGGGATCGCCGCAGAACCCGGATCTGAGATCAATGGTCTTACTTTGGGTGGCGTAGGTTCTAAAACCATCATCGAAAATGTACAGGTTTCTTATGGAAACGATGATGCGTATGAGTTCTTCGGCGGAACAGTAAACTGTAAGAACCTGGTTGCTTTCGCAACAGCGGATGATGATTTCGATTTCGATTTCGGTTACACCGGAAAAATCCAGTTCGCGGTGTCACTGCGCGACAAATTCGCGGATACCGACGCCGCCAATGGCATTGAAGCGGATAACGATGGTAGCGGTACTGCTGCAACGCCTTTCACCCGTCCTGTTCTTTCTAACTTCACCTTCATCGGACCATACGATACCACAGGATCGGCGGCTACACACAACTATTCCAACAGATGGAGACGCGCTGTTCGCTTTGCCGTGCACAACTCTATCCTGTTAGGTCATAGGAAAGGTGGTTTTTCCATCGAGTCCGCTGCAACATGGAACGCTTTTTACACCGATAATAATTCTTCTTTCAAGAACAATATCATCGCGGTTTATGCAAACCCTGTGTTGGCCGATTCCTCTGCTTCCCGTGCATTTACCGGTGCAAAATATGGCGCTAACCCATTAAGCAGTTCCGACCGTTCTGCCATGATCGCTGAAACTGTGGCTGCAATGCGCACGAAAGTAGAAGGCGAGGGTAATACCATTCTTGCTAAACGCGAAGATGTAATGCTGACCAGCCCCTTCATGCTGAATGCACCGAACTTTATTCCTGCTTCAGGTTCCCCTGCATTGTCTGGAGCCAGCTTTACAGGACTTGATGCTTACTTCAGCGCAACAACTTACCGCGGCGCGTTCGGCACCACCAACTGGCTTACCGGTTGGGCAAGCTTTACACCGCAGACCAATAACTACTAAAATCTGCTTTTATATTCGTTCGTAGCAATATCAGAGTAAAGAGTAGATTTAAGCCGCCCCGATTCTTCGGGGCGGAATTTTTTTAAATTTGCACCATGAAAAAACTACGCTTTGTCTTCCCGGTACTGGTGGTATTTTTCTTCGCCTGTAATTTAGGGCAACCAACTCCCGATCCCGTGGTTAAAGTAAAGGAAAATCCCGCCCCGGTCCATTTTTCCGCGGACAGTATGGAAGTCATCTATTTTAAAGACACGTCGAACCTCAGGTATTTTACAGTAACTCGTACCACTGAAGCCAGGCTTATTGCGCCGGTTTTAAACTCCTTGCAAGACACACTTCCCAAAGAAACCCCATGCCTGAAAGAGGGCAAGGTTTATCTTTTTGAAAAAGGAGCCGTGGTGAATACACTGTATTTTGTAAGTGACCGCAGCCATTGCAAATACATCAGCTATATTAAAAATGGTGAATTAATCAGGTTTAACCTGAGCGACAGCGCCCAAGCTGCCTTGCAGGGGATGAAAAAGGAGGCAATTGAGCCTGAAGCGGCGAAATGATTTTTACCTCCCGTGCCCCGGCTCCCAGATCACGCGCACAAAACTACTGAAACGCTGGTTCTCCCTCCTTACCGGGATACCGCCCACAATGCCTATCAACAGGTTATCGGCTATCCCTACCCGTAGTTGCGGCCTGATCACCATATCAAAATCGGAACCGTGCAGTTCCTTGTTGAATTCGGTTCCCACGAAGTTCCGGGTGCCCGGAATCATATAATGAAAACTGGTATTGATCTCGTAGCGGCTGTGCCACCCGCCGCCAGCGAAGGGCTTTTCCAGCACAGGACCCGTGTACAGCAACGAATGGAAATTATTGCCCCAGCGCTTTGCGGCGATGAGGAAAGGGTTGAATATGTTCCCCGTAACCGATCGTTGTTTGCCGAGTTTGTTCAGGTCCGCCAATTCAAGTTCGTTGATGTAACCGATGGCCATACTGGTGCTGGCACGCTGTGAAACAAGGAAAGTCCATTGGATAGCGGTTTTGATGCTTTCCAGTTTATTGGCGGGCTTCTCGCTGTTGGGTGTTCCGTTGAGTTTCGAGTAGAAGGTGAATGGCAGTTCTACTTCCAGTCCCAATCTGTTAACGGGTGCCCATTCGTATTCCACCAAAGCTTCGTAACTGTCGTATTTGAGGTTATCGGTGATGCCCAGACCGAAGTTCCATTCTTTCTCTCCTTTTCTTGCGCCAAGGTCGCGGATCAGGTCAATGTAAAGTGGTTCGGCGTGTAATACTTTATCGGGTTCTTTGGTTTCCTGGATCTTATGGATATAGGCGCTATCTGTATGGGCCTTGCTTTTTTCTTGTGCATTGGCGGTTATGACCATCAGGCACAAAACACCTGCAGTCGAAAATATTTTTCGCATAATTATAATAGACTGATGCTGCGCTGGCGGACCCCTGGAATGGCGCAGGAATTAACTGAAATGTGAAGTTGGAAATGGTTTGTTTACACGGAATGCGTATCGGGAGGTGGCGTAAGTATAAAAGTGATTTTGATGCCGTTTGAGGCAGAATAGAAGCCCGATGGACTTCCGCAATGGAGGGGAGGGTGGACCAATTGTAATTCCTGGAAAGGAAGTTTCAGACAATCGATACCTATGGAACCCTGTTCTTCTTCCGAAGAATCATCGGCTTCGGGCAGGTGGTCTTCCCATCCTAAAGTGATCTCGGTAATAAGTTCGTAAATGGATTCAATATCGTTGTGGAAAGGACTTTCAGCATAAGACTCCCCGTTCCACACATAATTGTTGAGGTGTTCGCGTGTATCCGCGCTGCTGTTCAACACCAGTAAGGCCAGTAGTGCCAGGAGCGATTTTGTGGCGAAGGTTTTTATCCTTTTATATGTTTTTCTGCGGAGAAGCACTTCGCAAAGATAAGGCTTGCCATTAATCTTTCTTCGCGTCCAATGTAAAGCCGATAGTGGTGCCCACATCTATCTTGCTTCTCACGTGAATGGTTTGACCATGTGCCTCCACGATGTGTTTGCAGATGGCGAGCCCCAGACCGGTACCGCCTTTATCGCGGCTGCGCGCCTTGTCGGTGCGGTAAAAGCGTTCGAATATGCGGATAAGGTGTTCTTCTTCTATACCCAGTCCGTCATCGGAAATTTCAATCAATACGTGTTTTCCATCGGTATTGTACATACTGGCCACGATGGTGCCGCCTGCCTTACCGTATTTGGTGGCGTTCTCCACGAGGTTGATGAGCACCTGCCTGATCTTCTCTTTGTCGGCGAAAACGGTGAGTGGCGGTTCGCATCCCTTTTTGATGCTGCATTTGATGCCCTTCTCATTGGTTTTGATGGAGAGGGATTCAAACACTTCTTTCGTGAGGTCCTGGATCACGAAATTCTGTTTGTACAACGCCTGTTCTCCTCTTTCCAGTTTGGAGATTTCATCGAGGTCGTTCATCAGGTTCACCAGGCGGTCCACGTTTTTGGAGGCGTTGGTGAGGAAGCGCTTGCTGATGTCAGGGTCTTCCATGGCGCCGTTCAGCAGGGTATCCACGTAGCCCTGGATGGCGAAGATGGGCGTTTTGAATTCATGCGCGAGGTTCTGGAGAAACTCTTTCCTGTAGGCTTCGTTCTGCTTGAGGTTTTCGATTTCCTGTTTGCGTTGGTTGGCCCATTTCTCCACATCCATCCTTACTTCATCAATGCCTTTCTGGGGAATGATGTATTTGTAATACATCTCCTCCTTTTTAGAGGCTTTGGTCTGGTAAATGTATTTGTAGATGAGTTTTATTTTCCGGTAGATAAAGCGTTGAAGGGTGATGGCCACGAGCGCGTAGCTGCCGGCGAACACCAGGAAAAAAGCGGATACACCGATCCACCATACGGGACGGAGCCAGTAAATACCCAGCGCGATGGGCACGGATAGCATAAACGCCGTAAGTGCCGAAAGCTGTCGGGGCGAAAGGTTTTTGGTATCGAACATGTATTGGAAGGTAGGAAATTTTGGATGTTGAATTTTGAATTTCGAATGATGAATTTTTAAACAGGGAGCTATAGCTCAGGATAGGGCATGCCCTTACTTCATCCACCATTCAAATCCTGCGTCAAAATGATTACAGCTCAAACTTGTAGCCCACACCTTTTACAGTCGTGATGCAGTCCATCCCCATTTTCTGCCTGACTTTCCTGACGTGTACATCGATGGTGCGGTCGCCAACGATCACATCGTTGCCCCATATCTGGCTGAGGATTTCGTTGCGGAGGAACACGCGGCCGGGTTTGGAGGCGAGCAGGTAGAGGAGTTCGAATTCTTTTTTGGCGAGGATGATCTCGTGGTCGTCGGCCATGACCACGAACTTCACGGGGTCGATGGTGAGGTTATCTATTTTCAGTACCCCGCCTTCTTCTTTGGTATTGATGTTCTTGTTGAGCCGGCGGAACAGGGCGTTTACGCGGCTGGTCAGTACTTTCGGGCTGATGGGTTTGTTTACGTAGTCGTCGGCGCCGCTTTCCAGTCCTTTGATATGGGAGTGCTCGTCGCTGAGCGCGGTGAGCATGATGATCAGTGTGTCGCGGAAGGCTTCCTGGCTGCGGAGGATTTCACAAACTTCTAGTCCTGTTCTTTTCGGCATCATGATGTCCAGCACAATGAGGTCGGGTTTCTGGGCTTTGGCCTGTTCCAGCGCTTCGTCTCCATTGGCGGCCCTCACTACTTCGTAGCCTTCCTTTCTGAGGTTATAATCCAGTATTTCCAGGATATCGGGCTCGTCGTCGGCGATGAGTATCTTCTTGCCTTTCGGTTCCATTTAACAATATATTTACACAAAAATAATTTGCGGAGGGCTTCTAATGTTAAATGTAGGGATTATGTAATTGTTAAGTCGGAATAAGCTGTGTATGGAAGGGTATGCATGGTGAATACACGGAAAAACCGGCCCGTAAAAAAACGGTACCCGGTGGCACCGCTATAGCGGTGCCACCGGGGTTAAGTAAATTGGTCGTATTTTTGCATCTTATTTCTCATATCCTGTTCATTATGAAGGTACTTGTACGAATTTGCTGTTCTCTGCTGCTGATGGCTACCGTTTCCGGGGTATGGGCCCAAACTTCGGATACACCTGCTAAGAATATCCTGCGTTCCAACCCCAGGATATTGTGGCACGATAAGATAGATGAAGAACAGAAAAAAGCGCTGGCCCTGGGCAAAGCATCCGATGTGGTAAAGGTTTCAGAAGATGAATCCATTAACCTCCAGGTAACGGACGCGGTTATCCGGAAAGTAGATAAATTCCAGGATGAAGTGGAAGCCGATTCCACCCTGGACCACCGGCTGAAAGTGAAATACCTCCGTGGTATGGAGGATGTGCTGCGTTTGTACAACACTGGCTGGCAGGACCGTTCCTTCAAACCCGCGCAGGCGCCCGAACTTGTAGCCGCGTATTTCGAAACGATGAAGGCGGACAAAAAAGGGGAGAACATGACACTGCAGATCGCGAAATATCCCTATGCCGTTGGAAACGTGTTGATCAGGGCGTCTTCTTTTATTGACAATCCAGGTTTGAAAGAGAGTGGCTATATCGTTTTCAGAAAATATTGCGCCCTCCATCCAAATGATATTCTGCCCAAACTCAGGGTGAATTCTGATTATCCCTTCACCGATAGCCTGATCATCGCCGCCGCGCACCGTGATCCGAAAAAGTTATACGACTATGCCGCCGCCGGGAACAAACTGGGGAGCAGGATACGCAATGTGGACGAACCACTGGTAAGAACCGTGTCGCAACTGGCCACCAGCCGGAGCGGGCAGTTGTATTTCCCCTTCCTCGATAACCTCTACCACGGAAAGATCACACTCGACCAGGTGGATAAGGCTGCGGAAAATGACGAAACTTACTATAAACTGCTGGTGAAAACCCAGATCGAATACGCCGGTCGCCTACCCGAAAGGGATACCCCCATGGAAATGCAGGCGCTCACGGATATGTTGGGCAGAAAGGGCAAACAGGTGTATGTGAGCCAGATCAACGCGTTGCACGATTCCCCCGATGCCATCCGCTTTAAAATACTGCAATCCCTTACCCCGGAAGAACTGTATTACCTGGCGGTATTGGGAGAAGATGAAATTTATACTTCCAGCTATACCAATGGTGTGTACAAACTGATCTTTCAGAAAATGGCCGTTCCCCGCGGCGATAGTTTACTGATGCGGGTGAACTTCGACCATTTCAGGAAGTTCATTAAAATGTCTGCGGGATACAATACCCTCGATCATTTCCTGGGCACCATGGAGAAAGACAATGCCATCGCACTGATGCGCGCCTTCGCGCTCCGCCTGGAAAAGACCCGCGACATGGAAGATCCTGTGGACGTGGCCGATTCCTACGGAAGCATCCGCAATGAAGAAATTAAGGCGATCGTATTAAGGGAAATCAAACAGGGATATGCCACCAACAGGCAGAATGGCAACAAAAAAGGAGAAGTGATCTACAATATCCTCGAAACCCTTTTTGCCTCCTCCGATACTTCACAACATGTGGACCTGTCCGCCAAACTCGGTATTCCCCCCGTGTACAATGTTTCTTACAAATCTCTTTCCAGCGACAGCGGCGCGGTGATCCAGCAGGTATTCTTTTACGGCGACAAAGATGGTATTGATTCCTACGCCAACTTTATGGGCATGTTCCGCGGAAATCCCAATTGGAAAGTGGTTTCCAATAAGCAATGGGTGGAAATCAGTTCCACCAAAGGCAAGCCCGTACGCATTTTTGCCAACCTTCCGCTGGACAATGATACCGACCAGGATGCGAAGGCGCAACATGCACTCTCCGCTTATATGTCGGAGAAAGGACTCAGCCCCACCATCGTGGTGCACCGCGGGCACAGTTACCATGTGAAATATACCATCGCGCAACTGGCACCCTCGGCAAGAGTGGTGATTCTCGGGTCCTGTGGCGGTTACCATAACCTGGACCAGGTGCTGGATATTTCGCCCGACGCGCACATCATTTCTTCCAAGCAGGTGGGTACCCGCGTGGTGAACGAGCCTATTCTTCAATCCATCAACGAATGTGTGCGCAGTGGAAAGAATATAGAATGGATCAGCATGTGGGGCGACCTGGCCTCCAGGGTAAAAGATGAACGTTTTGAAGATTATATCCCTCCCCACAAAAACCTGGGCGCGATATTCATAAAGGCTTACAAGAAAGCAATGGGAGAGGAGTAAACGCCCGTTGCAACAAAAGTTATGACTGAAAAGAAGGAAAAGAAGCAATTTTTTGATACGAAGCTGTTAAGAAGGGTTTTTCAGTACACGCGCCCCTACCGCGGAAGTTTTTACACTTCGGTGTTCCTCGCCATATTCCTGGCGGTGATTTCCCCGGTGCGCCCGCTCCTGATACAACAAACCGTAAACGATTATATCCGTAACGATGCCTTACAGATGTTGTTCTGGATCACAGCCATCCAGGTTGGCGTACTTATCATTGAAACGGTGGCCCGGTTTTTCTTCTCCTTCATCACTTCAGCCCTCGGGCAGAACGTGGTGCGCGATCTCCGCCGGAACGTATTCGGCAAAGTGCTGCGGCTCAACCTCAGTCAATACGACCGTACACCCATCGGTACCCTCACCACCC
Organism: Parasegetibacter sp. NRK P23; assembly: GCF_023721715.1. Classification (NCBI taxonomy): domain Bacteria; kingdom Pseudomonadati; phylum Bacteroidota; class Chitinophagia; order Chitinophagales; family Chitinophagaceae; genus Parasegetibacter; species Parasegetibacter sp. NRK P23. The sequence goes on from NZ_JAMDLG010000001.1 coordinate 3,441,681, forward strand.
GTACCATCAACGATATAGAATCTATCAACGACATCTTCGCCGACGGACTGATCCCCATCATTTCGGACCTGCTCACCATATTGTTTGTACTCGGTACCATGTTCTGGGTCGATTGGCGGCTCACGTTGGTTTGTCTGATCCCGTTCCCGATTCTTATCATCGCCACCTATTTCTTCAAGGAAAGCGTGAACAAATCTTTTCATAAGGTACGGAACGCGGTAGCAGCGCTGAATGCCTTTGTGCAGGAACACATCACGGGAATGGGCATCGTGCAGGCTTTCGCTTCTGAAGAAAGGGAGATGAACAAGTTTGTTCAGATCAATAAAGACCATCGCAACGCCAATATCCGCGCCATCTTCGCCTATTCGGTATTTTTTCCGGTGGTGGAAATCATCTCGGCCCTTTCCATTGGCCTGCTCGTTTGGTGGGGCGCCACGCAGGTAGCGCCGGGGGTGGGTGCGGCTATCTCTTCCAATGGTGCGGATGCGCTGGCCGGCAACCTGATCGCTTTTATCCTGTACATCAACCAGATTTTCCGTCCGCTCCGGGTGATCGCCGATAAATTCAACGTGATCCAGATGGGCATGATCGCCTCCGAAAGGGTATTTAAGTTGATGGATAATCCGGATGTTACGGAAGATGAAGGCACCCACGCCCCTGCCACGGTGAAGGGGAAAATCGAATTCGATAAGGTGTGGTTCGCTTATGAGGCGGAGAATTATGTGTTGAAAGATGTAAACTTTAAAGTGAATCCTGGGGAAACCCTGGCCATAGTAGGCCATACGGGCAGCGGGAAAACTTCCATTATCAGTCTGCTGAACCGGCTTTACCATATTAATAAAGGTAGTATCCTCATTGATGATGTATCCATAGAAGCTTATAAGCTGGATGCCCTGCGTTCCAGGATCGGCGTGGTACTACAGGATGTGTTCCTTTTCTCCGGAACCGTGCTGGACAACCTCACGCTCCGCAACCCGGATATCCCTTTCGAAAGGGTGGAAGCCGCTGCCAAACTGATTGGTTTACACGAATTTATCCTCCAGCTACCTGGCGGATACCACTATAATGTCATGGAAAGAGGGAATACACTCTCCATGGGCCAGCGGCAACTGATGTCGTTCGCGCGGGCCCTGTTATATGACCCTTCCATCCTGATCCTGGACGAAGCTACTTCTTCCGTGGATACTGAATCGGAACACCTCATCCAACATGCCATCGATACCCTGATCGCCGGCAGAACCGCCATCGTGATCGCCCACCGCCTCTCCACGATCCGCAAAGCCGACAAAATTCTTGTGCTGGATAAGGGGGTGATCAAAGAAATGGGGTCTCATGAGGAACTGATGGCACAGGGCGGGTATTACGCGGGGTTGGTGGAAATGCAGTTCGGGACGGTGAGTGCGGTGTGAGGGTTCACGTAATTTTTTCACGCAACTGCTTTGCGCTTCGCGCTGCGCAGCGCAAGGGAGCAAGGACGCAAGGCTTTGATTGGTTGGGGGGGGCTTCATTATCGGAATGTTCCTGATGTGTTTCATGGCCCTAATTAACGCTTTTGTATGGTAGATTGCAGGTATTTAATTGTTTAAAAAGATCAGCCACTCCTTGCGTCCTTGCTCCCTTGCGTCTTTGCGAGAACTAATCTCTACCGCCACTGTGCAACCAGCGATTTCTGCGTGAAAACAGGAATATCTCCCGGCATGATGGAACTTTTCACTTTATTTTCCTGAATTTTGACTTTACCGCCCTTCCGTCATATCTTTGCCGCAAATTTTGAGACAGGTATGGCACGAATTAGCATGAAATCTTTATTGGTAGCGGTTTTCAGCGTATTCACGCTGCTGAATTCGCAGGTGGCGCTGGCCAACGAAGGAGGCGAGCACGCTGCGGAACAAAAAGCCGAACTTGATCCGGGTAAAGAGATCCTGCACCACATCATGGATTCCCACGAGTTCCACTTCGCTACCGTGGGCCATACCCATGTGACCATTCCCCTGCCCATCATCCTGTATTCCCCCGAAAAAGGTCTCTCCGTTTTCTCTTCTTCCAAATTCGAGCACGGCCATGCCACTTATGAAGGGTACAAAATGGAGCACGACCATATTTTCGCTGTAAAAGAAGACGGCACCGTGGATGAATCAGTAAAAGTGTACGATTTCTCCATGACCAAAAACGTGGTACAAATGATCCTCGCACTGGTGGTACTGGTGCTCATCATGACCAGCGTGGCGAAAAAATACAAAAAGAACGGCGCTTCCAAAGCACCGAGCGGACTGCAGAACGCTATTGAACCCGTGATCACTTTCGTGCGCGACGATGTGGCCAAACCCAACCTGGGACACAAAGCCGGTAAATACCTGCCCTACCTGCTCACCGTATTCTTCTTCATTCTCATCAACAACATATTCGGACTCATACCAGGCGCCGCCAACGTAACAGGTAATATCGCCTTTACCATGGTGCTGGCGCTTATTTCCCTGCTCGTGATCCTGTTCAGTACCAACGGTCATTTCTGGGGCCATATCTTCTGGCCTCCGGGGGTTCCCTTCCTGGTGAAGCTGATCCTGATCCCGGTGGAACTGATGGGGGTGTTCATTAAACCTGCGGCCCTCATGATCCGTCTTTTCGCGAACATGACCGCGGGACACATCGTGATCCTGAGTTTCGTTTCGCTTATCTTTATCTTTGGTCAGATGTCTACGGTTGCCGGCTGGGGATTCTCTCCCATCTCAGTTGCTTTCTCCGTGTTCATTTACCTTATTGAAGTACTGGTGGCGTTCATCCAGGCGTTCATCTTCACCAACCTCACCGCGGTATTCATCGGTCAGGCTTTTGAAGGCGGACACACGGAAGAGCATGGTGGTCATCACGATGATGGCTTCGTAGCCGGTGTTTAAATCGTTTTTTAACAATCAAATATAGACACAATGTCAATGTTGAATTTTCTCCTGGATGTAGGTATGTCCCACCTCGGTGGTGCTATCGGTGCTGGTCTGGCTGCTATCGGAGCCGGTATTGGTATTGGTCAGATCGGTAAAGGTGCCGTAGAATCTATCGCACGTCAACCTGAAGCTGCCAACGACATCCGTGGTAACATGATCCTGACCGCTGCGTTCATCGAGGGTGTTGCCCTTTTCGCAGTGATCGCTGGTCTGCTGGCTGTACTGGCTAAGTAAGATCATTTTAAATTCATTACTGCATCCAAAGCACAGGGCGGAGGATGCAGTTTTGTAACTTCGCCCGTTATTAAAACAACATATAGAAATCTGTTATGGAACTCTTATTACCTGGTCTTGGTTTCTTCTTCTGGACATTGCTGGCCTTTGTGATCGTATTCCTGATCCTGAAGAAATTCGCCTGGAAACCCATCATCTCTACCCTGAACGAAAGGGAGAAAACAATCGCTGATTCCATCGAAAGCGCTGAACGCGTGAAAGCGGAAATGGCGCAGATGAAGAGCGAGAACGAATTGCTGATGCAGAAGGCACGTGAAGAACGCAGCCTTATCCTGAAAGAAGCGAAAGAAGTGAAGGACCGCATCATCGCTGAAGCGAAGGAGCAGGCAAAAGCTGAAGCCAATAAGATCATGATTGATGCCCAGGCCGCTATCCAGGCGCAGAAAATGGCCGCGCTTACCGAGGTGAAAAACCAGGTGGGTAAACTGGTGGTGGAAGTGAGCGAGAAAGTACTTCGCCGCGAACTGTCCGACAAGGCCAACCAGGAGAATTATATTCAGCAGCTGGCTGAAGATGTGAAACTTAACTAAGGAATTATTTCCAAAATATTAACGATGCAGAATCCCCGTTTAGCAGGAAGATACGCGAAAAGTCTGGTCGATCTGGCAACAGAACGCAACCAACTGGAAGTGGTATTCAAGGATATGGAATTTTTACAGGCTGTCTGCAAACAGAACCCTGATTTTGTAACGCTGATGAAAAGTCCCGTGATTCCCGGCGATAAAAAGCTGAAGATCATGGAAGCCGTGCTGAGCGGAAGGATCAGTGAACTAACTACTGCGTTCGCGTCTTTGCTGATCAGGAAAGGAAGGGAGAATGTGTTGCCCGAAATCGCCACCGCGTTCCTGCAACAATACAAACTGCTGAAAGGTATTCACGAAGTGAAGCTTACCACCGCTGTTCCGGTAAGCGAAGAGCTGAAAGACACCATCGTGAAGAGGATCCAGGCTTCCACACCTATGCAGAACGTGGAACTGGAAACAGTGGTGGACGAAAGCATCATCGGCGGGTTTGTCCTCGAAATGGGGGATAGCCTGGTAGATGCCAGCATCATCCGCGACCTGCGCGACGTGAAGAAGCAGTTCCTGAACAACGACTATATTTTTAATATCAGATAATGTTGAATGTTGAATGCTGGATTTTGGATTGGTCTTAATTCAAAATTCAACATCCAAAATTTTTAAAACAAACGCTTTAAATAAACAGAAAATGGTAGACATCAAACCAGATGAGATTTCGGCGATATTGCGTCAGCAATTGAGCAATTTCAATGCTTCTGCAGATCTGGAAGAAGTAGGCACCGTACTCCAGGTGGGTGATGGTATCGCCCGCGTGTACGGACTGAGCAGCGTTCGCTCAGGGGAACTGGTTGAATTTGAGAACGGCGTAAAAGCCATCGCACTGAACCTGGAAGAAGACAACGTAGGTGTCGTTCTGATGGGAGAGAGTGGCGACATCAGGGAAGGTTCCAAAGTACGCCGCACCGGTAAAATCGCCTCTATTAATGTAGGTGAAGGTGTGGTTGGACGGGTAATCAACACCCTGGGTGAACCCATCGATGGTAAAGGCCCCATCACCGGTGACCTCTACGAGATGCCATTGGAAAGAAAAGCGCCCGGCGTTATTTTCCGTGAACCCGTTAAAGAACCCCTCCAAACTGGTATCAAGGCCATCGATGCCATGATTCCTATCGGTCGTGGTCAAAGGGAACTGATCATCGGCGACCGTCAGACCGGTAAAACCGCCATCGCTGTTGACACCATCATCAACCAGAAAGAATTCTACAAAGCAGGTAAGCCTGTTTATTGTATATATGTGGCCATCGGACAGAAAGCATCCACCATCGCTGGTGTGATGAAAACCCTGGAAGACAATGGCGCGATGGAATATACGACCATCGTGGCGGCTTCCGCTTCCGACCCCGCTCCACAACAGTTCTACGCGCCTTTCGCTGGAGCCGCCATCGGTGAGTTCTTCCGCGATACAGGTCGCCCCGCACTGATCATTTTCGATGACCTGTCCAAGCAAGCCGTGGCCTACCGTGAGGTGTCCCTGCTGCTTCGCCGTCCCCCAGGACGTGAGGCCTATCCCGGTGACGTATTCTACCTGCACTCCCGCTTGCTGGAACGCGCCGCCAAAGTGATCGCGAAAGATGAGATCGCCGCTAAAATGAACGATCTCCCCGAATCCATCAAACACCTCGTGAAAGGTGGTGGCTCACTGACCGCCCTGCCCATCATCGAGACACAGGCCGGTGACGTATCCGCTTATATCCCGACGAACGTGATCTCCATCACCGATGGACAGATCTTCCTGGAAGGTAACCTCTTCAACGCAGGTATCCGCCCGGCCATTAACGTGGGTATCTCCGTAAGCCGCGTAGGTGGTAACGCCCAGATCAAGTCCATGAAGAAGGTATCCGGTACCCTGAAGCTCGACCAGGCGCTCTACCGCGAAATGGAAGCCTTCTCCAAGTTCGGTGGTGACCTCGATGCCGCTACCAAACTGGTACTCGACAAGGGTGCCCGTAACGTGGAAATCCTGAAACAGGCCCAGTTCGCACCTTTCTCCGTAGAAAAGCAGGTGGCCATGATCTACCTCGGTACACAAGGTTTGCTCCGCGAAGTACCCGTTAAAAAGGTGAAGGAATTCGAAGAGCAATTCCTCCTCGAAATGGAAAACAAACTCCCCGACGTACTGGCTGAATTCAAAAAAGGCAATCTGCCCGACGCAGGTATCGCCAAAATGACCGAGCTCGCTAAGAACATCGCGGCCCAGTTCAAATAAGAATTAGTTTCTTCCTTATACAATCCCTCCGGTTCCCGGGGGGATTTTTTTTGCGTGTTATTCTGGATTAACAATAAGTGAATATACTTATCGTTATTAGTGGAAATATCTATGATGAATAAGTGAAAAACTGTTTCAGAGTAGATGGTTTATGTTTTTTGGCTGAAATACTACTTGACTTCTTAAAAATCAAAGAAGTGATCCGGTAAGCCAGCCAGGTAAATGGTAAACAACATTCATCCAATATCCAGACATGCGAAAGCTTTACCCCTTTCCCCTGAAGATTGCCGTTGCTGCCTGCATAGGCGTTTTCTTTGGTTTTCTTTGCTTTACCGGCCAGCTTTTTACTCCTGAAGAACGGGAGGAGGAAGAAGGCGAAGGCGTTCCGGGCATTTTCTCCGCTATGAACCTTTGGGGAGAAATGCGCACCTATCCCAACAAAAAACTTAATGCTGCCGCCTATTCCGGCGCTTTTTTCCGCTCCCGGAAAATGGACATCCTCACGCAGAAAAGAAGTAATGGCCTGCAAGCCAGAACGAATACCACCGATTGGGAGGCGCTTGCACCGATGAACTTTGCCGGGAGGATACTCTGTATCGGGTTCCACCCCACCAATGCCAACATCATGTATGCTGGTTCCGCCAGTGGTGGCTTGTGGAGAACAACGGTTGGCGGTACCGGCGGTACAAACGGTATTTCCTGGGAATATGTCTCTACCGGGTTCCCGGTGCTTGGTGTGAGTTCCATTCTGTTTCATCCCACCGATCCCGATATCATCCTCGTAGGAACGGGGGAAGTATACAATTACGGCACCACTGAATCGGGCACCACGGGTTCGGGCAACATCCGCACCTTCCGGGGATCCTATGGCGTGGGCATCCTGCGTTCCACCGATGGCGGCACCACCTGGAGCAAGGCCCTCGATTTTTCCGTAAACAACATGATGAGTGTGAACGATATGGTGGCTGATCCGAACAATGCGGATGTCATGTACGCCGCCACCACCGATGGCGTGTACAAAACAAGTGACGCGGGTGCTTCATGGACGAAGATTCATTCTGTGGTCATGGCCATGGACCTCTGTATGAAGCCCGGCAGTTCAAGCGTATTGTACGTGGGCTGCGGAAACTTTGAATCAACCGGAACAGGATTGTATAAATCCACCAACGTGAACACCGCAACGCCCAGCTTCACCAAATTGGGTGGCGGATTGCCCACTTCCATTTCCGGAAAGATCATGGTGGATATCAGTCCCAACAACAGCAGCCGTGTATATGTGAGTATTGGAAAAGCTCCCCAGACCTCGAATACAAACGGACTATATTATTCCGCTGATGAAGGGGCCAGCTTCACCAAAAGCACGACCTCCATCATCAATAACCAGGGCTGGTACGCGCACGATGTGGCCGTAAGCAGAAGCTCCGCCGCTACCGTATTCTGGGCCGAAATGGATGTGTACCGTTCCACAAACAGCGGCAGTTCCTTCACCAAAAGAAGTGACTGGAGCCAATGGGATGTAAACAAAACCACCGTGGGCACTACCGCGGAAGGTACGGCTAACACCTATGTACATGCGGATATTCATAAACTCATTTTCTCGCCGCACAACGACAATCACCTGTACATCTGCACCGACGGGGGCATCTTCCGGCAGGACATCAGCGGCACCAACAGCTACGTAGCATTGAACGGCGGGTTACAAACCGCACAGATTTATGCCAATATGAGCGTGTCCCAACAGGATCCAGATTTTATGCTCGGCGGCATGCAGGACAACGAAGGTGTGGTATATGCCGGATCACCCGGTTGCAGGAGGGTACCCAACCTGGGTGATGGTTTCCATACGGCGATCCACCCAACAGATGATGATATCTGTTTCATCGCCTCTTACTTTCTTAACATTAAAAAATCAACAAACAGGGCGGGAAGTTTTACTGGTGTGTTGACCAATTCAGGCTTACCACCTACTGAAAACGCCTGTTTCAATGCGCCTTTCGTAATCGCGCCATCCACACCATCCACCATGTACGGCGGCACCATCTACTTCAAAAGAAGCACCAATACAGGGGGCAACTGGAGCAACAGGAATGGAGGCAATGTGCTCGTAAACAGTTCGGCTCCCATTCTCACGATGACCGTTGCGCCCAATGATGCAAACATGGTCTATCTTTCCACCTGCCCTGGTGGCGGCGCTTCCACACGCATGTACCGTACCGGCGATGGGGGCGGAACATTCACCAACATTACGGCCGGACTGCCCGACAGGTATTTCTCCAAAATAGCGGTGGACCCCGCCAACAAGAACCGTGTGGCCGTAACGCTTTCCGGCTTTGGCACCTCGCATGTATTCCTGAGTCACGACGGCGGCGCGAACTGGAGCGATATAGACGGCAACCTGCCTGATGTACCGCACAACACGCTCGCGTTCGATCCGAACAATACCGGCAACCTCTACGTGGGCAACGACATCGGTGTGTTCTATGTACAAAATCTGCCCACTTCCGGAACACTGCCCTCCACTATTTCCACCAATTGGACCGCTTACAACGAAGGATTCGGCGATGCGATCCTGGTGAGTGACATCGTGATTACATCGGGGAACGAACTGCGTATGTCCTCTTACGGTAGAGGCTTCTGGGGCCGGGCGCTCGCGCCCCAGGGTACGCTTCCCGTGAAAATGACTTACTTCAAAGGCGTGAGCAAAGTGAAAGAGAACGAGCTCACCTGGCAAACGGAGATGGAAGAAAGTATCCGGCATTTTGTGGTGGAATACAGTACGGATGCGGTTCATTTCATGGAAGCGGGAAGAGTCCTACCTAAGGCGAACAATGGCGGTGGCGCCAGCTATAACTTCCGCCACGCCATTACCTGGAACGGAAAAATCTACTACAGGCTGAAGATTCTCAACAACGACGGTACACACGAATACAGCGAAACCATCAACTTATTGCAAAGGGCTTCGGAAGGATGGAACATCTATCCGAACCCGGTACTGTCGGACATAACGGTATCATGTAACCTGAGAAATTCCGGTTCCTACCAATGGAAGGTATTTGACAACAACGGTCGCCTGTTGTGGAAACGGGAACTCAAACTTTCCGCAGGCGCGCAACAATATACATTGCCCATGAGCCAGTTGCATCCGGGCCTTTACCAATTCGTGGTGGAAGGAATGGATCAGCGGCAGGCATTTCCATTCATCAAAAAATAAGCAGACTACCCTCAATCCTCACCCGAAAACAAATATCCATGAAACAGTTCTACTCACTCAAAAGAAGTGTGTACATGTTGTTTGCCGCGTGCTCTTTACTAACAATGCATGTACAGGCTCAATTTAATTGCGACGGCATCACGAACATGTATGGCGTTTTTATCAGGGCTACCAACCCAACTGGTGTATATGTGGCGCCCATCGCATTCTCAAACGGTAATATCGGAACAACCGTGCGTTCTTTTTCAGTACCTGCCTACAATACAATGACAGGCTCGTATGGTGCGGCAACCCTGGCTATTTCCTCGGCTACCGGAAGAATGTTTTATTTGACCAGGGATGCAGGTGCCAAGTATTTCTGGACACATGATCCTGTTTCGAATACCAGGTACCGCACCACCACACCATCGTCCATGAACAATGAGTTCTACGTTAAACTGGCTGTTGGTCCGGACAACAGAGTTTACGGGCTTGCAACGAATTCAACGCTTGCGGATTCAGTTGGCAGAACCCGCGTGGTAAGGTTCAGCGACTGCTTTACCGGAAACAACTGTACCACCATAGAAACCCTTGGTTTTATTCCCGCGGCTGAAATGTACAACTGGTACCAATACAACGGTGACATCTGCTTTTCGAGCAATGGCGACCTGTTTCTTTTCGGATCACACTATGTACGTACTTCTTCATCAACCGGCTATTACGATCAATCCCGGGTTTACCGTATACCGGCAGCCAATATTCCCACCACCGCGGGAACAGGTGATATTCATGTAGATTATATTGGCACCGTTCCGGCGTTACAGGGCAGGGGCGTTTCCGGCGCGGCATTCGACAGCTATGGCAACTTTTATATTTCTTCCGCCGATCAGAATGCGGGCACTTCTTCACTTTATATGGGAAGTACCTTCGAATCCACCATTCTGGTGAACCAGATTACTACCATGAGCGCGCCGGCCTCCGGTTATTTTCTTACGGACCTGGCTACCTGTGTTTATCCGCACATGGTCATACTGGATGAACCAAAACTTACTTTGTATGCGCGGAAGCAAAAGAATAGTGTCAACATCTCGTTTCATGTAAGCGATCAGCAGCGGGTGAAAGAATATGTGATTGAAAAGAAATCACCACACTACCGGGAGTTCATCAACTGGAAGAAAGTTGCTGTTTCCGGAACCACCGAATACACGGTTGCAGATAACGAAGAACTGGCGGAAGGAAATACCCACTACCGGGTCCGGACAATCACCAAGGAAGGTAGAGCATATTATTCGGCCACGGTGTATGTTCAGGAGCATGGTGCCGGAACAACATTCACGTTAAAGTCTGCTGTTATTGGTCAGACGATTGAAGGAGAGTTGTATGCTGAAAAGTCAGGTATGGTGGAACTGGAATTGATGGATCATTCCGGCAGAAGGGTTGCGTTTGAAAGAAAGCAGGTACAACAAGGAACCGGGAGAATACTCATGGAAAAGTTACCTGCACTTCGGCCGGGATTGTATATTTTAAGAACTAACGCTAATGGATACATGCAGTCCTTTAAATTGATGAAATACTGATAGCTTTTCCGTTCTTTTAACATCATTCCGATGCGTGAAAAAAACAGATCGAACCGGCAACGCTGTTGTACTTTCCCGGATAGCGCTGCCGCCAACGTTGTTTTCCTTTGGGTGTATCAGTGTTCTTCACGGAAGCTTCGCCGTTAAAAAACGCAAGCGCATGCCGATGTAAACGTACTGCTGAAAGCCCCGTCACCACTGCCTGTAGCGTTGGTGGCGGGGCATAATTTTTTTTAGCCGACGCTTGCACAATTCAAAAATGATTTACATCTTTGTGCTATACTAATCCTCCGTACCCAATTATCTACTGAAATTCCCCGCTTCCAATTTTCCTGTTTACTTTTTTATTGTATTCCCGTATGGGATAATTATACCTGAAACCCAAAGAAAATGATACATCGTTTCATGTGCAAACCCGTGTGCAGCGTTATGAATGTGCTCAGCGCTGTCTTTTCCAGCAAACAACAGATCAACAACATATTATAGACTGAAACCAGTTTCAGTTTAAACGCCTACTATTTAAAGGGTACGGATGCTAAAGCCGGGGCTATTCTTAGTTCCGGCATTCCTGTTGCCACGAAGTGGCCATCTCCCATAAATTAGCGCGATCATTTTAGTGGCCATCTCCCCTCAACTATGGATAGTTTGTTCGTGGCAATCTGCATTTGGCTAGCGCAAACATTTTACTCATCATCTCCTGTCAACTACCGAAATCATGTTTGGGGTAATCGCCAACCCATAAACGCAGGCACAAAAAATATTATATAAAATTATTCCCTTTCCATTTGGTTTATATTGTAAACTAGTTTACATTCGATAAAAATTCAGCATTGAAACCAATCCTAACACTGCTCATTCTACTGCTTTTCTGCTCCCAAACACAAGCCCAGCAAGTGATTCAGGGAAAAGTGATCAACCAGAAGGGGCGCCCGGTACGAGGCGCGGCCATTGCGCTCCAGGATTCCTACGATGGGGCCACCTCCGATTCTCTGGGGCAATTCAGCTTCTCCACCACCGAAAAAGGGAAGTTCATTATAGAAGTGAAAGCGTCCGGTTACAAAGACTGGATGGACCAGTTGAACCTGGATTCCACCATCGCGCCCCTTACCATTCTTTTAAAGGAAAACCAGGATGAACTCAAAGCCGTGGTGATTACCGCAGGTAGCTTTGAAGCGGGTGACAAAAAGCGGGGAACCGTACTCACCTCGCTGGATATCGTAACCACTGCCAGCGCCAACGCAGACATTACTTCCGCTATCCGCACATTGCCCGGTACACAGCAGATCGGGGAAACCGAAGGCCTCTTTGTAAGAGGTGGCGCAGGCTATGAAGCCAAAACATTTATTGATGGCACCATGGTGAATAACCCGTTCTTTTCAAGCGTTCCCAATATCGCGCAGCGCGGCCGTTTTTCTCCCTTTCTTTTTAAAGGAACAGTATTCAGCAGCGGCGGTTATTCCGCTTTATACGGCCAGGCCCTTTCCTCTGCGCTGATCCTGGAATCTATTGATCTGCCGGAAAAATCTTCCGCCGATATCGGTGTTTCAACGGTAGGACTGAACGGTGGTTTTCAGCACCTTTCAAAAGATAAAAAATCATCCTGGGGCATTAATTACAGTTATACCAACCTGCTGCCCTATTTCAAAGTAGTGAAGCAGCAGCCAGACTATTTTAAGGTACCGGAGTTTCACAATATCGAAGGCAACTTCAGGGTCAAAACAAAACGCGGCGGCATGGTTAAAATGTATGCGTATTCCAATTTCTCCAAACTGGGATTGCGTTCTGAAAACATTGATTCCACCGGACTTAAAAACGCCTTTGCCCTCGATAACCTGAACCTCTATTCCAACCTGTCCTGGAGAGAAAGATGGGGCAACAACTGGAGTTCGGAACTTGGTATTTCTTTCAGTAAAAACAGGGATGAAATTGAAGGCGCATTACAGAATGCTGATAATAAACCTACACCTGCATCAGGTATTGAAGTACTGGATGCGCAGAACTTTTCAGTGGATACAAAAGGAGAGCTCTACCAGGCCAGAATGGTCATCACAAAGAAATTCGGCGGACTCAGCGCCATCCGTTTCGGTGGTGAACAGTTCTTCTACCGCGACCGGCAATTTTTCAATAATCCTTTCATACAAAATGCGGAAGGCAAACTCAACGATAACTATACGGCCCTGTTCGCGGAAACCGATCTGTACATCACAAGCGGACTTGCCGCAAAACCCGGTATCCGTGCGGAATACAGTTCCTTACTGGGAAAATACAACCTCGCGCCCCGTTTTTCCCTCGCCCAACGGGTAGGTGAAAAAGCCCAGGTATCCGCTGCCTACGGCATATTCTATCAGAAGCCGGAAAACAATTTTCTATTTCTGCAACAAAACCTCGGATACACCCGCGCCGCGCACTACATTCTCAACTACCAACTGATCTCCAGAAACTATACCCTGCGCACTGAAGTGTTTTACAAAAAATATGATGCGCTCGTAAAAACCGTGCCCGACACCAATAATAACGGAAAAGGTTATGCGAAAGGTTTCGAGTTGTTCTGGCGCGACCGGAAAACCATTAAGAACATGGACTACTGGATTTCATACTCCTGGCTGGATACGGAGCGTGACCACCTCAATTTCCCATTCGCCACCCAACCGGGTTTCGCGGCCAACCACACCGCTTCGCTGGTGATGAAAAAGTTTGTGACCCCGCTGAAGACCAATATCAACGGCTCCTACACTTATGCTACCGGAAGGCCCTACTTCAACCCGAATAAACCATCCGATCAGTTTCTATCCGACCGTACAAGAGATTTTCACAGCATGAGTCTTTCTTTCAACTACCTGCCCAATATCGGGAAGAAGACCAATACATTCGTGGTTTGGGTACTCTCCATCAACAATGTACTCGGCGCCAACCAGGTGTACAACTATTCGTACAGCAACCGTCTCCGTGAAGCAGACGGCTCGCTGCGTGCGCACCCTATCGGTCCGCCCGCGAAACGCTTCATATTCCTCGGCTGCTTTATCAGTATCGGCACCGATCGTACGGATGAAATCATCAACAGCAATCTATAACCAACATTAAAACACACACACAGATGCAAAACAATCCTGAAAAAGATCCCGTTCTCTGGGAGATCGCGCAAAAAAGGGCCAGCTTTAAATGGAACCTGGCTTCTTACATTATCGTCAACACTTTCCTGTGGCTGCTCTGGTATTTCACCGGCAACCGTTATGTACATGAATCGCACATACCCTGGCCGGTTTGGCCCACATTGGGATGGGGGATAGGCATCGTTTTCCATTACATGGGCGCCTATGTTTTCCCCAAACAAACTTCAGCGGAAACGGAATACGAAAAACTCCTTCGTTCAAAACAAAACAAACACTAATACCATCAACATTAAACTTTCAACAATGAAAAAACTACTTTATTTAACCGCGGCATTCCTTGTTTTCACTTTTTCAGCCAGCAGTCAGGACAAATTTACCGAAGCCATGAAAAAGCAACTCGCGGCGTTTGATACCACCAGTAAACCTGAAGCTTTCAGCGCATTGGGGAATAGTTTTCAACGGATCGGCGATGTAGAAAAAACACAGTGGCTGCCTTATTATTATGCCGCGCTCAGCAAGTTGATGAGCGGATTAATCATCAACCAAACCGATCCTTCACAATCCGATGTGTACGCGGATCAGGCTGAAGAATTTTACAACAAGGCGAAAGCGCTTACTACGGAAAATTCTGAACTGCATTGTCTGGGCAAGATACTCGCCACACTTCGTATGCTTGGGGATCCGCAAAACAGGTACATGCAGTACAGTGGTATCGCCGCGGAGCACCTTCAGAAAGCCAGAGCACTGGATCCTACCAATCCCCGCCCGGACTATCTTGAGGCACAGGACCTGTATTATACGCCTGAGCAATTTGGTGGCGACAAAAAGAAAGCGGTGGAAATGCTGAAGACCGCGCTGGTAAAATTCGAGGCGTTCAAACCGGCTTCTCCCATTCATCCGTATTGGGGCAAACAACAGGTGCAGACCATGCTAACGCAGGTTGATGGCGCCGGTAAATAAGCGATTTGCCTTACATTGAGTAAAATTAACGTACAATGGAGCGCCAGGAAAGTCTGCAACTGATTGAGGCCATGATCAACAAGGCCAGGAACCAGTTTACTGAGAACGGGCATTTGTACCTGCTGTGGGGCTGGGTGGTATTGGTGTGCAGTGTGGTGCATTTCACCCTGCTCAACTTTACCACCTTTCAAAAACCCTGGCTGGTATGGCTGCTCACCTGGCTTGCGGTGGCGTACCAGGTGCGGTATATATTCAGGAGAAATAAACAACAGCGGGTGCGTACTTATACCGATGATATCCTGAAATACGTTTGGATCTGCTTCACCATCTGCATGTTCCTCCTGAGTTATGTGATTGGTGCCATGATGGGTGGTGATGCGTTCCGGTATTTTTACCCGGTATTCCTGGTGTTGTATGGGGTGCCTACTTTCCTTTCAGGCATCATTCTGCGGTTCCGGCCACTGGTGGCGGGCGCCATTGGTTGCTGGGCCTTATCTTTGCCGGCCGCGCTCATTCCGTTCCGCTACCAGCTTCTGTTGCTGGCGGCGGCGGTGCTGGTGGCCTGGATCATACCGGGATATATGCTGCGTGCGCGGTTCAAACAACAGCAATAGTTATGGAAGAAAAGGAATTTACAAAAGAGCAACAACTGGAACTGATCAGTAAAATGATCAATAAGGCGAAGAACTCTTACCACGATACCGGCATTGGGCCCATTTTATGGGGAAGTGTGATCTCGGTGTGCAGTTTGCTCACCTGGTACGAAGTTAACTGGGGGGTAAAACTGCCCTTTGATATCTGGTTACTCACATTGTTGGCCATCATTCCGCAGGTAATCATCAGCATAAAAGAGAAACGTTCCCGTAAGGCGCGTTCCTATGACAGTACCGCCATGGATTTTATCTGGATTTCTTTCGGCGTGGCCATCTTCCTGCTGGTGCACATCAACATCAACGTGGGCAAAGAGGTGGGACGTATGCTGCGCACCTTCAGGGAGATGGGCATTGAAGAATCGTTCCGGTATTCCAGTTACAGTTTATCTCAGTTCTTGTTGTTATACGGTATTCCCACCATCATAACGGGAGGCATTATGCGTTTTCGACCCATGTTGGTGGGCGGCATCGTGTGCTGGGTATGTTGTATCATCAGCGTGTACACGCCGGTAAGCACCGATCTGCTGCTCACGGCTGTTGCGGCCGTTTCGGCGTGGCTCATCCCCGGCATTATTTTGTGGAAAAGATACAGGAAGCAGCAATCCGCTCATGTTTAAGGAACTGGATCCCATATTGCACTCGCCGCTGCGCCTGGCAGTGGTTTCACTCCTCATCAGTGTGCGGGAGGCGGAGTTTACATTTCTGAAAGAGAAAACAGAAGCGACGGCAGGCAACCTGAGCGTGCAGATTTCTAAATTAAAGGAAGCCGGGTATATCGAAGTCGCCAAACAGTTTCGCGACAATTATCCCCAAACCATCTGCAAGATTACCGCGGAAGGCGTGAAGGCCTTCGATCAGTATGTGAAGAACCTTCAAAGTTACCTGAAGCCGTAAAAAAAGGGCCGCCATGAAACGTGGCGACCCTAAACCTCTGATTGACCTAACATTCTTTATTTCACTATTTTCAACAGTGTTCTTTCTTTGTTGTCTATTACCACTTCCAGGAGATAGATGCCTCTTACCAGGTCATTGGTCTCATAGAGGGGGAAGGCGTTGGAACCGGTTTGTCCGTTGAAGTTTTTCCGTGCCAGTTCCTTGCCCATATTGTTGAGCAGGCGCACCTGTACGGAACTGTTCCTTTGCAGGTTTACCGTAAGGTTAGCGGTACCCACCACCGGGTTCGGCGCAACGGAAGCTATTACAGCGGCATCGGCATTCAGGCGAACCACTACGGTTTTCGAGAACTCATATTTGCCGTCTGTATCCAGTTGCTTTAGTTTATAATGCAGTACCGGTGCGGATACGGCGCTCACATTTTCTTTCCAGGTATAATTGGTGATAGCAGTAACTGTTCCTCTTCCGTCCACTTCGCCCACTTTGGAGAAGGAGGCGCCATCTTCGCTCCTTAAAATTTCAAACTTCGCGTTGTTCAGTTCGGTGGCGGTGCTCCAGTTAAGGGTAACGGCTTTTGCGGAAAGTGAACCGGTAAAAGAGAGCATCATAACTGGTGTGGGGGCGCTTCCGGGGAAGTTAACGATAGCGGTTACGGGGGCGCCGCAAAGTTGTTCGCAGGTATTTTCGCAAACCATGTACTCAAAAATAAAACCTGGTCCGGAGTACCCTTGGGCGGGGGTGAATTCAAAATCACCGTTGCTGTTGAGCGTAAGCGTTCCCACATTGGCGGAAGGGCCTGAAAGGAGTTGCACTTCAAGCGGATCATTGTTGGCGTCATTATCGTTCAGCAATACATTTCCTGAAGCCGTTCTGGCATTGGTTCCGAGAAACTCATCCGTGGTGCCCACGGGCGCACTGTTCACACCATTTGGATAACAGAGGGAAGCGTTCTGGATACTGAGCGCATCTATCTGCGCACTGCTTACGCCACCACTTCCTGTAAATCCGATCTGGATCTTATACTGACCGGAAGGAATGATATAGCTGTTGCTGAAGTTAACCAGCGTGGTACTGTTGGCGATGGAGTTGCTGGCGAGTGTGGAAACAAGGTTGCCCTGGCAATCGGTAAGCAGGATATGTAAAGTGCGTTGCTGCGGTCCTGTAGCGTTGAACTTGTATTTAAAACTGATGGTAATGCTGCTGCCGTCGGGTTTGATAATAGGAGTTGTAATTCCCTGAGGCGTATTGGCGGAGCCAAGACTTCCGGTTTGCAACAATCCATCACCTTCAATTACAGCGCCGGAAAAAGTCTGAACGGTAGTGTTCGAGAAGCGCCATCCCTGAGCGATAAGCAGGTCGCGGATGTCGTTGCCTGACATGCCATTGGGTCTTGTGTTGAAATTTTCACTTACCTGTGCAGAAGCGGATAGGGTGGTGACGGCCAGCGCGAGCGCGGTGGCGAAGCGGGTAAAATTCTTTTTCATTTCTGAGGTTTCAGCCGTTAATAATAATTTCCGGTCAAACAAAAGGTCTGCGGAGGCTTTCAGAGGAGTGGGTGAATATGTTGAGGTAAAAGCAATAAATATCCTTGCGCAATGCGCTGATTTTTCAGGAAGGGAACGGCCACATAGTTATTGGTAGTACGTTGGGAAAGGATCCCGGTGGTTATTAGAAGGAGAATGGTAAGCGGAACTTCAGAGGAATGAATTGCAACAAAGATAGCATTGCCAATCGCATATTTGCAAGTGTTCCACAAATTTTTTTTGAAAACGGGATGTTAACGCAGAACAATTTCCTCCTTACCGTGTAATTTCAATACCTAACGCGGCCTGTATGCGAAACATTATTGAGGTAACGGATCTTCACAAGCAATTTGGTGATTTTACTGCGGTCTCCAATCTTTCCTTTCATGTGGAAGAGGGAGACGTGTACGGTTTTCTCGGGCAGAACGGCGCGGGAAAAAGCACCACCATCCGGATGTTGCTTTCACTGATCAAACCCGTTTCGGGTACCATAAGTTTGTTTGGGAAGAACCTTGAAACGCACCGGTCGGAACTGCTTTCCCAAACCGGCGCCGTCATCGAAAGGCCCGACCTGTACAAATACCTCACCGCGTACGAAAACTTGCACCTTTTCGCGAAACTCAGCGGCAAAAAAGTGACGAAGCAGGAGATGATGGATACGCTGGAACTGGTAGGGCTGGCGCATCGCGCGAATGGCCGCGTCCACACTTTTTCCCAGGGAATGAAGCAACGACTCGGTATAGCCATCGCGCTGGTGCACGATCCTCCACTCGTTATTTTGGATGAACCTACGAACGGACTTGACCCGCAAGGCATCGCGGACATCAGGAACCTCATCCTCCGGCTGAGCCGGGAAAGAAAGAAAACCGTGCTGGTATCCTCGCACCTGCTCAGTGAAATTGAGCGCATCGCCACCAGAATGATCATCATCCACGAAGGAAAGAAGATGGTGGAAGGAAGTGTGCGCGAACTGCTCGATCCCGAAAAAAACATCGTGGAAATAACGGTGCATCATGTTGAAAACACGCATGCGTTATTGCGGAATACAACACAGTGGGCATCCGTGGTTCAACCTATTTCGGGCAATGCCGTGAAGTTGCAGTTGCACCCCGACAAAGTACCTCAACTCAATGCCTTCCTCGTTGAAAACCAGGTACAGGTGCTGGCCATCAGTTCCCGCAATTCACTGGAAGATTATTTCCTCTCACTTACCAATACCCGTTCGCATGTGGCAGATATTACAACTTGAGTTGTTCAAAATATTCAGAAGACCCCGCACCTACATCAGCTTCGCCGCGATCGCGGCGATCATTTTCCTCGTGCTCCTCGCTTTTTATGTGGATGGGAAAAATTACATCGGGTTCGCACTGCAGTCGCTGACCGCATCCTTCGATATTGATGGGAAAGTATTGAATGGTTACCTCATCTGCTTCATTATTTTGCAGGCGCTCCTGGTGCATGTTCCGCTGCTCATCGCTTTAGTGGCGGGAGATATGATCGCGGGAGAAGCGAATATGGGAACGCTCCGCTTGTTGCTTACAAAACCAGTGAGCAGAACGCAGTTACTCATGGGGAAATTCGCCGCCACATTGGTGTACACGATCCTGCTACTCGTATGGATGGCACTGCTGGCCTTGGTGGTTCCTATTCTCGTTTTTGGCACCGGCGATCTGCTCAACCTGAAAAGTGACCAGGCCATTATCTTGGAACGCGCGGATATCCTGTGGCGTTATATCGCTGCCTTTGGTTTCGCTGCCATTGCGATGAGTATGGTAGCTTCGCTGGCGTTCTTTCTGTCATTATTCGCGGAGAACTCAATCGGTCCAATCGTGGCTACCATGAGTATTATTATCGTATGTACTATTCTGAGTTCGCTGGATATTCCCATTTTTACCGCGCTGCGGCCTTATCTTTTTACCACGCACATGCTGGGCTGGAAGGGCTTCTTTGATGATCCGGTGCATTACCCCGCGGTATTGCGTTCCGCGGGCGTGTTGCTGCTGCATATTGTGCTCCTGTTCGGCGCTACTGTATATATTTTCAAAAGAAAAGATATTCTCTCCTGAAAACTTTGCTCCTGCGAGGTACGAAGCAGAGCGCCTTTGCGAGAAAAATAAATCTCGCAAAGGCGCAAAGAAAGAGTTGGCAAAAGAATTACCTGGCGGCCATGCCTTCAAAGTATTTGGTAATACCTGGTGTGGCGATCGCGTAATTGCCATCAGCATCGGGCATTACAGGCGGTTTTGCGTCCCAAGCGTACACTGCGGGTTGCAGACTTAAACCTGATGCCAGTGCTTTATCTGCCCTGATTTCCTGTCCGCTGTAGGTGGCCATTCTCCCGATAATGGAAGAGAGGGTGCTTTGTGCGCCGTGTTCAGCGTCAGCGAATTTGTATTCACCCTTTGCGATAGCGGCGAACAATACATCGTGTTCAGCCTGGTATGGATTATTCTCTTTCTGACGGTCGAACTGGAACAATGGATTGCCTTTCAGATCGGTGATGGCGCCTCTTCCGCACATGATCTTGCCTTTGGTGCCTACTAGCAGTTCATCTACTTTACCTGGTGTTTTGGGCCAGTGGCGGCATTGGCTGTTCAGGATAGAGCCGTCGGGGTATTCAAATTCCACATAATGGTGGTCGAAAATTTCTCCATGGTCCTTTCCTTTTCTCACCTGGCGGCCACCCATGCCCGTCGCTTTAACGGGGAAAGCGCCTTTGAACCAGTTTACCGCGTCAATATTGTGGATGTGTTGTTCGGCGATATGGTCACCACAGAGCCATACGAAATAGTACCAGTTGCGCACCTGGTATTCCATTTCCGTTTGATTGGGCTTGCGGGCGTTCACCCATACACCGTCTCCGTTCCACCAGGCTTGTGCGGAGGTGATGTCACCGATCAGGTCTTTTTTCTTAAAGAGTTCCAGGTAGGAGTTCTGGTAGCGGCGTTGCAGGCCCACCACCACATTCAGTTTTTTCTGTTTGGCGATAGCCGCCGCATCCAGTACTTTCTGCACGCCGGCGGGGTCGGTGGCAACGGGTTTTTCCATGAACACATGTTTGCCCATCCTTACGGCTTCTTCAAAATGAAGGGGACGGAAGCCGGGAGGTGTGGCCAGGATCACCACATCGGCCAGGGCGATGGCTTTTTTATAAGCGTCGAAGCCGGTGAACTTTCTTTCTTCGGGCACATCTACTTTGTGTTTGAGGTTGCCGGGTTTACCGGTCACATCACTCATATCTTCAGCGGTGAGGCTTTTATAGCAACCATCCAGCCGGTCGCGGAACGCATCGGCCAGGGCCACGATCTTCACGTTCTCTTTGGTAAGTATCGCCTGCATGGCGGCGCCGGTGCCCCTTCCGCCGCAACCTACCACGGCTACTTTAATGGCATCGTCGGCTCCGGAAAAATAGTTTGCTCTAGACAGCAGCGGTGCGGCCAGCACGCCGCCTGCCAGTAAGGAGGTGGATCTTACAAAGTCTCTCCTAGTGGAATGGTTGCTCATGGTTGTGTTTTGTATTTTTTCAAAATGGCAATCAACGTGTGATGTATTGATCGAAGAAGCTGATTATTTCTTCATGGGAAGGCTGCTTCAGGGGCCGTACGAGGCGGAAGCCGGCAAATGGCGCGTCGGTCATCCACCAGATGCTTTTCGGTATCTGTGGATCACGACGGTTCCAGACGGCCTCGGAAGGCATTCTCGCTGTGGCCGAAGTATTACCTGCGGTGGTCAGGTAATGCCCGCCACGTAAAGGTTTCGGATACCTTGAACTGTGCGGGATCACCGGGTCGGCATTGCTGGTGATAGCCGCCGCATAGTCGGGAACGTATTGGTCCAGAACCCATTCGCCTACATTGCCAAGCATATCATACAATCCCCAGGCATTGGGTTTCTTTTCACCAACTTTGTGGTAAACGCCATCGCTGTTGCCGCTGTACCAGGCGTAATTGCCCAGTTGCGCCGTGTCGTTTCCAAAAGGATAGGTGGTTTTCGCGCCTGCACGACAGGCATATTCCCATTCGGCCTCCGTGGGAAGACGGTAGAAAATACCCGTTTTTTCATAGAGCCAACGGCAATACATGAGTGCCGCGGTATGCGAAAGACTGTTTACCGGGAAACCGCCCTGCTTGCCCATACCCTGACTGAAATCGATGTATTGCGGACTTGGCCTGGTAATCGCGTCTACTTTAATATTCTGGCTGATGCTCTCATCTTTGTAAAAAACATCGAAAGCATCATAAGTTACTTCGTGGGCGCTCATCCAGAATGGAGATAGTGTAACTTCTTTTTCTTTTCCGCCAGCAGTTTTCAATTGGAACTTTCCGCCCGGAATCGCCACCATATCGAAGCTATGTGTGGCGCCGGGAACAGGCTGACTGAACTTGTGAAATCCTGTATCAACAGGCGATGCCTGTGCAATAAGTGAAACGGAGCCTGATAGGCCAAACGCTATAATCCTGGTGATGGCTTGCATATTTTTAAAAACTGAACGGGAAGTTACGCTAAGCGAAGGGAATAATAATGGGGAAGCATGGTGCTATTTTAACCATTTCTAACCTTCTTTTGTTGCAGCACAACTGGTTTTTCGGGAAATGAAAACAGCGACCGTACTGGTAACGAATTGATTTTTAAAGTATTGGCCTACGCTTGTGTTTTGCTTTTGTAGCTGTAACTCAAAGATGAGCGTCCCTTTAAAGCTGCTATGCGAACGATTGTGTTAAATTTCTCTCAAAAAAATGCGCTAGCTGCATAATAGGAGCATAAGTCTTTTAAAGTATTTTCGTTCAGGTGTATGCGTTAGTAAATGCATTTCCGCAAACGGTTGTTTCACCGATAAATGACCGGGAAAAAAACGAAGCGTTGCATGTTTTTTCACGCACCTGTAATTTGAGTGCGACTTTCTCTCTAAATTCAACCACAATTTCATCCGTTATGCAAAGAAGAAAATTTCTTTCGGGCACCGCGTTGGCGGGTGCATCTCTTTTAACCGGTACAGCGGCCCTGGCAACAGGATCGTCAAAGGAACAGCTGGCGGCAAAGCCATTTAACCTGGATTATGCGCCGCATGCCGGGATGTTCAGGAACAGCGCCGGAGATGATTTTCTGGAACAGATCAGGTTCATGCACGATCAGGGTTTCCGTTCCATCGAAGACAATGGTATGATGGGCCGCGATACAGCCATGCAAACCCGTATTGGCGAACTGCTGGCCAAACTGAATATGCGGATGGGTGTATTTGTGGTGGATAAAGGCGGAAATGGAGCAAACACGCTGGCGGCAGGCAAAAAAGAACACCTCGACATTTTCCTTGATGGCTGCAAAAGAGCCGTGGAAGTCGCCAAACGGGTGAACGCAAAGTGGATGACCGTGGTGCCGGGCGATTTTGAAAGAAACCTGCCGTTAGGCGTGCAAACGGGCCATGTGATAGACGCATTGAAAAGGGGGGCGGAGATATTTGAGCCACATGGGCTGGTCATGGTACTGGAGCCTTTGAGTGATTCTCCCAACCTGTTCCTGCGTACTTCAGAACAGACCTACGAAATATGCCGCGCCGTGGGCAGCAAATCCTGTAAGATTTTATACGATGCGTACCACCTTCAGAAAAATGAAGGTAACCTCATTCATAATATCAGCCTCACCTGGAACGAAATCGACTATTTCCAGGTAGGCGATAACCCCGGTAGAAAAGAGCCTACTACAGGGGAGATCAATTATAAGAATGTGTTCAAATACATTTACGAGCGGAGTAAGAAAGAGGGAAGGTCGTTTGTGGTGGGGATGGAACATGGCAATTCGCTGCCCGGGAAAGAAGGAGAGCAGGCGCTGATAAAAGCTTACAGGGAATCAGATGCGTTCCTGTAGCGGAGATGGCTATTTGTTGTGCGTGGAGGCTCCCGATTGATGCCACCCGGTAGCCATTGCATAGGCTGGGTTGGCCCGTTATGCAGACATGTGAGGAAACAGTTTTAATGTTGCTTTATCGCCCGCAATGGCTTTATGATTTTCGAAGGCAACATTTGCGTGCATGGCTTGTTATGAATGCTGAAAAATTGCGATTATGAACAGGTTTGCGTTATTATTGGTGCTGTTCTTTGCCGGATCGGTGCAGGTCTCCGCCCAGGATGCTATGGCGTTGGTATCTAAAGTGAAGGCAAAACTGGATAAGGTGAAAGATTATACGGCTTCCGGAAAACTTAAAACGGATGTGAGTTTCATCAAGATCCCGGATTCCGATGTGCAGGTGTTCTTCAAGAATCCGGATAAGTTTAAGATAAAGAAGAAGGATGGCATTTCGGTGTTGCCGAAAGGAGGTGTGAGCATCAACATAGGATCGTTGCTGGTTGGAGAGAACTTTGCCGCGGTGCCGGCAGGAAAAGGAACCGTGGGCGGCGTGCCGGTATCCATTGTAAAGATGCTGCCACTGGCCGAGCAGTCTGATGTAGCGCTTTCTACCCTTTATATCGATGAAAAGAACCTGCTCATCAGGAAAGCCGTTACCACCACCAAACAGAACGGTACCTATGAAATGGAACTGAACTATGGTAAGTACGCTTCATGGGGCCTGCCGGATAAAGTGACCTTTTCATTCAGCACCAAAGACTTCAAGCTACCGAAAGGCGTGGCAATGGAGTATGAAACGGGCGCCCCCAAAAAGAATACGCCCGCTACGAGTGGTGAACAGAAAGGAAAAGTGGAGATCACTTACGCGAGTTACACCATCAACAAGGGCGTAAGTGACGCCGTGTTCAAATAGGCTGAAATGGTATTTGAAGTGGTGGCTATTCTTCTTCCAGTTTTTCGTCTTCAGTATTGGCGAGCACCACTGAAGTAATCCTCCGCAAGGGATTCTTCCTGTTTTCTTTGTATTCGGAACGCTGCCGGATGATGTCTACACAACCAAATATGGCGGCGATAAAGCTGGATGCATCGGCCTTGTTTTTACCGGCGATATCGAAAGCGGTACCATGGTCGGGAGAAGTGCGTATGGCTTTCAAACCCGCCGTATAGTTCACGCCTTCGCCGATAGCGAGTGATTTGAAGGGGATCAGTCCCTGGTCGTGGTACATGGCCAGAACGCCATCAAAGCGTTCGTGCTGACCGCGGGCGAAAAATGCGTCGGCGGGATAAGGGCCGAACACGAGCGCGTTGTGCTGCTTCATTTCCTTGATCGCGGGCCTGATGATGGTTTCTTCTTCGTTGCCGATAAGGCCCTCGTCTCCGGCGTGGGGGTTCAGTCCCAGCACCGCGATGCGGGGTTTGTCGATACCGAAATCCCGGATCAGCGAGTCGCGCATCAGCTGAAGTTTGCTGATGATCGCTTCTTTCGTGATGTGTTTGGCCACTTCAGCAACAGGCAGGTGTTCCGTTACCAGGCCTACCCGTATATTTTCAGCGGTCATGAACATGAGTACATCCTTCGCTTCGAAAGCTTCTTTCAGGAAGGGGGTATGCCCACTGTGTTTGAAGGTTTCAGACTGCACATTCTTTTTGTGGATCGGGGCGGTCACCAGTCCGTCTATCCAGCCTTCTTTCAGCGCCTGAGTGGCTGCTACAAGTGATTTGATGGCATACGTGCCGCCGGTTTCCGTCAGCTGGCCGGGCGTAACATTGATGTCTTCTTCCCAGCAATGGAAAACGTTTACCTGCTTGGGATTGAAGCGCCGGTCCTCTTTACAGCTCTGGTAGCTGAAGTTCAGATCGGGAAGGGTTTTGCGGTAGAAATTGATGAGCTTGTTGTTGGCGAAGATAACTGGCGTGCAGATGTCCAGCATGCGGCTGTCGGAAAACGTGCGGATCACCAGTTCCGTTCCAATCCCGTTGATATCGCCTATGCTAATGCCTATTACCGGCTTAAACTGAGGTGCGTTGCTCATGAATCCTTGTTGTTTGAGCGATAAAATTACGATATTAAGCCGTACTACCTGTATTTTTGCGGGAATGTACACACTCAAAAAATCGCTGGGGCAACATTTTCTGAAAGATGAGAACGTATGCCGGAATATCGTGAAGGCGCTGGAACAGCGTCCCTTCAAACGGCTGGTGGAAGTTGGACCCGGCGGTGGAGCGCTCACGAAATATTTACTGGAACTGCCTGGCATAGACTTTAAGGCGGTGGAACTCGATAAGGAAAAAGTAGATTACCTGACGAAGACCTATCCGGCCATCACCGGGAAAATTATCCATGAAAGTATCCTGGATGTGAAGGCGCCCTTCGAAGAACCGTTCACCGTGATCGGTAACTTTCCCTACAATATCTCCACCCAGATCATGTTCAGAATCCTGGAATGGAAGGACCAGGTGGAAATGGTGATCGGTATGTTTCAAAAGGAAGTGGCGCAACGCATCGCGGCCCCGCATGGCAATAAAACCTATGGTATCCTGAGTGTACTGGTGCAGGCATATTTTGAAGTGGAATACCTTTTCGATGTGCACGAGAACAGTTTCAACCCGCCACCAAAGGTGAAAAGCGGGGTGATTCGGCTGGTGCCGAAGAAAGAACCGGTAAACGTGGCTTCCCAAAAGATGTTTTTCAACCTCGTGAAAACGGCCTTTAATCAGCGTAGGAAGATGTTGAGGAATGGCGTGAAAGGCCTGTTCGACGCGGAAACACTGGCCGACCCTGTATTCAGTAAAAGGGCCGAGCAGCTTTCGATAGAAGAACTGGCCGCCCTTACTTTCAGGATGAGAAAATAAAACAAAACAGCAAGACCCATATGGCTTCCAACGGAAAAGTGATCATCACTGCAAAAGTGCACGAATACCTGCCCGAACGATTAACAAACAGTGGCTACGAAATTGTTTATGCCCCTGCCATCACTTACGAAGAGCTGCTCACGGCTATAGGTGATGCGGTAGGTTTAATCGTGACCACCCGGCTGAAAATAGACCGTGCCGTCATCGACCAGGCGCCGCGCCTCAAATGGATCGGAAGACTGGGAAGCGGGATGGAACTGATCGATACCGAATATGCCGCATCCAAAGGCATTCAGTGCGAGAGCAGCCCTGAAGGGAATTGTCTCGCAGTGGCGGAACATGTCCTGGGGATGATCCTCAACCTCTTAAACCATATCCAGCGCAGTAACCTCCAGGTGCGGGAAAGACAATGGATCCGCGATGGAAACCGGGGAACCGAACTCACGGGTAAAACCGTAGGTATTTACGGATATGGCAATACGGGTAGTTCCGTGGCCAGGTTGCTTGCACCGTTCGATGTTACGGTGCTGGCCTACGATAAATATAAATTCGGCTTCGGACAAGGCTATATCAAAGAGGCCAATCCCGAACAGATCGCCCGGTATGCGGATATCATTACCATGCATGTTCCGCTTACGGAAGAAACCCGTCACATGGCAAATGATGCCTTTTTTAACGCATTGGAAAGAAAGCCGCTTTTCCTCAATGCTTGTCGCGGAAAAGTGGCCGATCTTGATGCCGTGATACGTGCTATGGAGAGCGGAAAAATTTCAGGAGCGGGAATTGACGTGATCGAAAACGAAAAGCTGGATACACATACCGAGCACCAGAAAGCGCAGTTGCATACCCTTTCTCACCACCCGAATGTGATCGTGACCCCACATATAGCAGGATATACTTTCGAAGCATACTATAAAATGGCGAAGATCGTACTGGACAAAATCGGTATCTAAACCAGTTTTGGCCAGGTAAAAAACATATTTTATATTTGCGACATCATGCAACGCTTTAGGATGAAAGTCCTGAGGCGTTGTATTTTTTTTCTGTCTGCTATAAAAAAACGGAGGTAATTATGACAATAAATTATGTTACCAAAGAAACGCTGGAGCTGATGAAAGCTGAATTGCACCGGATGAAAACGGTGGACAGGCCGGCGGCGTCCAGGGCGATTGCTGAAGCACGCGAAAAAGGTGACCTGCGTGAGAACGCTGAATATGATGCCGCTAAAGAGGCCCAGGGTATTCTTGAGGCTAAAATGGCACAACTGGAGAACGACCTGGCCAACGCAAGGATCGTGGATGCGGATTCCGTGGATACCAGCAAGGTGTCTATCCTCACTAAAGTAACCATCACCAATATCGCGACCAAGAAAACGGTGAAGTACCAACTGGTAGGCGAAAAAGAGGCCGACCTGAAAGCCGGTAAAATCTCTATCAGTTCACCCATCGGGAAAGGATTGATGGGAAAAGTGATCGGTGAAGTGGCCGAAGTGCACGCACCGAACGGGGTGATGAAATTCAAGGTGGAGAACATCGAGATATAATTAACGTTTTCTCCTATACCGAGCCGGCTATGCCGGCTTTTTTTATGTTAGACCGATCCTATAACTTTATCCTTCAAACAGTTAGTCATGGCTTCAATATTCTCAAAGATCATTTCGGGAGAACTCCCTTCTTATAAGATCGCCGAAAACGATAAATTCTTCGCTTTTCTTGATATCAGCCCTTTGGTGGAAGGACATGTGCTCGTAGTACCGAAGTATGAAGAAGATAAACTTCTGGAACTGCCGGACGATTACCTTGCGCAACTGCTGCTCTTCGCCAAGCCCATCGCCAGGGCCATCGAAAAAGCGATTCCCTGCCAGCGTTGCGGTTTATCTGTAATCGGGCTGGAAGTGCCGCATGCGCACCTGCACCTGGTTCCCCTCCAAACCGCGGACGACCTTAATTTCACCCGTCCCAAACTGAAACCGTCCGCCGATCAATTAAAGGCGACCCAGGAAAAAATTCTTCAGGTACTTGCGTTGTAAATCTGTTTTTCTATGATCAGAATATTGCTTTTCTCCTTACTGCTGGTGTCGTGGATGCCGGGTCCGGCTTATATCGAAAAGATATCCGCCTCCATGGTGAGCCGACAGGTGCAGATGGGGAAATCCGTTACCATTAAAGGAAACATCTATTACCAGCGGAACGGGAACATGGTGACCAGGTTCTCCTATCCCAAAGAATATATCGTGATCTCCAATAAAGTGGGGGAAGTCAAAATTTACGACCCCGCCAGGAACTCCGTGTTGCAATACCAGAACTTCCTTTTCAGCACACAATCTTCCCAATTCTACTTCTTCTTCTCTGGTAAATCAGCGGATATGGGGTTGGGTGACATCGGATTCGTGCAGGAAAAAACTTCGAAGGAAGGCAACCTGGTGGTAACGATCTGGAAACTGAAGAACCCCGACAAGAAAGCGGCCATTCAGAAAGTAAAACTGGTGTACCAGCAGCAACAACCGGTGTACATGCACTACGAAGATGCGGCCGGAAAGATCATCAGGAAAGTGTTTTACTACAATTACATACGGTTGGAAAACAGTTCTTTCCCCAGTATTACCACCGAGATCGTGTACGGTGAAAAAAACGATTCCACGGTGTCCAAAACCACCTATACCGATTTCAAACTGAACCACCAGGCTTCCAACGAATACATGGATTACAGGATTCCCGCCAACGCAAAAATTGAAAAATGAGAACGGCGTACCTTTTAATACTTTTATTATGCTCCGCGGGGCTTCGTGCGCAGGAACTCACGGCGGCGGATATCCTCCTTGTGAAGCATGCGCACCAGCCGGTTGCACAGAAAGCAAAAGAATACAACCGGGCCGGCAATAATACCACCGTATTGGAGGCAAAGAAAAAATCAGCGCTGGCGCAGTATAACCCAATATCTCTTACGCTAAAAGGCGCGATGGCATTGTACCAGCAGGTACTTTCTCCGCAGTTGTCCAGGAGTTGTCCGTATGAAATCACCTGCTCCAACTTCAGCAAACACGCGATCCGGGAGTTCGGGGTGGTGAAGGGCATCTTCCTCAGTGCCGACAGGGTGTTGCGCTGCAACAGGATCGGACTCCTCGACGTGCATCCACTTAACATACACGATCACAACGGAACGATAACAGATCCGCTGGCCCAATACAGGATCCGATGAAAAAAATGTTGACACGTCTTTTTGTTTTTTTCCTGTTTTGTGTGCCGGCAATTGTGAATGCGCAGTCCACTGTCTTTAGCAATGAACTTCGTTTTGCAAGATATCTGCTCGATAAGGAAATGTATGCCGAAGGCATGAAAGTCTTAATGGCATTGGATACCACGGCCATTTCCCCCGAACAAAAAGATAGTTTCTATTACACCGTTGGATGGGCGGCTTATCAGTACAAACAACTGGATACCGCGGCCACTATGTTGCTGAAAGTTTCTCCCAGGGCTGAAGTATATAGAAAGAGTAATGCTTTTGCTGCTTACAGTATGGCTTTTAACCAGCGCTTGGCTGAAGCTGACGCTGTTTTCGCCGCAATACCTTATGCTGACTCACTCGAATATGAATTGGTGCGTTTTGAAAGGGCCGGCATTGCATTGCTTCAAAGAGATTACCATTTATACGACAGCCTGAAAGCCGGTTTCAGGTTCAACTCTTACGTGCTTCAGCAGGAAGAGAAAAGAATGAATGTGTACAGGACCGAGATGGGAAAATTCCGCAACAAATCTCCTTTGCTTGCGGGTGTTTACAGCGCCTTGCTTCCCGGCGCCGGCAAATGGTACGCGGGTAAAAAGAAGCAGGGTGTCGCGGCTTTTCTGCCTGTTGCTTCGCTGGGCGCCATTACCTATGAGGCTTACCGGAAAGGTGGCGTGAAGAGCGCACGCTTCATTGCTTTCGGCTCCTTGTTCAGCTTGTTTTATGTGGGCAATATCTGGGGCAGCGTGCTTTCGGTGAAAGTGCGCCAGAACGAATTCAAAAGAGAATATGAGAATAAGATCCTTTTTGACATGCACATTCCTTTGCGCAACTTTTACAATTAGCGCGCAGGAGCATTCTATGCTGAAGGAAGCGGGGCGGAAAGCCGCTGAGGGAGATTATATGTCCGCGGCTATTTTATACGAAAGGGTTTTGTTCAATGCGCCTTCAGATGCCGATGCTTACCTCGCCGTAACAGGCAGGCTTGATTGTTTAAAGAAGGAATCCCGGTTCCGCGAAGCGGAGCGGTACATTAAAGCCTCTATGTTGCCCAACTTTACGGAGCAGCAGCAATTTGAACTCTCCGTCCAGCAGGTGCTTTGCGCTTACCTCGCCGGACAATTTGAGAATACGGTATCGCTTACCGAGCAACTACGGGTGAACTTCGCCGGTAACACATTGCCGGAACTGGTGGCCGTGATGAAAGTAATCTCGCTCAACGAACTAGGCCGTTGGGAAGATGCTGCCGCCGCATACAGGGAATGGGCCGGAACGAAGGATACTTCTTACTTACAGCATGATCCCTATAAAAAATTGCCCCGCTTTAAAAGTGAAAGCAAAGCGGAATGGCTGTCCACCTTCCTCCCTGGCGGTGGCCAGATTTATGCGGGCAAGCCGCTGGAGGGCATGGTGAGCATACTGGTGCAGGGGGCGGGCGTATGGTTCGGGGTGGTGAGTTTTCTTGACCACTACTACTTATCGGCCTGGGCTGGTGCAGGACTGTTCGGTTCCTTTCACATGGGGGGCGTAAGGCGCTCCAGGGTATTGGTGCAGCGGTACAATAAGAAGGCGCTGAAAGACTTTAATGAAAAAGTGAAAACGATGATGCTTGGCGGAAATCTCTGATACACGCATAAAAAAACAGGTTTTAAGAGTGGACGGTCATTACATCCTTTCTTAAAACCTGCGTTGTAAAACTTTTCAGTAATTACATGTTGCCACCGCCCCACATAAAGAACTTAGGATTGCCTACGTATGGGCTGATATCCTGGTTGTTGATGATGAGAACGATCAGATCCACGAAGGGAACTATACCAAAGATACCGCCGCAGGTAAGGATATACCCGATCCAGGTCATGGTTTTAGTACCCAGGTAGAGACGGTGAATACCGAGTCCTCCGAGGAAGAAGTTCAGGAGAATGGCAGCCACGAAGTTTTTATCGCCGCTGGCGAACTGCGCGTTGTTCATGGCAACGGCATTGCTGCCCTGTGTCATGTTCATCACTTCTGCAGCAGCGCTGAGGCTGATGTCCTGGCTGTTCTCGAACAAAGTCTCAATCTGCTGGTCATCTACAAAATAAGAAGCACCTTCAGCTGAGGGGGTTGTGGCCGCAAATGACACGGCTGTAATAAAACAGCCTGCGATCCAGGTTAAGATTCTCTTTTTCATGAAATAGAAATTTGGACTAAGATAGAAAATTAGTGCCGACTATCTTTCTTTTAACCCATGATTTTCACATAAATATGTGGTTCATGGCAACTTAACTCTTCCTGGATTTTCCCGGATGAAAGCGTCCCAGCCGCCGGCTTTACCTTTTTTAACGGCCGCTACGGGTGAACTTGCCTGATAGTGGTGACAAACGGCCACGGCGAGGGCATCCGTGGCATCGTAATAAGCGGGTTCGGTTTCTTTCAGGGAAAGAATGTGTTGCAACATCTTCCATACCCGCTCTTTATCGGCGTTCCCGTTGCCGGTCACGGACTGTTTTACTGTTTTGGGAGAATACTCTGTTACATCAAGGCCAGCCTGCATCGCCGCGGCGATGGCCACGCCCTGTGCCCGCCCCAGTTTCAGCATACTCTGCACGTTCTTTCCGAAGAAAGGCGCTTCAATGGCGAAACAATCAGGCTTATGTGTACGGATCACTTCGTGCACTTTAGTATGAATGAGGTGCAGCCGGTTGTACATGTCTTTGTACGCCGCCAGTTTCAGCACATCCATTTCTATCAGCCTGATCTCCTGCCCGGTCACACAAATGATGCCGTATCCCATTACGAGGGTGCCCGGATCAATGCCCAGAATTATTTTTGATGCCTTATGCAATGAGGGTGTATTTTTAGCGAAATATCCTGTTCTGAACAAAAGTATCAAAATAATCATCAATTACTGGCTCGGGCCATTGCTGTTCATCTGGTTCGGCTATCATATCTGGCAACAGATCAGTTCGGATGGTGATTGGAAGGATTCCTGGAATCACATACGAAGTACCGCTTTCAGTGCGCACTGGCAGGAATGGGTGTTGCTTTGTGTGCTGATGCTGGCGAACTGGAGCATTGAAGCGCTGAAATGGCACAACTCCATCAAACACCTGCAGCAGATGAGCTACTGGCGCTCGTTCCGTGCCATATTAACCGGTCTTTCCTTCGCGGTGAACACACCCAACAGGATCGGAGAGTACCTCGGCCGGGTGCTGTATGTGGAAGAGGGGAACCGCATCCGTGCGGTGGCCATTACCATCGTGAACAGCTGGAGCCAACTGATCATCACCCTGGTGATGGGTGTGCTGGCATTGATTTATATGCAGGTGCAACTGGGGAAAGCAACTATTGAGGACGCGGGACTGTCTATCTTCTGGATACGGTCCTTTCAATGGATGCTCATTGTAATAACGGTAGTGCTTGTTTCCCTCTACATGCGCCTGGGTTGGTTGATCCCTCTGCTGGAGAAGCTGCCCTTCATCGAGCGGTTTGGAAAATATTTCCATGTGCTGGGCGAATTTTCACGGCGCGAATTACTGGAAATGCTTTTGCTTTCATTGCTGCGGTACTTTGTTTTTATCCTGCAGTACCAACTGGTTTTCAGTATATTCGGGGTAGGGCTTACCTGGTGGCAGGGTTTTTGGATGACCGGTGCTGTGTTCCTGATCCTCGCGATCGTTCCAACGATAGCGCTGGCGGAACTTGGCTTGAGAGGAGAAGTGAGTTTGCAGTTGATCGGCATGTTAAGTAAAAATAAAATCGGCATCGTGGCCGCAACCGGCAGCGTTTGGTTCGTTAACTTGTTGATACCGGCTATTGTGGGAAGCATCATGGTGATCGGAATTAAAATATACAGGAACAAATGATTTGATAAAGCAGGCTGGTGTTATTCAATAATGGTTCCGCCGCATTATCAGCATAAAGAACAAATAAAGATATACGGATGAAAGCTGCAGGTTTACTGACTCTTATATTTTTATCGCTGCACTTAAGGGCGGCCAATGATTTCTGCTCCGTCAGGAATACTTCTTTCAAAGCAGGCGAAAGCATTACACTGAAAGTGTATTATACGCTTGGCGTATATGTGGCCGCAGGAGAAGCCACCTTTACATCATCCCTGGAAAGACTGAACGGAAAGCCTGTTTACCATATCGTGGGAGAAGGCAAGACCTATAACTTCTACGATAACTTTTTCAAGGTACGCGACCGCTACGAAACCTACATCGATACCGCCAGCTTACAACCCTACAAGTTTATCCGCAATGTAGAGGAAGGCGGTTATAAAAAATATGAGAATGTAAGTTTCAACCGTACCGCTAATACAGCCGTTACCACGAAAGGGGTTTTCAAGGTGCCCGAATGTGTACAGGATGTGGTAAGTTCAATTTATTACGCGCGCAACATTGATTTCTCCAAATACAAGCCCGGAGATAAGATTCCTTTTTCCCTATTCCTGGATGATGAGGTGTACAACATCTACATCCGTTACATGGGCAAAGAGACCATCAAAACCAAGTATGGAAAATTCCGCGCCATCAAATTCAAACCCTACCTGATCAAGGGATCCGTTTTTGAAGGTGGTGAAAAAATGACCGTATGGGTTTCAGATGACGGCAATAAAATTCCTGTGCGGATAGAAAGTCCGATCTCCGTTGGGAGCATCAAAGTAGACATGTCTTCCTACCGGAATTTGCGTTACCCGCTTTCTTCGTTGATCAGTGTACGGTAGTGTTGAACCTGCCAACCTGATGCATAAGGAATACGACATAGTCGGAACAATCATTCAACTAAACGAATGGTTTGTGAAAGAAAGGATATGCCGGTAGGATTATAAGGCCAGGCATACTTGCCACCGGCAATTCCTTCCATTCACTCAACGCTGTTCAGGGCCACACAGTTTATCGTTCTATCTCAATATTACTATTTATCAGTACTCACTCATCAATACCCGGTATTACCTCTCCCTCTTTTTTATGTAGCCGCACAAAGTCCTTCACGAGGTTATTGTATACCCTGATACTCTCCACACACTCCGCGAATCCGGGTGTGCGTATAGAATGAATCCTGTTCCTGTACTGTTCATCTGAAGGGATGATGAGTTCCTGCCGCAACGGATCTATCACCACGTTTAATACCTCAAGTGCCATCACGCCCAGTAACGGCTCCACTTCCCCCGGTAAAACCACGGCCTTGCATGGCTCGCTGATGTGCTGGAACCTGATCTCCAGCCCGCTTACCACGTCGCAGGCCACCGGCTTGTCGTTGGCCAGGTAGAAGGTTTTCTTTCCCACCACAGGAAGCTTGAGGTAAGATTGGATGTTCTCGTTAATAATCAGTTCACGCGCTCCGGTATCCACCAATGCACGGATCTGGATACTTCTCACTTCTTCTTTCCCGATGATGTGTTTTTTCGACAGGGTCAGGTCCTCCAAATTCACCAATTCAATACTCGCATAAATGTTGCCCATACCTAGTTTTTTAGCTGCATGAAAATAAGGTGTACTCATCCGCTTAAAATTTTGATGATCTTAAAATAGATGGCCTTGCCCCGCTGCAGTCGGGACAAAAGAAATGCGTACGCCATTCAGCGCTACTCATTTTCTGCCAACAAAATTATGGATGTGTGGTGGGTGGGGCAATGTGAAAATAACCCATTTTGCGATAGAAAAACACCGATCAGCAATTTCGGAGGAAAAAACTTTCTCCTGCGCGTATGCCCTTCTCCGTTTGAATCAGCGTGCAGCACTCGTTTTGAACATCGTGTTCAAAGAATAAAATAAATTCTTTCGCCGCGGCTTCGTCAAGGAAGATTTTTTTCTCTTCCAAAGTAAGCAACGGTCTCGTATCATAAGCCATTACATAAGGAAGGGGAATATGTGCGGTGGAAGGAAGAAGATCGGCCACAAATACAATGGTGCGGCCATTGTATTTTATCTGCGGGAGCATCATCGATTCCGTGTGACCGCTTACAAAGCGGAATGAGATATGCTCGGTGAAAATACTTTCCGCCAGCCGGCCTTTTTCTGCGTCCGGAGTAGGTATGAATTTCAGTTGTCCACTCTCTTGTATGGGAAGAATATTCTCCTTAAGAAACGAGGCTTTTTCTCTTGCGTTTGGTTCGGTAGCCCATTTCCAGTGCGCTTCATTGCTCCAGTAAACGGCATTCGGGAAAGCGGGCACCAGCTTATCGTTCTTCCGTTCAATGCTTCCGCCACAATGGTCAAAATGCAGGTGCGTAAGGACCACATCGGTGATATCATCTTTATGGAAACCGTGTTTTCGCAGGGAGCTTTCCAGTGTATCATCGCCATGGAGATAGTAGTGTCCCATGAACTTTGCATCCTGTTTATCACCTATTCCATTGTCTATGAGGATAAGCCGGTTCCCATCTTCAATCAACATGCAGCGCATGGCCCAGGAACACATATTCTGTTCATCCGCCGGATTGAGTTTGTTCCAGATGGATTTCGGAACAACGCCGAACATGGCGCCGCCATCAAGCTTGAAGTTTCCCGTAGGAATGGAATAAAGTTGCATACGGCAATGTTTTTTACGATGGAGAAACGGATTTTTTTTTCTGAAGTGCGCTATAGAGCCAGACCATGCCTATTCCGAAAAATACAATCAGGCTCAATACGGAGTTTTTCATGCTTCCGGTGATGTCTTCTATTAACCCGAAACTAAATATGCCCAATACAATAGCGATCTTCTCCGTAAGATCATAATAACTGAAATAAGAGGCGGTGTCTTTTGTTTCGGGCATCAGTTTGGAATAGGTGGAACGGCTGAGCGATTGAATACCGCCCATTACCAGCCCTACCGCGATGGCCAGGGCATAAAAGCTGAATTCCACCGGTTTTTGTAATGGCGCAAGCAGGTCCTCTTCAGTTTTGATTTGTTTATCAACAAATGCGAAATCCTGGCTACTTTGTTCAAGCGTTTCTTTTTGTTGCTTCAGTACTGCGATCTTCTCGTGCATCGGGGCCAATGGTTCCGCAACGTTGGCGGTCTGGAAAGCGGCAATACAAATCAATATCCAAAAGAATACCACGCCCATCAGCACTTTGATGTTCCCGAACTTCGAAGAAAGTCGGCTCATGAGTATGGCACCGGGAATGGCCACCAGTTGAATCAGTACCACCGTAATGATGAGGTTGGTGTCGGGCAGATGGAGCAATTTGCTTCCAAACAGTGTGGCAGCCAGCATTACAGTTTGCACGCCCATGCTGTAAAAAAAGAAACCACGGAGAAATCTCTTGAGTACGGCCAGTTTTTTCACCTCGCCATATACCTTCTTTACCTCATGGAAACCATCGGTGAAAATATTGCCTTTGGTCGGTGATTTCACGGTTGTTGATGGCAAACGGTTGAACGAAATTTGTGCGAACAACAGCCACCATATACCTACCAGGAGAAAGGTGATCTGCGTTGCTTTGCCGCTTTGTCCTTCCATGAAAAGGATCAGGCAGAACCCGATGATCTGCATGATGACGCTGCCGGTATAGCCATAGGAAAAACCTTTTGCTGAAATACGGTCCCTGTCTTCCGGTGCGGCGATCTCCGGCAAGTAGGCATTGTAGAAAACCAGACTGCCCGCGTACCCCATGGCCGCCAGCATAAAAGCGGAGATGCCGAGCCATAGGTTGGAGGCGTCAAAGAAGTATAAAGCGGAAGAGCCCAATGCGCCCATGTAACAAAAGAAGCGCATGAAATTCTTTTTGTTGCCGCGCGTATCCGCTATGGAAGTAAGTATGGGGTAAAGCAAAGCCACCACGAGGTATGCTGCCGCCAGTGTATAATCGTACAGGGAAGAGTTGGTGAACTGCCTGCCCAGGAACTCAACTTTGTCGCTGCCATCCGGGCTTTTTGTGACCGCCACAAAGTAAATGGGGAAGAAGGTGGTGGTGATCACAAGGTTGTAAACGGAATTGGCCCAATCGTACATGGCCCAACCGTTGATCACTTTGCGGGAAGCGGTTTGCATATCGAGCGTTTAAGGTGCTGTAAGTTATAACTTACCGGCCATATACAGGCCCAGTAATACCACTCCGAGCGCTATGCGGTAGATGCCGAAAAGGCGGAAACCGCGCTTTTGGAGAAAACCGATGAAGAAGCGGATAGCAAGCATGGCTACGATAAACGCTACGATGTTGCCCACAACGAAAGCAGTGATGTTTTTAGTGGAAGCCAGTACCAGTTCGTATCCTTTTACCTCCGTGCCATTCATTTGGAAGTCTTTGAGTACGAGAGAATAACCGGAAGCGGCCGCCATGGTGGGCACTGCCAGGAAAAAGGAGAACTCGGCTGCCAGGGAACGGCTCAGTTGCTGTTGCATTCCGCCAATAATGGAGGCGGCACTCCGGCTCACGCCCGGGATCATGGCAAGGCATTGCCAGAAACCGATGGTGATGGCCTTACGGAAGGATATTTCAGGTTCGGTATGTATTTCAGGCTTCTGGAAGAAGCGGTCGATGAACAGGAGCACGAAACCCCCGAGGAACAGGGAGATGGCAACGGTAAGCGGGCTTTCGAGCATTTCGTCGATCTTGTCGGAAAACAGGAAGCCGAGGATCAGTGCGGGAAGAACAGCGAACGCGAGTTTCAGGTAAAACTGAATGCTTTTGAAATCGACAAATTTCTTCCAGTACAATACCACTACCGCCATGATAGCACCCAACTGAACGGCTACCTCGAACAGTTTGGTGAACTCATCGGTATGGATACCCATCAGTGAACTGGTGATCACCATGTGGCCGGTGGAGGAAACGGGAAGAAATTCGGTAAGTCCTTCTACAATGGCCAGGATAATGGCTTCAAGGAGATTCATGAGCGCTTCGGTTGATGGTAAAAAAACAGCGATCCCGGTAGGAGATCGCTTGAAATATTATGACGCAGCGGATCAGGCCGCCTGCTTTTTAGGTTTTTTGAAGATGGCGTAAATCTCCAGCAGCAATCCGCCAACGATCAGGATCGGGGCGATGGTGATTCTGCGGGTGCTGTATACTTCGTTTTCAGCAAAGATGTTCGGGTCCTGGCTTTTGCCGCCAGCCATGAGCAACATACCAATGATCACGATCACGATACCGGCGATCATCCATATATAATTCTCTTTGTGAAAGAGACTGGTGCTTTTGTTTTCGGTCATAACTTATGTTTAATCGTTCGCAATATAATCAATACAAATCATCCAGTTTCATTTTCAGGTATTTGATCACACTTCTGTGGGTGCTGAAGAAAGATATCGCGATACCCAGTAATATGATGATGGCGAAGAGGATCGCCAGCATGTTCATGTCCCGTATAGCCCTGATCTCCGGGATGTATTTTTCGGCCACGAAGATCAGTGCGATGATGCCTGCGATCGCCAGGAGTCCGCTAAGCGCTCCGTTCAGGATGGCGCGCATATCCAGCGGCTTGGCGATAAACCAGCGGGTGGCGCCCACCATCTGCATGGTCTTGATCAGGAAACGGTTGCTGAACATGGCAAGTTTAATGGTGTTATCGATCAGGAAGATCACCACGATCCCCAGGATAACGGCAATCACCAGCAATACCAGGGAGGCCTGTTGCACATTCTTGTTCACGCTGTCCACCACCGCGTCAGGGTATTCTGCGCTGCTCACGGCAAGTTTTTCCTGAAAAGTATTCTTGATCTTCAGCAGGGAGTCCTTCTGAACATATTCATCATACAACTTGAATTCTATGCTTGCAGGTAATGGGTTGTAATCCAATACTTTACCCCAATCCGCATTGCCGTCCTTCATAAATTTGTCTTTCGCCATCTCTTTGGTTACATACGTGTAGGACTTCACATAGGGCTGTGTTTTTACATAATCCACCAGTTCGGTACTGTCTTTGGCCGTGATGTTCTCGCGCAGGTACACCCTCACTTCCACATTCTCTTTAAAGTACTGGCCCAGCTTGTTGGCGTTGATCACGATCCACCCGAGGATACCCAGGATAAGCAATACAAGCGATACTCCGAGGATCGACATAAAGTAAGATGGTGAGGAACGTTTGGCAGATGCTTTTCCGATTTGAGACATGAAACTGCTTTAATGGTTAGTAAACGTATATTCAAAGGGATACGTGCAAAATAACGTATTTTTGCGCGATTTTCGGTAAGCCGTACCCGCCGGGCAGGGCTTACCGTGATTTAACGCCACGATATACGGTGTTATTCTCCAGACAATTTGTTAAAATACCGTTGTTGAACCGGAGAAGAACTACAATCTTTGAACCATCATGGAATACAATTTCAGAAAGATCGAAAAGGAATGGCAGGAGAAATGGAAGGCGGCAGATGCTTATCTTGTCAGCAATATTTCAGCAAAGCCGAAGTGCTACGTATTGGATATGTTCCCTTATCCGAGCGGCGCGGGGCTGCATGTGGGGCATCCGCTGGGCTACATCGCCTCCGATATCTATAGCAGGTACAAAAGGTTGAAAGGATTTAATGTACTGCATCCTATGGGATACGACGCTTTCGGCCTGCCCGCCGAGCAATACGCCATTGAGCATGGCATCCATCCGGCAGTGGCTACCGCGAAAAATATAGAGAACTTCAGGAAACAACTGGACAATATCGGGTTCAGCTACGACTGGAGCCGTGAAGTGCGGACCTGCGACCCTTCCTATTATAAATGGACGCAGTGGATTTTCCTGCAATTGTTCAACGCCTGGTTCAACAGGGAGTTGCAGCAGGCAAGGCCCATCCATGAACTGGTGGCCATTTTTGAAAAGAACGGCAATACCGCATATCCCTGCCCGGGAGATGCGACCGTGGTGTTCTCCGCCAACGACTGGAACGGGTACGATGAAGCCTGCAAACTGAACATCCTCATGCATTATCGCCTCGCGTTCTGCGGTTACGGAGAAGTGAACTGGTGTGAAGCGCTGGGAACCGTGCTGGCCAATGATGAAGTGGTGAACGGGGTGAGCGAAAGGGGAGGGCATCCGGTGGTACGCAAGAAACTCCGGCAGTGGTACCTGAGGATCACTGAATATGCCGACCGGTTGCTGGAAGGACTGGAAAAAGTGGAGTTCTCCGATGCGATGAAGGAGATGCAATCGAATTGGATCGGAAAAAGTTATGGGGCGGAGATTGAGTTTGGAATAAAAGGAGAGGAAGGCAAACTCAAAGTCTACACCACCCGCCCCGATACTATCTTCGGCGTGGATTTTATGGTTGTTGCCCCGGAACATGAACTCATTGCCGACATCACTTCGCCCGCACAACAGGCTGCGGTGGAAGAATATGTTGCCTATGTGAAGTCCCGCTCCGAAAGGGAGCGCATGGCCGAGAAAAAGATATCTGGCTGCTTTACCGGCGCTTATGCCATCAATCCGTTTGACGGAAGGGAAATACCCATCTGGATCAGCGAATACGTGCTCGCGGGCTATGGAACCGGCGCCATCATGGCCGTTCCCTGCGGTGATGAGCGCGATTTTAAATTTGCCCAGCACTTCAATATTCCCGTCACCAATATTATCGGGGAGCATTTCAACGGAACCGAAGCCAACCCTACCAAAGACGCATTGCTCGAGAACAGTGGTTTTCTGAACGGCCTGGTCATGCGCGATGCCATGAACGTGGCCATGGATAAATTAGAGGAGATGGGCATCGGCAAACGAAAAGTGAATTATAAAATGCGCGATGCGGCGTTTAGTCGTCAGCGGTACTGGGGCGAACCCTTCCCCATCAAATGGAAGAACGGCACCGCCTACCAGTTGCCCGAATCCGAACTGCCATTGGAACTGCCCCATGTGGACAGCTATAAACCAGGTCCGGAAGGAGAGGGGCCACTGGCCAATATTCCGGAATGGGTGGAAAAAGAACTGGAAACGAATACCATGCCCGGTTATGCCGGCTCGTCCTGGTATTTCCTCCGCTACATGGATCCTCACAACGAACAGGAATTTTGCTCCCGACAGGCCAGCGACTACTGGAACCAGGTCGATATTTATATCGGAGGCACCGAACATGCGGTGGGCCACCTGCTGTATTCAAGAATGTGGACCAAAGCGCTGTATGACCTGGGACATATCGGGTTCGATGAGCCGTTTAAAAGGTTGGTGAACCAGGGAATGATTCAGGGAAGCAGTAGGTTTGTGTATAGGGTGAAATTGCTTGAAACAATAACTGAAAAGCCAATAAATGCGGTACAGGTATTTGCTTCTAAGGATGTAGTTGATAAATATTATTTAAATGAGATTAGTCTTGAAGACTTCTATCAACTCATTATTCAAAGTGGGCTAAGCAACGCTCCAAGTTTTGAATATTTAGGAGAAAAGAAAGTTTCAAATATCTCAATCAGCATTTCAGCAATTCACGTTAATGTAAATATTGTTGATGGTCAGGAGCTTGACATTGAAGAATTTAAAAAATGGAAAATTGAATATTCTGATGCATTATTTGTCCTAAATGCTGATGGAAAATACATCTGTGGTTCCGAGGTTGAAAAAATGTCCAAATCCAAATTCAACACCGTTAACCCCGATGACCTCGTTGCCAAATACGGCGCCGACACTTTCCGCATGTACGAAATGTTCCTCGGCCCCGTGGAAGTGTCCAAACCCTGGGACACCAAAGGCATTGAAGGGGTACACCGTTTCCTGAAAAAACTCTGGAGACTCTTCGCCGATGAAAACAAAGGCTTCATCGTTACCAACGATGCGCCTTCAAACGATGAATGGAAGGCGATATATAAAGCAGTGAAAAAGGTGGAAGACGATACTGAACGTTTCTCCTACAACACTGCCGTTTCAGCCTTTATGATCTGCGTAAACGAACTGAGCGATTTGAAATGCCACAAAAAAGAAGTGCTGGAAAAATTGCTGATCATCCTCACCCCGTATGCTCCACACATCTGCGAAGAACTCTGGAACCAGGCGCTGAAAAATCCAGGAAGCGTATTGGATGCCGCCTATCCTGCGGTGGAAGAAAAATACCTGGTAGAATCAGCCAAAGAATATCCTGTTTCAATTAACGGAAAAACGCGTACCACCATCAACCTGGCACTTGATATCTCTCAGGAAGAAGTGCAGCAACTCGTGCTGCAAAACGAGATCGTGCAAAAATGGATGGAAGGGAAGCCCCTTAAAAAACTGGTGTACGTTCCCGGTAGAATGGTAAACGTAGTGGTATAAAAGCCGGAAAATTTCGAACTGAAAAATTGAATGCAGTTCAAAAAGTGCGTTTAATAAGCGCGATATTATCACGCACATGAGTAATAAAAAACAGGCTGTATCAGCATAAGATACAGCCTGTTTTTTATTAAAATGATTCTTTCAACTTATCTGCAAGGCATACAACAAACAACTCATTCTAAATCAACCAGTGCCAATAAAACAGCCACATTGCGCCAGCGAGGCTGGGAGGCTGCGAGGAACGAAGCAGGAAGCAGGAAGTAGCGCGCCTTTGCGAGAAAATAAACACACCACTACCGCTCCAAGTACCAACAAGCCATTGCGCCGTAGCGCCGTCGCGAGCAATAAAAACACCTCTCCCTGAAAGAGCCCCAAACTTAATTAAGGCCTTGCGTCCTTGCCACTTTGCGTCCTTGCGTGGAAAATATCCTCCATGTGCCCCCTCAATCTGCTAGGAACGAAGCTGTCACGTGAAAAAGAATAAACTACTTCTTCGTAATCACCGACTCCGTCGTAGAAGCAATCTTCAACGGCACTTTCTGTCCCATCACTTCCATACTACCCGTTGCATCCATGGTGGTGTTGCGTTTTTTCACAAGACCTGTTGCGGGATCCACTACCATCGTGCCTTTTACGGGACCGCTCATTTCCATTTTCATTTCCATGCCCTGTTGTTCGGTAGTGGTTTTGATCACGGTGTTGCCGGTGAAGGAAACAGCGGCTTCTCCGCCTGAAACGGATTCCAGTTTATAAGTAATATCGCTGGCCAGGGCTTCGGTGGTCACTTTTTCCTGCCATG
Source organism: Parasegetibacter sp. NRK P23 (assembly GCF_023721715.1). Lineage (NCBI taxonomy): Bacteria > Pseudomonadati > Bacteroidota > Chitinophagia > Chitinophagales > Chitinophagaceae > Parasegetibacter > Parasegetibacter sp. NRK P23. The sequence goes on from NZ_JAMDLG010000001.1 coordinate 3,485,451, forward strand.
TTTCGCCTACTTTCAGTGCTTTTCCACCGAAGGTGGTGATGGCGGCGAACGGTGCGCCAACGGAATAGGTGTTCTGCATGCCATTCATGGCGGCAAGGGCTGCGCTGGCGCCATCTCCACCAGGCATCTTGATGTCTTTCACCAGGCCGTTTTTGGAAACGCTGATTTCCTGGGTTTTGTTGATGATGTCTTTAAACCCCTGACCCATGGGACCTTCCAGATCCGCTTTGTTGTCCGTGTCTACTTTTTGTTCCTGACCCATCATAGAAACATTCATCCTGAAACGTTTGAAGGTATTGGCGAACAGGTAATCCGCTGCATTGTCCTTCAGTTCCAGTTCGTTGTTGGAAATGGTTTCGGTTTTCGTTTCCATCTGGTTGCCCATCATTTCCATGCTGGTATTGGCTTTGATGGTGGAAACCTCTTCAAATTTTTGTCCTTTGGAGAGGTTAATCTTTCCAGTGATGGATTGCGCCTGGGTAAGGGAGAATCCGCCCAAAACGAGTGCGGAGGCGAGTAAAAGCTTTCTTTTCATATCTGATGTTTGTGTTTGAATGGTTAACGGGATGGCTTAAACTACAGGAAATAAGAACCGTGAGACAAGTAAGTTCCCGCCTCACGGCCATTTGGTTATTTAATGATCTCTGCAAGTTTCTTCTGCAATTCTTCTCCCCTGATGTTCTTCGCTACAATGATTCCGTTAGGATCCACCAGGAAGTTTTGGGGAATAGAGTTGATGCCGTACTGCCTGGCTACCGCGTTGTTCCAGAATTGAAGATCGGAAACATGTGTCCAGGTAAGGTTATCGGCGTGAATGGCTTCCAGCCACTTGTCTTTTTTACCGGGCTGGTCCAGAGAAATACCCAGCACGGTGAAGCCTTTGTCTTTAAAGTTTTCGAAAGCCTTTACCACGTTGGGGTTTTCAGCACGGCAGGGGCCGCACCAGCTTGCCCAGAAATCGATCAGCACATATTTTCCTTTGAAGGAGGAAAGGCTAACGGGGTTACCAAGTGTATCGTTTTGAGTGAACTCCATAGCCGGGCGACCAATACCTGTTTTTTTGGCGATATCCAGTTTCGCGGCAAGGTCCTTTCCGCTTTTGGTTTCTTTTGCGGCGGCCGGAAGTGCATTAAAAATAGGTTCAACCTCATCGGCATCCATGTTACCGCCTGAGAATTGGTTGATGGCGTAGAGCGCCAGCGGGGATTTCGGATTTTTGATCGCGTAATCCTTATAAACCTTGCTCATTTGCTCGCCCAGCTCTCCGGCTTTTTCACGGATCTTCGCTATGCCTTCCTGATCCCTGGCGGTCTGGAGTTTATAAAACTCCTGTTCCAACGCATCCATCTGGTCATTATAAGGCTTCATTTGTTTGTTGAGGGCCTCATAGGCGGCATGCGCCTTGGAACCGGTGATCTTCACGTTGGTGAAAGAGTCGGTGGAAACGAGTTTGATCTTCCCCTTATCCAGGAAAAGTGTTACCAGGTTTTTCCTGGACATTGCCGCGCCTTTGGCGCGAAGGGAAGCCTGAACCGGTTCCGTAACAGTGCCGGAAAAGGTATAAGTGCCATTTTTAACTTCAGCGCTGTCGTTGATGCGCTGGCCGTTGGCCGCATAATTCAGGTACACCATCTCCGGAACGGCGGCAATATTTTTAAAACTGCCACTCACCGTAAAATTTGGTTTTTCAGTCTGCGCAAGGGAAAAAAGCGGTGCCGCGCAGAGGGCAACAAGAGAAAGTGTTCGCATTGGTTCGTTTTTATAGATTAGACGGGCAAGTTACCGATAAGGTGGCAATAGGTCCTAACCACTTGTCAAATAGTGTGCTACAATCAATTATAGTGTATCTGCTGATCCGTCATATATATTAATTTGTATCTTCGCCTATTCCTTTGCGCTAAACAAAAGATAAGCTAGTTTGGAAGGAACGTATTGATATTGAACAATTTAAACAACAGAATTCATGGATTTCGTAATCATAGGGGTCGTTTGTATTGCAGTAGGGATCATAGCGGGGAAGTTCATTTTCGCTAAAAATACCCGGAAACAGATAGAGGATGCAGAACAACAGGCCAGAAAAATAGTTGGCGACGCGCAGGCAAATGCCGAAACGCTGAAGAAAGAAAAAATGCTGGAAGCGAAAGAAAGATTCGTCCAGTTGAAAGCGGAACACGATAAAGAGGTATTGCAGCGCAACCAGAAAATTTCCGAAGGCGAGAACAGGATCAAGCAGAAAGAGCAGGCGCTTAACCAGAAAGGAGACCAACTGGACAAGCAGATCAAAGAAAATGAAGCCATTAAAGAGAACCTGAACCGCCAGATCGAACTGGTGAACATTAAACGCACCGAACTGGAAAAACACCAGGAGGAGCACATCCGCCGGTTGGAGAAAATCGCGGGTCTTACCGCAGAAGAGGCCAAAGCGCAGTTGGTGGAGAGCCTGAAAAACGAAGCTCAAACCCAGGCCCTGGCGCTTCAGCAGGAAATTATTGACGACGCCAAGCAGAAAGCCAATAAAGAGGCCCGCAAAATCATCATCCAAACCATCCAGCGTACCGCTGCAGAACAGGCCATCGAGAACTCTATTACCGTGTTCAACCTGGAAAGCGATGAGATCAAAGGACAGATCATCGGACGGGAAGGAAGAAACATCCGTGCCATCGAAGCCGCTACCGGTGTGGACCTGATCGTGGATGATACCCCTGAAGCCATTATTCTGTCGTCTTTCGACCCGCTGCGTCGTGAAATCGCGCGTCTTTCCCTGCAAAGACTGGTTACCGACGGACGTATTCACCCCGCCCGTATTGAGGAAGTGGTGGAAAAAACACGCCGCCAGATCGAAGAGCAGGTAATGGAGATCGGAGAAAGAACTGTAATAGAACTCGGTATTCACGGGCTGCACAAGGAACTGATCCGCATGGTGGGCAGGATGCGTTTCCGTTCTTCTTACGGACAAAACCTCCTGATGCACAGCCGTGAAACGGCTAATTTGTGTGGTATCATGGCCGCTGAACTGGGCCTGAACCCCAAACTCGCGAAACGCGCCGGATTGCTCCACGATATTGGTAAAGTGCCCGATGAGGAAACTGAACTGAGCCACGCGTTGCTGGGTATGAAGCTGGCGGAGAAGTATGGTGAGAACCCCGCTGTGGTAAACGCCATTGGCGCCCACCACGATGAAGTGGAAATGGCTTATGTGATCGCCCCTATCGTACAGGCCTGCGACGCCATCAGCGGCGCCCGTCCGGGTGCAAGAAGGGAGATCATGCAGCAATACCTGCAAAGGATCAAGGAACTCGAGAACCTCGCACTGGCTTACCAGGGTGTGGAGAAAGCTTACGCTATCCAGGCCGGTCGTGAACTCCGCGTAATCGTGGAAGCCGATAAAGTAACCGATGGCGACAGTGATAGACTGAGTTTCGAAATCGCCCAGAAAATACAAACTGAAATGACCTATCCCGGTCAGATCAAGGTAACCGTGATCCGCGAAAAAAGAGCGGTAAACGTAGCCAGGTAATCACAAGGAAAAAAAGTTTGGATTAATTACAATTATTCCTACCTTTGCCGTCCGTTAAAAATAAGAATTATGAATTCTGCTGTAGCTTATGTTCATGAGCAGTTGACTCCGAAGAAAGAGTTCCCCAACTTCAAAGCTGGTGATAATATCACCGTTAACTATAAAATCGTGGAAGGTAACAAGGAGCGTATCCAGTCCTTCAAAGGCGATGTGATCAAACGTCAGGGTACCGGTCAAACCGCTACTTTTACTGTACGTAAGATCTCTGATGGTGTAGGTGTTGAAAGGGTATTCCCGATCTTCTCCCCCAACATCGAGTCTATCCTGCTGCACAAAGTAGGTAAAGTGCGCCGTGCTAAACTGTACTTCCAACGTGGAAGAAGCGGAAAAAGCGCCCGTATCAAAGAAAAAAGAGTGGCTACAGCTTAATCAGCTTTATAAATTTTCTTCAAAAAGCGAAAATCGGTATGGTTTTCGCTTTTTGCTTTCCGGCCCGTTTTGTATCATTACCCTCAAATCCGTACAATATGCAAAAGATCGTTGCCCTTTTACTACTGATCACCGTGGTAGCCGCCTCCTGCGCCCGCAGTGTTACGCCCCACCAGGCGGCCAATAAGCATTATAAAAATTGCAGGAACGTTCGTTAGCGTCCGCGCACTCGTTTGCATTCTTAGCGGTTTGTTAATCCTTTTCGGGGTTACCAACTATTATTTACTTTAGCGCCCTTATTTGAAAACTATTCGGCATAATTTGCCGTACTTTGTAGACTGTTAAGATTAAAACGAGAAATCATGTCTTTATTACAAGCAAATCCCGTGATGTTGTTCTCTATGCCTGGTGGAATGGAATGGGTATTGATCATTCTTGCCGTATTGATCCTGTTCGGCGGCAGAAAAATTCCAGAATTCATGCGCGGCCTCGGTAAAGGTATCCGTGAGTTCAACGACGCCAAGAGCAATGTGAAGAAAGAGATCGAGGAAGGAATGAATGAGAAGGACAAAGCATCTGCCTAAGCAGTAAGTCCATTTTTTGTTGCCCGCATTTTTGATGACATAAATACGGATGGGTTTTGTTTGAATTCACTTCAGTCCGGGATTACCATCGGCAGTTGAAAGAAGGGACTATCTCCTGCGAAGCAGTTGTAGGGTTCTATCTTTCTCAGATCGAAAAATCCCGGCACTTCAATGCTTTTACCGCAGTTTTTAAGGAAGAGGCCCTGCAGCGTGCCGTTATGCTGGACGCACAACGTGCGCAGGGAAAGCCTATGGGCAAACTTCATGGTGTGGTAATCGGCATTAAGGATGTGATCTGTTACCTGGGACATGAAGTCTCGGCGGCTTCAAACATACTCAGAGGCTACGAGGCCATCTACAACGCCACCGCCATCGCCCGTTTACTCGAAGAAGGCGCTATCATTATCGGAAACCTAAACTGCGATGAATTCGCGATGGGCTCTACCAACGAGAACTCGGCCTACGGTCCGGTACTGAATGCACTGGATGAAACCAGGGTTCCGGGCGGTTCTTCAGGCGGGTCCGCGGTAGCCGTTCAGTCCGGCGCCTGCATGCTTTCCCTCGGAAGCGATACCGGCGGCTCCGTTCGTCAACCTGCGGATTTTTGTGGTATCATCGGCTTAAAGCCTGGTTATGGCAGGATATCCCGATACGGGCTTATCGCCTACGCCTCATCTTTTGACCAGATCGGTATCTTCGGCACCAATACGGAAGATGTTGCCCTGGCGCTGGAAGTAATGGCCGGTCCCGATGATTTTGATTCTACCGTTTCCTCCCAACCAGTGCCCGCTTACAGCAAGGAACTGGACCAGCCTTCCAAACAGAAATTCGCTTACCTGCCCGCCACACTCGATCATCCCGGGCTTGATCCGGAGATCAGGACGGCCATCCTGCAGCTGATCGATGACCTAAAAGGGGAAGGAAATACGGTAGAACCCGTTGATTTTGAATATCTTGACTATATCGTTCCCGCCTATTACGTATTGACTACAGCGGAAGCTTCTTCCAACCTCTCCCGTTACGATGGGGTAAGATTTGGACACCGGACCAAAACGGAAGAAGATTTGTTAAACTTTTACAAAAAGAGCCGCTCCGAAGGATTCGGAAAAGAAGTTAAAAAAAGAATTCTCTTGGGCACTTTCGTGCTCAGCGCCGGTTATTACGACGCTTATTTTACTAAGGCACAGCAGGTTAGAAGAATACTGGCCGATACTACAAAGGCCATCTTCTCACAGTATGATGCCATCCTTCTCCCCACAGTTCCCACCCCCGCATTCAAAATTGGCGAGAAAATTGCTGATCCCATCGCGATGTACATCGCCGACATTTACACCGTTTATGCCAACCTGGTAGGTGTGCCGGCGATCTCGGTTCCGCTCTTCAGGCACTCGAATGGAATGCCCTTCGGGTTGCAGATTATGACAAACCAAAATGAAGAGTTATCTTTGCTGCGCATTTCGCACCAACTGATGGAACGTATCAACCAGTAACAATATCCAATTGTGAGAAATCCGGACCCTGGATCAGAAGATTAGAAATTAAGACGATTTCAAGATTGGATGTATTCATTTGACGGTTTTGTGAACCCAAATTATTGTGATGAAAATGAAACGTTTACTGTTGTGCCTCATCCATTTGATGGGTGTAACGCTCTTACACGCCACCGACCTGGAAGGTCAGCAACAAGGCCCGTTGGCCGCAGTAGCTACCACTACACTCAACGACACTACCGCCGATAAGGAAGATGTTGTTGCAAACGCCACCGCAAAAGCCGGTTCGGCAAAATCAAAAGCAGGTTTTAAAGACCTCTTCGTTTCTCACGATCTTTCCGATCAAAATTATCTCCAGGCAGAACTCAATCCCCTGGCGATCAGTTTCGTGGAAGACTACATGGAAAAACATTCCAACGACCTCAACAAAATGAAGGGATGGGGTAAACCCTACTTCGACATGATCGATGAGATCTTCGCCCGGTACGATATTCCCCACGAAATGAAGTACCTCGCCGTGATTGAATCCAATCTTCGTGCCTCCACTGTTTCATGGGCAGGTGCCGTGGGTCCCTGGCAATTCATTCCCTCCACCGCAAGACTGATGGGATTGAAAGTGAATGGCAAGGTTGATGAACGGACCAATTATGTGAAAAGCACGCACGCAGCCGCTAAGTACATCAAGAAACTGTACAATGAACTTGGCGACTGGCTCCTGGTAGTAGCCGCCTACAACAGCGGACCTTCCCGCGTAACCAGCGCTATCCGGCGCAGCGGCTCAGAAAATTTCTGGAAACTCCAGTACCACCTTCCGCTGGAATCACGCAACCATGTGAAAAAATTCATCGCCACCCATTATATCATGGAAGGAAAGGGCGGCGTAACCACACTCACTAAAAAAGAAACGGAAGAACTGGAAAAAGCAGGTGAACTGAAAGGCAAACTCGCCGCCAAGGTGGACAATACACGGGTACAACAGGTATCCGGTAAATACAATTCCTCGGTCGTGGCGAAAGTGCTGGAAATGGAACTCTCCGCTTTCAATGAGTTGAATCCTGGTTTCGATAAATTCATCGCTGAAGGCAAGGCCTACATGATGAACCTGCCGGAAGATAAAATGGATAAATTTAACGCGCACAAGTACCAGATACTGAGTGAATCTGTGGAGATGATGATGCAGCGGGTTTCGGTGAAATAAAAGTTTCACGCAACGGCGCTACGGCGCAACGTTGGGAACCTTTAATATTAGAAAAGTACGCTCAATTAAAAATTCAGACGCAAACCAACAACATTTTATGCGTTGCGTCGTAGCGCCGTTGCGAGAAATAAAATCAGCAGGAAGCAATTGCGTGAAACCTCAAAAAGCCCCGCTTAACGCTTTAAGAATGCCTTCTGCCTTCAGAAGGCATTCTTCATATTCCTCCTCCGCAGTGGCATAGCCGGTTATACCTGATCCCACATGGTACGATAAATAATTTTCGGCAGCATTGTACACCAGGCTGCGGATCACCACATTAAAATCGAAATCGTTTTCCGGAGTAACATACCCGATAGAGCCCGCGTATATCCCTCTTGCGGTGGTTTCATGTTCAAGAGTAAGTTCCAGTACTCTTTTCTTGGGCGCGCCTGTCATGGAGCCCATGGGAAAAGTATAGCGGATGGTATCGGTCCAAGGCGTTCCTTCGGGTAAGTTGCCCGTTATAGTAGAGATCATCTGGTGTACTTGCGGGAAACTATATACCCCGCACAACTCTTCCACTTTTACAGAACCTTCCGCCGCCACACGGGAGAGATCGTTCCTTACCAGGTCCACGATCATTATGTTCTCGGCGCGTTCCTTGGCACTCTCCCGGAGCAGGCGCATGTTGTTGCGGTCGTTTTCCGGATGGGCATGGTCGCGTTCCCAGGTGCCTTTCATGGGCTGGCTTAGTAAGGTATTGCCCGTTTTCTTCAGGTAACGCTCCGGACTGGCACTTACTACATACTGATCCCCATTTTTGTAAAAACCTCCGAAAGGCGCGGGGGAAGCCTGCGAAAGCAGTTGGTACGCTTTTAAAGGGTTGAAGGCATGGGGTTTGGTGAAGAACTCCTGGCAGAAATTGATCTCGTAACAATCACCGCGCAGGATATGCGCCTGGAGGTTCTTTACTTTAACGATATATTCCGTGCGCGGAATCCGCGGGATGAAAGGGGCGACTGAAATTTCACCTTCCACATGAGTTGGGGAGGAGAGAATTGCCTGAAAGATATTTTCCGGCCGATCATCCACGGTTCCTATCCTCACGCTGTTGCCCGGCAGTATTTCCAGCAGATGCTCGGGCACAAAGAAAAACGCGTTCCCGAAACGCGTATGGCTTTCAGGATGCTGGTGAACGCCTTCCGTTTCTTCAGCCAAACCAAAACCGAGATGCCCGAAGGCCCAATCTTGTTGTGCTTCCTTCCAATGAAAAAGTTCAGCTAAGGTATTTCCGGTACCCGATGGCGTGAAATGACTGATTGCTCCGGCGGCCAGCAGGCTTTGGCGGGAACCGGAATAGGAATGACTGTCTAAAAAAGCAGAAATGTTGAACCGGGAAGCCCAGTTCAACATTTGCCAATGAAATTCCGCGGGGTGTTCCAGCGGAAATATTTCGTATGTTCTGATCACTTGTATGGGATGTGGACCTGACTAGAAATCGTCGTCATCATCATCGAAGCCGGAGTCGTTAAAGAGGTCCAATTCTTTAAAATCGTCATCGATTCCCAGGTCGTCATCTTCCTCTTTTCCTTTCTTAGCGCCGCCGGTTCCGGTTTTCTTGGCACCTTTGGATTTGGGAATATCGAACTCTTCAAAGTCGGGGTCCCAGCTATCGTCTTCTTCTGCCTTGTTCCAATCATCATCTTCTTCATCATCCAGGTCTTCATCGTCGTCATCATCGTCAGAAGATTTTTTCCCTGCTCCTTTCTTGGGTGCCTTCGTTTCTTCCAGTTCATCATCTTCCAGTTCGTCGTCATCATCATCTTCTTCCGCCTGTTTCTTAGGCTTGGTCGATTCTTTTCCTGCTTTTTTTGGGGCAGTTTTAGCTGCTGTTACCTTTTTTCCGATGTCAGATTTCGTTGCCATATTCCGAATGATTTCTGTGTAAAATTTCAATGACTTTTTTAAATCGCCAAATTTTTAAATCAAATTTTTGAGCGTTTTTTCCTCCTGTGAAAATCACTGTACAGAAATGATCTGATCGCGCCCGGGTCCATTTGAAATATACTGTACATCCACGCCCAGATAGCCGTTGATGAAAGATACATATTCTTTCATTTTCTGCGGAAGTACGGAGAAATCTTTTATTTCAGAAACGGGCGTGTTCCATCCCGGGAAGCTTTCCCAGTTGGGTTCAATTTTTACGCGTGTCATCTGGAAAGGCACCACTTCACTTTTCTCGCCGTTCACATTGTAGGATGTACAAACCTGGAGTTCTTCGAAAGTATCGAGCACATCGCTTTTGGTCATGATGATCTGCGTAACGCCATTGATCATGCAGGCGAATTTGAGGGCCACGAGGTCGATCCATCCGCAGCGGCGGGGTCTTCCTGTGGTAGCGCCGAATTCATTGCCGATCTTCCGGAGTTCCTCGCCGGTGGCATCATGCAGTTCGGTAGGGAAGGGGCCGCCGCCCACGCGTGTGCAGTAAGCTTTGGTTACGCCCAGTACTTCTTTGATCTTTTGCGGTGCCACACCAAGTCCGTTACAAACGCCGGCGGAGATGGTGTTGGAGGAAGTAACGAAGGGGAAGGTACCGAAATCGATGTCCAGCATGCTGCCCTGTGCGCCTTCCGCCAGTACTTTCTTTCCTTTGGAGATGGCATCGTTGATGAAGTATTCTCCGTTCACGATGTTCAGTTCGCGAAGCAGTTCCACCGCTTCGAAGAATTCTTCTTCCCAGGCGGAGATATCTTCCTGGAACCCGTAGCTGTCCAGCATTTTCTGGTGCTTCAGGCGCAGTTTGATGTATTGGGTGGTGAAGTTTTTATCGAGGAGATCACCTACGCGGAGTCCGTTCCTGCCGGTCTTATCCATGTAAGCGGGACCGATTCCTTTAAGGGTGGAACCGATCTTTCCTTCGCCTTTAGAAAGTTCGGAAGCCTTATCCAGCGCGCGGTGCGTGGGAAGGATAAGGTTGGTGCGCTGGCTGATGAAGAGGTTCTTCTTCACATCCACACCCATGTTTTTTACGATCTCACATTCTCTGCGGAGGGTAACGGGATCCAGCACCACGCCGTTGCCGATCAGGTTGGTGGTGTGCTCGTGGAACACCCCTGAAGGAATCTGGTGCAATACTACTTTGGAACCATTTACATATAAGGTGTGACCAGCGTTGGGGCCACCCTGGAAGCGCGCGATAATATCGTAACGGGGAGCAAAATAGTCTACTATTTTACCCTTTCCCTCATCGCCCCATTGAAGGCCTAAAATGACGTCTACCATGACGGTGAAAGTTGATTTTAAATTGAGCGGCAAAAATAGGCGAATGAAGCCAATGAGGAAAATATTTCGGAAAGGTTACCGCTTTATAAATACAAAGACCCAGGTGGTGCCCGGCCTATGGATATAGGCTTTGAACTTTCTACGGCTGAAAAACCTGATTTCTTCAAAAAATTCAGTCCTTACATCCTGCGCATTGAAATCGATCAGTGTAAGGTTAAGTGCGTACACATCACGGCTATCGCAGGAGCGGTTTCCCCAGTCGTCGTAGTAACAATCCTGCCCGATCTGGTTGCTGCGGATATCCCAGCTGCCGCGGTAGTAATCGCCGAAGCGGTTGGAATATTCCGCCGTTCCTCCTTCGGTGAAGGTGAACGTTCCTTCGGTAAAGGGAAAACTGGGTGTGCGGCCGAAACCGAATCTTCTTACATCTTGCAGTTCCCAGGTACCTTCCAGGCGTTCTTCGGTACGGTAAAAAACAGATTTGCTGCAGGCGCTGATGGAGAAAAGGGTGAAAACACCCAGGGCTAAGTAGAGTTGTCGCATATAATAAGATTTGTTTCAAGCTACATCACCTCTAATAACAGAAGCGTCAAGGCTTTGTGAATTAGATTTTCTTTAAAGTTTTTGGCGCTTCCCCTGATTTCTATTTGAAGAAGAAAGTTTCGTACCTGTCTGATGCTCGGGTGATATTGAACTTTGAATGCGATAATTTTATTCCTTCAATGATAAACTTTCGTATGAATACTACTGCTTTGCCTTATAAAATGGTCAGTTTTGGTGAAATGCTCTGGGACCTGCTTCCTTCAGGCCCGCAGCCCGGTGGCGCGCCCATGAACATCACTTACCATCTTGGCCGGTTGGGAATAACTTCAGCGCTCATCAGCAGGATTGGGAACGATGAGCGCGGGGATGACTTATTGAAAGTATTGCTGGAAAAAGGTATTCCCGCTGATTTTGTGCAACACGATCCAAACACGCCCACGGGTATTGTGCATGCGGTGCCGGATGAGCACCACGAAATGCACTATGAGATCGTTGCTCCCGCCGCCTGGGACCATATTGTGGCGGATGAACGCACAAAGGAACTGGTGCGTAACGCGGCATATTTCATCTTTGGAAGCCTGTCGGCCAGACACGCGGATTCCAAAGCAACGCTGTTCTCCTTACTTGAACTTGCTCAAAAGAAAGTATTTGATATCAACTTACGCACACCTTTTTATAACCGGGAGCTGATTGAAAAACTGCTCTCAAAGGCGGATATCTTAAAAATGAATAAATCGGAGTTGCAACTGATGATGGAATGGTTCTCCTTACACCAAGACCTTCAGGATGGAATGACTTTTATCCAGGAACAGTTCAATATTCCAACCATCATTGTAACGCTCGGTGCCGAAGGCGCCATGATGAACAGGGATGGAAAACACTACGCGCATCCGGGATACCGGGTACAGGTAGCCGATACCGTGGGAAGTGGTGATTCCTTTTTAGCAGCCTTGCTGGCAAAACTGGATCAGGGCGTGCCAGCGCAAGAAGCGCTGGCGTTCGCGGCCGCGTTGGGCGCATTGGTGGCCTCAAAATCCGGGGGATGTCCGGATTATAGTATAGAGGAGGTAAGAGGTTTGCAATAGCGCTTCATAATACCTTTCGCTTACCACACATCAAGTTATTAACATATTTGTTTCTGGCATAATACTTGACACTTTCCCGCGGTTCGAACTGATTATTAGTAACAACATTTTTAATTCAAATTACTTTCAGGACAAAATGAAAAACCGCGGTTTCCGCAGCATCCTCGCTGCCCTGCTCCTCCTTGCCGTATCTGTAACCCAGCCCACACTAGCCCAGGTTCAAACGGCGAAGTTCACCTCCATGACGGCCAATTCGAAAGGTTATTACGAGTATCTTCCCCAGGGATATAATCCGGGTGGAAGTGAAACGTATCCGTTGATCATCTTCATCCATGGAATGGGTGAACTTGGCGACGGAAGCTCAACTAAACTCCCCAATGTATTAAGGAATGGTCTTCCGAAAGTGATCAGCCAGGGGAAATTCCCAACCTCATTCACAGTAAATGGTGCTTCGCACAAGTTTATTGTCATCTCCCCCCAGTTCGTGGCATGGCCCAAGTTCACCGATGTTGACGCGATCATCAATTATGCGATCGCCAACTATAAAGTGGACATTAAAAGGGTATACGTTACAGGGCTCAGCATGGGTGGTGGCGCTACCTGGGAATACGGCGGCTGCTCCAGCAACCTCACTTACGTGAAGCGCACAGCGGCTATCGTACCTGTTTGCGGCGCCTCGTCTCCCAGTGCTTACCGCGCCAGGACGATCGCCACGTATAATCTCCCGGTTTGGGCTTTCCACAACCAGGGTGATCCCACCGTGCTGGTTTCCACCACCAACGATTATATCTCCATGATCAACCAGGCGCCAGCGCCGAATCCCGCCGCGAAGAAGACGATCTTCCCGGTGAGTGGCCACGATGCCTGGACAAAAGCTTATGATCCGAATTACAGGGAAGACGGAAAGAATATGTATGAGTGGATGCTGCAGTACAAGCGCGATGGCGCCGTAGCTCCCGGAAATACAGCTCCCGTAGCCAATGCCGGTGGCGATAAAACCATCACGCTTCCCGTAAATACCGTAGCCCTTTCAGGCAGTGGTACAGATGCCAATGGCAGTATTTCAAAATATGCCTGGACCAAAGTTTCAGGACCCACCTCTTTCTCTTTCAGCAATGCGGCCATCGCCGCCCCCAATGTAACCAACCTTACTGAAGGGGTGTACGTTTTCCGCTTAACGGTGACCGATAACAATGGCGCTACCGCTTCCGATGATGTGAGTGTAGTGGTGAAAGCAGCGGTAACCACGCCACCAACAGATACTACCACCACACCGCCACCCACGGGCAGCGCAAAACAGGTAATGGTGAATATTTACGGAGGCGCTAATCCATATAGCAATACACAGTGGAACAACTGGACCATCGCCACGGGAGGCGCTACCAACCAGACTTCAGCCGCGTTCAAATATGCGGATGGTACCACATCAGCCGTAAAGGCCACACTCAGTCAAACCACGGGCCTCGGCGATAACGGCGCTACTTATCCCGGAGGAATGGCCCCGGCAGGCGTGCTGAGGCATACCACCTTCTCCACTATGGGTAGAAGCCTTACCATTACAGGATTGAAAACCGGCGTGAAATACGATATTGAATTGTATTCTTCCCGGTCCGGTACCAACGGAAACAGAACAGTATTCACGATCGGTACGCTGAAGGATACCGTGCTCTCCAACAGCAATTATACCAACAAGGTTATTTTTAAAGGACTCACACCGAATGCGCAGGGGCAGATCGTGGTAAGCATCACAAGGCTGAATACCTATACTTACCTGAACGGATTTGTGTTAACAGAAGGTTCGTCCAGTTCCACACCGGTTGTGATGGCGAAAATGGCTGGTTCAGCCACTTCATCTCTTGCCGTATATCCTGAAACCAATGTTACCGATCGGGTACAGCTTACCGTGAATACACCACAGATAGGACTCATGAAAGTTGATGTGCTGGATGAAGCCGGCACCGTGAAGCAAACACTAAGTATGCCCAAAATGCTGGCGGGAACAACGCAGGTATACATCTCAACAGCAACGCTTCCTTCAGGAACGTATCAGTTGAAAACAACCATCAACAACTGGAGCAGCACCGTAACCATTAAAAAGTAATCCTGTCCTTTACAATAAACCATGTCAATTAAAATGAAAAAATATATCGCTGGCATCTGCGCCATAAGCATTCTCGCACTCTCCTCCTGCAGCAAAGAAAACACGGAGGTTCCGGAGACACCAATTGAAGAAACCATTTCCGGTGAAGGCGTAACCGTATCATCCTGGAATACGGTAGGGCAGTGGGATCAAAACGAAGAAGAGCAGGATGGAAATGTTTCCACTCAATTTTCAGCGGCTGAAGTATCCGACGCTGTTTTACAGGATGGCCTCGTACTGGTATACGCACGTTCAGGCGATAATGTGCAATTGTTGCCCTTCACCGATAAGCAGAACACGCAATGGTATTACCAGGCTACGGAAGGCGGCATATTCCTGATGGGATTGAATGGGGAAGAAAGCAAGACCGAATCAGACAGGCCCGCGTTCAGCTATGTGGTGCTTTCACAGGAGAAAATTCTCCAGTTGGAATCCCTCGGAAAACGTAAGGTTGATCTTATGAATATGTCTTACGGAGCTTTGGTAGCGTTACTGAAGAAATAATCGTACAACCACTTCGTATATAGAACCGGCCCACCACGTGTGGCCGGTTTTTCATTTTCGCTTCATCTTCGGCTTTTAGTTTTGTTCTTGTAATTATTTATTCAATCACCCATTCAATCAGAAATTATGAAAACGAAACTTTTTATCGCCGCCGCAATGCTTATCTCAGGTGCCGTAGCCGCTCAAACCAATACTGCCGTGAAAGCGGACCAGTCCCTGAAGGCTGCCACTAAAACTTCCGTGCACAAAGAAGGCAATAGTGCAAAAATCAATTCTGGTACTTCCGTGAATGCATCCACCAACGCGAAAGTGAAAACCGATGCGGTACAACGCACGGAAACGCATGTAAACAACGGTAAAAAAGCCGCGGTACACACCACTGTTGAAACGAAAAATACCGTGCGTTCCGAGGCCCGGGCCACCCACAAAGCGATCAGAAAGAACGCCCGCGTGAACAGTGAAACCAGTGCTTCCGTAAAAACCGGGAAGTCTGTAAAAGCCAATACTTCCACCAAAGCAGCCGTAAAAGCCACGCCACGTGTAAATGGACGTGTAGCCGGCAATGCAGGATTGAACATTTTTAAATAGGGTTTGTCGCATAGGAAGGAGTGCCAGCGATGGTGCTCCTTCTTTTCTCTAATTGAAACAACCCCCCGGCACGAAAAGTCTGAACAACTCACCATTCAATCGCTCCTTGCGTTGCGAAGTGCGCAGCACAAAGCAATCGCGTGAACAAATCCCTTAAATTTGGGTGTGATGAAAGTACCAATGAAACCATGCATATCCAGACTCCTGGCCATTTTGCTCGGATGTGGCACGCTTAACGTAACCGCCAAAGCGGAGACCCGGCATATTGCGCACATGGATACGGTTCCCCCACCCAAAAAAGTACCGGAAAAAACAACGGAGAAAAAGGTGCTCCCGGATAAACCTGATGTGATCAAGCAGGTGCCCAGATCCCGCAAGCAGGTGAAACCACTTCCTTTACCCAAAGTTGTACCGGTGAAACCTAAGGTGATCAAACCCAAAGTGATCAAAGGCGTGACCGGATTACTCCCCTGAAAACAATACGTACCATGAAAAAAATCATCATCTTCAGTATTTTTTCCCTTGGCCTTTACACGGCTCAGGCGCAGGAAGACTCCACACAGGAGGTGAAGAAAAACACCCTTACATTGGGGGTGACTTACACCAATAACGCCAGTTATTACGGACAAAAACCGGAGGAAAAGACACCGTATGTGGCCGCGGTCGCTTCTTACAAGTTGAAATCAGGCATCTATTTTTCGGGGTCCGCTTACCGTCTCCTGAATGATTCCGCCAAATTCGCTTCGGCTTCCAGCCTGGGGATCGGCTACGGATTCGGTATCGGAAAGAAACTTTCCGCAGATATCAGCTACAGCCATACTTTTTATCCCGCTTATTCTCCTTTCCTCCAGGCCGCCAATAACAATACCGCCAGCGCGTCCCTGAATTACCAGTACTTCCTGAACTCCGGGATAGCCGTTGATTATGCTTTCGGAAAACAAAATGATGTGTTTACCACATTCTCCTCCAGTAAAGATATTGTGCTGGGACACCTGTTCAATAAAAAAGATGGCATCTCCATCACGCCCGGCGTGGAAATCGTAGCGGGAACACAACGTTTCTACGAAACGTACGTGGAAGAGAAAAGAATACGCGACAGCATTCTCGGCTTGCCGATACCACCCTTGCTGGGCGGAGGCGGTTCCACCACCACAACCACCACCACAAAGGTTTCCACCGATTTTAATTTGCTTTCCTACAACTTTAAATTGCCGCTTTCCTACTACCGCAGCAGCTATCTTCTGGAACTTTCCTACCAGCTTTCATTGCTGAGTCAAAACGCGGAGAGTGGCGCGGGAACCACAAATTCCTTTGTGAATCTCAGTTTTTATTACCAGTTTTAACTTCAGCATTCCCCATACACATGAAAGTTCTGATCGTAGAAGATGAAAGATCCATGGCGCTCGAAATGGAAGCCTTCCTTAAAAAGGCCGCTTACCTTTGCGACCTCGCTTTTACGGCGCGTCAGGGACTGAAGCAAATGGAGGAACACCCCTACGATTTTATCCTCCTCGATCTGGGCCTTCCTGATAAGGATGGGCTCGAAGTATTACAGCAGGCGAAAAAGAACTGTCCGGACGCCTCCTATATTATTCTCACCGCAAGAGGCGACCTCGAAGACCGGATCAAAGGACTGGACCTCGGCGCGGACGATTACCTTCCAAAGCCATTCTCGTTGCTGGAACTGCATTCCAGGATGCAGGCCATTACCAGAAGGAAGTCGGGGTGGAAAGATTCTCTCGTTCAGATCGGCGACTTTTCCATTGATACCCAACACCGCCGCATATTGTTTGGAAAAGAAGAAATTGATCTTTCCCGAAAGGAATTCGACCTCCTCAATTATATGGTGCTGCACAAGAACCGTCCACTCACCCGACTGCAACTCAGCGAACACATCTGGGGCGCTTTCTCCGACGATGATTACGATTCCAATTATATTGATGTGCACATCAAGAACATCCGTAAAAAATTATCCGCCTTCGCTCCCGTGGAATGGCTGCAAACCATACGGGGCATAGGGTACAAAATAAAATGCGCCGATTGAAACTGTTCACCAAACTAACGCTGTTCATCACACTGTCCAAACTCGCTATCGTGGCGCTGTTTGTGTGGTTGCTGCCGTTGCTGGTGGATAAGGTGGCTTTTGAATACACCAATACTTACCTGAAGGAGCAAAAGAAAAAAGTACTGAAGGAGATTGAACAGAACGGGATAGATTTTTATTTGCAGGGCGATGACAGTTACGGCAGTTACACATTGCTGAAAGAAGAATACATTTCCCTGGAACCCGCGGGCATCACGTTTCTCCCCGATACCATCGAAACCTCGATGCGTGTGGTGGAAAATGACACACTGAATTACCGCGTACTCACGCATGTACTCACGTACAACAGTAAACGCTATATACTGGAAGTGGGCAAGTCCATTTCAGCGATTGGGCAATACAACCGACCCTTGCAGAAGATGGCGCTTTATGTGCTGATCGGACTCATCTTCCTTACCATTGTGGTCGACCTCGTTTATACAAGGGTGTTACTACGTCCGCTCAATGTGATCATCCGCACCAAATTGCGGAACCGGAAATTCCCATTCAAAGAAGAACTTCCTCCGCTCCGTACCTCCACCTCCGATTTTAAATACCTGGATACTTCCCTCGCGGAACTGATGGAGAAAATCCGGGAAGATTTTGAAAAGGAACGCGAATTCACTTCCAATGCTTCACATGAACTGATGACGCCCATCGGTATACTTCAGAATAAAATCGAGAACCTGCTCACGGATGGAAAACTGGACGATGAAACGCATGTAAGGATCGAAGGTATGATGCGGACCCTGAACCGGTTGAAGCGGATCGTTCGTTCGTTATTGCTGATATCGCGCATTGAGAACGATCAGTTCGTAAAGAAAGATACTGTTTTCGTGAAAGCCTTAGTGGAAGAGGTAATGGAGGAACTGGGACATCGTCTGGAAGAGAAAGAACTGCAGTTTTCGATGCAGGTGCAGGAGACAAGCATGCTGCGGAATGTGAACCGCGACCTGATTTTTCAATTGGTGTACAACCTGGTAAATAATGCCATCCGGTACAACAAGCCCGCCGGAAGTATTTCCATAAGCGAAGGACATACCAACGAGGGCAATTATTTTCTTGCTGTTGCGGATACGGGCATCGGTATTCCTGAAAAAGATATCCCGTTTATTTTCGACCGGTTCAAAAAAGCGAAAAATACGGGCGAAGAAGGTTTCGGACTTGGACTTTCCATCGTACAAAGCATTGCGCGTTACCACGAAATTGACATACGCATTACAGCGGAAGAAGAAAGGGGAACCCAATTCATGCTGGTGTTCCCCCTTTCTGTGTAGTACTATAAAAATGATGTTAAGAGATCGCCGCGTTGCCCGGTATTTGCGGTACTTTACCGGGTTCCGATTTGGCCGCTACATATTTCTTCAAAAATTCTTTCTTCGAATCCCGGTAAGAAGAGACCGCACCGATCTTGTGCATACAATAAATATAGATCCAGGCGAGGTCAATCTGGTAAGGCAGAAATCCCGCGCGTGCGCTACCGGGGTACAGGTGGTGGTTGTTGTGCCATTCGCCCGAAAACAATCCCGGACGTGTTTGGTTGATGGATAAATTACTTCTGTCGAAATCGATGCCGTCAATATGTTTCTCTTCCCCCTTTCCGTGACCAGTGTAATTGAACGCGCGCACCAGTACAAACCACATCATGGCGGCGGTGAAAACAGCGCAGGCGAGTCCGTGTCCTCCGATAAAATAAAGTATAGTGTACCAGGCGGCCCAGTTCAGCAACCACAGTGCAACAGTATACAATGGCGTGGCGATGGATCCCCAGCGCTGGTATTGTTTGTAGCTGTTGATCTGCACGCCGGTATGCGTCATGAAATGCGCGGCTTTATTGTAATCCGTTTCGCTTAGTGTTTTGGAAATGCTTTGGTGGTTCACATCTGAAAGCATGCAATACCAGAAACCGCCTTTGGGATTATAGGGATCACCTGGAAGGTCCGATTTGGAATGGTGCACATGGTGGGATACCACGTAAATTTCTTCGGGGAAGGTTTTAATCACCAGGTTCTGGGTGATAAAACGCCAGACCGGACTGCTGAATTTATACGACTTGTGCGTACAAAAACGGTGGAACCAGATGGTACCATGAGTACTCATGATAATCATACTGTACATCACTACCACAATGAACAGTGGCCAGGAAAAATACTTTGTGATGAACACAAAAAAGAAGGGCAGCATACAAACTGCCATCAGCCAGCTGATGAGGGATATCCAGTTCTTTTTTGATTTGAAGATATTGATCCGCGAGAATGCCTCGCTGAAAAGTTGTTTGGTGGAGGGAACGGACAACTCGCCCTGCGCATTGGTCCAGCCGTAAGAAGGCTGCTGAAGTAAAATGTCGATGAATGCCATTGATCTGGATATATTTAATTGAAAGATGACGGAACTTGCGCACTACCCTGAATGATAATAACTACTGATGCCGCAAGCTTAACTATAATGCGCAGTGGAGGCAGGATAATTAATACCTAAATAACTGTTATCTAAGAGGGCTTTTCTAACAATCGGTAAGGTATAACTTTTTTTCAGTAAGCAAAGCCAAAGGAATCCTAATGTGGTTATTTACATTTAATATTTGAAAAATGCCATTTCTTCGGATTAATAACGTAGCTTTGCACCACTTATTTCTCCTGCACCTATTTTGATTTCTCCCTCAATGTTCGTGAAGGCAAGATCGTAAGCCAGGTAAAATGCCTCTCCCAAAGGCAGCTTACCATCATACTTTAATAAAAAATACGAAAAATTGTTATTTACAGATTTACAGTTGATAGAGCCTGTATTGAAGGCGCTACAAGAAGAAGGGTATAGTACTCCGACCCCCATCCAGCAGCAAGCTATTCCCGTTGTGTTACAGGGCCGCGATATTTTAGGATGCGCACAAACCGGTACGGGTAAAACCGCCGCTTTCGCTATCCCCGTGATCCAGTTGGTGCTGCGCGATAAGCAGCGCGATCCCCGCAACAGGGGCATCAAAGCCCTGGTGTTAACGCCTACGCGGGAACTCGCGATCCAGATTGACGAAAGTTTCAGAGCCTACGGAAAATATACCGGTGTTTCCAGTCATGTGATTTTTGGTGGTGTTTCCCAGCATTCCCAGGTACTCGCGATCCAGAAGGGTGTTGATGTCCTGGTGGCTACGCCGGGCCGTTTGCTCGACCTGATCCAGCAGAATATCCTCTCTTTACGCGATATTCCTTTATTGGTATTGGATGAAGCCGATCGTATGCTCGATATGGGCTTCGTACACGACGTAAAGAAGGTGATCGCCCGGATGCAGTCCAGGTCACAAACACTTTTCTTCTCCGCTACCATGGCACCTGAAATTATGGTGCTGGCGGATGCGTTGCTGAAGAATCCCGTGAAAGTAGAAGTGACCCCGGTTTCTTCCACGGCCGACACCGTGCAGCAGCATATTTATTTCGTGGAAAAGAAAGACAAGGGCGAATTGCTCACCCACGTACTGAAAGCGAATAATATTGAAACCGCGCTGGTATTCGCCCGCACCAAACATGGTGCCGACAACATCGCTAAAAAACTGAACCGCTCCGGTTTCAGGGCAGAAGCAATTCACGGCAATAAATCGCAGAATGCGCGCCAGCGTGCGCTGAACCAGTTCAAATCCAAAGAGATTCATGTGCTCGTGGCCACTGATATCGCCGCGCGCGGTATCGATATTGATGAACTGGCTTATGTGATCAACTTTGAATTGCCCAACGTACCGGAAACTTATGTGCACCGTATTGGTCGTACCGGACGTGCGGGTGCTAACGGAACCGCGCTTTCGTTCTGCGATTGGGAAGAAAAAGAATTCCTGCGCGATATTCAGAAGCTAATTTCAAAAACGATCCCGGTGGTGAGTGAGCATCCTTTCCCGATGCAGGGTAAAGCTCCTGTACAATCTGCCATACCTAAGCCGCAGCCACAGCAGCAACGTCGGTTTCAGCAGGGCGGTAACAGGGGCAATAAGCCCTTTCCGCACAGGGGAAACAGGGAAACGCAGCAGGGACAGGGTGCGCGCAAGCAAGTGGTGAAGGCGGGGTAGGTTTCACGCAAGACGCACTGCTTCGTTCCTCGCTGGAGCAAGGACGCAAGGAGTGGTTGAGGGGTAGCATGCAAAGGAATATTTTCACGTGATTGCTTCCTGCTTCGTTCCTCGCACTCGCAACGCTACGACGCAAAGCGTTGATTTATTGCAGGATTCCGGAATTTCGTGGTGATTTTATAATTTGGCAATTCAGAAAATAATGGAAAGAGGTGTGTCATTTAAAGGCACACCTCTTTCTATTACAGGGTGTTTGAGAACTGAAAGCACCAACTTTGCGTCGCCTCATTGCGAGCAATAAAAACACTTACCATCTTAAATGTTCCAAGTACATACAAGGCTTTGCGTCGTAGCGTCGTTGCGAGAAATAAAAAAAATTACTCCCTGAAATGCGCCAAACACAAACAACGCCTTGCGTCCTTGCTCCTGCGAGGAACGAAGCAGTGCGTCTTGGCGAGGAACGAAGCAATCACGTGAAAATGCTTTCCTCAGAACCGCACCGCCACCATCCCCCGCACGTTAAAAGGCGTACCCGGCGTAAAGTGAATTTCCGTAACAGAAGCCGGTTCATTCACCAGCCTGCTCTCTATTGCAAACTGTGTTTCGTTCCATACCGCGTTGAAAATATTCTCCATGATTACCCCTACGGTAACCCATTTCCATTGGTAACTGATGTTCGCATCCGTGATGAAATAACCCTTTGCCGTGATGCTCCCGTCTTCATTGGCGGGACGGTCCCCTAAATGCCGCGATTGCAACGCCCCGTTCCAACCCGAAGGATGCTTGAAACTGACACCACCCGCCACTGTTATTTTTGGTGCGAGCGGAATCAGGTCCTCACCTTTTGCTTCATCCATCGCACGGGCATGGGCGTAAGTAAAATCACCGTTAATGAACAGGTATTTTCCCCATTGGTACCTGGCACTGATATCTATTCCTTTCCTTTGTGTTTTGCCGCCTGGCTCAACGATGCCCGCATCACCAACATATACGAATTCCTGTTGCAGGTGCAGGTACCAGAGGGCTGTGTTGAGCACAAGACAGGGAACTGGTTTCCATACTGCGCCCAGATCGGCACCGTAAGCGGCAGGCAGGATATCTTCACCGCTCCGTGCCACCACCACACGTGTATCGTTGCTATGGAATCCTTTGCCCAGTTTCAGGAACAACTGGAGTTGCCGGTCCTGGTTGTACAGGAAATTGAGCTTGGGACTCATAATCGACTTTTGCTGCGCAAGCGTTTTGTAAGAAGCTGCGAGCTTGTCGAGGTATTCGAACTGGAAATGATCCACCCGGACGGATGGATTGATCACCCATTTGCCCGACCTGAGTTCAGCGCTGGCGAAGGTGTACAGGTTTGTTTCGTTCACATCACCGAACTGGATGCGCTGAAGTGTTTCCTGTCTGTTGCGGGTATGCGAAAGTTCCATGTCGGACACGGCGTCGTTTCGAAGGCCCGCGCCTGCGTTCAGTTCCAAAGGAAGATTTCCGATGGAGAGCGGCGCATGAAGTACGGATTCGAACCCGGTGATGTTGCGTTTTTCTTTCTGCCTGATCTGGTCGCCATTCACCGGATCTTCCAGGAAGAAAGTGAAGTTGGAATAGAGTTCGAAATCATAGTGGTTAAAGAAAGCGATGTTCTTAATATATGCCCCATGTTTCAGTTGTTTGATGAACTGAAGGTTCAGATTGGTGCGTGAAGTATTGCCTCCTTCCGTATCATCTATGGCGCCGAAGCGCGTAATGGTACCCGCATCCACTGCACGTTGCGGAACTTGGCCGCTTGCGTCCCATTTGCTGTTGAGGTGGGAGAAAGATAAAGTAAGCCGGTCGCCTGTAGCTGTGGTGTTGGCATACTTGCCCATTAAGTTAAGGCGGTTAAAGTTTTGGGGAGACTCGAACCAACCATTGGTACGGAGGTATTCCGTGGCCAGCCAGGCCGATTGTTTTTCGGTGGAAGCCAGGTTGAGCATAGCAAGGGTGCGGAGTGTATTGAATTTGCCTGCTTCTAGCGTTATGCTGCTGTTATCGAGGTGATCCTTCGTTTCGAATGCCACATAACCTGCGGTAGCCATATTTCCTTTGGCGGCCTGGTAGGGACCTTTGTCGAAATCGATCTTCTCAACGGTTTCCGGGATCAGGAAATGGAGATCGGCGTAGCCCTGACCATGCGCGTGGCTTACCATGTTCACAGGCATCCCGTCGACGGTGATGTTGATATCGGTGCCATGATCGATATCAAAGCCACGGAGAAAGATTTGTTCCGCTTTACCGCCGCCCGCGTGCTGACCAATAAACAGTCCCGGCACCTTCCGAAGCAGTTCCTGGGAAGATTTTACCGGGTTCGTGCGCAGATCGATGTCGGAGAGGATATGAAGGTGTTTAGGTTCATTCGTGATGGTAACATTATCCAGCTGAAAGGGAATGGCTTCCAACCGGATTGATAAACTATCTGCGCCAGCCACCACCCATCTAGAGGCGTATGCGATATGGGTGATCAGCAGCGAATCGCCGGTACGGGCTTCTTTAAGGAAGAAGAAGCCCGAAGGGGAACTGTGTACATGCCCGCCACTCCTAAGGTTGGAGACCGTGGCGCCCTCCAGCGGCTTCCGGTCACTACCGGTGATACGGCCGGCCTGTTGTGCATGGGTAAACAAAGAGAAGCAGGTAAAAACGAGTAAAAGTGTTTTTTTCATGGTTGAGCTGACGGTTAAACTTCCGGCAAGTTCGGAAATTTTCAGGGTTTAAGCAGCTTTTTGCAACATTGTTGTATGCGCCAAACCGTTCCCGATAGGAGATTGGAAGGAAAACCTATGGTTCCCCAACACGCATAACCGCATCCTACCCCCCAGCATTTTCACCCATATCGTCTTCACCCCGTTGCGTCGCCACCGTTGCGTCGACGCGTCGTTGCGTGACATAAAAACCAACTCCTGAATAGAACTAACTCCAAACACAAACAACGCCTTGCGTTCTTTCCCTGAGAGGCCGCGAGAAACGAAGCGGAAATCAATCGCGGGAAATTATCCTTCGCGTGCAGCACTTCAACCGGCCTTTGCGTCCTTGCTCCTGCGAGGTACGAAGCAGTGCGTCTTTGCGAGGAAACGATGCAGTGCGTTACGAGCTGCGAGAAACAAATTAGTAAACAATCGCATGAAAAGCCTTCCTCCCAAATAAGAAATAAAACACCAAACCACCCACCTTTAAAAATCACGTTTACCCTTAAACGAAAAAACCACCCGCGCGGATATTAAAATTTCTATCCGAACAAAAAAGCGATTTATTTACGTAAACGTTTACGTTACATAAAATTATTGCTATGGTAATGAATCCATAACCATCGCCCCCCACTGAATAAGAGAGATCAGATAGACCTTTGCAGCCTAATCAAACTTATACATGCGATGAATGCTTTTTATCGGAGAAGCATAAAATGGTGTGCCTTGTTATTGGTGCATCTTTTTATGTACGCGTCTTTGAGCGCGCAAAACAAAACTACTGCTGTTAAAGGAACAGTGCTGGATGAAGCAGCCCGGCCCATGCCCGGCGTTTCTGTAAAAATCAGCAATGCCAAAGCCCAGTTCAGCCGTTCGGTTCAAACCGGGGCAAAAGGGACTTTTTCCTTTACCGATGTGCCGGTTGGCACACCCCTGAAACTGAGTTTTTCCCACGTGGGTTATACTGAAAAAGTAATGAACGACGTGCAACCTGATGCCAACGGGAACATTCAATTGAATGTTGTGCTGGAACCGGCCTCCGGGGAAATCGAAGAAGTGGTAGTGGTAGGCTACGGCAAAGCCAATAAAAGAGATGTTACCGGCGCCATGAAAACGGTTAAAAGTTCAGAATTCAACCGGGGCATCATCAACTCTCCGGAAGAGTTGTTGCAAGGTAAAGTATCCGGTGTGAACGTTACTTCCGCCAGCGGAGAGCCGGGTGGTATTCAGAGCATCACGGTTCGCGGACCAGGTGGCGTAAGAACAGGAAGTACGCCGCTGTATGTTGTGGATGGTATGGCGCTCGATAATTCTTCCATCGGTGGAGCCACCAATCCTTTGGCTTTCCTCAACCCCCAGGATATTGAATCCATTGATGTATTGAAAGACGCTTCGGCTACCGCCATCTATGGTGCGCGCGGCGCAAACGGCGTGATTCTGGTGACCACAAAACGCGGAAAATCAGGCTTCAATTCACTGAACTATTCTTTCAGCGGCGGCATCAGCAACCTGGCCCGTAAACTTCCCGTATTCTCCGCGGAAGAATACAAAAAGCAGGTGGTGGAACTCGGCGGCACACTGGAAGATTTCGGCGGTAACACCGATTGGCAGGACCAGATCACACGCACGGCCTACACACAAAACCATAATCTTTCTATTTCCGGCGGTGCCGATAAACTTACTTATTTCGGCTCTTTCGGTATGCAGCTGCAGGACGGTATTCTGAAAGGAAATAAAGTAAAGCGTTACACCGGCAGGATGAACGTGACGCAGAAACTGCTGAACGATCGCCTTGTAGTGGAGGCCAACCTCAGCGCCAACAATACCGTAAACCTGCGTCCAAGTATCGGAAGTTTGTTGGGAGGCGCTATTTCCACCAACCCTACCATCCCCGCTTACAACGAAGACGGAACTCCCTACCAGTTCGACAACGGGATCAACCCACTTACGGTACTGGCACTGGAAAAAGACCTTACCACCATCAACAGAACGCTTGGTAACATCAGCGGAACATTCACCGTGGTAAAAGGGCTTGATTACAAACTGAACTTCGGCATTGATAATTCTACCGCCACAAGGGATATCCAATCCCTGCCCAACACGGTTCCACTCCGCCTCGGCAGACTGGAAACCTACAACAACTACAACAGGAACTACCTGATCGAGAACTATCTTACCTACAAAGGTGAGTCCGGGAACCACCGCTATACCGCGCTGGCAGGACATTCTTTCCAAAAGATATTCGTGCAGGGAAGGGGTACAAGCATCAATACTTTCCCTATTTCAGATGTAGAACCCATCTACAACCCCGGTATCGGAACGGAATTGACCCTCGCCAATAACCGTCCTTCCGGGTATGCACTCATCAACGAACTGCAATCTTTCTTTGGAAGACTGAACTACCAGTATGATGATAAGTATCTGTTCACCGCTACACTTCGTGCCGACGGTTCTTCCAAGTTCGGCGACAACAAAAAGTACGGGATATTCCCCTCGTTCTCGGGTGCCTGGGTACTTTCAAAAGAGAACTTCCTCCGCAACTCAGTATTCAGTAACCTGAAACTCCGGGCCGGTTGGGGAAGAACGGGTAACCAGGAAATTCCCGCCAAGATCACATTGGCACGCTTCACCTCCAGCACCGCCGCCGGATACAGCTATCCGCTTTATCCCGGAACAGATTTCCCCAGCGGATCCGTTTACACCAGGTTGTACAATCCCGATATCCAGTGGGAAGTATCAGCCCAAACTGATCTCGGGGTAGATTTCGAATTCATGAACGGCGCATTGAGCGGTACCGTGGATTATTTCAGGAAAGTAACCAACAACATCCTGCTGGTGGTGATTCCTGCCGATCCTATTCAACCCGTGAGTGAGCAATGGACCAACGTGAAAGACATGACCATTACCAACAAAGGTGTGGAAATCGACCTTAATTACAGGAACAAGACCAGCTTCGGTCTCGGCTATTCCATCGGCGGAAACATCACTTTCATAGACAACGTGGTGAAGAACTCTCCTTATACCGTTATTCCTTCCGGCTCCGCGTCTGGTTCCGGACTTACTTCGGCTACCATTAACGGCTATATCAACAACGAAGCGATCGGTACTTTCTTCCTCCGTGAATTCACCGGGTTCGATGCCAATGGTATCAGTACTTTCACCGATGTGAACAAGGACGGCGTAGTGAACGATCTGGACAGAAAACCATTGGGTTCCGCATTACCCACTACTATGTACAATGTGAATGGAACACTGTCCTACAAAGGGTTTGATCTTGCCGCTAATTTCAACGGCGTTTCCGGAAATAAGATATACGATAACACCGCAAATGCCAGTTTCTACAAACTCCTGCTTTCCAAAGGCGTGAATACTACACCTGCTGCGGTTGAGTTTCCTGAAGAATCCGTGAACAACTCAGCGCCCGTTTCTTCCCGCTATCTGAAGGATGGAAAATTCTTCCGCCTCAATAACCTTTCCCTGGGCTATAACTTCAATACCACGGCCCTTGGCATCTCTTCCTGGGTGAAGGCCATGCGCGTATCGCTCACAGGGCAGAACCTTTTCGTGATAACACCTTACGATGGTTATGATCCTGAAGTAAATACTGACCGCCAGATCGGTGGGGTATTGTCTTATGGAATTGATTACCTCAGTTATCCTAAAGCCAGAACATTCCTGCTGGGCTTCAACTTCACCTTTTAATGTGTACTACCATGAACAAGAAAAATAAACTATTCGGAATACTGATGGCAACCCTCCTGCTGGGAACGGGTTGTACCAAACTGGATGAAAAAGTACTGGACGAATCCCTTACACCGGGATCAGGAACGGCCACTGATCTTGAAACAGCCGAAGGGGTAATCGCGCCTGTGTATGCGCAGCTTCCCGACCTGTTCCTGCATACCCGTTATTTCACCTTGCAGGAAATTTCCTCCGATGAGGCGATATTGCCTTACCGCGGTGGTACAGACTGGGGTGACAACGGTATTTACATTGCCATGCACACGCACAACTTCACTACTTCCGACGCGAACATCCGGGGCGTGTGGAACCTCCTTACGCAGGGCGTTTCGAGAACTGTTACGGCGATCAATACTTTGCCCACACTCAACGATCCTTCCGCAAAAACCTTCCTCGCAGAAGCCAGGGCCATGCGTGCATATTACAATATGCTGCTCCTCGATTTGTTCGGGATGTCTTTTGTAAAGGAAAACGGCGGGGAACTTTCAAAGATCATCCGCGGCAACGATGCGGTAGAATACATTAAAAGTGAACTGCTCGCCGTTGAGCCTGATCTATCTTCCGATGTTACCCACGGCCGCATGTCGAAGCAGGCTGCCTGGGGCATTCTGGCACGGCTGCACCTGAATGCAGCGGTATACCGCGATATCTACGGTACCCCGTCTTTCACCAATGAGGATATGGACAAAGTACTTGAGTATTGCGATAAGATCATCGCTTCCAACAAGTACCAGTTCTCCCCTGAATACTTCGATCTTTTCGATGACGATAATGACACCAACAAAGAGATCATCTTCGCTGTTGATCAGCGTGCGGAACTGAATGGCCACAACCGTCTGGCGTATTTCTCCCTTTCCGGCGACCAGTTCCCGCTGCCGCAATACACCGGCGCGAATGGTACCGATGGTCCCGCCATTACTTCAGATTTCTACCGTACATGGGTGAATGCTTATGCACCCGCTGACCCAGCAGCGGCAGACGCACGTTTCTACAAACAGAACTTTACCGTGGATCCCGTTACGGAAGAAGCCTGTATTCCCGCCGCTAATTTCCACATCAACCGCGGCATCCTCCGTGGACAACAATATGGTTTGAAAAGGGTAAGCGGTGTTTTCCAGAAATGTCCCAACGGCGATATGAAAGTATCCAAACTGTTTCACGATACCCGTAACCGTGGCGACCTGGCCGTGAATTTCACCGAACAGGTGGATTACACCACAGCGGGCAGCAACTATCCCTCCGGTTTCCGCGTTTCCAAATATGAGTTCAGCCGCAAATCGGTGAGTGGAAGGAACTTTGGGGAAGCGAATATTGTCATCCTCCGTTTGGCCGATGTATACCTGATGCGGGCCGAAGCCAAACTCAGGAGAAACAACGATGCCGCCGGAGCATTGGCCGATGTGAACCTGGTACGCACATCAAGAACAGCCAGAACGCCTGTTCCAGCCGCGCTTACATCCATGAACCTGGAAACACTTTACCGGGAAAGAGGATTTGAACTGTACTGGGAAATGGTGCGCAGAACCGATATGATCCGCTTCGGAAAGTATGAAGGCACCTGGACCGAGAAGAATAATTCCAACCCTGAAAGAAGGTTGTTCCCTATCCCGCAGACTGCTATCGATGGCGCAAGTAATGTGAAGGATTATCTTGTGCAGAATAAGGGTTACTAGGAAAAGTAAACATAAAAAGAAAGAGGGTGTATCGTACTGTTGATACACCCTCTTTTTATTCAGGTCCCTGATAGAGACAATTTTCGTTTATGCTATTCTCGGAGGCTTCATTTAATTTTTAAGACAGCCTCTTTTTGGGGAGCCTCACCCCGCCCCCTCTCCGCAGGAGAGGGGTATAGTTTAAATTAGCGGAGAGAATTTATCTTCTTATGATGTTCCAGGTAAATGGGATGAATTGCTATTTCAGGTTCAGGGCCTTCAGTATTTTATGGAACACTTCCGTATTCTCGTAAGTTCCGGTAAACAACTGAGCGCCGGGGCCATAAGCGAAAACCGGTACCGGTAAAGCGGTGTGGTCGGTGGTGGCGAATTGTCCGGCAACGAAACCTGTTTTATAATCACCTCCCAACAGGGTAAGGCCACCAGTTTCATGATCTCCGGTAACAATTACCAGCGTTTCTCCGTTCGTATCGGCGAACGCCATCGCCTGTGCGATGGTTTGGTCGAAGTCGAGTACTTCAGTGACGAGATAAGGGAGGTTGTTGGCGTGCCCTCCGTGATCTATTTGTGCGGCTTCGAGCATCATAAAGAAGCCCTGTTTGCCGGTTAAATGTTCCGTGGCTTTTTTAAAGGATTCCGCCAGCCATGCGCCTCTTCCATGTAGCATGGAGGTGCCGGCGCGTTTTTCCACCACCACATATTGTGTGGTGTTATTTTGAACAAGACTATCGGCAGTGGAGATTACTTTGAACGGCGCTTTCATTTCGGCTAACGCTTTGCTGGTTTCTGTTCCTGCTGAACCCATTAAAAGATCGATGCCTGATTGTTGCAGGTCGCGGATAATGGCTGCGCTGCTGCTGCGTTCTGCCTGGTGCGCGTAAAAATCTGCAGGCGTGGCATCGCTGATGTCTCCGGACGTGATCAGTGCGGTGCGCATGCCTTTCTTCTTCAACAACGCGGGCAATTGCGGAATAGGCGCACCGGTGTGGTCCACACCCACGGAGCGGTTGTTCGTTTTTTCACCGGTGGCGAATGCGGTGGAACCCGGGGCGGAATCCGTGATGTAACTGTCGAATGAACTGGTTTTGCTGATGCCGGTGTATTTCATGCTGAACACGTTCAGGGCGCCGTGGTTGGCAGTATAACCGGCGTACCACTGCGGGAAGCTGGTGCCGTCACCAATCAGCAGGATGATGTTTTTGGGCGCTTTATGGGCGCCATCGTTTTTGTGCAGCGGCTGGTATAGTTGGTGTGGTGGTGTCGCCTGTTGAAAACTCCGCATGGGCAGGCTATTCATGAAGAAAGCGCTTTCCGTGACGTGGTCGGTATTGATCCAGTCTGCATGTAAACGCATCAGCTGGTACCAGGTATTGATAATGTCGGGCGCGTTCCAGAAGCGGATTTTTTTGTTCAGCCGGTGCGCCACGCTTACCAGTGAATCAATGGTTTTTCTTTCTGCCGCCGGAATGATGCCCATGCCGTTCCACCGGGTATAAGCTTTCAGGTTATCGCTGAAAAGCGCTATTCTTTTCAGTGTTTCAGTATCATAAGCCTGAGTGAAAACACCATCAAAAAACAGATAGGAAGGATATCCTGTAAACGTGTTTACCGGTGGACGGTTACCGGATATTACAATACTGATCTTATCGGATCCGGTGATGCGTGGATATTTTTCCAGCAGGCGGATCAGCGTGTCCAATGTAGGAACGGCTTCGGTTTTAATGTCAATCAGCAATTGAAGTTTCCGGGTATGCGCGGTATCTATGTTACCGTTGTATTTTTTAAGGATGGAATCCAGCGGAGCGAGGTAAAGTTTTTCCAAGGTAATATGCTGGTTCAGTTGTTGCTTTTCATGGGCCACCAGCAATGCTCCTTTTTCCAGGAATATATCCGCCTCGATAGAACCAAATCCGGCATGGTAGGCGTTCCAGAAGGGTATTGCTTTTTCATAATCATTGTGCGCGTGCAGTTGTGCCGGCGTGTAACGAAGCTGTTGCGCGGCCAGTTTATTTTCGACCAAATAAAAGGAGCCGGCCAGTACCAGGAATACGATTTTTTTCATGCGTGAACTTTTCAGGTGTTCTCTAAAGGTATAAACGCACAAAGGTAAATTGAGGAAACGCTTGCTGATATTATGTTTGCGTTACTTCATGGTGATTCAATACCATCATTAAAACAAAAGAGGGTGTATCAAATACGATACACCCTCTTTTTGTTCGGTTCCCTGATGGAGACAATTTTCGTTTATGCTATTCTCAGATACTTCATTTAATTTGAGACACCCTCTTTAGTTTGTATAATGCCCTATTCCTAAACTACTGCAGGTGCATACACTTTGCCCAGGAACAGTTCCAGTGTGGTGGATTTTCTGCCCAGCAAAGCTTCGCCATCATTGGTGTCGGTATCAAACTCACCTTGTTTGAACGCTTCCCCGAACCCGGCGAACATCTCCACATATTCCTGTGGAACACCCGCTTGTTGCAGCACATTTTTATAAGTAGCCACATCAGGTGATACAAAGGCGATGGATTTTCCTGTAATTGCTGAAATGATATGCGCCACATCGCCAAAAGAGTAACCAACAGCTCCGGAAACATTGTATACTTTATTTTCATGTCCGTCCTGCGTGAGTACATTCGCGCCGATCTCGGCCATTTCGCTCCGCAGCATTACGTTAAGCTTACCTTCTCCGGAGGGGAAAAAAACGGTACCCGTTTCCAGTACTTTATCACCGGTGAACATGGGGATAAAATCCATATAGATGTTGTGCCGGAGAAGGGTATAAGTAAGACCGGATTCTTTCAGCAGGCGCTCTGTTACAATATGCCCTTCCGCGAGTTGCGCGATCGGTGAATCCGCACTCTCATTCTTCCGTTGAAAACTCGTATAGAACACGTGTTTTACCCCGGCTTCCTGCGCCGCTTTCACCACGTTCTCATGTTGAGTCACCCGTTTAACGATGTCGTTACCGGAGATGAAATAAAGCTTATCGATGTTCCTGAAAGCGGCAACTAGACTTTCATAATCATCGTAATTGCCAGTGCGAACTTCTATCCCCTTTGCTTTGAAAGCCACCGCTTTGGCTTCATCCCTTACCAATACCGCGAGGTTGGAAGCTGCTGTTCTGTCCAGCAACTGCTTTACGATTTCCTGTCCTAAACTGCCCGTTGCTCCCGTAATTAAAATCTTTGCCATGATCTGTCGTTTTAGATTATTTTAATGTATTTAGTTACTTTTAGTAAGTCAAAGCTAAATAGTAACTTCGTTCCGGACAAGAAGGAACGCTGCCGTATCCAACTTACTTTTTGGTAACTATTGTTGAGTATCAATCTTATAACAATGAAAAAAGAACCGATAATTTTTTCGAGAACAGAGAACTGTCCGATCAGAACGGTATTGGACAGGCTTGGCGACAAATGGTCGATACTCGTGATCCTGACTTTGGGAGGTGTGGAGAAGATGCGTTTCAACGAATTGCAGAAAAGCATTGGCGATGTATCCCAACGCATGCTGGCGGTAACTTTGCGCACGCTGGAAGCCGATGGCCTGGTAAAACGGACTATTTACCCGGAAATTCCGCCACGCGTGGAATACAATATTACGGAGCGGGGGCTTTCGCTGCTCCCGCACATCCAGGGCTTAACAAAATGGGCGGATGAAAATATGCCCGCGATAAAGCGGTCGAGGAAGAAGTTTGTGTAAGAAGGATTCATTTCTTTTCTGGAAGCGGCGTTATAATTTATTTCTGTTCTCCCCTATAACTTGCTAAATTCATTTATCCTTTCCGTCCCCATGTAAATGCTTCGTATTTATTCACCTAAATGGTAAAGGATGAAGTGGTACAGCATTATTGCGGGCACAGTATTCCTGCTGCTTTTGTTGGCGGTTATTATCCTGATTCCTTGTCCTACAGGGCCGCAACTTAATTTTTTCCGCATATTCATCGCCATCGCGGCGGGCGCTTTCGCGGCTACTATTCCGGGTAAAATCACGGTAACGAATAAGTTTATTGTGGCCACCAGCGCCATCGGTGTTTTTGTGCTCGTGTACCTCGTGAATCCAGCCGGATGGAGCACCGGTGATGATTGCAAAGTGCGTATGTTAAAAGCGACGGTTTATGTGGATGAACAACCCGCAGCCGGTGTGGAAATCACCATTCCCGACCTTGGACAGCAATTCAAGACAGATGATTTCGGCAACGTGCGCATCGACTATGCGGGTGCCCAGGTGACCTTCCCGTTAAGATTGATTTTCCGCTACAAATCTGCCGTGGATACTACGATACTGTTGGATCAACCTGAAAACAAAATGGAGTTCCGGCTGCAATCCAGGAAGACCGGTTCCTTCCGGATGAACGGTGAACAATCGCTTTCCTACCAGTTCAGGGACCTCGATTTTAATATCTCGTTGCTGAACCCCAACAAATTTGATCCTGATCTTCCCATGCGGGACACCTTGAAATATTTCCTGCGCCAGCGGAACGATACCATCTTTATTCAACACGGGTCTACCTTACTCAATAAAATATATGGAAACGAAGTTTTGAACGAGCGGTATGGTTTCGATGAAATGGCCCTGGGCATCAACCTCCCTTTGCTGGATGTCAAGTTCACGAATAATTCCGATGCCGCGGTTTTCTTCCACCAAGCGAGTCTGATGGTAGCGGAAAGCCAGCCCAATAACAATGCGCTGCTGATCCCTTCAGGTTTTGATGATTTCTGTATTTATAATATAGGCTGGGGAAGCGCGAAAAATATCCGGGTCAATTATACATTGGTTCCTGCAAAGCAATACCAGGGCTGGAAGAATGAATTTGAACAACAACTGAATTTTCCCGCCATTCCTTCCGGCAACAGCGGTGAGGGAGATGCTTATGTTTCCTGTAAAGGCGTGGAGCAAATCATCGCAAGGGGCGTGAGTCCGCGAATCTTCCAGGATGAATTCGGGGATCCGAATGACCTTGATCCGCAAAGAAAGAGATTGTACGATCAACTGGTTGGCGACTTTGATAAGGGCGCCATTTTTTTTGGAAAGATCACCTACACCAATACCGATAACAGCGTCCGGGAACAAAAATTTGAAACCTTCGTAAATGTGGGCGGCGGGTACGGCGCGGGCGTGGAAATTGAATACAATTACAACGCGCAACTGAAGGCGGAAGGGAAAGCGTACGAAGTGATCGTACCCATCTCGCATGGCATCAAACCAAAAGATTTTGACCGCCTCTCTTTAACACTGGCGTCTCCACGAGCGGGGAAACATTTTTTCAGAATGGCGTTCAACTACAATAACGAACAGGTGGTATTCCCATTTGTTTTCTGCCTTGATTATTTTATTACGCCTTCAGGAAGCGGGTTGTTGAAGAAGAAAGTAGGGTAATTAATCCGGCTTCGGAACCTGAATCTGCGATAATGGTGTACATCGTGTTGCGGGAACGGAAATTATGTGAACACTCCTGGATTTGAGTACGGAAAAAGAACTAACTTTCCTTTGATTTCTGCGTTATCCATACTTAAAAATTTCTCCCGATATGAAAGAGATGCAACGATTCTCCCGGAGGTTCTTCATGCAAACCTCCGCGGCGCTGGGCGCACTCGCATTTATTCCCAGGGGCGTTAAGGCTTTTTATGAACAGGTGAAAAACCTGGTTGTTCCCCAGAAAAAAACATTACCCCTCACCGTTACCATCAATAAAAAACAATACGCGGTTGACGCGGATACCCGTACCACGCTCCTGGATTTGCTGCGCGAAAACCTGCAGCTTACCGGCGCGAAAAAAGGGTGTGACCACGGGCAATGCGGGGCCTGCACCGTACACGTAGATGGCGAAAGGGTGCTGAGTTGCCTTACTTTGGCTGCCATGGTGCCGGGGAAGAACGTCACCACAATTGAAGGACTGGCCGATGGCGAGACATTGCACCCGATGCAGCAGGCCTTCATTGAATGTGATGGTTTCCAGTGCGGCTATTGCACGCCCGGACAAATCATGTCTGCCGTGGCCTGTGTGAAAGAAGGGCATACAAAATCGGTGGCCGAAATTAAGGAGTTCATGAGCGGCAATCTTTGCCGCTGTGGCGCTTACAACGGAATTGTTGAATCCATTCAAAAAGTTGCCCGATGAAACCATTTGCATTTTCGAAACCCACGAATACTAACCAGGCTGTTACTGGTAAAAAGAGCGGAACGCAGTTCATAGCCG
The DNA here is from genome assembly GCF_023721715.1 of Parasegetibacter sp. NRK P23. NCBI lineage: Bacteria > Pseudomonadati > Bacteroidota > Chitinophagia > Chitinophagales > Chitinophagaceae > Parasegetibacter > Parasegetibacter sp. NRK P23. Next base: position 3,521,254 of record NZ_JAMDLG010000001.1, read on the forward strand.
GAGGAACGAACCTGGTGGACCTGATGAAAAAACACATCGCGGATCCTGACGCTTTGCTCGATATTACCACTGCGGTTTCGGACCGTATTCAATCTGATGCTAAAAGCATCCGCATCGGCGCAATGGTGCGGAATACGGCCATCACCCTGCATCCTGAAGTACTTGCGAAGGCCCCGCTTATCGCAAAGGCCGTTCTTGCCGGCGCTTCGCCCCAAATCAGGAACATGGCCTCAACCGGCGGGAACCTGTTACAGCGCACGCGTTGTCCCTACTTCTACGATACCACCCTGCCCTGCAATAAACGCAACCCCGGAAGCGGTTGCGGCGCGAAAGATGGCGATAACCGCATGAGCGCCATCATAGGCTGGAGCGAACATTGCGTGGCGGTGCATCCTTCCGATCTTTGCGTGGCGCTTGCCGCGCTGGATGCCGTGGTGTGGTACACCGACCAGCAGCAAAAAACAAAGTCCATCCCATTCAAAGATTTTCACCGGTTGCCTGATGATACGCCGCAGAAAGACAACCACCTTCCTCAAAATGCGCTCATCACCGAAATAGAAATTCCACAGAACCGGTTCAATAAAAACTATGCTTACCTGAAAATCCGCGATCGTGATTCCTATGCGTTCGCACTGCTCTCCGTAGCAGCGGCATTGCAACTGGAAGGCAATACCATCCGGGCCGCAAGGCTCGCATCTGGCGGGGTGGCGCATAAGCCGTGGCGCTGGTATGAAGCTGAAAAGTTCCTCGAAGGCAAAGCCGCAACCCCGGCTAACTTTCAGAAGGCGGCTGAAATTGCTGCCGGAGGAGTAAAACCTTTGTCGCACAACGGGTTCAAAGTAGAAATGCTGAAAGGCGCCATAGAAACGGCGTTGCAAAATTGTTTAAAAGCCTAATGTTATTACTATGGGATTCTTCGACAATATGAATATGCCCGTAACGCCGCCGGATGGTCGGGTGGAAGGTGTGGCCAAAGTAACAGGAAAGGGAAAATACGCCGCGGAATACACCGTTGAAAACGTATGCTACGCGGTATTGGTGGGCAGTACAGTTCCTGCGGGCAGCATCAAAAGCATTGACTTGAGTACCGCGAAGCAGGTGCAGGGCGTGCTGGATATCATCACGCACCAGCATAAGCCTGTGGTGCCGGGTCTTTCAGATGAGAACAAAATTAAAGAGGCCCGTTTCGGACTCCCGGTTTTTCATACCGATAAAATTTATTTCAAGGGGCAACCCATCGCTATGGTGATCGCCGAAACACTGGAAGACGCCACTTATGCCGCTTCGCTGGTTTCCGCACAATACGACACCACTGCCTTTAATATTGATTTCGAAACGGCGCATCCCAACGTGCCCCTTTCTCCGGCCGGAAAGGAGCGCGGCAGTATGGATGCCTGGAAGGATGCACCTTTCACAATAGAATCGGAATACAACATTGCACATGAAGTGCACAATCCCATGGAAATGCACGCCACCATTGCACATTGGGTTTCCGACAACAGACTAAAACTGTACGATAAAAACCAGGGGGTGAACAATGTGCAGCGCACCTTCTCCCGGTTATGGAGTATTCCTTCCGAGAACATCGAGGTGTTCAGTGAATTCGTGGGTGGGGGCTTCGGCTCCGGCCTACGGGTATGGCCACACGCACTGGCTGCCGTTATGGGGGCAAAGCAGGTGAACCGTCCCGTGAAGCTGATGCTCACCAGGCCGCAGATGTTCATGGCCGTGGGTTATAGGCCCGCTTCCTGGCAATGGATAAAGATCGGTGCCACTGCCGATGGACAATTTACAGGTGTTCACCACCAGGCCAAACACAGTACTTCGGTGTATGAAAATTTCGGTGATGGCATTACCCGTGTTACCCGGTTGATCTATAGCTTTCCCAACCTCAAAACGGAAGCATCTATTGTGCCCCTGAACATGAGTACGCCCACCTGGATGCGAGGTCCTGGAGATTGTACCGGCGATTTCGCGGTGGAGAGCGCCATCGATGAACTGAGCTACAAACTGAAGATGGACCCGGTAGCATTAAGGCTGAAAAACCTTGCCATCGAAAAGGATCCTGAAAGCGGCAAGCCCTGGTCCACCAACTTCCTCAACGAATGTGTGGAAAGAGGGGCCGCGAAAATTCAATGGAAAAACCGGAAACCTGTTCCCGGCCAGTTGTCTGAAGGCGATTGGAAGATCGGCTACGGCATGGCGGTGGGTATGTGGAACGCGGGTCGTGGCAACGCGGGTGCGGGCATTGTGATGGAGAAGAACGGTACCATTACCGTGCAGACGGCCATGACCGATATCGGCACAGGCACAGGTACCGCCATGCAGAACATCGCGCATGAAAGCACCGGCATCACTAAAAACAAGATCAAAATAGAACTGGGCAATTCTAATTTGCCCGCCGCCCCCAGTCAGGGCGGCAGTACGGGACTATCCTCTATCAGTGGTGCGGTGGTGGCTACCTGCAACGCGCTCAAAAGCAAGCTGGCTTCCTATGCCGCTTTGCAGAACGATGCCTACAAACAAGTAAAGCCGGAAGAGGTGTTGCTTTCCGATACGGGCATATCCTTAAAAACTCCGGGCAACCAGGCCATTTCTTATGCGGAACTCTGGGAGAAGAACAACCTCTCTGTAGTTGAGGTGGAAGCGAGTTCAGGCCCCGGTGCGGAGCGGCAGCAGTATGCTTTCTGTTCCTCCGCGGCACATTTCTGCAAAGTACGTGTGCACACGAAAACCGGGAAAGTGAAAATAGAAAGAATGATTTGTGTGGCCGATGGCGGAAAAATAGTAAGCGAGAAAGCGGCTGCCAACCAGATGTCGGGCGCCGCCGTAGGCGGTATTGGCATGGCGCTGATGGAAGAACAGGCCGTGGACCTGAAAACAGGCAGCCTGGTGGGCAACGACCTTGCGGGATATCATTTCGCGGTGAATGCCGATGCGCCAGTTATTGAAGTAGAATTTATTGGTAAACCCGATCCGAACATCAATCCTTCCGGTTCAAAGGGGCTGGGAGAAGTGGGTATTATCGGGTGTGCGGCAGCGATAGCTAACGCTATTTACAATGCTACCGGCAGAAGGCTTCGGGATTTGCCGATGACGCCGGATAAGGTGTTGCTGGCGAAGGTTTCGGGGTAGTATTTTCTGGTGGAGGCGGTAAGAGAGATTTCACGCAAAGGGCGCAAAGGAGCAAGGGCGCAAAGCATTGTTTGTGTTTGGGGAGTTTCTGTTGGGGATTGACGTGAGTATTTTTATTTCACGCAACGACGCAAAGGCGCAACGTTAGCGCTTGAGTGAATTTCCTGACAATGATATGCAATAAGAGAGGGTGTATCAAAAGTGCGATACACCCTCTTTTTATTAGGGTCCCTGATGGAGACAATTTTCGCTTATGCTCTTCTCAGATGCTTCATTTGATCTTTGGGACAGCCTCTCTTATCATTCTGGTCATTGATGAAGATAATTTTCGTCTGTACGATTCTTAAGCCATTCTACCTCAGGTTACATTTTAAATGTACATCCTGAAAACAAAGCAATGTTGAAATCAAACAAGGCGTTGCGTCGCCGCGTCGTTGCGAGAAATCCTTCCTCAGCAACCCGCACCTCAACCGCCCCTTGCGTCCTTGCTCCTTTGCGTCCTTTGCGTGAAACCTACTCCTCCCACACTTTTGCGTGAAATAAAACCTATTTCTTATTCTTCCGCGTCAGCAGAATCTCCATCGTTTTATACTGCTCTCCCGTTTTGGAATCCGGCCCGAACATCTCCATTTTGGCCGTGTTGGCATCCATGAAAGTGAAGATCTCTTTCATCTCGCATTCCATTCCGTTTGAGGGGCTGACCATGGTACCATAATAGGTGATGGCGTTGGTGGTGGAATCCCAGGTGCCTTCCATCTTCATCATGCCGGTACCCATGTTGTCGAACCAGGTGCTGAAGAACTTTTTGAGGTGGTTGTCGTAGCCGCCGATGGACATGCCTTCAAACGGCATTCCCATAAAATCGCCTTTATAGGTGCCCATTTGGTAGCGTCCGCCGAGGATCATTTTGTTGGTCATGGTAGAGGTACTGGTGGCGGGCGGAGCGTCTTTGCTCATCCACATCGTGTTCTGGCCAATCCATTCGCCATCGTCTTTCGCGAGCATGGCGTGGGCCGAACCGGGCGTGGAGTAGTCCATCCAGGCTTTCATTTCAGTGGCGGAATCAACGGCTATCCAGGCTTTTTTTTCTGTGGATGAAGTGGTGGAATCCGAGGCGGTGGTCTCTTTAGGTGTGTTTTCGGTGTTGTTGCAGGCTGCCAGCAGCAAGGCGGCAGAACAAACGTAGAAGCTGATCTTTTTCATGTTGGAGCATTTTGTATAAAAGTAAATAAAAACGAATGCCCTGTGGATACCACGTTTGTGGTAGGTGGAAGGCCGAAGCTGTTCCTGTTTCAGACCAATCTTTCCAGTACGCCCTTTCTTTTCACGATGTTTTTATAATCCCACTGGATGGTCCTCGCTTTCCCAAGCCAGCGTTTCAGCGCTTTCTTATCTATCTGTGCCACATCGGTATAACGTGCTTCGGCGGCTTTAAAACTCCCTTCCGGCAGTAAACCGGGTTCTTCAAAGGATTGTCCGCTCCAGAACAGCAGGCGGATACAGTTTTTCAATTTGCTGTAACCCGCCACGGGGTTACCGTTGAGGAACCAGACAGGGTGCCGGTGCCATATCTTGCTTTCCGCTTCCGGGAGCTGGCGGTCGATCTCTTCGGCCAGGGCCGTACAAATCTGTTCGTCTTCCGGAAGCTGCGCGGCGTTATACAATGCGATGTCCTGGTGCATGTGGAAAAGCTTGTCCTTTAAAGTTAGGGATTATTTCAGGCTGGAAACAGGCTACGTGGTGGGGAATTTCAACCTTCTCATCGGGAATTTCCGCTTTTCGTAACCGTTCTACCCGATTATCAGGCTAATTTTGCGGCTCAGACAATAATAATTAACAGGCTGCCGCGCGAAGGGTTTCTGCCCAATCAGCGTCTGGTAGTACAATCAGCATAATATGAAGTACGCGATCCTGGGATTGATGCTCGCTGTAAGCGGTGGCATCAGGGCACAACAAAATGTTTTTCTGGACCAGTCTTACTGGCAATCGGCCACTATTGAAAAAATTAAGGCCGATATCGCGAAAGGGAACAGTCCTTCCGCTTACAATGCGGGCAACTTTGATCCCGTGGTGATGGCCATTAACGGAGGGGCCTCCAACGAAGCAGTGAAGTTCCTGCTCTCCCAGGATGGAAATGATGTGAACAAACTCACCCACGACGGGCGTACTTATATCTTTTGGGCCGCCTCCAAAGGAAATACCGAACTGATGGAGTACCTGGTGTCGAAAGGAGCAAAGCTGAAAATGGAAGACAACCACGGGTACACCCCGCTCAATTTCGCCGCCAATGGCGGACAGAAGAATACTCAGGTATATGATATCTGCCTGAAAGCCGGGGCCGATCTGCAAAAAGACCTTACCCACGACGGTGCCAACGCGCTCCTGCTGGCCATCCCCTCCGATGCCGATGGAACACTCACCGAATATTTCGTTTCCAAAGGACTCAGTCTGAAAAGTACCGATGCCAACGGCAGCACCGCCTTCGATTATACGGCACGTACCGGGAACATCGAAGGGATGAAAGCGCTCCGCGCGAAAGGTGTACCCTTCACCAACAACGCCATGTTGCTGGCCGCACAGGGTGGCCGCCGCGGCGGAAACAAACTGGAAGTGTTTCAATACCTGGAATCGATCGGTATTCCCGCCACAGTAGTGGGGAAGAATGGCGATAATGTGTTGCATGCTTTGGTGCGTCGCCCGGGGCAGGAAGAGACCATAAAATATTTCCTCTCCAAAGGTGTGAAAGTGGACCAGGCCAATAAAGAAGGCAATACCGTTTTCATGAACGCGGCCGCCTCCAACCGTGACCTTGCCACACTGGAGCTGCTCCGTGCGCAGGTGAAAGACATCAACAAAGCCAATGCTGAAGGTGCCACCGCGCTTACCATGGCGGTACGCGATAATTCACCCGAAGTGGTGCAGTACCTTATTGAAAAAGGAGCCAATGTGAATGTGGTGAACAAAAAAGGCGAAAACCTTACCGCGTTTCTGTTTGATTCATACAATCCCCGGAACGCGAAAGATTTTGAAGGAAAACTGGATGTGCTGAAAAAAGCGGGACTGGATATTGCCAAACCACTCGAAAACGGCAACACGCTTTACCACCTGGCCACGGCAAAAAATGATGTGGCGCTGCTGAAAATGGTGGTCGCCTATAACGTGGATGTAAATGCGAAGAACAAAGAAGGCTATACTGCTTTGCACAAAGCGGCCATGATTGCTAAAGATGATGCCGTGCTGAAATACCTGCTTTCCATCGGTGCTAAAAAAGAAGTGAAAACAGGCTTCGATGAAACCGCTTTTGATCTTGCGGGAGAAAACGAGAACTTCGCACGTCAGAACCTATCTATTGATTTTCTAAAATAACCATATGGCTCAGTTGAAAAAGGCGCTGGTAGCGGTATTTGTAATTTGTATCCTTAGTCCGGCAATCTCTTTTGGTCAGAACGCGAAGTACAAGTGTATGGTGCAGATGACGAACTACATGGGTGAAGGCGCCTATATCGTGGTGTCACTCATCAATCCAAAAGGTGGGTACGATAAAACATTGTATGTGATGGGCTCCGATAAGAAGTGGTATCCTGATCTTAAAGAATGGCACAAGGCGATGGGCAAGAAACCCGAAAACCTGAGCGCTGTTACGGGCGCTTCCGTTGCCGGTGGCGACAGAAGCGTGGTGAACCTCGAACTGGAGAAAGCAAAACTCAACGCGGGATATAAACTCCGTTTTGAAACGGCGGTAGAGGACAAACAGTACCACCTGAAAGACGTGGAGATTCCCCTTACCACCGAAGGACTGGCTGCTAAAACGGAAGGTACGGGCTATATCCGCTACGTTCGTTTCAGCGCACTTTAACCGAACGATCTTTTATAATGATCATATCTGTATGGAGATACAGCCACCTCGCACTGGCCGTATCTTCTTTTTTATTGCTCCTCCTCGCCTCCGTTACAGGAATTGTACTGGCTTTCGATCCTTTGACCGATAAGGCCGCCACACACCGTGTGCAGGACCCTTCAACTGTTCGTTTATCCGAAGCCGTTCCCCTGCTGAAAGAAAAGTATGGGGATGTGCATGAACTCCGGATGGAGAAAGGTGCACTCGTGCTGCATTGGACCGATGAAGCCGGTAACGGGGAAAAGTCGTACGTGGATGCCCGTAATGGTAAAGAACTGGGTGCGGTGGAAGAACAATCTTCCTTTTTCCAATGGGTGACCGCTTTGCACCGTTCCCTTTTTTTACATGAAACGGGACGGTTATTGATGGGCATTACCTGCTTTTTGCTAATGCTCATTGTCATCTCAGGGATCATCCTGGTGGTCCAGCGGCAGAAAGGTATCCTTCGTTTTTTCGCAAGGGTAGGGCATGAATCAGGGGCGCAATACTTTCACGTGGTATTTGGCCGGATAGCGCTTTTCCCGATACTGCTCATCGCTTTTACCGGCGCGTATCTTTCAGCGACGGGATTTGGTTGGATCAGGGCGGAAACACCTTCGGTGGAAGTGGATTTCGCTGCCATTAAAGCTGAACCTGAATTGGATTGGAATAGTTTCACAGTTTTTAAAAATCATTCACTCGCCGACCTGCAAACCCTGGAGTTCCCGTTCTCGGAGGATGTGGAAGATTATTTCACGGTAAAGTTCCATGACAGCACCATCGCCATCAACCAGGTGACTGGCGAATTGCTGGCAAAGGCGGAACACAGTTCAGCGGCGAAACTCAACGCCTGGAGCCTCGATTGGCATACGGGCAGATCGGGCGCCGTATGGGCCATCATCCTGGCCATCTCCTGCGGGTATATTTTGTTCTTTATCGGCTCGGGTTTCCTGATCACTTTCCGGAGAAGGGCCAATAAAAAGAAGAATAAGTTCAGGGCCGACGAATGCACCACCGTTATACTGGTGGGTTCCGAGAACGGCAGCACATTGCGTTGCGCTGTTTCGGTTTCCAAACAATTGTCGGCGAAAGGGGAGAAGGTATGGCTCACAGATATGAACAATTATAAGGTGTTCCCGGCCATGCAGCAACTGATCGTTTTCACGAGTACGCATGGCCTGGGCGATCCACCTTCCAATGCTGGAAAGTTCCTTTCACGGCTTCCAAAAATGCCACAACCGCAACACGTAAATTTTACTGTGCTGGCATTTGGTTCGCGCAGTTACGATGATTTTTGCCGCTTTGGTCTTGAAGTAGATGCCGCGTTAAGAAAACAGGAATGGGCACAACCCATAATGGACGTTCATACTGTAAATGACCGTTCCCCTGAAGACTACGCCACCTGGTGCAAACTGTATACAGCGGTTTCCGGGCAATTCATAGAACCGGATGCAAAACTGTTTCCCGCGCACCACCTTCACCTGCCGTCATTTACCGTTGTACAAAAAAGCGACGCGACGGAACCCGACTATGCTTTCGAAATTACCTTACTGCCCAAAAAGAAAATGAAGGTCCGCTCCGGCGACCTGCTGGCCATCTATCCCGCCAATGACCACCGGGAAAGGTTGTATTCGATCGGTATGTTGGGAGATGCCATTCACCTTAGTCTCAAACTGCATCCGGAAGGACTGGGTTCAACATTCCTGCACCAACTCCAGGTGGAGGATACATTGAAGGCGCGTATCGTGGAGAACCGGCATTTCCATTTTCCAGGCGGTAAAAATCCTGTTATCATGATCTCGAACGGAACGGGTATCGCCCCCTTCCTGGGCATGATCGGGGAAAATAAAAAGGGAAGAATAGTGCATCTTTATACCGGGTTCAGGTACAGATATTCGCTTGACCGTTACCGTGAATTATTGTCTGGTTACGAAGCGGGAGGCCGCTTGTCGGGCCTGCATGAAGCCTATTCGAGAGAAGCATCGCGCATGTATGTGACCGATATACTCGCAAGGGACACGGAGGAAATTACGGAACTGCTTCGTGCAGGTGCGGTGGTTATGTTATGCGGTTCCCTGGCCATGCAGAAGGATGTGTGCGCGCTGCTTAGTAATATATGCCGTGAAAAAGGGTTAGGCGACATTTTACTGGAGAAAGGAAGGCTGCTGACCGATTGTTATTGAGCCTGCTTTTAATCGTTATTCTTTACCCGATATGTTTCCAGCGGAATAGTTTCTGAATGAATGAATTTGCCTTTATCGGTGGCCATAATGTAGGTATAGCCCGGAAATTTTTTCAGCAGTTTTTTACCTTTCTTACTGCCCAACACCATAATGGAAGTGCTGAAACCATTCGCCAGTTCCGCACTGGGTCCGAATACGGTTACACTGGATAACCCTGTGGCCGGGTAGCCTGTCGCCGGGTTGATGATGTGCGAATACCGTTTTCCATTGATCTCCGCGAACTTTTCATAACTGCCGGAAGTAACGGCCGCCCCGGATTTTTCGAGTGGAATGATGGCGTACAGGTCACCGCGGTGGAACGGATGCGCAAGCCCGATCATCCAGGGTTTGCCATCGGGTTTTCTGCCCCAGGTATTCATATCGCCCGATCCGTTCACGATACCCGCTTTCACCCCGCGTGCCAGCATCATTTCACGGCACCTGTCTGCCGCGTAACCTTCTCCCAGTGCGCCAAAGCCGATCTTCATTCCTTTTAGCTTCAGGAAGATGGTGGACTGCACGGTGTCAATTTCAATGTTCCGGTAGCTCACTTTGGCCTTCGCTTTTTTCACCGCTGCGCGGGAAGGCATTTCCATTTCGGAGCCATCGAATTTCCAGATTTTTTCCATGGCCGCGAAACTGATATCGAAGGCACCGTTCGTTAGTTTAGATAGTTCCAGCGCCCGTTGTGTGAGGGCGATCACTTCTTGGTCCACTTTCACCGGCGCGATGCCCGCCTGTTGGTTCACGTGTGAAACCTGCGTGGTATCTATCCAGTCCGAGATCAGGTATTCTATCCTTTTTATTTCCGCGATAGCGTCATCAATATGTTTTTCCGCTTTCAGGGAATCTTCCGCTACAATCGTAATGTCGAATCTTGCACCCATCAGCTTTACGGTGCGGCTGCGCAGGGTTTGTGCTTCGGAAATATGGCAGAAGCAAACACCCAGGATCAAAATGAAATATCTCATGGTGCGAAGTTGGGAAGAAAAAACGATCAGTACATGTTTTTAATGAGCCTGCCCAATTTTTTCAGGGCCTGCTCTGTTTTCGGGTTCCAATGTATGCCGTAACTGAGCCGCATGCAATTGTTGAACTGGTTGTGCAGCGTGAACATTCTTCCCGGTGCGATACTGATGTTCTGCTTTAACGCGGCATGGTATACATCCACGGTATCTATTTTCCGGTCGAGTTCCAGCCAGAGGATGAAACCACCGTTGGGACGGCTCACTTTGGTGGTATCGGGGAAATGGTCTCCGATGGCGCTGATGAACCGCAAACTGTTGTGGTGCAGTGTTCTTCTGAGGTTCCGGAGATGGTGTTCATAGCGACCTTTCTCCAGAAAGTTCGCCACTACTTCCTGGGTGATGGTGGTGGAAGAAATGGAATGCGTCATTTTCAGGTGTATGATCTTCTCTTTGAATTTTCCTGGCGCCACCCAGCCCACACGGTAACCCGGCGCCAGCGTTTTGGAAACGGAACCGCACCACAAAACAAGTCCGGCCTCATCAAATGCTTTGCAGGGTTTCGGACGGGAGGCGCCGAAATAAACTTCTCCGTAAAGATCATCCTCAATCAGCGGGATGCCTTTCTCCGCAAGCATGCGCACCACGGCTTTCTTGTTTTCCTCTGGCATACAGGATCCCAGCGGGTTGTTGAAATTGCTGATGAGCAGGCATACATTGATATGGGGCAGCACTTTTTTCAGGGCATCGGGGTCAACGCCGGTGAGCGGGTGCGTGGGCAATTCCAGCACATTCAGTTGGAGGCTCTTCGCGAGTTGAAGGATACCGAAATACACCGGGCTCTCCACCGCGATGGTATCGCCGGGTTTGGTGGTGGCCATCATACAATAGGAGAGCGCGTTCATCGTGCCCGCGGTGGTCACCACTTCTTCATCGGTAAGACTACCACCCCAGGTGAAGGACCAGCGGGCGATGTCGCGACGCAGCTTCAGGTTACCCTGGATGTCTTCATAACCTGTTCCGCCTCCGGGCAAGCTGCGCAAGGCCTCCACAAAGCCTTTGTTCAGTTTGGCCACGGGCAGCAGTTGTTCATCGGGCACGCCAAGCGATAGACGGACTATAGACGGATCGTTCAACGAATGGTACACTTTCCCGATCAGGGCTTCCGTATCGGAGAAGTTCACGGTAGCCGAAGGCGTGCTCATGCCCGGAATGGAAAGTTTTTTCTTGAGCGCAGCACTCACAAAGAACCCGGATTGCGGCCTGGATTCAATCATACCCTTCCGCTCTAGTTCAAGATAGGCTTGCGTTGCGGTGTTCATGCTTACACCCTGTTCGCTGCATACCGTGCGGAGGGAGGGAAGTTTGTCGCCGGGTTTCAATACCTCGTTCCGGATCTGTTTTTCCAGCGCCATGGCGATGCCTTCGTATAAAAGTTCTTTTTTCATATTTTAAACTGTACCCATTAAAAGTAGGAAAATTGTATCTGTTATTGTTTTGATTTTTTGAAGAATTTTGAATTCGGATAAGTACGATAGCTGCCGGGAAAGACTTTATAAATCGAGCATTATGAACAAAGCATTAACGCGTGCGTACCTTGCGCTGGCATTGGTATGTGTGGTTTGGGGCACCACTTATTTCTTCCTCCGGATCGGCGTGGAAACCATTCCCCCGTTTCTATTTTCAGGCGTGCGGCAAATGATCGCGGGCGGACTGCTCATCGCGCTCCTGGTACTCAGTGGTCATTTAAAAGGATTCAACTGGAAGGTGTTGATGCACCAATCCATTCCGGGCATCCTGATGATTTCGTTGGGCAATGGCGTGGTGGGGTGGAGCGAACAGTTCATCCCCAGCGGACTTGCGGCGCTCATCGTTTCTATTATGCCCGTGTATATCGTGTTCATCGCATTTGTTTCCGGGGCCGACCGCCGCGCATTGAATGGCAGTATTCTGTTGGGGTTGTTCCTGGGTTCTTTGGGCATCGTGCTCATGTTCAGCGATAACCTTTCCGACCTTGCCAACCCCAGCTATTTCTCAGGCATGGTAATGGCTTTTATCGCCGCGCTGGCCTGGGCTTCGGGTAGTGTGTACTCCAAATACAGGCCTTCCGGCGCGGGCGCTATGGTGAACGCAGCCGCGCAAATGATTTCCGGCGGCTTCTTCCTGCTGCTGATGAGTTTTTTCCTGGATGATTATTCCAGGCTGGCGCATGTTTCTTCAGAAAGTATCTGGTCGCTCATATATCTTATTGTGGCAGGATCATTGTTAACCTATCCCTGCTTCATTTATGCGCTGGAAAAATTACCGGTAGGACTTTCTTCCATCTATGCCTATATCAATCCCTTCATCGCTTTGTTGCTGGGGTTCTTTTTCCTGGGAGAGAAATTAACCTGGATCACATCGCTCGCCTTGCTGGCCGCGGTGGGCGGCGTGTTCTTCATCAACAGGGGATACCGCGTTCCACGCATTGGAAAGAATAAAATAGCCGTGAGTAAAATCTAATGATATGCAAACTGATCTTACCATAAAAGAAACAATACCAGCCGAATTGGTGCTGGAAGATTTTCAACCTGAATTCGCCATTCATTTTGAACGCCTGAACAAGGCATGGCTGAACAAATATTTTGTAGTGGAACCCATTGATGAATATGTGCTAACGCATCCTGAGGAAGCGATCCTGAACGAAGGTGGCGCGATACTTTTCGCCCGTTACGGGAAAGACATCATCGGAACCGTAGGATTGAAAAACCTGGGAAACCGCATGATGGAGCTCACAAAAATGGCCGTGGATGACAGGTTCCAGGGACTTGGGGCGGGAAAGTTCCTATGCAGAAATGCGATTGAAAAAGCGAGGAACATGAAAGCGGAGAAACTCATATTGTACTCACAAACAAAGTTGGAAACGGCGCTGGCTATTTACCGTAAGCACGGGTTTGTGTACATTCCTTTGGAGCCGGGAAAATATAAAAGAGCGGATGTGATGATGGAATTGGTGTTGTGAAATTGTCTTAACCGAAGCGGGCGTATTTTTTAGATACGCCCGCAAAACCATAGGATAGAACTATTTTATTTTTGAATGATAATTTTACTGTTGTAGAGCATATTTTCCCCATCGTGCAATTGTGCGAAGTACATGCCATTCTTAATACTTTCCGGCAGGGTAACCTGTAGCAAAGCTGCTCCCGCCTGCGTATTCAGTTGTTTTGAGCATATTTTCTTCCCCATAGCATCATAGAGGTTCAGCACCAGGGTTTTATTTTTATCGCTGTTCACCTGCACCTGCATAAGATTTCCCGTAACGGGGTTCGGCGTGATCTGCGCGGATGTACTGCCATCAAGGGATATTTTTACTATTTTGCTGTATTCGAAAGAGCCGTCTGTATCTATGGATTTCAGCCGGTAAAAATTGTTTCCTTTCATGGGTGATGGGTCTGTCCAGCTATAATTGAATTCGTTCAGGCCGTTTGCGACTGCGGGAACCGTTCCCACTTTAATAAACCTGCGACTGTTTTCGCTTCTTTCCACATCATAGGTGAGCACATTACTTTCGTTGAAAGCCGTCCATTTCAGGTCTATTTCATTCTCCCTTTTATTTGCGCGCAGGTTGGCGATATCCACCGGCAGGATGCCGAGGTTCACCATACGCACCACCTGGTTACCGTATTCAACTATATACATGTTGCCCAGCGAATTAAATGCCAGTCCAAAGGGGTTAGACAACTGAGCTGAAGTAGCCAGACCTCCTTCCCCGCAAGGCGCCGCGCCACAACTGCTTTTGGTAATACCTGCGACTGTGGTAATGATTCCGGTAGCTTTATCAATTTTTCTTATGGCGGCATTGGAAGCGTCAGCCACGTAAAGGTTATCATCAGGGCCAACACGCAGTGAGAAGGGGGAGGTATGCCGGGCTGCTGTTGCCAGTCCGCCATCACCACAGGGTGAAGTACTGCAACTCGACCGTAGAACACCGGAATAGGTGGATATAATGCCTGTGGTCATGTTGATTTTCCTGACGGAGTGGTTATTGTATTCCGCGACATATAAGTTACCTTCGGAGTCAAAATCCAGCCCGGAAGGGCCACTTAATTGCGCCGATGTGGCGGCGCCTCCGTCTCCGCAAGGGGCTGTTGCACAGGAAGATTTCGTTGTGCCCGCCACTGTGGTAATAATCCCGGTTGTCTTATCCACTTTCCGGATCACATGGTTACCGTAATCGGCGATGAACATGTTTCCATTGGCGTCGAATGCTACCCCTATAGGGCTGTTCAATTGCGCCGAGGTGGCCAGTCCGCCATTCCCGCAGGGAGCGGAGGCACAGGAGCTTCTTAGTGTGCCAGCAACTGTGGTAATGATTCCAGTGTTTTTATCGATTTTTCTTATGGCATGGTTACTGAAATCTGCTATATAAATATTTCCATCGCCATCTAATGCAATCCCTCTTGGCCCGTTCAGTCGTGCGGCGGTGGCCAGCCCGCCATCACCACAAGGCGCCTCTGTGCAGTTTGTTCTTTGCTGGCCTGCAATGGTAGTAATGATGCCTGTAGCGTAATTAATTTTTCGAATAACATGGTTACTGTATTCCGCGATGTAAATGTTGTTGTCGGCATCTATTGCAATGGCATTGGGGCTATAAAGTTTGGCATCCGTAGCGAGCCCTCCATCGCCACAAGGTGCGGTTGAGCAGGATGTCCTCATCGTTCCGGCAACTGTAGTAATGATCTGTGCATAAGGTTTGTAATAAAAAAGCAGTACGCATAAAACTGCCACAAGCATTTTGCTTTTGCATGTAAAGTTGTTCATTCGGTTGGGTTTAGTTATTTCTATGGTTTGATTTACAGCAACTACCGAATAAACTATGGTTGATTTTGTCTATTGTATATTAGGTAAATATATTCGCTTAAATAAGTGTTTTTTCTTATTAAAATTTAATGGGTAACGTTAAAGAGCAAACGTTCTAAACAAATTGGCTGATGGAAGATATAAAAAAAGCGTACCATTTCTGATACGCCTTGTTTCTAAACTAAGA
The DNA here is from genome assembly GCF_023721715.1 of Parasegetibacter sp. NRK P23. Taxonomy (NCBI): domain Bacteria; kingdom Pseudomonadati; phylum Bacteroidota; class Chitinophagia; order Chitinophagales; family Chitinophagaceae; genus Parasegetibacter; species Parasegetibacter sp. NRK P23. The sequence continues at coordinate 3,536,479 of NZ_JAMDLG010000001.1, forward strand.
TTAAGCGGGATTACACCGGAACCACCAGCCTGAACCCATTTCCATGGATGTTCACGATTTCAATATTGCTGTCGTCCTTCAGGTATTTCCTGAGTTTGGCGATATACACATCCATACTCCTGCCGTTAAAATAAGTATCGCTGCCCCATATTTTCTTAAGTGCCTGTTCGCGTGGGAGCAAGTCGTTTTTGTGTTCGGCAAGCATTTTCAGCAATTCGTTTTCTTTGGGAGAAAGCGTTTGCATGATGCCGTTATGACTCAATTCCCTGAGTTTTGGGTTGAAATGATAGCTGCCGAGGTCGAACTCCTGGTTCTCGTTCTCTTTGGTTACTTCCTCGTTTCTTTTGAGGATCGCCTTTATTTTAAGCAGCAGTACTTCGCTGTCGAAGGGCTTCGTAATATAATCATCGGCACCGAGTTTGTACCCGTTGATGATGTCTTCTTTCATGGTCTTCGCGGAGAGGAAGAACAGGGGAATATCGGGGTCCACATCGCGGATTTCTTCGGCGAGGGTGAAGCCGTCCATGTTCGGCATCATCACATCCAGGAGGCAGAGGTCAAACTTCTCCCTGCGGAAAGCCGCCAGTCCGAGGATGCCATCTCTTTCCAGGATCACTTCGTAATCGTTCAGTTCGAGGTAATTCTTCAGTACCATTCCCAGGTTGGTATCGTCTTCAACCAATAAAATCTTGCCCTTGGTTCCTTCCATAATATGATGATGTTTTAACTGTTACAAATAAAGTTAATTCATTTTTTTACAAGCACGGCAGGCGGATAATGTTTTGTTAAGAGTTGGCTGAAACCTTAACTTGGTGGAAAATAAGTATCTATGTCGAAAAAGGAAGCTTTTTTGCAGTCCATACAACAGGGATATACTTTTAAGGGGGAATTCGTTCCCATTGGCGCGGGGATGTTTGAAGGAGAAGTGGTGCCGGGCGCAACGATCAATCTCCCGTTGAAAACACTGAACCGTCACGGACTGATCGCCGGCGCAACGGGAACAGGGAAAACAAAGACCCTCCAGGTGCTGGCCGAAGCGTTAAGTGACGCGAGTGTACCCGTTTTGCTGATGGACATTAAAGGCGACCTAAGTGGTATTGCCGCCGCCGGAACCAGCAACGCGAAAATCGAAGAAAGACACCAGAAGATCAATATTCCCTACAAGCCCACGGCTTTCCCGGTTGAATTGCTTACACTCAGCGAACAAAAAGGCGCCAGGCTCCGGGCCACGGTCAGCGAATTCGGCCCCGTACTATTGAGTAAAATATTGGGTTTGAACGATACCCAGGGTGGCCTCGTGGCCATGATCTTCAAATACTGTGACGACCATAAACTCCCGTTGCTCGACCTGAAAGATTTTATCAAAGTACTCCAGTACATCGGCAACGAGGGTAAGGCTGAACTTGAAAAAGAGTACGGAAAAATATCCACTACTTCCACCGGCACCATCCTCCGGAAGGTGGTGGAGTTGCAACAACAGGGCGCAGATATTTTCTTCGGCGAAAAAAGCTTCGAAGTCGACGATCTGATGCGCATCTCCGATGATGGCCGCGGGGTGATCAGTGTTTTGCGGGTAACCGATCTCCAGGACCGGCCCAAGTTGTTCTCCACGTTCATGCTGCAACTGCTCGCGGAACTGTATGCCTCCAGTCCGGAGGAAGGGGATCTCGATAAACCCAAACTGGTGCTGTTCATCGATGAGGCCCATCTTATTTTCCAGGAAGCGAGCGACGCCTTGTTGCAGCAAATCGAGACCATCATCAAACTGATCCGCTCCAAAGGCATCGGTATCTTCTTTTGCACGCAGAACCCGATGGATGTGCCTCCGGCTGTACTCTCCCAACTGGGTTTAAAGGTACAGCATGCCCTGCGGGCCTTCACGGCCGCCGACCGGAAAGTGATCAAACAAACCGCGGAAAACTATCCTACGACCGAGTTTTATAAAACCGATGAAGTCCTCACCCAGATAGGGATTGGTGAAGCGCTTATCACCGTGCTCAATGAAAAGGGTATCCCCACGCCGTTGGCGCATATCATGCTCTCCGCTCCACGGAGCAGGATGGATGTGCTTACGGAGGCTGAAATTGACGCAGTGGTAAGTAAATCGAAACTGGCCGCCAAATACAACCAGGTGATCGATTCCGAAAGCGCTTACGAATTGCTTACCGAAAAGCTGAATGAAGCGGCGGAAAAGTCTGCGGAAATGGAAACCGAAAAGAAAACCTCCAAACGAAAAGCTGAACCCAAAGAGGAGAGTATTTTTGATAACCCTACGGTAAAGCAGGTGGGCAGAACGGCGGCGAGCATCATCACCCGCACGCTGCTGGGCGCGCTGGGATTGGGGGGCAGAAGTTCTTCTAAAAAGAAGAGCTGGTTCTGAGCATATTTATTTCAACTGAACATAGCCATCGGGTGTAAGGCGTATCAGCAGTTCTGATTCGAGGCACCGGATGGCGCTTTCAGCGGCGCGTTCTCCAAATCGCGCTTCCAATTTCCTCAGGCATTCCTGCAACAACAATGGTTCCTTCCTCAACTCCGCCATAAGGTATTGCTCCGCCGTGATTGCCACGGAAGGTTGTTCCTTTTTCTTCGCGATACAATTGTCGCAGATACCACATGCCGTAATGGTATCATCCCCGAAATAAACTCCTATTGAAACCGCCCTGCAGGTTTGTTTCCCTATTGTGAACGCGATCATTTCGGTTATTCTTCTCCGGTATGTTTCCTTTCTTTCGAAGTGCCGGGCCGCATTCAGCCTGAATTGTTCCACTGGTACCCGGTTTTTCAGAAAGAACACCTGTGGCATTTCAGGCGCGGGTTCATATTTCACGACGCCGGCGGAATGCAGGCGTTCCAGCTTTTGCACCAGTTCCTCCAAAGGCAGTTCACACAACTTTGCCAGTTTTTTTTCCCTGATCGTTACCTGGTGGTCGAATATGCCCTCATAGTTCCGGAGCAGGGCCAGCATCACTTCGTTCCATTCCGGTTTCGTTTCCTGCACTTCACGCAGATAGCTCCGGGTGCAGATGAAACCCAGTTTGGAGGGCCTGCCTGTTTTTTCATTCAGTTGAATCCAGCCGTCCTGTGCCAGTGCCTGCAAGGCATGCGCCGTTGTTTGCGGCGACAGAGAGAAGCGTTCCGTAAATGCTGCCAGGTCGAAATCATAATACTTCCCTTCTCCGCTGCCTGCCGGAATCTGGAGGTAGTTGACCAATGCGCGGTACACTTCGGTGATCGTTGATTCCGGTGGGTAACGGATATCGGGTTGCGCTTCCAGGTCGCTGATGTCTTTGGCGTTGTACAACAGCGCGGCGTATGCGCGTTGAAGGTCCCTGCCCGCTCTTCCGGCTTCCTGGTAATAATTCTCCAGGGTGTCCGGTACATCATAATGCACCACGATGCGCACATCTGGTTTGTCAATGCCCATCCCGAAGGCATTGGTGCACACCATAATCCTTGTTTTCCCGGCGATCCAGTCCTCTTGTTTGGTACTGCGCTCGTCGGCAGACAATCCCGCATGGTAAAAGTCTACGGAAATAGATTGCTGCTGTAACAGCAGCGCGATATCCTTTGTCCTTTTCCTGCTTTTACAGTATACGATACCTGATCCCGGAACTTTGTTCAGGATATGCACCAGTTCCGGCAACTTGGCATAGGTTTCCTTCACGCTGTACGAGAGGTTCGGCCTGGCGAAAGAGGTTTGAAAAACAGCCTCTTTCCTGAACATCAGTTTCTCACAAATATCCGTTTGCACTTCCGGCGTAGCCGAAGCCGTTAGTGCCAGTATGGGTGCTTCGGGGATCATTTCCCTGATTTCCGCTATCTGGAGGTAAGGCGGCCGGAAATCATATCCCCATTGCGAGATGCAATGCGCCTCATCCACCGCGATCAACCGGATGGGGAGGGCAGGAAGGTATTCCCTGAACAACGCGGTGGTTAATCGTTCGGGGGATACGTACAAAAACTTACAATTGGAATGTACGGCCAATTCCAGTGTTTTAATTACTTCCTGGAACTCCATACCACTCACAATGGCAAAAGCGGTGATGCCTCTTTTCCGGAGATTGCTCACCTGGTCTTTCATGAGGGCAATCAGCGGACTCACCACCAGGCACAATCCATCCATTGCCATGGCCGGTACCTGGAAGCAGATGGATTTTCCACCACCTGTGGGCAGCAGGGCAAGCGCATCTCCACCGGCCAGTATATGGCGGATAATGGCTTCCTGTTGCGGGCGGAAGGTATCGTAACCCCAGTGCTTTTTGAGTATCTCGTGGATGTCGGGAGGCATCGGGATCAAAATTAGGGTATTTGTTTTGGGATTGCGGAGAGTGTTTTCACGGAAGGGAATACGTTTTTTCACGCGATTGCTTCGTACCTCGCAACGCAAGGAGGCAAGGGACGCAAGGCGTTAGTTTGTTGGCTGGGGATTATTCTTTTAGGATGATTTTTTTATTTCACGCTACGACGCGGCGACGCGACGGGCTGTTTTATGCGGGAAGGCTGGTTATTATTTGATATTCCTCTTTTGTTGGGATGATTCTAAAGTAGGATAACTGCGCCGGGAATCGGACGAATGCAAACAGTTTCTATCCTTGCTGGTAAGAATAAATACGAACAGAAATCAATCAACAGCAAAATAAGTCGGGGTCTAACGTTGCGTCTCCGCGTCGTGGCGAGACATAACATATCCATACCCGTTGCGTGAGTGCTACCTCCTGCTCGCAATCAGCAAATTCAGATCGGTATACTTCAACTGGAAACGTTCACTTAAATAGAAGTTGGTCAGTGCTCCCTTATAAAGATAAATACCGCTCCGCATGTTCACCCTGTGCCAGAGCAGGTTTTCAAAGCCGCCATCTTCGGAAACCTCGAGCAGCAGCGGCATCAGCACGTTGCTGATAGCCTGGGAAGCTGTTCTGGCAAACCCGGAGGGGATATTCGGAACACAATAATGTATTACGCCATACTTCTTATAAACCGGCTCTTCGTGCGAAGTAATCTCGGAGGTTTCGAAGCAGCCGCCGCGGTCGATGCTCACGTCGATGATCACACTGCCGGGACGCATATTGCTCACCATTTCTTCCGTTACCACCACGGGCGTTCTTCCGCCTGGGGCCGTGAGGGCGCCAACGGCGATCTCGCAGGTTTTGAGTTGTTTGGCGAGTATCTTGGGTTCTATCACGGAGGTGTAGATACGGAAACCGATATTGGTTTGGAGTCGCTTCAGTTTATAAACGCTGCTGTCAAAAACTTTTACGGAGGCGCCGAGGGCAAGGGCCGCACGGGCCGCGCATTCACCTACGATACCAGCACCGAGGATAATCACTTTTGTGGGGGGGATACCTGATATGCCGCCCAGCAATACGCCTTTGCCGCAATTCGAGGAACTGAGGTATTGACCTGCGATCAGCATCACAGCGCTGCCGGCAATCTCGCTCATGCTGCGCACGATGGGGTAGTTGCCGGAATCATCTTTCAGGTTCTCAAAAGATAAGGCGGTGATGCGTTTTTCCATCATCTTTTCCAGCAACTCCGCTTTCAGGGCGGAAAGGTGGAGGGGAGAAACCACGATCTGGTTGGTTTGCAACAAAGGCACATCCTCTTCCACGATCGGCGCTGATTTCACCAGAATAGGCGCTTTGAATACTTCGGCTTTTTCATAGACGATCTGCGCGCCGGCTTCTGAATAGTCCCGGTCGGTATAATGGGAGCCCTCTCCGGCGTTGTGTTCGATCACCACTTCGTGTCCGTTGTTCACGAGCACGCTTACGGAATCGGGTGTTAAAGCGATCCGGTTCTCCTGGAAGGCGGTTTCCTTGGGAATGCCGATGTGCAGTTTGGCCCCTTTGGGCTTTATATCCAGCGTTTCTTCCAGTGTTTCATAACTGAAGGAACGGCTGATGAAAGGCTTATTTGATGATGACATATTTCTCCAGGCTGAGTGGCACAAGTTACGACTTTTCTCCCGGCATCACCGCGCGCAACTTACGGGTATTGTTCAAACCGGGCTCAAGGTATATATGAACAGTGTCTTCAGGCAGCAAATGGCCCGCTTTTTCAGGCCACTCCACGAAGCAGATATTGCCTGAATACAGCGCGTCTTCTATCCCGGCGCCAATCGCTTCCTGTTCATCCCGGAGGCGATAAAGGTCCATATGGTAAATGGCGCCCCGGGGCGAATCGTATTCATTAATGAGTGAAAACGTTGGGCTGCTTACGGCGTCTTCCACCTGCATTTCTGCGCACAGCGCATGGATGAAGGTGGTTTTTCCGGCTCCCATAGGGCCATGGAACGCGAAAACCCGGTAAGGCGCCCAGGCTTCCAGGCATTTTTTAACCAGCGCGGGCAGTTCCGGTAACGAAAAGATTTTAGCCATCATGATGCAAAGATATTCCATAACCGTGTAAGGCGGCTCTAACGGGATGGGGTAACTTTGTAATGAAATGATTAAGATATGGAAACCGTAAACTGGAAAGTGGAAGGGATGACCTGCTCGAACTGCGCCCTTACCATCTCAAAATACCTGGAAAAAGAAGGATTGGAAAACGTCATGGTGAACCCTATTGATGGTGATGTACGTTTCGATGCCCCTGAACAGACTTCCAAAGAACAGCTCGCCAAAGGCATCAACGCCCTGGGCTACCAGGTGACCGGTGAGCAACTCGCGTTAAAGGAACGGAAACCGTTTTTTAAAGGGCACCTGCAACGCTTTTTGTTCTGCCTGGTGTTTACATTGCCTTTGTTGATGCACATGTTTGTGCACGTGCATTGGCTCATGAATCCATGGGTACAGTTCGCGCTTACTTTGCCGGTATATATGGTAGGAATGTCTTATTTCGGGGTGAGCGCGGTGAAAAGTATCCGAAATGGCGTGCCCAATATGAATGTGCTGATCGCGTTGGGTGCCACGGCCGCTTTCTTCTACAGTTTAGCCGGGGCGATCCTTAACCTCGGAGCCGATTTCCTGTTTTTTGAAACCGCCGCCACCATTATTACCCTCGTGTTCCTGGGGTATTATATGGAAGATGCTTCTATTCAATCCACACAGAAAGCGCTGAACAAACTGGTGAAATCGCAGAAGGTGATGGCGAATATGATCGCTTTTGACGACCAGCACCAGGAGGTGGTTTTCCCGGTGGAGAATACGCAACTCCGTTCCGGCGACCTGGTCCTGATCAAATCCGGTGACCAGGTGCCCGCGGATTGTAAGATACTCTGGGGAGAAGGTTCCGTGGATGAGTCCATTATCACCGGGGAGAGTTTACCACTGGAAAAAGGACCGAAAGATCACTTAATCGGCGGCAGTATTTTAACGGATGGAACGGTGAAAGCACAGGTGACCAGCGCTGCCGATGCTTCCGTATTGTCCAATATCATCAATCTCGTGAAGCGTGCGCAAGGGGAGAAGCCGCCTGTGCAGCGTATGGCCGACCGGATCAGCGCGGTATTTATTCCCGCAGTACTCGTGATCGCGGTACTCACCTTTGTTATTACATGGATCGTATTGAATGATCCCGGTTCTGCGCTCAAACACAGCATCGCGGTACTCGTGATTGCTTGTCCCTGCGCGATGGGGCTTGCCACACCGGCCGCCATCGCGGTAGGATTGGGGCGTGCGGCCAGAAACGGTATTCTTTTCCGCAACGCAAAAAGCCTGGAATCATTTAAAAGTATCCGTCAGGTGGTGTTCGATAAAACCGGTACGCTTACCACCGGTAAGTTCGTGGTCAGCAATTTTGCAGTAACAGGTATTTTAACGGAGGAAGAAGCGTTTAAAAACATGGTATTCTCCCTGGAAAAATACTCCAACCACCCCATTGCCAGCGCCATCAGAGATACATGGAAAACAAGGAACGAAACCCGCTGGGCCTCTATCCGGGAGATCAAAGGGCTGGGTATGGAAGGAAAAACCAAAGAAGGAGATGTGTGGATGGCGGGTTCTTATGCAGCCGCGGCCCATGCCACTACGGATGATTCGCGCAATGTATACCTGTTGAAGAACAATGCACTTGTAGGCTGGGTGGATGTAAAAGATGAAATCAGGCCGGAAGCCGCAAAAGTGATCGCCTACCTCCACAAGAAAAACATCAGCACGATTCTCCTGAGCGGAGACAGAAAACAGAAGTGCGATGCGCTGGCCACACAACTGGGCATCATGGAGGTGCATGCTGAAAAAACACCGGAACAGAAACTTCAACTGATAGAGCAACTCGCGCATCAAACACCTACCGCGATGGTGGGTGATGGCATCAACGATGCGCCCGCGCTTGCTAAAGCCACCATCGGTATCTCGTTGAGTGACGCATCTCAGGTCGCTATGCAAACCGCTGATGTGGTGCTGATGAACAAGGGACTTACCATGCTGCCCGAAGCTTTGGGCTTGGGAAAGCACACTTTCCTGACCATCAAACAGAACCTGTTCTGGGCATTTCTTTATAATATCATCGCTATACCTGTTGCGGCATTCGGTTTCCTCACGCCTACCGTAGGGGCACTGGTGATGGGGTTAAGTGATGTGGTGTTGGCCGGAAATTCTGTGCGGTTATTTGTGAAGAAAGTGCAATAACGATAAGGCTTTCTGTAGATAGTATATAGGAATACCTGAGTGGTTTTTGGTAACAGTTGATGTGGTGAAACGCCAAGCTTCTATTTTGATCCGTGAAGGAAATTGAGGTTGATCTGCCTACGCATTGTGAAAGAATGTACCTGCCGCCATTCCTCTCATCATTGCCATCCCCCATTCATCCTATTGTGGATTTCCTCATTTCCTGTTCGCTTTGTTATCAGTAACTTTAAAGTCGCTTTTAACTAAACACACGATTTATGAAAAAACTTGTTTGGTCGGCATTCACCCTGCTGGCCTGTTTTTCTGCATTCGCGCAAACGGATCCTTTGTGGATGCGCTACCCGTCCATCTCTCCTGATGGAAGCACCATTGTTTTCAGCTACAAGGGGGACCTTTATAAAGTACCATCCGCCGGAGGCGATGCCATTCCCCTTACCCTCCACGAGGCCCACGATTACATGCCCGTATGGAGCCACGATGGCAAACAGATAGCTTTCGCCAGCGACCGCTACGGGAACTTCGATGTATTCGTGATGCCTGCTACCGGAGGAGAACCCACCAGGCTTACGTACCACTCCGCCAACGATTTTCCTTACGATTTCTCTAACGACAGCAAACAGGTGCTTTTCGGCAGCGCAAGGAATATCCCGGAGAAAAATGTCCGGTTCTACAGCCCGCGCCTTTTCCAGAACCTGTACACGGTTCCCGCTACCGGTGGCCGTTCTGTACTGATCACCTCCGCCGGGGTGGAGAACGCGCATTATAACAGTAAAGGTACACAGGTGGTGTTCCAGGACAGAAAAGGCTATGAAGATCCCTGGCGCAAACACCAGACATCTTCCGTGAGCCGCGACATCTGGCTGATGGACGTGAAAGGCAATACCTACCGAAAAATAAGTGGTTATCAGGGGGAGAACAGGGAACCCATTTTCAGCAACGACGACCAGTTCATCTACTACCTCAGTGAAAAAGACGGTATTCAGAATATTTACCAGGCACCCGTCCTGAACCGCATGGCTGAACGCCGCCTCACCGATTTCAAAACACATCCCGTAAGGCACCTCAGCGCCAGCAACAACAATACGCTCTGCTTTACCTGGAATGGTGAAATATATACTTTGAAGGAAGGAAGCACGCCACAGAAAGTAGCCATCAGGATTACCAACGATGGCCGCGCAGGCGTAGAAAAGAACGTGTCCATCAACGGGAACGTTACACAGTTTGAACTTTCTCCCAACGGTAAAGAAATCGCTTTCGTTACCCGCGGGGAAATATTCGTGACCAGCGTGGAAGGCGGACAAACCAAACGCATCACCAATACACCCCAACAGGAACGTATGGTGCAATGGAGTCCCGATGGCAGAAGCCTGGTGTACGCCGCTGAAAGGAACAATAGCTGGGATATTTACAAAGCCAGCATTTCCCGGAAGGAAGAACCTTATTTTTACGCGTCCACGGTAATTAATGAAGAGCCGTTGATTGCCACGAAAGCAGAAGAGTTCCAGCCGAAATTCTCTCCCGATGGCAAGGAAATCGCTTATGTGGAAGAAAGAAATATCCTGAAAGTGTACAATATCGCTTCAAAGCAAACCCGCACGTTGCTGCCCGTGGGAAGGAACTATTCTTATTCCGATGGCGACTGGGATTTTAACTGGAGCCCCGATGGCAAATGGATCGTTTCCGATGACAGCGAAGGCAACTGGTTCACAGGAAACGCCGCCATCATTAAGGCAGACGCTTCCGCAGGTATTCAACATCCGTTGAAAAGCGGCTTCGGCCAGGGTAATCCTAAATGGGCCATGAAAGGAAAGGTCCTCACCTGGACCAGTGCCCGCGAAGGCCGTAAATCGCTCGCCAACCAGGGCAGCAGGGAAGTAGACATCTACGCCGGATTCTTCGATAAAGAATTGTACGACAGGTTCAACCTGAGCAAAGAAGATTATGCATTACTGAAAGAAAAAGAAGAGAAGGAGAAAACCGATAAAGAGAAGACCGATAAAGAAACGCCGGCCGCCGATAAGAAAGGGACGAAAACAACCGAGCCGAAGAAAGAAGAAAAGGCATGGTCGCCCGATTTGGAAAACTTCGAGAACCGAGTGGCGCGCCTTACCATCAACAGCTCTTCCGTTTCCGATTATGTGTTGAATGAAGATGGCAGTAAATTGTATTACCTCGCTTCCTTCGAGAAAGGCTTCGACCTTTGGGTAACCGATACGCGTACCCACGATACGAAGATTCTCGCTAAACTGGGCGGTTCTCCCAGCGGTATTGAAATGAGCAAGGACGGTAAAACACTGTTCGTGACCAACCGTGGCTCTCTGGTGAAAGTGGATGAATCCGGCAAAGTATCGCCTATCGGTATCAATGGCGAGATGGTGCTGAACCAGGCGAAGGAGAGGGAATATATTCTTGACCACGCCGTGCGCCAGGTGGAAAAGAAATTCTACGATCCCAAACTGCATGGCCTCGATTGGGCAGCTTTGCACAAGAACTACGCCAGGTTCCTGCCGCATATTTCCAACAATTACGATTTCCAGGAACTGCTGAGTGAAATACTCGGCGAACTGAACGCTTCGCATACAGGAGGACGTTATTCTCCCCAAATGCAGAATCCCGACGCGACCGCCGTACTTGGTTTATTGTACGACGAAAGTATTGGTGGAAACGGGCTGAAGGTGACCGAAGTGATTGCCGGCGGCCCGCTCGATAAATCGTCCAGCAGGGTAAAAGCCGGAACGGTGATCGAGAAGATAGATGGAGAATCCATTACCGATGGAGCCGACTGGGCTAAGTTCCTGAACAGGAAAACAGGTAAGAATACCTTGCTGAGCCTGTATGATCCAACCACCAAAACACGTTGGGAGGAAACCGTTCAACCGATTTCCTTCGGAGAAGAAGCCTCATTGATGTACAAACGCTGGTTGAAAATGATGGATGATATGGTACGCAAACTGAGCGATGGAAAAATCGGTTACGTACATGTTCAGGGTATGAACGACGGCAGTTTCCGCAACACCTTCGATGTGGTGCTGGGTAAGAATTTCGATAAAGAAGCATTGATTGTGGACACCCGCTTTAATGGCGGCGGCTGGTTGCACGACGACCTGAACACTTTCCTCAGCGGCAAACAATACCTGAGCTTCGCACCCCAGGGTAACCGGCTGAAAGACGGTGAACCCATGGGCCGCTGGAGCAAACCAAGTGTGGTATTGATGAGCGAAGGCAATTACAGCGACGCCTTTATTTTCCCTTATATCTATAAGCAGAATGGCATCGGTAAACTGGTAGGTATGCCGGTTCCGGGTACAGGTACCGCGGTTTGGTGGGAAACCCAGATCGATCCTACCTTAGTATTCGGTATCCCCATGGTGGCTACGATTGGCAAGGAAAATCGTCCTACCGAAAATCTCCAACTGGAACCAGATATCCGTGTTCCGCTTCCTTACGAAGACTTCCTGAATGGAAGGGATCCGCAGATAGAAGCGGCCGTGAAAGAGATGCTGAAAGAGATCAGTGAGAAGAAGAAAGGATTTTAATAGCCTTCAATAAAAAATGCCCCGGTAATTTACCGGGGCATTTTTTATTATTTAAATCAGAAGCATTAGTGCTTATGCTCCTGCACCAGCTTTGTAAAAGCATCGGTGCTGATCTTCTCTTCTTTAGGTTTCACCTGTGTTTCCGCCCATCCGAAAACTTTTTCGGTCTGGATGCGGTGGAAGCTGTCTTCCACAAATTTGCGGTCTTTCAGCATACGGTTCACGTAATCTTCGATCCAGGGTTGGTCATCACCTGAAGTGGGCATGCCCATGTAACCGAAAAGCTGTTGTTTGGCGAAAGCTTTGATATCTTCCGGACCAACTTCGATCTTGTTGTCTTTCACGATCTGGTCAACGATCAGGGTCCATTTCAACTGGTTCTTAAACGCGGGGAACTCGGCTTCGGCCTGTTCTGCGGTTTTGGGTTGTTCCTGGTTGAACTGCATCCAGCGTTTCAGGAAAGTTTCGGGGAAATCGATCTGCGTGTCATCCACCAGTGCGTGAAAGATCTGGTCGTGCAGTTGGTTGCGGGTTTGAGCGGCCCAGTGTTGTTCGATCTCAGCTTTCACCTGCGCACGGAATTCGTCCGCGGAGTTGATCTCGATGGCGGGATATACCTGCTTGAAGAATTCTTCATTCAGTTCAGAACGTTCTACCAGTCCAACTTTGGTTACTTCCAGTATGAAGTTTTTACCGGCATCAGCGGCTGTAAGACCGAGATCGCCCAGTACCCATTCCTGCTCTTTACCCTCGAACGCGTTGGCTATGGTGGTGGTGAAAGTAGCTCCTGCCGCGATGCCCATCAGTTGGGGGCGGAAAGCTTCGGAGAAATATTTTACCAGGAGGGAGTTGTCTTTTGTGATGCCACCTTCCACTGCGTTACCTGCTTCATCGGCTTCTTTAAAAGTGATGTTCAGCACATTATCGTCGGAGGTAACTGTTTCGGGGTCGGTCATTTTTCCGTGGCGGAGTTGGAGCCTGCTCACTTCTTCGTCGATCATCTCTTCGGTGATGTCCACTTTGTAACCGATGAATTTTCCTTTGGAAAGATCGGTGATGGAGAAGTTGGGTTTCAGGCCGATCTCGAACGCAAACGCGTATTCAGCGGGGTTGTTCAGATCGAGCTGGCGGGCATCGTTCTCGGGCATGGGGAGGGGCTGCGCGAAAATCTCCAGTTGCTCGGTGGTCATGTAATCGTTCAGTTGTTTTTCAACGGAACGCAATACTTCGTCGGTGAACACCGACTGGCCGTGCATTTTGCGGATAAGTCCTGCGGGTACCATTCCTTTCCTGAAGCCAGGTATATTAGCTGTTTTGCTGTATGTTTTCAGCGCTTTTTCAAAGGAAGGAAGATAGTCTTCTCCGGCTACTTTTACTGTGATCTTGTCGTTCAGTAAACCGATATTTTCCCTCGTAACGGTTGCCATTATCAGTTATTTAAGTGTATAAAATGAATTCTAAACCCTGTTTGGGGGCTGCAAAGGTACAATTTTTTACACTATGGGAACGGGCGAAACGGAAATAGCGGTCCTTTCTTTTAAATGATTGATAACTAGTGTTTTTGATGGATCACGAGCAAGGGGATCGGGGTATTGAAAGCCATTTTCCGGGTTTGACTGGTGTGGAAAAGTCCTTCCAGGAAGGGATGGGGTTGCGCCACCATCACCAGCAGGTCGGCAGGTTGCTGTTCCAGGTAATGGAGGATGCCGTCCACCACTTTGTTTTCCTGGATTTCGTGGTATTCGTGGGGCACATTGCTTAATACCGCGGACATTCTTATTTTACCAGCGGCTTCTTCGGAACTCAGTTCATCCTGTTTGGAAACATGGAGTACATCAAGTGTGCTTTGAAAATGTTCGGATAGTTCAAATATTCTGTCATACACGTTCTGGGGCAGGGATGGATTGAAATCGGTGGCGAAGGCGATCTTTTGCAAAGGGCGGAAGGAGCATCCTTCGGGAACCACGATTACCGGAACTTTTACCTTTTTCAATGTATTGGTGGTGGTGCTGCCGATCAGTTTTTCCAGTCCGTTTTCACCTTTCATACCCATCACCACCCAACCGATGTTTTTTTCTTCCGTAAGCACATCCACTTCCGCTGAAGGAACACCGATGCGAACGGTCCATTCCACGGGCACCTGGTAAAGGTTGTTCAGCCTTTGCGCTTCTTTGGCGGCCATCTTTTCATTTTCTTCCTGCAAGGCGTCGGCGGTTACCATCACGTACGGCAGGTCCGATACGGGCGTTGGTAACATATAAGCATGAAACAACAACAGGCTCTGTTTTGTGGCGGCGGCAAGTTGAGCGGCATATTCCGCTGCTGCTCTTGCGGCATTGGAGAAATCGGTGGGAACGAGTATCATAAAATATAGTTTTGAATGAATAAGATCAACGTTATTTCTCTTCCGTATCGTAGCGGTCCACGCGTTCAATACCGGGGAGTTTCAGCAAGCGCGTTACCAGTTCCTCCAGCTCTTCCTTGTCGTGCACGTATACTTTGATGTTCCCTTCAAACAAGCCTTCCCGCGCCTCAATAGTAATGGCATTGATGTTTATCCTCAGTTCCCCGGAAATCAGGTTGGTAATGCGGTTCACCACGCCCACATCATCCAGTCCTACAATTTTCAGGCCCGTAAGAAAGGAGATTTCCTTGTTCTTCGCCCATTTGGTTTTCACCACCCTGTGACCGTAGTTGGCCATCAGTTTAGCGGCATTCGGGCAATTGGTTCTGTGGATGGTAAGGCCCTTTCCAGTGGTCACGAAACCAAACACGTCATCGCCGGGAATGGGTTTACAGCAGTTGGCGAGGTTGTAGACGATGCGGTCGCTGCTTTCCCCGAAAATAATCAGCTCCGTATCCTTCCGGTTGATGTTCGACGCCTGCTCGTTGTATTCCGGTTTGTGTTCTATAACCGGTTTTGGTGGTTTGGGCGGTTCCAGTTTATCACCCAGTACCTGGAACTCTTTCAGTTCCTTCAGGTCGATGGATTTGATGGAAACCTGGTAGAAAAAATCCAGTGTGGATGCCTGTTTGTAGAAGGCCGTGAGCACATCAATATTGTATTGATTGTATGCGGCGCCCATACCTTCCAACTTTCGTTGCACCGTATATTTTCCTTCTTCGGCGATCTTTCTTTTTTCTTCTTTCAGCGCGTCTTTGATCTTGGTTTTCGCCTTTGCGGTCACCACAATGTTCAGCCAGTCTTCGTTGGGACGTTGCTTATTGGAAGTGATGATTTCCACCTGGTCGCCACTGCGCAGCTTGTGGCTCAGCGGAACGAGTTTGTGGTTCACCTTCGCGCCGATACATTTGGAGCCGATGGCGCTGTGGATGGAGAAAGCGAAATCGAGGGAGGTGGAGCCGACGGGCAGCATCTTCACATCGCCTTTCGGGGTATATACATATATTTCTTCCGCGAGGAAACTCGTTTTGAAGTCCTGGAGGAAATCGACGGTATCGGCTTCCTGGTTGGCGAGCACTTCGCGGATCTGGTGGAACCATTTGTCGAAGCGGGATTCATCGTTGGTGCCTTCCTTGTATTTCCAGTGGGCGGCGAGTCCTTTTTCGGCGATTTCGTTCATGCGGTGGGTGCGTATCTGCACTTCCACCCATTTGCCCTGCGGTCCCATCACGGTGGTATGGAGCGCTTCGTATCCGTTCGATTTCGGGTTGCTGAGCCAGTCGCGGAGGCGTTCGGGGCTGGGTGTGTACTGGTCGGTGATGAGGGAATACACTTTCCAGCATTCTTCCTTTTCTTTTTCGGGAGAAGAATTAAGGATCACGCGGATGGCGAAAAGATCGTACACTTCTTCGAAGGCCACGCCTTTTTTCTTCATTTTATTCCAGATGGAATGAATGCTTTTCGGACGCCCGTGGATTTCGAAATGAAAGCCTGTTTTCTCCAACTGATCGCGGAGCGGGCGGATAAATTCGTTGATGTATCGGGTTCTTTCGCGTTTGGTCTCGGCCAGTTTCCGGGCGATTTCGCGGTAGGTATCAGGTTCCAGGTATTTCATGGAAAGATCTTCCAGTTCGGTCTTGATGTTGTAAAGCCCCATGCGGTGGGCGAGGGGGGCGTATACCCAAACCGTTTCTGATGCGATCTTCAGTTGTTTTTCCCGCTTCATGCTGTCGAGGGTACGCATGTTGTGGAGGCGGTCACTCAGTTTGATGAGGATCACCCGCGGATCGTCGGTGAGTGTGAGGAGTATCTTTTTGAAATTCTCCGCCTGTTGGGAAGAATTGGCATCTATTACGTTGGATATTTTAGTGAGTCCATCCACGATACGGGCGATTTCGGGACCGAACTCCCTTTCAATGTCTTCCAGGGTGATATCGGTATCTTCCACTGTATCATGGAGCAGGGCGCAAATAGAAGAACGTACCCCCAGCCCGATCTCCTCCACACAGATGTGCGACACGGCAATAGGATGCAGAATATACGGTTCCCCGCTTTTCCTTCGCATCGATTTATGCGCCTCAACGGCCATTTCAAAAGCGGTACGGATCAGTTCTTTATCGCCTTTTTTCAGTTTTGTTTTCAGGGCCCTCAACAATGACCGGTATTCCCGGAGAATCAGCTTTTTTTCTTCTTCCTCGTTCAGATTGTACTTAGGTTGCGCAACTACGGTATCCATGCTTCAAATTTACAGTATTCAAAAGTTAAGGAAAAAAGTTGTAATATTGCGCCCTGCTTTCGATTGCGGATGTGGCGAAACTGGCAGACGCACCAGACTTAGGATCTGGCGGGGTGACCCATGTAGGTTCGATTCCTATCATCCGCACGCGATGAAATTTTTCCCAGGTGGGAAGAACTCACAGAAATTAAAACGGCTATTCTTTAGGGGATGGCCGTTTTGTTGTTCAGAAAGTTCGCTATATCTGGAACAGCACTCCTGGATTTATAAATGAACGGTTTAAACTCTGTCCAGATTGGATGAGTAGTAAGGCTGAAAAGTAGCTAAGCTTTTGTCTGGCCATAGCCACCGGCGAACTGAGTTATCTCTTGATTAACCGCATTTTCAATCCAGCAGTGTTTTTTCTATTCCCGTTTTTCAGTTTATTGGAAAAAGCGCTGATAAATTCCCCATTAATCAAACAAATCCTCCATTTTCACTTCCCGTAGCACTCTACCCGTATAATAATTGTTTTTCCGAACACCATAGGTTGTAATCATGGAAAGAAATAGTGATTTCTTTGTACCAGTCTCCCGTTTGAATACATTTAGCTTGCTGTCTAACTCCTCCGCATATTTCTTATCAATTACGAATTCATCACCTGCGAATTTCATCTCGCAAACATTAATTGTCCGATCCTGCCGATCCAGCAACAAGTCAATCTGTGCTCCCTGCATTCCGCTTCCTTTTGGTGGAAGATATCGCCAGGAGGACTCTTCTGTTAGAACATCCCCTATCCCAAGTGCCTTTTTAATTTGCTTGCTGTGCTTATGGCAAACAGATTCAAATGCGAATCCACTCCAGCTTTTATATGATTGCGTTTGGATTTGTCTGAGCCAGGTTCCGTCACCAGTAGCTTTGGCATTTTCAATAAATTTCTGATAAAAAAGAGCGTATTCATCGGATAGCCTATAGATATTTTCATTCACGGATTTGCCAAACGGAATATAGCTTGAAATAAACCCTGACTCTTCGAGTTCTTTGAGCATTTTTGTGGTGCCACCGCCGGTCGTGAAACCACATTCATTAATAATTTCGTCTCTTGTCAAACCCTTGGCTCTTTTTACAAGCGCGCGTATTACTTTTTCGTGTTGATCAGAATGTATAAACAATGATTCAAATAAATTTTTAAACTCGGTTCGTAACGGTCCGTTCGTGGTGAAACAGAGACGATCTATTATTTGCGCGGCACTTTCTCCAGGTAAAATATGTTGTAAATAGTATGGAATGCCACCGATAGCCATATAGACCTGCAGCGTTTGGTAATGATCCAGTTGGACTCCTTTGTACTTTAAATACATGTCCGTTTCACTCAATGTAAATGGCAGAAGCCTTATTGTTTGGGTGACCCGGTTGTGAAGGCCTCCCTTGTCATTTAAAATTTTCTCAATCATCCAGGAAGCTGCTGATCCGCATATCACCACTTTGAGATTAGGGCGTTTTGTCCCAGAGCTATTCCACCAATGATCAAACGCGCGAAGAAAATTTGACCTGTGTGTATGCAGCCAGGGAAACTCATCAAAAAAAAGAACCGCTGGCTTTTCCGGATCGATTTTATCCAATAGATATTTATCCAGATCATAAAATGCTTCCAGCCAGCTATTGGCAGTTGCTATTGGCGCAGGGCTGTTGATTGCTCTCCCCAGTGCCAGGCTAAAGTTCTTCAACTGGTCGCCCATCTTAGCGCCATGAATACCGGCCAGTTCAAATACAATATTTTTTTTCAAATAAGTGCGAATCAGATAGGTCTTTCCGACCCGTCTTCTTCCATACACAGCGATTAATTCCGGGCTGCCTGTAGAAAGCTTATGGTCTAAGATTCTCATTTCTTCTTTCCTCCCTATAACCATTTCCATAATTTCTTAATTATGAAGCAAAAATATTAATTTCCCAAATTATGGCGAGTATTATATTTTATTACTCTCCAAAATAAGTTAAAATATGACTATTTTGGCGGATAATAATGCTTCATAATCTCCAAAATATGCTTAAAAAGGAGGATTTTGGCGGCACTTAAAAACTCTTACCGATTTTCAGATGAGGTGAAATGGGAAGCTAGAAGTGAAGGCAAAGAAGAAAATCCTATAAGGTTATTTAAATGCAACCCATTATGAATATTCCCCGATTTAAACGGAGACCACATATGGATAGGCATATTTGAGCGTATACTGTTTCTGAGAAAAACGAGCACACAACTCTCAGGCACCCAAACGAAATCTTTATTCTGTTTCCTGTACGCGTTGCTTTACAGCAGCGGCCGCTTTGGGTGTTGTGTCCTTAGGGGATGACTTTTGTTTTGCCGTGCCAATTCCTGCAGCAAGGATCTTCCCGGCTTTTTTGATCTTTTTCCTGAATTTCTTTTCCCCGATTTCCTTTTCCAGACTCGCGAAAGCTTTAGTTAGCTTTTGTTGTATCAGCAACCGTGCAGTATTCTTTTTACGTTCTTTGGGCATACCATTTTCTTATTCAACAAACTTAACAATTAGATAATGCAGCCAGTGTTAAGTTTTTTAAAGGCAGAGGATTTTATCGTTAGGTAGAAACTGGTCTCGAACAGTTACAGTAATTTTATGTACACAAAATACAGCCGCAATGACTAATACGCAGCTTCTTTCGGTAGTGCTTGTTGGAGTGGCCGGTGCGGCACTGGTGTTGTTCCTGTTTATCAGGAATAACCGCGACAAAAAAAATCTTCCATCTGATGTTTCTGATCCAACCAGTGAGTTGAAGGAAAGGCAGCGCAGTGAGCGCGACAGGACCTGACCCGCATAGTCCCTATAATAAAGTCGAAAATAAAATTCGGAAGCTTCTTACGCTTTTGCTTTTATAGAACTGCTGGAAACAAAACGATAATATACCGCGCAAGTGTTTTCCTGCCACATTCTATAATTTTACGCCATGCGGAAGGACATGGACATAGCGCAACTGTTTTACCGGATATGCCAGGACCAATGTGTGCATTCGTATGAGGCCTTGTTCTCTTCGCTGTCGCCGAAACTTATTCATTTTTCCGCGGCGATTCTGGGTTCCTTTGTTCAGGCGGAGGAGATTGTTTCAGATGTATTTATTATGGTTTGGCAGAAACGCCACCAGTTGACCCATATTACCCGCCCGCTTCCTTATCTGTACACCTGCACCAGAAACAGGTCGCTTAATGAGTTGTCGCAGAAAAAGAATTTTATCTCCTTTGATGAACTGGATACGGATGCGCTTGCCGTTGTACCGGCTGTGGAACACCACCTGGTGTCCAGGGAGGTACAGCTTGCGCTTGAAAAGGCCATCAGCGAATTGCCGCCCCGCTGCCAGTTGATATTCCGGCTTATACGCATGGATGGTCTTTCTTACAATGAGGTGGCGGAACTGCTTCATATTTCTTCCAAAACCGTAGATGCGCAACTCGCAGTCGCGTTAAAAAAATTGTCCCTTGCCATTAAGTTGAATATGTCTGCTGAAATCGCGCATTGTTACCTGGCTGAAAAAAATTGCTGAATTCTTTTAGGGATTTTGTTTCCATAATCTGTTTATGTAGGTACAGGTTATGAAAGAAAAGATAAACGACCGCATCTGGCAACTCCTTGCACGCAGAACGGCGGGAGAGATACTCCCGGAAGAAGCGGAAGAACTTGACCGGTTGATGCAGGAACATCCTGATGCGTCTTTTGTTGCTGAAGTATTGCAATATGGCTGGACCGACAAGTTCCGGCCTTATAGTAAACCCGAGGCCGAAAGGTTGATGGCACGACACAAAGAACGGCTTGCGGCTGCGGAAGCTTTAAAGGAGGTGGTTGACGGTATCGAGGTTTCAATTGAAAAATCGAATACAGTCCGTTGGCTTCGGTATAGCAGCGTGGCCGCGGCTGTGGTACTGGTTTTTTTTGCTACGTGGAAATTCGCGTTCCGGCACAAGCATCATCAGGATACCGATACCGTGCATTTTGCCAAGGCAACTTCAACACCAAAGGGTAAAAAAACACGGCTTAACCTGCCCGATGGCTCCACCGTATGGCTCAATGCATCCAGTACCCTTGAATATGAAAACACATTCAGCGGCCCTACCAGAAACGTGCGCCTGAGCGGAGAGGCGTATTTCGAAATCGCCAAAGACAGTAACCGTCCCTTTTTTGTGCATACCAATGCTTTTAAACTGCGTGTACTTGGAACGGGGTTTAATGTGAGGGCTTATCCGGACGAAGACAGCGCCACGGCTTCGCTGGTCCACGGATCGGTTGAGGTGATTGCTGCCGTGAGCAGGGAACGCATCATGCTGAAGCCAAATGAGCAGGTAATATTGCCTTCGGGTACAGCGGATAAAAAAGACGTAAGCGCCGCGGCAAAACCGGCCTCCGGAATTAAAGCGACTGTGCAGAGCAGATCGATGATGACTACTATCCAGGATTCAATTTTAGTAGAAACCGCCTGGAAAAACAACACGATCGCTTTTAAGAAGATGCCACTGGAGCGGGTGGCGGTTATGCTGGAAAACTGGTTTAACGTGGTCATACGATTCAGGAAGGCGGAGCGAAAAACACTTTTGTTTACCGGTGTTTTCAAAGGTGAATCACTGAACGGCATTCTTGAAACACTGGAAGCAACAGGCTCCTTCCACTATACGATGGATAAAGAAGGAACTATCTGGATCGAATAAACAGTTTGTTCATTTTTAACCAAAACAAATCAACATGCAAAGGAAACCTGTAGTCTGATCATCAAGCGGCACGCCCAATAAAAACGGGAAATGTTGGTCCATTTCCCGCGGTCGTTGGCTTGTGCTATTGTTTCACTTTAGGACGTGTACAACATCATTCACCAACAAAATAAAGGTATGCAAAAAAGCTTACTTCAAAAATGGTTTTGTCCTCACCGAAGCCATCTTAAACTGTTTCTGTATATGAAACTTTCCGTGTTTTTCCTGTTCGTATGTTGTGTGCAGATTCACGCAAACGGACATGCGCAAAAAATAACCTTATCAGCCTCAAAGCTCAGTCTTGAAAAGGTTTTTCATTGTATTGAAGCACAGACGGAATACCGATTTGTGTATAATGATGACTATGTGCCATTGAACCGGAAGATAAACCTGGAAGCCGGGGAGCTGAGCGTACAGCAACTGCTGGGAAAGGCCCTTGCCGGTACCACACTTGGTTTCCGTATGATGAAAGGGAACCTGGTGTTGATAGCACCTCGTGGTAATGAGTATAAAGATATGGCTGTTACGGGAAGGGTGCTGAATGCCCTGGGTGAGCCGCTTCAGGGCGTAAGTGTACAATTGAAGAATGCTTCCGTAGGAACCGCTACGGATGAAGCCGGCAGGTTTGAGTTGACTATACCGGAGCAGGGCGTGCTGGTGTTTTCCTTTGTTGGGTATAACCAACAGGAAGTTCCGTTGGAAGGGCGCTCATCGATTACCGTTACACTCAATGCGATTGAAAATTCAATGAACGAAGTTGTGGTGGTAGGTTACGGCGCGCAGAAAAAAATCAGCGTAACCGGCGCCGTGGACCAGATCGCTGGCAAAGAACTTGCGAAACGCCCTATCGCCAATGTTTTCCAGGGGTTGCAGGGATTGAGTCCCGGACTGAATATTACTTATCCCGGCGGAAGGCCCGGTGCCACGCCATCCATCAATGTGCGCGGTGTTACAACGCTGACTGGCGGCGGCGCGGCGCCACTGATTATTATTGATGGTATTGCCGGCACCACTGATGACCTGCTGCGTGTGAGTCCGGCTGATATCGCCTCCATCACCGTACTCCGTGATGCTGCTTCCGCGGCGATTTATGGCGCCAGAGCGGCGTTTGGCGTAGTCCTTATCACCACGAAGCAGGGTGCGGGTAACGGCAAGCAGCGCGTGAGTTACAACAACTACTTCTCCAGGTCGCGCAGTACCGTGTTGCCCGACCAGGTTACTGATCCGTACATTTATTCCAGGGTGCTGGAGACATCTACAGACAATACACCCTGGGACTATGTAAACTATACGGACTACCAGTACCAGTGGGCAAAGGAGCGTTCCGAAAATCCTGCTGTTGAGGACACCAGGATTGATCCCAATAATCCCAATCGCTGGATTTATATGGGCAGCAACAACTGGAATGATTATTTTTTCAACAGGTCAAGTTCGTCACAAAACCATAACATCAGTTTCAGCGGCGGTGCCGATATGGGAAAGGGAAAGCCTTTCGGTTACCTGATTTCAGCGGATTACACCAAAGAAAACGGCCTGAACAAACTCGCCAGGGACGACTGGAACAGGTATGCCCTGCGCGCAAGGATGAACTTTAGTCCGGTAAAGGGATTGAAAATAGACAACAACCTGAATGTCTATCAGACCATCACTTCCTCTCCCAGTTATTCAATCACTGACCTGTATTACCTGCAGCCCACACAGGTGGCAAAAAATCCTGATGGAACATGGGCCAACACCGGTGCCGGGCGACTTGGCGCGCAACTGACAGACGGCGGTCGCAACGAACAGACACGATTTGGTTTCCAGAATATTTTCCGCGGCGTGGCCAGTTTTCTTGACAACAGCCTGACGATAACCGGAAGCGCCAGCATGAAACGAGAACTATGGCGCTACAACACGGATTTTCAGAAATACAAGATCGGATTCGGTCCTGAAGATATCCGCGAAGAGGGGGGAAGCGGCTCTGTGAGTGTGCGGAACGGAACGGTGAAGCATGATGTATATGATCTTTACGCCAACTATAGCAAAACACTGGGAGCTGACCATGACCTGAAGTTGATGGCCGGTTTTAACCAGGAAGAGTACGTATGGTCCTATGAACAGGCCGCGCGGGACGTATTGATATCTTCGGCCCTGCCTTATCTTTCGCTTACTACCGGAACCGCCACGCTGAGTGCGGATTACACCACTTACGCTTTGCGTAGTTTTTTCGGAAGGCTTAACTATACCTACAAAGGCAGGTATATCCTGGAGGCCAATGGCCGCCGCGACGGCTCTTCCCGATTCCCCAGGCAAAGAAGGTACGGCTTCTTTCCATCTGTATCCGCTGCCTGGATCGCCAGCGAAGAGGACTTTATGCGCGGGCTCAGTTTATTGTCCACGCTTAAATTGAGGGTTTCCTATGGTGATCTCGGTAACCAGAATGTAAGTGATTTCGGATATATTCAAACGCTTCCAACCGGAAGGTCGTCCTACATCATCAACAACGCGTTTCCTACTATAGTAACTGGCGCGCCTTCACTGGCCATTGATCCGGACACTTATACCTGGGAAAAGGTAAACACCTTCAACCTGGGCACCGATATCGGTTTGCTGAACAACAGGGTCCAGATCGGATTCGATTATTTCATCCGAAATACCACTGGTATGCTTGGCCCCGTGGCTGAACTGCCGGCTGTACTGGGTGCAGCCGCACCGGTTCAGAATGTGGCGGACCTCTCTACGCGGGGCTTTGAACTGACCGCGGGTTACCGCAACACGTTTAACCTCGGTTCCAAACCATTTACATTTGGTACCAGGGTAATCCTCTCTGATTCGCGCAGTAAAATAACACGCTATAAAAATGACCTGTCTCTGTTGAACAATTACAGGGTGGGGCAATACATCGGGGAAATCTGGGGGCTGGAAAACGATGGCTATTTTGAATCCGCCGATGCGGTAAGCAAGCTTGACCAGTCGGCGATCGTTCCCTGGGGCGCATTGGAAGTGGTGGAAGGATGGCCACGGTATGTGGACCAGAACAAGGATGGCAAGATTACCATGGGCAATACGGAAACAGCGCCCGGCGATCTTAAAAAAATCGGCAACAGCAGCACCCGTTACCGGTTTGGGGTGAACCTGGATATGGAATGGCGCGGTTTCGATTTGTCCGTGTTCCTTCAGGGCGTGGGCAAGCAGGATTTTTACCCGCAGCATTACCTTTTCTGGGGGCCCTACCAACAACCTTACGCCGGGATTTATCCCTGGAACCTGGACTATTACCGTGGAGAATCTGAAACAGGCACTGACCGCGACAGGCATTCGGCTTCTTACCTCGCCGCGGGGCTCGCCGATGAAAATAAGGGCGCTTATTTCCCTATCCTGCAATCCTGGATGGCCGATAACAACTACGGAGCCGGACTGGATATTCCGCAAACGAAATACATGCTGAACGCGGCTTACCTGCGTGTTAAAAATCTCACGTTGGGCTATACGCTGCCTGCGTCGGTGACCAGGAGCATAAAAGCAAGTCGTGTCCGCGTATTTTTCACCGGAGAGAACCTGTTTGAATTCTCCTCCATCAAAAAGTACTTTGATCCGGAAGCGGTGGCGGATGGATACGGCTGGGCCTACCCTTTCCAACGGAAGTACGCTGCCGGTGTAAACCTTGATTTCTAACCACAGTAAAGTTGACAAAATGAAAAAGCATCATATCTGTCTCTTCCTCTGCATGGCATTTGTTATGGCATCATGCAAGAAAGACTTCATGGACCGTTTCCCCCAAACTTCCATTCCACCTGACCTGTTTTTCAATACTGAAGAAGACCTTCAGTTATACGTGAATGGCCTGGTATCCATACCTGGCCGCGGTAATTACCTGGCCGATCAGAACACCGATGATAAGGCCACCACCGGCGCGCAGGAAATCAAATCCATGATGACCGGTACGCCGAATTCGCAGAACATCACCAGCGGCTGGAGTTGGGGACGGCTCCGGAACATTAATTATTTTCTGGAAAATTATGACCGCGCCGCGGTTCCCCAGGCTACCAAAAACCACTATGCCGGATTGGCGCGCTATTACCGGGCTGAATTTTATATGGGCATGGTAAAACGTTTTTCTAATGTGCCCTGGTATTCAACCACATTGACGCCAGGAGATGACCAGGCCCTTTACAAAGCACGGGATCCAAGGGCTCTGGTGATCGACAGCATCATGGCCGATCTTGCATTCGCGTCTGCCCATGTCCGTGAAACCGTGCCCACCGGCACCCCCGGGAAATGGGTCGTAAAGCTGGTTTATGCCAGACACGCCTTGTATGAGGGTACTTACCGCCGTTACCATCCCGAACTCAACCTGCAGAGCACCGCCGCCTCTTTTCTGGAGAAAGCGGCCGAAGTAGCCAATGAAATCATGGTATCTGGTAAGTTCGCCCTGCACAACACGGGTGCGCCGCAAAGCGATTATGCGACCCTGTTCAACAGCGCCAGTCTTGCGAACAACAAAGAAGTATTGCTGGCCAGTATTTACGACCAGGATCAGAACAGGAACGGCAACAACAACAGCAATGTGATCGACTATGAAATGTCACCCTCCCGCGATCTGGTGCAATCCTATCTTATGAAAGATGGTAAACGCTTTACAAGCCAGCCCGGGTACGAAACTTTTGGTTTCGTGAAAGAGTTTGAGAACAGGGATCCGCGCTTGTCGCAAACGTTGATGTATCCTGGCTTTATAATGGCCGGCAATACTGCGCCCTATGTGCAGCGGTTGAATAAAAACTTTACCGGATACCACCAACTGAAGGGCTATATCAACACTACGGATACCAAGGTAAACAACAGCGTGGACTTTCCGGCTTACCGCTATGCTGAGGCCCTGCTGATTTATGCTGAAGCCAAAGCGGAACTTGAAACGCTTACACTGGCGGACCTGGATAAATCCATCAACCTGCTTCGTGCACGCGCAGGCATGCCGTCGTTGTTGATGATGGTGGCGAATGCGGATGTTGATCCCCTGATGGCGGGAAAGTATCCTGCTGTAGCGGGCGCTAATAAAGGGGTGATCCTCGAAATAAGACGGGAACGAAGGGTTGAGTTTGCAGCAGAAGGTTACCGGTTCGATGATCTCATGCGTTGGCACGCCGGGAAAGCGCTGGAGAAAATCCCGGAAGGCATGTATTTCCCGGGTCTCGGCAAATACGACCTTACGGGTGATGGCGTGGAGGATATTATTCTGATCAGTGAGTCCGCGTCGATCCCACCGGCAAGCGCGCAGGAAACGAATTCCCTGGGCGTACGGTTGGTGTATTATAAAGCGGGGAATTTCGGCGAAAACGTAACGGTATACTTGAAGAATGGGCAGAACGGCGGGGCGATTGTAACCGATAACAGGATGCGCACGTTCATTGAACCGCAATACTATTACCGTCCTATACCTTTTAACCAACTTACCCTGAATCCAAAACTGGCCCCGCAGCTTTTCGGCTGGGAATAGCGGGCCTTCATACAGCAGGCTTGCGGGCTTAAGCCTGCACGCCTGCTGTTCTATATAAGCTGAACACATGAAAAGAAGAACACTCATCAAAACCGCCGGAACCCTACTTACAGGATCCGCCATGATGGCGGGCGAGGGGGGAGTGTTTCCGGAACGTACCGGCGGCGGAACAAAGAGAAAACTCGCCCTGACGGTGGCCCATATTACGGACGTGCATTTGCCGGGGTCCGACAGTACTGCAGCCGAACGTTTTACAAAATGCCTGGCAGATATCAGGAAATCTAAGGTTGATTTTTTCCTGAATGGGGGCGATTCTATCATGGATGCATCTTACAAGGATGTAACCCGGGAAAAGATGCTGCAGCAGTGGGATGCCTGGGACAGGGCGATGGAAACGATTAAAGGTGATGCGTTCTACAGTTGTATAGGCAACCACGACCCCTGGTGGTCCGTGCCGGATAAAGGAGATGCGATGTATGGAAAGGATTATGTGGTGAAACGCCTGAGGATGCCTGCACGGTATTACAGCTTTTCAAGGAACGGCTGGCATTTTATTGTGCTGGATGGCAACAACAAAGATATTTCCCTTGATGATACCCAGTACCTGTGGCTTGAAAAGGAACTGGAGCAGCTTCCCGCCAACACGCCCACACTGCTGATGTCGCATTTCCCCGTTTTCGGCGCCACACCATTGCTGGTTGGCGGTAACCATTCCGACAACAGGAAGCTCAAGGACCTGTTTTATAAACATCGCGACAAGGTAAAGGTGATGCTGAGCGGCCATAATCATTTGTATGACAAAACGCTCTACAATGGTGTTCTCTATTGCTGTAACGGCGCCATGAGCGGGTTTTGGTGGGGAAAGGGAGACAAGGATTCCGCCGGCCCCTGTTACTACCTGGAAACGCCGCCGGGATATGCCATTCTGAAACTTTACAGTGACGGGTGGGTGGAGAACGAGTACATTGCCCACGGACACTAATCAACTGTTTATTCAAATCATTCTTTTATATCTTCAGAAGATGAACAAAATAACCATAACAATAATCAGCGCGACGCTGCTGTATTTCACAGCTGCGGCGCAGCCCGCCCGCAAAGCCATGTTTGTGATTGTGGATGGCATTTCAGCCGATGTAATTGAAAAAATTGCTACACCCGCCCTTGATAGCATTGCCGCGGTGGGCGGATACACCCGTGCGCATGTTGGTGGAGGGAAGGGAGACTACACGCAAACGCCAACGATCTCAGCCGTTGGTTACAATAGTCTGCTTACGGGAACCTGGGTGAACAAACACAATGTATGGGGCAACGACATTAAGCGCCCGAATTATCATTACCCCACCATCTTCCGCTTATTCAAATCCCATTATCCACAGAAGAAAACAGCGATTTTCTCCAGTTGGGAGGACAACAGAACCAAACTCATTGGGGAAGGTCTCCCCGAAACAGGGGGCATCGTGCTGGACCATCATTTTGATGGACTGGAGCACGATACGGTGCGCTACCCGCACGACAAAGCGCGGGATTTTATGCACAGGATAGATGAGACGGTCGTAAATGCCGCCGCGGAGCATATACGCAAGGAAGCGCCCGATCTTTCCTGGGTATACCTGGAATACACCGATGATATGGGACACGCGTACGGCGACAGTGAAGCGTTCTACCGTGCGGTCCGTTTAATGGACGCACAGATCGGAAGACTGTGGGAGGCGATACAATACCGGATAAAAAACCACGATGAAGACTGGGTGATCTATATTACCACCGACCATGGCAGGGACGCTAAAACCGGCAAAGGGCATGGCGGCCAGTCCGACAGGGAAAGAAGCACCTGGATCGTGAGCAACGCAAAAGGATTGAATACCTATTACCGCACCGGAAATCCCGGCATTGTCGACATCATGCCCACGCTGGCCGGATTCCTGAACATTGCTGTTCCCAGGCCCATCCTCATGGAGGTTGACGGCATCCCGCTCACCGGTAAAGTATATGCTTCTGACCTTTCTGCCAATTGGGAAAATGAGGATACACTGCAAGTGAAATGGAACGTACTGGAAAAACAAGGTACCGCGGGTGTATGGGTGAGTTTCAGCAACCATTTCAATAAGGGCGGGGAGGACAAATATGAGTTGCTGATGAAGGTGCCCGTTGAGAACGGCGCTGCGCTTATTCCGCTAAAAAAGAAACAAGCCCCTTTTGTAAAGGTCGTGCTGGAAACGCCTACACATTTTCTGAACCGGTGGGTTGGCGCGGAAGAAGGACGGTAAGTGTTTTATTTGTAGCCCATCAGCCAACAGCTCACCTTGCCAGCTTTTTTTAAGCCTGCTTTTTTAATAAGACTTTCAACTGATAATTTGATTTAGGTGATATGGGCAATTGACGTTAAGTGCCTTAGAAGAAAAAGGATAATGCGCTGGAGTTATTTTTAAACTGAAGAAGGTTCAAAGCTGCCATTACTCCGATTTTATGTTTCTTACGAAACTAAGCACCAACACCAATGGTTCGATTCCACACCTATTATCCGCACTTAGTGGGACTTTCGGGTCCCACTTCTTTTTTTCATCAATTTCCAGTAGTACTTTCTTTTACAAAATCAAGAGGTTAGTGGCAATGGCAGTACAACGCCAGCCTACGGCACCCTCCAAGCAACAAACACAGAAAAAAGCATACCCACAGGAAATTTAAAAGGCAAGAGAACCAGCCCCACCCAGCACCCCAAACTCACTTTTTGCCAAATGACAAATAATCCCATTTTTTATTAACCCAGCTTTGCACCATTAATATTTAAAAAAATAAAATAATGGCAAAGACGGTTCTGATAACAGGTGCTTCGGCAGGAATTGGAAAAGCAACAGCAATTTATCTCGCACAAAACGGCTACAACGTTTATGGTGCGGCACGCAGAACAGAGAAAATGCAAGACTTAAAAACACACGGCATAAAACCAATTTCTTTGGACGTTACCAAGGAAGAAAGCCTTGTTTCATGTGTTCAACAAATTTTGAAAGAAGCAGGAAGCATCGATGTTTTAATCAACAATGCAGGTTCAGGATACTACGGCGCGTTGGAAGATATGCCAATGTCTGACGCAAAATATCAGTTGGACGTAAACGTTTTTGGTGCGGCGCGTTTAATACAATTGGTATTGCCCGCTATGCGAAAAAACAACTATGGTAAAATTGTAAACATTTCATCCATTGGTGGTAAAGTAACCTTGCCGATGGGCGTGTGGTATCACGCAAGCAAATTCGCTATTGAAGGATTGAGTGATGCGCTTCGCAAAGAAGTTAAGTCGTTTGGAATTGACGTAATAGTAATTGAACCGGGCGGCACAAAATCAGAAATGACAGGACTTGGAACTGAATATATGTCAAGAGTTTCGGGGAATACCGCATACAGCGCTTTGGCGAAAGGCGTAATCAATATGTACGCGGCAGTAGAAAAAAATGCCGCCAACCCGATTGTTATTGCTAAACTTATCAAAAAAGGCATTGAGGCAAATCATCCGAAAACAAGATATGTCGGTGCTTCGGGAGCGAAAATGATGTTATTTTTCAGAAAAATTCTGTCCGATAAAATGTTTGACAAACTGATAATGAGCCAAATGAAATAACTATGAAAGAATTGATCAATTACTTATTGCAATTCGGAAATTTGAACGAACAGCAAATTGATTTCATTATAAGTAAGTCAACGGAAGTAACACTTCGCAAAGAAGACTATTTTTCAGAAGCCGGCAAAATTGCAAAACAAGTCGGGTTCATATTGGATGGCATTCTCCGGGTTTGTTATTACAACAATAAAGGGGAAGAAATTACCAAGTATTTCATCGACGAAAATAATTTTGTGGTGGACCTGGACAGTTTCGATAACAAAATTCCATCTTCAGGATATGTGCAAGCCGTTACGGACTGCAAACTAATCGTGTTTCCCAAAAAGGACTGGGAAGAAATAGGCAATACCATTGTGGGTTGGGAAAGTATGGTAAACAAGATCATCAAAAAATCATTAATCCAAAAGATAGAAAGAAGAAGTCCCCTGGTTTCGGAAGATGCTACAACGCGCTACCTGGCGTTTATAGAGAAATACCCGCTACTTGTGAATCGTATTCCGCTTTCCTATTTGGCTTCTTACCTGGGGGTTACACAATCATCGTTGAGCAGGATCAGGAAAAATATCCGTTAATTCCCCTGCTTTTTTTAACGCATATACTACCTGGCGTGGCTGGCAGGTGGTTTGTTTACTTTTACTACAATTTCAATCTGCAAGAATCGTAACATTCGTTAAACATTCCGGGGCGAATGAACTGGTTGGTGGTGGCACAATATTTTTACCACTGATGAAAAACATCCCACATGATTACTACCATTGCTGCACCCGATAACATGGTCGCCTTTCGTGCCACCGGCGAGGTGACCAAAGAGGATTTTGCAAACATTGTTATTCCACGCGCCAAAGAGGCCATAGATAAGAACGGCGAACTGAATTACCTGCTGGTGCTGGATACCGATCTGAAAAACTTCACCATGGGTGCCTGGATCCAGGATGCCGCACTGGGGTTAAAAGCCCTCACCAAATGGAACCGTGCCGCGATAGTGAGCGACAAAGAAGCCGTGAGAACCTTTACCGATGTGTTCAGCAAGTTTGTTCCCGGCGAATTCCGTGGATTTGAACACGATGAACTGGAGGAAGCGATCGCCTGGGTTTCCGGGGTTAGGTAAATGAAACAACTGCGCAATCACCCCTCTTTTTTGACGCGATTATACCCTGTACGGTTTAAGGTTTAGCTGTAAGTTTGAATACAAAAATCAACTCAGCTATATGGCCGTGCTCAACCTTCATATTAACTTCAATGGCAATGCCGAAGAAGCGTTCAATTTTTACAAATCAGTATTTGGTGGAACATTCACCAAAATAATACGTTTCAAAGACCTCGCAGGTCCCGAATTTCCCATATCGGAAAAAGAGGCGGATAAGATCATGTACATCGCTTTGCCCATCGGTAAAAATAGGTTGATCGCTAACGATGTTCCTGAATTTATGGGTAAGACAAACGAAAACGAACACAGGTCAAAAATCTCCATCAGTGCGGAAAGTAAAGATGAAGCCGATCAGCTCTTCAACGGACTTTCAGCGGGTGGTCAGGTTGAAATGCCCATGGACAACAGTCCATGGGGCACTTACTTCGGGATGTTCAGAGACAAGTACGGCATTGAGTGGATCATTGATTTTGACCCAACCAGGGATTAATACCACAAAAGATGTTTCCTGCTGCTACTTGAACTTCAAATGCAGGGAAACAATATTCGCGTTCATATCAATGCTTTTATTATAGTGCCCATAACGCAGTTCCAGAGACTGAACATGTTGCATACCCAATACGCCTTTGGGTGGCGCCAACCGGATACCTCCTCCGAAGAACGCGCTGTTAAACGTGGAAAGATCATAGTTGCTGGTGTAAAACTGGTCCGCCAAACTATGCGCTTGGTATGGCGCGAAGTACCGGGTGCCGGTCTGGTTGTAATACCGGTAGAATGGTGTTACAGACACAAAGGGTGTTAATTTCACCGTGGTCTCCAGTTGTGCGGTATGCGATGCAATGCCCCAGTCGTCTTTGTAATAGCGGTACCATCCTTTTAATATGAGCGCGTCTCCGGCGAAATAACTGGCACGAATGCCTACGGGTATTTTAAACCTGGAATCGGGCAGGTGCTCTATGTTCACGGATTGGTCCTTGAAGTAAACCCTGTTGAAGGGCAGGCTGAGGAAGCCCTGCTGGTAAACGAGTTCAGTTTCCAGCATCACTTGCAGGTTGCGGTTGATGATCTGTGACCAGGAGACCGTGCCGCTGAATGTTTTTCTGCCATTTGCCGGTCGTTTGGTGATGCTGCCCCGGAGTTCAATCGGGTAGATCAGGTTCACCTGGTCAATATAAGTTTGTAGTTTGGCGTACAGTTCCCCGTTCCTGTTCTTTGTTTTCCTGCTGAAATTGACATTTGCCCCGGTGGAGATGTAATCGTATTCCGCGGAAGTATAAATACCGCCACCGATGGTGGTACCTTTCTCGGTGTTCTCTCTCGTCCAGTTGATGGAAGGGTAGATGCGGGTATCTGAATAAGAGGCGGAGCTCACGGTAGAGGGATCGATTTTATCAGAAGAAGCGGAAGTGTAATGATCTATCCCGATATCAATGGTGAACGTGTTCTTCCTGTTTTTCCAGTCGTATTTACTTAGTTTAAGGTCGAAGGAGTTGGAGATGTCGGTAAGCTTCTGGGAGCCGATACCGCCGGTAACGGCCGCATTGTTGCCGTTCTGGCTGTAGTAGCTGGAAACGATGTTCGCTTCTTCAAACTTCAGTTTACGGCGCTTGTAGGTGGAATCGCCACCGGAAACTGATTGGGAGAATGCGGCGAGGATGCTGAGGTAGAGGCCGAGTGTGAGCAGACTGATCTTTTTCATGCAGGGGAGGTTTAGGTGTTAGTTGCAACCGCAGCCGCCGCCGGTTTTGCCGCCGTTGGCGCCGGAAGAACCTTCGCGGTATGACTGGAAGCTGAGTTCTGTTTTTTCGATTTTACGTGCGGAAAGGCTCATTTCCGCATCGTTCAGTTTGTTCATCTGGTAAGCTTTTACCGTGGTGCAGGAGGCGCCGAACAGAAGGGTGGCACAACCCAGTACGGTGCGTAATAATGTTTGCTGCTTCATATGATGTGTATGTTTTTTGAGGTATGTATCTTGTTGTTGTCGTCCACAATAATGCAGGCCATTCCTTTCAACTGGTTCACCAGGTACAGCCCTGCGCTGATGCCCATAATCGTAACCGGGGTGGCCATGGCATCGGCCATTTCCGCGTTCGGACAAATGATGGTGACGCTTTTTATACCGGTCACGGGCATGCCTGTTTTGGGGTCGATCGTGTGGGAGTATTTCTTTCCCCCGATCACCACGAATTTTTCATAGTTCCCTGAAGTGGCCACGGAATTGTTGGAGATGTCCAGTGACGAAAACACCTGTTCCGCGGCGTTGGGGTTGGCGATGCCGATGGTCCAGGGGCTGCCGTCGGCCTGGTTTCCCCAGGTGGTAAGGTCTCCGGAGGCATTTACCACACCACCTTTCGCACCTTTTTCTATCAGCACCAGTTTGGCCATTTCAGCGGCGTATCCTTTCCCGATGCCGCCAAAGCCGATACGCATGCCGCGTTCTTTGAGGAAAACGGTATGGTTGATTTCGTCCACCACCACATTCCGGTAATTGATCAGGGCCACTTTTTTCCGCGCTTCTGCCGGGTCGGGAAGGGTAGTCATCTGCTGGTCGAAGTTCCAGAAGCGCTTATCTATTGATCCATAGCTAAGGTCGAAGGCGCCCTGGGTGAGTACCGAAATGTTTGCTGCTCTTTTTACGAGGTGGAGAAACTCGCTGCTTACTTTTACCGGGGCGATGCCGGCCTGTTCGTTTACGGCGTAAGTTTCACTTGTATCACTGAAAGTGGTGAGCATGCGTTCTATTCTACTGATCTCCTCCACACCCGCTGCGATCCATTCGGCCCCTACAGATTCATCCGGGGCGATCACCGTTAATTCGAAGCGGTTGCCCATCAGCTTATGGACTTCGCTCACTTTAACGGAAGCAGGGGCCAGTGTGCTATTTTGCTGCATGGCACGCGGCTTTGAGCTGATCGGTAAATGCTTCCGGCGTTGTATTCGGAACGCCTTCCCAGGTATGCAGCACTCTTCCTTCTTCATTCAACAACAGGGTTAGTGGAAAGGCGCCCTTCTGGTTGTATCGTTCGGCCAGTGCATCATTCTTTTTTTGTTGCGCGTTGGGAAGCCGGTTTTTCTTGAGCCTTGGAAAATCGGCATTCACCAATACCAGTTCATCTGATGCCAGGGCGGTAAATGAAGGTGAGGTGAAGAAGGTGCTGTGTAAACGGATGCATGGACCACACCAGTCGGAACCCGAGAAATTAAGTAAAATCAGTTTGTGTTCTTCTTTTGCCTGGCGTGCGGCGGCCTCGAAATCGGTCTGCCATTTTGGTTCACCGGTCGCGGAAAAAAGGAAGGCAAACAGGAGTATTATTTTCATACAAGGATTTTAGCTTGCATGCAAATTCTCCTTCAATTCTGAATACTTTCTGAATTTTATGCGTTCCCGGGATTAATCAATCGTTAATATGCGGGGAAACTGATCCTGAAATGGTGCCATCCTTCTTCAAAAGAATAGGATAGCGAAAAGCCGCTCGACGAGGCGATTTTTTTAACGATTTCAAGGCCCAGCCCAATACTTGCCGGGTCATCACTTTCTTTTCTGAAGCGCCGGAACATCAGCGTTTCATTCAGCGCATCCTGCTTGCCTGTATTGGACACTTCCAGGAAAGCCGCATTGGAACGAATCTTTATTTTTCCGCCGTTAATATTGTGGCGGATGGCGTTGGTGAGCAGGTTGGCGATCATGATTTCCAGCAGGGTCCTGTTGCAGGAAAGCGTTACCGGTTCATGTTGTTCTACTGAAACATCAATTTGTTTCCGTTCAATCGGGTCTTTGTACAGGGCCAGTTGTTCGGTAACTTCTTTGTTGAGTGCAATGGTTTCTCTGGCAAAGAACTGGTTGTTGTCCATTCTGGCGAGGAGCAGCAGCGAACGGGTAAGCCTGGAAAGCCTTTGATTGGCCGCGGCAATGGAAGAGATCAGGGCCGATTGTTCCTCCGTAATGGGCTGCGTTTGCATGAGCAGTTCCAGTTTCGACTGGGAAATCGCCAGCGGGGTTTGCATTTCATGGGAAGCGTTTTCCGCAAACTCCCGCTGTGCGATAAAAGCGTTCCTGCTTCTTTCCATGAGTTGATCAAGCGCCTGGTTGAGGTGCCTGAACTCTTCCACATTTGAAACTTCCAACTTCGGTTTTTCCTGCGCTTCCACCTGGTACGCGGCCACCTGCTGCACGGTCCGCAAAAAGGGACGCCATATGTTGCCCGCCAGTCTGTGGTTCACCAACTGTAGTGCCGCGAACAGCAACAGGACCAGTACCACTTCCATCACGAGTACCGCTTCAATAAGTCCTTCGGTATCTACCAGAGAAGTGCGGAGCGTAAGCTGGTAAAACCGGCCCGCCTCTTCAAAAGTGGTTTCCAATACGCGGTGCGGAACGTTTTCACTGGTGGCGGTGTCCGGGATGATGATGGTATAGATGGTATCGGAAGATCGTTTTTGGGAGGAAGGAGAGAAGCTCACGTTATGGTCGAGGAAACGAAACTGGGTTTCGGTGCCCTCCCGGATGGATTTCTTCAGTTCTGGAAGCATTTGTGCACGGGCGGAACGGATGTCTTCATCAATATCTTCCTGCACAATCATTTTCAGCACAAAATAAAAAACCGGTAACGCGATGAGTAACGTAACCAGGGTGGAAACCAGGTATTGCCTTCCTGTTTTTTGCAGTAATTTCATGCGGATAGCTTGTAGCCCATGCCATACACGGCCCTGATGTAGTCCGCGCAGCCGGCTTCCTGCAATTTACGTTTCAGGTTTTTCATGTGCGCGTAAATAAAGTCGAAGCTGTCAAAAAAAGCTGCGCTATCGCCTGCAAGGTTTTCAGCGATCGCGTTCTTGGATACCACGCGGTTCCTGTTGGCGGCCAGGTACAGCAACAGGTCATATTCCTTCCTGGTGAGTTCCACGGGGTGGTCGTTTACAAAAACCGTTTTGGCGATCAGGTCTATTGTCAGTTCGTTGATGGTGATGGTATTGCTGCCATTATACCGGCGTCTTCTGATCACCGCTGCGGTACGGGCGTACAGTTCAGAAAGGTGGAAGGGTTTGGCGAGGTAGTCGTCGGCGCCGAGGTTCAGTCCGTACACCCGGTCTTCAATGGCGTCTTTCGCCGAAATGATGATAACGCCATCCATTTTATGGCTGGCTTTCATTTCTTTCAGGATATCCAGGCCGTTTCCATCGGGAAGGGTAATATCCAACAACACACAATCATAATCGAAGGATTCCATCATTGCCATTCCATGCCGGAAATTGTCCGCCACTTCGCACACCAGGTTCTCCCTTTCCAGGTAGGTCCGCATGGCGCTGGCAAGTTCTTTTTCGTCTTCCACAATGAGTACTTTCATATGGATGTTTGGTCAAAGTAACGATTCAATTCTGAATGAAAACTGAATGCGTAAAAAGCTTTTCTCCGGTGTGTGAAAGAAAAACCGGGATAAAATGAAAAGCGGGTTACCTGCGTTTTTCAAGGCAACCCGCTTTTGAAATATTGGCCATATCTTACATTATCCTGAACCATTTGCTTATGCCATCGGTCACCATCCTGAAGTTGTTACCGGCACCGAGGGCTACCGGGTTCATCGTCAAACCATTGCTGTTGAGCGCACTGTAAGTAGCTCCTGAACTTGTAATGTTCCACGATGGGTTCGAGGTAATAAAGGCGGTGGGGATAAAATAGATCACATGTCCCGCCGGGTAGCTGCTGGCTGCTGGAAGTGTTACGTTGATGGTGGAGGTGCCCGCAGCGCTACCTCCGAAGTTTACCACGACGGCGCTGACATTAACATCCGTGATGGTGATGTTGGTGGTGCCGCCAACCGTAGCGTTAGTAAATGAAACGCCGCCGCTCAGTCCGCCGGAAGTTTTGGCGTAGAGTGCATAGGGTACACTCAGGAGCTGGCTGGTGCCGGTGATGCTGTAGCTGGTACCGCCGGCGGGGTCGGTTTCAGTTTTCACATAATAAGAGTCGTTGGCCCAGTTGATGGCGGAAAAAGTACCTGAAACCACTGAGCCTCCGCCGATCTGTATGCTCACAAGTCCGTTAGCGTTGGTGGTAGGTGTTTGTGTTTCCACATATACTGCCGTGCCCGAGGAAGAGCCTTTGAGGATGCTGATGCGCATCCCAACTGTTTGATTGGTCACGAGGTTGTTGCCTGCGTTTCTTACGATGGCCTGGTAGCTCATGCTGTTAGGGGCCTGTGCGAATAACTGTGCGGATAGAATGAAAGCTGAAAGGAGTAATGTTATTTTTTTCATGGAACTTAGTTTTTAGTAATCTTAAAGGATTGTACCGTTTTGTTGTCGTGGATGATGTTGATGATGTACATGGCGGGGGTAAGCCTGCTGATATCGATTTGCATGTTACCTGACGTAACGGGCCTGCTTTCCAGGACCCTGCCGTTGAGGTCAAGGATCTGGTATACTTTTGAAAGCGGTTGCTTTGTTTGCAGGATCAGCATTCCGGCCGTGGGATTGGGAGAAAGGGTGACCGTATTTTCCAGGGCAAGCACGCGGATGCTTTTTATTTCAGAATAAGCGATGGTGCCGTCGAAATCCTGTTGCCTGATCCTGTAAAAATTAAGGCCCGTTGCGGGCTGGTTGTCATGGGCGGCATAGTCCGTTACGCTGGTGGCGTAGCCCTTACCCTTTACCTGGGCGAAGGGTTTAAAGGTTCTGCTGTCGGTACTTTTTTCCAGGATGAACCGGTCGTTGTGCTGTTCCATGGCTGTTCGCCAACTCAGCAGTACCCTGTTGTCTGTTTCCAGCCTGAGCTGGAAATCCATCAAGGTCACGGGTAGTACCTGGTCGATCACGATGGCCTGTATGCCTTGTTGCATAGAGCCACCCGCATCATTCACCACGGTGTAAAAAGCCTGTCCGATAGAGTAATTGACCTGTCCGCCGCTTCCGGTGGCATCTGCTCCCCCGGCATTAACGACCTCCTGCGCAAATGCGGCCGAGCAGGAGGTGCCCATCAGCGTGATAAGAAAGCACGATCGTAGTTTGTTGATCATAGTAGAGGTTTTTGTTAAAGCGAATTTAACAAAATTCATATGCAAACTTTTAACTGTTTTCGGCTTTCTTCTGCTGTTCGGTTCCGTTGGTAGCGATTGCTTGCGTAAGAAGGCTATTGATTCAGCGTTGATGGCCGCAAGCAAAAAAGCATTCTTTTATTAAGCAATGGAGCCGAAGAACTGCGCGGAGCGGTGTCTATAAAACAGTAACGGAGTCAGCATTTAAATTAAACGCTGACTCCGTTACTTATGATTTCAAACAATTATTACCTGATAATGATCTTCAACACCTGTTTATCGTAACTCAGCAGGTAAGTGCCTGAAGGCAGGTGCTGTACATCCATTTGGTTTACACCTGCGGCGGCATCCATCTCTTTGATTAGCCTTCCGTCGGTGGCCCTTAATACAACGGTGGTTTTGCTCGTTGACCTGAATTTAAGCTGGCCGTTCACTACAGGGTTACCCATAATCGTGATCGTTGGCGCGTCGTCGCTTATCCGCAGGTAGAGGGTTTTACTGAACTGTGAGCTGCCGTCATTATCTTTCTGGAGCAGCCTGTAATAGTGGGTGCCCGCGTTGGCGCCGGTGTGAAGGAACCTGTAGTTGCGCGCGGTTCCACTGTTGCCGGCGGCTTTAACATTGCCAATGGCATACCAGTTGATGGCGTTATTGCTGTGCTGCACTTCGTAGGCATCGGTATTTACTTCTGTCCCGGTTTGCCAGGTCAGTTCAACATCGTTGCCGCGTGCTTTGGCGTTGAACGATACCCATTGTACCGGAAGGGTTCCGCCAGGTGTAGCTACGGCGAAGTCGGAGAAGCTGCTCAGGCCACTCACAACGAGTTTGCCCGGAATACCGTCTGTGGTGTAGGTCAGGATATTCCCTGTGATATCGGCCCAGGCTGATCCAGAGCCGCTTCTTTTCAGTAGCCTGGCGTCCTGCCACATCACCTGTGAGAGCGCCAGTTCGGAGAAGTCCAGAACGATGGTGTAACTCCCCGGCGAGCCAACGGATGAGCTAACCGTAAAGTAAAGGGGCTGAATCGTATAGCCTGCAGGTCTTCCATTGGTGGGCGAAGGCGGCGTGGTTCCGGTATACCTTGATGCTGTAAGGCTAGTTCCCGTACCGCCTAATCCGTTCCTGAACGTCACATTGATGCCGAGGTCGGCGAAACCTGCCGAGGTACTGGAGTTGGCGGCGCTCATGGCGAAGGTAGCTCCAGGGCGGTTGTTTACCACGGCCAGTAAAGGTGCCGAGGTGAGATAGTTTGATGCTGCGCCACCACCATTGTATGCATGAATGGCATAATGATAGTTTACATCCGCCAGCGCACTGTAGTCTGTTACGGCTGTATCTGAGCCCACATAGATGATGGTGCCGCCCGACACGATATCGTCTACGGTATAACTGGAACCATCAACTGGTACAAAACCTGGCGTAGCGCCGGTACTCCTTACTATCAGGTATCCGGCGGCGCTGGATGAAGGAGAAAAGTTCAATACATTGTTGTATGGATGGGCAGAACCTGTATTGGTGAAATATAGGCCCGTTGCCGGCGCGGTAGGCTCCGCGGAGAGTGCGCTGTACACGGTAACGGTTTCTGAAAAGTCATCCGCCACCTTATTGATTTCCGTCCCCATGGAGAAGGTTTGTGTTTTTGAAACCGTCAGCGTTCCGCTGGTAGGGGTGGCGACAGTGTTTCCGACTGCGGTTATATTGAGCAGGTGTTCTTCTCCGTTTCTCATGGTCCCGATATTCCAGGTATAGGTGGCGCCGGTGTTGGACACGGAGCCAAAAGTTGCTGATGTGCCGGTAACCGTTACATTGGATGGCACCAGTGCGGATACTACCAGATCGGTTACGTTCACGTCACTGAGGTAGCTCACAGCTATCTGGAAGGTAACAGTTTCTCCGGCCAGTATACCCGCTTTGTTGGCTGTTGTTTTTACGATGATTTCAGAGTTGCAGTCATAAATGTATTGGTTGGCGGAAGTGTAGGCGCAGCTTCCGTTCGTAACGGTAACCGTGAATTTACCCGCGGTGGTGGGCGCGTAACTGTTGCTGTTGATCCCCGGTACCACGGTGCCGTTGCGGTACCAGGTGTAGGCAGTGAAGCCCGGTGTGGCATTCAGTAAGGTGCTGGGCAGGCACCCGTCTCCGATTCGCTGCACTTCAATGGTGGGGATGGTTTCAAACCCGGAGAAGTAGCCGGAGGCGCCTGCCACTCCGGAGAACCCGAAGTAACCTACCGCCAGGGGTCCGGTAGAGGAAACCTTAACGTTGCCGGACAGGCCGCTCAGGTAATAAGTGTTCCAGTCTGAACTACCCGCCACGTTTTTTTTCGCGGCGGTAAGGGTTGCCGTTGACACTGTATTGCTACCGTAAG
This sequence comes from Parasegetibacter sp. NRK P23, assembly GCF_023721715.1. Classification (NCBI taxonomy): domain Bacteria; kingdom Pseudomonadati; phylum Bacteroidota; class Chitinophagia; order Chitinophagales; family Chitinophagaceae; genus Parasegetibacter; species Parasegetibacter sp. NRK P23. The sequence goes on from NZ_JAMDLG010000001.1 coordinate 3,577,583, forward strand.
TGACCGTGATGTTTTCTTCCGATACGGCTGAAGATGAAATGATGGTGATGCCACCCGATATGGTGGTGCCCGCTATATTGGATACATCGGGAATATTGTCGAGTGAATTCGCCAGCAGGCAGTTTACAGGCGCGATAAAGTTGAGGTCAGCAGTCGCCTCATTCGAAGACCCGCCCAATGATTGAACGGCATAAGCTTCTTTTGAAACGCGGACATACATGTTGCCACCCGGAGCTGATCCTGTTGGCGAATTGGTGGAATAATAAGTTGATGCGATCTTGTAAAATTCCCCCGCGTTTATGGTGGCAAGCGGTGTGGCGGAGCCGTTCACATAGATTTTCGTGTCATTCTGAGTGCCGATGATGACTGGAAACTCAAGATTGTCTGTACCATTTCCGCGAACAAAAATATATTCTTTTCCCAACCGGTTTTCAGGGATGATCTGGTCAATTGCACAGTCCTGGCTACCTACTGTATGTGGCTGGTAATGCATCTGGCCGATATTAACGGCGATGGGTTTAGTGGAGGTGACGCTGGAACCGATCCAGCCACTCTGGTTGCTGGCGTTGGTGAGCGGCGCTTCCAGTACGTACGTCTGGCCTTTGTTCAGTGTAACAGAGATGGCATCGGAAGTGATGCCCGCTTCCGTGTTCCCGGACCGAAAGGTACAGTTAGGGTCGTAACCGAATATGTCTACCACGGTATTGTCCTCTGTGGCCATTATGCCGAGTGAATTGGTTAATATGGCAGTATTGGTTCCCTTATTGGGCGCGCCAACCCATTTGAAAGCCGTTCCCAGCGCGGCTCTTCCTTTAGAGGTAAGCGAAGACGCCTGGTTCGCGCTTTTTCCACGCCAGTTTACATAGAATTTCTGACCGCCGGGGGACTCGAAACGCAGCCCGGCTGAACTGTTGACCAATCCGGTATTGGCGGCCGTCAGCAAGGTGATGTTGTTGTCGGTGCCCCCTGGATCGTAGGAAGCGGTGGCGGCATTGGAAAGGGATATCGTGGTAGTCGGGGTACTCGCTGTACCCACATACACGTTCACCGAAAACGGCGTGGTTTCCGGTGTTGAAAGGTAAATTCGCTGGTCCACGAAAGCGCCGCTGATCTGTTTTGGGAGGTAATGCAGGTCACTCAGTTGAGAAAAAGAATGTTGGGAAAAGGCCCATAGAAATACTACGATAAGGCATGCCCTTAGACTGGCACTCATAAAAAATAGGTTAGGGGTTAAGTGATTTCCTCCGCATCAATATGATTTTTACTGATACATTGGGGTTACTAGCGCTTAGGTATATCCTTTATTATCCTGTAAGGGAAAAAATAAAAATGTAATAGCGTAAACAACTGTTTGGTAGGTAAAAGTGTATGGTCATGTGCCCGAATACGAATAAAGGCGTTGTTTCCATAATGATCGGGGATGAACCGGGCGCGTCGGATATTTTTGTGTTTCCGGATGTTCATGACCGTTACCGAAGCGGACCAGCAATGGGATATCTTCTTTTTTGAGGGGTAGTTCCGGCGGAAGATGGGTTTTGCAGTGGAATGTGTCAAAACCCCGAGGTCACTCCTAGGTACTTCGGGCGGCGGGTGCTTCGCGGGCCTACTGCATACGCTTTCCAATGTGTCAATACGGGTGCGCCTATACACAACTTCCTGTCTTCTGTTTAAAAAAAGTGGTTGCATTATTTATTTTGGCTGGACAATAATTAAGCGTTTATACCTAAATGTTTTTATTTTTGGTCACTGGTGAACATACTTAGAGAAAATTGTATTTATTTGATACTGTAATGATTAGTTGAGCATTATTGGCCCCAGCCTGAACATATTTTTATGAAGAACCGGATATTGTTCGCGGAGGACGATCCCTTTAATCGTCTTGTCTTTAACGCGCTCCTGAAAAATGAGCCGTACGAAATTACCTGGGTAGAAAATGGCGAAGCAGCCATTGATACCTTCAGGAATTCCTCTTTTGATCTTGCCATTATAGATATCCGGATGCCGTTGAAGGACGGGTTCGAGGTAGCTTCTTTTATCCGCGCTCAGCCGGGAAGCGATTTACCTATCCTTGCCTTAACAGCTGACAATTCACCCGCTGAAAAAAGGCGGTGCCGGGAAGCAGGCATGAACGCGTTTTTATCCAAACCAGTTCCCGGTAATCAGCTATTGGAAGAGATCAACCGTCTCCTGGTTGGGTCGCCATCAGAATAACCCCTTTAATGATATGTTTCACGGCTTCTGTTGAAAAACACAAGCATCGGAGGATTTCAGTCAAGCAATAATACACCTAAACCATAGTCGAATGAAGACCATTTTTACACTTTTGGCCTTAACTATTTCAACCCTTATTTGCGCGCAGTCCAATACCGCCATCAGTCTCGATGGTACGGACGATTACCTGTCTATTCCAGCCTCCGCGTCCGTGAGTCAGCTCCCGGAGTTTACCGTTGAGGGATGGGTATACTGGAACGGAACCGGCAATGGCTGTATGTATGCTGAAACAATTGCTGGAAGTAATGATCCTGTATTCAGCATTGTGGCGCGTTCTGCCGACGGTGGCCGGCTTGCGCTGAAATTGACAGATGGCACAGGAACCGGCCTCAATATTCAACCGGCCACGGGTACCATCGCCACCAACCGGTGGGTGCACGTAGCGGTGGTACGAACCTCTGGTACAAACCTTAAAGTGTACATCGATGGGCAACTGACGGATGACCTGAATTTCACCGCGCCAAGTTCCTGGACGCCTGATGCCGTTAGCGCCGGTGTGCGCCGTTCAGCAACAAATACTGATTTTTTCAGCGGCAGGATGGATGAGCTACGGCTGTGGAGCGTCGCCCGCACACAGCAGCAAATCAAAGCGAACATGCTGGGCAAGGGACTGAACAATGATATGCCTTCACTCGTTGCCAGTTACCGCTTCAATGAGGGTTCGGGTACCTCAGCCTTAAATTCCGGCACGGTAAATACAGGTGTTGACGCCACGCTGATCAACGGTGGAACCTGGGTGGCCAGCCCAATCCAGTTTACGGCGAACGCCTTGCATTTCGACCAGGCGAACGATCGTTTCGGGGCTCCGGTCGCTACCACAGCAACCACCAATGTTACCATGGAAGCCTGGATTTACCACAACGGCGGCAGGGGCACGGACCATATGATCATGACCAATGGAGTAGCTAACTCTAACGGTTATGCGTTATTTATCAATACCCAGCTCCGGTTGCTGGTCTCGGTAGGTAACGGTCTTTATGGAACAACATTTTATGTTCCCACCGACCAGTGGTGCCACCTCGCTATGGTGTTCAGTACTACCGGGGTTACCGTTTACGCCAATGGCACACCTATCTACACCAATAATGTACTGCCTACGACACCCGTGGGTTCATTTGTGATGGGATACAGGGATGGATTCGGCCAGCCTTACGATGGGGGTATAGACGAGGTCAGAATCTGGAATGTTGCCCGCACCCAGTCTGAGATACAGGCAGCCATGTACGGAGAAATCGATCCCGCAACACCGGGCCTTGCCGCATACTATACTTTTAACCAGGGTGTGACCGATGGCGACAACAGCGGCCTTACAACCGTTGTTGATCAGGCGGGAAACTTCAATGGCACCATTACGAATTTCGCGCTGACCGGCACGACTTCAAATTACATCGGGCAGCAAAACACACTATCGGTATTGCCTGTGCGCTGGCAGTCCTTCACGGCAACTGCGGTGAACGGGAACGTGATGCTTAACTGGGGCACCGCCCAGGAGATCAATACCCGCGACTTCACGGTGGAGCACAGTACGGACCAAACCAACTGGCGGGGTATCGCAACAATAGCCGGTGCGGGCTCCAGCAACAGTCCTAAGGATTATCATTACAGGCACGACGCTCCTGCTGCGGGCCGTAACTATTACCGCATCCGCCAAACGGACCTTGACGGGGCATATACCTATTCCGAACTACGGAGTGTACTTATCAATAAAACCGCAACAGCGTTGAGGGTATTGGGCAATCCTGTCAGTCATGGCACGCTGAGGTTCAGCCTGTCTGTTGACCGTGCAACACAGGTTACCCTCTATCACGCGGATGGCCGTGCCGTGTGGAGCGCAAAACTTGGCGCCGGTATTCATGAGATTCCTGCCACAGGATTACCAGCCGGAACTTATGTGTTGCGTTGCGCCGAAGGCAGCCAGCAGGTGCTTGTGCACTAGGCGGGCTGAATAGCCGGTAGTTAAAGCGCTGTGGCGCATGGCATATGGAAATGAGACGGACCCCCGAGCCGTTTCATTTCCATTTTTTTATTATCGGGTTATCTAAAAATTATCCGCCGTTCCCCGCGGCATATGAATACATTATTGAGCTAATTTGAGCACCTCAAAGAAATTAACTTCTTCCCGCTCAACCATTGGAAGTTGCAGCTTACAAACCATCAGGATAAAAATCTTCTTCCTGAAGCGCCGCCTTAATTATAGTGGTATAGTACTATGAGCGCACCGGCCGCTAATCATGTAGCGCTATTCCTTTTCTTGATAGGTATATGAAGTTTCAGTTAAAATTTGAATACTAAGGATTAAAATGCGTTAACGCACCAACGCAAACGTTTGATACTTTTATTATCATAAGAAAGGCCATCAACAACAGACTAACGATTTTTAGAAATATCGCTTTCTTATCAGCTACCAATAACGCCCCTACTCCAAGTTTAGCTTGTTAGATGCATAACATGTCCTTGAAAATATAGCCATTTTCAGGATGGCATCGCTGTGCCCGCGAGTAACATATACAATAACCATCAAAACGAACAGATCATGAACTTCTGGACCAAAACGCTACTGCATTACCGGCCATGCGCCACAGCGAAGAAGATACGGGAACCCCTGGTACCATTACTGCTCTTGCTTTTTACGCTGCTTTCACAGATGGCCATCGGGCAAACGAAGTTTACGGTGAAAGGAAAAGTGACTGGAGAGAATGGTGCTGCGCTGGCAGGTGTGAGCGTGCTTGAAAAGAATACCAGCAATGGCGTGACCACCGGTACCGATGGGACTTTCTCTATTGACGTAAGCAAGCAGAACGCCATACTTACCGTGAGCTTTGTTGGCTACGAAACCGCGGATGTAGCCGTAGGCAACAGGCTGAACATTAATATTACACTGAACCCCGAAGCTACCAGTCTTACTGATGTGGTGGTAATCGGTTACGGCAAGCAGAAGAAAACCGAAGTAACCAGTGCCGTGGCCAGCGTGAAGCAGGAAGATTTTACCAAAGGTTTCGCACGCGACGCGGGTCAACTGATCCAGGGTAAAGTGGCGGGCCTTGCGATCTCCACTTCAAGTGGCGATCCCAATGCCACCACCCAGATCTCTTTGCGCGGAAACAGTACCATTACTTCTTCCACGCAGCCACTCATCCTGATTGATGGTATTCCGGGCGCGATCAACTCGGTTGCGCCGGAAGATATTGAGTCGGTGGACGTACTGAAAGATGGATCCGCCGCCGCCATCTACGGCACGCGTGGCACCAACGGTGTAATCCTGATTACGACTAAGAAGCGCAATGGTAACCGTCCGGCAACACTCACGTATGATGGGTATGTAAGTGTTCAATCTATCGCCCGGAAAATGGAGTTCCTCGATGCCGCCGATTACAGAAGGCTCATCGCGGATGGCTTCTTCCCCTCCAATCAGAAATATGATTATGGCACCAGCACCGATTGGCTGGGCGAAATTACCAGAACGCCCGTGAGCCAGACGCATAACCTTACTTTACAGGGCGGAAACGGCCAAACCAATTATGTGGCTTCCATGAACTACAGGCATTGGGAAGGTCTGTTCCTCCGCTCCAACAACCAGCAGTTCACCGGTCGTTTGGAAGCCAACCATTCCATGCTGGATGGTAAACTGAAATTCAACGTTGGCGTGATTTCCAGGAACCGGAAATATTTTTCCGGCCCCAACTACAGCTATATCTACCGCCAGGCCATCATCAGGAATCCTACCGATAGTGTGTACGATTATATGGGAAGATGGAAAGAAGATCCCAACGGCTACAACTACGATAACCCCGTTCGTCCCATAGAAGAAGTGGAAGGCGAATCGAAAATGCAGGAAACCAGGCTGAACGGAAGTGTGGTGTTCTCACCCATCCGCGACCTGAATTTTAAATTGCTGGTATCAAATGTAAAAGAGAACTGGCTTACGGGTTATGCCGAATCCTTCGACCATCGCGCCTCCGTAATTAATGGAAGAAGAGGATATGCTTCGCGAAGCACTAGTCTGCGCGACGACCGTTTGCTCGAATTCACGACAGATTATTCGAAGTCCTTCGGTTTGCACAAAGCCACTGTTCTCGGCGGTTACAGCTACCAGGATGTGACCAACGAAAGTTTCGAAGCATGGAACTCTCACTTTCCCACAGAACTTTTCACTTACAACGAACTAGGCGTGGGTGATGCTTACAAGCAGGTGAACATCCCCGGTATCCCGGCCAGGCCATACGGTATGGAAAGCGGCAAGAACAACTTCCGCCTCATCGGTTTCTTCGCCAGGGTGAACTATACTTTTAACGAGAAATACATGTTGCTGGCCAGTGTGCGGAGAGAAGGTTCCACCAAGTTCGGGGAAAACTACAAGAACGCCACCTTCCCCGCGGTATCCGCGGGATGGCGCCTGAGTAAGGAAAGTTTTATGCAGAACGTTACTTTCATTGATGACCTTAAATTCAGGGTGGGATTCGGTGTAACCGGAACCGCGCCCAACAACAACTACGATGGGCTCATCAGTTACGCATACCAAACCAGCCGCTTCCTCAGCAACGGGCAATGGGTACAGCCACTGGTACCTACCCGTAACCCCAACCCGAACCTGCGTTGGGAAAAGAAAAGCGAATACAACGCCGGACTTGATTTCGCCATGTTCCGCAATAAGCTCAGCGGTAGCATAGACCTGTACCAGAGAACTACCAACGATCTGCTGTACGACCTGCCCGTGGCCACACCGCCCAACCTGGTGGGTACCACCAGAGCCAATGCCGGCACCATGAAGAACAAAGGGGTGGAAGTATTGCTGAACTATAATTTCATCAACACCAAAGATGTTGGCCTGGATGCGAACATCACTTACTCTTTTAATAAGAACGAACTGGTTTCCATCAACAGCGACCTCGCTTCCTCTACCGTTACTTTCTTCAATGCGGGTTATACGGGAGAACCTATTCAGCTCGCCACCCACAGGATTGAGGTAGGACAACCGGTGGGTAATTTCTTCGGCTACAAATCCATCGACATCGACGAGAACGGTAAGTGGATCATCGAAGGCGAAGACGGCAAGCCGAAGCCGCTGGCTTCCGCCAGTGATCAGGACAGGAAAATACTGGGCAACGGGCTACCCAAACATACCGCGGCCATGAACGTTTCTTTCCGCTACAAAAGGTTCGATATGGCGCTCAACATGCGCGGCGCATTCGGTTACCAGATACTCAACTTCCAGCGGCTGTATTATGAAAACCCCACCATCAAGCAATACAATATGCTGAAAACCGCGCTTGATCCGGTGTATGGCAAAACCATGCTGAACAATCCGCTCACTTATGTTTCCTATTATATCGAAAATGGTGACCACTGGAAATTCGACAACATCACGCTGGGCTACAATATTCCCGTGGCCAACAGCAAATATTTTAAAAACGCAAGAGTATATGTTTCAGGGCTGAACATGCTGGTACTTACCGGTTACAAAGGCATTGATCCTGAACTGAGCCGTGGCGGACTGGATGCCGGAAACGATTCCCGCGATAAGTACCCCACCACCCGCACTTATACTTTTGGCGTAAACTTCACCTTATAAACGATAACCATGAAAAGAAGCCTATATAAAGGAGTGGCCACAGTAAGCATCGGCGCTTCCATCTTATTTTTTTCCTGCACCAAGCTGGATACCAAAGTGTACGATGAGATTCTGGAATCTTCCTACCGTCCTACGGAAGGCGATATTCCATCTATTATTGGTCCCGTATATACGCAGATGCGCGGCATGTTCGCAGGATGGCAGGGACATTTTGATTTGCAGGAAGAACCCGGAGATATCATTGTAACGCCCACTCGTCCCAACGGATGGGACGATGCAGGCACTTATAAAAGAATGCACCGCCATGAATGGAGCACCACCGAATGGCAACCCACGAATTTGTGGAACAACTGCTACGCGGGCATCAACAGCGCCAACAGGGTGCTTTCCCAGATCGAGAATGGTTCCATTCCCGTTACCACCAATAAGGAAGGACTGATCGCGGAACTGAAAACCGCGCGCGCTTTCTATTACTCCTACCTCGTGGATACACACGGAAACGTGCCCATCGTGTCCGATTACCTGGGCGGAACCCTGCCCAAACAAAGCACCCGTGTGGAAGTGTACAACTTCGTGGAAAAGGAATTGCTGGAAAACATGGATAAGTTGTCTGAAGTTGCGGACGCAACTACTTACGGCCGGTTCACGAAATGGGGCGCGAAAGCCATCCTCGCCAGGCTGTACCTGAATGCAGAGGTATATACGGGTACTGCGCAATGGGACAAATGTATCCAGCAATGCGATGACATTATCGGCAGCAATAAATATATTCTGGAGCCCAGCTACAAAACTAATTTCCAGACCACGAACGAAGTATCGAAGGAGAATATCTTCGCCGTGCCCTACGATGAGGTGTTCGCCACGCAGTTCACCATCCACATGAAAACGCTGGCCACCGCGCACCGTGATGTGCTGGCCATGGCCGCGCAACCCTGGGGTGGCAACTGCGCCGTTCCACAGTTCATCAACACCTATGATCCCGATGATTCCCGCCTGAAAGATACCTGGATTATGGGACCGCAGTACAGTGTAAGAACCGGGCAGCTTATTCTTACCTACACCAAAGATGTGCCCAGCATCAACCAAACCGGGTTCTTCGATGGCTACAGGATTGGTAAGTATGAAATTAAAGTGGGTGCCACCGGCGGACTAAGTACCGATTACCCGATCTTCCGCCTGGCCGATGTAAAAATGATGAAGGCCGAATGCCTGCTCCGCAAAGGACAGGCCGGTGATGCAGCCACCATTGTGTCTGAAGTGAGAACGCGGGCATTCGCGGCGAACCCCTCCAAAGCGACTGTAACAGGCGCCCAGTTGCAACAGGGCAGTTCCTACAACTATGGCTTCTGGGAGAATGGCGCGGTAGTAAATCCCGAAGGGGGAGCCGATATTCCTTTTGGAAGATTCCTGGATGAACTGGGTTGGGAATTTGCGGCGGAAGGCAGAAGAAGAAGTGACCTGATCCGGTTCGGGGTGTTCCACCGCAAAACCTGGTTCAATCACCGTCCGAGAACAGATGGGAAACCGAGGTTCCTTTTCCCCATCCCGCAGGGAGAACTGGATAAGAACCCTAACCTGAAACAGAATCCCGATTATATACAGTAAAATATTGCAGCAGTTGGTTTCGTATATGGGAGAGGCTGTCTCGTTGAGACGGCCTCTTTTTTGTTGGGTAGTTGTTATTGCGGGAGCAAAGCGTTAAGTGGAAACCGCTCATCACGTAGGTGGTTGAACAGTGCCAATGGTGATGGCTTTGCGGTAAATAAAAAAGGTATGCCGTTCAACAATCGGCATACCTTTTTTGGGGTTTAGAACAAATAGTTTACAATTCAGTATAAGTAAATTTCATTTTATAACGTAAGTCTATTAACGGTCCCATAGAAGAAGAATGGTATGTTTCAGTGGCGCTCACCTCTGCAGGAAGGCCGTTGGCGTTCATGGTATAGGTATAGTTGGCGGTCCTTGTAAGGTATAATTTCTGGTACTGATTATCTGGTATCCAGGTCTCAACTTTTAAAAGAAGATTTTTAGAGAACTTTCTAAATAGAAACTGAAAGCCATAGCCATCATAGTCTCCAAAATTTTTCAGCAGATTGAGCTTATTGTTATCATATTCGAAAAGCAATACTTTTTTAATTGTAGAGGATCCCTTGTCGTACACTTCAGCTTTTACCAGATTTTCTCCTTCATAGGAATAAACGTAGCGGTTTTCTTCTTTACGGAGAGGAACCAAAGGATCATCTGAATGTTCAATCCAACTTGAATTTTCTGCTGTAACATAACCTTCAGTGTTCAACGTATAAGTTTCCAGAGTGGAGTACGATAACCTGGAGTCTTCCTTTTCAATTGATTCATAGGATACGGGCCAACCGGATGCTGCCAGCTTTAAGGTGATGGAGTCCACCCATGGCTGATCCCTGGGTGTTCCTATCATGATTACTTTCTGGTTATCATAGGATACCTTTAAGGTACCTGATTCTTCCCCATTTTCATCAAACTCCTTAAATTCTTTAAGCCCCCTAGCTGAGTTGTACAGAAGCTGGAAGGAATAAGAAAGATCCGGATAGGTTTCGTTTATCTCTTCAAATTTGGTCAGTAAAAGTTTTTTACCATCCGGCGATTCAATGATGGATTGAATCACCGCCGGGGGGATTGGTTCGGTGGTTTCAGGAATTTCGTCAATACCTTTTTGGCAGGAGGATAAGGAAAACAGCGCAGCCAGGATAATGGCGGTTAAGGCTAAATGTTTCATCTCAGGGATAATATTTTGCGCAATATATTGCTATTCTTTTAAATGTAAAAGTGGCGGGGTTTGTTGTAGTGTGCAACCCCCGAAAAAATTTAACCCTTCCTTCACCCTTATCCTTCTATCTTTGCCGCTGCATGAAGAAGGTGTTATTGGTTCTCTTATTGCTCAACTACATCAACACAACGATGTTCTTCCCCGTTATCGAGGAAGTGAACACCGCTGTTGATGCCCTGGGGTATTATGATGAAACCAATTCCATCGTAGAGCTCATCAAAAAAGAAATGTTCGGCAAAAAAAGCCGGCATGCAGATGATGAAGACAATGACCAGCCGCTGGCTCCGGCATTAAGAAGCATCACGGTTTCCGCGGTGGTACTGGCAGACCCGCTCAGGCTGCTGCCCGCATTTAATCCTTCTTTACCAACACATGATCCGCTCGTGGAAGACGCGCGCGTAAGTGCAGGCTTTCTTTCCAGGTTCTCTCCGCCACCTGATGTTGTTCCCTGTTGATCGTCCTCTTTTAGTAACGCCAACGGCGTAATTCCTTATTTAATTTAATGCAACATGGAACTCCGAAAGTATTCCTTTTGGTTTCCGCTGTTGTTGTGCATGGGCTGTGCCGGAACACTCCGGTCGCAGGATACTTTACGCATAACGCTGCCGGAAGCTGAACAGGTATTTATGCGCGGCAACCTGGAACTGCTGGCGGAAGCCGCACAGGTGAGCGCCGTAAAAGCACGGGAAATACAGGCCCGGCTTTACAACAACCCAACTATTACCGCGGAATGGAACCTGCGTGATCCCGAAAACAACAAATGGCTGCATGTAGGCCGAACAGGGCAGCAGATATTTGAGATAGAGCAACTGATTATATTGGGGGGAAAGCGAAAAGCGGAACTTGCGCTGGCGAAAGCCAACACGCAGGTGGCTGCGCTCAACCTGGAGGTATTGCTCCGCAACCTTTTGCTGCAACTGCGGCAGCACGCCGCCAACCGGTATATACTGGAACTCAGTCTGAACCGGTACGCACAACAGATTACGCAGTTCAGCGACCTCGTAAAGCAGGTGGAACTACAGGTGGAAAAAAAGAACATGCCCGCCCGGGACCTGCTCCGTTTGCAATCCACCCTACTGCAACTGTTACAGGAGCGGGCCGCGGCTGAATCCGCCCTGAGTGAAACGGATGCCGCGGTAAAACTGTTACTGGGAACGCCACAGCCTGTAAAGCTAACGTTACCACCTGCTGCAGGCACAGCATCCGAACCTCCGGTGGTGGATAGTCTTATCGCCCTTGGACTCAGCAACAGGCCCGAGATCCGGTTGGCGAAAGCCGGTAGTAACCAGGCCGCCGCCGCACTGATCCACGAAAGAAAACAGGTGGTACCCGACCTGACCGCCTACGCGAATTACGATCGCCAAAGCGGCGCTTTCCGCAACGAATTCAATATGGGCGTGGGTATACCGATTCCCGTTTTTTCAAGGAACCAAGGCAATATCCGCGCCGCTAAGTTTGAGCAGGAAGCCACACAGCATAAAATGACGCTGGAGCAGCAACGCATCGCCGGAGAGATCACGCGTGCCTGGCAGCAATACATGGTGCGGAGGAAAGTATGGGAGGAAAGTATCCGCACCACCGAATCCACGTTGTCGGAAGTAATGAGCGCGGCACTCGTCAATTACCGGAAAGGCAATATCTCCCTCATCGAATTTATGGACATGTACGAGTCGGGCATGGAGGCGATGCGAAGCAGGATCGATATGCAGTCCGCCCTCTTGGATGCCGCCATTCAACTCGATCATTCGGTGGCGGCTGAAGTATTGCCGCTCTCCGCATTCCTGAACCATTCAAACATCAAACAATGAACCCAAACAACAGCATAAAACTGTTACCTGTATGCGCACTGCTTTTATTGCTGGGCGCGGCATGTGGTACCGGAAGTAAATCAAATGAATCCACTGCGAAGATTGATACGGCAAAAACGGGTTTTCAGCCTTCCTGGATTCCGGTGGAAAGCGGTCCCGTTACCACCAACCTCAAACTTTTTGGAAAAATCGTTTCAGCCAACCATGCCAGGGCGCAGGTGTATCCCATGGTGGAAGGATCGGTGTCCCGCACCAATGTGAGCCTTGGCGATGAAGTGAAAAGAGGTCAGTTACTGGCCATCATCAAAACGGCCCGCTTCGCGGAATTGGAAAACGAACGAATGGAAGCGCTCAACCGCATTTCGGTCGCCGAAAAAGAGCTGGAGGTTGCGAAGCAACTCATGGATGGCAAACTGAATACGGAAAGAGATGTGCTAATTGCGGAATCGGAACTGAGTACCGCCCGTTCCGCTTTGAAAAAAGTGGATCAGACCTACGCTACGTTGCTGCAGAAGGCCGGTGGCGATTTTGAGGTACGTGCCCCCATGGCTGGTTTTATCGTGGAGAAAAACATCAACGAGAACATGCAGGTTTCGGTAGACAAGATCGGCAACCTGTTCTCCATCGCGAGAATTGATACTGTATGGGTGCTGGCCAACGTGAACGAAAGCGATATCGATAAGATCACCATGGGCATGGAAGCGGACGTGCAAACCCTCAGTTACCCGGGAAAGGTATTCCGTGGAAAAGTAGACAGGATCTACAATTTCCTGGATGCGGAAACCCATTCCATGCAAATTAGGATGAGCATTCCCAACCCGGGACTTTTGCTGAAACCGGAAATGAGTACTACCGTGCTCGTGAAATACATTGAACCCCGGAGCCTTCCCTCCGTGCCTTCTTCAGCGCTTATCTTCGATGAAAGTAAGTACTGGGTACTGGTGCGCGATGAAAAGGGCGCGCCGCACATCCGCCAGGTGGAAATCTACCGGCAAACCAACCAGCGTACCTACCTCGAGAGTGGGCTCAAGGAAGGAGAAGAAGTGGTGGGCGAGAACCAACTCCTATTGTACAACCAGCTTAAAAATTAAACATGAACAAATTGATAAGGGCCATCGTCGGTTTTTCGTTGAAGAACCGGGCGACGGTGATTGCTATGAGCCTGCTGCTGGCCGTGGCAGGTTACTGGGGCTATACAAGGATGCCGCTGGAAGCCTTTCCCGATGTTACCAATACACAAATAATTGTAGTAACGCAGTGGAACGGACGCAGTGCCGAAGAAGTGGAACGCCTGGTGACCACACCCATTGAAGTGGCGATGAATGCCACCCAACGCAAAACGGACGTGCGCTCCGTAACCATGTTCGGACTCTCGGTCATCAAAGTGATCTTTGAAGATGATGTGGAAGATTTTTTCGCCCGGCAACAGGTGAACAACCTCCTCGGTAACGTGGAACTGCCCGATGGCGTGCAGCCTGAAGTGCAACCCCCATACGGGCCAACAGGAGAGATATTCCGCTACCTGCTGGTAAGCAACCAGCGCGATTCGAGGGAATTGCTCAGTTTACAGGACTGGGTCGTAGACAGGCAACTGCGGGCCGTTCCCGGCGTGGCCGATATCGTGGCCTTCGGCGGACAGGAAAAAGTATATGAGATCGCCGTAAACCCCGTCAAACTGCAGAGCTATGGCATCAGCGCGGGGGATGTATATGAAGCCGTCGCGCAAAGCAACCTCAATGTTGGTGGCGATATCATGCAGAAGAACCAGCAGGCGTTCGTGGTAAGGGGCATCGGTTTGCTCCATTCCATCCAGGACATTGAGAATACCATCATCACCAATATGAACGGTAACCCCGTGCTGGTAAAAATGGTTGCCGACGTACGCATATCCAGCGCGCCGCGCGTGGGACAGGTAGGTTACAACAACCAGAACGACGTGGTGGAAGGCATCGTGGTGATGCGCAAAGGCGAGAACCCCTCCATCGTGTTGGAAAAAGTAAAGGAAAAAATTGAATACATCAACAAACAGGTGCTGCCTTCCGATGTGAAGATGAAAACCTTCTACGACCGGCAGAACCTGATCGACTACTGTAAAGACACCGTATTGCACAACCTCGCGGAAGGGATCATACTGGTTACGGTGATTGTTTTTCTTTTCATGGCCGACTGGCGCACCACGCTTATCGTATCCCTCGTGATACCGCTTGCACTGTTGTTCGCATTCCTCTGCCTGCACCTGCGCGGTATGAGCGCCAACTTACTCTCGTTGGGGGCGGTGGACTTTGGGATCATCATCGACGGAGCCGTGGTCATGACGGAGGGCATCTTTGTGGCGCTCGACCACCTGGCGCACAAACATGGGATGGAAAGGTTCAATAAACTGGCCAAACTGGGGCTGCTCCGGAAAAAGGGAACTGAAATGGGCAAAGCGGTTTTCTTCTCCAAACTCATCATCATCACCGCATTGCTACCCATCTTTGCTTTCGAAAAAGTGGAAGGGAAAATGTTCTCTCCACTGGCTTTCACGCTGGGGTTTGCCTTGCTGGGGGCCTTGCTTTTCTCGCTTACGCTGGTTCCTGCACTGTGTTCGCTTTTGTTAAGAAAGAACGTGAAGGAGAAACACAATCCCATTGTGAACTTTTTCAACAACATTGTAGCGAAAGGATTTGCAGGTGCCTTCAGAAGAAAGAAACTTACCTTAGGCATAACCGTTATCATATTGAGTATTTCACTCTATTCTTTCAGGTGGCTCGGCAGTGAGTTTCTTCCACAACTGAACGAAGGGGCTTTGTGGGTAACGGCCGAGTTGCCCATGAGTATATCCCTCGAAGAAAGCCTGAAAGTAACCGAAGAACTGCGCACGGAGATGGGCAGGTTCCCCGAAGTACGACAGGTATTGTCGCAGGCCGGCCGCTCCAATGATGGAACCGATCCCAACGGGTTTTATTTTGTGCAGTTCCAGGTAGACCTTAAACCGAAAGAGGAATGGCCGGAAGAAGGCACCGTAGATGATTTTATACGGAAGATGGATGCGAAACTCCTGCAATGGCCGGGAATTACCTACAATTATTCACAACCTATTATCGACAATGTTTCAGAAGCGGTTGCTGGTTTCAAAGCTTCCAATGGGGTGAAAATATATGGAGCGGACCTGCCAGTACTGGAACAGTACGCCAAATCGGTGGTGGAGCAATTGTCGCAGGTAGAAGGCGTACGCGACCTGGGCATCATCCGCAACATTGGCCAGCCGGAGATCAGTGTAGTGCTCGATGAAGAGAAGATGGCCATATACGGCGTGAACAAAAGTGACGCGCTGGGCGTGATAGAAATGGCCATAGGCGGCAAAACCGTGACACAGAAATACGAAGGCGAACAGCGGTACGATATACGTGTACGCTATGATACGGCTTTTCGTAAATCGGAAGCGGACATCGAGTTGTTGCAGGTGCCTTCGGCTACGGGAAAAACAATTTCCATCGGGCAGATCGCGACTGTTTCCACGGTTACCGGTCCCGCGTTCGTGTACCGGGAAAACAACCAGCGCTTCATCGGGATCAAGTTCTCCGTCCGGGACCGTGACCTCGGTAGTACCCTGGCCGAAGCCCGGGAGAAAGTGGGTGCAACGGTGCAGCTTCCTGCGGGTTACAGCATGAGCTGGGTAGGTGAATATGAGAACCAGGTGCGGGCCAGCGGAACACTTGCACAGGTGGCGCCCATCAGCCTCCTGCTGATACTGGGCTGGCTCTTCATTATGTTCGGCAACATGCGCGACGCGGCCCTGGTGCTCACCAACGTGCCCTTCGCCCTGATAGGCGGCATACTCGCCCTGCATCTTACTGGCACCAATTTCGGAATATCAGCGGGCGTGGGCTTTATCGCGCTGTTTGGCATCTGCGTACAAAACGGCGTATTGCTGATATCCGCCATCAGCAACAACCTCAAGGCTAAATTGGATATGAACGATGCCATACGGCAGGCCGTGCACGAAAGAACAAGACCGATTGTGATGACTGCGTTGATGGCTTCGTTAGGACTTTTGCCTGCTGCTTTGTCTTCTGGCATCGGGTCCGAATCGCAGAAGCCGCTGGCCATCGTTATTATTGGCGGGCTCATTACCGCAACGGTATTGACGTTGCTGGTGTTTCCCGTGGTGTACTGGTGGGTGAACGGCAGGAAATATTACCGTACACTGAAATCGGAATAGCATCAGGTATAAATTAGTGAAAAACGAATCCGGGCGAGACCGGCAGCAACCGGTCTCGCCCTTTACATACCGCGTTCACTATCCGGGCAATACTGACCAGCATCATCTTTCTTCCTGATACAAATCCTGCCGGTCCTGTATCTTCATGCTATCTTTGCGCCACAAAATCCTCCTTACCATGCCCGGTTATACTTCCGCATCAGCAGCCGTAAAAAAAATCAAATCCGGAGATCGTGTATTCCTTCACGGTAGTGCCGCAACCCCTGTTGTTCTCATTAAAGCCCTGCAGGAAAGACATGCTGAATTGAAAGAAGTGGAACTGGTGAGCATTACCAACCTCGGCGATATCAATTTTGATGATCCGGTAAGCCGTGAAAGTTTCTTTTTCAACTCACTTTTCGTGAGCGCCAATACCCGTGCTGTAGCCAACAGTGCTTACGGCGATTATGTGCCGGTATTCCTCAGTCAGATTCCAAGCCTGTTCCGGAAGGAAATACTCCCGGTAGATGTGGCCCTGATCCAGGTTTCTCCACCCGATGCACATGGTTATTGTTCGTTGGGCACTTCTGTGGACATCGCGATAGCCGCGGTGGAAACGGCCCGCTATGTGATCGCGCAGGTGAACGCGAAAATGCCCCGAACCTCGGGAGACGGGTTCGTACACATCAGCCGGATCAACGAAATGGTGCAGCACGATGCGGAACTGCCCGAAGTGGATTACTCCGCCAAAGCTTCCGCTGCCAGTGAACAGATCGGCAGACACGTGGCTTCCCTTATAGAGGATGGTGCCACACTTCAACTGGGTATCGGCAGTATCCCCGACCAGGTATTGAAGAACCTTCACGGCCACAAAGACCTGGGCCTGCACACGGAAATGATGAGCGACGGCGTGATTGACCTGATTCAGAAAGACATCATCAACAACAAAAGAAAGAAGAACAACCCCGGGCAATCGGTTACCAGCTTTATGCTCGGCACCAGGAGGTTATACGATTTCGCGCACGATAATCCTGCCATCAAAGTGAGGGACATCAGTTATGTGAACGATACCAGCGTGATCCGTCAGAACCCCAAAGTAGTGGCCATCAACAGCGCCATTGAAGTGGACCTCACGGGGCAGGTATGCGCTGATTCCATTGGTACTTTCCAGTATTCCGGTATTGGTGGCCAGATGGATTTTATGCACGGCGCGGCTTTGTCGGAAGGCGGAAAACCTATTATCGCCATGCCTTCCACCACCTCAAAAGGCATTTCCAGGATCGTCCCATTTCTGAAGGAAGGGGCGGGCGTAGTTACTTCCAGGGGACATGTACACTGGGTGGTGACCGAATACGGGATCGTGAATTTGTTCGGGAAGAATCTCAGGCAACGCGCGACGGCGCTGGCCAGCATCGCGCACCCGGACCACCGGGAATATTTGGAACGGATGATCGCGGAGCGGTTTAAGTTATAGGATAGTGGATTTAATCTTCAGGATTATGCTGGTGAAGATGTTTTGTAAAGGAGGTTAAATTGATCACTAGGGGTGCTTCTTTTAATGACTCAATATGCCATCAATCTGGAAATGCTGAATTAAAGTTTTGCATGGATATTCTTGGACATTTGAGGAGGTAGTTATAGATTTGTGTTCCCTATCCTATGGAGGTCCAATATTAAAGCAGATATCCTTTTTCTAAGTTTTTAATCTATAACTATGTGGATTGGATTATCTGTTCCTTCGTTGAGATTTTTTTGTCTTTTCATTTTCACATCGCTTAGTAGTCTAAACTCATTTTCTCAGCCTTCCATCTTCTCTTTTTATCCTGCAAGCGGTAATGCCGGCGCACTCATTACTCTATATGGAAAAAATTTCAGTACTGTTCCGGAACAAAACATTGTAAAATTTGGGGGAACAAACGCTGTTGTTCATGCTGCTACGGGCAGCAGCCTAAAGGTATCCGTTCCCTCTGGTGCAGCGTATCAACAGATATCTGTGACCACGAACGGGCTAACATGTTATTCGAACATACCTTTTACTTATACCTTTCAGGGAGGGGATGAAATAGGAAAATCTTCCTTTCAAGTCAGGAAAGAAGCTGTTATAGCGGCCCCCCCGCATGGTCTTGCATCTGGTGATCTTGACGGGGATGGATACCCTGATGTAGTTGCAGTAAAGGGAGAGTACCCATACGGAGTGTCTGTGTTAAGAAATTTGTCTGCTAACGAACCTTTTGCTTACTCGGAAGTGGTTAATCTTCCAACGGAATTAGCTCCTTTGTTCTTGTCGCTTGGTGATGTTGACGGCGATGGAAGATTGGACATTGCGGCTACGAATAGTGAATCACACACAGTATCTGTTTTTATCAATACATCACTGGCTGGACAGATTTCTTTTTCAGAAGCCGGAAGCTTTACAACTGGTTCAGGGCCCGGATATCTTTCAGTGGGTGAATTAAATGGCGATGGGAAACCAGATATTGTGGTCGCAAACTTTGTCGCACATACAATATCCATCCTGTATAATTTGTCTGAGGCAGGTATTGTTTCTTTTGGAAATCGTGTTGACTATCCAACAATGCCTTATCCTGATCGTATTATACTTGCAGATTTAGATGGAGACTACGATGAGGAAATAATTGTAGGCAATAGCAATGGCGTTGAAGTATTTAGAAATGGGTATGCTGAAGGAACAGGAAGCTTTGAAAAAAGTTTGACACTTCCGGGCAGGGGTGTGTTAGCGGCGGAATTGAACGGAGATAATAGCCTGGATCTTATTTCAATAAATGCTGACGGGAAGTTGAATGTATTTATGAATATTGGAGTTCCTCAGGTTTTGTATTTTCAGGAATATTCATATGATCTTCCCCCTTCTCCGGCAATGCTTATTGCCAATGATTTTAATGGCGATGGTAAAGTGGACATTGCGGTAAATAATCAAACTGACTCGATTGCGTTTCTGAAAAACTACTCTGGGTTTGGCGAAGTCATGTTTTTGAAAGGTGAAAATGTTATAGGTTCTTTTAATTTGGACCGTTCTTTTCTAAGTACAGATGTAAACAAAGATGGCCGTCCGGATATAATTGGAGGAAATCAAAATGTATCAAAAATCGTAGTGCTAAAAAACACTATTGATGCGCCAATTATTAGGAGTTATTCCCCATCAAGCGGTCTTGCCGGAACAGAGGTGTCATTAAAAGGACGAAATTTTACTGGGGTAAGAAGTATAACTTTTGGAGGGGTTGCAGCAAGTGAATTTACTATTGATTCAGATAGTGCAGCCACTGCTATTGTTGGAGTTGGGGGGACTGGTTATGTAATGGTTGAATCAGATGCCGGGGTTGATAGTCTGCAGGGATTCACTTTTTTATATCCGCCGGCTATTGAAAAATTCTCGCCACAAACAGCTAGAAGGGGAACAGTTGTTACTATTGAAGGAACCTCATTTCACGAGGTGGCAGATGTGTTTTTCGGAGGGGTCAGCGCAAAATCCTTCGAAGTGTTATCATCAACACGTATTAAAGCTACTGTAGATGATGGCGCTTCAGGTGATGTGAGTTTGTACACTCCCTTCGGCAATGCAAAGAAGGCAGGATTCTATTTCCTTTCACCGGCAGATGTTCCTTTAATTTCAAGTGTTACTCCATTGTCTGCGGGATATGGAAGTGTAGTTGTTATAAATGGAGAAAATTTTAATGCTGTTGCTGCTGAAAACATTGTTTATTTCGGCACCGTAAAAGCTGATGTTATTGCTGCTGATACAAATGCATTAAGCGTAATTGTTCCTTTGGGTGCAGCCAATGATTTTGTAACTGTTACCACTAATCGGCAGACTGCATATAGTCCATTGGAATTTTGTGCAACGTTTCCTGGTTTAGGTGTTTTGGATGTGAATTTGATAGAGCCTTATAAAGCCTTTTTAGGTGGAATAAATTCCGGAAATAATTGTAATGCTGATATAGATGGGGATGGAAAGCCTGAGATACTTTCACTTGGTGCAAATGGTGTTCTATCGGTTTTAAGGAATACAAGTACTCCCGGTGTTGTTTCATTTGCCGCTAAGGTTGATTTTTCAACCGGCGCTTCTCCATTCGATATTGCAACCGCAGATATTGATGGGGATGGAAAGCTTGATGTAATCGTTGCCAATGATGGCGGGTCTTCCGTATCTGTTTTAAGGAATTCTAGCACTGTAGGAATTATTTCTTTAGCACCTAAAATTGACCTGCCCGCTATCAGTCATTGCAGGAGCGTAGCGACAGCTGATTTTGACCGGGATGGCCGGCCTGATATTGTAGTTTGTAATGCGGCAGTGGGAAAGTTGTCCGTTTTCAGAAATATTTCAGAGGAAGGTGAAATTTTGTTTGGCGAAAGAGTAGATTATGAAGCTGGTAAAGATCCATATTCAGTAGCAGTTGGTGATTTGGACGGAGATGGGAAGCATGATATAGCAGCTGTAAACTACAGCAACGGAACTATTTCTGTTTTTAGGAATACATCTGAAGAACAGAATATAAGTTTTGTAAAAGAATCCGATATCAAGATAAACGCTTCACCAAATTCTTTGCAAATAAAAGACATGGATGCGGATGGGAAACCAGACTTATTAGCCAGCCATAGCCTTTTTGACCCAGGATTGATCTCTCTTTGTAAAAATGTTAGCACACCTCGAAATATAGTCTTTAATGAAACGGTGAATTTGGTTGCAGGAGTGGTGCCCTCTGATTTAGCCATAGAAGATATGGATGGTGATGGAAAACCTGATATTCTTGCGAGCTTGGCTGGAGGCCAGAATGGTGTCGCTATCCTTAAAAACAAAAGCACTTTAAGTGGCTTTTCATTTGAATCAGCTCAGGATGTAACATTAGGATCTGAAATTTTTTCTACAGCCTTATCAACTGGCGATATGGATGGGGATGGGAAATCTGATATAATAATTACTGACTATGACTACCGTTCTAATTATGCGTTTGTGGCTATATTGAGAAACGCAATGTCTGAACCTCGGATAATAGCAAATGGGAGTAATCCTGTCAGCGGATTTATAGCAAAATCGATGAAATACGATTCAGAAGTAAAGGTATATAATGGAAGTCCTTTTGTTCAACGCCATTATGATATAGAGCCAGAAAACAATGCCGCTTCAGCTACCGGGCGCGTGACGCTTTATTTCACTCAGCGTGATTTTGATAATTTCAATTCTCATCCACTTAGGGTTGGATTTTTACCAAGAAATCCCGGCGACATAAGTGCAGAATCCAATTTGCGTATTTTTCAGTTCCATGGAACCAGCCTAACCGGTGAACCTGGAACATACTCTGGCCATGTAGTGGAAATCGATCCTCCAATTAACCAGATTATTTGGAATGAAACAAGCGGTTTGTGGGAAATAAGCTTTGATGTTAATGGGTTCAGCGGATTTTTTGTTGGCACCAAAGATGCCTCTATTTTGTCTTTATCTTTAAGGGTGTTTTCGGCGCAAGTGAAAAGTAAACTAGTGGAGTTTTCGTGGGAAACAGTGAATGAAGCAAACGTCCTCTTTTTTGAATTACAAAAAAGTGCTGATGGGTATAACTTTGGTAAAGTGGCTCATGTAGAAGCTATGAATATACAGCATGCATTTTATCAATATTTAGATAAGCCGGGAGATTTAAAGCTTTATTTTTACCGGCTTAAAATTGTTGAAGCCGATGGTGCGTATAGTTTCAGTAAAACCTTGGCGGTAAGGGCGACCGAACTAAATGACATAAAGGTATTTCCCAATCCTGCAAGCAGCTTCTTTTATGTAGAGCATGCCCCTGTTGAGCCGGGAACATTTATTCTGATTATGGATGGAACCGGCAGAGTTGTACAACGTGTCCAGACTTCTAATAACTCAATTAGGACTAAGGTTGACATTCAGTCTTTCCCTCGTGGTGCTTATCAGGTTGTTTTAAAAAATAGATCAGAGCTGATTCCCTTAGGAAGAATTTTAAAGCAGTAGGTATTTAGTTTGCTGCAGCACAGGTTAGATCACCATAAAAGTGGATAAACGCGTCGCGTTAAAATTAAAGAGTGACGTGGTTATCTGTCTTGTCAAACGGATTCGTTGAATGCATCAGGCAATACTTACCGTTTCCTTTGGGCACCCGCGAATGGATTTACCCCCAACACAGACGGGCACAATGATGTCTTTTTCATCAAAGGATTTGGTATCCGGTTGGTAAAAAAGTTGCAGGTATTTGACCGCTGGGGGCAGCTCGTGTATTCCGTTGCGAATATTGCCCCGAACGATGCCTCCAAAGGATGGAACGGTGCCGTAAAAGGCAGGATGCCACAATCCAATGCTACTTTCGTATATGTGGTGGAAGCCGAGTGCCATGAGGGGGGAACGATATTGCTGAAGGGAACGGTTACGGTGGTGCGCTAGCGTGGTTGTCGGCATTGCAAATTTCCTGTTCTTGCCTTACTTTTGCCGCAAACGACCATTAAACCCCGGCCGCAGATGCGCTTATTCATACCCTGTCCCATTGCTGTCCTGCTGTTCGTTGCAGTTTTTTTACCCTTGTGTACAAGAGCGCAGGAAGCGTTTCAGTATAATTCTTCTTTGGCCGATACGGCCGCGAAGGCGCAGCTTTTCCTGCTCACCGCCCGCAAGTTCGAAGCGGATAAAAATAACCTGACGGGGACCTATAAAAAAGAACTGGAGAAAGAATACGCGGAGCGTTTCAACTATATCCGTAAACTTTACGACCAGCAGGAACTGATGCTTGACGGCGAAGCCAAAACTTACCTCGATCAGCTTTCCGCCAGCATTCTTCAACACAACCCGGAGGTGGCCCTCCTTCAGCCCAGGATACTTTTTTCCCGGAACCATGTGCCCAACGCGGCAAGTTATGGAGAGGGCACTATTCTTTTCCATGCGGGACTCTTCAGCAGGCTGAAGAATGAAAGTCAGGCGGCATTTGTGCTTTGTCATGAACTTGCGCATTATTACCTGGATCATTCCAACAAAAGGATTGCACAGTATGTGAATACCGTGAACTCCAAGGCGTTCCAGCAGCAGTTAAAGGAGATCCAGAAATCGGAGTATATGAAGAATCGCGCGGTGAATGAACTGGCGCAGTCCGTTTCTTATAAGAACCGCAGGCATGGGCGGTACAATGAATCTGAAGCCGATTCGCTGGCGCTGGAATTTCTCCGGAGGACGAATTTTGATATACGGGAATCCCTGACTGCCCTTGCATTGCTGGACAGCATTGACGGGCATAAACATCCCGGACTTTCGGTGAAGGAAGTATTTAATTTTCCGGAGTACCCCTTTAAGGAACGTTGGATCAGGCAGCCCTCCAGGTCGTTGGGGGAAGCGATGCTGCAGGCGGGTGCAGGTTCCGCTAAGGACTCCGCTGCCGCGGATTCACTAAAGACGCACCCCGATTGCAGTAAGCGTATTGCCGATCTCACTGCTAAAGTGAATGCTTATCATACACAGGAAAAACAACGCTTCGTGGTAAACAGCGCCACATTTGAAAAACTTCGCCGCCGCTTCGATTACGACATCATTGATTATTGCTTTTTCAGCAAAGAAACCGGTCGTGCGCTTTTTTACGCGCTGCAATTGTACAGGAAAGAAAACAATAGTCCATACCTGGCCACCATGATTGGAAAATGCCTCAATCAGTTGTATGATGCGCGCGTAGAGCATGTGATGAGTAAGCATGCTGATGCGCCACATCCTGAAATGGAGCAGGAATACGCTGAATTTCTCCGCTTCCTGCAAAACCTTAGCCTGACAGATATCGCCTCCCTGAATCATTATTTTATGCAGCGGGAAAGTTCAAAGTTCCGGCATTATAAAGATTTCCAGGAAGTGATGGCAAGGGCTGCGGCCAATTTTAAGACCCAGTCTTCCACCAATTAATTATATTCATCTAAACCCTTAATCCCAAAGTAAACATGATCAGGAAAATTTTATCAGGATTGCTGCTCTGCGCATTGCCCTTCGCGCACCAGGCCCAGCAAAAGTTATCGATTGACAATATCCGTTCGGTTTCGCTCCGGAATTTCGGAACCATTGTGGAGTCGGAAGAAGTGAAAGGCTACTTTGTATACTATATCTCTGATAAGGTAGACAAGAACACCAATGAATATACCATTCAGATCATCGATGAAAATCTTGCACCCATCAAGAACATCGTTTTTCAGTCGGATAAGGATGACCAGTTGATGGAAACTTCTTTCAACCAGAATTCACTGATGTTTATGTTCTTCAACAAAAAAATGAAAACATTCACGTCTAAAGTGTATGGGTTGGATGGTAAACTGAAATACACCTATCTGAAGGAGATCGATAAAAGGTCGCTGGCCTATCTTTCCGCGCTTCCGGCTATGAAAATGAATGAAGAGGAAGGGCAGAACAAGTTCCTGTATGACGTGGCCGATAAAGGCTATGTGTCGGTGATCCCTTTGAGGAGCGGAAGGGATTATTCTTTTGAAGTGAACATCTTCCGCAGTGATACCAAAAAGCAGATCACCTATGTGCAGGAAGATGAAGGCTATAAATTTTACCAGGCTTCGTACCTTGGCGCCACATCGAATATTGCGCTGTTTGAAGTGATGAAGAAAGAAAAAATGATGTCCAACAAAATGGAAAGCTCCCTGTTGGGCATCGACCTGTCCAATGGCCGTAAGGTGTTTGACATCCGGGATGATCTTACAAAATATAAGTTTCTGCCCATCAACATTTCCACACTTACAGGGACGAACAATATCCTGATACTGGGTACTTACTACGATAAAGACGCAAAACTGGCCAAAGACGCCACATTGGGCATAGCGGCCGTTACCATTGATCCGAAGGGGAAAATCGTTTCCCAAAAATACAACAGCTGGAGCTCCGATTTCGCGAAGCATCTCCCGGTAAGTTCCAAAGGAAAAATTGATGATATCGGATACCTCTATTTTCATAAAATCATTCAGACGGAATCAGGCGAAATATTCGCGGTGGGGGAAGGCTATAAACGTGTGGCCAGCGCCGGTGGTATTGCCGGAACCGTGGCCCTGGCGGCAATGGGAGGATACAGCAGCTCGGTGAGCACAACCCGCCTGGATATTACCGATATGGTACTGGTGAAGTTCAATAAAGAATTTGATATCCTGGAAGCAAAAGTGTACGATAAGAACAAGAACCGGTTTTCACTGCCCGGTGGCGATTTTGTATCGCCGCACCTGCTGGCACTGGGCGCGAAAACAATGGGCGCTTACGATTATGAATTCACCCGTACAGATAAGGATCATACCCATTTTGTAGTGGGTTACAACGATTATGAGAAAGGGAAGGACTACAAGGGAACTGTTTTTCATAGTATTTCCTACAACGGAGGAAAACTTACCACTGATAAAATCAACCTTAAATCTTCTGCCAGTTCACTTCGGGTGATGCCTGGAAAACCTGGTTTCATATTCATCTCGGAGTATTTTAAGAAAGATAAAAAAGTGGACATGCGTTTGGAAAAGATCAACTAAGAAAACACATTGCGCTAATGAAGAGCATATCGGCTGAATAAAAGCTGGTATGCTTTTTTTGTGCTCTTTTTTCAGATTTCCCGGTGATTGTATGCCTGTTGTTGCGTTAAAAACACCGAAGGGTATCCGTGTAAACACCTTTGTTCTGATCGGATGCGTTGGATAACTTTGCTGTGGATGAGGTAGAAGTATTACGTAGCGTTTAATTGTATAAATCCTATCTAACTTAGATTTTAAAATACACCACTATGATCAGTTTTTTGGGAACAGGACTATTGGGCAGCGCTTTTGTAAGCGCGTTGTTGAAGAAGGGCGAACAGGTGAAAGTATGGAACCGCTCGAAAGAAAAGGCCGAGGTATTGGTTAAAGAAGGTGCGTTACTGTCGGAAACGCCTGCCGATGCGGTACAGGGGGTATCGAGGGTGCACCTGGTATTGTCTGATGATGCTTCCGTGGATAGCGTACTCGCAGCAGCGGCGCCAGCTTTACAACAGGGAACTTATGTAATAGACCATACAACCACATCTGTGGAAGGCGCCCGTAAGCGTACGGTGGAATGGAACGCGAAGGGAATACATTATGTGCATGTGCCGGTGTTTATGGGGCCCGCGAACGCTTTGGAAGGCTCCGGGGTGATGTTGCTGGCAGGCGCGCCTTCCTTACTGGAGCCTTTGCGTCCATGGCTTGCGCCTATGACGGGTAAGTTGGTGGAACTGGGTGCCGAACCGGGCCAGGCGGCGGCGGTGAAGTTACTCGGTAATATGTTCCTGATTACGCTGACAGGAGGATTCTCCGATATGCTGGCCACTGCGCAGGCGATGCATGTACAGCCATCAGCGATCAGTGAACTTTTCGCTTCCTGGAACCCGGGCGCTTTGGCGCCAGGCAGGTACGAACGGATTGTTTCGGCTCCTTTCGATGAACCGTCCTGGGAGTTGCAGATGGCCCGTAAAGATGCCCGGTTGATGATGGAAGAAGCGGCAAAGGGCGGAAAGGAACTTACGGTGATTCCTGCCGTGGCAAAAGTGATGGATGAATGGATCGGAAAAGGTTTTGGCAAGAAAGACTGGACCGTTATCGTCAAGGATCATTTGCCGAAGCAATAGCCTTATTGTTACAGTTGATACGCAGGTGGATAAAAGAACAGGCTATCTTTTAAACGGAAGATTGATCCGGTAAAAAGATAGCCTGTATACAAAGCCGTTAGTAAGTAATTACCATCTGATCGTTTGATGCGTTCAGCAGTACATTATTTATCCCGCCCAAACCGGATTGTCCCGATGCGTATACGGTAAAGAAACTGGGGTAGGGGGAGGATGTCACGCTAATATTGTAGTATCCTGGCTCCAGGTCGCCAAGAAAAGTGCGGTAATAGCTAAGCGCAGGCAATACGTAGAACTGGCTGGCATACGTGCTGGTATTGGTAACAAGGATGTTCATGTCCAGTCCCATTCCATTGATACCATAAAATGCAAATGTAGTAGCTGGCGCCACGGAGATTTCCGCGGATGCCGAAGGAGCAGGAGAAAGAAAGAGTAGGTCACCAGTAGGCGTTTTACCCGCGGGGAGTGGACCCGGACCTGAAGCGAAGGCTCCGCTAAAACCAAGAAGAAGGCAAAGGCTGAAAAACAATTGTTTGCGTTGCATAAGATTTGTGTTTTTTATGAAAAATGAAGGTTTACAGCAGAGCAGCCATAAGCCGGTAAACAATAAGCCCTTGCTTTTGGAATGATGATAGCGCGAAGCTTTCTGGAATGTAAAAGAGGGAAAATGAAGAGAGGGTCAATATTACTTTGTATCCGCGTGCATTGCGGAGTAAAAGGAATAGCCGTAAGGCACAGGAAAGGTTGAATAGCTGGCATAGCAAGGTCGTTAGGTCAAATGGCACTTCAATTTATGAAATCGATTGCACTTTTGCAAGTGCAAAAGCGTGTATTTTACACTTATTTTTCTCGACTTTACAGAACGTGTTGATATACAGCAAATAACTTCCAGAAAAGTTTGGGCTGGCTGAAATCGAAGGCCTGCTTTCTGAACTCGTTTAATACGAGGTGGATTTCGGGAGGATTCATTTCGTAGCGTCCGAGCATAATCTCTTTTTCGGAAGTATACAGCCCGGTTTTATGCTGACACAGGTGAATGTTTTGTTGGGTTACTTCTTCAAAGATCAGCACATCGTGCACCTGGTATTGCGGAAGCGCAGCGTGATGGGGAATATTATGGTTGAAGGTAAGGGCGATCAGGTGATTGCGGGTGGTTTCCGGAAGTACCAGTTTGGGAAAGGCCGTCCAGTCGTTGAAGGCAAGTTCCTGGTAGCTGCACCTGATGTAGATATTGTCGTTGATGAAAGGGATTTCGCGTAAATGAAGTTGAGTCAGTTGGGTTTCTTCCACCAATAGTTTATCGCCATTGAACTGGAGTATCTCGTTGATGGTAAGTTGCTCGTTGATGAACTTCTCCAAGGGGATGCAAAAATAATTGGCAATTCGGACCGCCGTTTCTATTCTCGGTTCGGCCCTGTTTTCTTCGTAAGAGGAAATATTACCTCTCGTGAGGTCAAACAGATCGGCAAAGGACTGCTGGCTCAGGCCTTTGGTGGTGCGTATCTTTTTGATGTTTGCTCCGATTTTTGTCATCAGGGCAAATATAGGGGTAATTTTTTTATCTTTTATGCTAATTTAATTTGCAATTTTAAATTGCTGTTTGTAGATTTGTTTTCGAAAGTTGAAATTAAAGCCGATGAATCATTTTGAGTTGATTGAAGGGTTCGCTGAAAGGCTTCATTGCCGGATCATTTACAAGGACGCGCAAAGCGGCATACTGAAACTCGACAACGAAGCCGACGGGATCAATAACCTGATCATCGGGATCGCTCCGCCGATCCTGATCATGGAGCAGTTTCTTTTTTCCTTCCGGGACGACCATCCCGACATGTTCAAGAAACTGCTTCAGAAGAACAGGGATACCATCCATGGCGCTTTTGTGATCAATGAAGAAGGAAACAAAGTGCTTTTCAGGTATACCATGCAATTGGAGAACATCAATTTCAATGAGTTCGAAGGCGCGATTAACTCACTGGGGCTGCTGTTGAGTGAGTATGCGCAGCAGATCATCGACTTTTCAAAATTGTAAACAAGTAAAAGCGTCAGCCATGAACATCTTCAAAAGATTATTGCGGATCGGGCAGGCAGAAATACATGCCGCGGTTGAAAAAATGGAAGATCCCGTTAAAATGACGGAGCAAGGGTTGAGGGAACTGAGAGAAGACCTTACCGAGGCAACTGAAGCATATGCAAAAGTGAAGGCCCTGGCCATACGGACCGAAAATGACCAGGCGCACTGCCAGAAAGAGTCCATGAATTATGCGGAAAAAGCTATCTTGATTATGCAGAAGGCGCAGGCCGGACAAGTAGAGATCGGGAAAGCGGAAGAACTGGCCAGGGAGGCCCTTTCTTTGCGCCGGAAGTTTTATGCCGAATCGGAAGAACTTGGCCAGCAGGTAACGGCCCTGCAGCAGTCGTCCAGGGAAATGCTCAGGAATACCGAAATATTAAGAGAGAACCTGGAAAAGTGGGAGAAGGAATTGCGGACGCTGAAAGCAAGGGTGAAAGTGAGTAAGGCAACGGAACAGGTGAACAAACAACTGGCGCAACTGGACAATAACGGGACCATCGCCATGCTCGAAAGGATGAAGGCCAAGGTTGAGGACCAGGAAGCTTTATCGCAGGCTTATGGTGAGATTGCCCGGAGTAAACACAGCATGAAAGATGAGTTGGATAAATTCCTGAAAGATGATACACTGTCCATTGAAAAAGACCTTCAGGCCATCAAAGAAAAACTAGGTATCCAGTAAATTCTCTTTAATATATGTCCGGAATATTTGACCTGCTCTTCCATCCGCTCAGTAACGCAATAATGACCGTGCTTACCGGCATTACCGCCGTGTATTGGTTGTTCACTTTCATTGCCGGCGATCTGTTCGGGGAAGCGGGCGCTGATGCCGGAATAGAAGTCGACGGCGCTGATGTTGACACGGATACTGATACGGACCTCGGGGATTCGGTAGGCGATAAGTCAATGCTACAAAAAGCGATGGATTACGTGAACATCGGAAAAGTGCCGTTTATGGTAGTGTATTCGATGTTTAAGTTCCTCGCGTGGATCATCACACTGGTTTCTTCTATAGCCCTGGGACTGGCGGGTTGGGGGTGGAAATCGGTGTTCATCCTGCTGCCGGTTTTTCTCGTGGCTTTTTTTGTCACACGTTATGCCACCAAACCGCTCGTTAAAGTGTACAATGCCATGGGATATAACGGAGAAGAAGCCCAGGAGATAATGGGACGGGTAGCCCGTATGCGGTCCACTATTGCGGGAGATACGATCGGAGCCGCTGAACTGGTGATCCAGGGCGATGTGCTCCGGGTAAACGTAAAAAGTAAAACCGGTGAAACACTTGCTTATGATGCGGAAGTAATGATCTCAGATGAGTCGCCCGATAAAAAATATTACCTCGTGGTGCCGGAAATTAATTTAAACAATGTAGTATAGTAGAATAAAACCCCTTTCTAAACAGAACACATCATTAACCTTAAATCAATTTAATCTATGGGAATGCTCGGTGGTGTCAGCCTGCTCTTCATTGGCGGCATTGTATTTTTCGTCTTTATTATTCTCTTCGCTTTCGCTACATTCTACAAGAAAATTCCGCAGGGGAAAGCCATTGTGCGTACCGGTGTGGGTGGCGGTAAGGTAGCCTTCAACAAAGGAATGTATGTGATCCCCATCCTGCATAAAATGGAGATCATGGATATTTCTGTAAAGAAATTGCAGATAGACCGGATGGAACACGACGGCCTGATCTGTAAGGATAACATCCGTGCCGACATCAAAGTGGCCTTCTTTGTGCGGGTAAACAAAAATGTGGATGATGTGCTGAATGTGGCGCAGATCATTGGTACCGACAGAGCCAGTGATGTGGATACTTTACGCAACCTTTTCGAAGCGAAATTTTCTGAAGCGCTGAAAACAGTGGGCAAGAAATTCGACTTCATAGAATTGTACGAAGCCCGCAGGGAATTCAGAACGGAAATACTGAACATCATCGGTACCGATCTGAACGGGTATATCCTGGACGATTGCGCTATCGACTACCTGGAGCAAACGGAAATCACTTTTTTAAGTCCGCAGAATATCCTCGATTCACAAGGCATCAAAAAGATCACTGAACTCACCGCCGAACAGAACATCAAGGCGAACCTGATCAAGCGGGAGGAAGAGAAAGTGATCAAGAAGCAGAACGTGGAGGCGAGAGAAGCCATCCTGGAGCTGGAGCGCCAGATGGCCGAAAAAGAAGAGAAGCAGCGCAGAGAGATCGATAACATCCGGGCGCGTGAGAATGCCGAGATCGTGAAAGTGCGGGAAGAAGAGCGGCTGAAAGCGGAAACCGTGCGCATCAGAACCGATGAATCCCTGGCCATCCAGGAGGAGAACAAACTGCGCCAGATCATCATCGCTGAAAAGAACAAACAACGTACCGATGCGGTGGAAACAGAAAGGGTGGAAAAGGACCGCGCACTGGAAGCGACCGAAAGGGAAAAAATCGTAACCCTCGCTCAGATCGAAAAAGAGAAGACCCTTGAAGTGGAGAAGAAAAATATCCAGGATGTGATCAGGGATCGTGTGCGTTTGGAAAAAGGCGTGGTGGAAGAGCAGCAGGGGTTAAAAGACATCGAAGCTTTTCGTGCCGTGGAGCGCGAAAAAAGCGTAGGTATCACACAGGCCAGTCAGCAGGCGGAGGAAAAACTCATCTATACCGTGAAGCAGGCGGAAGCTGAGAAAAAAGCCGCGGAAGAAAGGGCCAAACAAATGATCATCGACGCTGAAGCGAAGAAAGAGGCGGCTGTAAAAGAAGCGGAGGCCCGCAAAATACTGGCCGAAGCGCAGGCGCGTGAAGAAGCTACACTTGGCTTGTCTGAAGCCGAAGTGATGATGGCCAAAGCCGAAGCTGCGGAAAGGCAGGGTACCGTGGATGCTTCCGTGATCGAGAAGATCGCTGAGGCGAGACGCAAGGAAGGCTTAACGCAGGCCGAGGTTACCAAAGAGAAAGCGCTTGCCGAAGCCGCGGGCATAGAAGAAAAAGCCGAAGCCATGAAGAAGCTGGATGCTGTTGGGAAGGACCATGAAGAATTCAAACTCCTGCTCACCAAAGAGAAAGACATCGCCCTGGCGCAAATCAATATTCAAAAAGATATCGCCGACGCGCAGGCTGGTGTGCTGGCCGAAGCGCTCAGGTCAGCGAATATCGATATCGTGGGTGGAGAAACCATGTTCTTCCAGAACATCGTCAACCAGATTTCCAACGCCAAAGGATTTGACCGCCTCATCAATGAGAGTGAGAACGCTACTCAATTGAAAACCGCGCTCATAGGCGATGGTTCCAACAGCGGCGACCTGTTGGAACGTATCCGCGGTTTCGCGGAGAAATACAATATCAGTACCAATGATATCAAGAACCTGACCATTTCCAGTTTAATTTTGAAGATGCAGCAACAGAGTTCAGAAGGAGACAGGCCAATGCTGCTGAACCTCGCGAACCTCGCCAGCAGCCTGGGCATTTCTAATAAGAAATTGTAAAGTTTTACAAAGACGCAAAGTGCCGGTGCAATTGAACCGCTCCTTGCGTCTTTGCTCCTGCGAGGCCGCAAGGCTGCGAGGCACGAAGCAGGAAGCAGCGCGTCTTTGCGAGATACAAAGCAATCGCGTGAAAAAATCCTTCCACCTTATCACTTAGTTCGCTTCAGAAAGTATTCAAGCATGGCAAGTACTGAAAACACAACAACGATATTAGATTCCGGTACTTACGAAATCATCCGGAGCCGGCTGGAGCAGCAACGGATCGAACTCGCGCAGCGGCTCGCGCAACTGAACGCCGCACGGAAGGAAATATTCAGTTCCTCCGGCTTCCGCCTTGTGGCCAACCAGCGCATTACCACCGGTAACAATGGCGTGGCAAGGGGTATTATGGCGTTCGGGGAACTCACCCTATTCGCTTATAATGTACATTTCGGTTTGCGCGAAGACATCCGCCTCAGCGATGTGTTCAGCATCTACAAATTTACCGGCGATCACTTTGAACCGCAACCACTCACGCTGATCGAAGATGAAAATTTCATCACCGATTTTACCAACCTGTATAAATATTACAGAGACTCCATTTTCGCCAGATTCACCAAAACGGAGCACTATCTCTACATGATCTTCCAGACAGGCAAAAGCGCCGACGACAGGAAGGCGTTCAAATGGCTGATAAAAAACGACCAGCTTTTTTATGTGGACGACAGGAGCGTACACGAGGTGAAAAAAGCGCCGCAGTACGATTTTAACTGGATCAAAACCGACCTCAGCAACCGGAGGCTCGGCGTTCATCCCCACATCTCGGTGATGGATAAGGTGTTCATAGAAGCACTAAACGGAGATGTTACTTTTAAGATCGAAAACAACACGGATACAGGAAAGGGTATCTTCTCCGATCCTGTCCTTAACAAAGACCAGCAACTCGATGATGCGGAATACTATTACGGAGACCTGGGCAACCTGGTTCCTATCAAGATAAAACCCTACCAGGAAGATTTTCGCGCCTACATCTTTAATGTACGGACCAAACAGGTGATGCCCATCCCTTCTTTGCTGGATGCGGGTGTGTTGTTGCCCGACAACCAGGGCATTATCTTCCCCAACGGTTATTACCTCCAGAACGGAGAATACAAGCTTTTTGAATCGGACCTTACTGAACTTGAATTCGTACGCAGCATCGCCTCCCCAAATGGTGAGGATTTCCTGTACGTTTTTTACCAGCGTGTGCTGAACACCTATGTGCTGATGTCGTACAATATGATACAGCAACAGGTGGAAACGCCCATCGTTTGCAACGGGTTCACGGTATTTGATGATGGTATGCTGGTGTATTTCCGTTCGGAGCCGGAAGCGGTAAGGCACCACCAGGTGCAGATCTGGCAAACGCCCTATACATTGGCTTTGGAGGAGAACACCGCGATGAGTGGAAACGTGTTGTTTAAGATCGGCAACAAGGACATCGTGAGCGCGATGAGCGAGAGCCAGGAAGTAATTCAGTTGTTGCAGAAAGAAGACAGTTACGAGGCGCTCTATGAAGACGTTTACAAGCGGGCCAATGATATCCTCGACGCTTACTTCTGGATCAGGGACGATGCCACGTTCAACCTGGCCGCTCCTTTAACGCAGATCAGGGATATCGCGGACACCGCGATCGATGAATTCGCGAAAGTGCAGGCCCAGCGCAAACACGCGAAAGATACGCTGGATGCCGTGCGCAAAAGAGTGGATCAACTGGTGGTGGATGTAAAGAACGCGTCCATCAGTTCGCTTGATCAACTGGTGGACCTGCTGGCCGCCACCAGGAACATGCAGGGCGCGGTGATTGACCTGCTCAACGTCAGGTATATGGACGTGCCGGCGGTGGAAGAACTGAAAACCTTACTGCAACAATACAACGCCCGGCTGTCTGAGGATACGATTCATTTTTTGCTGAAGGAAGAGGCGCTTGCGCCTTATGAAAAACGAGTGGCCGAACAGAAAAAAGCGGCTTCAGCCGTTGCCAAAGTAATTGACGCGGTGCCTGTGGAAGAGGCTGTGAAAGGGATCGCAACAGGATTGGAAATGCTGATCGATATCCTGAACAGCTTAAAAATAGAAGATACCACACAGGCGACGAAGATCATCGAAAAGATATCGCTCATCTTCGCTTCCCTGAATGAAGTAAAGGCCGAACTGGTGCGTACCACCACCGCGTTGCGCACGAAAGAATCCACGAGCGAATTTTATGCACAGCTGACTTTACTCGACCAGAGCATTGTCAATTTCCTGGACCTCTCCACTTCTCCCGAAAAATGTGAGGAATATTTTACGAAGATCAGTATACAGGTGGAGGAGCTGGAAAGTAAGTTCGCGGATTTCGAGGAGTTTGTCGGGAAGATCGCCGATAAACGGGATGAGGTCATTAAAGCGTTTAATGGTAAGAAAGACCTTCTGGTGGCCCAGCTCAATAAACGCAGCGCCGCACTTGAACAGATTGGTGTCAGGGTACTGAAAAACATTGAGAACAAAGCACAGTCGTTCACCGATAAAGAAAGTATTTACGCGTTCTTTTCCACCGATCTGATGATCGATAAAATACGTGGATTGTCAGAAGAATTGCGGACGCTTGGCGATGTAGCCAAAGCGGAAAACCTGGATAACCTTCTGAAAGTGGCGCAGGAAACTGCGCTCCGCAACCTGAAAGACAAAACGGACCTGTTCGCCAACGGGCAGAATGTGATCGCGCTGGGTCCGTACAAGTTCGTCGTCAACAAGCAGGTGCTCGACCTCACTATTGTCCGGAGGAATGAACGGCTTTTCTTTCACCTCACGGGTACCGGTTTTTACAAGGAAGTGACCGCGGAAACTTTGTACACGTACCGTTCGATATGGGAGCAGGAACTGGTTTCGGAAAACATTGAAGTGTACCGTTCCGAATACCTGGCGCACCAAACCTTGGTTGAAAATAATAAACATCCTGCACCATGGGATGCGGAAGCTTTTATTAACGAACGCACGGAGCGTGATTACGCGGCCGCGTACATGAAAGGGGTGCACAATACGGATGCCCTGCTTATTTTTAACGGGCTGAAAAAACTGCGGGATGAACTGGGCATTCTTGAATTCGCGCCGGCAGTCCGCGTGGCAGCGCAGTTGTTTTGGTTCTCCTTAGATGAAAATACACAAAACAGGCTGCTGCAACTGATCGCCGCGGCATATGCTATTGAACAAAGTTTCCCTGGCGGACAACGTGCGGCATTCGTGGAAAAGGAGATCGTTGAACAGTATCACAAACAGATGGGTTCCGGTGCTGCCATAAACCCTTCTTCCGTTGCACATTATTTGTACAGAGAGTTCTCCGGTTCCGGGAATTTTACCTGCAGCGAACAGGCTGTTCACCTTAAGAAGGCTTTCAGGGATCATCTTTTCTCCGTGAAGCGGACTGAAATTTTTGAACAGGAAGCCGCTAATACCATGTTCTCTGTTGAAGAGCGGTTCCACATCATCTACAGTTGGCTCCGGGCTTTTCTTTCAGCACAAACAACGGAGACAGATGAATTTTATGTAGAGGAAACCGTTTGCCTCTTGCTTTTCAGGGACCATCCTTACCGTGAACGGCCGGCATCGGACCATCTATGGCTGGAAGGCATGAAGGGTACGCACGCCGTTATTATGGAAGGAGGAAAATACCTGTTGCATTACCACAGGTTCCTTCAGAAAATGCAAACATATTCAGAAACGATCGTGCCTGCTTTTACGGCGTTCAACCAGGAAAAGGAGCGATTGGTGAAGGCGTACAAACAGCAGTTGAAGATTGCCGAGTTCGAACCGAAAGTGCTGAGTTCATTCGTAAGGAACCGACTAATCAACGAAGTGTATTTCCCACTGATCGGCGCCAATCTTGCGAAGCAGATCGGGGCTGCGGGAGATGATAAACGTACGGCCAGGATGGGCATGCTGCTGCTGGTATCGCCACCGGGTTACGGTAAAACAACCCTGATGGAGTACCTGGCCAAAACGATGGGATTACATTTTGTAAAGATCAACGGCCCTACGATCGGACATCAGATTACTTCAATCGATCCGCTGGAAGCCACCACATCAGGCGCAAGGGAAGAATTGAAGAAGATCAACCTTTCGTTTGAAATGGCGGATAACGTGATGTTGTACATTGATGATATCCAGCATTGCAGCGCCGAATTCCTGCAAAAATTCATCTCCCTCGCGGATGGACAACGCAAGATGGATGGCATCTTTGAAGGCGACAGCAAAACTTATGACCTGCGGGGAAAACGCTTTTGTGTGGTAATGGCCGGAAACCCTTACACAGAAAGCGGAGAGCAATTCAAAATACCAGATATGCTCGCCAACCGGGCCGATGTGTATAACCTCGGTGATGTGATCGGCGGATCTGATCAGCTCTTTAAACTTAGTCTGGTCGAAAACGCCATAGCCGAGAATATTTACCTCCAGCGCATTGCCGGCCGAAGTTTCGATGATTTGTATAAACTGATCAATTACGTTGAAACCAACAGCGAATTGCTACCCGAACTGGAAGGTAACTACAACCGGCAGGAAACTGAAGACGCCATTGCTGTGTTGAAAAGTGTATTGCGCATAAGGGACATTGTTGTTAAAGTGAATGCCCACTATATCGCCAGTGCAGCCATGAAAGACGCATACAGAACCGAACCGCCATTTAAGTTGCAGGGTTCATACCGCAACATGAATAGAATGGTGGGCAAAGTGGTGCCGTTAATGAACGAGGAGGAAGTACGCATGCTTATCCGTTCTCATTACGACGGTGAATCTCAAACGCTTACTTCCGATGCGGAAGCCAACCTCCTCAAATTGAAAGAGATCGCGGGATTCCTTGCTCCTGAGGAGGCCACACGCTGGCAACAGATTGTGGAAGTTTTTAGAAAGAACAACAGGTTCAGCGGACTGGAAGCAAACGATACGTCCGGGCAGATGCTCACACAGTTAAGTGCTTTCAACGAACACCTGGAGGCGATCGCGAAGGCACTTGGAAGGAATTCATCCTAAAAAAGCAATCGGTTGCAAACAAAAACTAAACCATTACATTTGCAACTGAAACTCTAAAAAAGCTATATGAAATTTCCCTTGCTCGCCTGCTGCACCCTGCTCTTCCTGCAGGGCATGACCCAGGATGCTGTTGTATTCAGTCCGGATAAAAAATTAAAAGTAGCCATCTCCGTTCAGGATGGAAAACCCATGTACTCCGTGAACCTCGCGGGAAAAGATATGCTGGAGGCTTCTCCGCTGGGGTTAACCACCAATGAAGGGGATTTCAGCGCCGGTATGAAATTCATCAGCAGCACCGAAGGAAAGGTGGAGAAAGACTATAGTGTAAAAACGATCAAGAAATCGCAGGTACATTACCTGGCCAATAAGCTCACCTGCACCTTCGAGAATTCACAACAGAAGAAGATCAATGTGGTGTTCCAGGTAAGCGACAACAATATTGCTTTCCGGTACGAACTTCCTGCCTGGGGAGACCGAAGAAGTTGTGTGGTGGAGCAAGAAGCCACAGGTTACCAGTTCCCCGCTGTTACCACAACCTTTCTGTCCGGGATGATGTCGCCCATGACCGGTTTCGCGCGTACCGCACCCAGTTATGAAAGCGGCTACCAGGCCGATGCCCCGATGCCCGCTCCTGGTGGAAGAAAAAGGAATTATGTATTTCCCGGGCTTTTCCATGTTGGTGATAACGGATGGGTATTGCTTTCAGAAACCGGCGTGCGCAGTCTGTATTGTGCCTCAAGCCTTGGGGATGGCGGCGCTAACGGACTCTATACACTTCAATATCCCGATCAGCGCCAGAACAACGGTTTCGGCAGTACGGGCGCGGCCATCGCGCTTCCGGGAGAAACACCCTGGCGTACCATCACCGTCGGACAGAACCTGAAACCCATCGTGGAAACTACTATTCCGTATGATGTGGTGGAGCCGTTGTACGAACCTTCACAAGAGTATAAATTCGGAAAATCGACCTGGAGCTGGATCGTATGGCAGGACCAGAGCATGAACTACGACGACCAGGTGAAGTACATCGATCTCGCCGCGGCCATGGGGTATGAATACATCCTGATGGATGCGTTGTGGGATACCAATATCGGCAAAGACCGGATGAAAGAACTGATCCGTTATGCCGCCTCCAAAAAAGTGGAAGTGTTCTTATGGTACAATTCCAACGGGCCATTCAACGATGCGCCACAAGGACCACGCAACAAAATGAGTGCGTCCATCGAACGGAAGAAAGAGATGAAATGGTTGCAGGAAGCGGGCGTGAAGGGACTGAAAGTGGATTTCTTCGGTGGCGATAAACAAGAAACCATGCGCCTCTATGAAGATATTCTTTCCGATGCGAACGATCATGGGCTGATGATTATTTTTCATGGCACCACACTCCCGCGAGGATGGGAGATCATGTACCCCAACTTTGTGGGCGGGGAAGCGGTGGTGGCATCGGAAATGCTGATCTTTTCACAACAGGTACGCGAGCAGGAAGCCTTCAATGCCACGCTGCATCCCTTTATCCGCAACGCGGTGGCCAGCATGGAATTTGGTGGCGTATTCCTGAATAAATTCCTGGTAAGAAGCAACAGGGACCGGAACAAACGCCTTACCACAGACGCTTTCCAACTGGCAACGGCTGTGCTGTTCCAGAACCCGGTGCAAATGTTCGCCCTCACGCCAAACAACCTTACGGACGCCCCGGATTTCGCGATTGATTTTATGAAGAAGGTGCCCACTACCTGGGATGAGACTCTGTTCATAGATGGCTATCCCGGGAAATACAGCGTGATCGCACGCCGCAAAGGCGCAGAATGGTATGTGGCGGGTGTGAATGCTGAAAAAGAAGCAAGGAAACTGAAACTGAACCTGCCCATGTTCGCGGGAAAGAAAGTTCGTTTGTACAACGACGGTAGTAATAAAGAAAGTTTCTCTAAAGAAGTGGAGGTGAAGAAGAATGGCCTCCTGGAAATTGAGGTACAGTCCGGCGGTGGATTCGTAGTAAAATAAGTAGAAGGTGGAGCGGCCGGAAATCAGTGTTGGTGTTCCGGCCGTTCCACCTGCTTCGAAACGGAAAGCCGTATTACACTATCCTGGTTCGCTTTCAGCGAATGCAGCACATTTGCTTCAAGGCTCACCAGCATTCCTTTCTGCATGGTAAGTACTTCGTTTTCCGTTTCAAAAATGATTTCTCCTTCAACCACTTCAACAACAATAGCGGCCGCGGCTTTGTGGCTTTTGAGTGCAGTATTTTCCTTCATGCATATCCTGATCTCTTTTGAAAAAGGGGTCTCCATGATGGAAGTGAGCAGTGCTCTTTCGGGATGGAACTGAAGGTTCTGAAGAATGGCTGCTTGCTGCATAGACTTTATTTAAAGCAGTGGTATAGCGGTATTATTTCTATAGTATTCAATTTTGGAAAGAAACATTTCCGCCATTTTATGGCCCCGCCACTTGGCTTCTTCGGCCTTTGGACCTTCGAAATAAGTATCGATGGTTTCGTTCCAGAGCTGGAGCCAGTGTTCAAAATGTTTCGCGTCTACCGGTAACTGTGCATGTGGTCTGAAAGGACTGCCGTTGTAAGTATGTTCTTCCAGCAATACTGTTTGCCAGAACCGGTACATCTTTTCGAGATGGGGTTGCCACCTGTTGTGGAGTATTCCGTTGAAAATAGGTCCCAGCAGGGGATCGAGCTGCACTTTTCCATAGAACGTATCCACCATTAACCGGATATCGTTCATGTCACTGATTTGTTTCATCGGCTTTTATTTTATCGCCGGTTCCTCCCTTTTCAGGAAAACCAGGCGTTCTTCCAGTTGTTCGGTAAATGCGCCAAGCGTGGCGTTTTCCAGCATGTCCTTCAAATTGTTGCGTAATGCCTTAAAGCTATGGTGTAATGGACAGGGCTTGCTTTCGGAGCACTGTTTTAATCCCAATGCACAGCCGGAAAAAATAGTATCGCCATCTATGGCACGTACCACATCGGCCAGGGAGCGTTTCATCGTGGTGGGGTCGAGGTAGAAGCCGCCGTTGGGCCCCTTAACGGATTGCACCAATCCCTGTTTGCCCAGCTCCTGTAATATCTTGGCGATAAAATGTACCGGAGAATCTATCTCCTCCGCAATTTCTTTTACACCCACCTTAGCGCCATTCCTGGAACGGTGCCCAATGAAGATTACAGCTCTTATCGCGTATTCACAACTTTTTGAAAACATGCACGTACAATTGTTTGATCCGTTTTCCACAGCAAAGATAAAGCTTAAATTTAATAAAGGATAAAAATGTCTTTTATAGATTAAAGTAAGCCTTGCCCAAAAATCAGCATCTCCAAAATGTTTGGTCCAACGTTGCGCCTGCGAACTGCGAGGCACGAAGCAGGAAACAGCCCGTTGCGAGGTACGAAGCAATTGCCGGAACAATAAATTAGTAAAAAGCCAACCGAATTCCTCAGAAACAATTTCAAACACGAATAAGGCAGTGTATCTGCAAGGCTACAAAACAGTGAGGTATAAAGCAATTGTTAAAAAAGCTAACCGGATTCATCAGCATCAAACACAAACAACGCTGCGAGGCACGAAGCAGTGCGTCCTCACTCCCTTGCGTTGCGAGGTACGAAGCAATTGCGTGGCTGCGAGGTAAGAAGCAGGAAGCAATGCGTGAAAAAAAACTGTATAAACTTCTCAGAACAGCACCCCTGCCGCCGACCCCGGCGTTCTTCCCAAATGCTCATAAGCCTTCGGTGTAGCTTCCCTTCCCCTGGGCGTTCTTTTCAGGAAACCTTCCTGTATCAGGAAAGGCTCATATACTTCTTCCAATGTTCCAGGTTCTTCTCCCACAGCGGTGGCGATGGTGGTGATGCCCACGGGGCCGCCCTTGAATTTATCGATGATGGCGGAAAGAATGCGGTTGTCCATTTCATCCAGCCCGTGTTCATCCACGTTCAAGGCTTTCAGCGCGTGTTGTGCGATGGCGAGGTCGATCACTCCGTTGCCCAGAACCTGAGCGAAATCGCGTACCCTGCGCAGTAAACCGTTGGCGATACGTGGTGTGCCGCGGCTTCGGCGGGAAATTTCGTTGGCCGCTTCCGAAGTGATCTTTGATTGAAGAATACCGGCAGAGCGCGTTACAATACGTTGTAATACCTCAGCATTATAGTATTCGAGCCTGGATTTAATCCCGAACCTTGAAAGCAATGGCGCGGTAAGCAAACCGCTGCGCGTGGTGGCGCCTACCAGCGTAAAAGGACTGAGGGTGAGTTGAATGCTGCGCGCGCTGGGACCGGAATCGATCATGATATCAATGCGGTAATCTTCCATTGCGGCGTATAGATATTCTTCCACCACGGTACTCAGCCGGTGGATCTCGTCTATGAAAAGTACATCGTTGGGTTGCAGGCTGGTGAGCAGTCCGGCGAGATCGCCTGGTTTTTCGATCACCGGGCCCGATGTTTCCTTGATGGCCACACCCAGTTCGTTGGCCACGATGCGGCTGAGGGTGGTTTTACCCAATCCCGGAGGACCGTGAAACAGGATATGGTCCAGCGCTTCCCCCCTCATTTTCGCGGCCCGGATGAAAATGCGGATGTTCTCGATCAGTTGGGGCTGACCGGAGAACTGGTCCAGTTCCGTGGGCCGGATCGTGTTCTCAAATTCCCGTTCCGCTGCCGACTGTCCGCCGCTTCCATTGTTGAGATTCGGATTGAATGTCATGCCCCAAAGGTACTGTTTGCATGTACAAATGGCAAAAACGTATCTTTGCACCTGGATGAAAGTTTCTGAAACAAAATATTGCGAGTGCATGTACTTCGCTTCCGGTGCCCTGGCGCGGAAAGTGGAGAAGCTGGCGATGGAATGCTGGAAGCCTGTGGGCCTCTCTCCCAGCCACGCATACCTCTTGTTGCTGGTGCTGGATAAGCCCGGCGTGCAGCCCAACCACCTCAGCGTACAATTACAATTAACGCCCAGTACCATTACCAGGCTCATCGAGAAACTGGAGGAAAAAAAACTGGTGACCCGAACCAATGAGGGCAAGAATACCAGTGTTTTTCCCACGGAAGAAGCGGTGGAAATGCTGCCGCTGATGAAAGCATGCAGGCAACAATTCCACGATAAGCAGGCTATCGCTATGAACAATGC
This sequence comes from Parasegetibacter sp. NRK P23, assembly GCF_023721715.1. Classification (NCBI taxonomy): domain Bacteria; kingdom Pseudomonadati; phylum Bacteroidota; class Chitinophagia; order Chitinophagales; family Chitinophagaceae; genus Parasegetibacter; species Parasegetibacter sp. NRK P23. The sequence continues at coordinate 3,620,502 of NZ_JAMDLG010000001.1, forward strand.
CGCCTGCGGCGAACTTCCCGGCACCATGAACCGGCTTTCCGAAGAACTCGGTAAATAGTTTTCCATTTTGGGGAGAACAACCCCTCCGTTCCACTGTTATTCCATTATAATCGTAACAATATGCAATACAAATTATTGGGAAGATCGGGATTGAAAGTTTCTGAACTGTGCCTGGGCACAATGGGCTTCGGTCCTGGACAGGCATGGAGTATTGATAAAGCGGCATCGTTCGCCATCCTGGAAAAATTCGCGGAGGCCGGCGGCAATTTCCTGGATACGGCCAACCGCTATACCAATGGGGAAAGCGAAAAAATCATCGGTGAATTCATTGCCCGCGACCGCGACCAGTTCGTGGTGGCCACCAAATATTCTCTTTACGATAATACTACCAACGTAAATGCTTCCGGCAACAACAGGAAGAACATGATGCGTAGTGTGGATGCCAGTTTGAAAAGATTGAATACAGATTTTATCGACCTGCTCTACCTCCACATCTGGGATAGCCTTACGCCGGTAGATGAAGTGATGCGCGGTCTTGACGATCTCGTTCGGATGGGTAAAGTGAATTATATCGGCATCAGTGATACGCCGGCCTGGGTAATCGCGCAGGCCAACACCATGGCCGAACTGATGGGCTGGAGTAAGTTCGTGGGTTTACAGGTGGAGTACAGCTTACTGCAACGCGCACCCGAAAGAGAGTTGTTGCCGATGGCTAAAAATTTCGGTCTCACACTATTGCCCTGGGCGCCATTGGCAGGAGGCGCGCTCACCGGAAAATACCTCAAAGGCGACCCGGGCCGCATCAAAGAAGGAAGCAAGCGCCTGAATGAAAGAAGTGTCGCCATCACACAGGAGGTAATGGCCATTGCTGAAGAAATAGGCGTGGAACCCGCACATGTCGCGCTCCGCTGGACGATGCAGCAGGGTATTTCGTGCATTCCCATCGCCGGGGCCACAAAACTGCATCAGTTGGAGCAGAACCTGGGTGTACTGAACGTACAACTTTCTCCTGAACAGCTTGGGCGACTCGATAAGGTTAGTGCGATAGATATGGGTTTCCCGGGAGAGTTTTTTAAGGAAGATGGGGTGCGGCTGGCGAACTTCGGGGGGTTCTATGATAGGGTGGAAAAGAGGTGAGTATTGTTTTTCACGCAAAGATTCTGTGTTATTGCGGAACTTTTATTTTCTTAATTTTAGATTTCTAAAGCGGCTTTATGTGAAGCGCGGACGGTAGTGGATAAAGCGGTCGAAAATCAAATCAATCCTCTAATTTTGAACTGACCGAAATTTGGGGGCCGCTGACAGTTACCCGGTGGTACCTACATGTTGCGTATTGGCTTTAAAAACCAGTACCAAACACTTAAGGTTGTCAATTAAAAGAACGGTACCCTTACAATTTCCAACTTCAAGAGAACAAGTTTCTTTTTACTCCGGTGTTATTCATAGAAAAACTCCCGGAGCGCCTCTGTGAGTTTGCGGACTTTGGGATGGTTCGGCCTGATTTGTCCGTTTAGTTGCCCGATGGTTTTCTGAATGGTCGGGATTTTTTTGTCCCGGAAATGCTCGACATGGAGGTGGAGGATGGTCGCTATATCAATATCGGATATGCGCTTGAAGAGGTGTTCGGACTTCGCGACATGGGCGGGTGCGGTCACTTCCTTGAGCAGGATCAGGCACTGGATGAGCTTGTCCTCATGGCTGCGGTTGTTGAGTTCGATGCTGCCGGTGGGCAGGCGACCGGCGGCGAGGTGGAGCTTTTCCTCCGCCTGTTGGAAGAGGGCTTCCATGCGCTCGTGCAGGGTGTGGGAAGGCGTGGCTGCAATGGGCTGCGCCTGGTTAGCGCCCTCGGCTTCGGTGACCCAATGCCGGTCGGTGAGCAGTTTATCCCGGTAAACTCTCGGGAGTTTTTGCCGGAGCCGGTCGGTGAGCTCATAGCGGAGGAAACGTGTAAAATCAGTTTTATCGGGGTAGCGCTCGTAATGAAACCCAATGAAGCGGTAGATATCGGAGCCGCTGAGCGCAGCGATGCGGTTAAAACATTCGTTGTAATACCTGCCGCGCGAAAGGCTCCCTGCGGAAATACAAATGCCAGTCGTTTTGGCTTTTGCTGATGTGGTACTGGAAATAAGGCGTGAAGTTTCCGGGGGTGCGGGTGCCAGTACCCGTTTGGAAAATGCTTTCAATAAACTCCCTGATCCGGGTCAGTCCGGGCTGAATGGCTTTGCGGTTCATGCGTGAAAATTTTGCCGTTAAGGATGGCGGGAATGTCGGGAAAAGGGGCGGAAAGGGATATGCGAAAACCTATAAAGAATATGCGGAAAGCAAATTTTATCTTGTGGGGTATATGGTCATCTACGCGCCTACGATATGGTTTTACTTCCTGTTACTCCTGGTACTGGTGTACCTGGTGGTTACGGTCAGGTATTCGGTCACGCTTTTGAAAAGTCCGGTATTGCCCAAGCGATTGCGGTATCTGCACCTGGTTTTGATCTGGGCGATTCCGTTTGTGTGGATTATGCTGCTACGGATTCTCACCGGTCCTACGCCAGGATCATACGGCATAGACAGGAACAAGGATGAAAAGCCTTTCTTTGATGTGTTTAGGAATTTGGGGGAGTGAGGAAGAGCATGCGGAGTTTTTTAACGGAGCGGGTTAGATTAAATATGGACTGATATGGAGATTAATACAAAAATGCTTAAGAGGGTTATTTCATGGTATTTCCTTTTGGGTGGTGTAGGCTTTCTTGGCTATTCCTTTATTGAATTTGGTTTCGCAGGATACCTGGAATATCTGGTGCCTGCAATTATCACCCTCAGTGTGTTGATGCTTTTTATAATAAGTGGCATCGCATGTCTGAAGAATCCCGCAGAAATGATTAGTGGACTATTGCTGAAGATATGCCTGATGATTCACTCTTTTCAATTCATTTTGATCGGGTTTCTGTTCAAGAACTATTATGGTCCTTACTTAGGCGTTGGTTTTACGGACGAGCCCTATTTCAGAATCAAGCTGGAGTTCCAGCTTTTTGCGTTTCGATTCTCCAATGGATATAATCATAATAGTGATGAAATCTCCGTAGTTGTTAATCTGATTCCAATTGCCATTTTAATGCTATTGACTTATCTTGAAAAGAAGGAACAGGAAAGGATAAAGTTTGATTTTGATAATTAATTGAGCATTCCAGTAATGACCGCAGCGGGACTTAACAGTTCTTCTCATGATTAACAGAAGTCAGGTAGAATTTACAAACCTTCAATGAACGAATGGAACTAAAAATTGCCTTAGAATGGGATGAAACGATAGGCGTATTGGCAAGTGACATGTATCCGATACGGGAGGGGCTTGAACTTTTATTGCAATCGAAGCCGTACGGAGAAGGTGTATCCGTTATCTGATTGTTCTGATCGCGCGAGAAAGGAAGCTAAAATTGCGAAAACGTTTTGTTAAGAAGGCAAGCCGTCTCGAGTTTGATGTAATTCTTGACTTTCAGGGTATTTATAATTTAGGTAGCAAAGAGGCAAAAATCCTTGCCATAAAGCAGGGGCTTGCTCAGGGGATAGAAAGTGTAGTATCAAGGTATAAGAAATTGGACTTTAAAGGCAATGATCTGATTAAGGATACCACTGCCTTCCTACTTGCCTTGGAAGGGTAAATACGGGAAAGAGCATGCGAGTGTAGATTTTTTCTAAATTTAACTACTTAACCTTAATCCGGCTTCCAGTGCAAATATGCTTACTTATTTTGTTCATATTTTGTCTTAATGCAAGAGCAGATGGCCAAAACCTGTTGGCGAACCCAGGTTTTGAGGACATCAATATTTGCACGGAGTTTAACGCACCATGCTCAAGAGCGGGCTGGTTTATGGTTTTAAAAGGTTTCCGTGGGAAACTGCCTGTTAAATCCGGCGAACGTGCATTGCCTTTTACCTTTGAAAACTATTATGCCCCCTTCAAAAGGGCATTCCCATACTCTAAGATTTTATGCCCGTTATTGCCGGGCAAGGATTATAAATTGCAGGTCTGGTTGTACACCGGCAAAAAAGCGTTTTCACACCTGGATGTGTTGTTCACCCTTAGCGACCCCTCAAGGTTGAACGTCCGGTTTGGTAAATTTGAATATACTTTACGGTTTAGTTTGGGTGACATCGTGGAACGGAGGAAGGACGGATGGATTTTGCTGAGTAAAAATTATATCCCTAAGGAGAAGTATAGGTATATAGTGATTGGAAACTTATCCAACGATGCGGAAGCGCCAAGAAACAGGAAGGAGAAAAATTTGAATGGCGGTGAATTGGACTTTTGGATTGACGATATCAGCCTTACTGCAACAGACAGCACCTGGTCTCCATGCCTGGAATACAAACAAACCCTCTCCCAGCTATATGATGAAAAGAGACGGCACACTAGCTTTGCGTCTCTTGATGAAGAAAGAAATAAGACACCCACCCCTCTTTGGTCTGAAAAAAACAGCTTAAGGCCGGTTGATCCTGTAAAGCAAGATACCCTTATCATACCAGGCGTGGTCTTCGGCGTGAACGATAGTAAAATTGATGCTGCCGGAAAAGCTGTCCTGGCTGAATTTGCGGAAAGAATCAGGCTCCTGAATGTAAAAAGTATTCGTATTAGCGGACACACTGATGATACCGGCACCGATACTTTAAACAAGGTGCTTTCTTTGAAGCGGGCCGAATCGGTTGCCGCTTATCTCATTTCCAAACTGCCACAGTTAACGGAGCATGTTGTTACCAATGGCTATGGCAATAAATTACCGGCAGCATTGAATGACACTCCGGAAAACAGAGCAAAAAACAGAAGGGTTGAAATAGTGGTCAGTTATGTGGAGTTGAGAGGGCTTCGGAGGAATGAATAAAAAAACGGTAATCAGGAACGCAAGCAAAGGCATCACGGTATGGACGGGTGTCGTCGTGGGGGTAAATATCATTTATGTACCCTACCTGATTTTTACGACTTCTGGAGGGGAGCAGCGGCCGCTGAATTTTATCGTATGGTCAATGATATGGTGCGTTGCCGGGGCAGTGGTTATTGCGGGGGGATGTTTTCTTTGGGAACTGGTCAAAAGAAAATAAGAGAGATTAGTCTGAATGATGGGCGTTTAGCAGTGGAGCGGCTTCCTACTGTTAACAACATAGAATATATTCAATCAATGGAAATAAATTTTAAAGAACCTGGCCTTTTCCTCTTCCTTATCGTGCTCAGTTGCTGTTGTTATGCCCAACCCGTTCGTGTGGTTTCGGCGAAGAAAGACACGGCTGAAAAGAAGCAAGAGGCGTTCCAGTTGTTGCAGGACGTATGGCGATTCAGGGAGAAAATGAAAATAAAGGAACTGGAGCTGAGAACGGTGAGAGGCCTTGACACCATTGACAGCCTTCAATATGGAAAGGACTCTCTGATCGTTAATTTTTACAACCCTGAAAGGGTGTTATTGAAGAAGATTGTTCAGAAGTTTTATGTGCCGAAAAGAATACACGACGATTCCACTGTATATTTTTATAATGAAAGAGGGCTATTGGAGTACAGTGAGATGTGGGAAATCTACCCAAAGCCTACAACCGCAGGTCAGCGAGAATTTCCATATGAACGAATAAAATCAACATGCAGAAGATACGAGTATGACGCTCAAGGGAGAGTAGTGCGCTACCTCGGAAGTTTTCCCACGCCAAAAATGATGGAGTTCGTCTATACATACGATTCATCCGGAAAGCGCTTCACTACGGCGAGAAATATTCACCCGATAGAATATTGGGAAGAAAGAAAACATTAGGCCCGGTTATCAGATATGTGATGGATGGCGGGAATGTCGGGAAAAGGGGCGGAAAGCGATATGCGAAGACCTATAAAGAATATGCGGAAAGCAAATTTTATCTTGTGGGCACTCTCGTCCCACGCCGGGATCGTACGGTATAGACAGGAACAAGGATGATAAGCCTTTTTTTGACGTGTTCAGGAATATGGGGGAGTGAGGAAGAAAGGTCGGTGACGTTCAACGTGAGGTGACCAGGGGTGCATTATGCGCATTATACACTATGGGAACACAAGAAAACAATTCAGATATTTAAGCCATCAACCCAAATGAATAGCGACAAAAAGAACAAATTAGAGCAGGCCCAAGACAGGTTAGGTCTGCAATTTCCGGCGGAACTTTTTGAGTTCATTGCTAAACTGGATAATGAGAAGGTGTTGTTCGGCAAAGAGGAATGGTTGTTTTGGTCTGTTAAGGACAAGCAAAGTGATGAAGATGATAATTATATTGTCAGAGCCTCGTTGCATTTCAAAAGCGAATGGGGGTTGGATGGACTTGTATTCGCCACGAACGGCATCGGTGACTACCTGCTTGTTATGCCGGAGGAGTTGAATGATGTAATCCTGGTAATGCTTCATGAAACGGCTGAACTGAAACTGTTTAGCAAGAACATTCACGATGCTGTTCAAAATGGACCGGCAGGATATTCTTTAACTGATAATTATTTTTTTAAAATTGACGAGCATGATGTCGTGGTCCGATCTGATAATTTCGATGAAGTAATTGCTGGTGAGGACGCAGATAATTTTTGGGAGCATTATGAATTGCGATCTAAACTGGATGATTTAATAGACGACGAAAAAACGGAGCAAACATCCGACATCCTTTCCGGGCTGGAACAGCTTATTGAGCACGCCGATGAAAGGAACAAGGAGTGGGCCTTAAATAAATTAAGTGACATTTATTTTAAAGGTTTTGGCCCGATACCCCCAAATATTGAACGTGCGCTGGAGTACAATCAACAGGCAATTGATATCGGTAGTTTCAAAGCACTTTCGAATCGGGCGGCCTGCTATTTCTTTGGAATAGGTATAGACAAAGATATTCATAAAGCCTTTGCGCTTGCGACTGAAGCAAATGAATTGTCGAAGGCAAATAACTTCGCTGATATTTTAGCAAGTAAGCCGGGCGGGGGCATGTACGATGATCTGGTGGAAATGATCGAAAAAGAAATCAGAAGGTTGAAGAATGGGGGGTAAAGCCTCTTCGACGATAGTATCATATGAGATTATTAACTGTGAGCTTACTGGTTGTATTGCTGTGTTCTGGTTGCCAGGATCAGAATGGAATACCTGGGCACAATGCTGAAAAAGCTGCCGCTGAAAAAAAGAAGCTGCCTGCGAAATACAGCGGGAAGACTCCTGCGAACCCTTCGGGCGTGATATTGGGATCGCCCCCCTTAAACGAATTCATTCCCGAAGGTTACGTGTTGCTGGATACTGCGACCGGCGACCTGAATAGAGACCCCTATGGCGATATGGTCATGATTGTAAAAAAGAGCAATGAAAAAGAGACTTCTGACGTTGTGGATCATCCGGAAAAGAGGCCACTCTTGCTTTATTTAGGGCAACAGGATGGAACCTATAAACTGGCAGCGAGAAACGACAACGTTGTTCTGTGCATTGATTGCGGTGGAATGATGGGAGACCCATATACCGGTATCGCTATCACGAAAGGATATTTTTCAATTGAACACTACGGGGGCAGTGCCTGGCGATGGACAAGAATCGTGACATTTAAATATTCTACCGCTGACCTCGATTGGTTGCTGCATAAAGACGGCGGGGAAAGTTTTCATGCGGTCGAACCTGAGAAAATCTATCCGGATATAAAGACGGAGAAAGATTTTGGGAAGGTCGTTTTTGGGCGTTTTGATATATATGCCGATGAGTAAGTCCACATTAAGCCGAAGTACCTTTCTGTCCTGGGAAACTGAAAATGGGCAGAAAATTCGGTAATTTTATCTCAGTAAAATGCCTCCCGCACAGGACATTTTACCAGCTCTTTTCCATTTCGCAACCTAAATAAGCAGACAGGTAAATAAAGCCGCTTTTTGAAATGTTAGGCAAATTGTTAGGCAAATTTGCAAAAAGGCACAAAAAAAGGGATTATACCATGTATAACCCCTTGATTTTCAGCTCCCCCTGCTGGACTTGAACCAGCGACCCTCTGATTAACAGTCAGATGCTCTAACCAACTGAGCTAAGGAGGAATTTGTTTTCCCGGTTCATTACTGATTCGGGAGTGCAAAAATAGGGATTTTCACATACCAACAAAAACAAAGCGCCATTTTCTTTATTTTTTTTCTAAATTATTCAAATCCACTGCATTAACCTGTAATAACCATACGCTATCCAACCGGGAGGCCCGCGAAGCGGGATTTAAAAACCGGCCATTCAATCTTGTGACCGGGAAACTGGAAAATACCGCGTCAACCGTATAGGGAAGCGCCATGCTGTCCAGTTTCGCGAGACCAGCCCTGCTGGTGTACAATAGCGGTAGTTCTATTTCAGCAGAACGCAACACCGGCGCATCGCTATAAAATTCAAACCCATAGGAATTGATTTCCCAAAACTGCACCTGGCGGCCAGGGTGTTTTTTATTTTTCCATTCCGCAGCCACCGAACCACCCTGGTATTCCAGCAAAGCAGGGTAAAAAAACAGGTTCAGGAACAACGCTACCGCCACACTTCCCGCCAAACCCGTACGAAGGGCCGAAGACAAATCCCGTGTTTTTATCACCCACCACACCCATAGAAAACCACCGGTTAACAGCAGATAAATCCACCAATATGGCGGACGGAACAAAACGATGACCACAGCAGGTAATATCATCATCAGCAAAGACACCACCCGCTGTGTGAAGAATACGTTCTTTACTGCTGAAGCGGACTTCAGTTGAAGCAACCAGGCTGCCAGTAACACGCTGAAGTAAGGGAACAGTATGTTGAGGTAATGCGGAAGCTGGAACCTGGAAAGCGAAAACACCAGCAAAGTAAGAAGCCCAGCACCAAAACTGATCCATTCCGCAGCCGCCTTTCTTTCGCCACTGAACAGCATCCTGAACTTTGCTACAATGCCCGCATACAACAAAATACTCCACGACAGAAACGCCCAAAGCAGTGTGTGCAGGAAAAAGAAAGGATCGCCCTTGCCTTTTATCGGACCCGTATTGAAAAATCTTCCGAACTGGCTATCCCACAGAAAAAAACGGATACCCGACACGTTTTTCTGACCGAACACCTGCAACTCAGGACGCGCATCAAACTGCAGGTACAAACACCAGAGCTCCGGTATTGTAAACACGGCTGTGAGCAACAGGTAAACATACCATTTCCAATTCAGGAATTGCTTCCATTCGCCTTTTACCATCCAATGGATTAACATGCCTCCACCGATGGGAATCAATACGAACGGGCCTTTCGTCATAACAGCGGCCGCGGTGAACAAAGCAGCCGGGAATAGTTGCGCCGCCGCCCGCTCCGCCTTCACCAGGTGGAAGGAAGAAGCGATCAGGAAAAAAGTCAGGTAAGGCTCCGCACGCACATCGTTGATGCTGATAATGCCATGCAATGCTGAAAGAAAAATAAGCACGGCAACCCGGCCCGTGTTAACACCGTAAAAATGTCGTGTAAGCGCTCCGGTATACCAGGCGGCGCCCAGCCAGCACAGGAAGGCGGGAAGTTTATAGGAAAATGTGCCAATGCCCAGCAGTTTAAAACTTGCCGCCGTGATCCAGAAAGGAAGATGCGGTTTATCGAGCCAGTCGGCACCGTTCGCGTAGAGGTTCACCCAATCGTTCCGCCACACGATCTGTTTCGCGATGCCCGCATACAGCGCCGCATCCTGCTCCATCAACGTGGTAAACAACCCCGGGACAAGCGACAAAACTAAAATGGATAACCAGTAATAATACCATTTCCTGGTAATTACCGGAAGTACAGTTGTTTGCATAAGAAGGTCAATTTAGGGCAGCGGGTCAAATGTAGTGCGTTTCCCCGGTAGAATTTTCTTTCCCATCATGCGGGCGAACAGCAAGGATACAAGGTAACCGGTTATGGTCCCGAACACCGCCCCGCCCAAAATATCCAACGGATAATGTTTCCCCACATAAATCTGCGCGTATCCGATCAGCAGCGCCCAAACCCAGACCCAGTACCAGCGGCGCGCGCCCATGGCACGCACGCTGAAGAACCAGAAAGCCGCCATACCGAAATGGTTGGAGGCATGCGAGGATGGAAAAGAATACCGCCCGCCACAGCCAATGATGTTCCGCAAATAGTCGGCAAACGCCTCGTTGTAACAGGGCCTTTCCCTACCAATCAAGGGTTTCAGCACGCTGGCGCTCACGAAATCCGTGATGGCGAAGGTGATCAAAGTGCCCAGCAGGAACAACACAGCATTGCTGCGCCGGTACCGGATGATCCAGTACAAAACAAAAGTGTAAAGCGGCACCCAGGTAATGGCGTTCCGGCTCGCAAGCATCAGCGGATCGAGCCAGGATGCGGCTCCGTTGGCATGGATAGCAATGAATAATTTTTCATCCAGCGCTATGAGTTGTTCGAACAAATTCATCCGGTGAATTTCTAAAGTGTTTGTTCTCTTTCAGTTAAGAGTCATAAAGGTATCGCTTACTTCCGGTTGAGCATTTTTTTTGAAATGAAATATTGATGGGCCGGGTGTTAAACACAAAAATCCCTTACTTTAGCCGGGACCGGGAAACAGGATGCATATTGTTCCTTGCGCTTGTTGGCCCGCCACAAAATCCGGATTCCGACATGAAGAAATTGTACCTGCTGACGGCGTTCATCGTAGGAGCCACCATCGCTTCCATCCTTTTCAATCAACTGCTCATCGCGGGCGTACTTACTGTATCGCTGGCCGTGTTCACATTTTTACAGGTATTCAAAAGAGCCCGTTCCGAAGCGGATACCCGGTATTTTAAAAGCAAATACGACCAACTGGCCACCAATGCCACCATCGGTATTTGCATCGCCGCTCCAGATGGGAAAATGAGTTTCGTGAGCAACCAGGTCCTCGCCATTACAGGGAATATGGACCTGGAAAACAAGTCCGTTTCGTTTGAATCCCTTTTCCCGGCATACTTTCAACCTGTGATCAGACACCATTTCGCGGAACAGTTGGAGCACGATGTTCATGAAATACGTTTCAGGATTGCACTCCACGAAGAGAAACATGTGGAAATCACCAGTTACCTGCTTTACAACAAGCATACGGTTTCCGGATTGCATATTATCGTGAAGAATATTACGGACAGGGTAAAACTAGAGCAGGAACTGGAACTGCTGAAAGCAGCCGGAGAACAAACACAATTCCAGGTGCAGCACCTGATAGATGCCATTCCGCTGATGATTTATATCAAAGACCTGAATGGTAAGTATGTGACCGTGAACCGGACTTTTCTTCACTACATCAACCGTCGTCCGGAAGAAGTGATCGGGAAAACGATTTTTGAAGTGTATGGCCACGACGAGTCCTTCCTCAAAACCTACGCAGAGGCCGACGCTAAAGTGATTCAATCGCTGGAGCCGCTGGAGATGGAAAATGTATTTAATGGTCCATGGGGAAAAACTCATGTGTTCACCGTGAAGTTTCCTTTTTTCGATCAGCAGGGGCGTCTCACAGGGGTGGCCGCTATCACTAAAGACAATACGGATGCCGTGAATTACAGGGAAATGCTGGAAACAAGTTCGGCAAGGGCCAGGGCAAGGGAACTCCAGTTGCAAACGCTTGCCCACCACATTAAACACGATGTAAGAACGCCTTTGCAGGGTGCGGCCAGTATTACGGCGCAACTGCTGCAAACACCGCTTTCTGCGGAACAACAGACTTTCCTGCAACAACTCGATCAAACAATCCGCCATGCTTCAGGAACGGCGGATGAAATGATCCAGTTCTCCAATGAGCTGCCGGAAAATACCCTGGAAGAAAAACACCCGCTTTGCATCCGGAAAATCACCGAGGAACTGGCCGGGCGTTTCAACATACTTACATTGGGAAGACCACTGAACATGCACAACGTGATTCACCCATCGGTGCCCAAAAGCGTTGCGGGCCACCAACAGCAAACCACCCAGGCGCTACAGATCCTGCTGGCGCAGGCTTTCAGGCTTACAAAAGAGGGCTATATCCAGTTGGAAACGCAATTGGATGAACTGGGGCGTAACAATAAAGTAAGACTGCGTTTCACGATTTCGTACACAGGAACGCATGAATCCGGCACGGTGGTGGAAGCCTCCTTAGGATGGGCGCTGGCGCAGAAGATTGCAACATCCGTGGAAGGAACGCTTCGTTTGGGAAACGCTGAACATCCTGTACCTTATTTCGAATTGTTGCTGCCATTCGAACTACTGGAACAATGAACTGAAGAAGCCCGGTTTCATCCCGATGAACACCCCGGTGTCACGTATTTCCACCGGCCAGGTCCGGAGATAATAACCCTCTCCGCTCGTATTTCTCCCGTTCTCCGGGTTGAACTTATAACGGTGCAGCGGGCATACCACATTTCCGAGGGCATCAAAAAAGCCATCGGCCATTATACCACCCGCATGGGGGCACTTCAACGCGAAGGCCACCCATTTTTCTCCGTGTCGACCGATGCACATTCTTTTTCCGTCCGCCTCAATGATGCCGATGTTGTTAGGCCCCAAAACAAATTCATGCACACCGTCGGCCACTTTTATCCAGTTCAGCCCGCTCATTAATAGAAGTATTCGGATTTATAGGGGAACCGCTCCTGGTAAAGATCACGCACCTTATAGAGAATGCGGGTCCGCAACTGTTCGATGTTTCTTTTTTCAATAGCGGAAACGAATACGCAATTTCCGTTGGTATCACGTTGCCACTTCTCTTTTAACTCCTCCAGTATCTGTTGTTTCACGTCTTCTTCCAGCCATTCGTCGAACGTGCGTTCTTCGTAAAGATCCAGTTTGTTGAAAACGGTGATCATCGGTTTATCGAATGCTTTCAGTTCCTGAAGCGTTTTGTTTACCACGCCATACTGATCCTCGTAAGCCGGATGCGATACATCCACCACATGCAGCAATATATCGGCTTCCCGCACTTCATCGAGGGTGCTTTTGAAACTCTCCACCAGGTGGTGCGGTAGTTTCCGGATAAAGCCCACGGTATCGCTCAGCAGGAAAGGCGTACTTTCAAAAACGACTTTCCGGGTGGTGGTTTCCAGGGTGGCGAAAAGTTTATTCTCCGCGAACACTTCACTTTTACTGAGGATGTTCATGATGGTGGACTTGCCCACATTGGTGTACCCGACCAGTGCCACGCGGATGAATTCGCCGCGGTCCTTGCGTTGGGTGAACGCCTGTTTATCGATTTCCGCGAGTTTCTTGCGGAGCAGTACGATCTTATCCTTTACGATCCGGCGGTCGGTTTCGATCTCGGTTTCCCCGGGACCTCTTGTGCCGATACCGCCTCCCTGCCTTTCCAGGTGTTTCCACATCCCCTTCAGCCGTGGCAGCAGGTATTGGTACTGGGCCAGTTCCACCTGCGTTTTCGCCTGCGCCGTTTTTGCCCTGCGGGCGAAGATGTCCAGGATAAGGTCCGAGCGGTCAATCGTTTTTATCCCGGTATCTTTTTCGATATTGATGATCTGCGAACCGGTAAGTTCGTCGTCGAATATCAGGAGTTCCGCGCCCTTGCTGAGGGCATACTGTTTAATTTCTTCCAGTTTTCCTTTTCCCACGAAAGTCCGGCTGTCGGGATGCGCCAGTTTCTGATAGAATTTCTTCACGGTAACGGCACCTGCGGTTTCCGCCAGGAACTGCAACTCATCCAGGTATTCCAGTACCTGCTGTTCCGTTTGTTCTTTGGTAACCAGTCCCACCAGGAGCGCTTTCTCCTGTTTCTGAATGATAGATTTGTTTTCGAGCAATGAATCAAGTTTCGGCAAAGATAGGAAGGGCGGGGGGAAAATGGGGTTTCAGGGCGAAAGGCATGGATTTTTTAAGTAGATTAAGGAATGAATGTTGCCAGTACTTCTTTTATAGGGACTGGTTGTACGGAATGAATTGTTTCCGGGAAAGCATGAGCGCTTCGCGCTGGACTATCATTCATCCTTAAAAAAGTTTCAGATGGATGCTTCGGATTTCAACATAGAAAAATACCTTTCGGGCGCTATGAACAAAGAGGAGCGCGCTGCTTTCAGGCAAAAACTGGAAGCTGATCCTGCTTTTTCCCGGCGGGTACGCTGGGCCTCGGTCAGGCGCCGGCGCTATATTTTTGCGGGCATCGCTTCTGTGGCCATCGTAGCCATTATTTTCTTATGGCCATCACCGGGATATATTGACCGTTGGGGACAAATGAAAATGGAGAACCCCATTGAAAGAGGCGGCGGAACCGATTCCCTGTTGCTGGCCGCCTCCGTGCTTTTCAATAAAACGGAATACGAAAAAGCGCTCCCGTTATTGGACAAAGCCCTGATGATCGACAGTTCCAGCCAGGTGGCGCTTTTTTACCGGGGGGTATGCCTGTTTTTTACCGGAGCAACCAATGAGGCAAGAACGGATTTGCGAAAGGTATATAACGGAAGTTCCGTGTTCCGCTATGAAGCGGCTTTCTTTATGGCCCTTGGCTATGCCGATGAAAAGAACGGTGAAAAAACAAGGGAATGGCTGAAAAAAATCCCACCCGGTACCCCCGTGAGTGAGAAGGCCGGCCAGTTGAAAGAAGCGTTAGAGGAGGGCACGCAGCAGTAAGCGCTTATTTTCTTATCTTCGGAACAGCCATTAACCGCCTTAACGTTGAACTTTACCAAACGAACTTATCTAAACCTGTGCATCTCGCTGCTGATTGTGCTGGCGGGTTTTGCCATCCTTATCACCAACGGATTCAGACTTACCGAAACAAGGTATGCCATCCAGGAAAACGATAACCTCCTGAATAAGGTAAAGGCATTGAATGTTGACCTCTTGCAGGCGGAATCTGCTATGCGCGGCTATTACCTGGTAAACAACGAATGGTACCTCAACAATTACAACAGTTCTGTATCAGGGTTTGAAAATACCATGCAGTCCCTGGAGCGCGATACCGCTGTGGCGAAACGTTTCGGCAATGACCTCAATAATATGCGGGAAGCGGCCAGGAACAGGATCGAACGCCTCAACAAGGGAATGGCCATTTTCAGTGCGCAGGGACTAGCCGGCGGTCTGGAGTTCGTACACGACGGACAGGGGAAATTGCTGATGGAAAAATTCCGGGAACGAAGCCAGGTGCTGGAGCAAAAACTGCTTGGCAACAATACGGCCATGAAAGACAAGGCTGAAAAAATGGTGCTGCACAACCGGGTATGGACCATTGTAATCGGCGCCATCTCCGCTGGCTTGCTGGTCTTTCTCTCCCTGTATTTCATTCGTTCCGAAAGAAAGATCGCAGGTATTAATGAACAATTACGCGCTTCAAACCGTGAACTGGATGAATACGCACGCATTACCTCGCATGACCTCCAGGAACCTTTGCGGATGACGCGCTCCTTCCTCATGCTCCTTGAAAGAAAATACAAACACCAACTGGATGAAACCGCACACGAATATATCTTCCGGGCCAGCGATGGTGCAGACAGGATGCAGCAACTCATCATCAACCTGCTGAACTACGCCCGTGCGGGTAAATTGTCCGGCGATGCTGAACCAACCGACCTCAACGTGCTCATGAAAGAAGTGGCCGGTGACCTTCAACCGCTCATGATGGAAAACGGAGCACAGTTGTCGTGGAACGAACTGCCTGTTGTATGGGGCGATAAAACACAATTGTTCCGGCTTTTCCTGAACCTCACCGGCAATGCCATCAAGTTTAGAAAAAAGGATGTGCCACCAGTGGTAACCATTCACGCCGCCCACACCGAGAAAGGAACCACGATAACGATTGCCGATAATGGGATCGGCATCCCGCAGGCCTACCTGCACAAGTTGTTCAACCCTTTCGTGCGACTGCATTCCACCAGCGATTACCAGGGAACGGGGCTTGGCCTCGCCACCTGCAGGAAAATCGTTGAAATGCACGAAGGAACGATCAGTGTAAGTTCCGTTGAGCAGCAGGGATCAGTATTTACCATCTTCCTGCCCGCCACCAAAATACGGTAAGATTCGGTCAATTCACGGGTAAGCATCCCGGGAAAAACCGTGTAGCTTTAGCGTTTAAACACGTTGAATGATGCGGTACATATCCTTGCTGGCGTTTCTTTCCCTGCTCTTCTTTTCTGCACTGGCCCAGGAAAAATCTTATTCAAAGGCCGACACCCTCCGGGGAAGCATCACCCCATACCGCAACTGGTGGAATGTATTGCGCTACGATCTTACTGTTGAACCGGATTATACTACAAAATCGCTGACCGGGAAAAACAGTATCCGGTTTGCGGTCACCTCCAAAAGTAACCCCATCTTACAACTCGACCTGATGGAACCACTGGGTATCGACAGTATCCTGCTTGATAAAAAAACACCGCTCAACTATTCCCGCGAGGGCGCTGCCTGGCTGGTGAAAACACCGGCATTACCCGTTTCTTCCACCCATACCATTGATGTATTTTACAGCGGCAAGGTGCATGAAGCGATCCGTGCCCCCTGGGACGGGGGCTGGACCTTCACCAAAGATTCCCTCGGCCGCCCCTGGATGACCGTTACCTGCCAGGGACTCGGCGCTTCCGTCTGGTATCCCTGCAAGGACCACCAGAGCGATGAACCGGACGCCGGGGCCTCCCTTACGCTGATTGTGCCAGATACACTGGTGGCAGTAGCCAACGGAAGGCTGCAGCAAAAAACGGATGTAACAGGCGGAAAAACAGCCTACACCTGGGCCGTTAAAAACCCTATCAACAACTACAACATCATCCCCTATATCGGGAAGTACACCCGTTTTTCAGAAGTATATAAAGGAGAAAAAGGAAACCTGGACATCACCTACTGGGTGCTCGATTACAACAAAACCCGCGCGCAACAATACCTGCCCAACGAAGCCCGCAACACCCTCAAGGCTTTTGAACACTGGTTTGGCCCCTATCCTTTTTATGAAGATGGTTACCAGCTGATAGACGTGCCACACACCGGAATGGAGCACCAGAGCGCCGTTGCCTACGGCAACCATTACGCGCCGGGATACAGGGGCCGGGACGGTTCGGGTACCGGCTGGGGACTGAAATGGGACTTTATCGTGGTTCACGAAAGCGGCCATGAATGGTTCGGCAACAACATCACCACCAACGACCTGGCCGATATGTGGGTGCACGAAGGGTTCACCAATTACAGTGAAACTCTTTTCACCGAATACCATTTTGGTGTGCGGGCCGGGAACGAATACAACGCCGGCACCAGGAAAGGCATCCGCAACGACAGGCCCATTATTCCTCCCTATGGCGTAAATGCCCAGGGAAGCGGAGACATGTACCCGAAAGGCGGCAACATGCTGCACACCATCCGGCACAGCATGGGCAACGATGTATTGTTCCGGAACATCCTGCGCGGCCTCAACAAAACATTCTACCACAAAACCGTGAATACTTCCGAAGTAGAGGCGTACGTTTCCCGGATGGCCGGATTTAATTACGCTAAAGTATTCAACCAATACCTTCGCACCACCCAGGTCCCGCATTTCCAGTTCAGCGTTTCGGCAAACGGAGATTCGGTAAGTTACCGCTACACGGATTGCGTGGCGGGGTTTAACCTGCCCCTTAAACTGGAAAATAACGGTGCGAAACTCCGTCTGAACCCCGGAACGGAATGGAGAAAAACACCTGTTTCCAAAGCCCAGGCTGCACTGCTAAAAAAGGAAGAGATCGAAAAAATGTACTACCTCGTCGCAGAACCCACCCATCCTAGCGCTTTTTAACATATTTTGCAGCCCGAATTTCATCCACGCAGGATACATTTGCGAATCAAATATGTTTATGAAGAAAATTCTGATGGTGTTGCTGACCCTGGCAACCGGTTTTCAACTGATGGCCCAGGACTCAACGGAGAATAAGCCCCAAAAGCCCAAGAAAGACTGGAGTAAGGTGGTGATGAAGAACAGGTCGGCCGACCATTTTATGTTCCAGATCGGGATCGACAACTGGGCCGGCGCCCCCGACTCCATCCGGATCAAAGGCCTTTCACGCGGTTTTAACGCGTATTTCATGTTCGACTTCCCCTTCAAAACCGATCCCAGGTTCAGCGTGGGCATCGGCGCGGGCGTCTCTTCCAGCAATATCTACTTCGACAAATATACCGTTGACGTGAAGTCTTCGGCCAGCACACTGCCCTTCCGCGATGTGGCCGATACCAACCACTTCAAGAAATACAAACTGACCACCGCTTACCTGGAAGCGCCCGTTGAATTGCGCTTCGCCCTGAAACCGGAAGACATGGACAGGAGTTGGAAATTCGCCATCGGCGCCAAAGTTGGTACCATGGTGAACGCGCATACCAAAGGTAAAACCTGGCAGAACTCCAGCGGCAACACCCTCAACGCATACACGTTGAAGGAAACCAGTAAGCGTTTCTTCAACAGCACGCGGCTCTCGGGAACCCTCCGCGCAGGTTATGGTAACCTGAGCCTTTTCGGCAGCTACTCCATTACGACATTGATTAAGGAAGGATTCGGGCCTGAAATACGCCCCTATCAGATAGGGATAACGTTCAGTGGATTGTAATGCTTTCTGAAATTGAAATAATTAAAAAGCGTATCGGTTGATACGCTTTTTTGTTTTCATAAAGTAGAAAATAAATATTACCCGTTGCGAGCCCTTACGCGTGCGCAGGAAAATCCAGGATAAAACTCGTCCCCTTCCCCCATTCAGATTTCACATCCACTTCTGCCTTGTGTGATTGCAGAATATTGAGCGTAGCCGCCAGTCCCAGCCCCATGCCATTCCTTTTAGAAGTAAAATAGGGTTCAAACAACCGGGAGAGGTGCTCTTCCGATATGCCCGAACCATTATCGGCGATGATCACACGAAAAGAATTGTTGTTGGCCGAAACGTTGATATAAAGTGATCCTTTTTCCGGCTCCATGGCTTCCACCGCGTTGATGATGATATTCAGGAACGCGATTTTCAGCTTCTCTTTATCGGCCAGGATGAATGCTTCGTGGTCAGGATAATGGATGCGCACATTAATTTTATGCAGGGTAATCCGGTCGAGCGCCGCAGAAAGGCTTTCATCCACGATGGATTGGAGCGCGGTTTTGGTCAGCGCCATCTCGGAAGGCCTTGCCGAGTTGAGCAGCTCTGTAATCAGATCGGATATCCGCCTGCTGTTGCGGTGAATGATATCCAGGTACAACTGGTCGTCGGGCTGACAATTGGGCTGCAGTTGCTCGATGGAAAGATTGATATTGTTGAGGGGATTCCTCACTTCATGCGCGAGCGTGCGCACCAGCCTTCCTGCGGATGCGAGTTTTTCGGCCAGCAAGGTGGCTTTTTCCTCCCGCCTGATGTTGGTGATGTCGTGGATGATCCCCTGTATATACGAAGGCTTCGCCCGTTCGGTGATCAATGAAGCGGAGAGAATACAGAAGCGGGTTTCGCCATCGGGCGTGCGCAGTAAAATCTCTTCATCATCCACTTCATGTACTTCGCTGATGAGCGCACTTAGTACATCCCGCTGCTGCTCCAGGGGCATATAAGCATACAGGCTGCTTCCCAGAATTTCTTCAATGGGCACACCCAGTAATTCCAGGGCAGCGGCATTCACATCACGGAAGGCAAGATTTTCATCGGCAATAAATACCGCATCCTTCGACTGCTCAAAGATGGTACGGTACCGTTTTTCCTGTGCACGAAGCGCCTTCATGGCGTGCGATCTTTCAATAGCGTAGCGGATGCTTCTTTCCAGTTTCTCAGGATTCAGCTCGGGCTTTACGAGGTAATCCACCGCGCCCACTTCCATGGCTTTCTTGTCCACTTCAGGATTTCCCTTTCCGGTAAGCAAAATCACGGGTTCTTCGCAGCCGGCGTCTATGGCTTCCTGCAACAGCTCCAGGCCGGTTTTCGCCCCCAGCCTGTAGTCCACGAGGTAGATATCATGACGGGCCGCCTGCAAAGCCTGCAGGGCATCGGCATAACGAAAACACCATTCTATCTCGAAAGGAACATCTTTGATCTCACGGATATAATCACTCGTAATGAAGAAATCGTCTTCATCATCATCTACGATCAGGATACGTGTAGGTTTAGCGGTAACTGCCATTAAGGGTTATTGTTGTTCGGGTAAAATGATGAAAAAACGGGAACCCCGTCCAGGTGTACTTTCAGCGTAGATAAAACCTCCATGGTTCTCCGCTATTTTTTTACAGATGGCAAGGCCCAGCCCCGATCCCGGGTATTCGGCTTTTCCATGCAGCCGTTGGAATATCTGGAATATTCTGTTGGCGTACTCTTCTTCAAAGCCGATGCCGTTGTCTTCCACCTGAATGGAAAAATAAGTTTTATTCGGAGGAAGATGAAAATGTTCCAGTTCCGCTTTGGAAAGTTTGGATGCCGCAACCTTTACAAATCCCGGTTCATCGTGCCGCCTGAATTTGATCGCGTTGTTCACCAGGTTACCGAACAGTCTGCGCGCATGGGTAGGATTCATCTCCAGTTCAGGCAAAGGATCCACCTGCAAGGTTACGCCCGCTTCTTCGATACTCAGCTCAAATTCATTCCGGACCTCCTCCAGGATATCATTCATGGAGATGCGCTGAAAATCAGACTGGTTACGGCTTACACGGGAGAACTCCAGGAGGTTATCGATCAATTGCCGCATATTCGCGGTGCTGGCGAGTATTCTGTTGAGGTAAATGGCGGACTCGGGCGACAACTCTTCCGCAGCCCTGGTACGGAGTCTTTCGCTGAAGGTGCTTATTTTCCGGAGCGGTTCCTGCAGGTCGTGAGAGGCCACATAAGCGAACTCCTCCAATTCCAGGTTAGAACGGTGCAGGTCGCGGATCATACGCTCCCGTTCTTTTTCCCGGATACGGCTCTCCGTTATATCCCGGGTAATACCAATCAGTTTCAGTGCGCCATTGCTTCCGCTGGGAACGGGTTTTCCCTGGATCACGATAAGCCTGGGCAGCAGGCCTTGTGGCTCAACGGTGCATTCCACTTCAAACGGGGTACCCTGTAGTAACGCGTTTTTCATGGCGCTGTCCACCATAGTACGTTCTTCACTGTTCACCTGGGAAAGGAACCAGTCGTAAGTCAGTTTTTCCGGAACCATCTCTTTGGCATAGCCGAAAATGCGGTACATGCCTTCGGACCATACAAATTCATTGGTAGCGGAATTCCAGCTGAATTGTCCGTATCCCAGGAGTTCTTCGGTATCCGACAACAGGCTCCGTGTTTCGAGCAGTTCTTTCTCCCTGGCCATTTCTTTACTGATGTCTTCAGCAACGAATAAGAGCGAGAGTGGTTTACCCGCATCATCTTTACGGAGGACGGTACCTTTGGTACGGAAATAGGTCCAGTCGCCTTCTTTCTTATTAAGTCTGCAATTAAACGAGTGCTGGCCGTCTTCCTTCAGGAACCGTTCTATTTCGGTTTGAACAAGGTCCAGGTCCTCTTTATAAACAAGGTCCCCGAAATCGTTCCAACCCTGTACCTCTTCCTGGGTGAAGCCAAGAATACTGGTAAAACCGGGATTGGTGTACCGGAGTTTCTTTTCAGCCGTATCATAGATATAAATGATACCGGGAAAAGCCCCTGCCAGCCTTTCTCTTGCATCTGTTTCCGCCTCCGCGTCCCCGAACAATACCCGGAGAAAGTGGAGGTCGTTGTTTTCACTCTTCCCCATCGGCGGCATTATTTGTTGACCAGATCCTGGTACTGTTTCATTTTATTGTACAGTGTTTTCCGGTCGATGTTCAGCAAGCGTGCGGCCTTGCTTTTATTAAAGTTTACCTGTTTCAGGGCCTCGACGATCATTTCGTATTCCGCATCGAGACTGGCTGATTTCAGGGAGTGGTCATGGATAACTGGTTTTTGTGGTGCAGGCGCAATAGGAGCGGGCTGCATTGGTTGGTGGGACGGTATAATGGTGGAAGGAACATGTTCGGGCGATGGTGTCGCGGCCGATGTTCCTCCAAACTGCAGTTTGGAGAAATTCGAAATTTCGAACGGGAGAAACCTGGATTCAATGAGATCGCCATCAGCGAGCAATGTAGCCCTTTTCACGACGTTCTTCAATTCGCGCAGGTTTCCGTGCCACACGTAGTGAAGGAAGATGTGCTCCACTTCGGGTGAAAAATCTTTTACGTTCTTCCCTAATTCCTTGTTGGTTAAACCCAGGAAATGGCGCGCAAACACCATCACATCTTCTTTTCGTTCGCGAAGCGGTGGTACGTCAATGCTGAATTCGTTGAAACGGTGGTAAAGGTCCTCGCGGAATTTTCCATTCCTGGAAGCTTCCCAGAGCCTTTCGTTGCTGGCTACGATGATCCTGACGTCCAGTTCGATGTCTTTTGTTCCTCCCACGCGGCGCATCTTTCTTTCCTGAACTACCCTTAATAAGGACACCTGCACATCATAGGGCAGGTTACCGATTTCGTCGAGGAAGATGGTTCCCCCGTTCGCCAGTTCAAAACTGCCTGGCTTTTGCTGAAGTGCTCCGGTGAAGGATCCTTTTTCGTGTCCGAACAATTCGCTGGCCGCGAGCTCTTTGGAGAGGGCGCCACAATCAATGGCCACGAAAGGCTTATCGGCTCTTTTGCTTTTTTTATGAATTTCCTGTGCGATGGCTTCTTTCCCACTTCCCGATTCGCCATAGATGATCACACTGAAATTGGTAGGACCCACCAGTTCGATCTGTTTGATGATGTTCACGAACTGCGCGCTGTTCCCGAAGATGTATTCACCGGAATACACCAGTTTTTGTTTGGGGGCGCTTTCTTTACGCGGCGGCGTATCGGGATGACCGTTCAATTCCTCTTTACGGGTTTCCGGGGCAGGACTGTGCAATGCTTTTTTGATGGTGAGCAGTATCTCATCTGGCAGCAGGGGCTTCGTCACATAATCGAAGGCGCCCATTTTCATCACTTCAACGGCCAGTTTGATATCGCTGTAACCTGTCATCACGATCACCTGTATGTCCGGATTTTTTTCTTTGATGCGGGTGAGCAATTGCAGCCCATCCATATCGTCGAGCCTGAAATCCGCCATCACCAGGTCGGGACTGAACGTCTCTACGATCTCCAGCGCTTTTTTACCGTTGAGGGTATCCATTACATCATACCCGTGGCGGGACAAAAATCCCTTGAGGAGCAGGCACATGTCTCTGTCATCATCAACCACCAGAATTTTTTGCATTGCAGCCATAATTATGTTTAGTTATTGAGGGGTTTTTTCAAACATCATGCCCAGAGGCACCTCATTTGAGCAACGGGAATCTGTAACAGGTCGCGGTACTTGGCAATGGTTCTTCTTGCGATATTATATCCTTTCTGTCCGAGTATGGCCACCAGTTGCTGATCGGTATATGGTTTTCTTTTATCTTCGGCTTCTATCACTTCCACGATGGCGTTCTGGATCACTTTATTGCTTACCACATCCCCTTTCTGCGTCATCAATCCTTCGGTGAAGAGGTCTTTCAGGAGGATGGTACCAAAATGTGTTTCCGCGTATTTGTTGCAGGTGATCCTCGACACGGTGGAAATATCCATTCCTACCACTTCTGCAATATTTTTAAGAATCATCGGCTTCAGCACCCTGATGTCTCCTTCCACGAAATACTCCTGTTGCCAATCCACGATGGCCTCCATGATCCTGCGCATGGTTTGTTCCCGCTGGCGGATGGCCTGAATGAACCAGCGTGCGGCGTTCAGTTTGTTGCGTACGTACTGAATGGCGGACTTGTCTTTCTGTTCACCGTGCTGCATGGCTTCCACCTGTTGCTGCCAGTCGCTGCTGATGTGCAGGCCCGCCGATCTTTCCTTACAAAGCAATACGCGGGGTTTATCATCTTCCATCGTTACTATAAAATCAGGTACAATCGTTTGCCTGGGTTGCTGCACGGCTTCACTTTCCAGTACGGGCTTCATCTGCATTCCGGCAATTAATTCCAATACGATGCGGAACTCATCATCTTCCAGGTTCAGCTTGTGCATGATCCTCTCCAGCTGGCGGTTCATCAGTTCCTGATAATGGTCCTTCATTAAAGCGATGGCCATTTTCACATCCGGCCTTTTGGTATTCATCCTGTTCAGTTGAAACAGCAGGTATTCCCGTGTATCGCGGCAACCCAGTCCTGCGGGTTCCAGCGTGCGCACGGTGTTCAGCACCGATTCCACTCTTTCCGGATCAACCAGCTGTCCCTGGCGGAACGAGAAGTCGTCGGCCAGCGCGGCGGCATCCATGGCCAGGAACCCGTTTTCATCCAGGCAATCTATGATGTAATCGGCGATCTTCACGTCCAGTTCATCCGTAATACTCCAGCGGAACTGCTGCCTGGCTTCTTCCCTGAAGCAAACAGCGGCTACCAATGGTTTTTCGGGCATGGCCTCATCGGAAAAGTAGTTGCCGTATTCCAGTTTATAATCGGGTACATCATCATAAGCGAACTCATCGTAATCACGAAAATCATCTTCTTTCACCGCCTTATCCGGTATTTCCTCATACTCGTCCTGCTGCTGCTCAAGCATCGGGTTATCGTTCAATTCCTGTTGAATGCGGTGCTCCAGTTCCATCGTATTCAAATGAAAAAGGTGCAGCAACTGGATTTGATGCGGCAGTATCTTTGTCTGTTGTTTTAATTGCTGGTGCTGGTAGATCATAGCAGTAATTTTTACGCACTATGTAGAACAAGCGGAGCGCCAGAAAGCAAAAAAACGTTAATTAAAAGAAACAAATAATCAATTGTTTGAAAATCAACATGATATACATTAACTGATTAAAGCGCTTCTGAACATGGAAGATAATGAGAAATCTATTGTGTAGAAAATATTTCCCTATCCGGGGATGAATTATTTTATTCTGTCGCTTCCTGGTTTTTCCGGTCCACACTTTCCTCTTTCTTTTCTTTTTCCTGATTGGCGCGTTCTTCCTCAGTTGCAGCGATACCGGCCTTACCATCCGGCGCTTTCTCTTTTACCCTTTCTTCATTTTTGTCTTTGTAAAGCTGGTCGTCTTTTTTGTTTGATGGGTGCTTTTTCATCTTGTTTTTGGGTATAATGCTGAAAAATTTATGCCCTCCCAACCTTTTGTTTAAGCATATGTTATCTTTGATGCGTTTGAATTAAAACATGTTTCGTGTGGTGGGCGGACGATATAACGCTTCCGGACAACCGCAATAAAGACGGAACTTAAGTTTGAATTAATTATACAAGACCACATGAGCAAAATGGTGATGCTGATCGCTGAAGATGATGCGGACGACAGGTTCTTATTCGAAACCGCCTTTTCAGAAAAAGGTTACCCCGAACAACTGGCATTCGTGGAGAACGGCGTGGAACTGTTTGAATTTCTCTATCAGATTGAAGCGGGAGGGAGCGGCAATTATCCCGCCTGTATATTATTGGATCTGAACATGCCCCGTAAAGATGGCAGGGAGGCGCTGAAGGAACTGAAACAACACGCGGTGTTCAGAAAGATTCCCGTTATCGTGTTCACCACCACGAAGAATGAACTGGAAATCACCCGTTGTTATGAACTGGGGGCCAATACTTATGTGGTAAAACCCGTCAGCTTCGACGGGCTGCTGAAAGTGGTGGAAGACATCCGCAACTACTGGTTTGGCACCGCTTCTATTCCAACATAAAAAAAATCCTGCGTACCGGAGGCCCTTCCCGGTAAGCAGGATCATACATTCTGGCGGGTAAAACTACGAGAGTGCAGCTTTTACTTTGCCTGCTCTGTTTTGTGCTTCATGGATAGCGTCTTCCGCTTCATCAGCCAGGTTCTGCGCCTGAGATTGTGCTTTTCCCGCGAACTGTCTGATGCGGCCCGCCCAATCATCGGCTGTATGTTTGATCTTTTTCCTGGTCTCTGAACCTTTATCCGGAGCCATCAATAAACCGATCACTGTTCCAGCCAGCGCTGCGCCGGCAATACCCAACAAGATTTTGGTTTGATTTTTCATAACGTCACGTTTTAAAAGGTGATAGAATAGTTATTGCTTTGAAAAAACCGTACCAGATTGCCGGACACTAAAAAACTCAAAACGGCGTTTGTAGCTTTTGTGGAAGAATGCCCCCTAAAATATGGCCTCAGTACCATATAAGTCAGGCACGATTATCACAGTCATACACATGCTTACTTCAGCCACTACCACCCATACCTGGCGCCGATTATTGTTGCGCCATCGTTTTATTTGCTAACTTAGAGTTCAGTTATCATGAGCAATAAAAAAGTTTTGATCATAGACGATGAGGAAGACTTTTGCCTGCTGTTGCAAGGGTACCTGAAAAGGAAAGCGTTCGATGTAACGGTATCGAACACCCTAAAAGAAGGCATACGGAAGTTTGGGGAGATCTGCCCCGATGTGTTGTTCCTCGACAATAATCTCCCGGACGGGCTTGGTTGGGAGCAACTGCCCCGTTTTGCCACCCAGCATCCCAACACACAGTTTTACCTCGTAAGCGCCTATCATCCTACCCTACCCCCGGTTCAGGAAAACACGGTGGTGAAAGTATTTGAAAAGCCTATTTCATTCCGTGATCTGGACCAGTTTCTTTAATTTACGGCATGTTTGAAGCATTGGTTAAAGGACTTGCCCTTGGTTCGGTGCTGGCCATATCTGTTGGTCCGGTCATCTTTACCATACTCAAACAAAGCATCAACAACGGGAAAGAAGGCGGGCTGAGTTTCGTGGGTGGCGTATGGTTGAGTGATGTTTTGCTGATCGTACTCTGCAACGCGTTCTCGGAAATGGTGCAACATCTCCTGTATTATCAGCAGGCCATAGGTTATACGGGCAGTATTTTCCTCGTGGGTATGGGCGTTTTTTACGCGTTCTTCAAAAAAATAAAACTCCGGAGCGATCCGGCTACCTTAAAAGCTTTCAACAAATCTGATTTCGCGAAGATATTCAGCAGTGGCTTTCTCCTTAATACACTTAATCCCGGGGTATTCCTGTTTTGGCTCACCAGCGCCACCACTTTATCCGTGAGCCATTCCGTCCAGGAAAGGATGCTCATTTTCGCGGCCTGTATGGGCCTGAATATGGGTGCGGATATACTCAAAGTTTTTCTCGCTGGAAAAATCAGGCACCGTCTCAACCTCGCTACCATTTCGCTCATCAATAAAATATCGGGAAGCCTGCTCATCATTTTCGGACTGCTATTATTCTGGGGAACTTATTACGCATTAACAAAAAATTAGCGCAAAAACATGGAGCGCGCCTTAACTTAGGTTTATGAAACCGGCATTGCTCTTTATCCTTTGCATACTCCCCTCTTTTTTATTCGCACAGCAGTCTGATATGGTGGTGCTGAAGAAAAAGAACAACAGGACCGTTGAAACTTTTTTCGCCGGGAAACAGGTGCAGTTCGTTTATGCCGATGGACAGTGGATGAAGGGGGTTATCCGTTACATCGCGCGGGATTCCGTTTTTCTCAATTTCTTCGATATCCGCCCCATGCCCACCGGTTATGGCACTTTTTCCATTGATACCATCGCCGTGCTGCCATTTGCCCTCCATTACCGGGACATGGTTGCCTTCCCGCGCCGCAAAGATTCCTGGCGCTTCATTAAAAACGGAACACTTTTTAAAATAGGCGGTGCGGGCTATATTCTTCTGAACGTAATCAACGGAGAATACCTCAACGAGCCCATTACCGATAGCCGGAACCTGCGCAGTTTAGGCATTGCGGCCGGCGTTTTCGGCGCGGGATTCCTGATGGGCCGTTTACACAAACCCCTGCTGGAAGTGGGCAAAAAATACAAACTGCACTACGTTTCCCTTACCCGGTAATTTTCATTTCTCTTTCAATTCCATCCGCGGAATATTATCTTGCAGCCTGTTGCGCACAAAAAAGACCGGATGAAATTAAAGGGCATTGTTCCACGTACCTGGAGGCTGATCAAAAAGATATTCATCTTCCTTTTCTTCTTTCAGCTATTCTATATACTCCTGCTTAGATGGGTGGATCCCCCTTTTACCATCACACAAATGGGCAGCATGGTACATGGTTGGTTCAACGGCTACGGATTTAAAAGAGATTATGTGGATATGGAAGCCATTTCATTTCATGCCCGCCTGGCGGTGATTGCCTCGGAGGACCAGCTTTTCGTGGACCACGGCGGCTTCGACTGGAAAAGCATTGAAAAGGCGATGGAATACAATAAAAAGAAGCCGAACCGGACCCGCGGCGCCAGCACCATCAGCCAGCAGGTAGCCAAGAATGTGTTCTTATGGCAGGGCAGAAGCTGGCTCAGGAAAGGACTGGAAGTGTATTTCACGAAAATGATCGAATGGATCTGGGGCAAACGCCGCATTCTTGAAGTGTACCTTAATGTAATTGAGATGGGTAAAGGTGTTTACGGTATTGAAGCGGCGGCGCAGGCTTATTTCTCCAAACCCGCATCCGCTTTAACGGCCCGGGAAGCCGCCATGATCGCGGCCTGCCTCCCCAACCCGGTAAAGTTCACGGTGAAACCGGCTTCCGCCCGGGTAAAATCGCGCACGCCCTTCATACTCCGGCAGATGAATAACCTCAAGAACGATACCGATATTTTAAAAGTGATCCAGTAAATTACTCTTCCACTACCTCCACCGTAAGGCTGTTCAGCGTATAAGTATCAGGAATGGAAGTAGGTAAGCCGTAACGAACTCTTTTCTTGAAGGGGAATTTCCCCGGGATTTTTGCGGACAATTTCACCGATTCCGTAGCGCCTTTCTGACGGTCGGGCACAAATGAGAGCAGGGAGAAGAAAAAAGGATCGCCTTCGTCCATTCCGGCGATGGCCGCTCTCCGGTCCGCTATCCGGCAACGTGCGAACTCGTTCAGGCCGGCAGTAAAAGTTCCTTCCTGTGCAACACTATCGCCACGCAATAATACTTTCGCAGGCAACTCGAACCAATCGCCCATGCGGCTGCTGAAGCAGGAATCACTATAGGAGGTCATATTTCCGCGTGGCGTTACGATCACCGGGCCGTGAAGGGTGTCGTTTTTTATCTTATGGTTCACCACGAGTACATTTCTGCCCTGGAACTGTTGTTCTATCGGCCAGAAATTATAATTGTTTCTGCGGGCATAAATTGAATTCAACGACAGTGCCGTATCGCCGGAATAGAACCAATGTTTGGCCGCGTTCTGATAAGAACTCACAAACACCACTGGTCTTCCTTTCGCCTCCGCCTTAATGGCAGCTGCACGTTCCCTGTTTTTATGGAACTCGTCTTTTTTCAACCAGGGTAGCGGGTTCACATCCATCAGCATATACACCCTTACTACCAGTACCAGCATGATGGTGGCGAAAGCGCTGATGCGGAGGAAGGGCCACCATTTCCTTTCCCGGGAAAGATAAGTATGCCCCAGCACGATCAGGGGGATGAAGATGGGCACTGTCCAGTTTGCCTCTACCCTTCCTTTTATGGTACTGATGGCGAAAAAGCCGAGGATGCCGAAAAGCGTCCAACGCAGCGCTTTCTCCAATGGCGTTTCCGACTTGTGTTTCCAGGCGCCCCACAACAGGAGCCAGCCGATGATCGGCCCCATGAAAGCCAACTGCCCCACCACATATTCAATGGTGAAGCCGGCCTGGTAACGAACGGCGTTCCGTTCAAATAGATGGTATTGCACAGAAGGAAATCCATGCTGGTATTGCCATACCAGGTGCGGGATGAAAAGGATGGAAGCAATAATAACGGCCAGCCAGCTCTGGTAATACTTCAGCAACTTCAGGTTGGAAAGCAGGGTAAAAAACACCACCAGCACTCCATGGTACTTCGAATACAGCATGGCCGCCATCACCGCGCCCAGGAGGAAGGTATTGGTGAAGGATTTATGTTCCAGGAAGCGTTTGTACACATAAAAAAAGCAGGCGATAAAAAACACCAACGGGAGATCAGGCACCGCAAGCATTCCGCCGATCTGCAATACCGCAAGCCCACCCGCGATCCAGTAAAATACGGTGTTGTTCTTTTCCCGGAGCATCGAATGGATAATCATCAGGGTAAGGGTGTTCAGCACCAGGATAAAGAACCTTGCGCCCAATTCGCCGGGGAAAAGTAAAGTACCCAGTTTGATGAGCAGGGCCGTCATGGGCGGGTGGTCGAAATAACCCCAGTCCAGGAACCTGGAATACACCCAGTAATACGCTTCATCGTCCAGCAGCCCCGTTCCGGTGGCCTGGATCAGTCCAATGATAAACCATGCGATAAAAAATATTCGGGGAGAGACAGACACTGGCCTCGCGGGCGCGGATGCTTGCATAGTGAAGGGTATTGTGCCGCAAAGATAACCGGATTATTGCAGCAACCGCTGAACGGCATCCAGGGCCTTTTGAAATCTTTCTTCGTAGGACCCGGAAATTTCGGTCCAGGGAACCGGCTGGTTCACCATAATGTCCTTATAAATATGGAAAAGTTGCTCCCTGCTTTCGAGATCGGGGTATTCCCGGAGTTCGTCGGCCACCCAGGGCAGGTCGGGTGCACAAAGCAGGTAGAGATCGTATTTCCGTTCCACGATGCGGTCCAGAATCCATTGGTGGCATTGCTGGTAAACGAATTCACACCACACCTGCATCACGTGCATATCTGTATCTATGAAAAGCAGTTTCCCGTTGGATTGCGCCGTAACCGCCTCTTCGAGGCTCAGTTGTCCTTTGGCGATGGTGAGCAGTTCATCGTACGAGTAATCGGTTCCGTGCACCATCAGGTAACCACGCGCGTATTCTCTTACCCAGTTTTCCCGGTAATGTTGTGCGAGTTGCCTGCACAAGGTGCTTTTCCCAGTTGATTCAGGACCAATTACAACCACTTTATACATGCGCCGTAGTGTACTTCTAATTCGCCATCAGGCCATCCTTCAGACCCCTGCTCCGTTGTGCCCTGAACTTCTTTTGCCATTCCACCAATCCGCTCACGGCCATCAGCAACAGTATAAAATAAAAAACGCTGGTAAATACATATCCTTTCACGTAGTAGAGCGGAACGGAGGCGATGTTGGTAATGATCCACCAGATCCAGCTTTCCACTTTTTTCTTCGCCATCAGCCACATCCCGGTGAAAGCGGAGGCGGAAGCGAAAGCGTCTGGTCCGGGCAGGGCGCCGGAGGCAAATCCTTCTTTCAAACGCAACAGTGAAAAATAGATCGCGATATATAGTGCCAGGAAAAATGTAAGGTGCATCATCCACTCCCGGGTGTCCGACCGGGTAATGTGCAATACATATTGCTGCTCCCTGTCTTTCCGGGCCCACAGTACCCAGCCATACACACTCATGATGGTATAAAAAACATTAACGGCCACCTCGCCAAGGAGATGCCCGTTAAAACTTATATACACGTAAATGATGGTACTCACCAGTCCGGTGGGATACACCAGGATATTTTCCTGGCGGGAGAACCAAACGCTTACGATACCTGCTATTACCGCTATTGCTTCCAGCCAGCCTGTTTCCAGTAAACCGGTCCAGAATTGCCGGAAGAACTCTGTTGCCATTATTCCGCTTCGGCCACTACTTCTTTCACTTCAGGGATCATCCTTTTCATCATGCCCTCAATCCCCGCTTTCAGCGTGATCATGGAGGAAGGGCATCCGCTGCAGGAGCCTTGCATGATGAGGTTCACCACCCCTTCGTTGTAATTTTTGAACTGAATGGCGCCGCCGTCCATTTCAACCGCGGGTTTCACGTAGTTTTCGAGCAGTTCCTTGATTCTTTTCACCACATCGTCATCATCAGCGGCCACTTCATTGGTGCTTTCCGGCTTGATGTTGGCAAGTTCCTCTTCGTTCACCACCGCTTTTCCTTCCTCCAGGTATTCCTTCAGGAACTGGCGGATGGTAGGGATCACATCGTTCCAGTCTGTATCCACTGTTTTCGTGAGCGTCACAAAGTTACTGGCGATGAAAACACTTTTTATGAAGGGGAAGCTGAACAATTCTGTTGCCAGGGGAGAAGGTTTCGCACTCGCCTCGTCCGGGAAATCGACGCTTTTACCTGGATACAGGAGTTTGTTGGCCACAAACTTCATTGTTTCCGGGTTGGGTGTCATTTCGGTATAGATGCTGATCACCGGGTTTCCTGTCTTAATCATATTTCTGAATTTACTGTACAAAAGTAACAAAAAAAATCCCGTTGGGTTGCAACGGGAACAAAGGGCATTTCCGAAAAGCGGAATATTTTAAGCTTTACTAGTGGTTACAGTCTGAAGTATGGCAATGGCCTGCTTTCTGGCACTTCCGGTAATTGAGGATGTGCGCCGTAATGATACCGATCACCGCCAGCAATAGCAGCGGAATTTCGAAATGATGCCATACCTGCTTGGCTACCAGGCAACTGAATCCCAAAACGAAAACCAGCAGCGGAAGTAATGTGTGGTGGTGTTTCAGGTAACCGTGGATCAGGGAATAAGCGCCGATACAGAAAGCCAGTATGATCATCAGCACTTCAAAAGAAGTACTGGTAAGCAGTTCAATGCCCAATACCGGCAGGCTCGTTAAAAAAAGCGGCAGCAGCGCACAATGGATGGCGCAGGCAAGCGAGGTGGCAATTCCAAGGGCGTCCCAGTTCACTTTAAATCCCATAATTTCCAGATAAGAGTGCAAAAATAACAATCGTGCAACGAAGTTGCAAATAATTTTTTAACCGCATTGGCCGTACCTTTGTGGCACAATTGGAAGTATGGGCAAAAAACTGATGATCTATCTGGGGATTTTCGTGGTACTGGTAGGGGGCTTTTTCTTCTTTATTTATGGAGATAATGATCTTTGGAAGACCAAACTCCCCGTATTGAATTACACGAAGGAGTTCTCGTTCACCGACCAGTATGGCAAGCGGATCACCGACCAGGACGTAAAAGGAAAAGTGTATGTGGCGGAATATTTCTTTACCACCTGCCCCGGCATCTGCCCCAGAATGAACAATAACCTGAAAGGGGTGTATGAAAAGTATAAAAATAAAGACGGCTTCGCGATCCTTTCCCATACAGTGGACCCGGAGAAAGACACCGTTGGCAGGATGAAACATTACGCGGATTCCCTCGGTGTAAACACGCCCAACTGGCTGTTTTTAACAGGCCCCAAAGACAGTCTGTACAACGTGGCCCGCGCCAGTTATTTACTGGACGACCCCGCGAATGCGCAGCAGGCAATAGACGAGCAGTTCATCCACACGCAGTTTT
Source organism: Parasegetibacter sp. NRK P23 (assembly GCF_023721715.1). Taxonomy (NCBI): domain Bacteria; kingdom Pseudomonadati; phylum Bacteroidota; class Chitinophagia; order Chitinophagales; family Chitinophagaceae; genus Parasegetibacter; species Parasegetibacter sp. NRK P23. The sequence continues at coordinate 3,653,590 of NZ_JAMDLG010000001.1, forward strand.
TTGCGCTGGTCGACAAAGGCGGAAGGGTCCGCGGCATTTACGACGGACTCAAAACAGAAGAGATCGCCAAACTGGAAAAAGATATTTCCGATCTGCTGAAGGAGAATACACCCCAACGCACATCGGTACAAACAATGATGAACCAATAAAGCTATGATTATGGAAACCCAGGTGCAGCAGCTACTCAAGCAAAACCAGCTTAGCGTTACAGGAAGCCGGGTGAAAATACTGGAGCTCTTTCTTCAGAACAACGGCGCCCTCGCCCATGGTGATATTGAAAAGAAAACCGGGGAAAAATTCGACCGCGTTACCATCTACCGCACCCTGCAAACCTTTATGGAGAAAGGGATCATTCACCTGATTCCCACCACCGATAACAACGTGCGTTACGCGCTTTGTAAAGACAATTGCTCCGAAGGGCACCACCACGATAACCACGTGCATTTCGTTTGCGATGAATGCGGCACCACGATTTGCCTGGAAGAAGTTACCGTTCCCGAAGTTAAACTTCCCAAAGGATTTAAACCGCACCAGGCGGAAATGGTGGTGAACGGCGTTTGCAAAGACTGTAAGTAAAAAATAAAGCCCCCATGTAGAAACATGGGGACTTCTTGGTTAAGGCTCTGATTAGTAGCTATTTCAATTCCGAGCGAAGCGAAGGAATCTCCCTGAGACCAGGAAACCCATCTCGTGATGCAACCTCAGCGAAGCAACTGCCCCAGAGCAAAGCAGCCTCAGCGAATTGAATTCAATAAAGAAGTCTAACCTCATCGAATTCCCTCTCACACACCAGCTTCTGTCTAACTAAGGATCAGCAATTCCGCCAATTCTTCAACCCGGAACTATATTTATTTTTATCCAACAAAGATAATCTTAACGTTCATATTACAATGCCCGGTCATATACCACTTTGGTGGTATTTTAGGCGAGAATTTTACGGTATTCGGCTTCCACGAACTGCATAAGAGCGGCTATATACTCCGGAGAAAGGTCGAAACGAATCCCCGCGGCCTCATACAACTCTCCCAATGTGCGGGTGCCACCTAAACTGAGTGCGGTAATATAGTTATCAAGTGCGGCTTCAGGTTTTTCATGGAACTGCTTCCACATGCCGATGGCGCCCAGTTGCGCGATACCGTATTCAATATAATAGAATGGCACTTCGTAGAGGTGCAGTTGCCTTTGCCAGCTGTACTTCCGGTATTCTTCCAGGCCGGAAACATCTATTACACCCGTTGAAAATTCATTCAGAATGGAAAGCCATGCTTCTGAACGTTCTTCGGTGGTGTGTTGCGGATGTTCATATACCCAGTGCTGGAACTTGTCGATGGTGGCGATCCAGGGGAAAACGGTGATCACCCTTTCGAGTTGCTTTTCACGTGCGCGTTTGAGGTCGGCAGGGTTTTCAAAAAAGTCCTCCCAGTTCTTCATACTGAACAGTTCCATGCTCATGCTCGCGAGTTCAGCCACCTCCATGGGGTATTCTTTGAACGCGGACAATTTCAGATCGTGTGCCAGGAAAGAATGGATGGCGTGACCACCTTCATGCACCATCGTGGTAACATCGTGCATCTGGCCCGCGGCATTCATGAAAATGAACGGTGCGCCAGATTCCGCAAGCGGACAATTGTAGCCACCGGGCGCTTTCCCTTTGCGGCTTTCCAGGTCAAGATGTCCCATCTCTTTCATTTTGTTCAGGCAATCACCAAAGAACGGCCGCAGTTTAGAGAAGCAGGAGATCGACTTGTTCACCAGTTCTTCGCCGGTTTCAAAAGGATGCAGCGGTAATGTACCCGCGGGTTCCGCTTCTGAATCCCAGGGGCGGAGCGGGTCGAGCTGCAACTTTTCTTTTTTGCGTTTATAGATTTCAGTTACCAGCGGCATCACATATTTTTTCACCGCTTCGTGGAACTGGAAACAATCTTCTTTGGTATAATCGAAACGTCCCAGTTCCTGGAACTTATAGTCGCGGTAATTGGAGAAGCCGGCGTTCAGGGCCACCTGGTGGCGTTTTTCAATCAGTTTGGAGTACAGGTCGTTCAATGCGTCCTTATCTTGCAGGCGGCGTTCATTGATCTTGCGGTACACTTCTTCGCGGAGGTTGCGGTCTTCGTTTTCCAGGAACTTCGCCGCCTGCTGGAGGGTGAACTCTTTGCCATTCACTTCCACGGTCATTTTGCCGGCAATCTGGCCGTATTGCTGTTGCATCACACTCAGTTCGCTCTGCAGGGGAATATTTTCTTCCCTGAAAAGTTCTATCGATTTCCTTACGCTGCGCAGGTAAACGAAATATTCTTTCCCTTCCAGTTCGACCGCGAAAGGTGATTCCACGAGTTTGCGGTTCAGCTTATCGGCATAAGGCTGAATACGGGGTTGAATTTCAGTGCAATAAAAAGTAAAGGCATCTTCAAACGCCTTATTCTCGGTGTCGCGCGTCATGCGGATCTGCCGCCAGCAAACATCTTCGCTGAGCACTGCTTCCAGTTCACTGAGGTTGGCGAGCCATTTTTCAAGCGTTTCCTTACTGTCTAGCGGGCGCTCCAGCAATTCTTTGAACCAGGGCTCCAGCGCTTCCCAGTTGGTGATGGCAAAATCTTCGGGTAAATACTGTCTTTTAAGCTTTTGTATAGCTGCGGTATAGGTCTTCATAACTTCAATTTAAAGAAAAAACCGGCTGGAAAAATCCCAAGGCCGGTTTTGAAAAAATTTATGTTTTCCTTTTTACTCTTCTGTTTTCTTTTTGCGGGGCGCTTTCTTTTTGGGTGCTTCCGCTTCGGCCTCAGCAGTGGCGGGCTCTTCAGCTTTTTTCTTTTTAGGCGCTTTTTTCTCCGCTTTCGGTGCTTCTACTTCGGGAGCAGCGGCCACTTCCGCTTCTTCTTCTTCCGGCGCACCGGCATCTTCGGCGGCCTGGCTCAGTTTGAATGCCACTTCATTGTTTTTCAGCACTTCAAACCATTTCACCATCTTCTTCATATCGCTGGTGTACACCCTTTCCTGGTCCAGTTCAGGGAATATTTCCTGGAAATAAGCTTTCAGCGCCTTGGCATCCTTCACATCGGGCAGCGCCTTCGTGTTTTTCTCCATGGCCTGGAATACTTCCACCAGGTTTACGTTATCGCTAACGGTATATACTTCAATACTTTCAAGGTGCGAGAAATTGTGTACGCGGGAGGCCACGAAACGGGTGGTCTTGTCATCGAGAGAACGAACAATGGCGCCATCGTTTTTGCTGCTCACCAGCTCAAATAATCCACTCAATCCTGTAACGGCGATAATTTTTCCGTATTCCATACTGATATTTTTTTCAAGGAGTGCAAATATACGGGTTTAGGTACGAGATAAGTTCCTGCCGGGAAGATTTTGGCGGAAGGGGCCCGGCAGAAGAGGTGATTGATGGGTGACGACGGGTGAAAATAATCTGAAAATTTCCAAATGAAAATTGCGATATTGTCGTCTATATCAGGCAAATCAGCATGAAGGATAGAGCGGGCTCCCCTGGTTGGCCGCTGCGCAAAAAACGATATTTTGAACGAAAGGATACTCATTGAACAGCTCAGGCAGGGAAACCAGGCGGCATTCAAACAGTTGGTGGAAGCCTGGCAGAACATGGTGTACAACACCGCGCTGGGCATTCTGCAGCATCCGGAAGACGCGGAAGACGTGGCGCAGGAGGTTTTCGTTCAGGCTTATCAGTCGATCCACGGCTTTAAGGGCGATGCCAAATTATCGACCTGGCTGTACAGGATCACCTTATCCAAAGCGATGGACCATATCAGGCGGAAGAAAAGGAAAAAAAGATTCGCTTTTGTCCGCAGCCTTTTCGGCGAACACGGAGAACTGGTGGAGGATCCCCCGGAATTTCACCACCCCGGCGTATCGCTCGACCAGAAGGAAATGGCCGCGGTTCTTTTTAAAGCAATAGAGAAACTTCCTGAAAGCCAGCGCATTGCATTCAGTTTGCACAAAGTGGAAGGACTGAGTTACCAGGAAGTGAGTGAAGTAATGGAAAATACGGTGCCGGCAGTGGAGTCGCTGATGCACCGGGCCAAAATGAACCTCCGGAAATGGCTGGGTGATTATTATAAAAACCTAGACAGCGAAGGTTAATTGATCAAAGAACGTCTAAATTTATCATGATGAACCTTGAAAATGACATCACCAAAAAAGTTGACGCCACGCTCGAAAGCCTGAACGGCCTCCAGAGAGCGGAAGCGCCGGCCTTTTTGTTTACGAGGGTGCAGGCCGCGCTGCGCGCGGAAGACACCTTCTCACCCTGGGAACGTATCCTCCAATTTATCGGCAAACCTTCGGTCGCCTTCGGCGCACTCCTGCTGATCCTGGCACTCAACGGATCTATCCTTGCCTGGAAAGAATCCCTGATGGGGAACAATTCCACCACCCAGACCCGTGAAGAATTCGCCGATGAATACAATCTCGCGGTGAATACTTTTTATGATTACGAAAACAAGTAAGGAATGATCAGTGCTAAAAGGTACAAATGGCTCGTGTTTATTATCAGCGTATTATTGGTGGCCAACGTGGTGCTGCTGTATATGCTGGTAAGTGAAGAAAAGAAACCGGGTGAGCCTAAAAAAACAGAGAAACCACAGGAAAAACACCCCTACGGCAGAACCGGTGAAATGCTGGAAAAAGAAGTAGGGTTCTCCAAAGAACAACTGGAGCGTTACACAAAACTCAGAGAGGCACACTGGAACACCATGCGCCCCCTGTTTGAAAAAATGCGCAGCTCCAAAGATTCCTTTTATCAACTGTTACGGGTACCCGAACTGGGCGACTCAGCCCTCAAGGGCGCAGCAGCAGCTATCGGGAACGCCCAACAGGCTATCGACCTGCAGACCTTTAAACACTTCAATGAAGTAAAAGCATTGTGCCTGCCTGAACAGCGCGAAAAGTTCGACGCTTTCATTGAAGATGTGATCAAAAAAATGACCATGACCAGGGGCCGTGTAAACAACAACAAGGCCGCTGAAGATTCTTTAAAAAATTCACCCCAGAAAATGAAATAACTACGAAGGTTTTTCAAGATCCCGGCTTCTAATATTCAGTACTACTTAATTATCTATAATTCTTAAATCAACTACTGAAATGAAAGCCAGAATCTTGTTCCTCGCAGTACTTTTCTTCGCCACAACTTTCGCATTGCACGCGCAACCTCCCGGAGGCGGACGTGGCATGATGCGCACACCCGAAGAAAGAGTAAAGACCCTTTTTGAAAAAGCAGGTCCTGAACTGAAACTTGAAAAAGAAACACAAGCCAAAGTAGAAGCAGCTTACCTCGATTTCTACAAAGGACAGCAGAAGATATTTGAAGCCGCAAGAAATGGCGGTGAAAGGCCCGACCGCTCCGTGTTTGAAAAAATGACTACAGAGCGCGATGAGAAAGTAAAGAAACTCATCACGGAAGAGCAATTCAAAAAACTGAAAGAAATCGAAGAAGCACAGCGCCCTCAACGCGGCGGTGGTGGTAACGGCGGTGGCAACCGCAGCAGCCAGCAATAACTTATTTTGGTTTTGGTGCTTAGCGAAAGCCCCGCATTTTGCGGGGCTTAGCTTTTAGTTACATATCGTCATCGTCGTCCTCCAGCATGATTTCCGTATCCGACCCTTTGTCGTACATCTTGATACATACGTCCCATTCGGGGAAGACGAACTCCATGGTGACCACGATCTTCAGTTTCTCCACCACATCATCCGAAGGCATCAGCGCATACAATGTTTCACTGAAGCCTTTTTCTTCCGAAGGCTGGCTATAGGTGCCATCCATAATATACGGGCGGTGCTTCCCCATATTGATGATACCTCTTTTCAATTCATTGCAAATGGCTTTGTACTTTGCGGAAGCGGCTTTGAAATCTTCCGACCGGAACATCAGCGCCTCAAAACTCACCACGTTACCATTTGGGGTATTGAACTTCGAGAAATGCGCGGTGATGGCCCCTGTTGGCGGTGTGGTACATTCGAACTCCGTGAACTCAGGATTGGATACCGTTTCAGCGCCCATTACATTACGGAATGCATTAGGATAATCCTTAAGAATATGTTCCACTGATGATTTAAGTGTTGGACCGGCCACATGACTAACGGTGCGCAACATACTTTGAGCTTGTGCTGTAAGGGTACCTCCGAGGGCAAGGCCCAGCATGAGTAAAGTTGTTTTCATTGGAAGGGGATTTGGCACAAGTTATTACATTCACAAGTTCTTCACAATGCCCGACCCCTTAATTTTTAAAAAAGAGGGCGTTGGGCAATAATTCATGAACTGTTCCGTTTTAACCTGTTACTGACCCCTCATCCATAAAACCAATATCAATGAAAAAGAACCAGGTGCAGTATGCACACGACGAAGCGCGCATGTATCGCCGTTATTATCGCCCCAACACCAATCCCGTTTATTTACTGAAATCGTTGCTCTGTGTTTTCCTTAGCGGAGAAGCCCCCTATGGCAGGCCATCGTATATAGAAAGAAAGAAGCAACTGTTGAAATAGTTATTGCGTCTGACCAATAACGCAGCACAAACCTCTGAAACCACAGTGTGCTGAAAACCCCGCAGTGATGCGGGGTTTTTCTTTGGGCATAATAGGTGTTTTTATTGCTTGCGAGACTTACTGCTGCGAACTCCGCTGCATCTGTCTTTCCATAAACCTCGGCACACCACGTGGCGCACCGGCTGGCCCACCACGTTGTTGTTGCTGCCCACCGCCAAACTTGTTCAGGCTATACAGGAAGCTCAGCGTGAAATAACGTTGCAGCACCATGGTGCGGGTATCGGTGATGGAGTTGTAATTCACATTTCTGCTGATGCTCTGGTTCTGGTTCAGGATATCATTCACGGAAAGCTTTAGTTCACCCTGCTTTTTCTTGAAGAGCAATTTGGATACGCTGGCGTTCCAGAGCGGGATGTTCTGGTTAAATCCCGCGGCCCGTCCGCTGTTGATGATGAAATCGAAATCGGTGCTGATCAGGAAATTGGCAGGCAGGTACCCGGTGATGTCCGTTGAGTAGGTTTGAGAAACGTATTTCTGGTTGGTTTGTGTGGCGGAAAGTTGTTGACCGGTATAACGCACATCGTTGTACGATACTGTTCCGTTCAGACTAACATCAATCACATCGGTAAAGTTCAGGTTGATGCCAGCGGTTTGGCTCACGGTCCAGGTATTGGTCTGACTTTCCATTTCGCCGGTGGTTTTCGGGTTTTCAAACACGTTCACGTCGCGTGAAAAACGGACTGAGTTGTTGAAGTTCAGGTTGCTGCCCTGCATTTTCCCTTTTAAAGGAATACCGAGGGTAAGGAAACTGGATGTGTTGAATACGCCATCTACGTTAACGGGGATGATGTATTGAATGGCATCCGGATTCACAGGTGTGCTCGGCGTAACATTGGAGGGCAGGGAGCTGAATATTTTATTGCTGATTTTGTTCAGGGTATTCGAGTAGTTCAGCCTTGCGGAGAAGAACCGGAATGTGGTGGCGTTGAAAGTGTTGTAGTTCAGGGAGAAGTCGTTGGTGAATTCCTGGTCGAGGAGCGGGTTACCACTTCTCAGTTGTCCCTGGGAGATATTGCTTTCATCCAGCACGTCCTGCAGTTGAGAGATGGAGGGCTGATTGGTACGTCCGCGGTAGTTGATCCGGAGCGATTTGGACCGGGCGAAATTGTAGTTGAAGTTGGCCGTAGGGAAGAAGTTCACAAACTTCTGACTCGTGGTCGTATCCTTTCCTGTGAGTGCGCGCAAGCTTTTGCTGGAGAGGTCGGACCATTGAACGCCACCGCCGAGCTGGTAGTCGTATTTAGTTTGCTTTACCCGGAAATTCAGTCCGCCGCGATGGGTAATGTAGCTGTTCTCAAAATAGTTGGTCTGTACTTTGTTCACCAGGTCGTATTCGCCGGTGCTGCTGTTGAAATCATAAGCCTTTCTGTCGGAGGTGCTTTGGTTGTTGGTATAAGCGTAGTTCAGTTCCAGCAACTTGTTCAGGCCGATGGGCTCAGTATAGGAAGTGGTCCAGGTATTGTTGTTGGATTTGGTCACCTGCGAATTGTAAATATTCTGGATACCATATTCTGCCACAGAGCCGTCGGAGCCGTAGTAAGTAAGCGGTGAATAGTAAGTGCCTTCCCCGTCGCTGTTGTTGATAGCCGTTTGCCAGCCCAGGGTAAGCGTTCTACCTACTTTTCCGAAGCGGTGCCTGAAGAGTAATTCGTTGTTAAAGTTGACGCCATCCCTTTGGTTCGTGCTTCTTGCGGAAGCTTCCTGGGAAAGAAATTTATTGCCGGGGATATCGGAATACGTGTAGCTGGTATCGAATGAATTGGTTTCAGAACGCTGCAATGTAAGTCTGGGCGTGATCAGCAATGAGTTCATCGAGTCGATGAAGTATTCCATTCTGAAGTTAAACCGGTGGTTCTGGTTCAGATTGATCCTGTTGGAATTGAAGGTTCGGTTTGAAGTAGAATCTGGTCTTTGCGTGATAAGTATCTGCTCTATTCCTTCACTTGCCGCGTTTGTTTTGCTGTCGGAGAAGAAATAGCTTCCGTTCACGTCCAGTTTGGGGCTCCATTTATCGCGGTAGTTCAAGCCGATATTAGTTGCGCGGGTAATACCATTGGAATTGTTTCCGCCGCCGAAGCCGCCACCACCAAAGTTCATCACGCGCATGCCGCCACCACCTCCACCTCCACCACCACCACCACGGCCACCGCCGAAGTTTCCGCCGCCGCCAAAGCCACCGAAACCACCACCGCCCATGCCGCCGCTGCTTCCGAATCCGCCCATATTGCTCACGATATCACTGAAGGAGAAAGTCTGTTTGTTGATGTTGTTCGACCCCGCCACCAGGGATATCTGCTGATCGCCGTTGAATTTGTTCAGGCTCAGACTTGTTTCGTACCTGTCGTCCGTGCCATATCCGGCGAGCGCCCTGCCGAAGTAACCTTTCCGGCGGTTGTCTTTCAAGCGTATGTTGATGGTTTTCTGGCGGTTACCGTCATCGATCCGGGTAAACTTGGCCTGATCGCTCATATCATCAAAAACCTGTATCGATTCGATCATTTCAGCGGTCAGGTTTTTCGTGGCCAGTTTGGGGTCGTTGCCGAAGAATTCCTTTCCATCCACGAGGATACGGTTCACCGATTCGCCCTGGGATTGAACGTTTCCTTCTTTGTCTACCTGCACACCGGGAAGTTTCTTCAATAAATCTTCCGCCGTGGCATTGGGTTTGGTCTTGAACATATCCGCTTTGTACTGGATGGTATCGCCTTTTACCCGGATCGGCACATTATCGGTCACCACCACTTCATCCAGCACATCGGCACTTCTTTCCAGGATCACGGAGCCGAGGTCTATCACCGCTTTATCAGAAGCAAAGGTCAGTTTCTTCACAAAATCCTTGTACCCTGAATAGGAGATTGTTACATCATATTCACCCCAAACCAGGCCTTTCACTTCGAAACCGCCCTTGTTGTCGGAAACGGCGAAAGCCGGGATGGCATTGGAATCTTTGGCATTTTGGACGTTGATGGTAGCGCCTATCAGCGGCTGTTTGGACGAGGTGTCTGAAACAATCCCTTTCAGCGAGCCGGTAGTTTGCGCTGCCGCAAACCGGGCGCCCAAAAGGAACAATGTGGATAAAACGAAGATGTGTAGTGCTTTGGCCATGTTGATTTTGTTACAAATGAATGTAGGATAAGACCGTGTTTTCCTGATTGATTTTCGACTAATGGGTGTTTTCCGGATAGCAACGGCGGTTTCCGGAAGTTTTAGACGATGGTTGTCGTAGATACTTGCGGGTGAATTTTTCGGGGAGGTGGGACAAGGATTTCACGCAAAGAGCGCTAAGAAGCAAGGACGCAAGGCATTAGTGGGTTGGTGAGGGGTTCTTTGTTGGGGAGAATAGCATGTGGTTTTTTATTTGTCGTGGCGACGCAATGGGTTGCTGAGCATGCGGCGCTGTTGAGTAATTGGTGAAAGAAGAGCCTGATTATTGATAGAGGCTTCAATAAAAGAAAGGAGACACTCTACCATGAAGCGTCCCCTCTCTTATTTAAACTGGTTGCAGTTACGCTACGGTGGAATCAATGCATTATTGCAACGTGTACTTCTGCTTTAATACATTAATCTCTTTTGGGCCAACGCCCATTTCCTGTTGCATAAATTTTTCTACCGATCCGTATTCAGCATTGATGGCGCTGAAGAAATTACGGATATGTTCGGGGCGAAGGTCCATTTCGGCCCTGATCTCCGCTTCGCTCATGCCAAAAGCCTGTTGCATGGGCTTGTACCATTTGCCCATTATCGGTTCGAGATATACGTTAGAGGCCACGAAATCATCTTCAATGGTTTGCTGCGGAACGCCCAGCACATAAAGGAAAAGGGCGGAAGCCATTCCGGTACGGTCCCTGCCGCCGCTGCAATGGTAAAGGAGGGAAGATGTGTCGGGAAGGGAGAGCAGTTTCTGGAAAAGCGGGCGGTATCTTTCCCCGTAATATTGTACGCTGCGCTGCCCGTACATGTCCATCAGAAATCCTTTTTGTTTGATCTTTTGCGCCATTTGTTTCGGATCAGGCATGCTATCGCTGCCGGCCGGACTTAACGTGTAATCGGTATTGGGCAGCAGCCTGTCTTCAGCGGCGGCGGATTCTTTCTTTCCCCGGAAGTCGATCACGGTATAAATATGGTGATTGGCCATCACCTGCATATCCGCGTCGGTCAGTTTGCTGATGTCTGCGCTGCGAAAAACCTTACCCGTGATAACCCTTTTGCCGTCGGCGGTTTTATACCCACCGGCATCACGGAAATTAACGGTTCCCTGCATGCGGATTACACGGGTAGCGCTGTCTTTTAATTGTGCGGCAGCGATCAGGGGAATAGTCATGGCGATTGAAAAGATGATTTTTTTCATGGAGAATTGTGTTGAAGATTCCTCCCCCGGATTGCTTTTCAGCAGCGGTGCTTACCGGAAGAGGAAGGTGAATAATTGTTGAAATAGTTGATACTTCCAGAACTACTTGATGATGTCCCAGCGGATCCCGGCCTGTCCGCGGGCGCCGTACCATTCGGTCATGGTCACCCTGCGTTTATCGCCCATATAGGTGCGGAGGGGTTCGTCGGTCAGGTTATTCAATTCCACGAAGGCTTTGATGCGTGGCGTAATGCCTACGGTGGCGGAAGCGTCGATCGTGAAGTTCTTATCGGTCCAGATGTAGAAGTCAGGACCCAGTTGCTGGTTGATGGTTTCCACTGATTTGCCGCGGTAGTTCCCTGCGAGCCTTACCATTACACCGTTTCTTTCATAAAAGAGGATGGCGTTGAAAAGGTTTTTCGATTGGTTGGGCAGGCTGGTTTCATCCATTACTTTTTGTGTGCCGGTGGTGCGCGGAACCTTCACTTTACTGTTGATGAACGTATAGTTGAAGTCTACGCCGAACCCGCTCCAGAAGCCTTTCAGGAAGCTGAAGCGTTTATTAATGCCGGCTTCAAACCCGTAAAGTGAGGCGTTCTCCAGGTTGGCGGCTGAAGTGAGCACATAATTATTGCCCCCTTCATTGTAGAATGTTTTATCGCTGAAGATCACGTTCCTGATATCCTTGTAGAAGGCACCGCCTGAAAGCAGTCCGATGTTAGAGAAATAGTATTCTCCCATCAGGTCGAAATTGTGGGCGAAAGTTGGTTTCAGGTCCGGATTTCCTTTGGTGATAGTGATCGGGTTCTTCGTGTTGTCAATCGATTCACCCGGGGTAAGGTCATTGAAATTCGCCCGCACGAATGTTTTGGTGTAGGCCGCACGGATATTGGCCTGTGGGGCCAGGTTGTATTTCAGGTGCGCCATCGGCAATAACGCGTTGTAGTTATTTTTTACGGTAACCGGAGCGATCACTACCTGCGAACCCGCATTGGTGGAAGCTTTGGAGCCATCCAGTTCCAGTGCCGTGTATTCATTCCTTACACCAGCCACGATCTTGAGTTTTTCCGTGGCATCTATTTCAGCCATGGCGTAACCGGCGAAAACATCTTCCGTACCGGAATAGTAGTTCGTGGCGTTGGTTTTAGAGGTATAGTTCCCGAAACCATGCTCTTTCTGAAAAGAAGTGTCGAAGAAGTTGAACAGTTGCTGTTTGGAAATCGGGTCTACCATATACTGGTTGTAATTCCCGTTCATCCCCTTGAAGTAACCGTTGCCTTGAGGGAATTCTGCTCTTTCAAGTTGCGACAGCGAAAGCAATGCCGGAGAATTTGGAATGCCAAGCGCTGCGCCGGGGAGAAAAACAAGGTTGGAACCGAACGTGCTTTCACGGTATTTGTGCCGGTATTTTCCCCCGAACTTAATATTCACCTTTGCAGACGCGTTAACTTTGAAATTGAACTGCGCGGTCTTATCCTGTTCCTTCGTATCAAGTTGCGCGATCACCAGTTGTTGCAGGGTAAGCTTAGACGCATCCATTGTTTCAGCAGGGTTCTTCAATCCGGCATCGAAAGAGAGCGGATCACCACCTGTGCCATCAGGGGAATCAAAGCTCCAGTATCTTTTCCCATCAGAAGAGAGGTTGTTGAATCCCCCGGTGATGCGTTGGCGGAAAGTAGCGATGGGCAAACCTTTCACACCACTGGTGGGCGGGGTTTCAAGGAAATACTGGGACAGGTAGTTGCTGGCCGACCAATCCATTTTTACCCTAGCCGAGAGCTGGTGTTCACCGCCCAGCTCCGCACCATTGAGCCTGGTCTGGTAATGAGAGTAACGGTAGTTGTACTGGTAACGGCTGGCGGTGTAATCAATGTAGGATTCGTATACGGGACGGATATCGTTGAACTTATCCATCAACCCGCGGAAGAACAGTTTGTTGGAAGCGTTGAACTTGTATTCAAGTCCCAGGTTGGCGCCATAGGTCTGGCGTTTGCCCATGTAACGCTTGAACATCACGTTGTTGATGGACTTTTGCTGAACGGGGTCGGCCAGGCCGGTATTGTAGCTCACGTCGTAGCTATCGGTTCCCCATTGGCGGTCCCAGATGGCGCCGGCTATGATCACACCGAGTTTGTCTTTGAAGAACCGGTCGCCGTATACCAGGGAGGCGTTGTAGGTGCCGTTTTGTGAGAAGTTGTTGTATCCGCCGGCCAGGCTGGCGTTGAGTTGCCGTTTCAACGGAGCGGTGCGCGTAATAAAGTTGACGGAACCACCGATGGCATCGCCCTCCCAATCGGGTGTGAGCGCCTTGGCGACCTGCACATACTGGATGATTTCGGAGGGTACGGCATCCAATACGGAGGAACGGTTTCCGAGTACGTTTGAGCTGGGCAACCGGCTGCCGTTGAACATGGTGGAGGTCCAGGCGAAAGGAGTGCCCCGCACCGTGGCGGCATCGGCTTCCCCGTGGTAGCGGGCCACGGCCACACCCTGCATGCGTTGCACGGCTTCGGCGGCGTTACGGTCGGGCAGTTTCCCGATTGCGTCGGCGGCGATCACATCCATGATCGCAAGGGAATTCTTTTTGATGTTATACGCCTTCATTTGGGAGGGGGCCATGGTTCCTTTCACCACCACTTCCCCGAGGTTGCTGCCTGCGGGTTTCAGTTCCAGCACACCGGCATCGTTCACCCCTTCTTTCACGGTCATTTCCCGGGAAAATGTTTCGTGGCCGATGTAGGAAACGACTAAAGTAATTTTCCCGGTAACGGCGCACTTTAATGTAAAGCTTCCATCCAGGGAGGAGGAAGCGGTTTCTTTCCGGCCTTCCAGGGAAATGGTGGCACCCGGTAACTGACCATCCTTATTGGTCACGGTACCCTTAATAACCTGAGCCTTTAAACCGGTGACCCCTCCTGTGGTGAGTACCAGTAAAAGCCAGTTCCGCAGCAGTTGATTCTTCCACATACAAAAAATATTTGTCACAAAACTGAAGGAAGGAAGCTGGCTGACCGTCCGAACGGGTAGGCCTGAACATTCTGGACGGCTATGCACTTATATGTTTTGATTATCAATCACTTGCGGAGGTTATGGAAATATTACCATTCTTTATCCATACGCCGCTATTCCTGTTTCGGCGGTGGCGCGGCGCTCCAGTTTCAGGTATTCCGAAGGCGTTTGTCCGGTGTGTTTCTTGAAATACTGGTTGAAGGAAGATTTGGAATTGAAGCCCGCCTCGAAAGCCAGGGAGAGGATATTTGGGGAGACACCCTGTTGCTTACACCGGTTGAATAAACGGATCACTTCTTTTACCCTGAACTCGTTAACAAACTGGTAGAACGTTTTTTCAAGGTGCTGGTTCAGCACCTCCGAAACCAGGTTACGCGGCACTTGAAGTGCAGTGGCGAGTTTCTCCAAAGTAAGATCAGGATCGGTATAACGTTTCGACCGTTCCATCGCCAGCAGTAATTTATCGGCTACCTGTCGCCTCAGCTCAAGATCAGCCTGGGCCGCTTTTCGGGCAATGTGGAGCTCTTTTTCTTCCGGCACCAATAAGGTCTCCGTAATGGGTTCCGTTGGCTGAACCTGTTCTTCAGCCATGCACTCACCCGAAACCACCTGCTCCTGGAACAGCCTGAACTTCAGGATGGAAATGCAGATGACGATGATATTGGAATACGCGACCACCCGGATGACGATGATGCGGGTTTCCACGGAAAACAACCCCATATTATCGGCGATATTGTTCATCAGCCAGATGATATTAGGTACCACCAGGAAGAGCTTGGCCATCCGCCGGATGAGTTTGCGCTCCGATGCCCAGAACGACGGTAAGGTGTTGCTCTTATTAAGTACCAGCAAGGGATAGATAAGGAAGGACGCTATAATCAGGCGCTCGGTGGAGCGGTTGTACATGTCTATGTACCGGCTCATGCTTTTTACACCTTCATTTACAATACCATAAGTAATGGCCAGGTATGCACCCGCGGCCAGTAACGTGGGGAGCAGCAGGAACCATTGTTTGGCAGGTACGTACTTGTCGTTGTGCACTTTTTGCGCGTACATCCACAACAGGGGACCGTAGGCAAGATCGATAAATGTATTGAATCCCGCTTTCAGCTCCATGCTCCCGGAGAATCCGTATATCACGAATTTGATGGAGAGATGGGCGCACATACAGGCCAGCATCCATCCCAGCAGGCTGTCGGCGGGTCTTCTTTTGTGGCCCGCGGCCAGCATTCCCAGGGCAATCAGCGCCTGGAAAGCCCCGATGATGAGTAGGTATTGCATGGGGGCAAGGTAGGAAGGGAATGTTACCTGTGGGTTAAGGGGCGATTACTTTACCTGCACGATTTCCAGCAATTTATCGTATGTTTTTACGAACGAGTAAAGAATATCCTTCCCTGCAATGGCTTTAAAATGTTTTTCAGCACAATGAATCTTCAGGTCTTCAATACCCCTCAGTTCTAATTCATGCTCCGTGCCCTTTGTTTCTGCCACGAAATAGATGTGACGAACTTTCTTTTCATCAAATACAATCGCCCAGTCTGGACTATAGTTCGCAATAGGTGTGGTAATATGAAAGCTTTTAGGAAGTTTGGCATATACGGAAACCTCCGCACTTTTCTCAAGCGCTTCAGCGAAACTGGCTTCCGTATCTGAATCTGTTGTAAGGTAATCGTAGATATGTTTTTTAAGCTGCTGTTGATTCCGTATTACCAGCCGGTCGTTGGTAAAAATAGCCGCGGCATCGTGCTTTTCATCGGTTTTGTGGTAAACAATATTGTGAATTATCAGGCTGGCTTTGGTCTCATTGATCAGGTGCGAGGTATTGGCAATAAACGCTTCCGGATTGATAGCAACCATGTTGAATTTCTCCAGCTTAATGGCTTTAAGTATCCGCACAATGGTTTTTCTTGTAAGATTTGTATACCTCACTATTTCTCCCACCACATCATAGCGGCTGTAAGTTGTCTTTGTCAAAAGTTTATGTGTTGCTCTTCCAGTTTCACTGAATGCCTCACCCTGTTCAAGTTGTTCTTTGGTGGTTTTTTCAAGACTTCCGCTTTTCACTTCATAGGTACTTTCGGCAACGAAAAGCCTATTGTTCAGTCTTTGTATACTTTCGGTGATAAGTTTCTCCGTATTGAATGCAACCTCGTAAATCGTTTTATGGCTGATCCTTTTCCAGAGCTCCTGGAATTCCTGTTTGTGAAAATTCGGGTTTAACGCAACCGGTGCCTGATGGCGTTCATTTTCTGGTTCAATAGAAGAAGGTGTAAATACGGAGAGTAACAAAAGTTGTACACTATCTCGGAAAGGCTCCAGGTTCACAGGTAATGGGAAAGCACCTTCTTCCACAGCGCTCCTTCCGTATTCAGTAAACTGATCGTCATCATCCAGAATGTCATTTTTATAGAGAAGTTTATTTAATTTTCTTGCAGTATCCTCATCCAGGCGGAGTTGGTTTCCCTGTGCATCAGTTACAATCCTTCCAGTGATGAAATCTACAGAAACCTTTACTGGTCTTCCTTTTAATGTTTCCGCAATTTCGGTTTGCAGACCTTCTGCAAACTGTTCATAACTTTCTGCCGCAATAATGGTGAGCCTGTTAATGTCATGCACCTCTTCTCCAACGGTTTCAAAATCCTGCCGTATGCCATGTTGGTTCACACACAAACGCATTCCCCGCCCCACTTCCTGGCGGCGCCTATGTGTGCTGTATCCCGGAGTTGTACCTCCTTTCAGCGCGCAAATCTGGAAAACATTCGGGTTGTCCCATCCTTCCTTTAAGGCAGAATGAGAAAAGAGGAACCTTACCGGCTCTTTAAAATCAAGAAGGCGTTCTTTATTCTTCATGATCAGATCGAACGCTTCCTTGTCATCGGAATCAACATCTTCCGGCTTCTTTCCTTTTCTGATAACCGGGTCGGTGAGTCGTTTCTGTTTATCCAGGGAAAAGTAGCCGTCATGTACTGAAGTTGCAGCATCTCTGCGCAGGTAGTCGGCATACTCCGGAAGAAGTTGTTCTTCCTGCAATAATTCCTGGACCACCGCCTGATATTCTTCTTCAAAAACACGTGCATACATACCGGGCTCAAAACCTCCACCTTCAGGATAAATGCGGTATTTTTCTACAGCATCAATAAAAAAAAGTGACAACACCTTAATGCCTTTTATAAAAAGCTGCTTTTCCCGCTGAAGATGAGAGAGGATTGTTTCTCTGATCTGAATCCTCCGGAAAGCTTCACCTTCGCTGCCCGCCCCAATCATTTCACCGGCAAACAATTCCTGGCCGTTGATTTCTATTTTATTGAGGTATCCGTCGATGTGCTGCAGGATACAATGCTCGTACTGGGGCATTTCGCCTGAAAGCTGGAATAAATTTGCGCCCGCTTTGAGTTTTTGACGGACCCGTTTTATCCCTGTCGAGGTTCTTTTTTCAAATTCCACCATTGCCTGGGGATTGCCTTTCCCGAGAACAACCTGTTCCAGGTAAAGGTAACCATCAGCTCCAGACACATTCCTGATATTGATTCCTTTTACCTGTATCTTTTTTACCAGTTTCTGGTTGTATGCGTCCAGTGCGTCCAGGCGAAATACTTTATTGTATTCCTGTTTGTGCGTTGCGGAATAACGTAGCGTAAAAAGGGGATGGAAATCCTGCATGCTTTCCAGCGTCTTTTCTCCATCAACCGACTGTGGCTCGTCGATAATAAGAACCGGATTCGTTTGTGCGATCACCTCTATTGGGCGGCGTGTTGAGAAATCGTCCAGTTCCATATAAATTCTCCGGGCATCTTTCCCCCTGGCATTAAAAGCCTGTGTGTTGATCACCATCACACTTATATTTCCCGAAGAAGCGAACTGGTCTATGTGCTGGGGATTTGCTGAATTATAGATGTAAGCCCTTATTTTATGGCCGTATATTTCCTGGAAGTGATCCTGGGTTATTTCGAATGTTTTGAACACACCCTCACGTATGGCGATACTGGGAACAATCACCAAAAATTTACTCCAGCCAAACTGCCTGTACAGCTCATACATGGTGCGTATATAGGTGTACGTTTTCCCCGTTCCTGTTTCCATTTCAATGGTAAGATGGCATCCTTCCGTATTGTATTTTGGAAATTCCAGTTTGTCGCTAACCTGAAGGTTATTATCCCGCTGCACCTGTTGAATATTCCGCAAAAGTTGCAGGGGAGAAAGTTCTAACGGCGCATTGCGGTAACCGATCCGCTCCATCAGGTCTTCTTCAAAAGCCAGTGGCAAAACGCCTGTTGCGATATCACGTGCGCGCATTAACAGGTCCTGGCCATTTACCACCTGAAAAGCATCTGAGCGGCGTGGCTGACCTTCAAAACATTTTGTAACGGCATCAACCGCACTAAGCTGGAAAGATTGCTTTTTGAATTGCAGTTTCATAGGATCAGATTACACGCATTTCTAAGGAAGGCTTCAGTTGTTTCAGCAGTTGCTTCACATTCTCTTTGGCCGTATCGTCGGAAAAAGAGGCATCACGGAATACGATCCGCTCCACAGCAGTGAGGTCGGCACTTTTAATGAATGTTTCGTTGATGCCGGAATCAAAACAGGCCATTAATGTGCCATCGTTTGCGAGCAGCACCTCTTTCCCGGCTACTTCTTTCCTGTCGATCTTTACGGAGAGCGGAAGGCCCAGGCTCAACATCACCTGAACCAACAGGTCCAGCGCTGTCCGGCCGGGTTTAATATTATCCGCAAAAAGTTCCAGCTGATCCTGCTTAAATACTTCCGGCGCATAATACACATCCCTCATATTGCTATCATCGAGGCGAAAAACACGGAACCCATAGTCGATGGCAGCGCCGGTATCTTCTTTTATTTTACGCGCGGCACGCCTGATCCTTTCTTTTCCAATAGCACAAATGTTATCGTACCCCGCTTTGTGAGCCTCGCTGGCCTCCGGTGTTTTTTCGGGCAGCTGTACCATGATAAAGCGGCGCGAACCTCCATCTTCCGCATTCAATTGCATCACGGCATGGGCCGTGGTGGCAGAACCGGAGAAGAAGTCGAGGATGATGGAGTTGGGGGAAGAGGCGATCTGAGCAATCAGAATCTGCAATAATGATACAGGTTTTGAATAGTCAAACATATTTCCCCCAAGTAGATTCTGCATAATTTTTGTAGCCTCAGTGTTTAGGCCCACTTTATCGATCAATATGGAGGAGAGAGGGTTTTGGGAACTTTTTAATTCATGCTGAAATCTTTTCTGCATTGGGCGCCTCGTTACATCTTCTGGAAAGATTACACGTTTTTCTCTAATCATTTTATCCATTGACTCTGGAATGAAAGCCCAAACACGATTTGGATTGTAGGGATAAACATGATTAGTTGAGGGATCTACTAAATCGTAAGCCTGATTGGGGCGCATAGAGGCAGTCATTCCAACAGTAAGGTCTCCTAATACCCATGGTCCGCGGGGATCATTATCTGGATTGGAATAACTCTTAAAATCTTTTTCTATTCCAGTGAAGCCAATTAACGCACCCTTTTGATAACATACAACATACTCATGGTCTGTAGATACGTTGTTGTCGGCCATTGCCGAAGAAGCTCTTCTTTTCCATATTAGTTTAGCCACAAAATTCCTTTCCCCAAAAACCTCATCACAAATCTTTCTCAGGTTATGAACTTCATTGTCATCAATAGAAATAAAAATTACGCCGTCCTCCGTAAGCAGGTTACGTGCCAGCTTCAAACGTGGATACATCATACTTAACCAGTCGGAATGGTAGCGCCCGCTGTTATCGGGGTTACTTACCAGTCGTTGGTGGTATTCATTGGTGAGCCCGCTTTCTGCTCTGAATAGTTCGCTGTCTTGCGCAAAATTGTCTTTATAAACGAAGTCCTTCCCCGTATTGTAAGGCGGATCTATATAAATCATTTTTATTTTCCCTACATAGCTTTCCTGGAGCAGTTTCAGCACTTCGAGGTTGTCGCCTTCTATATAAACGTTTTCTGTGGTATCGAAATCAATAGATTCATCCACGGCCGGGCGCAAGGTACGTGTGGTTTTAAGATTGGCGGCAACAATGGCTTCTCTTTTGCCGGGCCATTCCAGGCGGTAACGCTCTTTGGTTCCTTCCACCACTTTTCCGTTTAACTCCTGCCTCAGCAGATCAAGGTCTACCGAAAGTCCCGCAGCTGATTCAGTTACACAATGGGGGAATAAAGCCGCCAGTTTTTGAATGTTTTCTTGAATAAGGTCAGGCGAGCTCATGGTAACTTGAATGGGTGAATCGGTTTGGTGCATGGTTTGTTTGGTGATGAGCATCTGAAAAAAGGTCCTTTAAAAGCTTAAAGGGAGTTACTACACATCTGAGCCTGCTAAAATAGGGAGAATTCTCCCTACTCCAATCACCTATAATCCATTCTTTTTAGGGTTGATTATGCCAGCCACCAGATCTTATTACAGGAATGAAGAATTCCTACGGCAAATTGGTTTGAAAATCAAAGCTTTACGAAAGGAAAAAGGCCTCTCACAAGAAGCGTTGGCTTTCAAGTGTAACGATATGGACTACTCTCAGATCAACAGGATGGAACGAGGGGTGGTAAATTTTTCCGTGTCTTATTTGTTCATCATCGCAGAGGCGCTGGAAGTGTCTCCTGAAGAACTGCTTCGTTTCTGATTTGCCCTCCCCCAACTCATCCCCCCTTTTCCTCAATTCATACACACCACCCCGTAAAACACCCGCTCACCCACCCTCCTTCCCTCAAAAAGATCGTATTTTGCCCGCGTTAAACTATGCCGCTCCCGCAATACACCCGGAAAGACATGCTCATTATGGCCACCGCGCTCCCTCCAGTGGTGGCGCTCTTTAATGTGCTGTTGTTCGGGAAAAACTTCTTCAGCAACACTGTGCTTATCGCGGGTTCAGGTCTGCTGGTGGCCGCGGTGATGGCCCTGGCCTGGATCGGCTATGCACTCATCGCCGTAACCGTGCGCAACCGCCTGCCGCAAGGGCGGCAGTTGTTGAAACGCATGCTGCTTACTATCCTGCTCATCTCACTGGTACAGGCTTTCGTGACCACGCTTATTTTTAAAGGATACGATTTCTTCGGACTGTTCGGCTATTCTTTCGAGGAAACACCGTATTACTGGATGCTGGCCATCGGCATTGTCCTGAATGTAATGGTGACGCTGGTACACGAAGGTGTGGATAGTTTCGAACGTTGGAAAAACACGCTCCAGGAAACAGAACAACTCAAACGAACTTATACGCAGAGCCAGTTGCTGGGACTGAAAAGTCAGATCAACCCGCACTTTCTGTTCAACAGCCTGAACTCGCTCTCGAGCCTGATCAGCGAAGATGAAGAAAAAGCCGAAGCCTTCCTGGATGAACTTACTAAAGTATACCGCTACATGCTCAGTTGCCACGAGGAACAGTTCGTACCTCTGGAAACGGAAATACAATTCCTCCATTCTTATTTCTATCTCTTACAAACCAGGTATGGCAATAGCCTGGAACTGGACATAAAAGTCCCTGAGAACGACCGTAAGAAATTTGTGACCCCACTACTGTTACAAGCCGTATTTGAATATGGTTTTAACACCGGGATGTTGTCTAAAAAACACCCGATGATGTTTGCGGTAAACACCGATCCTGACGGCAACCTGATTCTAAAAAACGAATGGCTGCCCAGGAAACATCCGGTGGAGGTGAGCAAAGAAGGTATTTTCAACATCGCCGATAAGTACAAACTCTTGTGTAAAAAAGAGGTGGAAGTGCAAAACGGCAACGGTATTTTCACGATGAAACTCCCGTTGATAGAACATAAAATCGTAGCCCTATGAAACTGCCGGTTCCCAATAAGATGGAATGGGCCAGCTTCGTTACGCTGATGCCGCTGATCTCCTTTCTCACCTGCTTTGTGCTGTTCGGGAACGAGTGGTACAGGAACGATGCGCTCTGGCTCAAAGGATTCGGCTTTATCCTGCTGGTGGGACTGGGCATCTGGTACACGGATGTAGTGCTTACCAGGTACATTCACGACGCGTTTATTTCCTACCGCGATACCATCAAACGCATCGTAACGCTGGTGGTAAAGCAGTTCGTAGTCGTCACAATATGCGTGTTCATCATTCTCTGGGGCGTGGAGCATTTTTCCGCGGAGCCCTTCGAGGTAACACCGCGCAAGTTCTGGCTCTCGCTTTCTATTGGCGTAAGCATTACGTTGATCGCGATGATCATCTGGGAAGGAGATTTTATCTTTTCACAATACAAAGAGAGTGTAAGGGAACGGGAGATGTACGCCCAGCTTAGCCTGGAAGGCGAGTTTGAGTCGCTGAAAAGGCAGGTGAACCCGCACTTTCTGTTCAATTGCTTTAATACGCTTTCGGCGCTTATTTCCGAAGACAAACAGAAAGCGGAACTCTTCCTGAACGAACTCAGCAAAGTGTACCGCTACCTGCTGCGCACCAACGAAAGCGGCATGAGTACGCTCCGCAACGAACTTCATTTTATTGAATCCTATATGCGTTTGCTGAAAACGCGCCATGGTGAAGCGTTGCGCCTGCAGATCGAGACCGATAAGAAATACGACCAACACCTGCTGCCTTCGCTCAGTTTGCAGATGCTGGTGGAAAATGTGGTGAAGCACAACGCGCTTTCAAAGAACCATCCACTCACCATCGAAATATTCACCACCGCCGGCAATAAACTGGTGGTCAACAACAACATCAGGGGCAGGAGTAAGAAAGCGCCTTCCGGACGCGTGGGCCTCTCCAATATCGCCACCAAATACCAGTTGCTGAACCAGCACGGTTTCCAGGTGATGGAAGATGGAAAATACTTTACCGTGGTGCTGCCGCTGATCTGGAACGGAACGCCCAACCTGAACACCACCTTTACCTAAACACAACACCCATGAAAGTTTTTATTATTGAAGATGAAGAACTGGCCGTGAAGAAACTCTACAAAACATTGTTGAGTATTGATGAAGACATTGAAGTGATCGCCACCGCAGATAGTGTGGCCGCCGCGGTGGAATGGCTGGAAAACAATGAAACGCCCGACCTGATGCTGATGGATATTGAACTGCTGGACGGACAAAGTTTCGAAATATTCCACCACGTGGAAGTGAAATGCCCCGTCATCTTCACCACCTCTTACGATGAATACGCGCTGAAAGCTTTTAAGGTGAACAGCATCGACTATCTTTTGAAGCCGGTCCAGAAAGATGACCTGGCCGCGGCACTCGAAAAATACAAAAAACTATACGCCACATCCGCCGCAGCGCCTGCGCTGAATATGGACAACCTGCTGAAAGAACTGCAACAGAAGCTGCACCCGAAAGATTACCGCAAACGCTTCCTGGTAAAGAACGGACCCAACCTGGTTTCCGTGGAAACCGACGAGATCGCCTACTTCTACAGTGACGGCCGGCTGATCTTTTTTAAAACAGGTGAGAACAAAAAGTTTGTTGTCGATTATACGATGGATGAACTGGAAGATATGCTCGATCCCGACCGGTTCTATCGCGTGAGCCGCTCCTTCTTTGTTTCCGTAAACAGCGTGGGACAGATACACGATTATTTCGGGAACAGGCTCATCCTTCAATTGAAACCCGCACTGGATAAAGAAGTAATTGTGAGCCGCGAAAAAGTAGCCGAGTTCAAGCGCTGGATGGGCAAATAATTATTGAAGCGGAATCTGCAATACAATATCAGCGCCGTGTTTATCGGTCTGGATATCGAGCAGCGCGTTCATTTCTTCGGCCCTGGCCCGCATGGCGTCTACACTACCCTGTAACATGGGGTGATCCTGGTCCAGCGCCGTTTCATCCTTGATCTTCAGGGAAAGCTGGTGGTGAGAAAGGCTCAGTTGTATCTGCGTCTTTCTTCCGCCCATATATTCCACCAAACAACGGAGCGCTTCTTTGAACACCACAAATAGCCCATAGCGACGTTTCATATCCAGCTTCAGTTTCCGGATTTTTTTATCGGCCTGGGTATTGATTTCCGCATCGTAACGCAGGCGGAGTGTATCGGTATATTCACGGAGCCGCAGCGCCATTTTCTCCATCGTATCATTGGCGGGATCAATAGCCCAGAGTACATCGTCCATGGCCACGATCATGCTGTTGCTTTTTTCACTGATGCGGTCGATGAGTTCCTTGGAACGGTCCACGTCGTTGTCCGCTTTGATGCGTGCCATTTCACTGAGCAGGTTGATGTTGTTCAGCGTGGTGTTCACATCCTGGTGCAGGTTCAGCGCGATATCGGTGCGCAGTTCCTGGGTTTGTTTGATCCGGCTGATCCTGTTCTTATCAATAAAATACAATATGGCCAGGCCGCAAAGCAGCAGCAATCCGTAGAACCACCAGCTTCCCCAGAAGGGCGGTGTGATCACGATGGTGAGTTCCGTCACTTTTTTGGAACCGTCATTTTCCTGCCAGATTCTTGTGCGGAAAGTGTACGTGCCGGGCGCCAGGTAATTGTACATGGCCTGTTTGTTCGCGCTCATCTGCCAGTCTTTATCTACGCCCACCAACTGGTACACGATCCCGTAAGTATGGGTGTAAGTGAGTGTGGAAAGGTCGATGGTAAGGGAGTTGTTGTAATGGGGCAGCGTAATTTTTTTGAGTTGAAGCAGGGAATCAACACGAAGGGGTTTGTTGGAAACGAAAAAAGAAGCGATGGTAACGGGCGGCTTTTTTTCGGGGATGATGATTTTGTTGGGGTCCACCACCAGCAGGTCGGAAGTGGTACCGAAGAGTATCCGGCCATCGTGGAGCAGGCGGGCGGCATTGGGCTGACAATGGTCGTTCACCACACCATCTTCGGAACCGAAGGTACTGACCAGGTTGGTACGCATATCATAACGGCAGATACCATCCAGCAAACCGATCCAGATGAATCCTTTAAGGTCCTTTACGAAACTGACCACCGCGGAGGGCGGGAGGCCGTGGTCGGGCGTGATATACCTGAAGGTGGAGGTACGGGTATTGAGGATATGCAACCAGCCACTGGCAACGAGCATGGTGCTGTCGTTCACCTGCATAATGTTCGTTGCCCCGCCGCTGTTCAGCCTTTTTCCCTCCGGACCTTTTTCTGAAAAATGTTCTTCAATCCGGCCCGAAGCCGCGTTGATGCGGTAGAGTCCGTCCCGGTCCGAACAGGCCCATACATTGCCTTTCTGATCGGGCAGTAACTGCATGATGTTGCCTTTCACGCGTTGCACGATGGAGAAGGAACTGGTATCCTTCCAGTTTCCGCCTTTACATTTAAGGATCAGGCCCGCCTGGGTGCCAATCCAGATGTCTCCGTTGGGCGCTTCCCGCACCTGGCGGAGCGTATGTTTTTCGAATACGCCGAGGTGCAGTTCCTTATGGGTGCGTTGGAGCATATCGTAAATGCGTAAGCTTCCACCCTGCATACCCATCCATATTTCCCCGTTCTTCCGTTCCAGCATATCCCATACGGAGATGGCGTCGTTCTGCCTTGGCGATGGGAAGAATGGATTGGGAAGAATATTGAATGCGGGATCGTAGGCGAAGATGCCGGCGCCCCAGGCGGAAACGTAGATGGTGCCATCGGCGCGTTGCAGGATCGATTCGGGGGCGTGGTTGTATTTCCTGTTGTCGTTTCTGCGGTTAGGCATGTTCGTGAAGACCTGAGCCGAAGGATTAAAAACATAAAGCCCGTTGCTGCTGGCCACCCAGATATTCTCTTCGCGGTCCTCGAAGAGGTGGTAAACTTTTTCTATATCCAAGCCGTGTTCCCGCAGCGATTCGTTGCGCACGTCCTCAAACTTTCCTTTCTGTCGGTTGAAGCGGGCGAAAAGCGGGGCGCCATATACCCAAAGGTCGCCGTTGCGCTGCTCCAATGTGCCATTGAGATCGTGGTAGGAACCGATAAGCTCGTCCATATTTATTTTGTAGGAAAGCAATTGGTGAGAACGGGTATCGTAGCTAAGGAGATCGGGGCCCACCTGTTTGTTCGACCATAGCTGCATCCGGAGTACCCCGTGCTGGTCGGTAAACGTATAAATTGGTCCCATGGCTTTTTCTTCTTCCAGCTTCCGGTTGATGGTCACCAGCATGGGCATGGAGCTGCGTGGGACAAACCGTTGGGTGGAAGCATCAAACAGGTCGATCCCTTTGGCATGCGTTACCCAGTAACTGTTTTGTTGCCCGTTCTTACGGATATCGCCGGCGATGCTGCCATCCGGGGCTTTGGCTTTGTTGAATGCGGCTGAAAATTCATTGCGCTGTTCATGGTAAGTGATCACCCCGTAATTGGCCACGATCATCTGCAAAGTATTGTCGGCATCGGCAGTGATCCGCAACAGTTCATTCCTTCTTGCCTCTTCCGGTAAACTTATCCTGGCAGGTGTATAGCGAAAACTTTTCGTATCGAATATCCCGATCCTGGAGCCTTCGCATTCCACCCATAAGCGGCCTTTTTTATCCAGCAGCACGAAAGCGATATTGCTCGTGGGCAGCGAATTCGGATCCGCGGCATTGTGCCTGAAAGTGATGAAACGCTTACCATCATAACGTTGTAAGCCGTTTCCGGTAGCGATCCAGATATAGCCTTCCGCATCCTGCGCTACGGAAACCGCATCATCCGCAGCAAGACCATTGATCTTACCAAAACGGTTGAAAACGAAACGGTCGGGTGCCTGGGCAAAACTTTCCAGCACAAGCAGCAACAATAAGAAGGAGAAGAACTTGTTCACTTGGGGGCTTTGAAAAATAAAGATAGAGAAGAACGCATAAACCCGCAATCCATACACCTGATATGTCAATTCACGCAGGATGCACTTTCTTCTGAAATAAGATTGATGGAAACTTGCATCAAAATTATCCTTTACAACTCAATCAGCAATTATGCAACACAACATTCTTCCCGGAAACGACCCTGTGAAAAACACGCTGGCAAAGAATGGCAGACGCATCCTGTTTGCATGTGTCCCGGCCGACGGCCACTTTAATCCACTCACCGGCCTCGCCACCCATCTCAAAGAAATGGGCCACGATGTGCGGTTCTACACCCAGGACTATTACAAGGAGAAAGTCGCCAAACTCGGGCTGCACCACTATCCTTTTGTAAACGTTCCGCAGATAAACGCCAACAACTTCGAGGAGTTTTTCTCTGAAAGGAAAGCGATTAAAAGCCAGGTAAAGAAATTCAAATACGACCTGGAGCACCTTTTCATCGGCTTCGGTCCGAAATATTTCCAGGACCTGGAAGCGATTTACCAGGACTTCCCTTACGACCTGCTCATCGCCGATATTATGTTCACGGGTTCGGCCTACATCAAAGATAAGCTCAGGATTCCCGTTATTACCGTGGGCATCGCGCCCATCATGGAATCTTCAAAGGACCTTGCGCCCGCGGGACTGGGTATTACGCCTTCGTATACTTTTTTCGGAAAGATAAAACAAGGTCTGATGCGCTTCTCCTGCGACAAAATGATGTTCTCCGGTCTCACGAAGATCAATAACCGCATCTTCAGGCAGTACGGGGTGAAAGTGGTTTCCGGCAATGTACTGGATATCCTCTACCGCAAAGTCGACCTCGTACTCCAGAGCGGCACCCCGGGCTTCGAGTACCGCCGTGGCGACCTCAACCCCAAGATCCGGTACATTGGCCCCTTGCTACCCAAACACAAGCCCGGCAACGAACCTTTCCGACTCTGTGCTGAGCAGGCGCAATACAAAAAAGTGATCCTGGTAACCCAGGGAACCGCGGAGCCCGATGTGGAAAAGCTGCTTGTGCCTACACTGGAAGCTTTCCGGAACACGGAATACCTCGTGATCGCCACTACCGCGGGTAACCGTACCGAAGAACTGAAAGCCAGGTTCCCGGAAAAAAATATACTGATCCGTGACTTTATCCCATTTTCAGAAGTAATGCCGCTGGCCGATGTATTCATTACCAACGGCGGATATGGCGGAACACTGCTGGGCATCACCCACAAACTACCCCTGGTGGTGGCCGGCGTTCATGAAGGCAAAAGCGAAATATGCGCGCGGGTAGGTTATTTTAAACTTGGTGTGAACATGAAAACAGAAACACCTACGCCCGTTAAGATACAGGCGGCTGTAAATGAAGTGCTCAACAATCCTTTATACAAAGAAAGGGTAACACGCCTTTCCCATGAGTTCAGTTTGTACGATGCGGATGAAAGATGCGCCATGTACGTGAATGATCTTTTGCAGCAAGCGAAAGTGGAATACAAAAAAATAAACCGCGCCAGCGGAGTAACCCTTTAAAAAAATACAAATGAAAAAGAATATCCTGGTTACGGGGATCACGCTTTTCGGTGTATTGTTCACGGGCATTTCTTCTCCCAAGGAGAAGAACGATGCCAATGAAAGTCTTTTATTCATGCACATCCGCACCGAACTGGTGCAGACCAAGGCGCAGGAATTCCCTGCAAACATGTTGGAGGAAGTGGATCAAACCACCGCAATAGCGGGCTACGCCGATGCACGAAAACCTTCCTGCTCTTTTCACACTTGTGGCAACAGGGAGGAAAGCGTGGTCACCATCGCGCAGTAGCTTAGCAATGTCCCAATGCCCAGAAGATGAGTACGAATACCAGTATGGTGCCGAGGCATCCGCCGCCAAGTTTGTAGGCGCCGTAGCCGGCGATGAGTGTTTTTAACCAGTTCTGCATGGTGATTTTCTTTGGGGAAAAAGAGAAAAAAATCATGCCATGGGGGGTTCACGCAATTCCAGTAAATTGTACCCTCAACTGAAAACACCGTTATGAAAAAAGCGCTCTTCACCCTGGCTTTTCTCCTGCTGACAGCAACCATTATCCATGCGCAACCGCCTTCTGCAACTGATGTACTGAAGGAAGCACGGTCTGTTGCGGCGCAGGAAAAGAAGAAAGTATTCATCATTTTCCACGCTTCCTGGTGTGGCTGGTGCCATAAAATGGATACGATCCTTCAAAGCCCTGCCGTGGCGCCCATTTTCAACAAATATTATCTTACCCGACATATCACCGTACTGGAATCGGAGAACAAGAAGAACCTGGAGAACCCTGGCGGGAAAGCTTTTATGGACCAGTACCATGGGGGCAACTCCGGTATTCCTTACTGGCTGGTATTTGATGAAAAGGGATCACTGCTTGCCGATGCGCGCATCCGCAAAGAAGGTTCGGATGAACCGGGAGGCAACAGCGGTTGTCCTGCCACTAAAGAAGAGATCGACTATTTTACGCGTACCCTGCGCGCCACCTCGCAGATTACAGCGGAAGAAGCGGAAACCATCGCCAAAGCATTCCGTACCATAAGGGGACTTTAGGAGACGGCAAACCATTGGTTTTTACATTCAACAGGTAAGGCGGCAGGAAATGACCAGTTCCCCCGATGTTAAGACAAGGAAATTTGCGTGTATTTTACACCCATAGTAAATTCGGTGTAATGTATGTAAGCAGCACACTTTAAAGAAAAGTTGCGTATTACATTCTTTAAACTAGCATCAGTCTGGCTTCTTCCTGTTCCACAACGCGTCTACCGAATATTTACCACTGCCCAGTACAAATATTACCAGCGACAGCACCATCAGAATGAAAGACATAGACTTCACATCGAAAGTATCTTTCGCGTGGGCCACAAAATAGGCGATGATCATGGTGAACAGAACGGGTAACACACTTACCCTGGTGAATAACCCGATGAGTACGAGAAAGCCGCAACCCAGTTCGGCGAAGATCACCAGGTTGAAAGATAGTTTCGAACCGATCCCGATGATGTCTCCGAACATGGGAAGGATCGCGTCATAATTCGAGGCTTTCATATAGCCGTAGCGCACGAAAAGTCCACCATAAATCAGGCGCAGCAGCAATGCCGCAAGATCGGCGTTAAGCGGGGACAGTTGCAGTAACTTTTTCATATTGGAAGGAGTTGGTGATGCAAACTTACATGTTAGGAAGAAAATAAAAGCTTCCGGTTACGACAAGAAGTGGGGAGGATGCGACATCTTTTTTTCCGTGGGATGTATTAAATTGGCCGTATAATCACCGTTATGAAATCCCCTAAACACCTTATTCTTTTAGCCTTATTCCTCCCGGTATGGACGATGGCCCAGCAAACATATTCCCTCACAGGTGGCAGTGCCGCGCCTGAATGTGTGCAGTGCAGAACACTTATAGAAAGCAAGCCCAAAGAAGTGCTTTTCGGTATTACTTTCCGGGATGGAAATGTATATTTCGAAATGAACAGCGAGGCCTGGTTCAGAAAGATATTCTTCCGTCCTACCGATGGGATAACCGCTGATATCGTGTTGAAAGAACAGTTTTCCTGCGGAAAAGAAACGGTCCGGCGGGAAGGCTGGCACACCGGGCAACTGTTGCCGCCGGTTTACCTGGATGAACTGAACAGGCGCCTTGAAAGAGAAGAAGGAGGGCATATTTCTATTCTCCTGGGCAAGATACCCACAGCAATCGAGGGAAAAGAAATGGAAGGTAACCTCGTGGTATTGCGTGATAAGAAAGTATGCTTCTATACCAACTTTACGAATATCCCCCGAAGTATGTGGGAACTGCTGGACATGGGGCTTTTTACAGAATCACTGCTGCATACGGCTGATATTCCGCTGGATACTGAATACGTACAGCGCATTCCGTTCACGGAGAAAATGACGAAGGTTGTTCCATTCCCTAAAGGAAAGTCCACTTTTGAACCCGAAACGTTCCGCAAATTGTATGATACACTCCAGCAAAAAAAGCAACGTATTTCCAGGATTGAAGTAAGAGCATTTTCTTCCATTGAAGGCGCCACGGCGTTGAACATGCAACTGCAGAAAGAACGGGGAGCCGGGATTGTAAAAATGATTGACGCCCTCCAAACGGAGGATTTTACCAGCCAGGTAACCAGCGGCGAAAACTGGATGGAATTCTTCCAGTCCATTGCGGGAACACCCTTCCAATACCTGGCCGGTCTTCCCAAAGAAGACATTAAAACACGTTTACGCAACAAATCGTTGCTCGACTCTATGGAGCCAGTACTCGCGTACTCCAGGAAAGCTATCGTGACTTTCTACCTGGACGATAAAAATCCGGCAGATATGCTCAAAGACGGCGAACTCGTTACGCGGCTCAAAGCCGCTGTGGAAGCCCGGAATATTCAGCTTGCACAGGATATTCAAAGGTCAATTTATAAAAGAGTAACCGACAACAAAATACCCGCCAGCTACCTTGACGCTGTCACGATTCCCCGGGAAAAAGCGTTCAGCCGGTTGTTGAACGATAAGAACGTTTACAAACTACTGCTGGAAGAGATTTACGAAGATGATGCACTGAACGAACTGCTCGCCATCGAAAAAGCTGATCCTGCAAATGGTAAAATAAAATACAACATCTGCGCATTGCAATTACGGCTCCTGCAATATGGCGACACACTTGTGAACAGGAACGCGCTCCTTGCGAGACTCAACCAGCTTCCTTCGTACGGAACAGATCAGAAATTAACGCGCCGGATGATGATCAACTACCATATACTGTTATGCGAAATTTATATGAGCCAGGGCAACTTCGATAAAAAAGATGAGGCACTCGGAATAATCAGGGACAAATATCTGGACCCTGGCGTTTCAGACGAAGACTTGCTTTCAATCGCCAAATTCTTCTGTTATTATGCACAATACGAATGGGCCTTCACACTCATCGAGCCGCGTATCAGTCGCCTGGAAGTGAACGAAGATCTGCTGTTCTACTACCTTTCACTCTCCATCATTTTTGAACTGGACACCCGGCTTCCCCTCTTTAAAAGGACTATGCAAAATGCGATCGGAATTAACAATGCGCGCTTCTGCGCCTTGTTCAACGCTATTGACCGGGGAGGTGTAAGTATGCAATTGCTGCTGACCCCTTTCTGGAAGAATATTTTTTGTGAGAGCTGTATGATGAAAACGATGTAGACAAAATAAAAAAACAAGAAGTATTGTACGATTCAAAAATTAATCACACCTTTGCATCCTAAGAATTTAAAACAACAACAATGCTCCAGCAACACAAACATATCAACACCAACCTGGCGGGCCGCGAAGGCAACGTTGCAGGCTGCGGGGCATGTTCTTTTCTTTATTACCCATAGGAGAAAAATAACTGAAACATACGCCCCGCCTGAACCGCGGGGCTTTTTTTTGCCACTCGTTCAACCCAAAGCAATGTAATCCCGGCCTTCATCAACTCCAGGAGATACGCGTCCTGACGGAAGCATCGAAAACATTAATAATTTTCGCATACTCGTTTCAATTATACTGATAACGGAACTGGGTTTTACGGTCCAAACGAACCGTTAAAATACGGTACCCGGTGGCACCGCTATAGCGGTGCCACCGGGTACCGTGAAAACACCGTGAGCCAACTCAAAATACCATGAGCAAGTTAAAACTAAGCGCAAAGGATTTGCGCAAAGCAGGATATCCGGAAACACCGGTCATCAGCATCGCCTTACAGGTGATGCAACAACATTATAAACACGAAACAAAAGAAAAAGCAATGAACATTTTAAACGCGGTACTGGCATCGCCCGCGACATATCTCGATGATGCCGTGCTGAAACTCATCGCCAGGCAACTGGTGGAAGAAACGGAGGCCGAAGCAGAAGCCGTATCTCTGAACAAGAACGGCGTACCCTTCACGATATTCGGTCAGGAACACATTGAAGCCGCCGCATTGCACCAGATGCACCAAGCCGTTAAATTACCGGTTAGTGTGGGTGGCGCACTGATGCCCGACGCGCACGCAGGCTATGGTTTGCCCATAGGCGGTGTGCTTGCGGTGAAAAACGCCGTAATTCCCTATGGTGTGGGTGTTGACATCGGCTGCAGGATGAGTTTAAGTCTGTTCGATATAGATCCCGTTGAACTACACCGGAGGAAAGATTTCTTTGCGCGCGAATTGAAGAACGCGACATTGTTCGGCAGCGGAAAATCCTTTCAGCAGGCAGCAGATCATGCTGTTATGGACAATCCTGCTTTCGGAGCGCTTCCCCTGTTGAAAAAACTGCATGGCAAAGCCTGGAAACAATTGGGCAGCTCCGGTAGCGGCAACCATTTTGCGGAATTCGGCGCTGTTGAGATCACTGAAAAAGACGACATACTGAGTGTTGAACCGGGAACATATGTAGGGCTACTCACCCATTCGGGATCCAGGGCGTTGGGTGCGCATATCGCTAACCATTACACGAAGATGGCACGAAGCAGGAGAAGGCTTCCCGGCGAAGCGGCTAACCTGGCCTGGCTGGGACTGGATGAAGCGGAAGGACAGGAATACTGGCTCGCCATGAACCTCGCGGGCGATTATGCCACCGCATGCCACGATGTGATACATACGAAGATCGCTAAAGCGCTTGGTCGCAAGCCATTTAAGCGTGTCGAAAACCACCACAATTTCGCCTGGAAGGAGAAGTGGGAGGGGCAGGAAGTAATCGTTCACCGGAAAGGCGCTACGCCAGCCGGGAAAAATGTGCTGGGCATTATCCCCGGCTCCATGGTGCATCCTGGTTTTATCGTAAAAGGAAAAGGCGAAGCCGCTGCTATTTGCTCAGCCGCGCATGGCGCCGGCCGTAAAATGAGCAGGAGCAGGGCTGCCAACAGCTTCACGCACCATGAACTGAATCTTCTGCTGCTGAAAAACGGCGTAACCCTGATGGGTGGTGGTCTGGACGAAGCACCCCATGCGTATAAGGATATCGAGATGGTCATGAAGGGCCAGCGGGCATTGGTAGATACCGTAGGGCGGTTTATACCGAAGATCGTGCGCATGGATGGGACCACGCCGGAACAGCGCACAGACAGAAGGACAATTTTTTAAGCTTAACCCAATTCAATAACGATAATTAAATAAAGAATTATGACTTTCTGTATGAACCAGACCGAACATCCGCCCCCACCGGGCAATACTATACCAACACACAAATACATTGTTTTATGGATGATTATTTCCTTAACCAAAGCGCAGTGGACACAGCCTCCCTGCGCATTATGGACAAAAGAAGAAAAAAAAGAAGGATAAAAGCAGGGCATCAAAAAAGTGTGATCCGGCTGGAGAAGCAGGAAACATACTGGAATGAACGACGCTGGAATACGACATATATTCCATTAAAGGAACCAGTACAGCGTGGCTGGCGCAGGGAGTTCTACCTGAACGATGAAACGGCGCGCGGAAAGCATGCGGCTTTTTTTGAAGGAATCTTAGAGGCCGTGAACCGGGTAGAATATAGCAACGACAAGCATTTTACCAGGAAAAAGAGAAAATCCGGCAAAAAGGTACGTGTGCCCATCCCCCAGTATTTACAGGAAATTTCTTCCTGCTATTGGAAGCGGGTAACGTTGAGTGATGCGCAGCGGCAAATGTTCACGGCGATCACGAGGGTCAATAAACGGGGAGAAAAGGTTACTTCTTATGCCTTCAATGAGCCCTGGCGCTTAGTTCTTCGTGTAAAGCCCAATATGCTGACCCACACTAAACAAGTGGATACGGAAGCTGAAAAACGGAGTAAAGAGATAAGCAACAAGATTGAAAGAAATATACTACGCCCTGCCATGAATAAAGCCAGAAGCAGGGGAACGAAGTATTCCTGGAAGGAGGTGCCCCACTTTAAAAACCCTGCCTGGAGAAAAACAGTAATCCAATGCCTGAACATGATCAACAACGAAAAAATAACTAACCATTACCCTCCTATAGAAACAGCGGCCCGCACGATAGCGGGTCGTTTTGTTTTTACGTGTTTTTTAATCCGGGCATAACAAGAAAACAGCATACCCTGAAAGGGCCGCAGTTCAATTCGATCACCCCCTCCGCCTTAGCCTTTGCCGGTAAGAAACTCAGGGAAAACACCAAAACTCAGCTGTTAACCTGGTAACCAAAGCAATCCTTAATTTTGCCTGTCTTTTTTCAAACTTAAATTATCGAAACCGTGCGACTGACACCCGACAACAAGTTCAAGAAGATCATCGTGATCGGCGATCGTGTGCTGATCCGCCTTACCACCGCCACTGAAAAAACACCTTCGGGATTATACCTCCCACCCGGTGTACAGGAAAAGGAAAAAGTGCAGCAGGGCTATGTGATCAAGACCGGCCCAGGTTACGCCATTCCCATGCCCGTGGAAAGCGAATCCTGGAAGGCGGAGGAGGAACAGGTGAAATACGTGCCCTTGCAGGCGAAAGAAGGGGACCTGGCCATTTTCCTGCTGAACGCCGCCACAGAAGTAATGTATGAAAATGAAAAGTATTATATAGTGCCGCAGAACGCCATACTGATGCTTGAAAGAGAGGAGGAGTTGTAGGGGAAATCTGTCTCACGCCAAGACGCGACGAAGCAAGGACGCAAGGAGCCGTTCTTGTTCGGACGAGGCTCTTTTCGGGTGATGCGGGAGACGTTTTTTTAAGTAGAAGTCTTATTTAATGGACTATCCTACAAAGGCTCATAGTTTTTGAAGGTTGCAGGCAGCTTGTTACCGGGTGAGCGCACGGGATTGCGTGGCGGAAAAGACTTTCCTTATCAGCCAGGCCAGGGTGAAGGATGGAATGATGTCGGTACCTGGAAGAAATTCTTCGAGAAAGTTAAACCCTGCGCCAAGTAACCCTTTCCACCCGCCAAACATGCTCCAGAAAATAAGGGAGGAGATGGGCGCCCAGATCATATCGGCCCATTCACCGATGAGAGGAATGGCGTATGTGGTCATCCCGATGATGTCCATCAGCACACAGAAAACCAATGAAGGGACAGGTTTTTTGTTTATCATGGTGGTAAGACTGTAAATTGCCTCCATCGGTTGTATGGCAAAGTCGTACATTTGATTTTTACAAATATGGCGGCACCAACAAATGTATTGGATTTCTACAGGGAGATGTTCGGCGCGAACTGCGGCGAACTGGGTTGCCTTTTTGACGATAAGAATAAGCAGGACATCGGGCATTTTAATATTTTCAGCATCGGCAGCATGTACGAGGGCTGTAAAACAAAGCCCGTGATGCCTTACAACAGGCGCACCTATTACAAGATAAGCCTGATCCACGGCAGGAACCGGGTAGAATACGCCAATAAGGTGTTAGACATAGAAGAATACGCCGTGTTGTTCGCCACGCCGCGTATTCCTTACCGCTATACACCATTAGATAATAACCAGTTGGGTTATTTCTGCGTGTTCACGGAAGACTTTATGTCGAAGACGCAAACCGGGGTCGCGCTTACCGGCTTGCCCATCTTCTCTCCCCAAAGCGATTTCATCTTCCAGATTAACCGGGAGCAGTTTTCCGAACTGGCCCGCATTTTCAGGAAGATGCAGGTGGAAATGAACGGCGATTACGCGTTCAAATACGACCTTATCCGGAATTATATCCTGGAACTGATCCACGAAGGACAGAAACTGAAGCCCATCGCACCAACGCATCACGCGCCCAATGCGGCCCAACGCATCTCCACGTTGTTCGTCGAACTCCTCGAAAGACAGTTCCCCATTGAAAACACCTCGCAGGTGGTACAACTGAAATCGGCCAAAGATTTTGCCGACACCCTGGGCGTACATGCCAACCACCTCAACAAAGTGCTGAAAGAAACCGCCGGCAGAACCACCTCTGAAATCATAGCCGCCCGCCTGAACCAGGAGGCCAAAATATTATTGAAACAAACCAACTGGAACGTTTCAGAAATAGCCTACAGCCTCGGATTCAACGAACTGGCCCATTTCTCCCATTTCTTCAAAAAAATGAACCACAGCTCCCCCCTGCAGTTCAGGTGATTATTTGAAATTTACAAATAATCCTCTCTTTGGCGCAATGCCTGCGATGGTAAATGTCTCCAACTTTGTGAGACAAAATCACCGCAAAATGACAAATACAAGCAAAACAGTACTGGTAACCGGCGGCAGCCGCGGACTGGGCAAAGACATGGCGCTTGCGCTGGCAGGCAAAGGTTTCAACGTAGCGCTCACCTACCACAGCAAAAAAGAGGAAGCCGATAAAGTAGTCGCGGAAATTGAAGCGGCGGGCGGAAAAGCGCTGGCCCTTCAACTGGATGTTTCCAACAGCAATGGTTTAGATGCTTTTGTAAGTACGCTCACAGCTTCGCTGCAATCCGGCTTTGGCTCCGGCAGGCTCGATGCACTGGTCAACAACGCCGGCGTGGGCGTGCACGCAGGATTTGACAGCACCTCGGAAGCGGATTTCGACAGTATGGTAAACATTCACCTGAAAGCGCCTTTCTTCCTCACCCAAAAACTCATCCCGCATTTTAACAGCGGCGCCAGCATTGTGAATGTATCTTCCGGACTTACCCGGTTCAGCTTCCCAGGATACGCGGCGTACGCCACGATGAAAGGAGGTGTGGAAACGTTGACGAAATACATGGCGAAAGAACTCGGTGAAAAGAAAATCAGGGTGAACGTACTGGCACCGGGTGCCATAGAAACCGATTTTGGTGGCGGAGCCGTACGCGACAATGAAGCGTTGAACCAACAACTCGCTTCACTCACCGCGCTTGGCCGGGTGGGACTACCCGATGATATTGGCAGTGTGGTGGCTTTTCTTTGCAGCGACGAATCCAAATGGGTGAATGCACAGCGTTTGGAGGTTTCAGGGGGTATATTTATTTAAGCTCCTTTCCGCAACTTCTTTTTTCTTCCGCGCCATACCATAAACCCTGTAACAGGCAATGATGCCGCGATCAAACTCGCGAGAAACGCCAATACTTTCCCGGTAATACCGGCGATACTTCCCACATGGATGTAATAGTTCATCCGCAACAGCTTTTCCCCGTTGCTCAGCTCGCTGAACCGTTTGCGGGCGAGCAACCGGGAACTGTATTGGTCAAAGAAATACTCATCGGCACGCGCGTAATGCTTTCCTTTTTCAGTTTCAACAGTTATCCTGATGGCGGAAGAATCGTTCATCGGCTTGTAAACAGTGAGCGCACGGGCAGCGGGCTCAAGTTTCCTTATTTCAAGGAAAGCGTTATCGATGGCGGCGTACAATGAAAGGTGCGCATTGTTGCGTTCAGCCTTTACAGATAAAGGCGGTTGCTGTTGCGCCGGTTCCACCTGATTTCCCCCGTTCGCTATCCACACCACACTGTTGCTGAACCATTCGAACGACCATACCAACCCCGTAAGCGCCATAAAAACAGCGATCCAGGTCATGTAAAAACCGAGTACATTGTGCAGGTCGTAGTTCAGCCGTTTGAAGCTGGCGCCCCATTTAATAGTGAAGCGTTGCTTGTACCCTTTTTTGCTGGCTGGTTTCCATAAGATAAGACCGGAGATCATCAGCACCACGAAAATAAGAGTAGCGTTCCGGATAATAGTGGTGCCCACTTCGCCCAACGCGAGTGAAACATGGATGAAGGTCATGATCGTGAAGAAAGAACTTTCGTAATCGTAGGTACCCGCGATCTGCGCGGAGTAAGGATCCTGAAGCAGGGAATGGTATTTCCGCGCCGTATCCCGCACCCACAATACACTCACGTTCGGTTCACCGGGATAAACAGTGTAGTACATATTCACCAACCGCAGCTTCTGGAAAGCAGAATCGGCTACCGCGAAAACCTGTGAAGGCAATGCCGGTTCATTGTTGCGGCTTTTCACTTTCTGGCAAATACCTGTGCCCAGCAAGGTATTGATCTCCTTTTCAAATACGATGGCGCAGCCGGTGATGGCCACAATAAAAACAATAAGCCCGGACGTTAGTCCGAGCCATAAATGTATTTTTCTCACCCATTTTTTCAACATACGCTAAAGGTTATACCCGATTCTGAAAAGAATGTTACGGGGCGCACCGGTGTAGTACCTTTCTCTTTCACGGTTCGCGCCGGTATAATATCTTTTATCCGCGATATTGTTGAGGTTCATGCTCAGCAACACCCGGTCGATCCGGTATTGTAGGGAAGCATCCAGCACGGTGTAGCCGGGCGTGGAGATATTCGGGAACTGAAGCATGGGCGTTTTGGAAGAGAATCCCGCTCCGAATCCAATACCGAAACCATTGAGCACCGTATTGTTTTTCACTTCATATTTTGCCCAGATGTTCCCCTGGTGCAGCGGGGCCATCCCGAGTTTCTCACCTACTTTAGCGGGGTCCAGGTCTTCGGTGATTTTCGCATCGTTGTAATTGTAAGCGCCGTTCACGGAGAATGATTGGCTGATGGCACCGTTGAATTCCACTTCAAAACCTTTGGAGGACACTTCTCCCAACTGGCGCCATATTCGGTCGTTGGGATCTACTACGCCGGGGTTGGTAAGCTGTGTTACGTTGGTCTTGGTGATCTGGTACACGGCAGCGGTGAGCAGCAATTTCTTCCCGAAAAGCTCTTGTTTCGCGCCGAATTCAAACTGATTGCTGTATTCCGGTTTCAGATTGCCGCCTCCTTCCACCGTTCCATAAATAAGTGATCCGGAAGACACTGGCTGGAAGCCGGTTACATAAGAACCATATACATAAGTATCGGAGGGCAGAATATAGGTTACGCCAACTTTAGGGAGCCAAGCGTTCTGGGCCACTTCGTTCTCCTGCGGTGTTTCATAAGCCAACCGGAAAGTATACCGTTCGTGGCGCAGTCCCAGCAGCACTTTCAACCGGTCGGTAACGCTCACCTGGTCCTGGAAATAAATACCGTTGGCAAAATCACGTGTTTTGTTCACGCGGTCGTAAGTAGTAGCAGCGAGGGTATACGTAGTACCGTCGAGGTTAGAACTTTTTGAAGGATCATACACATTCACGGAACCGATGGGTGAAGTATTGTAGCGGTAAGTACCCCAGTTGAACAGCGACACATTGTAATCGTATCCGATCAGCGATTTGTGCTGAAGGCTGCCTGTGTTGAAGTTGGCGGTCACATAACCTGTAACGTTGTCCGCATCCATTTTCGCGTTCCATTCGCCGTAATACACGCTCAGGCTGCTATCTCCATTAGACCAGGCTGCATTGCCGAGGTAAAGTTCAGTGGCGTGGCGCTTATCGTCCCAGCTCAGGAAGTCCTTTAAATAAGACACGTTAAAGTCGATGTTTTTCGTGATTTTCTGACTCAGTGAAAGATTGAGCGAAGTGGTGGTGGTTTTGTTGCCATCGCCCACCTGGAGTACGGTAAAATCGATAGGTGTTTCGTCGATTGTTTTTCCTTTGAAGGGGAAGATGCCATCGTTTTCCATCGTAAGCAGGCGGGTATGATTGATGTCTACGTTGATGCGGGTGCCTTCTTTGGGGAGAAAAGAGAAAGATGG
The DNA here is from genome assembly GCF_023721715.1 of Parasegetibacter sp. NRK P23. Lineage (NCBI taxonomy): Bacteria > Pseudomonadati > Bacteroidota > Chitinophagia > Chitinophagales > Chitinophagaceae > Parasegetibacter > Parasegetibacter sp. NRK P23. The sequence goes on from NZ_JAMDLG010000001.1 coordinate 3,693,731, forward strand.
TGCTACGGTGAAAGCGTTGTCTTTCATATTATTCTGCCAGGTATCGCTCATTTGGCCGAACACATTCAAACGGTACAACACCTTTCCGTCTTCGGTCATTTTTCCGGTGAAATCCATATCGCCGCGTAGTGTATTGAAGCTGCCTGCGCTGAACGATAAAGTTTGTCTTTTTTCTGCCAGCGGTTTTTTGGTAACAAGGTTGAGCACCCCGCCCGGACTCATATTGCCGAACATGGAAGAGGAAGGCCCTTTCACCACTTCATAACTCTCCACTACGGGAGAGATGGCGGAGAAGCGGTAGTTATCGCTCAGTGTTCTCAGTCCGTTGATAAGCCTGGTATTGCTCTGAAAACCGCGGATGATGATGGTTCTACCGTTGTTGGACACACGCACATTGGCATTGCGGGCGATATCATCGAAACGAACAGCCTGCCGGTCGCGGATCAGTTGCTGCGTAATGGTGGAAACTGTTCCTGGAATTTCGGTAACGGGGATGGCCACTTTCGTGGCGGCGAAAGAATAATTCGCTTTATAACCTTCGTTCCGGCGACCGGTTACTTCCACCGTTTGCAGTTGACCGTTAGCAGGCAACATTGTAATGGTAAGGTATTCGGAGCCGTTGGCTTTCAGGTTTACGGTGCGTTCCGTTGTTTCGAAACCCACGGAGGAGATCACCAGTTTGTATTTGCCTGCGGGCAGGTTTTGTATAGAGAAATCGCCGGTTTCGGAGGAAACATATTGCTGGTTGTTCACGTTAACCGTGGCATTGGGAACGGGTTGTCCGGCTTCGGTTTGTATTTTTCCTTCGATGCGGGCGGAAGATTGGGCGAAGGAAGGAAGTGTGGAAGAACATATTATCAATAAACTAAAAAGGCGTGTAAGGGCATACCATTTCATACGTGGACTGTTTTGGCCTGCAAAGGAAGTCCATCGACAAAATGTTTGTTTCCGGAATGCGGAAATAATGTTGCGAGATGCGGAAAAAGCGGTTACCCTTTCCCGGGCACCGCTGCATCCGATTATAATTTATAGTGAATAACCCGAAGGATATTTTACAACTTCAATGTTCCTTCAATAGAATCGTCCAGTGTTTTACCGATCATTGCGCCGATCACTTGTTTGGCGAACGCCACCATTTGGTTGTGTTTGGTATCCCAGTAATAGCCGTTATCGGGAATAAACTGAAGCACGGTAATGCGTGGATCGTCCTTTCCTTCGGTGAACCATGTTTTGAGCATTGGATTCCACAGCTCTTCGATGATGGATTTATCGTTGAGCATATTTACTTCTCCTGAGAGCCGCAGGAAATCGGAATAGGTGGATCCCTGGAAAAGAAGGCTCACGCGCGGGTCGGCGGCAATTTCAAGGTTCTGGTGGCTGTCGGAGGCGCTGAGGAACCAGATTATCCCTCCTTTATCTACTTTTTGCACGGCCATTGGGCGGGTGGCGAAGTCGGTGCCCGCGCTGGTATTGGTGCACATAAAACAAATCTTTGCTTTGTTCACCAGTTCCGACAGTTTTTCGGCTGCTTCACGGCCCTGGAGGTCGTCTCTGTTGTCTTCAGGCTGTTGCTGGTTGATGCTGTTCATAGTCGTTTTTCGGGTAACAAAGAAAAAACCGGACCACGGCGCCAAGACCTACACATCACCCGTGTACCCTTATTTTTTCCGCCACAACCAGGGCGCCACGGGGTCTTTTTCCGACCACAGTCCCAGTTTTTTATTCCTGGCCATCCTTTCTAGTTGGGCGTAAGCGGTATCGCCTGAATATTTTTTAAAGTGCCAGGCCAGTCCGTTTTCCACGAGCAGTTTGTTGAGGTTACGGCCATCGGCGAGGAGCACTTCGGCGATCAGCCTTTTGTTGCGGTCGAATTTGTTGTGATGTTGAAGCGTGATGTTTTTTCCGAAGCACTGGTCGGAAACGAATTGCTTTGCTTTGGTGCCGAAGGGTTGGTTCTTTTCCGGGCAGTCGATGTGTTCGAAGCGTACCGTGAGTTCGGTATTGTCTTTCAGGACAACGAAGGTATCGCCGTCTTTTATTTTCACCACTTTGTAGGTGGGGGATGAATGCGTTGTATTCTTTTCAAGTGTGTAGGCGGTGGCGCCGTTGGTTTCCGTGCAGGAGATAATATTAGAAAGAATGCAAAACAGCAATAACGATATCGGAAGCCGGTGCTTTATGGAAGGATGTATCATTGCTGCAATTTAGAAAGAAACGGAGGAAGCCTTTTATGGAAACCCGTTTAACCTGAAAAGATATTCCTCTTACAGCTTCTTTTCCGAAAGAATATATTTATCGATGATATACGCCGAGATGGGCCTGAGTCTTCTGTTCATATCCAATGGATGAAAGCCTTCAGCGGTATAGAATTCCATTTTTCCATTCAGTTTGATGTACCATACTTTTCCAATATCATCCATGGTGAGTGTATCGGGCTTGTTTATTTTCCTGAAGTACTTCAGTTTTTGCGGATCGACCGCAATTATATGCCTGCCGTTAGGCTTTGAGCTGCAAGGAACCTGTTCGTAATGATCATCTATCCATTCCATACACCCTGAACCCGTTGGTGGAGCTGTGTTCAATTGCTGATTGCTGGTCAGGTCAAAGTTTCTGTAAACCAGAAATCCGGTAAATACAACGAAAGCCAGCAAGGTTGAAAAGACGAGATATTTAAGACGAAACTTTACAAAGGGAGAAAATGGTTTAATTTCTCCGTATTTGTTTAATTGGGCAGCTGTGTCCGGATTATCCGAAGCATGTAAAGGATTCGTTAGTATTGTTTCATCACTCCCGGTGTTTGCGCTTTGCAATGGATTATCTGGCCCCATTCCCTGAATTTCTGCCGCTATTTTTACTTCCTCCTTTAACCGCAGTTCTTGCAAAAATTCATCCGCTCCTCCACTCATACTTTCCAATTCTTCACTATTCTTTACTGGTTTGTCCTCTTCTAATTCTATATCATAATCCTCTCCTAACTTATATGGCCTTCTTTCAAAATCAATGAGCCAGGCTACCAATTCAACATATTTCCCATCCGGTCTTGTAGTGTCCTTATTTAAATAATTAAGTACGGGCCTGAACTCATCTACCTTCTTCTTTGCGATAGCCTTCGAAACAAGGCTTTTGTCATCTCCTTCTCCAAAAAAAGCATTGAGTAATCTTCCATCCTTTCTGGAATACCGCTTGGAGCAAACATTAATGCATTCATCTTTCAATCTAGCAGGTGTGGGATACATTAACAGTAATGAGAGCAAATTTTCAGCCCTCTTTTTCTCATAGTCCTGCAGAACAAGTTTGATATAGGCAGGTGACATTTTCTAAATATTATACCCTAAATCTAACGGAATTTCCGGAATCCCGCCGGCATTACCGGAATCTCAACGGAATCATCGGAATTCCCGGAATCGAATAGTAATCAATCACTTACGACGCTCTAATTTTGACTTCAGCAACGGTTGACCACCTCTCCAGCTAAGAGGTTCCTGTACAGCAACGGTTGCCACGGGGAGCTGAAAGCGGTTGCAGCTAACCGGCCTGGGAAGCGTTTACCGGCTTCCGCAATCGGCTCCCCACCTCTTCCCAACGGCGTAAGAAGCGCTTCTTACCGCCACGCCACACTGCACCCGCCAACGGCGATGGTAGCAGCATTTCGTAAAATTTTAATAACACAAAAATGTTTACATACATTCTTGCGATCCTGCTATCACTATGCGCAGGACAGCACACCACGCCCGTAAATGGCGGCGACAATACACCCATTACCACCATGGACGATGATGGCGGCGGCGGAGAAGCCGGGCACGCACCCAACCAGCCACCACCTCCCAAGCCCATCAAACCGTAGTTGTTACGGTAGCGGATAACGCCATGAGGCAGGAAAGTATCCTGCCTCATTTTTTTGCCCGTCGCGGAAGGAAATATTACTTTTAAACAAACTCCTTCCGTGGTTAAAAAGCCCTTATACCTGCTCCTATGGCTCTTTATGCTGTATACCACCGGCTGTAAAACACAGCCTGAAAAAATTCCCGTCACCACTTCAGCACTGTATAAAATGGGGGAAGCGCTCCTCAATGTGCAAAACGATTCAGCCTTCTATTACTTCAACGAGGTAGCCAACACCTCCGCCGATAGTCTGGAAGTGGCCATGGCTTACAACAAAATGGCCATCATACAGGCCGATGCGGGCGATCATTTCGGCAGCCAGGAAAGTCTGCTCACCTCCTTGCGATACCTGGATGAAAAAGAAGAGCGCAACAGTTATTGTTTGTTCTCCGATTACAATGAACTCGGGTTTACAAGTCTGGGGCTGAAAAACTACCCCGATGCCATCCGCTATTTCGACCAGGCACTGCGCTTTATAGAAGATGCGGATTACAGGTTGATACCGCTGAACAACAAAGCCCTGGCCCTGCAACGTTTGAAAAACTATGATGCAGCGCTCCGTATTTACGATTCTATTTTTGAACGCAGTAATCCTGATACAAAAGAATACGCGCGCGTATTGTCGAACAGGGCGAAAACAAGATGGCTGAAGGACCCGGGCTATAACGCCTTGCCCGAGTTTCATACCTCGCTCCTGCTGCGCAGGAAGGAACAGGACAAATGGGGACTTACCGCAAGCTACATTCACCTCAGCGACTATTATTCCGCCACACAAAAGGATTCCGCACGGTTGTACGCGGAAAACCTGCGCCGGCTTGCCCTGGAACTGGAAAGTCCGGAAGATGAACTGGACGCACTGCAACGGCTCATCCAAATCGACGATTCTGCCAACGGAAAACAATACTTCAACCGTTACCTTCAATTGAACGATAGTATACAAACCAGTCGCGGCAATGCCAGGAACCAGTTTGCGCTTATCCGTTATGAAGCGGAAAAACACCGGGCTGAAAACCTGGAACTGCAAAAGCAGAATGCCGAAAAGAAAGTCAGCATATTCAGGCAACGGGCCGCTATCGTTGCACTGGTGGCGCTCTTTATCGGCGGATGGATCTGGTTCAGGAAACGCAGGCAACAGGCCGTTCGCGAACAGCAATTGAAAACATCCCGGAAAGTGCACGATGTGGTGGCGAACGGACTCTACCGCCTCATGGCCAAAGTGGAACACGGCACCACCATCGAAAAAGAAGAACTGCTGGATGAAATGGAGATACTGTACGAACAATCAAGAGATATTTCCTACGACCAGCCGGAACAAACACCACACGGCTTCCACCAGCAAATCGCCGCGTTATTGAAATCCTTTTCTTCCTCCGGCACCACCGTATCCATCGTGGGCAATACGCCTGAAACCTGGCTTCCGGTTTCTTCCAGAGTGAAAGCCGAACTGAAACACGTGCTGCAGGAACTGATGGTGAACATGCGCAAACACAGCCACGCCACCAATGTGGTCATAAAATTTGAGCCGCAGGAAAATGAATTGCTGATCCGTTATACAGATGATGGCGTTGGTATACCTGAAAACACTGTTTTCGGCAATGGACTCACGGGTACGGAAAACCGTATCCGCAACATCGGCGGCAGGGTTATTTTTGAATCATCGCCCGCAAAGGCCTTACACATTCAATTATTCGTTCCAACCCAAACAAACAGATGATCCAGAAAGTACTGATAGCCGAGGACCATGAAAGCGCCAACATCTCCGTGCAGAAAACCCTTGAAGCCTTACAAATCTTCCAGCCCGATTACGTATACCATTGCGACGACGCGGCGCTGAAAATAAAAAAAGCCCTTCACGCAGGTGATCCCTACGACCTGCTCATCACCGACCTCTATTTCGAGAAGGACCACCGCACACAAACCCTTCCCGGTGGCCACGAACTGATAGGAGCGGTAAAAGCGGAACAGCCTGCTTTAAAAATACTGGTGTTCTCCGCTGAAAGCAGGCCCGCCATCATCCAAAAACTTTTCGATTCACCTGGCATCGACGCCTTCGTCAGAAAATCCCGCGGCGATGCCCAGGAACTGCTGAACGCCATCCATGCACTTTACAACAACCAACGTTATTACCCAAGAAATCTTCCGGAGCCGATGGAACGTAGGAACGCACACGATTTCACCCCGTTCGACATTACGATATTAACCCTGATGATCCAGGGAAAAAAGGTGCAGGATATTCCTGACTACCTGAAAGAAAAAGGGATAAAGCCTTCCGGGAAAAGCAGCGTGGAAAAGCGGTTGAACACGATTAAAGAAGTTTACCAGTTTACGACGAATGAACAACTGATCGCTTATTGTGTGAAGAAAGGGATTATAGAGTAGAAAACATTTCTTTCTCCATTTACGGATTCCCGTAAAAAACAGCCATCAAGGGCAATTACATTTGAAGCATCATCAACACCACATTGTTATGAAGCTTTATTATGTACATACGGCAGGTTATCAGAAACTTCTATTAAAACATAGCCGCGCAGGGGCGGGGTATAAATGACCGGGCTGATGACGCAGTTATTAAGCACATCTCATTGTCGGCCTAGCACCGTAGCGTTCGTATGAAAACGCTGATTTTTTGCGCACTTGTACTCTCCACTTCGGCCTGCGGCGATAGGGATGTATATATATGTGAGAGCAAAGGAGCTATCAGGTATCACTTAAAAGAAAATTGCCGTGGGCTAAAAAGTTGCAGTTACAGGATACTTAGAACAACGGAGGGAAAAGCAAAAGAAGAGGGGAAGACATTGTGCAGGTGGGAAAAGTGATTTCAATGTGCAGGCATTACTGGAATAGCGCAATCAGTTTATGTATTTATATTTTATCCGCAATTCAAAAACACCCTTATACTATATGACAGTACAACCAATCAATGAACAAAAAATAAATACAGACGAAAGCGATAAAATTACTTTCAATCAATTTGGGTTTCGTTCGGCGGCTAAGTCTCAATCACGTCCCGACACAGTTGAAGGATACCTGGAAATTGTTTATGCCAGATTTTTAGAAGACCAGAAATTAGATGAACAAGGATTGAAAGACAGAATAGCCAAACTTCGAGCCGAGGTCCAACAGGAAAAGGCAAAAAAACAAGAAACCATTGCAGACGTTAACGCAAGCAAGCGAAACAAGGAAGACAAAGAAAAGGAAATCGAAACACTGGAACTGGAGAAAATAGATATCAGGAACGGAGACGGAGAAACAGGCGATACAACACCATTTGTAATCGGCGCTTTTATTACACTGTTGTTAACACTTTACCTGTTCGTATTCTATTCCTCATCAGGATATTCCGCTTTTTATGGTATTAAGCCGGGAAGCCTTGGATTTATAAATCCCAACGTATTTGCAGATGCGACGAACAAGGGCGGTGGTGTTATCACGCTGATCATACTTTTTCCCGTTATCTTCCTAGGGCTCGGCTTCCTCATACACGATGCGCTGGAAAAGAACAAAAAGCTGGTGCAAGAGAGAAAACCACGTCAATTCGCATTAATTATCATTCTTTTAACCATAACGTTTATCGCGGATGCCTTTATCGGTTATAAAATTTCAGAAGGCGTTCACACCAACGATTTTAACGCAGGAAGAACAGAGGAGCTGTGGAAGTTCAATATGATTTATACTGATATCAATTTCTACCTTGTTTTAATTCTGGGCTTTGTTGTTTATGTGATCTGGGGGTTCCTGTTACATTATGTTTTAAGCCACCCATATTTAAAAACGGAAAGTGAAAAAATAAAGTTGATGGTGGAGAATATAAACAATAGGGTTTCAGAAAAAAGAAAGGAGCTTTCAGATATTATTGCCAAAATACATAAACAGGAAAGCGATATTGTCACCATCGACAATAAAATAGAGGAGAAAACAAAGGATATTATCGGATATGAAAATGGTAAAATTCCAATTAACGAAGCATCCTTGCGTGGTTCTGTTGGTGAATTCATGGGCGGTTGGCAAAATTACACCTACGGCAATTATTCCTTAAAAAAGGCGGATGAACTGATCCAGGAAACCATTAAACGACAAAATGAATGGTTAAGCAAGAAAATTTCCACCCACTCTTACGACCACTAAACTATGGAACACACACAAAGTAAAAAGAAGAAAAAAAAGAACAGGAAACCAATTTACCTGCTTTTAGGGTTTTTACTATTCTTCGCCTTATTCATCAATTTCATAACACGTCCATCCCTGCAAAGCAAAGCCATAGAACAAATCCAGGTTTGCAGCAATGTGGATGATGTTAAATCCATTTTTGACCGGTATAAATTTGACCTTTTAGAAAATGATGAGAACGGCAACAAAATAGTGTCGATGGAATTTCAACACGCCATTCGCAACAAGTTGCATTCCTTACGTTTGAATGAAGAAGAAATCAGTAAATGTATAGAATGGCTCCCGCCCACAAACACAAACCTGAATGTTATTGTAATTCCTGACTTATCGAGGAGGATTACGGATTCAATCAACAATTCCAATCAAATAGCAAACGATATTTTTGTGCTTCATGCTGTTTGGAATCAGTTTGTTGATCATGCCAAACTAAAACAGGACACCCGGGATATGCTCATGGTAGATGTTACTGACATCGATCAGGCGCGGGGTCAATTTGGCAATGTAGCCAACCAATTACAGTTCGACCTTTCCACTCATAAAGGCAAAACCAATCGTTTGTATTTTACAAGTGAGAAAACAAAGCAATTTGAACACGCTGCCAACGAAATGTATGCATCGGCAAAACAAAATCCTTTGGGAGCCGACTATCGTTTTTACTTTAGCAGGTACCTGATAAATCGCCTGAAAAAGCCCACGTTATTTGAAAACTACAGAAACAAAGTTATTATCATTACAGACGGCTATCTGGAAGCAGAAAACAAACCCGCCGACACAAAAATTTTTTCAGAAAAAGGAAGCTATGATTACAGGCCCATTTTATACCCGGCAGTTGATATTGGGAATGTAATGGACATTATCAATTCTAAACAACTGAACATCCCTAAGGTGGCAAATCTAGATCTTTCCCATACTGATGTGCTTGTTTGTGAAGTGCATGAAAGAAAAAATGGAATAAAAAAAGACTTTGAAATCCTAAAAGCCTATTGGACCGACTGGCTGCAAAGAATGCAAGCTCATAAAATTTCATTCATTCCGCGTGAGCAGGCGAACGCCTTAACAGAGAGCAAGATTCAGGATTTTTTTAAGTATTAAGTTTACGCTTACTACTGCAAATTAACAGAAATAATTACCGTTAAACCATCCATAAGCTATCCCTTTCAATGGCTTAACCGCTATTGAAAGGGTATCTTTTAAAGATAGTCTCCCACCTCAAAGCAATGCACCCCTTCCAAACCGCGGAACGAATCCGTTGAAAAAATTTCATCAATCCCCTCCAGCTTTTCCCCTTTGCTGAAAATGCCGTGGCTAACGATGAGTACCACTTTAGAAGCACCTTTACTTTTGAGCATAGCCGCTGTTCCGATAAATGTACCGCCACCATCGCAGATATCGTCAACAATAAAACAGGTGAGGCCGTCCAGGTTATTGGCGGTAGTGGTAAAGTTAGTAAGGATCCCTGTTTTCACATCGCGTTCTTTCATACATTCCACCAGATGTTCAACGTTCAGGAACTGCGCCAGCCCATGTATTTTTTTAAGTGCGCCCGCATCCGGGGAAACAAGGCAGAAAGACTCCTGGCCATTCTTTTCAAAATAGCTTTTCAAAGCATCTTTTACAAAGGAATGGTTGGTTACAATGTATGATCGGTCAATCAGAGCGGTAGCCACTTCGGAATGCGGATCGAATATTCTTATCTTTTTGAAATTCGCCTGGTTCAGTACAGCAGCTACTACTTTAAGGGAGAAAGGTTCCCCGCCGGTCATCACCCTGTCCATTCGTGCGGCCATGAGGTAAGCGATGTGCAGTTCAATGTGTTCGAACTCGTGGTAATCGAGCGTGTTTTTGATAAACAACACAAGCATCAGATCGGCTGGATTGGCAATTCTGGAAAGAAGGCGGATTGGTGCTTTTTTGTCTAAACGATCAAGGCTTTGCACATCCATTTTGATGTGAGGTTGGCCATCCGGGAAAGTGATGGTGGAGAAAGAAACATCAGATTTTTGAGGATATAGAAGGTTGATGGTATGCATAAAGGGATGGTTTTATTTTTTAGATGTTTCTTCCTTTCTCGCCGGGATAAAGATCTATTACTTTATCAGACTGAAAAAAGACTTTTGAATCAAGATCGATAGCGGTGATTTTTCCCGTAAAAGCAGCGCCGGTGTCAACATTCCAAATATTGGCAGCATGTATTGGAAGATCGGTTCCGTAATTGATTGTAGGCGTATGTCCGATAAATATTTCACGAAACAGTTTCAATCTTTTTGGGAAGAATGCATGGTCGGGTGGAAGAGCGGTGTTAAGTGCCAATGCTGTTTCCCACAATGTTCTGTCCCATGTATAATTTGTTGCATAAGGTTCTTTTGCCGGACCGTGCATGGATGAAAAGCCCGCGTGTATAAAGAGGTTGTTATCCTCATCAATATAATAGTCAATGAGTTCATTAAAAAAAGTTTTGTGCAGGTGCTTTTCATTTTCCGTCAATGCGGCATAGCTTTGAACAGTGGAAGTACCGCCATGCTTCAGCCATTCATCATCAGCATTTTTACCGGCAAGCCAATCTCCGCACCATACATCGTGGTTGCCTTTGATAAAAAAGCAAGAGAAACTTTCCTTTAACGCAAGCAGGCGGGTGATCACGGCGGCGGATCCGGACCATCCATCCACATAGTCACCAAGAAAAATCAGCGTATCGCTTTTCTCCGGAGCTACCCTTTCTATAAGTTGGCTAAGCGCTTTGTCAGCCCCGTGAATATCTCCTATAACGAATGTTCGTGGCATATTTTCAGGATGGAAATTGAATGTAATTGACAGGAATGTGTTCTGTGAGCCATACAGAATTAGCTGAAAGGAAAAAAGAATACCCTGCCGCCTGCATATCACCACTCCGGATCCGGAGCAATACTGGCTTGCCCCGGCGTTGCGCCACTGCTGTTGCAGTACATTCGTCAATACTCAGGTGTACATGCTGCCGCTCCATTTTCAGCAGCCCTTGTAATCGGATGGAAGCAAGGTATTTTTCTACTGTTCCGTGGTACAGCACATCAGGAGGTAATTGTGGCTCAAGCTGCAGATCAATGCCAATCGAATGGCCCTGGCTGGCCCGGATTTTTTGACCCGACTCGTCGAAGGAAAACCTTTTCTTATTGTTAGTGGACACGATGTGTTCCAATGAAGTATAATCCAGTGAAACCGGCCCGTCCCATTTCAAAAGCAGCTCTTCTACCGATGCCCAGCCGTTCTCGTCGAGCTGCAATCCGATTTTTTCCGGTTGATGCCGGAGCAACAGGCTCAGGTATTTACTGGCGCTGTTTATTTGTTTTTCATTCATTGTTGAGCAGTTGTTCGTAAATAGTGTAGTTCTCATCATCGAAGCAGACGAAGATCAGCCGGTCTATATGCATGCTATCTTCGAAATTTCCAACAGCCTTTACTGCTATCCCGGCCGCCAACTCTTTTGGAAATCTATAAATCCCCGTGCTGATATTGGGGAAAGCGATGCTCCTTATCTGATGCTTCACAGCCAATCGCAGACTATTTATATAACAATTCTGAAGCAGGTTGGTCTCTTTGCCGTTTCCATTCCAAACGGGCCCTACCGTGTGAATCACATATTTTGAAGGGAGCATTCCGGCCGTGGTAATCACAGCTTCTCCGGTTGGACATTTTCCCTGACGGGCGCGAATTTCCATGCATTCTTCCAGAATGGCTTTGCCGCCTTTCCGGTGAATGGCCCCGTCTACACCCCCGCCCCCTAATAACGAAGAGTTCGCTGCATTTACGATGGCATCTACTTCCATCGTAGTAATATCTGCTTTAATAAGTTCAATTTTCATATTTGTGCTTTTAAAAGTTGGTCACGCACTTGCATAAGCGCAAAACCAAGTAAATTCTCCCCAAGCCATTTTGTAGGGTCGTAAACGCAGGGATCTTCCTGGGTAAGACCTATCCCCCATATCGTATCTTCAGGACTTGCCTCCGCTAAAACTTTGTTTCCTGTAGCGAGAAGAAAATTTTTCAATACTGCATGAGCAGAAAACTTGTGGAAGTTTCCTTCCACCACTATATCAAATTTATGCGCATCCCAAATCTCTGGGTCGAAGGCTTTCACCTTTCTGCCAAGTTTCTTGGCAGCATTGGGGTCTGGTGTCTGTATTATTTGCCTGGCCATTTCTTCATCTCCGAAAAGCCTTGCTTTAGCCGCCATCATCCAATGTTCTGCTGTAAAATATACTGATCCCTCTACTTCAAAGGAGGCCATCCACCACTGACTTAAGCAAGACTTTGTTAACCGGTTTTCTTTTGAGGGACGGTGGCCCCAAAAAAAGAGGAACGAAACGTCGCGGTTATTTTCATACTGCTGTATCAACCACGCAAGATTGTATTTCATATTGAACGGAAAATTTGTAACGCGTTTTTTATAGCCATGTTCTCAGGCATAGAAAAAGCATCGCCGAAAAATACTTTTACCGGTCGGATATCTCCAACAATATGTTTGTTGAATGCGTCAAGTTGTTCGGCTGGTACCCAAAGTTCATTATGAATTTCGCCTCCCACATTCTGAACTTCATACAAGTCGTAATGACCCCTTTGTAAATCGAATTGTGTAACAATACCACAGAAGCCTGACGCCGGATCTACTGTATTCCAGTCTCTGGCAATCTGTTCCGCATAGGATTGATTCAAAACAGGATAGAAGATGGGCTGCCAGAAGAGCCTGGGCGGAAACGCTGTCCATCCTGAATCGATGATCAGTTCCAGTTCCTTAATGCCTATCGGCCTGTACAATGTGATTGTGTTCATGGTTTATTCCTGTTTTCGCTTCAAGCACAGGGTCATTTATTTTCCAGACCTTCTCAACGGGAACAAGCAGTTCTCCCGTTCGTCCTCTGTCCAATAAAGATTTTTGCGCCTTAACAAATGGCGTGATGTCTTCTATCAGGTTAATCGCGGTTGTTCCATAATGTTGCAGCAGTGTTCCTTTTAAGCCCAACTGAATGGCCCTTCTTGTGCGCTTTTTTCCAAATGGATCGTGGTCGGGATCCCATTGCAGCCGAACCTCTTTTTCCTTCAGGCTTTTTTCCCAGTCTTGCCGGCTGGCATGCACTTCCGGGTTATAGCTGGTGAAAGCCGCATTTGCAAGGATGTTCAAAAACTCAGTCTTTTTGAGCCATATAGCCAGTACTCTTTCCTGGTTCTCTTTTTCTGCCCAGCCGCTCCGGTACATCATCCAAAGGAAATTCGGCTTTATCCATGACATTCTGTTATAACTAAAATCCGGGCCGCCAAATTTTTGGTTGGCAACTGCGTAATCCGCAATAGATGTTCTGTAAGCCTGGTACACTACCAGTTCCTCTTCCGTATGTTGGGCAATAATCTGTTGTCCGGAACCCGGCAGCAATTTTTGCGCTAACTCGTAGTTGTGTGTTGCAATTTTCATTTTAAATTCCATCATTTACTCTTTCCCGTATCTGCTGAAGCGACCACTCCACGAGCAGTTCACCATCTTTAAATACAGTTTTCAATTCGCCTTCCGCTTCTTCTTCCCACGTGCATTCATCTTTAAGACTCAGTTTACCCGTTTGTGGATCGCGGTACACCTGCATCAACCCTTTGGCCGATTTTTTTGTGCCATCGTCTGTTTTCGGGTCTTTGAAAATTGCTCTTCCTGCTCCATTCACCTCACCGTAGGTGGCTTTCATGGCGAAGCCGAAAGTATCGCGGGTAACATATTCGTAGGTGAACGAACCTATTCCCAACACCACATTGTAACTGGCGAACCCTTTGTTTTTTAACCCGGAAAGAATGGCTTCCTGCCGTTCCAACGTAATACTATCGCCGTAAATCAGGCCGATATGCGGGTCAAGGAGTTTGAACACTTTTTCTGTAATGCTTCCACCGAAGGTTTCCCATATACATTCGATGGCACCTTTGAAAGCCGGACTTCCAACCGGCGCATCGGGGTCACCTACAATGATTTTCACCGGATCGCCGCTATCGGGACGGATCACAACTTTTCCATCCCGGGCCAGTATATCGGCTTTCATCAGCGGCAGGAATTCGGTGATCACCTGCCAGAAGTCCCAGGTATCGCTCACAATAGAAACGACGCCTGTTGGATACACTTCATTGATGAGTCGCCGGAATGTTCCGATTTCATCCTGTTGGGTACCCATGCACATCACACTGTGTTCGGTGGCGGCAACGGAACCACCAATCAATTCCTGCGTACAATCGGCACCGTAATATTGCTCCAGCATATCAATGGCGGGAATGGTATCCGTACCACTGAAGGAAAGCAGGTGGCCGGCCCCGCTCATTACAGCATCTTCAATGCCACTCATGCCCCGGAAGGAAAAATCGTGTCCCTGCCAGGGAATAAAGGCTGTATCGCTGCCAACGGTTTCATGGGCGTACCGGTGGAAGGTCTTCAGGTATTGGTAGGCGGTAGTAGCGGAGGTACAGGGCTTCCAGAGAATGGCACTAAGCAGGGTTTCCAACATATTGGTGAGCCAGAAAAAATCCGGATGCGTATTCCTGATCGTAAAAACCGGCACCCGCATGGGAACGAGTGTTCCTTCCGGCAAAGCTTTGATTTCGAGGGGAAGATAACCCAGATCGTGGAGGTCGGCAATATGCTGGTAAGTGATGCTGTCTTTGCCCAGGTAATTGTCTATTCTACGCTGGTATTGATACAGTACTTCCTCTTTCGGGCGGTTGAAGAAATCTTCATTGAACTGGTATTGAAGATATTCTTTGATAAAATATTGCAGGCCGAAAAATACGATCTCGCCGATGTCCTCATTCCTCGATTTACGGGGCGTAAGGTTGGAATAAACGAGGGTGGTACCTTCCGGATACTGGAATTTATGGCCAACTTTGTAGCCATCTTTCAGGAGCAGGGGTGTGCATTTCATAGCGGGTAATTATAATGGTAAGGAAATATTGAGGTTAAACTGATTGGGTTGAATGGTTTTGTTGAAACGGTAGATATCGGGATGCCTGTTTTGGGCGCCGGTCTTTTTTTCACCTGTGGGAACGATGTAACCGGAATCAAGGATTTTCCTTCTGAAATTTCTCCGGTCGATGGAGATGCCGAGGATGCATTCGTACAGGTGATGCAATTCGGGCAGCGTAAAAGATTCATCCAGCAATTCGAAGCCCACGGGATAATACAGAATCTTAGACTGAAGCCTTTGTAGTGCTTTTCCAAATATGTGGGTATGGTCGAACCCAAGCGCGGGGAGGTTCCGCACATCGAACCATTGCACATCGTTGGCCATAGAGCCTGCTGCGATTCCGAATTTATCGGGGTTCACCAGCGCGTAATAAGCGATGGAGATCACGCGTCCGCGGGGATCGCGGTCCGGGGTATCGAAGGAGTACAATTGTTCCAGGTAAAGATCATCCATGCCCAGTTTTGTTTGCAGCACGCGGGAGCAGGTATCGGAGAAGGTTTCTTCCATTTGGAGAAAGGCACCGGGAAGCGTCCATTGGTCTTTGAAAGGCGTTTCGTTCCTGTTCAGCAGCAAAACGGAGAGTTCTCCGTTGTGGTAGCCGAACACCACAAGGTCAATAGCGAGCGAAGGATTTTTATAACTATCGAAGGGTCTCATTCTGTTTGCGTTATTTCGACACAAACAAAGGTAGAATATTTTGTTTCTGCAACTAAATCATAGAAAATTTTTTAATCTAATGACATTTATTTAATTATACATGAAGAAAATTATTAAATCTAATTGGTTGGAGATATTATTTGAAGATGAACTCTTAAATAGCCGCCTTTATCAAGAAATGCTTCCTTTTCTAACCGGCTCATATTTCCCTTATTTTTGAGCCGATTAGCTATTTTAATCGGCTCACGATTTAATAATGGCATCTGCCAAAACAAAAAACACAATGGCTCCTTCCCTCCCTGAAGTATGGCAAAGAGGTCCCGTTCCGGGTATTACTGCACTCCTACAACCTGTGGCACACGCACTGCTGCAAGCCAGAGAAGAACTGGATGAAATGATGAATGATTTCCCGGACCACCTCCTTTGGGAAAAGCCCGCTGGTGTGGCATCTGTTGGTTTTCATCTGCAGCATTTATCTGGTGTGCTGGATCGTCTCTTTACTTATGCCCGGGGCGAAAAGCTGAATAACCAGCAAAGAGTGGCACTGGCTGCGGAAGCACTTGCTGAAAATCCGGATGTTTCGGTTTCAATGCTGTTGGAAAGATTTCACCTGCAAGTGGAAAACGCATTGGAGCAACTTCGGAATACCGCTGCGGAAACACTAACAGATTTCCGTGGCATCGGTGAAAAACAACTTCCTTCTACTGTATTAGGATTGTTGTTTCATGCGGCGGAGCACACGATGCGGCATATCGGACAATTGCATGTAACGGCTAAAATTGTGCGGGGATGAGCGATATCCCTCACCCCTCCTCCCCAAACGTCAGCAAATTATTATCCGGGTCCAGCAACGAAAATTCCTTCATGCCCCAGGGCTTTTGCTGCAAAGCGCCATTCGGATGAATGGCCACGTTTCTATCCAGCAGCCACTGGTACAAAGCAGCGATAGCATCGGTGCGGATGTACACCTGACCATAATTCTCCAATGGATCCAATGTTTTGAATTCAAAAAAATGCAATTGGATTCCGTCTTTTTCCAGCATCAGGTACCCCTCATAATCCACAGCGCCTACATCACGAAACCCCAAACAATCAATATAATAATTCCTGGTAGCCGCCTTATCGCGCATAGGGAGTTTGGGATGAACGGAACGAAGCATAAAGTGTATTTAAGTTGAATGCACCAAAAATAAGCTTCTTCTCAATTTTTCAGCACCTTCATTTTCTCCACACCCGTATCGGTTTTCACCTGGATGATATACATGCCGGAAGGCAATGGTGTAAGATCGGCAATACATTTTCCGGCGCTCGCTTGTTCTACCTGCAGCCATCTTTTCCCATTCATATCATACACCTGCACGTCCTTAATGCTCCCGGTTTTCAAGGTAATTTCCACCCTTCCCACAGTAGGATTCGGAGCAACCGATACCAGCGACACATTCGTATTCCGGAGCGTAATTACCTCGCTGAGCGATTCTTTCCCATCCAGGTCCACCTGGCGGAGACGGAACAAATGAACGGGATCATTCCCCACGGGATAAGCGAAATGATACACTTGTTGAACAGTGCTGTTGCCCATTGCTTTCACTGTACCCACTTTAGAAAATTGCGGTCCGCCGGTGCTGTGTTCAATGGTAAAATGACTGCTTTGCTGCTCCTGCGCGGTGGCCCATTCCAACACGCAATCGGATCCCCTTAGGGCTCCCCTGAAATATTCGTATTGCACGGGAAGCGTGCCTGGCGCGGCCAGCGAAATGTAGTTCATGCTCAGGTTAAAAACCGTTTGCGGCGATTTGGGATAGAAACGGATTTCATCCACATCACTGAAAAGAGAGGGCGTTAACTCATCGGCCTGGGAAATTGTCTTTGGCGGATAAGCAGGAGGCGTAGCGAAAGCCACTTCAATAGTGCCTACCAGCACGCCATTATCATAGGTAGAGATCATGAGCGGGGAATACCCGCCCCAATCGTACAGTGTGATGGATTGTAGAGAGAAGTTTACAGCCGTGCTCGAACTTTTCATGACCATCGCGGGTACGCCGTTGTTGGTGGCTTCCACATCAGGGCCGGAGGTGAGTCCGTTAAAAGTAGCATCATCGGAGCTGAGGTACGAATTGGGTTTCCAGGTGATGGTGGATCCGGGTTCCAGACCAAAAGTGGAACTCCCGGTAAAGATTTGAATTTCAAGTCCGATGATATCTTCGGAGCCGCCTTCTCCATCGCGGGCTATGCCTGCGGTCCAGGAGGGTTCATTGCTGGAAAAGGTGAGTACGTGGGGAAGGTTTACCTGGGCATGGGAAAAATAAGTTGTAGCGGAGGCCAGGAGTAACAGGTAGATTTTTTTCATGGAGGCATCGTTTAATGGTGAAGAAAAAACGATGTGTAGGGAAAATTGTGCCGGGGGGCATCTTGCAATAAATTTTAATTATTTCAGCTTTTTTTTACTTTTAATACATCAATAATTATAGAAAACCCTAATAATCAATGACTAAGCCGGGAGATTACCTGGCTCAGAAATCGGATAATAAGTCTGAAGTCGCACGGAAAACTGGCTTGTCGAGAACAAGAATGAATGAATTAACACTGATGAATGCAGTCATTTAAGGGCGGAGGAATTGTATTTAATTGCATTAGCAATTGGGGTAAATTCTTGTGATTTGTTACAGGCGCTGTACGGGGATATCAAGTTGAAAAAGTAAATCAAAATAATCAAGCACTAAATAACATCCTATTTCGAAAATGATCCTATACAACAATAATAGCAACAAACTAATCCAACTGAAAGAAAATCCATTTAAACTTGAAAAGGAGCTTCAGCAATTATTTGAGGAGAATCTTAGACCGCTCACCAATTGGCAATTCATCAAAACAGAATTTTCCATTAGAAGCAACCGGATTGATACACTTGCTTTTGATCCGGAAAACAAATCTTTTGTAATAATTGAATACAAGCGAGATAGGAACTATAGTGTTATAGACCAGGGTGTATCTTACCTGAACCTTATGCTGGAGCATAAGGCAGATTTCATCGTAGAATACAATGAAAGTTTAGGACAAGTACTAAAGCGTGAAGAGGTTGATTGGAGCCAAAGCAAGGTAATATTTGTTTCCGCTTCATTTACTGATTTTCAAAAGCAATCAACCAATTTCAAAGATTTATCTATTGAATTATGGGAAGTTAAGCGCTTTCAAAATGATATAATTCTTATTAACCCCATAAAGAAATCTTCTTCAGCCCCAAGCATTAAACCCATAGCCAAACAAAATGAGCAATTCGAAAAAGTTGCAAAAGAAATCAGGTCTTTTACTGAAGACGATCATATCAGTAGGGTTAACGACCATATTTCCGAACTCTACAACCAGTTTAAAACGGCCATACTAAACTTGAGTCCCGACATTGAAATACAGCCCCAAAAAGATTATATCGCATTCAAGAAAGGAACCAATATTACAGATATTACCTTACTGAAGAGGAATCTTAAAATGTGGATCAACTTAAAGAAAGGCAAGTTGGATGACCCAAAAAATATTACCCGCGATGTTTCGGGAATTGGACATTGGGGAAATGGCGATTATGAACTGGTAATAGAAGATGACTTAAATATAGAATACATCATGAGTTTGGTTAAACAGGCCATTACTTGATGATAGGCCCTTATCCAACATCAATAGGTAATACAACATGTCTGCGGTTACTATTGTAGATTTTAGCACATTCTATAGCGGCTTGTAAATTCTATTACAAAATCATCAGGTGAAGTGTTTTAACATTCAAATCAACTCCAGTTTGTCTTTAAACCCCCACTATAAAGTTGTAGCTGCCGTTATTGAACACAACGGCAAATTCCTTTGCATGCAAAAAGGGAAAAGCAAGTATCCTTATCTATCCAATACTTTCGAGTTTCCCGGTGGCAAAATAGAAGCAGGGGAAACGCCGGAATCTGCGCTGGTAAGAGAAGTTATGGAAGAATTAAATCTTGCTATCGTAGTTGGATCTTCTTTAGAAGTTATTCACCACCAGTACCCCGATTTTTCGATCGACTTATTGCCGTTTCGTTGCACAGTGGCCACTAATACCATCACCTTAAACGAACATGTATCTTTTCAATGGTTAGAAGCCAGCGCATTGCCTTCTTTGCATTGGGCTGCGGCTGACGTTCCCATTGTACAAGCCGTGGTTCACGGATATTGAAATTCTCCTATATTTACGATTCATAACCACCACATATGAATCAATTCCACACTATAACTACTGTATTGCCCTGTATTTACTTATTGCCCGAATCTATTGCAGTAGTGTAAGTTTATGGCAAAATATACATTCGGGGAAATTCAGGGAATTCGGGAGGGGGATTACTTTGAAAACAGGCAAGCGCTGCGCGCTGCGGGAATTCACTTGGCCACACAAGCGGGCATAGATGGAAATAAACAGGTAGGTGCCTCCTCTATTATTTTGAACGGTGGCTACGTGGATGATTACGACAATGGCAACGAGGTTTTATATACGGGCCACGGCGGGAACGATCCAAATTCTAAACGACAAACCTCTAACCAAAGTTGGGAAGCACGGGGCAACAAGGCACTTATTGTGAGTGAAATGCACGGATTACCTGTTCGCGTTACCCGTGGGGCGGAACATAAATCACCATACAGTCCAAAAAAAGGATACAAATATGGGGGGCTGTTTACTGTTATAGATCATTTTGAAGAAGTGGGAAAAGACGGCTTCCTTATTTGCAGGTACCGGTTGGTGAAACAACCTGCCGAAAACAATACGCAATTAGAAGACGAGCAGGGTGCATATAATACCGTAGTTGAACCAGCAAAGCGCGTTCCTGCTACCGTTCTTCGAATTGTACGCGATACAAAAATTTCGCGGTTCATTAAAGAAATGTACGAATATAAATGCCAGGTATGCGATACAAGAATTGACGTGCTTGGTGTTGGGTATGCAGAGGCAGCACATATTAAGCCCCTGGGAAGTCCACACAATGGCTCCGATAGCGGAGATAATGTTATTTGTTTGTGCCCAAATCATCATGTGATGTTAGACAAGGGCGCGTTTAGCTTTGACGACGATTTTAATTGTATAGGCATACCCGGGAAACTGGTTGTAAAGGATGCGCATAAAATTCTTCCCGCTAACCTCAGTTATCATAGGGAATGCATCTTCATCAATAAGTAGATGAACCCCTACCATCATCCAATCCATCAGAACCGTATTCTAACTTTATTTCGTTCAACACCAAAGTTTGCAGTTCCTCTTTGGGCAATAATAGCTGGTATTCGGCTACACCAATGGGTTTGTTGATATCTTGAAGGGCGATCTCTACATCCAGATGGTCTTTGTCGGCGCAGAGAATAATGCCGATAGATGGATTTTCTTTTTCGCCTTTTTCTAATTTGTCCAGTAGAGAAAGGTATAGGTTCATTTTTCCTACATATTCCGCTTTAAAACTTCCAATCTTTAATTCAATGGCTACCAAAGACTGTAACCCTCTATGGAAGAAAAGCATATCTACGAAGTACTCTTTGTGGTTGTATTCCAGGCGGTACTGGTTACCTATAAACGAAAAGCCTTTCCCTAGTTCCAGTACAAAAGCCCTTATTTTGGCCATCAACCTGTTTTCCAATTCCAATTCTTTCATGGGTTCTGTAATACCAAGAAAACCCAAATTGTAAGAACTTTTAAACACTTCGTTGGCATACCCGGCATTTATTTCAGGTAGGGTATTGCTGAAATTATTGGTTTTTAATTCACTTTGTACACGGCTGTAACTGTCCATCTTAATGGCGTTCAGCAACAAATCTCTCGACCACCCTTTCGCAATTGCCTCATTCGCATAAAACTCGACAGCAGAAAGAGATTGTACTTTATCTAATAACAACAAATTATGCCCCCACGGCAAAACTGCCACAGCCTGTAGCAGTTTTGTATCTGCTTGATAATAACGCTCATAAAAGCGTTTCATGTTCCATAAATTTCGGGGCGACAAGCCCATATCGGGAAATTCATTTTTGAGATCAATGGATAATTGCTTAACAACGCCACTGCCATAACCTTCTTCCAATTGCTTTTCAAAGAGTAATTTCCCTAAATTCCAATACACGGAATTTGCGGCAGAGTTTACCTGCTTTGCGATCAGGATTCGTGCGGTCTTGATTTGACTGATCGCCTGATGTAGGATTTCGCTGTAATCCGAATCGTTTATATTTATTTGAGGCTTGTTACTCATTTTATTCATACGCTTTCAATTCACTAATTCATTGCCTGCTGCCATCTTTTTCAATACCGGTCGCTTCAGAAGCACCTATAAAATTACCCTCTTATTATTCGGCCATATAACTCAATTAATTATTTCTAACATTCAGTTTTCAAATGTAAAGTAATAAGCAGGTAGTTAGAGGACATACCGTTAAAAACGGATAATCTAATTTTTATCAACGCAATACGATCGGCGGTAGCTGACTAATTTAGCAGAGCGGTTACCCCCTCCCCTTCTTCCTCCTCCCCCGCCAAATATAAAACCCCGTTACCGGCAACGACGCGCAAAACAACGCTATAAAAGTGGCAAGCACCTTCGTGGGCCATCCATAAATACTGCCCACGTGTATCGCATAATTGCTGTTCCGCCATTTGGCCCCCAGTGTTTTCTCATCGTGCGTGGTGGCGAAATACATTTCCCCTGTAACCGGGTGATAGTTGTAATTATCCGATTCATCCCATCCCGATTTCCCCGACACGTACCTTACAAAAGCATTGATTGGCGCTTTATACGGCGCCACCGGTACACTCAGGTTGATCGATAACCAATGTGGCAACCGCTTATTAATATCATCCAGCGCCACATCGAATGCGCCGGTAGCATCTTCAGCTACCGCCACCGCCGGAGGCGGTGCCCTGCGGAACACTTCCTTTGGATTGTTGCCCAACATACGGTACACCGTATCTTCCCACCAGTCGAAGGTCCATACCAATCCGGTGAGGGAGAAGAGGGTGATGAGCAAAAAAGAATAGATGCCGCCGATGTTGTGGACATCGTAGTTCTTGCGCCGCCATTTGGTGGACGGTTTCCAGCGGAACCAGATCCTTTGTTTGAACGCCGCTTTGTTTTTGGGCCACCACAATACAATACCCGTAACCACCATAATAAGGATGATGAGCGTGGCGAAGCCCACAATATAATGGCCCACATCGTAGTTGAGCAGCAGGCACTGGTGCAACATGCGGGTACCGAATATCCAATCGTGGCGGAGGTCCCTTTTACCCTGCACTTCACCGGTATAAGGGTTCACATAAATCAGACTGTAATCATCGGCGCTGGAAGCGTAGGTCCAGCCTTTTTTGGTGGCGGCTTTGTAGTTGCCGAAGGCGATGGTGCGGTGCGGGTCGTTCTCCATGCGTACGAAAGTTATCGAGCTGTCGATGGAGGCGCCGCGGGCGTTTTGTAAGAGCTGGTGAAAAGGAAGGCGGGCGGCCTTCACTTCTTTTACGAAAAGTTTCTCATGGTGGTACCATTCCGTCAATTCTTCTTCCCAAACAAATACAGCGGCGGCGAGTAAGCTGATCAAAACCACAAGCCCGGCCGTTAAGCCGAGCCATAGGTGTAATCTGGCTGCTATTTTTTTTAACATCAGCTATAGTATAATGCTATAAGGTATAGTAAATGGTGGCGAGGAAATTCCTTGGAGCGCCGGGGAACAGACGGTTGTAATCGTAACCGCCCGACCAGTACGTTTTGTTCAGCACATTGTTCAGGTTCACAGAAAGCTGCACTTTATCGAATTTGTAATACACGGCCGCATCCATAACGGCATAAGCCGGAAGTTCCAGGATATCGGAGAAGGTGCGGCGTTTGGTCACGAAGTTGCCACCCGCAGCTATGCCAATGCCTTTCAGTTCTCCGCTGTTGATGTTGTATTTCAACCAGGCGCCGCCCTGTTGCAGGGGGGCATTCTCCTTCAAACGGCCTTCCAGTGTTTTATCTGCCGCCTTCGAAATAATAGTTTTACTGTACGTATAGTTGGCGCTGAGGAACAGGTTATCGGTGATGCGGCCATTCACATCCACTTCCACACCTCTGCCACGTTCCTGCCCGCGTTGCTCCAGCAGATCCGGGTTGGAAGCGCTGTTGGCGCTCACAAGCACATTGTTCTGTTCCAGGTGGTACAGGGCCAGCGTGGCGCTCAGACGCCCATGCAGGAAATCGCCTTTGGCACCCGCTTCATACATCCGGCTCACGAGTGGATCGAAAGGACCGCCGGCATTGGGGTTGGCCATGGTAGCGGTGTTTTGCGGCATGAACCCCTGAACGAACAGGCCATACAGGTTGATCTGCTTTGTAAGGTTGTACACCAGCCCAAGCCTCGGGATCAGCGATTCCTGTTTGATGTTTTCCTCCTGTGGTTTGTTGAAATTGAATTTATCGGAGTAGAACTCTTTCCGGAGCCCAAGCAACAGGGCCAGTTTTCCGAACTTGATGTTGTCCTGGATGTAAATACCGCTGGACTCGTTGCGTGCCGGAGCCGTGGCCACACTGGTGGTAATGTATCCGGAAGTGTTGGCGATGGAATAATCGGGGTTTACCAGGCTGAAGTGCGGCACGTTAGGCACGGGGTTGCCGTTAGCATCAAGGATGTAGTCGTTCTTACGGGCTTTGTTGTAGGTATTGGCCACCGATCCGTTTTTGAGGCGGTAACCGCGGGCCGTTTCCTGGGAGCCACCAACGGGAACGGAGTATTGGTTAAAGTCGTAACCCACCAGCAGTTGGTGCTGGAAAGCGCCGGTTTGGAAGCGGTGCACAAAATAAGCCGTAACGTTATCGTTGATGTTTTTGGAGAGCCTTTTGATGGTCATCATTTCCATGAGCGTGGGCTGTTGGGCACCCGAGCTGTCCATCGCATAACCGTTACCGGTACGATGCTCCATCAGGTTCTCGTTCCATTGGTATTTGAGGTAGGAGAAGTTGAAGGAGAAATTGGAAGAGAACTGGTGGGAGAGGGAAACGTTGGCCGAGAAGGTTTTCTCTTTAATATAATCATTGGCGCGGCCGATAGTGAATGAGATGGGCGTGGAATGCAGATCGGTTCCCGCGGTGGCCCCGAATATAGGTTGCCCGCGGTACAGCTTGCCATTCGTGAGCCCATAAACCAGGTCGAGGTTTACCCGGGTTTTATCGTTGGGCGCGAAGGAGAGGGAAGGACTCACGATAAAGTTTTCGGTGCCCTGGTTGGTTTTGAAGGTTTCACTGTTTTCATAGCCTATATTCAGTCGGTACAGCAGGGTTTTTTCTTCGTTCAGCGGACCGGTAAGGTCAACGGTACTGCGGTAGGTCTGGAAGCTGCCTACGGTAAACGCGAACACTTTGCGGTCAACGTCCAGTGGTTTTTTAGTGACCCTGTTGATGGTACCGCCGGGATCGGTTTTACCGAAAAGCGCGGCCGCGGGCCCTTTGATCACTTCCAGCCTTTCAATGTTCACGAGCAGGGGCTGGTTCCAGAAGCCCACCACGGTGCGAAGGCCGTTCAGCAACTGGGTGCTGCTGCGGAAGCCGCGGAGCGTAAAATCGTCGTAGCCGGAGAACTGGTTCACACCACTCACGTTCTTGATCACATCGCTGGCGCGGAAAGCCTGCTGGTCCTGCATCAGTTCTTTGGTAACGGTAGAAACAGACTGGGGTACATCTTTCACCGCCATTTCAATTTTGGTGGCGGAGAAGGAACGGTCGTTTTTATAGGAATTGTCTTTTCTGCCGGTTACTTCCACGGTTTGCAGTTGTTGGCGGCTTTCCTTCAATTGAATGGCGGGTACCTCTGTTGTTACGCCTGCGGCAACGGTTACCGGCAATTCAACGGTTTCCGTATTCACGGAAGTGACCACGAGTTTATAAGCACCTGGCTTAACAGCAGTTATTTCAAACGTTCCGGATGCATTGAGCGCCACCGATTTGCCCGCGCCTTTAAATTGCACGGTAATCTTTTCAGCGCTTTCGCCGTTGGGGGTAGTAATGGTTCCTTTTACTGCGCCTGTTTCAGACTGGCTAAAGCCGAAGAAAGGCAACAGCATGGCGAGCAGTAGTATACAATGCTTCATGTTGGAGGGTAAATTTTCGCAAACCTACCGGATACATACCCCTTCGTGTTAACGAGATCAGGAACTTCATTTTCGAGATGCGGAAATTGTTTCCTTCTTCCATATACTTTGAAATCTGAAAAACAGTTTATATTTTTCTTATATAGATTGAATGGCTTGTTACTTTTCGTTTTACCACCTAACTCCTATACCATGTTCAGATCTTTAATAGCCTGTACCGCATTTGTATGTATGGCCGCCTGCTCTTCCGCGCCTGCGGATACCACATTGAAAGCCGCTCCGGACATCAGCACGAATACAGCTGCTGTACTTCCCGTCAGTGATACAGTATCCGCCTTCAGTAAAGAAGCTGATAAAGAAAATAAACCTGCTGTTAAACGCAAAAGCACTTCAGCGAAAGTTGGCTCAGACTGTGCCAGCCAGCAATGCAAGGGCTCCACTAAAAAAGGGCGCAGGTGCCGCAACAATACCAAAAGTTGTACTGGTTATTGTTACCGGCACGGTGGATGAGCAAATACCATTTACAACCGCTTCACTTCATAAAACTGTTCAAGTATCTCAAGCACTTCTTTGCGGAATACCGCTTCCTCCTCCTTCAATACCGTGACCCTATAGTGTGCGCCATCCATCCATTCCAGCGCGGCCGCATCGCGCAGGGATGAAGCGAGGTAATACGTATTGCCAATACTTACAAACAGGGGCATCCGTGATTCGAAAGCTGAAACCCGTTTTCCACGCAAGCGCAGCACGGGTTTTAATACGATATGGTTTTCGTAATGTGACAGTTCAAAACTGAGTTGCGGCCGATCCTTTCCTATAAACGCAACACCGATCCTGCTTTTTTCCGGCTTTCCTTTTAACCCTGTTCTTCCGCCAATGGGATAACGGAACACGTGATGCTGGTGGAACAACATCGGAAGGGCCTTCTCCCACAACAACAAAAGATCGTTCGCGGCACTGGCCATGCTGTGCGCCAGTTCCAGCAAGCTGCCAGGCAATTGCTCCGCCAGTTTTACCATGGCCAGCCCGAGTTCCTGTAACGCATGTTGGTCGGGCGTAAGCAGGTGCCGCCGTGGTTGCTCCAAACAGGAAAGAAAGGCATCGAAGTATTGCATTTTTTCACCGGAACGCGAAAGTTTTCCCGAACACGGTACCAGCACCGGCAACATGGCGAGGTCGCGACGCACCAAAGGCTTTTCGCAACCCACCAGCAGAAAACAGCAATCGCGGTCGTGGGCCGGATGCGGTGCCGTAACGCCGGGTAACTGACCGAATAATCCGGAAAGATTCAGGTGTGTGCGGTTGCCTGGAGTGAAAGGGGTATCATAAGTATATGACGGCTCTTCTTCCTGTATGAACGATGGATGTTTGAACTGCCTGCTGGTACCACCGCGTAAACCAGGCGTGTAATCAACACCGTTAGCTTTGTACTTGCCGGTTGTCCAGAATTCAGGGAAATCCACTGTTTCATCTTCGGCGACATTCATTCCATTTTCCACCGATAAGTGCAAATCTTGCGGTTCCGGCGACTTCAACAGTAACGCAACATTATACCAAAGTACGGGAAAGCATATTACCTCACCAGCCACAAAGCATTCATCCTCCACAAATGGAAATGCAGTACCATCCGCTTTACTGAGCGTTTGTTCCATAAAAAATATTTTGGTTAAAAAGGCTGTGTAGCGGCGTGGTAGTGTAGTAACGGTTCCCAACAAACGCAGGTGGTGGACGCATTGTGTTGTTACAACAAATGTAGGGTAAAGCAGGATGTGGAAATACGACCGTGGAAAAAATAAATTGACTACAACCTTACAAACTTTCCAGGTTTTGTTTGGCAGTGAGCAGGGATGCGGCTTCCACGTTCAGCACATCAGCGATCTGGAAAAGGGTGGGTACCTCGGGTTGTTTGAAGTTGCGGCACCAGGTGGAAACGGTGCCCACGGTAACACCCAGCTTTTCCGCCAGGTATTTTTGTGAAACGCGTTTCTCCGCCATCGCGGCTTTTATGCGGTTGTAATTTTTTCTATCCATCGTTCGCCTTCAGTGGAACCGAAGATAGAGAACTAAATTTTTGAACTTTTTCAGCTAAAAAAGCCTTAAAGCATTGCTTAAAATTCTATCGGACATTTATTTAATTCTTAAAGAATTGTTCAAAATGTTTTTTATTTTTGGTTCGGAAGGGTTGAATTATAAAACTTTCAGACCGGGTTATCGTTCTATCCGCTTCAGTTGGTCCTTTATCCTATACCCCCGGTTCGATTCATACCATTCCTGTAACTGCTGGCGTTTAGCATCCACCTGGCTATCTCCACCGGCCACCACTCACATTTAAAATTTTTTAGGATGAGCAGCGTGTTTCCGACGTTGTCGAACTTCTGTGTGCTGTTCGCTAAAAAGCCGAAGGCGGCCACTTAGCGGCGGAGTTTACTTTGTTACAAGTCCACCACAGCCGATTTATCAACCAAAACAATTGCAAATGAAAAAAGCGCTTATTGGCGTAGTGGCCATGCTATGCCTGTGGAGTAAAGGACAGGGCCAGGAAATAAAAGCTTTGGGCGTGGGAGATAAGGTTCCTGATATGGCATTCAGGATTTTGAACAATGGCGAAATTGGCGATCCGGAAGCAATCACCCTTTCGCAATACCGCGGCAAACTGGTGATCCTTGATTTCTGGGGCCGGTATTGTTCTCCGTGTATAAAGGCACTTCCGGCGATCGACAGCCTTCAAAAGGTTTTTAAAGACCAGGTGAAAGTAATTACCATCGCTGATTTTAAGAACACCGACGAAGTAGCGAAGGCCTGGCAGAAATTCCCCGCTTTAAAAAACATCCGCTTGCCCGTGGCCATCAGGCAGCCGGAACACGCAGCAGCCTTTCCGCACAAAATCATCTCTCATGTGGTCTGGATTGGTGGAAATGGAAAAGTAAAGGCCATAACAGGAACGGAGCGTATTACCGCCAGGAATATTGAGGAGATGCTTTCAAAAGAAACCGTAAGCTGGCCGGTAAAAAAAGACGTCCCTGGTTTTGATGCTTCGCTTCCTTTGCTGAGCCTTTCCGGTGATCACCTGGAAAAACCCGCTTTTCTATTTTATTCCACTTTAACAGGACGCCTGAAGGGCATCTCTCCTCCGAACGGGACACTTCGCCAGCCTGAAAGTCCTTATTGCACCACCGGTTTCTTCAACCTTTCGCTGCTTCATTTATGTCAACTGGCCATGAATGGCGGCATTCTGCTGAACAAAGAAGACTTCGAACTGAATGTTTCAGATTCTTCGCGCTTTATTAAACCCGCAGAAACGCTCAATGAAGAATGGACGGAAGCGCATACCTACTGTTATTCACTTTTGCTTCCCGCGCACTATACCAAAGAACAGATCGCGGCATTTGTAAGTACCGACCTGTTGCGCTGGCTGCAGGTGTTGGGTATTAAAGTGGAATCTTCTTCAAAAAAGGGTAAAAAATACCTGATTACAACCATTTAAAACTGCTTAGCAATGATAAAAAATATACTGGTGGTATGGTGCACCTGCTGCATGATCCTCTCCGCCACCGCACAGCAATCCCGGGCAATAACCGGCAAGGTATCGGACCTTGAAACCGGTAGCCCGCTTTCCGGCGTTACACTGGTACTTAAAAGTTCCGGTAAACAATTTATTTCCGCGTCTAATGGCAGTTTTGCTTTTTCAACTTCATCTTTACCCGATACCTTACTTGTTTCCTATACCAGCTATCAGTCGCACTCGGTGGCGTTAACCAGTGAAACGGTATTGCCCTTACAGCTCACGCTGCAAAGGGTTTATGCTGAGTTGGAAGAAGTGGTGGTGAACACAGGTTACCAGGTAATAGAAAAAGAAAGGGCCACGGGATCATTTACCCGCATTGGAAACGAATTGTACAATGAGCAGATCGGCACCAACGTGATAGATCGCCTGAAATACATTACCAACGGCGCTACGGTGGTAGCCTCGGAAAGGGTGGGCACTTACGCGCAGAATCAAATGGTGATCAGGGGATTCAGCACCAGAAACTTCGAGATCGCTAAACCCCTCATCATTGTAGACAATTTCCCGTATGAAGGGGATATTGACAACATCAATCCCAATGATGTGGAAAACCTCACCATCCTCAAAGATGCGGCTGCTGCTTCTATATGGGGTGCCAAAGCTTCAAATGGCGTTATCGTCATCACCACGAAAAAAGGAAAGTTCAATGAGAAGATAAAGGTTGATTTCAACTTCAATTCTTCGATTACCGAAAAGCCTGATCTTTTCCAGATTCCTTCCATAAGCCCGGCAGAACTCGTTGAATTTGAAAAGTTCCTTTTCAGCAAGCAATACAGGTGGGCGGATGTAACCAATTCGCGCCGTCCCGGGTTCTCTCCGGTATATGAAACCCTGTTCAAAATGCGGGACGGGCTCCTTTCCGAGGCGGAAGGAGAAGCAATACTGGAAGAAATGAAGCAGCACGATGTGCGGAATGATTTTATGGACAATATGTACCGGACGGCCATCAACAACCAATATGCCCTCACGGCAAGGGGCGGCAGCAATAGCATGTCCTGGTCATTAGGTATCGGTTATGACGAAAATACAGGAGGTCGTTACGAAAAATTCAAGCGCTATACTGTCCGGCTGAACAATACCTGGCAACTTTCGCCCAGGCTGTTGGTTGCCGCTGATGTTTCTTACGCGCAACGATCCGGAACATTTCCGAGACCATCCTTCGGTTCCATTAAACCTGTAGGAACAGGGTTGCCAATTTATACACGCTTTTCTGATGATGACGGCAACCCACTTCCATTGTACCAGGAATTCAGGGAAAGTTATATAGACACGCTTGGCGGGGGAAAACTTTTAGACTGGAAATATTATCCTCTTGAAGAGTATAACCATATTAAGCAATCAAATGGCGTGCACGACATCAACGCAATGGTAAACGTCAATTACAAGATCATCAACGGCCTACAGGTTGACCTTAAATTCAGGCACCAGAAACAGGTTTCCGAAACCAATTACCTGTACGGTGCAGAAAGTTTTTTCACCAGAGACCTTATCAACAAGTACTCATCACTTAATCGATCTACGGGCCAGGTTACCTACCGGATACCAAAGGGAGCAATACTTGACAGGGGTATAGAAAGCATGGTGGCCCGGGATGTCCGCTTTCAACTAAACTTTAATAAAACGTTGGGGCGCTCTCAAATTACAGCCATTTCCGGGGCGCAAGTGAGCGAAAATAAAACTTCTGGCAATAGCTACCGAACCTACGGACTTGATGAAGATATCCTGACCTTTAATGCAGTGGATTACGCCAACAGGTATCCAAATTTTGTTACGGGCGCGCAAATATTTATTCCGCAAAACGCAAATATCTCCGAACGAAATACGCGGTTTGTATCCCTTTATGGCAACATGGCCTATACCTACAATAAGCGTTACACCCTTTCCGCCAGCGCAAGAAGAGACGCTGCCAATCTTTTCGGACTGGCTACCAACAATAAATGGAAACCATTTTGGTCGGTGGGCGGCGGCTGGAACATCGCACAGGAAGACTTCTACAACATTGATTGGCTATCCGGGTTGTCTCTGCGCGGCACTTATGGATTCAGTGGTAACGTTGATCCCTCTATGGTGGCTACCACAACGCTAACCTATTCCGGAGTATCTCTCTTTACACAAACGCCCTACACGAATATTCAGAACTTTTACAACCCGCAACTTACCTGGGAAAAAACCGGCATGACCAATATGGGCATTGATTTTAAATTAAAAAATGAACGTGTTTCCGGAACGCTTGAAATATACTGGAAAAGGGTTACGGATATGTATGGTACACAAGTAATAGATGTTACAACCGGATTGGGGAAATCAACCATCCCTAAAAACATTGGCAGTATGCAAGGAAGGGGAATAGATGTAGAAATAATGACCGTCAATACAGACAAAGCCATAAGATGGTCATCAGTATTCATTTTTAACACCTACAAGGACCGTATTACGAGTGTAAACCAAACCAATCCCGCAGACCTCGACAGGGCGGTAAGAGGTTATGGGTATACGGCAGTGAAGGACTTCCCCATGTTCGGGTATTACGCGTATAAGTGGGGAGGGCTTGATCCCCAGAACGGAAACCCGATCGGCTACCTCAAAGGAGAAAAGAGTACCAATTACGCAGGCATCAACGGAGCTGCGGCTACTTTTGGAGATGTTGTGTATGTGGGGCCTTCCGCTCCTACATTGTTTGGTTCTGTTGGAAACAATATTTCATGGAAACAATTATCTCTTTCGGTGCGATTTACTTATAAACTGGGCTATTTTTTCAAACGCGAAACCATCAACTTTTCAAGTCTGGTTACAGGCCTCACGGGCCACTCCGATTATTCACTGCGCTGGCAAAAGCCAGGAGATGAACTGCATACCACCGTGCCTTCAATGGTTTATCCCCGTGATGCAAACCGTGAAGACTTTCATACCAACGCGGAAATAATGGCCGAAAAAGGTGGCAATGTCAGGTGTCAATATATCTCGCTGAGCTATGCGCTCAATAAAAAGCAATTCTATAAGCTACCCTTCCAGACCATGCAGCTTTTTGCTAACACCAGCAATCTCGGCCTGATCTGGGCAGCCAACAATAAACACCTGGACCCGGACTTTCCGAATGGTCGTCAGCCACGATCTATTGCAATTGGGGTCAGAACCGGTTTTTAACCATTAAAAAAATTATAATGCAAATAAGAATACTTTTCATTTTAACAATCCTGACGGGCATTGTGTCAGGATGCGAAAAATTTCTGGAGAAGAAGTCTAACCAGGAACTGGTGGTGCCCTCCACTTTCCGCGACCTCCAGGGCTTGTTCGATTACCATTCGCTGATCAACATGCGAGAACCCAACCCTGGAATTATCAGCGTTGACGATTACTATGTAACCGACGCTATACTGCAAACCATGCTGGAAAGGGAAAGACGCCTTTACGTTTGGGAAAAAACCGCGCTTTACACGAATTATTTCCACCAATGGGCGGATTGTTACACCGTGATCTATAAAGCGAATCTGGTGTTGGATGAAATAAAGAAGGTTACTTTCGATCATTTAAAGGATGAAGAAAGAAAGGCTTTAATGGGACAGGCCTATTTCCATAGAGGAAAATCTTATTTGCTGGCGGCATGGACATGGGCAAAAGCATACGACGAAAGTTCGGCGGATAAGGACAAAGGATTACCGTTAAGACTGGACGCGGATTTCAATAAGCCCTCCATCCGGAACAACGTGCAGGAAACGTATGATCATATTCTGAAGGACCTTAAAAACGCCGCCCCCCTTCTACCCGAAGTTGCTATTCATCCGCTCCGGCCAACAAAAGCCGCGGCATACGGCTACATTGCACGTACCTACCTTTCGATGAGGCGATACGATAGTTGCAGAAAGTACGCCGATCTATGCCTTCAGCTGAAAAATGAGTTGATGGATTTTAATGGCGACCTCCCCTGGCTTAACCCCGCACTTAGTTTTCCAATAGCGCCTTCAAACAAAGAGGTGATCTTTGAAGCGAAAAGCATTTATGTTAGTATCCTCTCTAAGGGAAATATTGACTCCGTCCTGTACAGGTCTTACGAAAACGATGACCTTCGGAAAACTATTTTCTATAAACCAGGCGGGCTGGGCTCCGACGCATTCAGAGGAGATTATTACGGAAACGATGGTAACTTTACTGGTCTCGCCACCGATGAAGTCTTTCTTATGAGAGCTGAATGTTACGCCAGAGCGGGAAATACTGAACTGGCTATGAAGGACCTCAATACACTGATGAAAAAAAGATGGCGGAACGGCAATTATCCTTATACATCCGCAGCAAGCGCGGGTGATGCGCTGGAACTTATACTGCAGGAACGAAGGAAAGAACTTTTCCTCAGAGGATTACGGTGGATGGACATTAAGCGGCTAAACAAAGAGGGGAGAAACATTACGTTACAAAGAAAAGTAAACGGTCAACTGATCACCCTGCCACCAAATGACCCCGGTTTCGCGCTTCCTATTCCGGAAGATGTAATCCAGCAAAGCGGCATGGAACAGAACTGATAATAAAAAGCATGGCATATCCCCCGGGGGATATGCCATGCTTTTTATTATTGCGCTCCTTTTAAGTGAATAGTATTGGAGGGATCATCCATAAACTCTGATGCTCCTGTCTGATTATCCACCGCTCCAATCAATTGCTCAAGAAATGCGACCCATCTTTCTTCCTGTTCGTCACTCAAGTCGAGAGAAGTATAAACTTCAAGATCAACTTGCACAACACAAGGGATACTATTGCCAGGGCAATCTCCGGGGTCAGTAGTACCTTCATAACTCCAGTTATCAGGATCTTCATAACTGCTTTCCTGTGTATCCGGCCCCGTGTAGGTAAAATAGTGGATATCCGATAACGCCTTACGTTCAACGCCCGCGTCCTGTTTACCACTCACCGCAAACACCACCCCAACCCCAAATACCGCCACCAACAGTGGCAATACCCATTTTATAGTCCGGAGACTTTTTGTTTTTTCCATCTTCTGTTTTTTAATGGTTTAAAATAATCGCCCGCCCCGCTTTCACGGATACCGGCCGGGCCGCCGGGGCTTCCAGGATATCCATGCCGCTGTTGTTCCCCGCGCGTGAAACGCCGGCGGCTATTGTTGCAACAAAGCTGAGACATAGGTGTGACGGCCCTTTCCCATGGTTATACCGGATAATTTTCCGGCAGGAAAAGGTGTTTCTTTCTGAAAACAAAACGTACATTGTGGTACGGCCTTTCTTCTTACACTTCTACTCTTTACATATCGGTTCAAAACGGAAAAACGGGTGAAGCCGTTACTGATTTTTTTTACGGCTCGCACCTCATGTTCCGCGTTAACCGCTATTCACGTCAAAACCTTATCCGATGTTCAAACAATTGGCCAGTGATTCGGAACGCGCATTGGCGCAGATATGGAACACTTATGGCGATGACCTGCATAAGAGGATCATCCTGATCGTTGGCCGGGAAGAATGGGCCAGGGAAGTATTGTCCGATGTTTTAACCGCTTTGTGGAACAACAGGCGGGAGGTCGCGCGCATGGAGCATCCCGTAGGCTGGCTGCACACCATCGCAAGGAATAAAGCAATTGATAAACTCAAAAAAGAATGGAAATTCAAGAGAACCATTACGCTGGAAGATGCTTTCCAACCTTCCGATGGGGTGCACCCCGATGACATGATGAACTACCTCGAATTGAAAAGAAACATGCTGAAAGCCATCGCCTCCCTGCCCGCACAAGAGAAAAAGACGTTTAAACTATGGTTCGAAACCGATCTTACCCGGAAGGAAATCGCCGAACGCCTTAACCTTTCCGAGAACACCATTAAAAAGCACTTATCCCTTGCCAGAAAAGCCGTACGGAAATTTCTCGAACAGATCAGGTCGCTGTTCACGTAACAGCAGCCTATCGCTTAAAAATTCGCCCGATGATCCATGAACAGGACTATGTAAAGTCCCTCCTGAAAAAACATTTTGAAAGAACAATTGCTCCAACTGAGTTATTGCTTCTGCAAGACGCATTCCTCCTGTACGAGGAGGCGGAAATGAAAAGTATGATCGATGAAATGATTGTTGCCATGCTGCCCGGAACAGCGCCTCCGCAGGTGAACTGGGAGGCGTTCGTGGCGGAAGAGATGAAACGGCTGAAGCAGAAAGCCTCCGGTTAACATTACCCATTCTTCTCCAGCCTGCTCAACGTTTCCCGTGATAAACCAAGATAGTGCGCAATCATCGTCTTGGATACGCGCTGGAACAACTGCGGATACTGGTGCAGCAGCAGTTCATACTTCTCCTTGGCCGAATTGCGCATCATGGAAAGCACTCTTTTCTGTAATGCCACATAGCCACCAAATGCCTTGCGCGCATGAAACCGGTACATTTCCGGAACAAGCGCACACATCGCTTCTTTATCGGCCATGCTCAACTCCAGCACCATACAGTGTTCCAGCGCCTGCACATCCATTTCGCCCTTGCCCTGCATGGCATACGCGGGATAATCGGATACCCACCAGCCTTCCATCGCGAATTGTAAGATGTGTTCCTTTCCTGAATCATCGTAAAGCGATGCTTTCAACAGTCCTTCCACCACTACGAATTCCGAGGTCACCCGCTGCCCGTTGCGCACCAGGTATTCCTTCCGCTTCAATGCCTTCGGTTTAAAGAACGGCAATACGTTTTCAAACGCTTCATCGCTGAGCGGAACGATCTCCGAAATATGGCGGCGCAAAAAAGAAGCATATTCCATGCAGTAAATGTACAACAGGAATATGCTTCTTTATGGTATGTTCTCGTGCACTAGCGGGTAGTTTCTTCCAGGGCTTTCTTCATGGCTTCGCCCACACCTTTGGCCGATTGCGGGTTCTGGCCCGTGATCAACCTGCCGTCAACGGTAACATGGGGTTGCCACGGCGCAGACTTCTCATAGATACCGCCACGCTCCTTCAGTTTGTCTTCCATCAGGAAAGGCACCACGTCTGTGAGTTTTACCAGTTCTTCCTCCTCATTGGTGAAGCCGTTCACTTTCTTTCCGCTCACGAGGTACTCACCATTCGAAAGCCTGATGTTCACGATACCCGCTGGACCATGGCATACCGCGCCCACCAAACCATTGTTCTCGTAAACCTGGGCCGCGATGTTGGCGATGGCTTCGTTGGAAGGAAGGTCCCATACCGCCCCGTGCCCACCGGCATAAAATATGGCCGCGTAATCTTCAGGATTTATTTTATCCGGCGTTAGGGTATTGGTGATTTTTTCATGGTATACACGGTCTTCCCAGAACTTTTTGTTCACGGGATCTGAAAGATCAAAGCCGTCCACAGGGGGATTTCCACCTTCGGGACTCACAAAATCAATTTCGTAACCGGCTTCATGCAATACCTCCCATGGATGCGACACTTCGCCGAGATAGTAGCCGGTTTTCTCCCCTGTATTTCCTTTGGTGCCGTGGCTGGTTACCACGAAGAGAATTTTCTTTTTCATTTCTATATTATTTGCTGATGAATGTTTTTCTGATGTCTCGTTACAACTTGTAAAAAACGATGCCAGCACTGCGAATGCTGCAATGGTAGCTGCTGTTTTCATGATGCAATGGATGGGATTAAGATTTGTTCCACGGAAGGGACGGGCATTTGTTGGGAAAGGTGCGCAAAATAGTCCCGGTGGTAACCACTGATGCGTTCGGGTGTGGCATTTTTTTCCAGGTCGTGGAAATGAAAACTTCCGAGGGCATCCATGCCGGTGAAGGCGTTCATGCGGTGGAAGCCGAACATCACGCCTTCGTCAACAGTTTTCTGGTGAAAGAATTCTCCGGGAAGTGTGAAAGCCGTTTCGGGCGCGTTCCAGGTGGTGGTAAGCATGTAAACGCGTCCGTGCAGGGAGCCGCCCGTACCGTAGTTGATGGCGGGATTTTCCTTTTTGCGGCCATCGCTGTAATACAATCCGTTGCGGTGACCGGCCGTGAAAACAGTATCGATGTATTCTTTCAGTTTGTGGGGCAGTCCGAACCACCAAACGGGTGTATGGTAGATGATAACATCGGCCCAAACGAATTTCTCTACTTCTTCCATCAGTTCATAAGGCTGGTTGATATCAGTGATTTTGAGCTGAAAGCCGTTTTCAGGGGTAAAATAGGTCTTGTCCCATTCTACCAGGGTATGGTTGAACCTGCCGCCCGAATGGGCGAAGGCCTGACCGCCGTTGAGTATGAATATATTTTTCATATTCTATTTTTTTATGCAAAGTTGCGCGGCAGGAAGGGACCGCACCTGTGATGCAGGTCACAAATCCACAGGGCATTCCATAGGAACTGTTAAAACAACTGCACGCCGCCTTCCGGGTTTCAACCCGCCAGAGAACCTTCGTACCTTTGTAGCCGCAATTATTTTCATGCACAGGAAAGATTTCATCCGGTTTTCAATATCAGGAGGAACAGTTATGACCAGCTTATCAGCATTCAACAAATTCACATCGGAACTGGGGGAACAGGAATACGGGATGCCCGTTCTGTTTATTGGTCACGGGTCGCCAATGAATGGTATTGAAGACAATGATTTCTCCCGCCAATGGACAAACGCGGTAAAAGATATGCCCACGCCCGCCGCGGTGTTGGTGGTTTCTGCGCACTGGTTCACCAACGGTACTAAAGTAACGGCCATGGATGCACCGCCCACGATCCACGACTTCGGTGGCTTCCCCAAAGCATTGTTCGATGTACAATACCCGGCGCCGGGTTCTCCCATACTCGCGAAAGAAACCGCGGAGTTGCTGAAACCCGTTACGGCTGTGGAACTGAACCACGACTGGGGCCTGGACCATGGTACCTGGACCGTAATCCGCCATATGTATCCCGACGCGAAGATACCCGTGCTGCAACTCAGCATCGACTATACCAAAGGGCCGCAGTACCATTACGACCTCGCGAAAGAATTGTATGCCCTCCGTAAAAAAGGCGTGCTCATCGTAGGCAGCGGCAACATGGTGCACAACCTCCGCATGGTGGCATGGGATAAAATGGATGTTCCCGGCTTCGGCTTCGACTGGGCACTGGAACTGAACGAAGATTTCAAAAAATTCATCGCCGAAGGCGATCACAAAGCGCTGATTCAATACGAAAAACTGGGTCGCAAGGCACAACTCGCCATTCCTACGCCCGAACATTATCTTCCGCTGATGTACACGTTGGGGCTGAAGGGCTCAAAAGATGCCGTTTCTTTTTTCAACGACAAAGCAGTGGCGGGTTCTCTGACCATGACTTCAGTAAGATTGGGCTGATTTCCGGCAGGCGGCTACCTTTGGTTTATGAAAGCAGGAACCGTTCTTGAAAGTACAGCGTTGCTCAACGGAGATTTTTTTGAAGGCGCCACATTGGTCATTGTTGAATACA
This sequence comes from Parasegetibacter sp. NRK P23, assembly GCF_023721715.1. NCBI lineage: Bacteria > Pseudomonadati > Bacteroidota > Chitinophagia > Chitinophagales > Chitinophagaceae > Parasegetibacter > Parasegetibacter sp. NRK P23. The sequence continues at coordinate 3,732,427 of NZ_JAMDLG010000001.1, forward strand.
ATGAAAACGGCGCCATGGGCTTCGTTATAAATAAGCTTTTCCCCCGCAAACTCAACGAGTTAGCAGAATTCAGCCAAACCGTTCCCTTTGATTTGTATGATGGCGGTCCGGTGGACCGTGAACACCTGTATTTCCTGCATACGAGGCCCGATCTTATTGAAGGGGGGAAAAGGGTATTTCAACGGATGTACCTGGGTGGAGACTTCAAATCAGTGGTGGAATGCCTCGATATGGATGTTATTGAAGACTCGGAAATCCGCTTGTTTATCGGTTACTGCGGTTGGGACGCGGGTGAGTTGGAAGCGGAAATCGCCGAAGGAAGCTGGCGCGTACTGCCGAAAAATAGTTTTTAGCCAATCCTGAACGGGAAAAATCCGGCAAACGGTTGCGTGTTCGTATTCCCAACACATTCCCTAATTTGCCCGCATAGCTATTTTACTCATTTACAGCAAGTGTGTGTTTTGTTTTGAATGCCTCCCGAAAAGGAGGCATTTATCATTCTAAGAGGTTGAAAATCAGACTAAAAAGGAAATTTTTAACAAATTGTTGCAGGCAAACGCTTTAGTAACTATCTTGCGGCCATAAAAAAAGAAAGTCAACTGTAGAAACAGTCGACCTCTAACGATTGCTTGCCATATGAAAAAGTTCGAGTAATCTTGTTTTTTTAGTTCTCTTAGGCCTCTAACACTTGCTTTGTCACTTCTACGATTGCTTGCCTATGAACTATCTTTCTGAACTGGAACAAAGATACCACGACTACCTGCGCGGGAAAAATCAAATTTTAGACGTTTTTATCATGCCCAAAACAGGGAGATGTTCACAAAACCCTTATTGGTATTGATTTTGAGGAAATATAACTTATGAGTTCCAACCGGTTTACAGACGCATTATTTCAATTGGTTCTTTCGCTGGAAAAGTCGGAAAAAAGGCATTTCAAGCTCTATATAAAAAGAAGTTCGGCCAAAGAAGACCTTCGCATCATCCAATTGTTCGACGCATTGGATAAAATGACCGAATACGATGAGCGCCCGCTGCTGAAAAAACTGGCCCCCATCACCAAATCGCAGCTCGCCAACCTTAAAACACACTTATACAAGCAGTTACTGTCGAGTTTGCGCATCCTGAAAACGGCCGACAGCATCGACCTCCAACTGAGTGAGCACCTCGATCACGCCCGTGTACTGTACAACAAGGGCCTGAAGCAACAGGCGTTGAAAATCCTCGAAAAAGCCAAGGAACTGGCCAAAGCCAACCACAAATACAATTACCTCGCCCAGGTGATTTCGCTCGAAAAGAAAATTGAAACCCTGCACATCACCAGGAGCGAGCAGGAAAAAACGGAAAAACTGGCCGAAGAAGCCCTCGATATCTCGAACCACATCAACAGTGTGGTGCGCCTTTCCAACCTCGCGCTCCTGTTGTACAGGTGGTACATCAAGAATGGCCATGCACGGAATGAGGAAGATGAAAAAGATATCCGGAAGTTCTTTAAGGAGAACCTTCCGCCGGATGCACACCTTGTGACCGATTTCTACGAGAAACTCTACCTCTACCAAAGTTATTGCTGGTACGCGTTCGTGCGCCAGGACTTCTTAATGTACTACCGTTACAGCCGTAAATGGATCGATCTGTATATTGAACAGCCCTCCATGAAAATGGTGGAAACGGGCCACTATATTAAAGGAATGCACAACCTGCTGAACGCGCATTTCGACCTGAGGAACTTCTCGGAATTTGAAAAAACACTGCGGGAATTCAAAGCTTTCGAGCATGAATACGAAGACCGCCTGCACGATAACTTCAGGATCCACACCTTCATCTACATCAGCAGTGCACGCATCAACCAGCACCTCATGCAGGGCACCTTCGCCGAAGGACTCAAGATCATGCCGGAGATCGCTGAAAAGATGAACGAATACGCATTGTATGTGGATACCCACCGCCTGCTCGTATTCAACTACAAAATGGCCACCATGCACTTCGGGGCCGGAAATTACAGTACGTCCATCGACTACCTGCAAAAGATCATGCAGGGACAGGGCGACCTGCGCATCGACCTGCAATGTTACGCCCGCCTGCTGCACCTGATGGCGCATTACGAATTACAGAACTACGATATTATAGAATCACTCACCAAATCGGTGTACCGGTTCATGGCGAAAATGAACAACCTCACCGTAGTGGAAGAAGAAATGTTCCGCTTCCTGCGGCACAACTTCAACGTATCGCCACGGAAACTGAAGCCGGAACTGGAGAAATTCCTTCATAACATCAAGCACCTCGAGAAGAACCGCTTCGAAACCAGGGCTTTCGCTTACCTCGATGTTATTTCTTGGGTGGAAAGTAAGGTATATGAAAAGCCGATGAGCGAAATTATTCATGGGAAATACCTGGAAAGCAAACGGAGTAAGAAGTAAGCGGGAAATTAAGCGCATTTATGCTGCCCGGAATTTTAGGTAGAATAGTTGGCAATTGGATTTCAGTACCGGAGTATTGCCTTCACTTTTTCCCAGGTTTCATCGGTTAAAACAGGCTTGTAGCCTGCAACATCACCTTTGCTGTGCGCAATAATATATTCCGCCCTTTCTTTCAGGTCCGGATGCGTGCTCATCCAGGTTAAGTATTTTGTCGCTTCCGGCTCGCCGTCTGCAAGTTTATACAGGAAATCGGCAAGAGGCCGTGGATCAACATTGGCTTGCTCTAAATAATCTACCGCTGTAATATCCGCCTCCTTTTCCAGGCTTCTGTCGAAGGCGGAAGAAGAAAGAATTTTCGCGGCTTTCCTGGTGACCTCTCCGTTACCGGTGGTCGCGGACAATAACACAGAAAGTCCCATCTCTTTTACCAGCTTCTTCATTACATGGTTCAGTTGGATATGAGCAATTTCATGGCACACAACACCGGCTAATTCCTCCTGATTTTCAGCATTTAAAATCAACCCGCTGTAGATGATTAAGTGTGCGTTTGGCAAAGCGAAAGCATTGATCTCATCTTTTTCAAGAATATGAACTTTCAACTTATCTCTGCTGATCCCGTTCGCGTTGCAGATATGCGTTATGATGCTGTCAACAGCGTTAACAACAGGAGCATCAGTAATTTCTTTGTCCTGCTGTTTGAAAATCTTCCAAAAAAAATCGCCAAGTTTCTGCTCAGTTTTATCAGAAACCTGCTGCACTTTAAAGATGCCCACCCAGTTTATTTGTGACAGGGAAAACCAAGCGGCGAAAAAAAGGGAAACGGTTACTATACCTTGAAGAAGGGGCTTTTTCATAATTTCTGTTTGCAAAGCATATTCGTCAGCGTGCCGTAGAACCACCATTCAATATGGATTCCCTTTCTGGTTTGAATAGCGGTGTAAATGGTTGCGACGAATTCTGCCAGGTTGAATGCCAACACCACGATTACATAAGCAATGTATCGATTGGTTACGACCTCGTCTCCGATAATGATTGATATCGTCCACCAAAATCCGAAACTGTTGATAAAAAGCATGGACAATTGAGACAACAAGGCCTGTGTACAATGCCATCGGACAAAATAAGTTGACTTTCTATTGCCCACATAAAATATCAGCGTGGCGATCAGGTTGATGATTGGCAGGGGAAGTCCGACCACTATAGCGATTAAGGACATCAAATAACTGCCTGAAGCCCTCTCCGCCTCGTGTTCGCCGGGTTCATAACTGAATTTTTTCGTTTGTATCATAGTCCTTTAGTAATGTTCCAGATCCAGTTGATAACTATAAGCATGATCAGCGGAATGGCATACTTTGGCTTTCTCAGGCCGGCTTCAATTCTCTTGTAAAAATTAAATAATGAACTACTTCTCCTGGCAAGATCAACAGCTATCCAAACCGGCGCGATAAGCATGATCAGCGCGATTACATAACCCAGCGGATTCAGCAGGAAAGCATCGCCATACCTTCCGTTTAATAATGAAACCACGGATCTTGTTGCGCCACAGGAAGGGCAGGGTATATCCGTTGCGTGCTTAAGCAGGCAAACTTCAGCTGTTTTATTCCCGGCCAGACCTGGAATAAAGGCGTAATAGAGCCAGATATACCCTGCTGAACAGGCTATAAAGAGGATCAGGTATAGCTTGTTCCTGTTCATATCATTAATACAGGAATTGCTGAATTTTTTGCATATTCTTTTCTCTGGTCGCGGATTGAATCAGAAACCAGTCAACAATCGCCCAGATTCCAAAACCTCCGCAAGTAAGGAGTTTACCTACTCCAAGCCCGGTATCCCCTATCATAAAACGGTCTATCCCAAAGCTGCCGGCTAAAATTGAAACGATAAGCGTTGTGGTAGGGTCACTAAATTGTGTAGTGGCCAACATCGGCCACTTCGCATCATCAAGCGTAAGCAATTTTTCCCTGATCATGTGCATGTGGTGGCTTTCAAAGAACTTTCCATTTGACATCAGAAACATGTCAACTTTTTGTGCATCCATTTTTTCTACGGTTTTTACATTATCCTACTCGTCAGGCTTTTCGGGTTACGCCCCATGTATTTTGCAGGAGCATGGCCTCCTTTTGGGCATCAAAATACTCATACTTTTGATTTGCCGGTAAAAAGATGGTATGTATTTGTATTTTACGCGCCGGTGAAGATTCATATACACGGTTTTCCCATCAGTATTCCAGCACCACTTCCAGTTCGCAGCCCGCTCCCGGAGCGGAGCGGAGGTCCATCTTCCCATTGTACAAACTGATGCGGTTCCGGATATTGGACAGCCCGATGCCCGTGGTTGGAGTGTCGGATTTCAGCCCTTTACCATTATCGCGCACCCCAAGTTTTATTTTGTTCCCGGGCTGTTGGATGATGGCGATCTCTATTTTGTTGCCGTCCGCGTGTTTCAGGATGTTGTTCACCTGCTCCTGGATGATCCTGAAAAGCGTCAGCTTCACTTCTTCGGGCACTTCTTCCGTTTTAAAGTTGGAATAATCTACATAGACCCGGTATTTGCCGGAGGCTGAAATATGTTCGGCGATTTCGTTCACCGCGGTCACGAGCGAGTGCTCGCTGAAAGTGGCCGGCGCGAGCTGGTGCGACAGTGTCCTTATTTCCCGTATGGCCAGTTTTATATTTTCATGGCTCTTTTGCAGGAAATCATGCTGGGCTTCCCCCTTCAGCAACATGTCCAGGTAGATCTGACAAACGGCGAGTATCTGGATGATGTTGTCGTGCAGTTCCCGCCCGAAGTGGTAACGTTCCTTTTCCTGGGTGCGGATAATGGTTTGCAGTATCTCCTTCTGCCTTTCGGCTTCTTCCTGTAACCGGAGCGCTTCTTCCTCTTTCTCCCGGGTAATGTCCTGCATGGCACCCACCATCCTGACGGGTGTGCCGTGCGCGTCGTACACGATGTAGGCGCGATCGAACACGTAGGCGTAGGAGCCATCGGCTTTCAGGTAACGGTATTCCGCTTTCCAGGTATTGTCATCGCCCGGATCACTGAGTTTTTCTTCCACGCTCATCGCTATCCGCTCCATGTCTTCGGGATGGATCAGTTTTTTCCAGGAGGAAACCGGTTGTGAGCCAGCGTTATACGGGTAGCCGAAAAGCCGGTAGTAGCTGATGTTGTAGTAAATTTCATTAGAAACCAGGTCCCAGTCCCAGATGGCGTCGGAGGTGGCTTTGCTCACGTAACTGTACCGGTCGTTGCTGATTTTAAGGTCCTCAATGTATTTCTTCCTTTCGAAACTGTAAGAGATGCTTTTTTCCAGCATGGAGCCGTTGATCTCCCCTTTCACGAGATAATCCTGGACCCCGAGCCCCAATGTATCGATCCCGAAATTTTTGTTGGCGAAGCCTGTGAGCACGATCACGGGGATGTTTTCCGCGAAACCGATCATCTCTTTAATGGATTCCATGCCGCTGCTGTCGGGCAGGGAAAGGTCCAGCAGGATAAGGTCCACCGCCACTTTTTTCACCAGCAGCCGGGCTTCCGCAAGCGTAACGGCCTGTACGATATTGAAATGCGGATGGTACTCGCGCAGGTATTCCCTGACCAGGAAAAAATCACCTGGATTGTCTTCAACAACAAGGATATGCAGGTTATCAGGCAGCATTGTGGCAACAATTAGTGGGTGGGTAATTTTACCAGTGATATCCAGAAATGCTCGATCGATCCTATAACGTCCATGAATTTGTTGAAATCTACGGGTTTGGTGATGTAACAATTGGCGTAGGATGCATAAGCGCTCTGAATATCATTCCTGGAAGATGATGTTGTGAGCATAACCACGGGAATTGTTTTCAGCGATTCGGATTGTTTGATGTAACTGAGTACTTCCAGTCCATCAATGCGGGGCAGGTTAATATCGAGGAGTATAATGTCGGGCGTGATGGCATCAGCATAACCTTCTTTCTTATCCAGGTAAAAGATGGCTTGTTCTCCATCGCGCACCACGTTCACGGAATTTTTAATCCGTCCCTCTTTCAGGGCTTCCAGCGTGAGTATCACATCACCTTCATTGTCTTCTACCAGTAAAATCTTTATTTCATCCGTTTGCATGGAAAAAGGTTTATTTTCTGATACTGAAATAGAATTTACTTCCTGAAGGCGTATTGGGTTCCACCCATATTCTTCCGCCATGTTTCTCCACGATCTTCCTCGTGATGGCCAGTCCTATGCCTGTACCTTCGTATTCACTACTGTTGTGCAGCCGTTGAAAGATAATAAATATTTTTTCCGCGAAGCGGGGATCAATGCCAATTCCATTGTCTTCCACGCAAAATATCCATTCCCCGTTTAATTCTTTGCTATTTATCAAAATTTTCGGTAGTGCCTCAGCGTGGTATTTGAGTGCGTTGCCCACCAGGTTCTGCACCACCTGTTTCATTTGTGTGGGATTACCTTTTATGATGGGGAGCCGGCCCGAACGGACATCCGCGTCAAGTTCGCGGATAGTATTGGTGAACCAGGTTTTCACCTCGCTGAACACCTGGTTCATGTCAACCAACGTATGTTCTTCACTGTTGGTTCCTACTCTTGAATAGGCCAGCAGGTCGAGGATGAGCTTTTTCATTCTTTCGGCGCCATCCACCGCGAAATGAATGTATTGGTGCGCCGTATCATCAAGCTGATTGTTGTATTTTTTTTGCAGCAGTTGGAGAAAACTGCTCACCATACGGAGGGGTTCCTGAAGATCGTGGGAAGCTACGTAAGCGAAGCGTTCCAGTTCAGCGTTGGATGCCGCGAGTTCCTTTGCCCTCTTTTCAAGAGTAGCGTTCAGGTGGTGGTAAAGTTGTTCCGATTTTTTCTTCTCCGTAATATCCTTGGCTACGCCGAATATGAGTCCTTCCTCCTCGAGCGAGGTAGAGGTCCAGGCAAACCAACGGTAACTGCCGTCTTTCGCACGGAACCGGTTCTCGAAATAGCTGGACTGAAGTCCGCCCGCCAGTTCATCCACCAGAACTTCTGTTGACTTGAGGTCATCGGGGTGGATCAGGTCATAATACGATACCGATAATACTTCTTCCATGGTATACCCCAGCATTCGGGGGAAGGAGGCGTTGAGTATCTTGAAATAACCATCTGTGCCGGCTATAGAAAAAACATCGGGAGAAAGTTCGAAGAACCTGTTAAGCCGGTCTTCAGCATCTTTTCTCCTGATCTCATTGCCGGTATGAAAGAGAACAGATGCGGGAATATTAGCACCGGCCTTACCGTCCTGTTTCTGAAAAAACACCAGCACAGCGGTGGTTGCGCCCATATTCACAATGGGAATGGCTTCCGCGGCTACAAAACCATTTGCCCGGGCGAAGGATTTTCTTTGGAACAGCTCATCGCGTTGAAGATCTGAGATATAAATTGCCTGCTGTTCGGCCCAACATGCGCCGGGAAGGCCCTTGCCCTTCGCGAATGAAAGCATCGCTCCATCCTCTATGCAGTGTGCACTAGCCTTACGCAACAGCGCCGTACCATCAATATTGCTGATCCATATTTCCGCGGCATCCCGCTTGTATTCCTTGCAAAGCAGGTACAACAAGTCCTCCAGCGCCTCAGACAGCAGGTGTTTACTGGTGAAGATCGAAGAGATGCCCAACGCAATCTCCTGCTCATAAACGCGCTCCACCTCCTGTGTAACGTCCCTGGTATTGATTAGCGCTCCGAAAATACCGCCGTCTTTTTCAAAAGCCGGCCTTGATAAAATGGAAAACGTCTTTCTTACCCCGCCTGGCGTATGGGCTGTTACCTGGTAGCTCACGGGTTCGCCACGGAATACGCGCGCATAAACTTCACGTATAAAAGGCAACCGGTCAGGTTTGGTGAACTGAAACATGGAGGAACCAACGAGCACATCTTTGGAGAATATTTCCTTTATCCTTTCTGTTCCGGCCTTGTTGATGGCCACAATGTTGAAGGCTTGATCTATAAGTATAAATCCTTCGTCTGTATTATCCAATAAGAGATCATACAGTTTCGCTTTGTCATGAGAATAAGGTGCGTTTTCCAGCAGCATTCGCAGAAGGTTGGTTGACGAGGACTATATTCAAGTTAGGAAAAAATACTGAAACGGCGGGCATCACGCTTAATATTTTCATAACACGGCCATGTATAAATAACGGGGCAAATTCGTGTCTTTTAACCGGAAATATTTCCGGAAAAAGAACATATACAATGGTGCAGGGGATAGATGAGCTTTTATGGGATGCCGTTCAGCAGAGCGATCACCGTTCGTACGAGATTCTTTTCGTGAAATATTTTCCGGAGCTGCGCGATCACGCGCACCATTACTGCGGGCACTACGAAGAAGCGGAAGAGATCGCTTCAGATGTACTACACCAGTTGTGGTTGAAAAGAAACACATTGGAACTGCATACCGGTTTGAAAGGCTACCTGCTCACTGCCGCGCGCAACGCGTCTTTCAACATCCTGCGGAAAAAGATCGGTCTGGCGGAGGAACTCACGGAGATGGCCGCTGCAAAAGAGCATTCTTCGATGGGCATTCCGGAATCGCGCCTCCTTGTGAAAGACATGGAAGAAGCGCTGCGGCTGGCCATGGAAAAGCTGCCGGTGCGGCAACGTGAAATATTCAGGCTGAACAGGCTACAGGACTATTCGGTTCCCGAAATAGCAATCATGCTGGGCATTACGGAAGGCACCGTTCAGGTTCAACTGCACAAAGCCGTGAAAAAAATGAAGTCGCTCTTTTATACTTCCCGTTATCCTTCCCGAAAAAACCTTTTCGTATGAAAAATATTCCGTCCCGGTTCAACTGGGACATTCTTTACAGGCGGCTCTCCGGGGAACGCTCGGAGGCGCTTCAGCGCGCATGGGAAGGCTGTGTGCGCCAATCACCGGAATACGAACAGCTCTTCCAGGAGTTGTACCCACACTTTCAACGGGCAGATCACTCCGAAACGGTCGATGTATATGGTGCACTAAACAAACTGCGTAACATACACCAGCCTGCCTACGTCATTCACTCAAAAGAAAAAGAGTCCTTCTTCGGCAGGTGGCCGCGCCTATGGCTCGCTGCCGCCCTGGTGGTTTTACTGTGGGGAACGGTGTGGCTCACCGCGCAGGTACGTGTAAAACACAACCAGCCGGTAACCTGGAAAGAAACGGTGGCCGCACCGGGAAAAACACTGAGCCTCCGCTTCAACGATGGTACAAAAGTACGGTTGGCTCCGGGAAGCCGGCTTCGTTACCCCGAAACGTTTGAGCGGAAAAACAGGAACGTATTGCTACAGGGAAAAGCATTTTTTTCCGTGGCCACAGATAGCAGCAGGCCCTTCTTCGTGCACTCAGGACCGGTGGTAACAAAGGTAACGGGCACCTCCTTTGAAGTGGACAGCGACTCGGCTTCCGGAAAACACCGGGTTTCCCTGCTGGAAGGCGCCGTGGAAATGATGCAGCACAACGAACCGCTTACCCGCCTGCGCCCCGGACAAAGTTTCCAGCTGGATACCATGGCGAAAGAATGGAAAGTATATGTATTGGCGGAGGGAGAAGCAACCGCGCTGCGGAATGGCGGACTGGTTTTCAGAAACGAAACCTTGGCGCGCATCGCCGGTATACTGGAAAAACAATTCGGGGAAAAGATCAGTATTTCCCACAAAAATATTGCTCAAACACGCTTCACGGCCGTGTTTGGTTATGCGGACCTCCCTCAGATTCTCCAGGTATTGGAAGCCGGAGGTAAAATCCGGGTGATCCGGAAAAACAATCAAATCGTCTTCTCACCCAAAAAATAAATGATTGGTATGAAATCTTGTTTTACCCCCATGCTCGCCCTGTTGTTGTGGGCGGGTCATCCTTCTCACGCGCAGTCGGGGCAGAAAGTCTCGCTGTCGCTCAGGAAAGTTTCGGTGCCCGAAGCGCTGGCGGAACTACAGTCTAAAACGGGCCTGGTTTTCGCCTACCACAACGATGACGTGAAAAACCTTGCGCCGGTTTCCCTCGAAGCAAAGGACGAAAACCTTGACAATGTGCTTCGCAAGGTATTAAACGGTACCAGACTGGTGCCTTCCCGCTCCGGTAACCAGGTGATTTTACGCAAGAGCGAACCCGTTAAAACACCGGTTCAGAAAACCGGCGCATTAAAAGGAACCGTTTCAGATGCCGTTACCAAAGATGTACTTCCTTTCGCGACGGTGGCCCTGGTGAACTCCGGCTGGACCGTGCTCACCGATAAGGACGGGCAATACCTGCTGCACCAACTGCCCGCTGGTGAACATGAAGTGGAAATTTCTTACCTCGGCTACAATACCGCCAGGAAAAAAGTAACCGTTACCGAAGGCGCCACCACCGAAATTTCTTTCCAGCTTACCTCAAAAACCGGTACACTGGGTGGCGTTACCATCACGGGTATACGTAAAGGAGAGGTAACCGCACTCAACGCGATGCGGAACGCGGAAAACATCAAGTATGTGCTCTCCAAAGAGCAGATGGAGAAATTCCCCGACAACACGGTGTCCGAATCACTCCAGCGCGTGCCCGGCGTAGCCGTGGGATACAGCTATGGCGTGGCCCGGGATGTGATCATCCGCGGACTTGATCCCACCAGGAACTCCGTGCAAATCAACGGAAACAAGGCTCCAGCCACGGAAACACAGTCGCGAACCACCGACCTCAACGGTATCCTCTCCAATACAGTGGAATCCATCGAAATCATCAAAACGCTTACCCCGGACCGTGATGCCGATGCCACAGGAGGCATCGTGAACATCATCTCCAAAAGTGCCCAGGATCCCAAAGCCATCCTCTCCGGTAAAGCGCTCATCGGCTACAACAACCTTACCGGCAAAGCGAATTACGATGTATCCGCCGTTTACGGACAAAAGAAAAAGCGTTTCGGCTACCTGTTCGGCGCCAGCTACTTCAAATCGTTCCGCGGACAAGACAGGATCGATATATCCTACGAAGATTTCGACGTCAATGGAACTGAAAAACGCAAACCCGAAAACATAACCTACGAAGCGTTCAATATTGAAAGGGATAACCTCGGTCTTACCCTCGACCTGAATTATGACCTCGGGAAGAACAGCAAGGTTTACCTCAGAAGTACCTACAATAAATACTATGAATTCCAGTATTCGGGCAGTATCGGGAACAGCCTGGGTGGTTATACTTCGGAAAACCATGTGAACAACATCACCATTTACCGTGAGGGCCGCTGGCGCGATTACCACCGTGATATTTTCAACATCAGCACGGGAGGAAAATCACTGGCCGGAACCGTGGAAATTGACTATAACATCAACCTGAACAAAGGCCTGTACGACCAGCCCAAGTACTGGAACTCCTCTTTTACCCTCGGCAAACAGGAAGCGGATATCGACTTTGCGGATCCCGCTCGTCCCCGGATCAATTTCACCACACCCGCAGCCAACGACCTCGCCAATTATACCACGAGGAGTTATACCAACAGGCACGAACAGGTGAACGACAAAGACGCTCAAGGTACCTTCAACGCTAAAAAGACTTTTCAGCTGGGCAACAAGCAGTCGGCGTTCATCAAAGCAGGTGGCCGCTACCGTTACAAAACGAACGACCGCTTCAGGAACTACTACAACCATGTGCTGAAAACCGGAGAAGCAACGTTTAAACTTTCTGATTACACTTCTTCCTACCGTCGCGATGATTTCTTCGACGGCGTAATAAACTTCTACGGTTTCCCCGAAACAAAAACCATGGAAGAGAACTTCCAGAACAACCGCGAGAAATACGTCGACAACATCACCTATACCCGCCAGAACACCGACCCGGATTCCTATTCAGGCAAAGAAGACCTGGCCGCGACCTACCTGATGGGTAGCCTGAACCTGAAAAAATTTGATGTGGTAGGCGGTGTACGCTACGAAAGAACCTCCTTCGATTACAAAGGCAACCAGGTATTGCTGGATGAAACAGGGAATTACGTGTCCACCACCAAAATCGACCACCAGGGAGATTTCGACGGATTCTATCCCTCGCTGAACATCAAATACAAAATGACCGCCAAAACCAATTTCCGCGCAGCCGTAACACGCTCACTTTCCAGGCCCAACTACTACGACCTCGTTCCCTGGATGGAGATTGAAAAAAGAAGAAAACGCATCAACCAGGGCAATCCGAGCCTGAAAGAAGAAAACGCCACCAACTACGATCTTTTGTTTGAACATTATTTCCAGTCTATCGGACTTGTTTCCGGAGGCGTGTTCTTCAAAGATGTACGCGATGTGCTTTTTGATTACTCCTTCGAGCAACAGGGCGGAGAATTCAACGGATACCGTATTAACACCGTAACCAATGGTGCAAAAGGCACGGTAAAAGGCGTGGAAATCGCCTGGCAGCAGCAATTCACTTTCCTCCCCGGCTTCTGGAACGGCTTCGGCGTGTACGCCAACTACAGCTATACCGATTCCAAACTTACCATTCCCTTCATGACCACCACCCGCGATATCGCCCTGCCTGAAATGAGACCGCACGTGGGCAACCTGTCGCTTACTTATGAGAAGTACGGCTTCTCAGGGAGAATATCTTCCTACTTCTTCGCGACTTATCTCCGTGAAGTAGGCGATGAAGAAAGGTTCGATACCTACGAAAAAGGAAGGATGCAACTCGATTTCTCCGCATCTCAACAAATCACCAAACGACTGAAAGCCGTGGTGAACATCAGCAATATCACCCGCGCGCAGCGCTCCGATTACATGGGTGACAAACAATACCCGCTTAACACCTACCTCGATAGCTGGTGGGGAAGCGCCGGTATCAATTTCAGGTTCTAAAACAATTTTTCAAGATGAGAATATCTATCGCAGCAATCCTTACCATTGGTGTTTTACAAACCGCTCCTGTGTTCGCACAGGAGCCGGTTTCTGCTTACCCGGCCACAAAAGTTCCCGACCGCATCATGCTCTCCATCGGTGAAAAACCCGCCTCCGGAATGGGTGTTTCCTGGCGCATGGATACCACCGTCACTACCGGGTATGTTGAACTGGCGCTGGCCAAAGCCGAACCCGAACTGATCAACCCCGTCACCTTGCCGGCTACCGTGGAAACACTGGATCTTCCGGGTGCAAAAGCACACTATTTCTCGGCCACTTTCACCGGGCTGATCCCGGATACTTTATACATGTACCGCGTGGGTGACGCGGTGAACAGAAGTGAATGGATTCAATTCAGAACAGCAGCCGAAAAATTCCGTCCCTTCTCTTTTCTTTACCTCGGCGATGCACAGAACGACCACAAAGAATGGTGGAGCCGTACCATCCGCGCCGCTTTCCAACACGAAGCATCCGCAGCTTTCATGTTGCATGCGGGCGACCTGATCAACCGCACGAATGTGGACAAGGAATGGGGAGAGTTCTTTTATGCCGGAGGCTGGATGCACGCCATGATTCCCTGTGTACCCACCGCAGGCAACCACGAGTTCTACCGCGATGAGCAAAGAAAACTTACACTCACCAAACACTGGCGCCCAACTTTCAACCTGCCATTGAATGGCCCGGAAGGCCTGGAAGAACTTACTTATTTCTTCGATTACCAGCAGGTGAGGGTCATCTCCATCAGCTCACAATCTTTATTGCTGAGTAAGGAAGACAGCATCAGCCAAGTGAAATGGCTGGAAAACGTGCTGAAAAACAACCCAAACAAGTGGACGATTTTAACCATGCACCACCCTGTTTTTTCCTCGGGTAACGGCCGCGACAACAAAAGCCTGCGCGACGCTTTTCAGCCCATCTTCGAAAAATATCCCGTAGACCTGGTACTCACCGGTCACGACCATACCTACGGCAGGGGAACCGCGGAAACCTCTCCACAACAAAAACGGCAACCCCTGAAAGGTCCTGTTTATGTAGTTTCTGTGAGCGGTCCTAAAATGTATGTGCCTTCGTTGGAACCCTGGCTGCAGCGGGTGGCCGCCAATACGCAGCTGTACCAGCGCGTAAAAGTTGAGTCGGATAAAATAAGGCTGGAAGCTTATACCGTTACCGGTGAACTGTATGATGCATTCGATATCGTCCGGAACAAAAACGGAGAAAAAGAACTGGTAGACTGGGCACCCGGTCTGATGAAAGAAAGACTGAACCTCCCCGCCTCCTACCGCGAGCGGTACAAAGCAGAAGAGAAAGCTGAATATGAAAAGAAAAAAACGGAATACCTGAAGCGGAAAAAACAGTAACCCTTATCCGTATAAACACGGCCCGGTCAGCATGGTGCTGACCGGGTTTTTCTTTTTATGCCTATTCCAAACATCTAGCGCCAGAAAAACAGCATTTTCCCATGACCTTCAACATCAGCCTCTCTTTGCGTCCCTGCTCCTGCGAGACTGCGAGGTACGAAGCAGGAAGCAGTGCGTTGTGAAGTGCGCAGCACAAAGCAATTGCGCGAAAACCCTCCTTTAATTTCCCGGATTCGTAAACAGAATTTCCCGATATAGGAAATACAAACGGGGCCCTCCATCCTAAGTTTGTGCCGGTATATTTCTGTTCTCTCAAATTAAGTGAAGAAAGCGTAGAAATCAGGACCGGAACATGTCAAGCGAGTAAATGTAATGTTCCGTTCCCAACGGCCCCGTTTCAACGGGGCCGGATTATTTGTAGCGTACTTCGTTCGGGGCTAAGGGTATAACCACAGCAGCACGGGCCTTGACGATGCATCCAGTTTCTTTTCAAGTTTCTTCAGCATACCCGGAGATACGGTGGGGCAACCATCACTCTGGCAGAGTTCTCCGGGATATATTTCAGCTTCAGGCACACATTCGTGGCCATGCAATACCACATATCTTTTGAATGCATTGCTGTTGGTGGAATCAGTACATGGCCCCAAAAGCAACACGGCAGCATGTAACACTACATACTGCCGTGCTTTGTTTTATAGGAATAAATTAATACCTGTTTCTGTTGCGGTCGTCGCCGCCACCACGGTAACCACCGCCGCCGCCACCGGGACGGTTGTTGCCAAACCTGGGACCACCGGGTCCGCCACCACCTGGACGGGGTCCGCGGGGGGCGCTGCCCCTGTCCTCCGCCTGCTTCACAACAAGCGGTTTTTTACCGAGTGAAATATCGTTGAGTCCGTCAATTGCTTCACGGGCTTCTTCTTCATTGGGCATATCCACGAATCCGAAACCGCGGCTCTTCCCGGTTTCCTTGTCCATGCTCACTTTCGCCGAATTGACTTTACCGAATTTCTCGAATATTTCCATCAGTTCGTCGTCGTACAGATCATAAGGCAGGCCGGCTACAAAAAGATTCATCTTGTTGGTTTTTTACAAAAGTAAGGAACTTATGGTTACTTAAAAGCAGGAAGATTCGGGGATAAGTAGTTCACCTTAAACAGGGGTTAACGGCTGGTTAAGCGGGCGGATTTACTGGCGGGAAGGATTTTTTATCCTCATATTTGAATTCTAAAGCTATTATCCATGAACACACAGCAACAACCACCGTTTTTACCCCAGCCTCCGAAAGCCATCGCCGTTCCCATGCAGCAGGACCGGAAAAGAGATACTATCCTGAATGCGGTACTGGATTTGCTCCGGATGCTATCGAAATAGTACCTATAAACAGGCCCGGAATAAATCCGGGCCGTTCCTGAACCGCCCACTTTGGGGCACCGTAAGTGTAAGTTTGATGCAGGAACGGAAATTACAAACTGTTTGACACCGCAGCCTCCGTTAAAAAACTGAATTTATATCCGTTGTTTAACGGAGGAAGGCGGCGTTTTTGCCCAATGGCGATTATTTTCTCAACTTATACATCTCACTTCCCGCCAGCAGAAAACAACCCAATCCGTAATCCTCGAAATCAGGCTTGCTGGTAAAGCTCACCGGCTGACCGTCTTTAGGTTCTTTCCCCGTTCCCTGTACATAACCCAGGAACCCGTTGGGGTGGATACAGTCTTTTACCATTGCGTTCCATGCTTTTATAGCTGGGGCGAGGTATGTTTTTTTATCGATCAGCCCGTTGTTAATACCCCATGCCATGCCATACACAAAGAGTGCGGTACCGGTCATTTCCTTGCCCCCGAAGTGGTTGGGATCGTGCAGGCTCACATTCCAAAAACCATCTTTGCGTTGAACAGGCAACAGGGCGGCCAGCATATCTTTATAATCCTGGAGGTATTCACTGTAATGCGGATCCGTTACGGGCAGTTTTTCCAGCACGCGCACCAGGGCAGCCACTACCCAGCCATTGCCGCGACTCCAGTAGCAGTCTTCACCGTTCGGCTCTTTATAGGGCGGCACAAAATCTTTATCACGCCACCAGAGTTTATCTGCTTTGTTGTACAAACCCCCACCCTGCTTGTATTTAGAGTAGGCATACATCTCGTACATCCGGTTAAAGTAAGTGGAATCTTTGTACAGCAGGCCAAGCCTTACATACACGGGCATGGCCATCTGGAAGGCATCAATCCAGTTCCAGTCGTCAACTTTTGGGGTGGTGTTCATCCGGTCGATGGACGCTTTTATATCGCGGATCCATTCGGGATGCTGCTTCCTGTCCAGCAGGTAGAGGTCAATATAAGTTTGTCCGCAGCATTGGTTGTCTGCATTGCGTGTTTCGATACCGCCGCGCAGGCCCCATTTGTGTTTTTCGCCCCATTCCACGGCGTATTTATAATATTCATTCTGCGGGTTAATGTTGTACAGCGCCATCAGGCCCTCATAATATACGGCGCGGGTCCAGATATTACTGGGGCGTTCGATGTTGGTGAAGATGGGCTTCCCCGGATCGGGCCAGGTTTCCATGAAATAAGCGTTGGTTTTCACCATGGCCTTCATGATGGATTTTTGCGAAGGAAGTTTCTGCGCGAAAAGTTGTGCGCCTGCGCAAAAGGCGATCGTGAGCGTTGTAAAAAGAAGTTTTTGTTTCATCCTCATTTTATTTGCGGGGAAGCGGGATATGGGATTCCCCTTCACCATTTCGTTTAGAACATCTTTGCCATTTTCTCCCATTTCACTTTCCACTTGCCATTTTGTGGGAACCCGGGGCGGTCGGTTTTATTGTTGTCGAAACCTGCCGTCATCATGGCGATGGCGGCGAGTAATCCACCATTGCCCGGGAGGTAAATCCGCAGCCGGTTGTCCTGGAAATTGTGTCCGTTGGGAAGATAGGTGTTGGTGCGGATATCCATCATCAGCGCGTCCACGGCGCGTTCCGGCATGCCTAGTCTTGCAGCGGTCATGGCGGTCATGGGGAAATCCCAGCCCCAGGTATCGTTCCACTGCCAGGTGTCCCAAACCAGGTTGAAAGTGTTGCGCATCACCGCGGTATCCAGTCCTTTCGTGAGCGGGAGCATGCCATAGGCACCTAATACGGAAGGATGGTCGGTCATGTATTCCGGTTTGGTATAGGAGTCGGGGGCGCTTTCGGCGGCGAGGTACACATTTTTCTGAACTGGCAATGCTGAGAGTTCGTCCAGTACGCGGTTCCAGGATTCATCCGGTCTCATGCCGAGGCGCTCTTTCCATTGCTGCGCCGTTTCCAGGGCCCAGCGCCAGTAGGCGAGTTCATACGTGGGGTTGAAGGTTTCCACGGCGGGGAAACGCTCCTGGGCGGGGATCAGTCCTTTTCCGAGCATGAACCTGCTTTTGAGGGAATCGTAGTAGGGGAAGGAAGCCATAAAATCCGCTGTGGCGAAAACAAGGTCACTGTATTTTTCAAGGGTTTCCTTTTTCTCCCCTGCGCGGTACAACAGCTCCGCGAAGGTGATGAAATGCGGCTGCTGCCATACGAGAAAAGCACCTACGGAAGAGGGGCATTCATCTCCGTTGTTGTCCGTCATTTTCTGCCAGCGCACGCCGTTAAAACCCTGACGTTCGGCAATCGCTCTGGCGGTGGGCATTACCTTCGTATACCAGTCCATACTTCTTTCCAGCAGCTCCGGCCTTCCCCAAAGTGCAAAGTGCACGCCGTGCCACCAGTGCATTTCCAGGTGCGGCTTCCCATACCAGCTGTTGGCCGTAAGGCCGGTTTCCTGTGGCGGGAAACTACCCGCGCATTGTACACGGGTGAGGTATTGGGAAAGCATGATTCTTCTTTCGAGTTCATGGGCACGGGTATCAGTGCTTCCTTCGAAATCTATCGCTCCGCCTGATTGCCAGAAGTCTGCCCACGCTTTTGCGCTACTGACCGATATGGTGGAAAAAGAGAGCTCTTTTTTGGTTGTGCTGTCCCGTGAGAAGCGGCAGGTAAAGGAGAAAGTATCCTTCGGAGCGGGCTTCAGCCTGAAATCATGCGCGGATGGATTTTCCAGCGTGGCATTCCCTTCCCAGTTCAGGTCCGCGAAATACGTAGTAGTATCCAATGTATGCACGATCCTTCCGGGCTTCGCTTTATGAATGAACGAAGTATGCTTTTCCGGTTCTCCATAATAAACCCCTTCATCGTTCCATTTGGCGGTGGGGAGGGGAAAACGCAGTTTCACCCGCATCCTGCCCTGTTCCAACAGCGGGGAAACTACTTTCACGCCAATGGCATCGTGTTCACCATGGGCATTGGTCCATACTTCCACTTGCTCGTTCTCCACCCTAAAAACGGAGTGTATGGTACCGTTCCAGAGTTCAAGTTCCTGTTGAATATTGGTGATGTCTTTCAGCGTGGCTTCTGTGCCGTCTTTCTTCAGCAACACAAAACCCAGGTTGCCGAGTTGCAACCTGTGCGGGTTCTCCCTGAAATAATTGGAAGCCGCCTTGCTTCTTTCCGGTGATTTTCTTTGTACCAGGTAGGTGATTTTCCTGCCATTCAAATCGTATTCCTGCAATGATTCTTCCCGTTTTAATCCCATCACATTCGGGAAACTGTGCCATCCCCATTCGGACTGTGTACCCAGGGGAATCCCGTTTTTATACGCTTCGGGAAAAGTTTGCAGTCCGGTAACATCGGTTGTAAAGGCGAATTTCCCGTTGCCTACGGTGAGCGATGCCAGTGTATCGGCTGATGTGAGTTGAATGTTGTGCCGTTCCACCACTTTTTGCCGGTCGATTGGTTGATCATTAACGGATGCGGTTGGGAGGCATTGGGAGAAAGTTGCAAGCAATACGAATAGCAGGGTATATCTCATGGTAAAATGATGTACATGTATTTATCCAGCGAGCATTCGCCTTTCTTCTGTAACTCCGTTGCTACGATGGAAGCGTTAAGTTTTGCACCCGCTTCGCTGGTATGGGTATGGTCTCCGAAAAAAAGCGGCGCTACTTTTTCTTTTCCCAGCTCATCGTATTTATCCGCGATCAGGTTGTTCAGGTCTATGAAACAGGCTTTTTCTTCCAAAGCGATCTGTTTTGCCCAACCGGCGTAATCGGCATTTCCTCTTTTTGCTTTTCCTTCGGGGGTCCAGTTGTCGCGCGGAACGGGTGAACACACGTAAGGGATCGCGCCTTTTTCACGGGCTTCGCGAATGTATTTTCGCATGTACCAGCCATAGGTGTACACGGTTTCGTTCTGTTTCCGGATAGGATTATAGATGTCCTTGCTTTCATTGCCAATGCCCCGGATGGTTCCCCGGGCGCGGGCGGTATCGTCCAGCGGACCGGCATCGTTGTGGCCGAACTGGATCAGCACGATATCCCCTTTGCGGAGATCGTTCAATATGGTTTGCCACCTGCCTTCGGTAAGAAAGGTGCGACTGCTTCTTCCGCCGATGGCGTGGTTGCGTACGCTGATCTCGGTCGTATCAAAATACTTGTACATAAAGCTTCCCCAACCCCATTGTTTGTTTTTTCCGGAGCCGTCGCCGTTGCGCACGGTAGAGTCTCCAATAATGTACAGGATGGGCTTTCTTCCCTGGAGGAGTACAAATGAGGTGAGTGTGCAGAAAGCCAGGGCCAGCAGAATCGTGTGCTTCTTGATCATTTCTTTTTCGCTTTGTAGATAACAGTTTTTATACCGGGTTTTGGTGGATCCTTCATACCCGGCCCTATGTAGAAGGAAGTATGGGGCGGTTGGTTGTATGCCACATTCTGCCAGGCGATGCTGAGCCGGTACTGGGGATCGTGCATAAAGGTATAAAATCGGCGGCTGGTGGGAATAGTAGTGGAAAATATCCGCAATTCTTTGTTATCCGCGGAGCGAACGATCATTTCTTCGCGCCAGTCGCCGAAAATATCGGCGGAAAGCACAGGATTCTGTTTCGTGCCGTTGTTGGACGCGCAGCCATATTCACGGGCATCGAGCAGTTTATGGGTCGTTTGGTTGAGGTAGTCCCATTTTCCTATGAAAGTGCCGTTCAGTATTTCACTCAGCTCATCGCCGTCCCAGTAGATACCCATGTTCACAGGAGGGGTTTTCTCAGCGATTTTGTTGCCTTTCACATCAAACATCCCGGTAATGCCCGCGCCGGCGGCCCAGCTTTCAAAGCCCGGGTAGCGGGGGTCCACGTCCAGCGACAATCCTCTTCCGGGTCCCTCGCCATCTTCACCGGCTTTAACGGAAGGTTTTTTCCAGAGTACCTCTCCGGTATGCGCATCACGGAAATGCACACCCGCATCACCGAAACGTTCCTGGATGTCAAATGCTTCCAGCCCGGGGCGGGACGGGTCAAGGTCACTCACGTGAAGGGCATCGCCATGACCGAACCCGGTGGTGTGCAATCCTTTTCCGTTATCGTCGAGCGCCATGGCGCCATAAATGATTTCATCTTTTCCATCGCCATCCACATCGGCCACGCTCAGGTTGTGGTTGCCCTGTCCGCGGTAGGGCCTGTTTTCAGGATGTGTGGGATCATCGCTGTCGAAGGTCCACACATGGGAAAGCTGGCCCTCTTTGAAATTCCAGGCGGCCAGTACGGTCCTGGTATAATAACCCCTTGCCATAATGAGGCTGGGCGTTTTGCCATCGAGGTAAGCCACGCAGGCCAGAAAGCGGTCCATACGGTTGCCATAGCCATCGCCCCAAACTTTTTTGAGATCCTCCGTGGTAGGCGTTTCCGTTTCAGGATGGCGGGCAGGAATGTATTTCGTGGTAGCGAGGGCTTTTCCGGTGAGCCCGTCGAATACGGTGAGGTATTCGGGGCCGGAGAGGATATACCCGTCTTTGTTGCGGTAATCTTTTGTGGAGTCGCCAATTACCTTGCCCTCTCCATCAATGGTGCCGTCGGCGGTCTTCATGGCTATTTCAGCTTTTCCATCGGCATCCAGGTCGTACACCATAAACTGGGTGTAGTGCGCGCCTTCGCGGATGTTCTTCCCGAGGTTGATGCGCCACAATAAAGTGCCGTCCAGCTTATACGCGTGGAATATGGGCGGATCGGTAATGCCGGCCTGCGAATTATCCTTCGCCCTGCCGGTCATGTGCACCACGATCTCGTAAGTGCCGTCGCCATCAAGGTCGCCCACGGAACCGTCGTTTGGCGTATAACCCGGTGGCGTTTGCAGCGGAATGGACAAATACGGTTTGTTGTTGCCGGCCGCTATGGTAAAAGGGGCGGAGGTTTCCACTTCTTTTCCCTTCAGCAGGGCTTTCACGAGGTAAGTTCTTTGTGCAGACGGACCTCCGGTTTCATCGAGGAACCAGGTCGCGTTTTTAATGGGTACCGCATTCAGTTTGAGTGGTCCCCGTGGCGATTGTTTATAGACGTTGAAAGCGATATCATCGGGATCGGTAGCCAGCAATCGCCAGCTGATGAAGGTTTTGTTGCTATCGGGAATAGCCACCACGCCGCGGTCCAGGTGTTCCATGGTTCGTTGTGCACGCATGGAAAAAGGGGTGGCTAATAAACAAAGTCCGAAAAGCAGGTTTCTTTTCATATGCAGCAATCCATTCATGGCGAAATAAATTCGAGGAATCAAATTAGTTTGTTCCCTTTTCCCTTCCATCCTGTACTGTTGCGGAAAGATCTTTTAATGAACCTTCTTTGGCAACGAGTTCCACTTTATCGAAGGTCCAGCCTTTGGTGAAATGCGCTTTTCCGGCCGAGGTTACCGTGGCCTTAATGTTTGAAAAGTGAAAATTTTCCAATGCACGGGAAGGCAATCCTTCCGCATCCATGAACTTCGAGGCGCCATCTACCTTCATCCCATCCACATAAATATTTCTGAAAAGCGGAATGCCTTTTTCTTCCGGCTCCACTTTACGGAGCATGGTTTTCCAGTGTTCAGGAATATTATTTTCGTTGTATCCCGCAGGCAGTTTGGAATAACTGTACGTGGGGTTCCAGTTCATGGTAAAATGGAAAACATTCTTCATCGAATCCAGTTTCCAGTTCCGGATATGGATGTCTTCCACCACGCCGCCCCGGGTGAGCGCCGATTTAATATGAAAGCCGTTGCCTGTTCCTTTGGCGTACATGTTTTCCGCCAGCACATGCCTTATAGAACCAGAGGTTTCGCTGCCCAAAGTGAGTAATCCACCGCCACGCCGCGCAATGCAGTTCCGGATCACCACATATTCGGTTGGACGGTTCACCCGTAATCCATCCCAATCGCGGCCCGCTTTCAAACAGAAATTATCATCGTTGCAATCTATATCACAGTTTTCCACCAGCACCCAGGAGGAGGAGTCCACATCCACACCATCGGTACTGGGGCCCTTGCCGTCTTCGTTGTTGCGTACGGTAACTCCGGTAACGGTAACATAGGAAGAATACAACAACTGAATGGTCCAGAAACCCGCGTTGCTGAATGTAAGTCCCTTCAGCGTAACATCCTCCGCGTTCTGTATAAGTACCGTTCGTACGCGCTTCGCGTCGTAGTCCACGATCCAGCGCAGGCCTTTTGGTTCGTAGTCGTTGCGGCGCATGTTCCAGTATTTATCCCAGCAGAATTTTCCCCGGGCATTCACTTTTCCTTCCCCGGTAATGGCTACCCGCTTTTGCCCGATCACGTTGAAGAGCGCGGCCGGCCACTTCATTTCTATGCCCGCAATACGGGTATCTATTTCAGGGTAATCATCGAAACTGGTACTGCCCAGGATCAGGACATCTTTATCAATCTGTAACTGCACATTGCTTTTCAGGAACAATGCGCCCGTAACATAAGTTCCCGGTTTGAACCTTACCACGCCGCCTTTGCGCGAAGCCGCGTCAATAGCGTTTTGTATGGCTTTGGTATTGATGGTAACGGTATCGGATTTCGCACCGAAATCGTTTACCCAGTATATCTTTTTCGCGGAAGGTTGTTGCCTGCTCCCGACTTTTTTCGCCCACTCCAGGTTATGCTGGGCCTGCAAACTAAGGGTAAGGAAAGAAAGGATTATACTACTGATCAGCGTTTTCATGATTTTTATTTTAGAAGAGGTCGTTCACCGCGGGGCGGCTGTACTGCTCTTTTTTATCGGAAGATGGTTTGGGAAGTCCGAAGTAAAACCAGAGGGTTCTTTTCCTGTTTCCGTTCAAATGATTGGGTTCGCCCGATGGGCCCAGTTTGGAAGGATTTGCATCTATGTTCAAAGCCAGCTTGGTGCCCAACGCCGGAATAGCATCCAGGAACGAGATGTTGCCAACCGGCAGATTGGGGTGTGGCTTCGCCCCGGAAAGACCATAAAAATCGAAGAGCCTTACGAACAAACCGGTATCGGCGCTGGCAATGGTGAACTTGCCTTCCACGGTGTTCATTTCCATCCAGGTAATGTCCGCGTAGTACCCTTTGAATTCAGGATAGATCCAGGGTGCGCTGCCCGTATGTGTATTGTTGTAAGCGTTCTCCCACACATTATCCGTTACGCCCTGTAACCGGTTCTTCCAAACACGGTACGGGCCTTTCCCCAACCACTTCGCACCCAACACGAAGTTTTCAGGATAATTGAAAGAAACTCCTGCAAAAGGATAATCACCATTCAAGGCGTAATCATATTCCATGGAAAGCCATCCGCTGCCGTTCATGCGCCAGCGCACATACTTCATATCACCTGAGTAGGTGAATTCGGCGATGGCATCATTTCCTTCGGTCCAGGTTTTCACGCCGGAAACAGTGGCGTTGCCCGAAACCATTACCGGGCCGTTGGAGAAAGAGAGTTTATCGCTCATCGTATTGCGCAGGTTCACGATCTGCCCGGATTTTTTATCCAGGAACACCGTTACTTCTCCGCCTTTCAGTCCGATGATGGAGTCTCCGATGTTTTCAAAGCCTGCGGCGGATTTATCTTTCAGGACCACTTGGGTCAGCAGCGCTTCATTGCCCTTAATTTTCCAGGTCCATTTGTAGATTTCTTTTTTGAAAGGATCGAAGGCCGCCAGTACCAGGGCGTCGTAATTTTTCCAATCCGCGGGCAGGGGCAAACTGAGAATGCCTTTTTTACCCGGCGCGATATCGGGAGCGGGGGCCGTTCCTTTTTGCTGGAGGGAATAACCGGCGAACTGCTCTCCCGGCTGGCGGAAATTCACAAGACCCCACTGGAAAGAACATTGAGCGATGTTCGTGAAGTGAAACCTGTTCTCGATCTCAATGCCTCCGGCGAATTGAGCCGGAAGATTTTTGAGCGTGATTTTTACAGGAGAAAATATTTCGCGGATGGCGAAGAAGCCACCTTCTTTTTCGCGGTGGGGTCCCATGATGCCGTCGGGCGCGTTCACCCCGTTCACATCAATGATGTTGTTGAGGTCGGTCCGCACCACACCTTCATCTACCATGGCCCAGAGAAAACCGCCGCCGGAACGTTTGGCGTTCCAGTGCTGTTCCCACATATCGTATAACCCGGTGGCGCAACCGCCATCGTCCTGGCAGTGGAGGAATTCCGTGGGCATGTAGATATTATTGTCGGCGAGAATTTTCTGGGTGCTGTAATAATCTTCATAGTGGTTACAGTCGATGCCATTGTAAGCGTTTCCCGGCCTGTGGTGCGCATGGATGACGGGACGGTTGGAGAAATCATATTTGCCGTAATCATCGTCCAGTTCTTTGTTGTGTCCACCTTCGTTGCCATTGCTCCAGAAGATGATGGAGGGATGGTTCAGGTCGCGGACCACCAGTTCCTTCACCAGTTTTTCACCGGCAGGAGTACTGTAAGCTTTTTGCCAGCCGGCCAGCTCGTTCAACACATAAATACCCATGGAGTCGCAGAGTTCCAGGAAACGTTTATCGGGCGGATAATGTGAGCAGCGCACGGCGTTCATGTTCATTTCTTTCAGCAGCAACGCGTCTTTCACCTGTATTTCTTCGTTCAGGGTGCGGCCGGTTTCGGGCCAGAAGCAGTGGCGGTTGATGCCCTTCATTTTCACCTGCACGCCGTTGATGTAGATGCCATCGCCCTTTCTTATTTCGATGGTGCGGAAGCCGAAGGTTTCTTTGAGCTGGAAAGTTTTTTTTCCCGCGGACTGAAGGGAAACGAACGCCTTGTAAAGGTGTGGCGTTTCCGAAGTCCAGGTTAGGATATTATTTGCTTTGGTGCGCAGCACCACCACGGAATCTTTGGGTGTAACGGAGGCTTTGGCGGTGGCCACGAATTTCCCTTTGGCATCGCGGATATCGGCAACGATCTCCCGGTTTTGTTGCAATCCTTTTACGAACACCTGCATGGCGAAACTACCGTCCGCTTTGGCATCGATAGCTGTATAGTCGATATGTTCCTTCGGAACGGCTTCCAGGTAAACGGGTCTGAAAATACCGCCGAATACCCAGTAATCCGCCAGCCTTTCGGCATTGTTAACGGATGGGTCAGCCGACATTTTAGACACTTCCGCTTCCAACAGGTTCTGTGCGCCGAAAACCAGTTTATCAGTGATTTTATATTTGAACCGGTAGAAGGCGCCCTGGTGTTTTTCTCCCGCGGGTTTACCGTTTATTTTTACTTCGGTATCCGTCATGGAACCTTCGAATACGATGAAGATATCTTTTCCCTTCCAGTTCGCGGGTACATTGAATTTGTACTTGTAAAGTCCCTTTTCATCCGCGAAGCGGAAATTTTTTCCGTAGGTCTTGTAATCCCGGC
The DNA here is from genome assembly GCF_023721715.1 of Parasegetibacter sp. NRK P23. Classification (NCBI taxonomy): domain Bacteria; kingdom Pseudomonadati; phylum Bacteroidota; class Chitinophagia; order Chitinophagales; family Chitinophagaceae; genus Parasegetibacter; species Parasegetibacter sp. NRK P23. The sequence continues at coordinate 3,758,730 of NZ_JAMDLG010000001.1, forward strand.
CGTAATTGTAGGCGCCGAATCCTTCCTGTTCCCAGCAGGACGGCACCTGGATGGTGGTCCATTTGCCGCTGTTGCGCCCGGCGGTGCAGAAGAATTCCCAGGTTTTGGTATCCGAGCTTCCTGTACCGGACAGGTATTGAATCTCTTTTTCCTGTGCGCTTGCGTGAACAACCGTTGCGAGGAAAAAAGCGGAGAAAAGCAGTTTTTTTACGTTGAGCATATCCGTTATTTTCTATGAGCGTCTACCGGCGCTACTTTCCTTTAATTGATGATTTTGTATTCAGTGTATTCAACATCGGGGTTAAGGTGGCTTCACCAAGCATACCGGATGAGAATGGTTCCCATTTCAGTGCGGAGAAAAGGCCGTCGGCACCCCTGTTTTCCGCTTTGTGCGCGGGGAAATTGATGTTGTAGAACTTCTTCCATTGCACGCCACTTTTTTCCAGGAAGATGATCCGGTTGGCCATGCTGTTGGACACCACGATCTCAAGGGTGTTTTTCGCGGCGAAGGCAGTGGAGGGAATCAACACTTCGTAAGTGGGTCCCAGTAGGGTGGTGACCTTCTTCCCGTTCAGGAAAATTTCCGCCGACTCCCCGATTTTACCCAGGTCCAGTTTCCACACATCGGTCGCTGTTTTGGTATTTGGCCTTGCAAAGGTGGTGGTATATTTCGCCACGCCTGAAAAATACTGGTAATCATCACCAGGCAGCTCCGTCCACGAACCCGGTTTGGTAACCATTACAGGCTGTGGAAGTTTCGGGCCTCCCGAAACAAAGGCCAGTTTCCAGCTTTTGCCAACAGTTTGCGCGGCGCCAACTGCCACATAGGAAGGAAACATTTGTCCGCTGATGGGCTGGTCCGATACCTGGAGCACAAGGCTTTCCCCCGGCCTTAAGGAAAGGTGGACCAGCATGGAATCTTTCGATAACCTGGGTTGTAATACGCCTGCTTCGCCGTTCATGGGATTGAACAGGGCGGCATACCGGAATTTTTTGGAAACGGGCACCCATTGGTCGATGGCCAGATTTCCTGTATTGGCGATGAAATGATATTCTCCGTTCGGGATGATTCTGCGTATGCTCTTCACCCCTTCTGGTAGCATTTCTTTTCTTACAGCGGCGGCTTTCAGCAGGTCGGCAAGTTTTTCACCTTCTGCCACCAGTAGTTTTCCCTTCCCGGTTGTTGCCGTAAAAATGCCGGTTGCGGGATCATTCTCAATGGTGAGTTCCTGCATCACTTTTCCGAAGAAAGCCTTTACTTCATCCTGGTTGGCCATGCCGGGCGCGTTTTGAGGCAGGTGCCCGGCAAACACAACGGTGGCGCCTTGCTGCGCAAGGGCGTATAACTTACGTACGGTAGCCAATGGCATAGACTTCAATTGCGGCACCACGATTACCTGGTATTCCGCTCCGCCCGTTTGGATACGTCCATCCGCTGTTTGGAATGATTCCAGTTGTTTATCAGAAAAAAGATCGAAGGCATACCCGTTTTCCAGCATCCAGGAAGCCGCGTGTTCAAACGGTGTTCCGTCAAAACCTTCCATACCATCAAAATGATGGAGCATTCCGCCCCGCGCGGTCGGTTCCATCAGGCGATCGTGGAAGGGAAAATACAGCAACACGTCGTTCCCGGGTTTTCCGGCCTGTAAAAACGACTGGCAACGGGTAACATACTGATTGAGCCAGGCGAAATCTTTCCAGAACGGGTTGTTGGGATGAAAATGAACGGCGGCATAGAACAGCCATCCGGGCCATGGATCGTTTTGTGGAGAATAGTTGGTGCCGTGGTAAAAGATATGGTTCACGCCACCAATGAAGTATTTATCCAGCACGGCTTTCACATTGGAGAGCGTTGAAATGAAGTGATCGTTGAGCCAGGTGGCCGCCTCGGCCGAAGCCAGTGGTTTCCCCGCCACATGTGCCGCGGAGGTGGCGAACTTGTAACGAAGGATATTGGTACCTTCCGTTTCCGGGATATCAATGGCGCTGTAGAGATCGAGGATGTTGGCGGGTGAACCGTGCGACTGGTTCCTGATGAGCTTGCCCTGTTTGGCGGCCCAGTGGTGCCATGGTTGCGTAAACTTTTCCAGGATCAGGTCGGAAATGGTGAGCCTGTAGTCGTGTAGAACACGGATTCGGGTATCTGTATTTTCACTGGAAAACAGGTCGGGTAAAAAACGTTCGAGGCGGTAACCTCTTCTTTTGCTGAACTCCTCCAGCAGGTTGGGGGTCCAGTCGCTCTGACCGCGGGCATCATCTACTTCATAAGAATCGTTGAACCAGGCCCGCAGGTGGCTCATATCCGTTTTTGCCAGGGAAGTGTTGAATTTCGAGAGGTAGTTATCCAGCGCTTTCTGTTCAAAATGATCGATCACATTTCCTTCCCCTCCCGGCGCGGAGCGTTCCACCATCTTTCCGTGCAGCCCTTCAAAAAGCGCATATACTTTCCAGTTACCAGCGGGGGCGTTCCACTTTATATCCTTCCCATTGGTTACGTTGCTGGAAATATCCATCGACTGCCCGTTTTCGCCGTAGGCGAAAACTTTGATGAGTTTAAGTGGTTTCGGAAACCGGACCTGGTCGATGGCCAGCGCCTGGAGGTTTTCGTTGTCAGCGATGGGGTCTTTCAACTGATCAGGTTTCAGCGGTTTTCCATTTGCGGTACGCACGAAGCCATCGGCGATGAATTCGAGTTGCTGGCTCCATGTTGTTCCACCCGCTACGTCATATTTCTTATGCGTGAGGTATTTGCAGGCATCTTCAGCGCCAATCCAGGGTCCGCCGAAGGGCCAGCCGGTACCGGTGGCCATATCTATGCCAAGGCCAACCGCTTTCGCTTCATTTAAAGTAAACTGGAACATTTCCACCCAACGTGGTGAGAGGAAAGGGAGGAAACTGTTTTCAGCTCCCTTTACACCGAAGATGGGCGTGATCTCCAGGCCGCCCAGTCCCGCGTTTTTGTAGAGGTACATAGAAGCTGCCACGCCTGCTTCAGTAACGGCGCTGCCCTGCCACCACCAACGTGTCCAGGGTTTTGTAGTTGTGGTAACGGCGGGCCACTGAAGCTGTGCAAAGCTGGTTCCGGCCAATAACAGGAACGCGGCAAGGGTCATTGCCTTTTTTTTCATATCAATCATAGCAAAAAGCTTATTAACAAACGTGTTAAACCCTCACATCCACAGCATAATGCTGCAGGTTGATGAGGTTGTCCGGCACAGGTTTGCTGTTCCAGTACCTGTGAATGGCGAGGGCCGCGCCCAATGCGGTTGCCTGCGCCACCGATGCGGCATACACATCCAGCTGAGGATATGCCGCGGCCATCAGTTGCATGTAGATGGGATTTTTTCCGAATCCACCATCCACGAATAGATTGTTCACCGGCGCTCCGTGCAGTACCAGGTCCGTCGCATACACCTGGGCCTCAGCGATGGAAAACATCAACCGGTGATAAGCCGTTTCGTAATCGGGAAAATCACTGAGGTCCAGGGTAGAAAAATCTTCTGCCACGGGTCTTTTTTCACTGCGGTCGATCCAATTCGAATGCCTTCCGGTAAATTTGCTGATGATGTCGGGGTTGAAGGAAACATTTTTATAGGCATCTTCCTCAACGTTGTAAAAATCCGCCAGACGTTTTACTTCCTGCTCATGGAGATAGCCTGCAAACAAGCGTGACGCTTTGATGGGCTTTCCCCGGTATTCGAGGTAACAAAGGCAATCATCCTGTAGCTCCTCCACACTCAGTTTAGACTGGTTAAAAGGGTTGAGGCTGATGCACCATGTCCCGGTGGAGATGAGTAAAAATGGGCTTTTGAATCCTGCGAGGTAGGGGATCAATGCGGCGGAACTATCGTGTAATCCTACGCCACAAAGGATCGGGCTTCCCTTCCAGTTGGCGTGCATGGCCTGGTCGGAAGGAAATATAGGCGCGAGCTTGGGAATGATTCCCTCGCGGTAAAGCCATTCGTGGTAATGGTTCTGCGGGAAGTTCCACAAAGCGGTATGACAACCGATGCTGGTGATATCGGAATACGTTCTACCCGTAAAAAGGTAAGTAATGTATTGGGGAAGGTGCAGCGAGAAGCGGATCTTTTCAAACAGCGCCGGCTTCCTGCTCTTCAGCCAGTACAACTGCAGCCCCGAGTTCAGGTTACCCAAAGTTGGCGATGCCGTGTGCATGGAAAAAGTAACCGCGCCATTGTACCGGCCGTAGAACTCGGCTTCCAGTTCTTTTGGAAATGGCTTGAGGTAATTGTAAAGGGGCGCCACCGCTTCCCCATTCTTATCGATGTGCACGAAACTCGCCCCGTAAGTGGACACGTTCACCGCTTTTACCAGGATGTCTTTCCGTTGGAAAAGTTCATCCATGGAGTCGCGTACCCATTTGGTGAGGGCTTGCAGGTTTTCGCAGGCATCACCATCGTCATCGGTGGTTTCTTCGAATTTGGAAGAAGTTTCTTCCACCACATTATAAGATTCATCAAAGAGGAATCTTTTTTTGTTGGTTTTGCCGATATCGAAGATGGCGATAACCGGTATGGGCGATATGTTGTTTGTTGCTGGCATGGGTTATGGCATGCGGTGTTATTTTTTCTCGCAATTGCTTCGTGCCTCGCAGCTGCAAAGACGCAAAGGGTTGTTGAGTTTGGGTCGTGTTGGTGCTTTGGTTAAATGCGTATGATTTATTGCAAATTTTTTATTTATTTAAATTGGTGTTGGTTCTTAAAAGCGTATCGGAGCATTTGCCGCTTCAAACAAAAAGTTTCGTTCCTTGCGTCCTTGCTCCTTTGCGTCTTTGCGTGACCTACAACCCGGTTGAAACAGCTTTCTGACCACGATTCTTTATGAGTTCTTCCCGCACCTTCAGTTCACGGAACAATTTCAGGGGTTGCAACGCGGCGCCGGAACGAAGCCTGGCCTCAGCTACCAACGGACGCACATCGGTTCTGTAAGCGCCCTGCAATATTTCCTGGGCCAGCACCACATCATTGTTTTCCTGTGCCTGCTTCAGTGCGGCATTGTCTACCAGTAATGCCTGTGCGTAAGCGATCTGGATGGCTTCCACCGACTGCAGCAGGTCTTCCAGGGGATCCTTCACATTGTGGGAGGCATCTATCATCCAGGCGAGATCGGTGGCGTGGTTCATACCACGGGCATCCATGCCTTCCACGAGCTCCTTGAAAATGAGGAAGAGCTGGTAGGGGTTGATGCTTCCAACGGTAAGGTCATCATCGCCGTATTTAGAATCGTTGAAGTGGAACCCGCCAAGTTTGCCTTCCATCAGCAACAAAGCAACGATCTGCTCAATGTTGGCATTGGGGAGGTGGTGGCCCAGGTCAACAAGGGTATAAGCCTGCGGACCAAGTTTCTGTGCGTACAATAAAGACTGTCCCCAATCGCCTACGGTCATGGAGTAGAAATTCGGTTCGAAGGCTTTGTATTCCACGAACATTTTCCAGTTGGCGGGGAGTGCAGCGTAAATTTCTTTCAACCCTTCCAAAGTACGTTCGTACGCCTGGCGGAAGTTGAGTTGACCGGGGAAGCAGGACCCATCGGAGAGCCATACGGTGAGGGAATCGGAACCCAGTTCCACCCCATGTTTAATCACTTCAATATTGTGTTCGATGGCCTGTTGGCGCACGGCTTTGTCTACGTGTTGCAGTGAACCGAATTTGTAGCTCAGTTCCTGTGTGGGCTGGTCCTGGAATGTGTTTGAATTTACGGCATCGAAGCGCAGGCCTTTTTGTGCGGCCAGTGCGCGGATGTGTTGCGCATTCTCGGGGATATCCCAGGGAATATGCAGGGATATCGCGCCACTGGAGCGGTTCAATTGCTGTAACAGTCCTACATCTTCAATTTTTTCTTCGAGGTTACGGGGTTCGCCTCCGCCGGAGAATCTTCCGAAGCGGGTGCCGCCTGTGCCCAATGCCCAACTGGGGATGGCCACCTGGAAATCGACCAGCTTTTTCAGGATATCCTCTTTATTTACGAGGTCTGCTGAAACATGGTCGAAGCCTCTTTTATGGGCCTTCAGTTCCGCATCGTTGTGGGCATCCAGTTGGTATTGTTGAATTTGCATGGTAAAGAATTAAGCGAGGTGAAAAACTTGTTTTAAGGTAATGCTTACCGGCGAATTATCGGGGTTGGAGGCCATGATATCTTTCATGTACGCCCACCATTTTTTCATCACCGGCTGCTCCGGGAGACGATCTACCGCATCCTGGTCGGCCACGAGCATGGTGGCGAAGAGGATATTCGTTTCTTCATCCAGGAAGATGGAATAGTCGGATATGCCGGCCTGCTTCAGGAGGTCCTGAAGTTCGGACCATATTTCATCGTGGCGTTTTTTGTAGGCTGCTTCATTGCCGGGATGAAGGAGCATTTTAAAGGCAACTCGTTTCATTATTTTCATTTCTCGCAACGGCGCAACGACGCAACGAAGCAAGGTTTATAACATTCATTTTTTATTTCATTCATAAACGTACGAAGCATTTATGCTGAGTTCATTCCTGGCGCATCTAAACTCAGTGGCCAATATATCAGGAAGTGGCGGAAACATCCAACCAGGAACATACAGCACGTTCTAACGTTGCGCCGTAGCGCCGTTGCGAGAACCATCCCTCTCCCTGCGAGACTGCGAGAAATGTAGCAACTGGAAGCAGTGCGTAGCACAAAGCAATTGCGTGGAATCTCTTACGCGTGAACCTCTACCGCACAAACGCCGTTGAAACCCCGCCATCCACATTCAGGACGTTCCCGGTAGATTTATTCAGCATCCCGCCCACGAACACAAAACATGCCGCAGCGATATCTTCCGGAAGAATAATCTCGTTCAGCAAGGTGCGCTTTGCATAGTACGCGGGCAATTCAGCTACGGTAACGCCATACGCCTTGGCGCGCCCTTCGGCCCATCCGCTTTCCCATATCTTACTATCGGAAATTACGGCATCAGGGTTCACCACGTTCACACGGATCTGGTCTTTGCCGAGTTCAGCGGCGTTCAGTCTGCTCAGGTGGAGCTGTGCCGATTTCGCGGAGCCATAACCTGCGTTGTTGGGACCAGACATAAGCGCGTTCTTACTTACGATGTTCAGTACATCACCGCCAAAGCCCTGTTTGCGCATGATCTCCACACCGGCCTGTGTTACGAAGAACTGGCCCTTCACCAGTACATCATAGAGCAGGTCCCAGTCTTTTTCGGTATGCTCTTCGATGGGTTTGGAGATCGAAAGTCCGGCGCAGTTCACGATGATATCCGCTCCGCCGAAGGCGAGGGCCGCCACGTGGAAGGCGCTGGAAATATCGGATGATTTGGTTACATCGAGGAGTGCGGTTGCGAACACATCATTACCATATTGCTGCTGGAACTCCGTTTTGGCAGATTCCAGCCGGGCCGCGTCATTGTCGTTCACTACCACGCAGGCGCCTTCGTCGGCAAAACGTTTGGCGATGGCCTTACCTATACCTCCGGCGCTGCCAGTTACCAGGGCCACTCTTCCTGAGAGCGCCTTTGGCTTAGGCATACGTTGCAGTTTCGCTTCTTCCAGCAGCCAGTATTCGATGTTGAACGCTTCCTGGCGGGGAAGGGAAGTGTAGGAAGAAATGGCTTCCGCTCCACGCATTACGTTGATGGCGTTGATATAAAATTCAGCGGCTACGCGCGCTGTTTGTTTGTCTTTCGCGAAGGTGAACATGCCCACGCCGGGGTACAGCAATACCACGGGGTTGGCATCGCGGATGGCCGGACTGTTCGGGTGTTTACAGGTTTCGTAGTACTCGGTGTACATTTTCCGGTATGCTTCAAACTGGCCGGAAAGTTTTGCTTTGATGGCGCTGTAATCATCCAGGTTTTCATCCGGGGCGAGGTTCAGCACGAGCGGACTGATTTTCGTGCGGAGGAAGTGATCGGGACAACTGGTACCCAGGGGCGCAAGCCTGTCGAGGTCATTCGAATTGATGAACTGGAGCACGCGGTCGTCATCGGTGAAGTGACCGATCATTTTTATTTGTGAAGAGCAGAGTCCGCGCAGTACGGGCGCGAGTTTCGCTGCCTGTGCAAGGCGTTGTTCCTTCTCGAGTGAAGTAATCTTCTGACCGCCGAAGTCTTCGCCTTTTTTAGCGCGGGCATCTTCAATATACTGCGCGCAGCGTTCCACCACTTCAAGGGTGTTCAGGTAACTTTCATAAGCGGTATCGCCCCAGGTGAAAAGCCCATGGGAACCGAGCATGATGCCGCGGATACCGGGGTTTTCGTCAAGGCATTGCTTCAGTTGAAGCCCCAGGTCGAAACCAGGTTTCTGCCATTCCACCCAGCCGACGCTTCCGTTGAAGAGCTCCTGTGTGATCTTTTTACCGTCTTTCGCCGCTGCAATGGCAATAGCAGCGTCGGGGTGCAGGTGGTCGATGTGTTTGAACGGAAGAAAGCCGTGCAACGGCGTATCGATGGAAGGCGCTTTGGAAGCCAGATCATAGATGCAGTGGTTGAACAATTCCACCATTTCATCTTCATGTTCAATGCCGCGGTAGATGTTTTTCAGACTGCACAGGCGGTCCACATACAGCGCCGCCAGACCACTTTTTTTGAGTGTGCCGATATCGCCGCCGCTTCCCTTCACCCACATCACTTCGGTTTCGGTTCCGGTTAAGGGATCTTTGGCCATGGCCTTGCAGGAGGTGTTGCCCCCGCCATAATTGGTAAGGCGCAGATCGGCGCCGAGCAGATTGGACCTGTATATGAGAAGCGCTACTTCATCACCGGCCATTTCGGCCGCCTTCGCTTCGTCCCATAAGTAGCTTACATGTTTGAATGTTGCAGTGGTAGTAGACATGTTGTGCAGTTTTAACTGAAAGAAAATTTTATGGTTTTAATGAGTTCCCGTAACCTACCAGGATCACGGATGCTATAATGGTAATGATGCCCAGTATCACCAGGTTTTTCGTTTTTGTGCTTACGCCTTTCCATTCCTTCAATATCAATCCCCACGCATTCGCGACCAGGATGATGAAGGCCATGTGCAGGATCCAGGAACTGGGACCGTTGCCCATTTTACTTTCTCCCATTCCGTAGAAAAAGAACTGTAAGAACCAGGTGGTTCCCGCCAGCGCACAAAATATAAGGTTGGCGAGGCGGGGCACATTTTTATTGGAATAATCACCAAAAGTTTTGTTGCGGGCATTGAGCATCAGGCACCAGATGAAGTTCGTGGTCAATCCACCCCAAAGTACCACCACATACGTCACATTGTTCTGGTACAGGAATTCGCCTTCTCCCGGATGTGCGGCTTTCCAGATGTTGTTCGCTACTTCTGCGAGCGGCTTCCCCGCTTCCAGCCCGAAATTGAAACAGGCGCTGAGAATCCCCGATACGATGGCCACGGTTAATCCGAGGCCGAATTTATATTCGGCGGAAATGCCTTCTCCCTGTGGTATCTCTTTCTCTTTTCTGGTTCCGGCTTTGCCGCACAGTACGATCCCAAGGATACACACGGCCAGCCCGGCCAGCACGGTAAGCCCCCAGTTCGTGCCTGTCAGCATCCCGATGGTATCTTTTCCTTCAGATGGATTGAACTGGTAATAAACGGATGGGATCAGCGCCCCGAACACCATACACAGGCCGAGAATAATGCTGCTTCCCAGCGACACCCCAAGGTACCGCACGCCCAACCCGTAGGTAAGTCCGCCAATACCCCAGAGCACCCCGAAAAGATAGGCCAGCCCCAGCGTGCCGCCATCCGCTTCCGCGATGATCTCCGTAAAATTTGGAATGGTGAGCCAGGCCGCCAGAGGAGGCACCACCAGCCAGGAGAAGATACCCCCCACCAGCCAATAGGTTTCCCAGGCCCAGCCTTTTACTTTCTTATAAGGAATATAAAAACTACCGGAAGCAAAACCACCAATGAAATGAAAAATTACACCAAGGATTACAGCCATGCAAATGAGATTTTCTATATAGCAATCAAGTCGTTACAAGGGCATAAAGTTAGCAGAATCCGGTTCCGGGCCATCATGCACCATCATGCCTGTTGACGGGGAAAAATCCGTAGATTTGGAAACCATTATGAACAGAAGCCCGATAATTTACGGATGAAACAACCCCCGATCTTCGAATACCTGCAAATCGATTATTATTCCGCCACGCCCAAGTACCTGCAACTGGCCAATTCGATCATCCGTGCCATCAACGAAGGCAAACTGAAAAAGAACGATACCCTTCCTTCCATCAACGAACTGAGTTTCGAATTCGAGATATCCAGGGATACCGCGGAAAAAGGCTACAAACACCTGAAGAACATTGGTGTGCTGGGCTCCGTGCCCGGGAAAGGATATTTCGTGAAGAACGCGGAGCTGAACCAGACCCTCAAGATATTCCTGCTGTTCAATAAACTCAGTCCGCACAAAAAGATCATCTACGACGCCCTGGCCAACACACTGGGCGATATGGCCGCCATCGACTTCTACATCTACAACAACGATTTCGCGCTGTTCAAAAAGCTGATCGAAAATCCGAAGGAAGATTATACGCACTATGTCATCATCCCCCACTTCATGGACGGTGGCGAGAACGCCGTGGATGTGATCAATACCATCCCGAAAGAAAGGCTGATCCTGCTCGATAAACTGATTCCCGGCGTTACCGGCAATTTCGGCGCGGTGTATGAGAGCTTCGAGAAAGACATCTACCATTCGCTGGAACAGGCGTTGGAACCGCTCGCCAAGTACCATACCATCAAAATCATCTTCCCGGAATATACTTACTACCCCCAGGAAATCTTAAAAGGTTTCTCCCGCTTCTGCCACCAGTACGCGTTCAACTATAAAGTGGTACACGATATTTCCATTGAACCCATCAAGGAAGGCGAAGTGTTCATCAACCTGATGGACAACGACCTGGTAACGCTGATCGAAAAGATTCTCGTCACCAAACTCCGGGTAGGCAAGCACGTGGGCGTGATCTCGTACAACGAAACGCCGTTGAAAAAAATTATCCTGAACGGCATCACCACCATCTCCACCGATTTTCAACTGATGGGAGAAAAAACCGCCGAGCTGATCCTGAACCAGTCTTCGGAACATGTTCCCATTCCTTTCCACCTTACGCAACGGGCCTCTTTGTAAGCACTGGAAGGTTCAGGACGGAGAACGCGTTCCATTCCGCTATCTTCCCCTTTCATCAAAATGATCATTGCCAGATGAAATTGCCATTATTGATTGCCGCCGCTTCTTTCGCGGCCAACGGGTACGCGCAGGTGAAAATGAACGATGTGAATACCCCGCTGCATGCCATGAAACCTGATTACGTTACGCCTTATGGTGCGCCGCACCAGGATTCCGTGAAAGCCGTTTTAAATAGGGTGTACACTTACCTCAACCAGGTAACGCCCGCCGAATGGATCAACAAACACACCAAAGCTTCCGTTGCAACGAACGCCATTGATACTCAAACGATCTTCAAACCGGGCGATTTCCGGCTCACCAGTTATGAATGGGGCGTAACTTACAGTGGTATGTTGCGCGCGGGAGAAACCACCGGCGATGCACGTTACACAGATTATGTGCAGCAACGCCTCCGCTTCCTGGCCGATGGGATGCCTGCTTTCAAACGCCTTTACCAGCAATATCCCAAACAGCCCAATGCCATGCGCTCCGTGATTGACCCACATGCACTGGACGATGCAGGCGCCCTTTGCGCGGCCATCGCAAAGCTGATCGCAAAAGGCGACCAGCCCAACCTTCGTCCGCTGGCAGATAATTTCATTCAATACATATCTTCCAAAGAATTCCGTCTGCCCGACGGCACTTTGGCCAGGAACCGTCCGCAGCCCAACACGCTCTGGCTCGACGACCTGTACATGAGCATCCCGGCGCTGGCGCAGATGGGTAAACTCACGGGCAACGGCCAATATTTTGATGATGCGGTAGCGCAGATCGAATTATTTGGCAAACGCATGTTTGTTGCGGAGCAAAAACTTTTCATGCACGGCTGGGTGGAGGAAATGCAGGTGCACCCAACTTTCCATTGGGCCAGGGCCAACGGCTGGGCCATCATGGCCATGGCGGAATTGCTGGAAGTGTTGCCTGCAAGTCATCCCGGTAGGAACAAAGTATTGCAGTTGTTCCGTATCCACGCGGAAGGCATTTTGGCCATGCAGGATGGCACGGGCTTCTGGCACCAACTCCTGGACCGCAACGATTCTTACCTCGAAACCTCCGCCACCGCCATCTACGCCTATTGTTTCGCCCGCGGCATCACCAAAGGATGGCTCGATAAAAAAGCTTTTGCCCCGGCAACATTATTGGCCTGGAACGCCGTTTCCACCAAGGTGAACGGGAAGGGTCAGGTAGAAGGAACCTGCGTGGGAACCGGCATGGCGTTCGATGCGGCATTTTATTATTACCGTCCGGTAAATGTGTACGCCGCACATGGCTATGGACCGGTGTTGCTGGCTGGCGCGGAAGTGCTGGAATTACTGAAGACAAATAAATTCGAGATCAACGACAGTTCTTTGCAGTTGGTAGATTGAGGGATTCTCTATCAGCAGCAAAGAAGAAGTTTTTGAAAAGAATAAGCCCTCGCCAGGAATGGCGGGGGCTTGCGATTGTATTGCTCATTGTAAAGAGACTTTTACCATTTAAACGGCAGGTACCAGTTCTCAGGATTCATCAGTTTGGTTCTTACCGCCGCAGCTGCAGGATTACCTTCTTTCTGAAGTTTGTCGTAAATCTTATCAGCCAGGTATGCCGGATCGTTTCTTCTTAAGGCCACCCTCACCAGGTCGGGCCAACGGGTACCTTCATAGGCGTTTTCCAATGCTGTTTCATGGATCAGTCCATTCTCGATGGCGACCAGACTATCGGAAGCGGGCACTTCAAGCGAAACAAGATTGGCCCTTGCCCTTACGCCGATATTGCGGTACCAGTCTGCGCGATAATAAGGCACGCCACTGGATCCGCTGTTGCGTGCATCGAAGTTAAAAGGCGGCGCTTCCCACAATGTATTTTGATAATCCGTAACGGTAGACGATGGTGCCGGATACGCTCCCGCGATGCCCGAGTTAAAAAAGCCCCACGCGAGACGGTGCTTCCCGGCGCGGTTGGCGGCTTCCGCAAAGCGCATATGCAGGTGCGTTTGCCGGAACAGGAACCATTTTCCGTTTTTGGTAAGCGCGGCAAACGGGTTATTGTTCGTGTAGTTCAGGTAGTTGTAGAGGTATTTCATAACCACGGGCTTGCCGCCAATTTCCCGCCAGGTAAGTAATCCTCTGGCATCGTAAGGTATCCCTGGAGTTCCCTGTGCAGGGCGCTGCTGTTCGTTGTTCCATTTGTCCATTGCTTCCCTGGAGGGCTTTACGAGGTAGCTTCCGCCGATAGGCGAGAACAATTTGATGAAGGGATTCTCTGGTTTGAACTTACTGTCGAAAGGCATGGCCCATACCCATTCCCAGTTGAAGCCGTCGGAGTTCATGGGTTGCTCGAACATGATCCTCCACTGAGAATTGGTCACCAGTGTGCTGGCATCACCCGCACGGGAATAGCTGATGTAATGGTCCTTATCGCCATTACTGTCCCATCCCAGTTTGTAAAAAGCGAAATAAGATCCGTTGATGGCCCCCTGCGTGCCGGTTTCCATTACTTCCCGGTACCAGGTAGCAGCCTGTACATAATTGCCTTTCCAAAGGTGAAGGTCGCCAAGAATGACTTTTTTATTGATAAAGAATTTCTGGGTAGGGTATCCGTCTACGGTAATGTTCAGGGTTGTGCCTGTGGGATACTGGTTTTTGAAGGGCAGCGCTTCTGTAAAGTTGATCAGACTGTCAAGCAATACATTGAACGGCAGCCTTGGGAACTTATTGGGGTCCTGGATAGCGGAGATATTCACCAGCGGGTCGGTAACATAAGGAACCGCCCCGAAGTGGATGCCCAGTTGCAGGTATAAAAAAGAACGCATGGCGCCAACATCGGAGTACCGCTGCTGGTATTCCGCTTCTTTCATTTTGTTTTCAGCGCGCATGATGTTGAAGTTCCTGAGTACATCGTTACAATTAACGATCAGCTCATAGAAGGGGCGCGGGCTGGCATAAGGGTTATCGGCACTCACGTTGTGGGTGCTGAGCTGGCGCAGGTCCTCGTTGGCGTTGTCGGTATATTCGAGCAGGTCGGCCCGGAGTTCGTTCAGCAGCACATACCTTTCCGCCATGCCCATGAATTTACCATAGATGCCAATAATCGCGGCGTCGGCATCATAAACATTCCTGTACATCTGAGACGCGTCCAGCTCATCCTGCGGCAACTCTTCGAGTGCCTTACTGCAAGAAAGGGTACTCATTGCCGTTGCGGCCACAATCATCCAATGCTTTATCGAAAACTTTTTCATATTGCTGAAAGATTACTTCGTTAATAGATGCTTACAAACCAATTCTTACCCCCAGGGTAACACTCCGGAACTGGGGGTCGAGTCCTGTATCAATTCCCTGCGCGAAAACACTTGGGCTGGCGCTGAACTCGGGGTCGTATCCTTTGTATTTCGTAAGGGTGAACAGGTTGCTACCGATCGCATAAATACTGGCATTGGTAATGAACCCTTCCCTCAACGGGATATTGTACTGAACAGAGAGCGACCTGAGGCGGAAATAAGATCCATCTTCGATCCATCTGTTGCTAAACCTGTTGTTGCCCATGGGATCGTTAAATGAAGCTTTGGGCATATTGGTCACCTGTCCATCGGCGCGCCATCTGTTGTTTACGCTGATCAACTGGTTTTCCAAACCGCTCATTGATTCGAGGCGGTAACGGAGGTAATTGAAAACATCGTTGCCCTGGCTGAACGTAAACAGCGCGTTCAATTCAAATCTTTTCCAGCTTACGCGGCTGGTAATTCCGCCGGTAAAATCTGGATTGGGGTTGCCTATCACCTGTTGATCGGCCATATTGATGGTATCGTTATTGTCGAGATCAGCGAAGCGGATATCGCCACCCATAAACCTGCTGTAAGAACCATCTTCATTCTTTTTTACCAGTCCGGCAGCGGCTGCTTCCGCATCAGAAGAAAATACGCCTGTTGAGGTGTACCCATAGAATTGGTTCGCGGCAGCACCTTCACGGGTAAGGATGGTTGCACCGGCATAGGTAGTGGTAAAGCTGCCTCCGGGCAGTTCCATGATTTTATTCCGGTAGGTTCCTATATTCACGCCCAGGTCCCACTTAACTGTGGCGCTGTTTACTACGCGTACATTCAGTGCGGCGTCTATGCCTGTGTTTTTCATTTTGCCTTCATTGGTGAGCATCTGGGTAAAACCGGTTGGGGTATCCAGGTCTTTATATACCAACATATTATCCGTGGTATTCTGGTATGCGTCAAGGCTCAGACTTACCCTTTCGTTCCAAAAAGCCAGGTCAACGCCGAGGTTCAGCTTTTTATTGGTTTCCCATTGCAGTGTTGGGTTGGCGATCCCTTTCCGAACAAGCCCCTGCACGCCTAAAAGGTTTTGGGAAACATAGGTTTGGCGCGCGCTGTAATTTCCGATATCATCGTTCCCGGCCATGCTGAACCCTGCGCGTAACCTGAGGACATCCAGGGAAGAATTCGCCATAAAGCTTTCGGAAGAAAGCAGCCATGCGGCGCCCAGGGACGGCATTACCGCAAAGCGGGAATTGTACAGCCCGATTCCTCCGGGGGCTTCTTTTCCGAACCTTGAAGATCCGTCAACAGCCATGTTGAAAGAAAGGAACAACTTGTTCCTGAAACCATAATCGGTTCCGAAGTAATAGTTGATCCAGTTCCAGTTTCCGATGCCGCCGCCTACCTGGCGGAGTGCGCTTACACCATTCTGAACACTAACAAGTTCATCGGTGGCGGAGTTAAAGCCCAGTGCGAAATCCTGTTCCGCTTCATTTTTCTGGTAGCGCATCCCTATTCTGGAAGCGATGCTGTGGATGAAACCATAATTTCTTTTGTATTCAATCCGGGTATCGTTATAAACGGAATACAATCTTTTCACCTGAGTACCGAGCCTGTTGGTAACCACGGCATTGCTCAGGGAGTCTTTTGCTATGCCGCTTTGCGGTACGAAAATATTTTCACGCACCTTATCATAGTTGATCCCGAACATGGTGGCTGCGCTGAAATAGTCGTTGATGGCATACCTGAAACCGAACGATCCGAAGAAGCGGTAGTATTTATTGTATGCCTGCATTTGCCTGATCACGGTGGATGGGTTTCCGATGCCGAGCGAATCAAGTCCTGCAAGGTTTGGCGATTCGATGCCTTCATCATTCACTTCTCTTTCCGCCATGAAAGGCGATTTTACGAGGGAAAGAAAAACGGGTGAGGTTTTGTCGGCGATGCCCTGATCCTTTAAATTCTGTTCGTTGTAAGCGAAGGACAGGTTGGCCATGCCCGTGAATTTTTTTGAAAAGTTGAACTCCGCGTTAAACCGGGTGCTGTAACGCGTAAGGTCGGTATTGCTCACCACACCTTCCGATTTCATATACCCCATACTTAACCCGTAGGTGGCAATGTTGTCGCCTCCGGTTACTTTCAGGAAAACGTTTTGTGAGGCGCTGGCTTTAAGCACCTTGTCCTGCCAGTTTGTATTGTAGTGATATCTTGCGTAATCGGGGTTTTGCGGATCATCATTCATATAAGGAAGGGCGGCTATTTCGCCTGAAGACAGCCCTTTACCCTGCAGCATTTCGCTGAGCAATATCCTGAAATCCCCGGCGCCCATTACCGGCAACGCTTTGGGGGCGCTGTTGATACCGGTAAAAATCCCGAAGTCAATTTTGGTGGCCTGCTGTTGCGCCCTTGCGGTGGTTATGATGATTGCTCCGTTGGCGCCTTTTGTGCCGTAGATGCTGGATGCGTCTCTCAGAACGGTGATGTTATCTATATCTTTTACATCTATCAGGGCCAGCGGGTTCGTGTAATTGTTGGCGATGATGCTTTCTCCATAATCATTTGCATCGAATATCATATTATCGACTATAATCAGGGGCTTATTTGTACCGTAGAGCGAGTTGTATCCGCGCAAAAAAAGGTTTGCGCCGGCACCAGGTGTACCTGAGCGCCGGATAGCGTTCAATCCGGGAATACGGCCTTGTAACATTGCGTCCGCCACTTCTCCCGGCTGGGTCCAGCCTGCCTTTACATTGTATTGCGCTGCCGATACCGTTGTTTGCAAATTGGGCGCTGTGCCAAACGGTGTAACAACGGATTCATGCAGGGAGGGATGTTCATCGTCCATCAGCGCCACCTCAACCGTGTTCCTTCCTTTCAGTGCCACCCTCCTGGTTTCAAACCCTTCGCCACTCACCAATAACTCCGCACCATACGATGGTACCCTGAGCCTGAATTTACCGTTATCCCCCGTAATGGTGGCTGAAAACTCCGGAACCTGAACCCTGATGGAAGGCAGGCCCTTTCCTGTGACCGCATCGGTAATGGTTCCTGAAATTTCCACGCCCCGGGTTTGCGCAGCGGTAGTGTCGCTATAGCGCTGCTGCTGTTGTTGCGCCGCGGCATTGGCCACAGCCAGCGCCATGACTGAAACAGTGATCGCTTTCGTAATATTTCTTCTTAATATAAGCATCGTGTTAGTATGAATGAGTAACAACCTTCCGGTTAAAATACGGGTTCAAGCCTTATATAATCGCATACCAGCGGGCTCACAGCCTGTGAAGTACTGTTCGCCGCCACAAGAAACAGGAGCGTTGAGGTGTTGAATTTGGAGATGGTCATTTCCCCGATGTACTGCTCACCGAAATTATTTACGGGCACCACAGTGTAAGGGAGCGTTCCGGCGGTAGATGTTCCTATTGAAATCCGCTGCTGGTGGGTAGCGGTCTGGAAATCGTTTACTGCTACCCAATACACTTTGTACTTAGTGGTAATGACATCCGGAACATTGTAGGCCAGGTTGAACAGGGCCTGCGCATGGTTAAGCACCAGCACGTCTTTGAAGTCGGTACCGGTAAGCGGGTTGTACCTGTCCCGGAAATAAGTGTTCCCTCTTTTGTCGTGACTGGTGAAAGCGTATCTTTCTCCTTCCACCACAATGCTCCTGTAACGCTGGTTGGGGAGCACATCCATTTTATTCAGCACATACACCATTCCATTGCTTGTTTTGATGGTATGTACAATGGCCGAGGCTTCCACCGGGAACCTCACGCCGGACTTGGATTGAAGTGTATCGGTTCCGGCTCCGGAAGGAATGTATGCGCCCTCCACAACTGTATTGCGTGCAACGTTCCATTGAGAGAAGTATTCGGGCATGCCTACGGAATCGGTCTGGTAGTAGCCGATGATTTTACTGGTTTCAGCCGCCCAGGCCTCATCGGAAAGAACGAACATTGTATATTGGCCTTCTTCGTTCCGCACATCGTAAACAGATTGCCAGATGCTGTTTGTGCGCACGGAATCTGTTCCCGGTTTGTAAATAGGTGCGCCGGTATTGGGGTTCACGCCAATTTGTTCCGCATTTTCTGCATCAAACACGTTCCTGTAAAGCGATTGAAGGAAGGTTTTGTGAACGGTGGGAATCCTTGGGTCGTTTTCCATTACCTCCCATGTATTCTGAAGGGCTGGAAGCATTTTGTCAATGGTATGAATCAGTCCGTTCTTCGCGATCTTATCGGGTCTGGTAATCGCCGCCTCATCCAACCGGGTTCCAATAAGGCTATGGAACTTCCCGTTCAGCATAGGAATGCGTACCGTATCGGCCAGCGCTGTTTTGGAATTGTACAACTGGTTGGCGATATGGTTGCCCACAAAGGCTTTCAGCTTTGCGGCATCGTTCACAAGAGCCGGATCCAGGTTTTGCAACGCGGTATTGGTAGGCGCGAAAACGGTGTATGTTTTGGAAGAGGTGATCTCCTTATCGTAACCACTTTTCACCAATAGTTCAGCGAAAGTTGAAAGTCCTTCATCGGCTTGTATCTGCTGCATCAGGTTCTTTTCAACATCCGGATCGGTAATGGCGTTGTGGTCATCCCATTTTTTGCAACCCGCGAGCAGGAGCGGAATAGCGGCAAACAGCAAAGTCTTTTTATATATGGTCGGCATCAGCGCTTATTTTGGTTTATGGTGCAACAAACAATTGCTTATTCAAAAATCAGGGTTCCATCATTTCTGAACCGGGGCAGAATCTGGTTTTCATCCACGGGAATGAAATGGATCATATCCAGGTAATTTTCGTTCTGCGTACCTGCCAGCGGCGTTATGCGGATGGTGTGCTTTTGTGTGGTGGTGAACTCATAGGTGCCCACCAGCCTTCCGGCGAACTGGGAACCCGTGTTTTCGGTGTATCGTTTCCAGCCGATGGCTTCCAGTTCGGAATCGGATCCGGCGGGTCGTGTAACGGTAAAGTTCATGGTCCGCTGCATCAGTTCCCCGTTTACTCTTACATCACACAACATATTGGAGCTGGAAGATTGCTTTCTGGAGGAGTAACAGATCCATATTTTATACCTTCCTTTAATGATAGGCGGGGTGGTCATTTCCCACCAAACGGGTCTTGAGGGCAATCCCAGCGGCAGTTTGTTACAATCGCTGTTGACCGCGTGCAGTAGGATGCTGTTTGTGCCATAGGCGTAGGTGAACACGTTGGTTCCCGCCAGGGAGCCCCATCCCCAGGTCATTTCTTTAAAGGGCTGGTCCACTTCGCTTTGACGCAGGTAATCTTTAGAAGCTTTTCTGTATACCGCCGGAAGCTTGATGATCTCTTCCACTGTTGACGAAACATCCCAGTAGATGGCGGTAGGCTTTCTGTATTTCACGGCGAAGTGTGCGGTGGCATCGTGCCAAACTCCATTCGTAGCGGCGTTGTCGCTTTTTACACGGTCCAGTACCACGCCTTTTTCGAGCACGCCGTTGAATTCAACTTCGTTCACCACCACATCCTGTCCCGACAATTTGGTACTTACCACCTCCTGCGGTTGCAGGGTCTGGTGAGAAGGCGCCACGATGATATCGCCCAGGAATTTTATTCCCGTGAGGACATGGTAGGCCACATACATGTAAAGGCTGTCGTTGGTATTTGCCGGGTTGCCGGTATTGGAGTATTTTGCTTTAAGATCCGCATAGCTGTTGAAGCCTGAATCGGCCAGCGCCATGTTGCTTTCCGCGATCACGGTCATCCAGCGTTTGGTGGTATCGGGATCAACGGTATTCAGTTTTTCATAGAGGCCCGTTTCTTTCATCGCCTGCACAAAAATGGAGTATTGAGGTTTAGCCTCCAGTTGTTTTGCGATGGTGAGGGAAGATGGCACCAGTACTTCGCTCAGCTCATGCACGACACCATTGCCCACGCGAACATTTGATGTGGTCACCTTGGCCTGACGGTTCACGGTATAAGTGGAAGCGCCGTTTTCAAAAGATACTCCTGTGATCAGGAACTGGCCCAGCATGGTGGGTACCGGGAGCTTTCCGTCTTTAAAAGAACCGGTGGAAATCGTGTCCGTTAGTACATGGAAACGGACCATATCTTTCAAAACATTTATATCGGCCGCGGTTACGGAAGCTGCTCCAATGGCTGTGAGCCACTTTTTTACACCTCCGTTGGTGGGCGCGAAGCAGGTATATGCGCCATACGCGTTCAGGAAAGAAGTGTTGCCCGTTACGTCCAGTATTTCGCGGAACAGTGAAAAAGAATCGATATGCTTATCCAGGTAACCGACAATATTCACATCATCAGTGGTAGTTGTTTTAAGATCCAATTTTTTACAACCCGCCAGGTACATTCCTGTTACCAGGAGAACAGCCAGGCAGCAGAGTGGCCATTTGGTAATTTTGTTCATAAGTAACCTGTTTAATATTATTTATAGAAGGGGTTTTGAACCAATTCCTTGTTGGTTTGAATTTCATAGAAGTAAATCGGGAAATAGTGACTGTTCTTATCCCTGAGTTTGTTGATAGCAGCCTGTTGCCGGTCGGGGGCAACACTTTTGGACACCATACGTTGAATCAGGTATAATCTTTTGTAATCGTCTCTTTTCGCGTTGCGCAGCACATCGTACCATCTTTTTCCTTCGAATGCAAATTCCCGTTGCCTTTCTTCCACAATAAAATCGGCCATGGCGTCCACATTGGTGGAATCCATGGGTACGCCCAGGTCCAGGGCATGGGCGCGGTTCCTGATCTGCTTCACGATACGCGAAGCTTCCAGGGGCGCATTGTTCATGTTGATGGCTTCTGCTTTCATAAGCAGCACATCTGCGTACCGGTAGAAAATCCAATGCGCGTAAGATTGGTCGAGCGGTCTGGTATTGCTTCCGTTTCCGTCGGCTCCAATGTATTTCCAGATGGCGAGGTCATTGGCCCGGAATGATCCATTGTCTCCGCGCAGGTCCACCAGTGGGGGAACCGCTCCTGAAAGGTCAACACCATATACTTCTTCCAGCAGGTGTGGCGCGGCGCCCCAGCGGCGGGAGCCCGACACATGCATGGTATAAAAAGGGTTTAGCTTCTGTGCATCGAATTGAAGGGAGAATATGATTTCATTTGAATTGCCGGCATAAAACAATTCATTGAAGAAAGGCGCGGCGCCGTTTTCTCCGGAAACCAGTCCAAAGTTGTTGGAGCTGATGATCTTGTCGCATTCGGTTGCGCAATCTTCGTACCGGTTCATCCACAGGTACACATCGGCCAGCAGGGCGTTAACGGTATACCTGTTCACGCGTCCCTTGTCCACGGGCCTGTTTCCGGTGGGTAGTTGAACCATGGGCTCTGCCTTTTTGAGGTCGGCCACAATCTGGTCGAGTACTTGGTTCTGCGTACTTTTTGGAATGGCCACCACATCTTCATCGCTGAGTGTGGCATTCAGTTTGAGCGGCACGTCACTGAAAGAACGGGCGAGGTAAAAATACATGAGTGAACGGATGGTGAGCGCTTCGCCAATGGCCCTGTCGAGCTGTTGCTGTGTAAAGGTCTGGTCAATACTTCTCACCCCCGGCGCCAGTTCTATCACCGTGTTGCAGTAGTTGATGGTTTGGTAGAACGAACGCCAGTTCACAAACTGGTTGGTGGGCAGCACATTGATGTTGATGATATCCAGTTCATCCTGTACGGCCCTGAATCCCGGGGAAACCATATCGGTGCGGGCCTCGCCCCAAAGGAACATGTATTCGGCCAGCGCTCTGTCGTTGTTGGTGGCGCTTCCCAGCATGGAGGCGTAGATGCCTGTTACGGCGGCTTCCACCTGCTCCTTGGTTTGCCAGAATTCCTCGCGCACAATACCATCCTGCGGCTTCAGCTCGAGCCATTTTTTGCAGGACACCAGCGAGGATCCAACAGATGCGATTAAAATGGTAAATAAAATTATCTTTCTCATTTTCAGTTGTTCAAATGATTAATCCTCTTGGTTTAGAAGCCCGCCACCAGGCCTATGGTAATGGTTCTGGAAGGTGGGGTCATCGTGTAGTCGATCGCTACGCGGAAAGGATCCGCTCCCCTGGTGTTTACTTCCGGATCCTGCCCGTTGTATTTTGTGAGCGTGAACAGGTTTTCGCCCGTCACGTAAGCGCTCAGGGTTTTCATCTTCATTTTCTTCAGTACGGCGGGCTGGAAGGTGTATCTAACGGTCATTGTACGGAAACGGAGGAAGGACGCGTCTTCCACGTACCTGTCGCTGCCGAGCCAGTTGTATCCTCCTGCAATCAGTGCGCGGGGGATATCGGTAATGTCGCCTTCTTTTCTCCAGCGGCGCAGCACCGCGGTACTCTGGTTGTCGAACCCGCTCATACTGGTCGTGGTCATTTTGGTACCGTTCACAATATCATAATCGAAGCGGAAGTTGAAGAAGGCGGAAATTTTAAGCCTGTTTTTCCAGGTGGCGGATGGGCCGAAACCGCCCGTAAACTTAGGGTTGCTGTTTCCAAGATATACCACATCCATATAGTTGATGTTGCCATCTTTGTTGATGTCTTCATACATGGCGTCTCCGGGCTGGAAAATATAGTCCACTGAAGGATAGTTGAAACGCATGTAAACCGGTTGGCCGTTAGGGCCGACAATTGGCTTCCCGTCGCTGCCATTCGCGATGGTAGAAGCCTGGTCCTTATACACACCATTGTACCTGTATCCGTAGAATGATCCGAAGGGATTATCCACCTGAAGAAGGCGAAGGTATTCACCGTTGCGTGCCACATCCCCACGGCTTGCGGGATAGAATTCAGATATTTCGCGGATGATGTTCTGGTTCTGGGAGAAGTTGAAATCGAACCCGATGGTAAGGTCTTTGGTTTTGTAGGGCTGGGTCCAAACGGCCACTTCCCATCCGAGGTTGTCCATGGTACCCACGTTCATGTCCACGTTATTGTATCCCGTAAAAGAAGATATCTGCAGCCCTTCAAAAAGCATGTCTTTGGTACGGTTGCGGTAAAGGTCCACATCCGCGCGGAGGCGTCCTCTGAACATGCTGATGTTTGCGCCAACGTTGGTACCTACCAGTGTTTCCCAACGCAGGTTTTTGAGTTCCATGCTGGAAGGGAACACACCGCTCTGGCCCAGGTAGCCCCAGTTGAAAGTCGCGTACTTGTTGTAGAAGGTGTAGTCGAACCGGGGCGCCCTGCCGCTTTGTCCATAGCTGACACGGAAACTCAGGTCATCGAGTTTCTTGAAATTTTTCAGGAATTTCTCATCCGAAACGCGCCACCGGGCTGAAATGGAAGGAAACAGGCCATACCTGTAAGAGGGCCCGAACCTGGAGTTGCCATCACCCCTAACGGAGGCGCTGATGATGTATTTCTCTCTGAAATCGTATTGCATCATGGCTACCGCGCCGATGTTGCGCGACTGGTTCACCACGGAAACGGCCCTCAGTTCTTCATTTTGTGTCCTGGAAGGAATAGAAGGATCCACCAGCAGTGAAGAGGCGGTATTTGAGGTAATGATCTCCTGGTTCACCGCCTTGTAATCGCTGGTAAGGAAGGTGAGGGAACTGATGAGGTGGTGGTTAAGGTTTTTAAGCGTGGGGGTATAAAGCAGTTGTGCTTTGGTGCCTACGTTAAAAATGTCAATATCTCCGTCGTAAGCCCTGTTCACTACGGTTTCGGTATTGGGGCGACCGGTAGCGATCTGGGGAAGAAAACTTTTGTTTTTGGTATTGTTGATATCAAACTGCACATCGAATGTGGCGCGCAGTGTTCCTCTGATGATCTGGTAATCGAGCTGGAACCTGGGTACGATTCTTTCGCCCAGCACGCTGAACTTGGCTTCCTGCGCCATGGCAACGGGGTTGTAGATGCGTGAATACTGGCCCTGCACGTTGGCTGCGGGAGAAAGGTAGTTGGGTGTAAGGTTACCGAACTCATCGTATTCAAACACACTCATATTGGGCATTTTCAGGTAGGCTACGTTCCTGATGGCGCCTTCGTTTGAACTGAGGTAGTTCCTGTTCTGGTTGGTGTGCGTATAGGCGAAGCTGGTGAAGATTTTTATCTTTTCAGAAATGTCGTAATCGAGGTTGATCCTGGTATTGATTCTGTTAAGCGAGGTGCCGAGTGTGGTACCTGTTTGGCCGAAATAGCCAACGGATGCGAAGTATTTGGCTTTGGCGCCTCCTCCGTTCATGCTGATGGTATTGTCCATCAGGTATCCCTGCCGGCTGATCTCATCCACCCAATTGGTGTTGTTGCTGTAATTATAGTACCAGTAGGGATCGTTGGGATCGTAGTTGAATTCCCGCACCGTCTGGCTGTTCAGCGTACTACCGATGCGGTTCATGAAACCTTCCGGTATGAGCGTGGAATACTGGTCGCCGTTCAGCATGGGAATAGGCTTGGGCAGTATGGAGGTGGAGCCTTTGAACGTGTAGGTAATACTGGGCTTTCCTCTTGATCCCCGCTTGGTGGTAATCACGAGTACGCCATTTGCGGCGCGGGAACCCCATACAGCGGTAGCCGCGGCGTCTTTCAACGCGGTAATCTCCAGGATGTCGGCCGGGGAAATGTTCAGCAACTGCGCATAACCTTGTTCATCTGCCGCGCCGAAGTTGAAATCGCCTGGAATTTCCGTTTCATAAGGCATTCCATCTACCACGATCAATGGATTCCCAACCGAGTTGATGGATGACACCCCACGAATACGGATGTTCATGGCGGCGCCCGGGTCTCCGCTGGAAGCGGTAATATCAACGCCACTCATTCTTCCCTGCAATGCCTGGTCAATGCTCACGGCCTGCATTTCTTCCAGGTCTTTCGCGCTTACCCTTGAAACCGCGGTGGTAAGGTTTTTTTCTGGAATCGGGAGCAGTCCGTTGTTAGATCTTTTCGCGTTGATAACAACCACTTCATCCATTGATGATCCGGCGCCGTCTTCCAGCGAAAAGTTGATGGTTGTTCTTCCTCCGATTCTTTGCGCCGTGGTCACATAACCAATGCTGGAAACGGATATTTCATTTTTGGTGTTGGTCACTTTAAGCACATAGTTCCCTTCAATGTCGGTAGCGGCGCCTTTAATGATCCTGCCGTCGGCGTCCATTTCAGAAACAGATGCGCCGGAGACAGGCTTTTTTGTTTTTTTATCCGTCACCTTTCCCTTCACCACTACACCAGCGGTTTGCGCCCATCCATGCAGGCTCCAGCCACCCGCCAGCAGCAGCACAACAAAAATTCTTATACAATAATTTTTCATTTCTATTGAGTTTGGGGGTTATGGCCTGTAGGTAAGGTAGTTGTTGGTTAAGTGTATCATGCAGCGTGTGCTGAGGTAGTTGCTGCCCGGTATCAGCACATTGGCCGAACGGCCGGCCACATCGGTAACCGTCATGGCATTGGCCACGTTATTGTTCACGAAAATGGTGGTTGGGTCGCCATTGGGCGTTTTGTACATGGTTTCAAATGCACCGCTCTCCACGCCATCGGTGGCCACCGCTTTTTTATTGAGGATATGGTAGTAAATGAAATTGTTCACCAGTTCCTTATCGGCCAACGATGCCGGATTGAAAGCCGGTACTTTATTGGGCGCCGTGCCTGTTCCTGGAAGCAGCCCCGCGTTCACCGCGGCAACGATGGCTGCATTGTCCGGAATAAAAAACGTGTAAAAAGTACCCGCGGCAACGCCCTGAATTTCACCCGTGGTTACATTGTAAATGGATGAGTTCCTCAGGTATTGCCAGAAATGGTTAAACGCCGATCCAACGGGTGTTCCCAGTTTCTCTATGTGCTTTCCGATGGAAGACTCACTAAAATTGAGAATACGGTCTATATAATGAACGGTGCCGTTTTTAGCGGTCTTGGTTTGAAGGATGGTGGCTACATTAGAAGAGTCCACATTGCCTGAAGAGAATACCGTATTGTTCTCGTACCTGATGTGTTCTCCGCCGTAACTCATGGCCACACCGTACGGAGCCGCATTCGTAATATCAGTTTCGGGAATCACATGGAGGTTCAGTACACGAATGAGCCTTACCAGCGCGGAGGAGCCTGTAAGGTCTGCACCCCCGTTCGGCGGGTGGTAACGCCATTGCAGGTTTACATCGTTGCTCACGGTGGGATCAACGGTATAACCAGCCTGGTTCAGTACGTCGTTGCTCAACATGAACAAGGTGTACTTCTGGTATATATTCGATACCTGAAACTTCAACTCTATATTCAGCAGCGAGGCCATCATGGAATATTTCGGATCCAGGTAGGCTTTTCCGTAAACACTGCTGAACACGTTGGATTCCTGCACTTTGTTGGTTCCGTAAAAGAAGCCGTTGCTGAGTATTTTCTTATCAGCGATATCCGACGCCGGATTAAAACGGGCTTCTTCTCCCAGGAAGTTCAATGTACTGCCGAACTTGCTGGGCCATACCGCAGACTGCCACAAGTGCGCGTTAATAAAATCGTAGATAACGTTTATCGGCAGGTTCTCTTCTTTTTTATAATGTTCCAGCAATACCGTATTGATGTAGTTTTTAAGTACGTCGTTGGTGGGCACGAACATCGTGTATCCATTGCTTTGTCCGTCGTTGTCCTGTTGTTTCAGGAAGTTCTCGTTATTGGGAGAAAAAGCAAGCGCAGAGTTGAATACCTGGGTAAATACCTGGTCGGAGACTCCGTTCAACGCCTGGTAACGCTGTGTTACACTTGCGTTCAGCACGTGCTGTGTGAGGTACTTGTCGAACAGTCTTTTAAATTCGCTGTACTGAGGATTGGCCGCGATGTACTGGTGCAGGCCGGGCAGGGCGGTGATTACTTTGTTGATCACATGTATTACGCCGTTCTCCGCGGTAATGTCTTTCTCCGTAACAACGGCATCCACCACATTGAAACCTGTATAGGGCGTATTGGGATAGAAGTATTTGTAATCGGCTTCTGAAAGGTTTTTCGCCTGAAGGAAATTGTCAACGAAGTAGGGGATGTACTTGTTGTTATTGTCGGCATCCACGTAATAATTGAGGCCGGTTGTATTGTTCCTGTTGGAGGCAATGGCTTTCACCGGCTGTCCATCTTTATTAACATCATCGAAAACACCGGTGTAGTAGGCGGTTCTCCTTTTAAACGCGCTATTGGCCACCCAGCCCGTGTTGGCCTGGTAATCACCAATACGTTCCTTTTTGAATGCATTGTACACCAGGCAATAGGTTACAATCTGCCGGCAGGTAGCGGAGTCCAGCTCCCGGGCGCTTGTAAGATTTTTGGATTGAAGGTAAACCTGGAAAGCAGAGTCGTGGGGCGCGAAAAATGTCCAGTATCCCGATTTGCCCAGAATGTCCTTATATTTTGCCTTATCAATGCAAATCAGCAATTGCGTGAAGTTGCCCTTCGCTTCAAGTTGCTGGTAAATAGGCGCATCCAGCCATTCCGGGCGACTATAATATTCGTCCCATTCTTTTTTCCTGCAGTGCACAAGCACAAGCGAAAACACCAGGAACAGGAATATTGTCTGTAATGGTTTGGTCATAGCAAACTAGCTTGGTGAATGATGATTTAAGTAAGAAGATTACGGTATATGGCAGTTAATAAGCTAATGGAGAATGGGATGTACGAAATAAGTGTTACCCCCGGCACACACGTACTGTCCAGGTGAAGGATAGAAAAAACAAACAGGTGAAGAACAGGCAACCCTTTGAAAAAGGGATGCTATGGCAACCTTGAGCATCGCAAACATGGCAAGCAGATTAGTTGGTTAAAAATGAGCAAATCGTCAGCAATCAATGGCGCTTTTAAGCACCCTACGCCGTAAAAGTAACTATCCCGTTTACGGAACTATCCTGCCGTATCCTGTGAGCCGCATCCGGGAACGATTGCGTAAAATAATTTTTTAGTCAAAAAAAATAATACTATTCACTTAAAACAGGATGGTGCGGGAGGGTTCTCCCTTTCATTGAGCTATTTTCGTCCGAACGAATACCGCCATGATTTTTTCCGGTTGCTCAAAGTCCGCCATGATTCACTTATAAAATGAAAACTTCTTCGGATTGCTCCTCACCTATCAGACATTTCAACCAATGAAACGATTCTTCTCCCTGCTCTGCTTCACGATTCTTTCGGTTATTACAGGCCGGGCTCAACACCTCCGGTTCGATTTCGGAAACGGTAAAACCGAAAAAGGGTATACCAGGATTACGCCAGACACAAAATTCAATACCACCACCGGCTATGGGTTCCTTGGCAATGCCGCACCCATCGTTTCCGTGGAAAGAAAAGGAAAAAAGAACCTCTTTTCCGATTACTGCACCTCTTCGCAACCTTTCTTTTTTTCAGTAATACTTCCTGAAGGCAACTACGATGTAACCGTAATCACCGGCGATGCGGAAGGGCCCTCAACCACTACCATCAAGGCGGAATGCCGCAGGCTCATGGTGGAAAAAGCTGTTACCGCAACCGGAAATTTTTTACGGAACAAATTCACGGTGAATATCCGCGACAGTATCATCCATGCCACCGGTGAAAAAGTACGGTTGAAACCCCGTGAAAAAACATACCTCCACTGGGACAATGCCCTGACCCTGGAGTTCAGCAACGAAGCACCAAAAATTTGCGGGATAGAAATCAAAAGAAACACTTCGGCCACAACTGTGTTCCTCGCCGGGAACTCCACCGTGGTGGACCAGGCACAGGAACCTTTCGCGGCATGGGGACAAATGATCCCGGCTTTCTTTCAACCCGGAAAAGTAGTATTCGCGAATTATGCGGAATCGGGAGAAGCGCTGCGCAGCTTCGCCTCCGCCCGAAGACTGGATAAAATCATCAGCCTGATGAAAAAAGGCGATTATCTTTTTATTGAATTCGCCCACAACGATCAGAAACCAGGAAGCGCACACGTAGAGCCATTCACTACTTACAAGGAACAACTGAAAAAGTACATCACCGCGGCAAGAAGCAAAGGCGGTATCCCGGTACTGGTTACTTCCATGCACAGACGAAATTTTGATCCGAACGGAAAAATCATCAATACCCTCGGTGATTATCCCGCCGCCATGCGTGAAACCGCCCGGGAAGAAGATGTGGCGCTTATCGATCTTAATGAGATGAGCAAAACACTGTATGAAGCCCTGGGCGAAACACCGTCTTTGAAAGCGTTTGTTCACTACCCGGCCAACAGTTTTCCCAACCAGCCCGAACCCATAAAAGACAATACGCATTTCAGCAACTATGGCGCGTATGAACTGGCAAAATGTATGGTAACCGGAATCCGGCAATCCATCCCGGCTTTGGCGCGGCAACTTAAAAAAGACCTGCCGGTTTTTGATCCGGCTGAACCCTCTCCCGCCGAAGCATTTGTGCTGCCGCATAGTCCGTTGTCCCCGGTGGTTAAACCCGACGGCAATTAATGCCTATCTTTAGTTCAATCATTACAGTTTATGAAAATAACGATCGCTCTTTTCTCCACCTTATTATTGCTTTCATTTATGCCCGTTCAGCAAAAAAAAAGAATCGTGTTCTTCGGTGATTCCATCACACAGGCAGGTGCAAATAAGGGTGGCTATATTCAACGCATCGACAGTATGCTTAAATCTTCCGGGAAAAGCGCCGGGTATGAATTGATGGGCGCGGGCATTGGAGGAAATAAAATTTACGACCTCTATCTCCGGATGGAAGAAGATGTTCTTGCTAAAAATCCTGATATCGTGGTAATATGGGTGGGCGTAAATGATGTATGGCACAAACGAACTTCCGGAACTGGTACGGATCCCGATAAGTTCCTCCGCTTTTACAACGCGGTTATCAAAAAACTCCGTGATAAAAACATCAAAGTAGTGTTGTGCACACCCGCGGCTATCGGTGAAAAAACGGACTTCACCAACGAACTGGACGGCGATCTCAACAAATACGCATCCTTTATACGCGACCTCGCAAAGAAAAATGACTGTGGTCTGATCGACCTCAGGAAATCATTCCTCGATTATAACCTGAAACACAATTCAGAAAATAAAGAATCAGGTATCCTCACCACCGACCGGGTGCACCTGAATGAAAAGGGAAATCAATTCGTTGCGGAAGAAATGATGAAAGTCCTGTTCTAGGACTTTCTCTTTCCTCCGGCTACTAATAATACGATACCCGCCACCGCGGTGATGCCGCCTGCATAAGAGGGCCACCCGATGGTTTTGTTTTCTTTCTTATTGATTTCCACGGGCCCGAGATCGGCCACTTCTTTCTCCGTGGTAAAATTCACTTCTCTGAATACAATCATGGCAATGCCAGCGATCAATAGAATAACACCTAATATTCTCATGTTGGTAAATTTTAGTTATTGAACTGTTTCTCTGCCGCTTCCGCTTTTCTGGTTCTTTTTGATGACGCCGGAACCGAGAATAGTAGCGAAAAACCCAAGTATCGGGTTAAGTACCGCACTGTTGATGATGATGTTCAGAAACATATCATCTTTATGAATATCTCCGCCTTGTGCCGGTAAATCCTCCAGCATTTCAGCATCAACATAATTACCTTTTTGTATGTAAAACAAGATGATCCCCAAAACAGTAGCTACAGCCACGCCGTGAATAAGGCTCCATACCCCCGTCTTAAACAAAACCCTGGTAGAGGCGTTTCCACCGGCCATTTTGTTCAGCCAGATCAGCCCGGATAATATGGACAGGAAAAAAAGCCCGTTTCCGATGTACAACAGAACAATATTTTCGTAATGACTGTTAAAAGCAAATATGGCCAGGAATATGAGATAAAGTATGGCGGCTGTAAAAGCGATCTTCAGAATGTTCTTTGTAAACATAGCTTCTGATTTCCGGTATCCTATTAAAAAATCGTTCCTGCCGGGCCAGGCACGGATTTTTTTAGTATGACCACAAACATGAACTATGAATACTTTTACTCACTCCGTAAAACAGTATATCGAGGGCATTGGAGGTGCTTTACTCTTCAATACCGGTAATGATGTACTGAAAATGCCTACCCAATTGGTTCAAACTCTTGTAACCGATGAAAAAGGGCAGGTCTGGATCCTGGTTCCAAAGCCACTCCAGCAAATCGAGCAGTTTCATCCCCACTTTCCCGCGAGACTCCATTACTACAAAAAAGGACATCCGGTGGCACTTCAGGTTTATGGAAAAGCAACCATTGTTACCGATCCGGAAACCGTGTCTGTTTTTAAACTCGAACACCATAACGCTCAATGGGATACGAATACCATGATGCTGGTGCACGTGCAGATCCAGCATGTGGAAGTGTTTGACCTCGCGCCCAAAAAAGCATTCAGCAAATCCGGGATCATGGATTGGTTCAACAGCCTGGTACAGTGGTTGTTCGGCAGGAAAAAACCAGCTTACCGCCATGAATGGGCCATTGCGGGAGAATCTACTGAGTTGGTGTATGTTGGCTGATTGTTATTCAGTTTAATGTTGTGACGAAGGCGTTCATGTTTTTTATCCGTACCAATCGCTTTCGTTACAAGAACTTTCGGTTTATCAACAGCAACGTCGCTGAAGCTGTGCTATTTGTGCGCATTAATCCATTACGTAAAGAGTTTAAGTGTAATATTCTAATGGGCTAAATGATTATGTTTTTAATAAGGAAATTATACAGCACCGGCGTGTTTTTTCACCGATAGTGCCGATAGAATTTCACCTGTACCGGTAGCGCATTTGCCCGTCGGTGGCACCGCTAATAAAGGATTTCTAAGAAACTGGTCATTCTATTAAAGCCTTTCTATCGGCTTTCAGCAGAAAATCACCGTAAGCGTAACCAGTCTTTTGGCCGAATAAGTATGTTATAAAAACGGATTTTTCATTGTAGATTTTTTTACCCGCACTGTGCGGTACAGGATTTTGATGTTTATACTTTAAATAATCCCTTTATGCCTGCTAATCTGACGATTCTTCAGTTTTTCCATTGGTACACGCCTAACGATGGCAATTGGTGGAAACATGTTTCCGAAACGGCGCCTTTTATTAAAAGCGCGGGCTTTACCCATGTTTGGTTGCCGCCGGCTTATAAATCAGGATGGGGCGCTTCCGAACCAGGTTATGCGGTATACGATCTTTTTGACTTGGGAGAGTTCGATCAGAAAGGCTCCGTGCGCACCAAACACGGTACGCGGGATGAATACCTAAAAGCAATCAGGGACCTGCAGGAACAGGAGATTGATGTACTGGCCGATATTGTGCTGAACCACAAACACGGCGCGGACGAACAGGAACGCATCACCGCAAGGGAAGTAAACCCCGACAACAGGAGCGAACACGCTGACCATACCATTGAAATAGATGCTTATACCAAATTCAATTTCCCCGGAAGAAAGGGCCAGTATTCAGATTTTATCTGGGACCAGCATTGTTTCACAGGCGTGAGCGACAGGTTTGAAGACCGGGAACGCATCTTCCTCATCGAACACGGCCACCAGGAAGGTTGGGATGTGATGATGGACGATGAAATGGGCAATTTCGACTACCTGATGGGCGCGGATATCGATTACCGGAACCCGCATGTGCGCGAAGAGTTGAAAAGATGGGGGAAATGGTATGTGGAAACCACCGGTATCAACGGGTTCAGGCTCGATGCCGTGAAACACATCAATTACCGTTTCTTCCTCGAATGGCTCCCCTACCTCAAACACGAGTTCCAGCGCGATTTCTTCTGCATCGCCGAATACTGGAGCGCGAATACAGAAAGCTTGTTGAACTGGATCGATGCCATGGAAGGCCATGCACACCTTTTTGATGTGCCGTTACATTTTAATTTTTACGAGGCTTCCATTGCCGGAGAAGATTTCGATATGCGTACCATCTTCGACAATACGCTGCTGCAAAGGAATCCCCAGCGCGCCATCACCTTCGTGGACAACCACGACAGCCAACCCTTCCAGTCGCTGGAATCCTTTGTTGAATACTGGTTCAAGCCCCTGGCCAATGCGCTTATACTGCTCCGTGAGCAAGGTATCCCCTGTGTTTTTTACCCCAGCATGTTCGGTGCTGCTTACACGGAAAAAAACGGTGAGGAAGAGGTGCAGGTTGAACTGAACGAAGTGCCCTGGATAAGGGTGATGATCAAAGTGAGGGCCCAACTCGCCTACGGTATACAACACGATTATTTCGACCACGGTAGCACCATCGGATGGGTGCGCTGGGGTGTGGATGAAATCACGCATTCAGGTTGCGCGGTGGTATTGACCAACGGTGGCGAAGGTTTCAAAAGTATGCACATGGGCGACCACCATGCGAATGCGGTTTTTGTAGATGTTACCGGTAATATCCCGGAGGAAATTACTACCAATGATGAGGGCTGGGCCGATTTCAGGGTGAATGAAAGATCGGTTTCCGTATGGGTCAGAAAAGAGGCGGCGGAACAGCTGAACTGAGTTCCACTCTTTTCATTTTTGACAGCACAGCCGCGTAATGCGGGCTGGCGGAAAGTACATTTTCATCGCCAAGCAGTATTACCTGTTGCCTTGCGCGGCTCAGGGTCACCAATAATTTCCTGTCAACTTCTATTTTCGTCTGTTCTTCTCCGTTCATTCCTTCAAAAGTACCGGGGCTGTGGAGAATCTGAAGTTGCGCCTTATGATAGAGTGCCATGGAAACGATGATAATATCGTTCTCTCCGCCCTGGAAGCGCTCTACGGTATCAATGGTGATGTTCCGCAGGGGACCGGATACCGGTAGTTTGGACTGAATAAGTCCGATCTGTGTGCGCCACGGTGTTACCACGCCAACTTTTTCGGGGGAAAAAGCAGCTCCATACCGTCCTTCAAGCGCGTTCAAAAGTGAGACGACCCGCTCCGCCTCCGTCACATGGTAGCGTGATGTCGGCTCCGTTGGACTGGGGATAAACACGGCCCGACCAGCGGATAAAATACGGGACCACGGGCTTTCATCCGAATGAAAAGCGGCTCCGTTTTTTAACTGATCTTCATGCCCGCATTGCAGTTGGTGCGCATAATAATGATTGATAAGCTCCGCTATTTCCTCGTGCATTCTGAAGTGCGTGGTAAGCATGCCGTAAGCGTGCCGCCAGCCGTTTCGCCGTGCGGTGCTCATGAGCCGTTCAAACAAAGAGCCGCGCAGATAATGAATACCCGCATCCAGTAAGGACTGGTTTTTCGCGGAAGAAAAAACCGGATCCTGCGCCACCACCGGCGGCAACTGGTTCTGGTCACCAATCAGGATAAACCGGGGGAACGCCATCAATAAGGGCAGGAGTTGCGGCTCCGTTAACTGGGAGGCCTCGTCTACGATCAAGGTGTCGGCCGCATTACCGAAAGCCTTCCATTGATCAACACGGGCCGACATGGTGGCCACGGTAGCGAGAAACACCTTGTGCGATCGGATGAGCGCTACGGCATCATCGATCTTCCCGTTCCGGCAAAGGTCCCGCAACTGTTGTTCAGAGGAAGAACGCCGGTTGCCCATCCGCAGAAAAGGAATGTTGTTCTTTTCCAGTTTTTCCGCGATCTCCTCCACGGCACGGTTGGTAAAGGCCACGATCACCGTGGTTTTCTGCTCCAGGAACAGGTGTTTTACCATGCGTGTGAGCATGTTGGATGTTTTACCTGTTCCTGGTGGACCCTGCAGCAGGTAATAATCTTTGGCGGAAAGTGCGTCTTTTAACAGTAGCTGCTGGTTCGCGTTGAGCGAATCATCCACAGCGAGGACCGCCTGTGTGGCGGTACGGGGCGCTGTTTCACCGGTCAGCAACCTGAACCTGTGGTCGTTCTCCTTCCGCAGCACCTGGAAGAGCGCCCGGGTACAAAGCCAGTAACTTGATTCATATACATCGTGTTCCAGTATCCATTCGGGCTGCCTGCTGAAATAAGAGGCATCCAACTGGTGGTTGTTGAGAGAAAGTACGAGTTCCTCCGCGGAAATCGCATCCAGTCTGCCTTTCACCACCTGTTGCTGCTGGGGTTCCAGTTTGCCGTTGCGGCGCGGGTAAAGCAATACGGTATCGCCCACACGGAAATTGTGGTGCTGGGGCTCGCTGATCCTGAAACGCGCGTAGTAAGAAGTATCCAGCAATTCCACAAACTGCAGGCTGCGTATAATCGAAAAGTTCTTTACTTTATCTTCTTCGGGCGTGAGCCACAATGCGGCGAAGCCATCCGCCTCTTCCTCCCGTTCAGGCGCGCTGAACATCCCACATTTCGACTGTAGGTATTCCCGGATGGTAAAGGCCAGAAAAGCCTGGTAATAGGCGCGCTGTATTTCATTCGCGCCGGAATAGGTCTCGTGAAAAAACGCATAGTCGTTCCGTGAAAAACCTGGTAGTCCTGCGGTATTTTCCGGG
The DNA here is from genome assembly GCF_023721715.1 of Parasegetibacter sp. NRK P23. Taxonomy (NCBI): domain Bacteria; kingdom Pseudomonadati; phylum Bacteroidota; class Chitinophagia; order Chitinophagales; family Chitinophagaceae; genus Parasegetibacter; species Parasegetibacter sp. NRK P23. Next base: position 3,794,385 of record NZ_JAMDLG010000001.1, read on the forward strand.
GTGATGGCATCCAGGCAGGAGAAATTGTCCTGGGCCAGTTCCATCAGCCAGGCCACCACCTGGTTGCGCACGCGCAATAACCTGTTTTCCATATACAGGTTACTGGTAACATTGCGCAATGGCGCCTGCGGCGCCGCGGAATAAAGAATCGCCGAAGCGCCTTTCCGTTCCTCCCCGAAAGCGGATTTCAGCAACATGTTGTAACCAATCACCTGCATACCATGGTTCACCCAGGTATCCTTTTCGGGCGGACGACCACTTTTGAGCTCTATGATTTCTTTCCTGTATTCGTCTTCGCTGTCTTCCAGCAGCACATCCAGCCTTCCCTGCAAACCATATTTAGCCGAAAAGAAAGAGGGCTCTATCCGGACAGGCTTCTTTTTAATGTCTCCGGCAACTGCAATCAGGTTGCGCCAGTGGTGTTCCGAAATGTCGCGGTACATCCTGTTCAACGCTTCCTTCCCGAAAGAGGCGGCCTGGAAAACCTGTTCCGCCACGGCCTCTTTGAATACATCACGGATATGATCGTGTTCCCCGCGGATCGCCGCGTCGAAAATAGCGTTCACCATATTCCCTTTCAGGGCCGCTTCACTGAAGGTGGGGGGCACCAGTTTTTTCACCAGGAAATTCAGGGGAAAAAGACCAGCCGCGGCGAAGCATTCAGCCAGCTCGCTGATGTCCATCAGCAGATCGGGTTCCAGGATGATCTGGGTTTCCGGCAAGGCCTTGTAATACTCGCCGCTATCGTCGGTCCTCCCGGCATTTTCAATGCGAAGGGTGTTGTAGGGCTTCACGACCTGGATCAGGTAGCTGAGGTCATTTCTTTCCAGCAGTGGCAGTTCAATAAAAAAGATACCGGCATTTTCATCCCTGCACAAGAGGCCATTCTCCTTTACTTCATGCACGATCGCTTTGATGGGAAGCACTTTTTCGGAAACATCTTTTTCACTGATGGCGGGCCAGTTTTTTTCCGTACTGCCGGCGAAGGTTTCCGCCAGTTCCGGCGGAATTGCTGCTCCGCAAAAGAACGAGATCGTCTCTGAAATTGTCTGTTTTGCCAGCAACAGGAAGGGTTCAGGCGATACGGTTCCGTTGTTTACCTGGTTGGTAAAGATGCGCAAACCATTCACGCCGGCCTGCACCGTTTCCGGAACGGCGTACTGGTCAAAAACAAACTGCGTGCGCGCATATAAGTTGCTGAAGGTTCTTTGGTCGTCTTTGGTAAGCAAACGGAAAAGCAGGTCCAATACCAGCCGGTATTCACGCGCTTCCTGCAGGGCAATACCGGGAATGGACGCGTTCATCACGCGCTGAAAAAGGAAAACGGACTGGCTTTGTTCTATTTGCTTCATACCTGGCGGACGAAGGTAAGCAATGCGGCTGTTTCCTAAATTTTCTTATCTTAATCGAAGTTTTATGGCAGCATAAATCATCAAACCACAACCCGATCCATTATGTCGTTGAAAAGCAGCCTTATCGCCGAACTCAAATACGAATCGGCCAATACCACCAAAGCGCTGGAACGTTTGCCCGAAGAACATTTCAACTGGCGGCCGCACGAAAAATCTTATACGTTGGGCGAACTGGCCGAGCACATTACCAAAATGTACTCCTGGCTTCCGCTCACGCTTTCGACGCCGGAAATGGACCTTTCCCGTACAGACATGCAGGCCAAGCAGTCCTTCCACAGCAAGGCTGAACTGCTCTCTGAATTGGAGAACAACCTCGACTGGGGGTTTTCTGAACTGGATAAAACCGATGAAGAAAAACTGAACGAACCCTGGACGCTTCGCACAGGGGAGCATGTTATTTTCACGATGCCGCGCAAGGCTTCCATACGGATGTTTGTGTACAATCACATCATTCACCACCGGGGGCAACTGATGGTGTATTACCGGATGCTGGGCGTTCCGGTGCCGGGGATGTACGGGCCGTCGGGGGATGAGAAGTAAATTTCACGCAAAGACGCAAGGGAGCAGGGACGCAAGGCCTTGTATGTTGGAGAAAGACTGGTTTTACAGAAAGCTGTGTTTCTCGCAACGGCACTACGACGCAACGTAAGGATGCTTTTGTTTTAACCTTTTTTAAGATTGGAGTAAAGCTTTTATATGTTTGCGTTTCTGCTTCAGTATGCTGATGGTGTGCACTTCGTTGCGTCGTAGTGCCGTTGCGAGAAACTTAACAAAATCTCTTTATGCCCCTACAGCACCGCGGTAAGACGCTTTTGTTGCACGCTTCTTTGCAAATCGGTGAGCAAAGCGTTTATGTGTTCACGTTGAACGCCCGGCATACAGATGATGTGCGATTGATTCCCTTGTGTGGCGAGCTGCCATTTGCGGATGATTTCTTCAGAAGGTTTTTCTATGACCACGGTGAGCGATTGGGGGAACCGCCAGGCGCTCCAGCCCATTTCCTGTAACTTCTGTTCCGTATAATCTGCCAGTTCCAGGCTGTGTAAAGCGCGTTCACGGAAACCTTCGATGCCGTATTTTTTAATGGCGTACCATAAAAATAAAGGCGCGTGGCCGCTGCGTGAGCCGGTTATGGTGGTATCCAGGGTTCCGATGTAAGGCACCAGCTGGCCAATTCTTTCCTTGTAATTTTTCTTTACCACCACCACACCACACGGTAATGGGGAACCGATGAATTTATGTCCGCTGATGGCGATGCTGTCGGCGCCGTCGGCGAAATCGAAAGGATGATGTGGTTCGAGGAGCGCGGTGTAGGTTCCTGCAAGCGCCGCGTCGCTGTGGATGTAAAAGCTGCGCAGGGCCAGGCTTTGGAGAATGGAGCGGATATGGGCTACATTATCGCGGGCTTCCGTCATGGTGGTGCCGATGTTCGCCAGTACGATGGCGGGACGGTGCCTGTTCTGTGAAACGGTGTGTTCAAGGTCAGTATAGTCCATTTCGCCCCGGGCATCGGTTTTAATGACGATGCTTTCCATATTGAGCAGGTGCAGGTTTTTCTGGATGCTGTAATGAGAGGCCGCAGAATAATACACCATCGCGTGGGGATACAGTTCCCGGGCAAGGTACAGTGCGTAAAGGTTTCCTTCAGTTCCGCCATTGGTCACGTAGCCCCAGTAGTTTTGTTCCGGGGCACGGAACAATCTGGCGAAGAAGTCCACCACTTCCTGTTCCATTTCCCTCGAATGGAGGGCGCAGGTAGAGGGCACCCAGGGGTCGCCGATATTGTTCAGCTGGTAGCGGAGGGTGGGATACAATTCTGAATAATCGAAATCGCGGGCGCAGGGATAGCCCAGCATCGAATAACTTCTTTCCACCAACTGATCCATATATTGATGCAGTACGGCACGGTCCTGCTCCTGTAATTGCGGCATAAAAGGAATTTCATCAAAAGTAGGGCGCACATTGCGGGCAACGTCTCCGGCAACACGGCAGGAGGAATGATTCCGGTTTTATGGGGGAATTTCCGGAATTTTGCGGTTCTAACACCGGATTATGGAGCTACTTGATGCCACCGATAAGCGTATCCTTGAATTGTTACAGGAAGATGCCACCCTTAGCGTTAAAGCTATTGCGGGGACCATCGGCCTTACGGTATCTCCCACTTACGACCGCATCAGCCGGCTCAAAAAGGAGGGCATCGTTCAGAAACAGGTGATGCTGGTGAGCAGGGAGAAAGTGGGTTTGAATGTGAGCGCCCTCTGCCTCATCAACCTGAAGGAACACTCTTCGGAACTGGCCCGCGCCTTCGAGGAAAGCGCCGGAGCGCTCCGCGAAGTCACCGAGATCAGCCGCCTCTCCGGCAATTTCGATTATATGCTGAAAGTGGTAATGCCGGACCTCGCCGCTTACAACAGTTTCCTCGAACAAAAACTCGCCCCGCTCCCGAATATCCGGCAGGTACAGAGTTGTTTTGAAATGAAAGAAGTGAAGCGGGAAACGGCGCTCCCGCTGGTTTAATGTGCTTCCAGCCAGTTCTGGCCCATTCCCAGTTCGGCTTCCACCGGAACTTCGTGCGGCAGTTCCAGGGCTGAACGCATACAATCCAGTATTACGGGGCGGATAATATCCACCTCTTCTTTTACCGCATCAAAAACCAATTCATCGTGTACCTGGAGTATCATCCTGGAACGGTATCCTTCCTGTTGGAAACGTTCGTGGATCTTTATCATCGCCAGCTTGATCATGTCGGCGGCGGTGCCCTGAATAGGTGAGTTGATGGCGTTGCGTTCCGCGAAGCCGCGCACGGTGAAGTTGGCGGAGTTGATGTCTTTTAACCAGCGTTTCCTTCCCATCAGCGTTTGAACATAGCCGTTTTCCTTTGCGAAATTTTTCTGGTCGTCCATGTATTTTTCGATGAAGGGGAACTGCAATTTGTAGTTGTCGATGATCTGTTTTGCTTCGGAACGACTGATGCCGAGGTTTTCGGCCAGGCCGAAAGCCCCCTGTCCGTAGATGATGCCGAAGTTCACGCTTTTCGCCTTGTAGCGCATTTCTTTTGTCACCTCCGACTCGTCCACGTTGTACACTTTGGCGGCGGTGGCGGTGTGGATGTCTTTACCGGAACGGAAAGCCTCGCACATATTGGGATCGCCGCTGATGGCGGCCACAATGCGCAGTTCTATCTGGGAATAATCGGCGCTGAGCAATACCCTGCTTTCATCGCGGGGGATGAAGGCCTTCCGGATCTCCCTGCCGCGGTTGGTACGGATGGGTATGTTCTGCAGGTTGGGATTGTTGCTGGAAAGCCTTCCGGTAACGGCCACCGCCTGCGCGTAACTGGTGTGCACGCGACCAGTTTTACGGTTGATCATCAGCGGGAGCGCATCCACGTAGGTGGATTTCAATTTGGTGAGTTCCCGGAAAGCCAGGATATCGTCCACGATCTTGTTTTGGGCAGCAAGTTTCAGCAACACATCTTCTCCCGTGGCGTATTGACCGGTCTTTGTTTTTTTCGCTTTGGGATCAAGTTTCAGTTTTTCGAACAGCACTTCCCCCAGTTGTTTGGGAGAAGCCAGGTTGAAACGAACGCCTGCCTGTTCATATACGGCCTCTTCGTGTTCTTTGGCCTGTTTTTCAAGCGTACCGGAATATTCTGAAAGAAAGTTCACATCAATTTTCACCCCTTCATATTCCATGTTGGTGAGCACTTCCACCAACGGGTTTTCTACTTTAAAGAATACATTCTCCACCTCCTTCTTTTTGAGCAGGGGAACGAAAACATGTTTGAGTTGCAGCGTGATATCAGCATCTTCGGCGGCGTACTCCTTGATCTTTTCAGGTTCCACATCACGCATGTTGCCCTGGTTCTTTCCTTTCTTGCCGATGAGGTCTTCGATGGGAATAGGCTCATATCCCAGGAACTGGGCGCTCAGCAGGTCCATGCTTCTTCTGCCCTCAGGCTCTATCAGGTAGTGGGCCAGCATGGTATCGAAGAGGTTTCCCTTCCATACAATGCCGTACCACTTCAGCACCAGCATATCGTATTTGAGGTTCTGCCCTACCCAGGTAACGTCTTTCCGCTCCCAGAGCGGCGTAAAAAGACGGATGATCTCCTGGGTTTTTTCCTGGTCGGGAGGGGTGGGAACATACCAGGCTTCGCCTTGTTTAATGGCGAAACTCATGCCCACCATTTCCACATCGTTGGCATCGGTACCGGTGGTTTCCGTATCGAAACAGATTTCCGGTTCTTTCCTTAAAATTTCTACCAGTGCAAGGATGGCTTCCGTTCCTTCAACAAGTGTATAATTATGGGGGGTATTGGAAATGTTTTTTTCGGAGAACAGGTTCTGTTCCACTTCAGCTTCTTCACCGGCAGCTTCTTTCGGTGCGGCTTTGGCTTGCTTTGGCGCAGCTCCGGCCACCGCGTTTCCGAAGAGATCCGTCTGCACACCTTCAGGCGCGGCGCTGAACACATTAAACCCTTCGCCCAAAATCCTTTTCCCAAGTGTTTTGAATTCCAGTTCTGTGAACGCTTCCACCAATGCTTCCGTGTTCCATTCTTTCAGCCTGAAATCTTCCTCATGAAATTCAACGGGCAGTTCTGTAATAATAGTGGCCAGTTGCTTGCTCATCACGGCAAGTTCCTTTCCATTGCGTACTTTTTCGCCGAGGGCGCCTTTGATGGAATCCGCATTGGCGAGCACATTTTCGAGGGTTCCGTATTCCGCGAGCAGTTTTGCCGCAGTCTTTTCACCTACGCCTGGAATACCAGGGATATTGTCCACGGCATCACCCATCAAACCGAGGATATCGATTACCTGGGAAACATCTTTGATGTTCCATTTCTCGCAGACTTCTTTGGGGCCGAGAATTTCTTCTTTTCCCCCCTGATATGGCGGTTTATAGATCTTTATATTTTCTGAAACCAGTTGCCCGTAGTCTTTATCGGGGGTTACCATGAACACTTCGTATCCGTGTTTTTCAGCCTGTTTGGCGAGTGCGCCGATTACATCATCCGCTTCGTATCCGTCCAGTTCCATCACGGGGATATTAAAGCCGCGGATGATCTTTTTGATATCGGGCAGCGCGGAGAGCAGGTCTTCGGGTGCTTCCTGCCGGTTGGCCTTGTATTCGATGAAGCCGGTATGCCGCTCGGTGGGCGCTTCTGTATCGAAGCAAACCGCCATGTGGGTAGGCTTCTCCTTGTTGATGAGGTCGTATATGGTGGTAGTGAAACCGAACTGCGCGTTTGTGTTCCTGCCGGAAGAAGTGATCCTTGGGTTGCGTATCAACGCGTAATATGCACGGTAAATAAGCGCGAGTGCGTCCAGTAGAAAAAGTTTCTTGCTCATGCCGCTAAATTAGGCAAATGGAACAGCAAGAAGCGCCGGAAAATAAAAAACCGTCGCGCGATGGGCGTGACGGCCGGCTGAACAAAAGAAAAACACTAAGGACTTACCTCGCTGTTTTAAAAGTAACGTTCGACTCCTGGCTCGCAGGGTATTCTCCCGTTTTATTTCCGGCTTCTATTTTTTCAGCGGTATCAGGTGTATTGGTTTTAGTGGCCGAGGCGGTGGTTTCCTCCATTTCATCCAGTGAAAGGAACACGTTCAGGTAGGTGGAAAATGCCAGCATCACGATAGCGGCCCAACTCACAATTCGTTTCATCCCGAAATTTTTTTAAGGTTTATATCTGGTCCGATTTCCCCGTGCCTCCCAGGCCGTATCCATCGTAACAGTGGTTTGGTTAATGATTCTGAAGTAAAAGTAATACACTGATTCTTAACTCCAAACGCCCCTAACAAAATCGGGTGATTTCACCTAGACGGCAATACCGTATTTTTACTGTGCGGTCACGGAGGTTTTCGTAAACTATTCTAGTACACCTTCTTTTATTTCCTGCCAGAGGTCCGAATAACACTGGGCCGCGTAGCTGGAGCGGGCAAAAACGGCTACTGGTGCCTGGTGGATGCCCATTTTTTCCACGTCGGAGAGGTAGGGTATAAAGTTCCAGAAGAAGCGGTTGTCTTTGTAAAGCTCTTCCATGATATCCTGGTGCATAGACTTTCTCCTGTCCACCATCGTGAAGAAGCACATCATCTTAGAGAGATCGAGTTCGCGTTCCTCAAAGTAGTCTTTCACAATCTGGTAGGTGCGTACGGAAAGCGTGGTGGGGATGGTGGGCATCAGGATGATATCCGCGGCGATAAAGATATTTTCCGACAACACCGAAAAGCCAGGCGGGCAATCAATGAACACAAAATCATATTCGCCTTCCAGTTCCTGGATAATGCTTTTTAATCTTTTTTTAGATGATTTCAAGTCCCCGAGAATGATGTCCAGGTTCCTTGCCGAGATATCAGCCGGAATGATGTCGATGTTTTCATAATCGGTGGCCATGATCACTTCTTCCAGTGCGATTTCTTTGCTCATCAGTTTTTTCATCCCGCCTTTCACCCTGGGCTTAGCCTGGTAGTAAAAGGTGGTGGACCCTTGAGGATCTAAGTCCCAGAGCAGGGTTTTATAGCCATCCTGTGCGGCGAGCCAGGCAAAGTTCACGCAGGAAGCGGTTTTTCCGACTCCTCCTTTGAGGTTGTACAAAGCAATGGTTACCATGGGCCCCGGTTTTATATTGAAACATGTTTACAGTTCAATATATGAATTTTCGGGGGAAGAAGGAAACTGATGAACTACTTGATTGACGCTATTTTATAGAGATCAATGAAGGCTTCGATAAAATCTTCGAGTTTTGGATTTTTCCTATGCACAAGGATAGCATTGAAAATTTTTGTTCCTTCCATGTTGGCCTCTCCGTTCACTTTTAAAATCGTGTCATCACCAAAAAAAGAAAACCAGCTATCGAATTTTCTTTTTCTTGCTAGCTGCCTGTTGTCCAGGCTATCACAAACATAGATCGCGACATTATTTATCTGTGCGAAAAAATGAAGAAACATGTTATGTACCGTTAACCCAATCCTCCGATCAGATCCAACATTACTCCCTTGAGATCGTTCAACCTCATCAATGTTAAACGAATAGACTTTTTCCTGTTTTAAAGAAGCATAATCTTCAAACAAATAAGAGGTGTCCAGGAAATAGATTTTATATCGGACCCCTTGATCCGTTATGAACTCATAAGAAAGTTCATCATTTTCGTAAAGTTGATAGGGGCTTAACAAATCTGAACTTATCCTTTAACTCCTCAATTTTCTTTCCCTCTGCCAGATGTTTTTGAATAGCCCGCTTCTCTTCAATCATTTTCTTGAAGAGTCTTGCTCCCTTGGAGCTTTTCGCATTAGCCGTGCTATTCGTTTTTTTCATATTCACTACAAAAGTATATCAACTTTCCAATACCCGCCAAACAGAAAAACACCTACTCTTACGATGTTGTTTTCATCATTTCCAATTGTTTCTGCATGGCGAACATTTCATCGCGCAACCTTGCCGCTTCCATGAAATCCAGGTCCCGCGCGGCTTTTTCCATGGCCTTCTTCACTTCTTTGATGGCTTTTTCCATTTGAGGAACGGTCTGGTAAACGCCTTCTTCTTCGGCGGCGAGTATGGGTTTGGTTTCCATCACCGCATATTTTGAATCGGGATCAAATCCTTTGATGTCCAGCACGGATGTCTGAGCAAACACCTGTTCCTTCGATTTCACCACGGTTCTTGGTGTGATGCCGTGCTCCAGGTTATAAGCGATCTGTTTTTCGCGCCGGCGTGTGGTTTCATCGATGGTGCGCTGCATACTTTCCGTCATTTTATCCGCATAGAAAATCACAAGACCATCAACGTTTCTTGCCGCACGGCCAGCGGTTTGGGTAAGTGATTTTTCGTTCCGGAGAAACCCTTCCTTATCCGCATCCAGTATGGCCACGAGCGATACTTCGGGAAGATCGAGTCCCTCTCTCAGCAAATTCACGCCCACGAGCACATCAATTTCCCCTAAACGCAGTTGCCGGAGAATTTCCACCCGGTCCAGTGTATCCACTTCGCTGTGGATGTATTTCGATTTGATGTTGATGCGGTGCAGGTATTTGTCCATTTCTTCGGCCATGCGTTTGGTGAGTGTGGTTACCAACACGCGGTCGCCTTTTTTCACCCGCTTATCGATTTCGTCGAGGAGGTCATCAATCTGGTTGGTGCTGGGGCGCACTTCAATGGGCGGATCCAATAACCCGGTTGGACGCACCACCTGTTCCACCACGATACCCTCGGTTTTTTCCAGTTCGTAATCACCGGGCGTGGCGGAAACGAATACCACCTGGTTGAGCAGGGATTCGAATTCATAGAAGTTCAGTGGCCTGTTGTCTAATGCGGAGGGCAAACGGAAGCCGAAATCCACGAGGTTCAGTTTACGGCTCCGGTCGCCGCCATACATCCCACTCACCTGGGGAATGGTCTGGTGGCTCTCATCGATCACACAAAGAAAATCGTTGGGAAAATAATCCAGCAGGCAGAAGGGCCTTGTTCCCGGTGCACGCCGGTCGAAGAAGCGGGAATAGTTTTCCACGCCATTGCAATAGCCCAGTTCGCGGATCATTTCCAGGTCGTAGTTCACTCTTTCACTCAGTCTCTGCGCTTCAATATATTTCCCTGAATTTTTGTAGTACTCCACCTGTGCCGCCAGTTCATCCTGGATTTCGTTGAGCACCTGCTGCAGAATATCTTTCGGGGCCAGGTAAAGGTTTGCGGGGAAAATGGCCGCGTTGTCCATTTTCCCGATGCGTTTCCCGGTTTCGGTATCAAAACTTTCTATCTCTTCGATTTCATCGCCGAAAAAACTGATGCGGTAGCCGAAATCCACATACGGCAGGTTAATGTCTACCGTATCGCCTTTTACCCTGAAGGTGCCCCGTGTAAATTCCGTTGTGGTACGGTGGTACAACGAGTTCACCAATGCGTGTAAAAAACCCTGTCTGCTCAGTACTTGTCCCTGGTGAATACGGATGATCCCGTTTTCGTAATCCGTGGGGTTACCCATACCATAAATACAGCTTACGCTCGCCACGATAATAATATCCCTCCTGCCGCTGAGCAGTTGGGAGGTGGCCTGAAGCCTGAGTTTGTCCAGTTCTTCATTGATGGCAAGGTCCTTTTCAATATAAGTATCACTTACGGGGATGTATGCTTCGGGCTGGTAATAATCGTAGTAAGAAACGAAATAACCTACCGCGTTATCGGGGAAAAACTGTTTGAACTCACCGTACAACTGGGCCACCAGGGTTTTGTTGTGGGTGAGCACCAATGTTGGTTTCTGCACGTTCTGGATCACATTCGCCATGGTGAATGTTTTCCCCGATCCGGTTACCCCGAGTAACGTCTGAAACTTCTCTCCGTTGTCTATTCCTTCTGTTAATTGCTGAATGGCCGTGGGCTGGTCGCCCGCCGGCGTATATGGTGAATGGATTTTGAATGGCATGTTTCAAAATTAAGCAAATCAGGGCGCAAATCGACCCTTATGGCGCGTTGCTTTAAGAGGGTGTTAACATCCGGCGGCCTGAACTTTGCATCTTGTTCCTGTACTTATCTATGGCCGTTTCAGATCAGCCGGATTTCTAACCTAAATCGCTTGTATATCATGACAAAAAACACGCTATTCTACGCGGGCATCGGTGCCTTACTCGCACTTACAGGTTGCCGGAAAGACCCGCTCAATAACCTGACCAGTGAGGAATCACGGGTGTATATTACGAACCGCGACGCCTCGGCGCAATTTAGTTCTTACGGCACTTACAGCCTGGTAGACTCCATTGCGGTGATTTCCGCCAACGGACAGTTTAAACAACGGACTTCGGCAGATGCGGACCTCCTCAATACCATAGAAACGGAGATGAACAAAAGAGGTTACCGGAGAGTGGAAAGAACCGAGAATCCCGATCTGGGGTTGAACGTTTCCAAAATCGACGTTTCCGTTACCAGCATCGTTCCCGATTATTACCCCGGCTACTGGAGTATGTATGATGCGTATTGGGATCCATTTTACTGGGGTTATGGCGGGTACAACTATTTCTTCCCGACCTTCTATAATGTGTTCAATACGCAGGTTTCTTCCATCAGTATCGACATGATCGACCTGGAAAACGCGGCCACCAGTAACAACCAGTTGAAAGTGATCTGGAACGCTCAGTTGGAGGGCGATAACATACTTGCCCCGGCAGCGGCCAGGTTGGCCGTGGTTTCGGCTTTTGATCAGTCTGCCTACCTTGGTACGAATCCTTAAACTTTTAAGCAATGAACAGATTAGCAATAATTATAATGGCGATTTCCGGACTGGCATTCCCATCCATTTCCGCAAAAGCACAGGAAAAAATGAGACTTAAAATACAATATAGTCCAAGCCAGCCTTTGGGCGGCATGAAAAACTATATCGATAAAACGAGTATGAACGGATGGGGCGCCGCACTGGACCGTACCATCAATACCAACTGGCACGCCGGTTTACAGGTTGGCTTCCAGGATCATTATAAAAAACTACCCCGCCAGCTTTATGTGGATGGAGAGCAAACGGTTTCCGCGGTACAAACCCGCAGCATCCAGGTGGTACCCGTTCAATTGTACGGCAGCTACTATTGGGGAGAGGAAGGAAAGATAAGGCCCTATGCCACCCTCGCCGCAGGCGGTGGTTTTGTGCGGAACGACCTGTTTTGGGGGCAGTTCAATTCCCGCGACAACGGATTTGTATTTACGGCCAGCCCGGGAGCCGGGGTATCCCTTCCCATCGGCAGGTATAAAAGTTCCATGCTCCAGTTCGGAATACAATATAACTACGTACCTTACCGTTATGAAGACGTGGAGAACCTGAATACCCTGCAGGCAAATGTAGGGATCGCCTTTCCACTTCGTTAATGTTTAAAAAAATGGGACAAAGAAGAAAGCCACTTCAGTAAATTGAAGTGGCTTTTTTCTTTCCTAAAATTTCTTCGTTTACAGGTTCCTGATCCAGATGTTCCGGAAACTTACGGGGTTACCGTGGTCCTGTAATGCGATGGGCGCGTTGCCATGCGCTTTGTAAGCGGGCTTTCCGATATACACCGTTTCTCCCTTTATTTCCACGTGATTTTGCACGAGGATGCCATTATGCACCACTGTAACATAAGCGGGTTTTTCCAGGGTTCCGCTGGCGGAAAAACGCGGTGCGGTGAAAAAGATGTCGTACACCTGCCATTCTGTTGGCGGCAAAGTAGCATTGGCTAAGGGAATATGTTGTTTGTAAATGCTCGTAGCCTGTCCGTTCGCATAGGTTTTGTTGTTATAGGAATCCAGCACCTGTACCTCGTACAAGCCCATGAGGAATATCCCGCTGTTGCCGCGGCCCTGTCCTTCACCTTTTACAACCGCGGGGCTTTTCCACTCTACGTGCAATTGGCAGTCGCCGAAAGCCTGTTTGGTTTGAATGTCTCCCTTTCCCGGGGCTACGGTGAAAGAACCATCCGCGTTGACGGTCCATTGCGCGGGTCCTCCGGCTTTGGCGCTCCATTGGTCAAGAGCGTTTCCACCGAAAAGCACGATGGCGTCGGAAGGAGCCGCGGTGCCTTTGCCAGGAGTTACCAGTTTAACATCCTGCCACACTTCCGTGGCCTTCGGGTCAGTTTGTGCCTGTGCGGCGGAAAACGCCAGCGCGAGACAGGTGATGCTTGCTATTCTTTTCATCTGCGTTGTTTTGTTTATGCTGAAAAATGGTGTGTATTACTTTCCCATGGCATATTGTATGCCACCGAGTATATGCTTTAGGAATGCAGGTTCGGTATACGATTCTTTCGTGTGCCCCAGACCGGTGTACCATACTCTTCCGCCCTCAAATTCATGGTACCAGGCAATCGGGTGCTCCTTCCCCATGCGGCCGCCTTTGTAAGAACTTTCATCCAGCTTCATCAGTATTTTAACGGATGGATTGAATGTTTTATAATCATACCATTCGTCTTTTCTTTCCCATATTTCGGGGAGATGCGCGGTGGAAATATGTTTGCGGTCGGTAACAACAATCTTTGCTTTTTGCTGATGGGGATGGGAGTTGAAATACGCGCCAGCCATTTGTCCGTACCAGCTCCATTCATATTCACAATCCGTGGCCGCGTGGATGCCCGCATAGCCGCCCCCGTTCCTGATGTACTGCTGCAACGCGTTCTGCTGTCCTTCATTCAGCACGTCTCCCGTGGGAGAAAGAAAAATAATGGCCGCGAAACGTTTTAATGTATCAGGATGGAACATGGCCGCGTCTTCCGTAGCTTCTACCCCGAAGCGGTTGCTGTCGCCCAACGCACGGATCGCTTTGATGCCATCGGGAATACTCTCATGGCGGAAACCCGCTGTTTTTGAGAAGACCAATACTTTGGGTTGAGATTTGAGCTGCGACTTCGATGTACCGCAGGCTGCGATCAGAAAGATCAGGGACAGAACAGGGAAGAATGCTTTTTTCATCTGGCTTGCCGTGGTTATTTAAGTAAAACAAACCTACAACATTTCACCTGAAACTGTTTACCGATAATTAAAGTAAAGAATCAGACTACTACCCTATTTTTACATCCTACAAGATAGAACGATTGAAACCGGTATAGCCGAAAAAACACACCATGAAAAAAGCAGGAACCTTTGCCGCAGCCGTTTTGCTATTTGCGGCGTGCTCCACTACAAAGCAGATGAATAAGTCATTTCATTTTGAAGCAAACAAAACAGTGGCGCACCGCGGCGCCTTCAAAGCCAAAGGACTTCCTGAGAACTCTATCGCGGCACTGAAGGAGGCCATCGCACTGCGTTGCGAAGGATCGGAGTTCGACGTGCACCTTACCGCAGATGATTCCCTCGTGGTGAACCACGATCACACTTTTTTCGGCATGCACATCGAGAAAAGTACTTACCAGGAACTTCTTTCAAAAAAACTGCCGAACGGAGAGCCCATCCCCACTGTACGGGAATACCTTCAAACCGGTATGCGGCAACGCTCCACACGTCTGGTGCTGGAAATAAAACCGTCTTCCGTCAGCAAAGAACGTGGTCAGAAAACCGCCGCCGCCGTGGCGAAAATGGTGGAAGAACTGAAGGCGCAGCCCTGGATCGTGTACATCAGTTTCGATTACGATATCCTCAAAACATTGCACCGGCTTCAGCCCGGCATTCCTTCCCAATACCTCAACGGAGATAAAAGTCCCGAACAATTAAAGGCAGATGGCATATCAGGTGCGGATTACCATTTCTCCGTTTTCCAAAAAAATCCCAAATGGATCGAAAGCGCCCACGCCAACAAGATTGTATTGAACGCATGGACCGTAAACGATGCCGCCACCATGCGCTGGCTCTTAGACAAGCAATTCAGGTATATCACCACGAATGAACCTGAACTATTATTGAAAGAAGTCGCGCAAACAAAATAACATGATGTTTACCTCCAAACTGCCCAATGTAGGCACCACCATCTTTACCGTGATGAGCGCACTGGCAGCGGAACACAAGGCCGTGAACCTGGGACAGGGTTTTCCTGATTTTCCAATGGAACCCGCACTCCCGGAATTGGTGCACCGCGCCATGCTGGATGGCTGGAACCAATACACCCACACCAACGGATATGCGCCGTTACGGGAAGTGCTGGCGAAAAAAATAAAACTCCTTTACCAGGCGGAAGTGCATCCCGAAACCATGATCACCATTACGCCGGGCGGTACTTACGCCATCTACTCCGCCTTCACGGCGGTACTGCGTCCCGGCGATGAAGTCATCGTGTTCCAGCCCTGCTATGATAGTTATGTTCCCAATATTGAACTCAACGGCGCCACGCCGGTATTCGTTAACCTGGAGTTCCCCGATTATCGCATCAACTGGGAGAAAGTAAAAGAAAAGATTACACCCCGCACCCGCATGATCGTTCTAAATTCTCCACACAATCCAACAGGAGCGGTACTTTCAGCAGAAGATATTGCAGCGCTCCGCGAACTGGTGGCGGGAACCGATATCTTATTGCTTTCAGATGAAGTGTACGAACACCTTGTTTATAATGGGAAGCAACACCTTTCAATGCTCAGGTATCCCGATTTGCTGGCGCGCGCATTCGTTTGTTTTTCTTTCGGGAAAGTGTTCCATTGCACGGGCTGGAAGCTGGGTTATTGCGTGGCGCCGCCGGATTTAATGAGGGAGTTCCGCAAGGTGCACCAGTTCAACTGTTTCAGTTGTTTCAGTCCGGCCCAGGTTGCGCTCACAGCTTATTTTTCTGACCCATGGACATATTTGGGGCTCTCCGGTTTCATGGAGCAAAAGAAAATTTATTTCGGTCAACTCATGGCGGCAACGGCTTTCACACCCTTAGCAAGTCACGGCAGTTATTTTCAGTGCTTTTCCTACGAAAACATCAGCAAAGAACCCGCTATCGCATTCGCAAAACGGCTCACCACCGAAGCCGGTGTAGCGGCTATCCCCGTTTCCGCATTTTACCTGGACGGCACCGATGACCGGGTATTGCGCTTCTGCTTCGCGAAAAAAGAGGAGACGCTCGAGCAAGCGGTGGCCCTTCTGCAAAAGAAATTTCCCGCTCATTAGCCCACAAAAAAGCAGCGCCCGGAAACCCGGACGCCGCATAGTAGTGAACCCACCCTAAAACCAACATGAAGAAATTCTTCTATCTAAGGGC
The DNA here is from genome assembly GCF_023721715.1 of Parasegetibacter sp. NRK P23. Taxonomy (NCBI): domain Bacteria; kingdom Pseudomonadati; phylum Bacteroidota; class Chitinophagia; order Chitinophagales; family Chitinophagaceae; genus Parasegetibacter; species Parasegetibacter sp. NRK P23. The sequence continues at coordinate 3,810,411 of NZ_JAMDLG010000001.1, forward strand.
CATAGGCCTGATAATTCACAATGTGATATTTCAAAGTTAACCTTCAGGTTATATTTCCGCAGGTAGCTGGTGCAGAAGGAAAGGTATTTACGGCATGATGCCCGGGCCTTTTTCCCGGAACGCTTTCGGGGTAACCCCGGCAACGTTCTTGAAGAATTTCGTGAAGTTGGAGGTATCCTTAAAATGCAGGTGGTAAGAGATTTCGGAAACCGACATCTTTGTATTCCGCAACAATGTTTTCGCTTCCTGCACATACCTTTCGCGGATGATCTGCGTGGCCGTTTTGCCCGTTTGTTTTTTGATGAGATCACTTACATAATGCGGGTGAAGGTGCATTTCATCCGCAATCTGCTGGATGGTGACCTGGCCCTCCGCCTGGCTGGCCGCCATTTCGGTGAAATAGCGGTTGAGTTTTTCGAGGAAAAGCGCGGGAACAGGCGTGCGTTGCCTGTCGTTCAACGGCAAGATCTCCTGGTAGAGTTCCCTGCATTTGTAGAGCAGAATATGGATGTAGTGGAACAGGACCTTCATGCTGTGGGGATGGCCGCTGTTCAATTCAGTTTTTATCCGCAGGAACCATTCTTCGAGCTGGCAGGTTCTTTCTTCCTCCAACGACAGCACCACCTGCGCATCGGGCTGGAAAAAATCCATTTCATGCAAACTGTTCTCGGTAAACTGGAACTGGGAAAGATAATCGGGCGTAAAGAACAGCAGAAAGCCTTTCCAGTCGCTCATTTTATTGTAGGCACGGATATCCCAGGGCGAAGAGAAATACAGGCTTCCGCGTTTGATCTCATATTCATTTGAATTGATGGTAAGCCTTGCAGTGCCGCTGGTGATAAAGCCGATCACATAGGCGTTGAGCCGGAACGGTTTGATTTCGGGTACCTCCTGTACGGGATATTGCTCCAGTTCATAAAGCTCAAAATGGGGCTTTATGGCATGGATGCTGGCATTTTTTCGGAATGCCTCGTCGATGCTGGAAAAGTATGGAATGGGGCGGTCCACTCCTTCAAATTTAACCTTGAACTAAGTTAGCGTTCTGTTAATGTTGAAGTTATCCTTAGAGGAACCTGTCGCCTTTGTTGCGTTTTACTTCGGCCACATATTCCTTGATCTCCTGCTCTTTGTCTTTTTTACAGATCAGCAATACATCCTCCGTATCTACGATAATAAAATCGTCGAGGCCTTGTAAAACGAGCAGTTTATCTTCCGGTGCATGCACCATGCAGCGCGCGGAGTCGATGACCATCACCTGTTGGGAGGCGATGGCGTTGGCAAGGTGGTCCTTTTTAAGGTTATCGTAAGCACTGGCCCATGTACCGAGATCACTCCAGCCGAAGGAAGAGGGGATCACGTATACATTCGAGGCCTTTTCCATGATACCGTAGTCGATGGAGATATTGGTACACTGGGGGTAGATTCTTTCCAGCGCGTTCTTTTCTTCTGTGCCGGTGAGGTTTTCTTTTTCCAGGAAGAACATTTCGTGCATTTCCGGGAGGTGTTGTTCAAAGGCCTGAACAAGGTTTTTCACCATCCACACGAAGATGCCTGCGTTCCAGAGAAAGTCTCCGCTCTGGAGGAATGTTTTGGCCAGTTCCAGGTTCGGTTTTTCTGTGAAGGTCTTCACCTTATAAACGTTATGCGAAACCGCCTGCATTTCATACTGGATATAACCGTATCCTGTATTGGGGTGGGTGGGCTTAATGCCGAGTGTAACGAGGGCGTTGTGTTCCTTTACGAAGCCCTGGGCCTCGATGCACACTTTATTGAAACCGATGTTATCGAGAATGAGGTGATCGGCCGGTGCGCAGATGAGTGTGGCTTCCGGGTCGAGGGCGAGTAATTTATAAGAGATATAAGCCACGCAGGGCGCGGTATTCTTCCGGTATGGTTCAGCGAGAATGTTGTCGTGTTTCAGTTCAGGAAGTTGTTCCTTCACGATATCAACATACTCTTCCGCTGTTACCACGAAAATATTTTCGGCGGGTATGAAATGCGCGAAGCGGTCGTAAGTAGCCTGGATCAGCGTGCGGCCGGTATTGAGGATGTCAAGGAATTGTTTGGGGAAATTCGTTCTGCTCATGGGCCAGAATCTGCTGCCTATACCACCTGCCATTATCGCCACATACTGATGCTTGTTCATACCAGGATAATTGATTTTATTTTTAAGTGGCCCAAAGTACGCAAGTTTTATCCATTATATCAAGCCTTCCCGGATAAGATCATGGATGTGCAATATGCCGGCATAATTTCCGTTGCGGGTTACCAGCAGCTGGTTGATGTTGTGGGCGCGCATCAACGCAAGCGCATCAACGGCCAGCGCTTCTTCTCCGATGGTTTTGGGATTTTTCCCCGCTATATCTATCGCTTTGATACCGTTTAAATCTGTGGTGTTTTCCAGCATTCTTCTCACGTCTCCGTCGGTGATTACGCCCACCAGTGTACCGTTTTTTTCCGTAACGGCGGTGGCACCGAGTCTTTTCCTGGAGATCTCCACGATCACTTCTTTGAGTGTGGCGGTGGTTTCCACAACGGGTTTTTCATTGTGTACGGAGAGGTCGCCCACCCGCAGGTAGAGTTGTTTTCCGAGCATACCTCCCGGATGGTATTTGGCGAAATCCGCTCCGGTGAAGCCCTTCAGCTTCATCAGACAAACGGCGAGCGCATCACCCATCACCAGTTGCGCGGTGGTGCTGCTGGTGGGTGCCAGGTTGTTGGGACAGGCTTCCTGGCTCACCGTGGTATTCAGTACAAGATCGGCATTGCGCGCAAGGAAGGAACCGGTATTCCCCACCATGGCAATGATCTTATTGCCGAAGTTCCGTATCAGCGGTATCAGTACTTTTATTTCCGGGCTTTCACCGCTTTTACTGAGCACCATAACGGCATCGTTCACCTGAATCATGCCCAGGTCGCCGTGAATGGCATCAGCGGCGTGCATGAACAAGGCTGGCGTTCCTGTGGAGTTCAGTGTGGCCACGATCTTCTGCCCAATGATGGCGCTTTTGCCGATACCGGTAACCACTACACGACCGTTGTGCGTGTGAATGAATTCCACGGTCCGTTCAAAATCTTCATTGATGAATGCTTTCAAACCGGCCACGGATGTAGCTTCCAGGTCTATTGTATTGAGGGCGGTCTCCCTGATGTTCATGAGGTCGTTGTTTTTGCGGGCGCCACAAAGTTCTTCCAGTCTTCGTACATTTTTCCACGCAATACCCGCGGGAACTTGTGCTGACCACCCATTTTTCCTTTCAGGCGCATGAACTCCATAAAACGCTCTTCCGGCAAAACATCCAGGAAAACTTCTTTCAGGGCGCTTTTTCTTTCCACGGCGTAATCGTCGTTCAGGATATTCAGTTGCTCATCAATGGCCTTCCGGAGTTGGTCGGCATCTATCGTATCATCGCAGGCCACATACCAGTGGTGGGCGAAGAAATTATTATAAGGAACGCCGGCCACAGTGTATTCGGGAATGGACACGTTGAATTGTTCGCACACATTCTTCACGGCTTTGTTCATATTGTCCACGCTCAGGTGTTCTCCCACCAGTGAAAGAAAATGTTTGGTGCGGCCGGTGATCACGATCTCGCATCTTTCTTTGTCGGTGAAGCGCACGGTGTCGCCTATCAGGTAGCGCCATGCGCCAGCGCTGGTACTGAGCAGGATGGCATAGTCCTTTCCTTCCTCCACTTCATGTACCATCAGCGTTTCGGCGTTGGGAACGAGGTTGCCGTCGGCATCGAAATTTTTTTCGTTGAAGGGCACGAATTCGAAGAAGATGTGTTCGTTTACTGCGAGCCGCATGCCTTTGGCGTGTTGCCTGTCCTGGTAAGCGATGAAACCTTCGGAAGCGAGGTAGGTCTCTATATAGGTCATGGGTTTGCCCAGCAGTTTCTCGAATCCTTTTTTGTACGGTTCGAAAGAAACGCCGCCATGCACGAAGAACGCAAGGTTGGGCCACATATCGTGGATGGTCTTGAGGTTATAGCGTTCCACGATTTTTTCCATGCAGAGCTGCACCCATGCGGGAACGCCCACCACGAAGCCAATGTCCCAGTTGGGGGCTTCCTGTACAATATCTTCAATCTTGATGTTCCAGTCTTTTTCGCGGGCGATTTTTTTGCCCGGCTTATAAAATGGCTGGAACCAGAAGGGCGCTTTTTTTACGGTAATACCGCTGAGGTCTCCGGCATAATAGCCCGGACCTTTCTGCAAATCTGTACTGCCACCGAGGGTGAGCCATCCTTTGCCCACCGATTTCCAGGGAATATCTTCATACCCGCGGAGCGTGAGCAGTTGTTTGATCATGATCATCCGGTTGCCACGAAGCAGGTCGGAAGTGATGGGAATATATTTACTGGCAGATTCCGAGGTTCCGGAGGAAAGTGCATAGAACTTTATCTTGCCGGGCCAGCATACATCGGATTTGCCTTCCAGCGTTTTGTGCCACCATTGTTGGTAGATGCCGTTATAATCGTGCGTGGGAACGAGTTCCTGAAACTTTTTCCCCGGGTGGCGGCTGATAAGGATATTATCGAACTGGTACCGCTGCCCGAATTCGGTGAACCGGGCCTTCTTCAACAGCTTTTTCAACACGTTGATCTGCTGCCGTTTAGGAGAGTTCCCCGTAAGCCGGAGCGCTGCTGCCACTGATTTGGGTAACTTGATATCGAAGAAGGCCATCTAGTGATTTGGTGCTTTTAAAATATGCAAATGTACGGAACCCCTTTTAAAAGGCATTTTACAGGGTAAGTTACTGATTTTTAGCGCCGAGGTGGTAAAATCCTTTCCGCGTGAGCGCGATATCCCTGTTGAAGGAATATTCCAGCGAATAGTGTTTATCCAATGCTTCCAGTATTCCTGAGTTCATGGCTTTATTATGTGCTGATGGCCTGCTGGTGGTGGTGAGAATGCCCGGTGGTATACACGGAAGCTCTTTCCCCGATCCCGCATATCCGATCCATGTTCTCGCTCCGGAGAGGACCCTGAAAATATTCCGGAGTAAACCGAGGGGCCGCGGGATAATAAAAGCCAGCAAGGGCCAACTTAGGAGGAGGTACGAAGAGATCAGCACATCTGTTAGTCGTTTGTTCCTCCGCTCCCGGGGGGTGGCCAGCCGGGTGGAAAGCTCCGTTGAATACGCCTCGCCCGCTTCGTTGGCCGACTCGCTGCCTACAATACTTTCGCTTCCGGAAGCGGAATACAGGATGCGAACACCTTTGGGAAAGTTTTCCAGTTTCTGTAAAAAGGATTCCAAAGGAATTTCTCCAAAACAACAGATCACTTCGCCATAAGGAATCGTGGCATACAGTTGAAAATCCGCTTCTGTTTCCGGTGAAAAACTTCCGAGCAACTGGGTGTTTTTCCCGTTAGCGGCAATCAGTGCGCCCACTCTTTCGAGCTCCGGCTTTGTTCCTGCCACCAATGCCTCGTAAGGCAGCTTTTCTTTTTCTGCTTCCAGCACATCCAGGCCAACCAGGGCTTTCCTGTTCATCCAGGTGAACATATAAAATAACAACTGGGCCGAAGCCAGCATCCCGCGCGAAAAGCGCCATTCTTCCGGCAGCAATGCATACACAGACAATACCAACGGCAATTGAATCAGTGCGCAAAGCAAAATATTAACCGGGCGGAAACTTCTGTAATACAACCCACCCCAGTAATGGATGAGCATGGCCACCAGGGCCGATCCCAAAGCGGCTGCGGCCACCAGTTGGTGCTGGTAAGCGACCCCGGGTTTCATATAAGTTTGCCAAACCAGCAACAGGATGCCAAAGGATGCGAACATGCACAAAATATCGAGGATCGGTAACCCGGCTTTCAGCATAAAACGCCTGAGCGCCGAGAGGGCCGCTCTTCCGGAGATGGCCAGTTTGATCGCGGCACGGAAAAGCCGCACCTGCTGTCCCGAATAATGTTTCTCCACAAATACGCGCATGGCCTGATAGAACATGCGCACATAGTTCAGGCTTCCCTTGCGGGTACTTTCTCCTTTAAAATGAATGATGCGGACAGGAAGGTAGAAGTTTTTATACCCGGCTTTCTGTATGCGGAAACTCAGGTCAATGTCTTCCCCGTACATAAAAAAAGCCGGGTCGAAGCCGCCGGTCTTTTCCAGCACGGTTCTTTTCACCATCATAAAAGCGCCCGCAAGCACATCCACTTCCGCAGGTTCATTTTCGGGCAGGAAGCCCAGGTGATAACGCGCGAACCTTTTGGAACGGGGAAAAAGGGCAGAGAGACCAGTCAATTTATAAAACGAAGTGACTGGATCTGGAAAAGAACGTTTCGATTCCCGCAGGAACCTCCCGTTGCCATCCAACATGCGTACACCCACGGCACCCGCATCAGCATGTGTTTCCAGGAAACCGATGCAGGTGTCGAAGGCTTCCTTCGTTACCAATGTATCCGGGTTCAGGAACAGGATGTATTTGCCTTTTGCTTCCGCGAGCGCCCTGTTGTTCGCCTTTCCGAAGCCTTCATTCTCTTTATTCCGGATGAACCGCACCCAGGGAAACCGTGGCGGCAGGTAACGCATGCTGTTGTCGGCGGAAGCATTGTCCACCACAATTACTTCTCCCTGCGTTCCTTCCAGCGCATACTTCACCGAATGAAGACATTGCTCCAGGAAAAGTGGCACATTGTAATTGACGATCACGATACTGATGAGCATGTAAGGGCGCACGTTGTGAACACGAATTAAGCGGATTTGAAGCGGAGCGCAAAATATACCTGTGTTATTTATCTTTGCCCCCATGTTCAAGACCACACTTATAAAGGCCTCTGAAGCCGCCGCGCAGGTAATGATGGAATTCTCCGAAAAAGGTTTCCGTATCACCAACAAGGAAGGAATCAACAATCTTGTTACGGAGGCCGATCATGCCTGTGAAAAAGTGATCATGGATATGATCAAGCAGGAACATCCCGATCATTATATCCTGAGTGAGGAATCCGGCGCCATCGTGCAGGAGTCCGCTTACAAATGGATTATCGATCCCATTGATGGCACGGTGAACTTCGCCAACGGCATCCCCCTCTGTTGCGTGAGCATCGCTCTGGAGAAGGATGGGGAAATGATGATGGGCGCGGTATACAACCCGTTTATGCGGGAATTCTTTTTCGCGCAGAAAGGATGGGGCGCCACGCTGAACGACAAAATTATTCACGTGAGCCAGAAAAATGAAGTGGCCAGCGCGTGTTTGGTTACCGGCTTTCCCTATACCTACCTTGATATGGAAAATGGTCCGCTGGATGTATTCGACCGTTTTATCAGGCGCGGTATTCCCGTTCGCCGACTCGGTTCCGCCGCCATCGACCTGTGTTGGGTGGCCGCCGGGCGCTTCGACGCTTTCTATGAACACAACCTTAATGCCTGGGACTCAGCCGCAGGATTTCTCATCGTGGAAGAGGCCGGAGGAAAAGTAACCGACTTCTACGGTAATCCTTATTCTCCCTATCAGCCACAAATACTGGCTTCTAACGGTATCATACATACGGAGATGCTGCAGGACATTGGCTGGAAAAAATAATTATTCCGCCTCCCGCTCTTTCCGGTCGAGAAAGGAGTTCAGTATAGAAAGGATGATGCTGAAGAGCAGTGCATACCAGAAATTACTTACCTCGAAGCCTTTCACGATTTCGCTGCCCAGCAATATCATGAGCGCGTTGATCACGAACAGGAACAGTCCGAACGTGAACACGGTTAAGGGCAGCGTGAACAGAATCAGCAATGGTTTTACGAAGGTGTTGAGCAGGGAAAGCACCAGGATGATCAGGATGGCCGCCCAGTAATCGGTGATCCTGATACCGGGAAGCACATGCGAAAGCCCCAGCGCCACGGCTGCGGTGAACAAGGTGCGGAGTACAAACCTGACCATAAACGGAGTTTTGCTAAAAATACAAAAACCTATACAACCACCATTTCATAAAAATCTTCGTCCACCAGGTATTTCTGCGCCAGGTCCCGGAGTTCTTGCGCCGAAATGGTTTTGATCACTTCTATGGAACGGTTGAAATAAGCCTCATCCAGGTTGTTCAGGATAATATTCTTCCACCTGCTCATCACCTGGAAAGGACCATCGAGGTCGCCGAGCAGAGAACCCATCATGAAGTTGCGTACAAGTTGCAGTTCTTCGTCATCGATCAACTCTTCGCGGAGGATGTTCATTTCCTTGTACACTTCCTGTACGGTAGCCTCGCAAACACCGGTACCCGCTTCTGTTGAAATGGCCCAGGCGGTATCGCCGATATGGTTCTGGATATAACTGTAAATACCATAAGTATAGCCTTTGTCTTCGCGGATATTACTCATCAGTCTGGACCCGAAGAAGCCGCCGAACACGTTGTTGAGCACCTGTACTTTCTGGAAATCGGGATGGTGGCGGTTCGGGAAAGGACGGGCCAGCCGGATGGCGCCCTGTACACCATCCGGATCGTTTTGTATCCGTGATTTTTTTTGCGCGGCAGGCGCCAGCGGATATACTTTTTCTGGCGCTGCTCCTTTGAGTGGAAGATCGCCGAAATAATTGTTCAGCAACAATTCCAGGTTATCAGGCAGCAGGCCCGCGAGGAACAACACGCATTTTCCTTCCTGGTAGTACGTTTGATAGAATTGGCGGAGCTGTTCGGCGGTAAGCGCGTCGTAATCCTCCGCGCGGCTGTATTTCCCGTACGGGTGTGCCTCACCGTAAAGTTGCGCGTCGATCAGCCGGTTGGCAACGTAATCGCATTTTTTCAGGTTCACCAGCAATCTTTGTTTCGCGTTCTGCGTGAAGATGGCCAGTTCTTCCTCCGGGAAAACCGCTTCGGTGATGAGTTCCCGCACCACGGGCAAAAGACTTTCCAGGTGTTTGTTCAGCCCCGACAAATTGATCACCGCCGTTTCGTTGTAACAAGCGCGGGTAAGGTAGGCGCCGTAGTATTCAAATTGCTCATTCAGTTCGAAGGCCGAATGCTTTTTCGTTCCATTCTTTAAGAGGTTGTTCGTAGCCGGCGCAACATTGTTGCTGGTTTCATAACTGTTTCCGGCATAAAAAACCCATTCCGCCTGAAAAACATCCTGTGTACCGCCATGGATGGCGTATACATCCACCCCGTTGTTCAACTTAAAGTGCCGGTAAGGTGGAAGGCTGAGGTGGAGCGATGCGGTATCTATAATGGCGGGCGCTTTCTTCCTGTTGAGCGTTTGTGTCAAATTCGTTTCTTTTACTATCACCTTGTGCTGTATTTTAAGGAAGATCAGTTCTCCCTGAAATAATGAATCGTATTGGCATTGTTGTTATCGAATAGTCGGCGGCTGGATTCCAGGATTTCCTCCCTTGTTACTGAACTGTAGTGCTCCAGTTCATGTTTCATCCGGTTGGGATCGCCGAGCAGTTCGTAGAACGCGAGACTTCCCGCGCGGTTCATCACGCTCATGTCTTCAAAAGCGATCATGCTTTCGGTTTTGTTCTTCACTTTTTCCAGTTCCGCTTCGGTGATGCCTTCCTGTTTCAGTTTATCCAGTTCCTCTTCAATCGCTTTTTCGGCATCCTCCATTTTCACGCCCTGCACCAATTTGCCTGAAATCGTGAGCAGCCCTGGATCAACGGAGCCGAAATGGTAACAGTCGATGTTGCTGAAGAGTTGTTTTTCCTTCACCAGCGATTGGAACAATCGCGATGAGCCGCCACCACTCAGAACTTCGGAGATCAGGTCCGCCGTATAATACTCACGGTGCAGCCTACCCGCCATGTGGTAAGTTCTGTAGAATGCATCCAGCGGAACATTCGACTTCAATTCCAGCCTCCGGTGTTCCTGCTGTGGTTTTTCCACCGGGAGCGCACGTACATATTTTTCTCCGGAAGGAATATCACCGAACCATTTTTCCGCCAGCGCCTTCACTTTTTCTGTGGTCACATTACCTGCGACTACCAGTATCGCGTTGATGGGACGGTAATGCTTAAAGAAGAAGGCTTTTACATCTTCCAGCGTGGCGTTTTCGATGTGTGAAAGTTCCCGGCCGATGGTCATCCATTTGTAGGGATGTTCTTTATAGGCCAGCTCACGCATTTTATGCCACACATCGCCGTAAGGCTTGTTCAGGTAATGCTCTTTAAACTCTTCAGACACCACTTTCCGCTGTACCTCCAGGCTTTTTTTGCTGAAGGCCAGGCTCAGCATACGATCACTTTCGAGCCAGAACGCAGTTTCCAGGTTCTCGGCAGGCAACTGTATGTAGTAATTGGTGAGGTCGTTCGTGGTATAAGCATTGTTCTCGCCACCCGCCATCTGCAGGGGATCATCGTATTCCGGGATATTGATGCTGCCGCCGAACATCAGGTGTTCGAAGAGGTGGGCAAACCCGGTTTTAGCAGGATCCTCATCTTTGGCGCCAACATCGTACATCACGTTAACAACGGCCATGGGCGTGGAAAGGTCGGGGTGAACCAGCACCCTAAGCCCGTTGGCCAGGGTGAATCGGTCGAAATGAACCATATTATGCATCTGTTGAATGAAAAATCGGGGCGGAACTTTTTACTTCCGCAATTAAACAGCAAAAGTACAAACATAGTTGTTAAAGGGATAATAATGGGCTGGCCCGATAATTGTAAATTACGGGCAGACCAAATTATACGAACATGAAACTGAATAGATTATTGTTTGCCGCGGCCGCTCCGCTATTGTTATTTTCCTGTGTAAGCAGTAAAAAATATAAGTCGCAGGTAGCCCGCTACGAAGAATTAAGCGCCAACTACGCCAAACTTCAGGGCGATGCGAAAGCCTGTGAAGATGAAAGGGCGTCGCTCCGGCTCAGTAAAAGTCAGCTGGAAGCCGATATGGCCAACCTCAACAAGCAGATCGATTTCCTGAAACAGAACAATACCCAGGCGCTAAAACAACTGGAAGACCTCTCCGTAATCAGCTCCCAACAAGCGGAAAGCATCAAGAAATCGATGGAAAACATCGGCGCGAAAGACGCTTATATCCAGGATCTGCAAACGTCCCTCGCCCGCAAAGACTCGCTGAACATGGCCCTGGTGATGAACCTGAAAGGCGCCATCGGCAACATCAACGACGAAGACATCAACATCAAAGTGGACAAAGGCGTGGTGTACATCGATATCTCCGATAAACTGCTCTTCAAAAGCGGCAGCTACGATGTGACCGACCGCGCCAAAGAAGTACTGGGAAAAGTGGCGCTGGTGCTTAAAAACCAACCCAATATTGAGTTTATGGTGGAAGGCCATACCGATAATGTGCCCTTCAAACGGGGTGTACTCATCGACAACTGGGACCTGAGTGTTAAACGGGCGACTTCCGTGATCCGGTTGCTGCAGGGAGAATACGGGCTTGATCCGGCTAAAATGTCTGCTGCGGGCCGTGCGGAGTACCATCCGGTTGGGTCCAATGATTCTGCGGAAGGAAAAGCGGCGAACAGGAGGACAAGGATTGTGATATTGCCGCAGTTGGATCAGTTTTTTAAGTTGCTTGAGAAGTAGATTTCAAGCATAGGTTTTTCACGCAACTGCTTTGTGCTTCGCACTGCGCAGACGCGAGGGAGAAAGGACGCAAGGCCTTGAGTAATTGCAGCCAGTTCGTTGGGTGAGATTTTTTTCTCGCAACGGCGCAAAGACGCAACGCCTAGAGTAGTTGGCATGGATTAGGTTGGAAAAGAATTAGGTAGGCAAAAGTTAATTGTGCATTTTAAAAGCAGGCGAAGCTTTAATCCAGCTTCGCCTGCTTTTCTTTTACAGCGCTAATAGCTTCAAAAATTGTTCAAATTATAAAAGGCAAAAAAATGCGCCAGAAAAGGCTGCAAATAAACCGTTCAAAAAACAAACAAGGCCTTGCGTCCTTGCTTCTTCGCGCCCTTTGCGAGGAATGAAACAATCGCGTGAAAAAACCAATGCGTGAACCCAACCTACCTTCTTTTCCCCTCCATCCGATCCACATACTCCACACTCCCCAGCCTCATTTTTAACGGAAACCTTATCGCTTTCTCCATTTTCAATTCCTGCGCGCAGAAAAACCCCCAGTGCCGCGTATGAAAATCTGCTAGTAAAGGTTTAACTACCGGCTTCGGAGCACGGGTGGAATCTGCCAGGAAAAACTTTGTGTTGAACAGGAAAACAGGGCTGGCATGATTTTTTTTCCACAAAATTTCCGTTGATCGAACCAACAATAATTCCGGCACCTTTTGGGAAAAAGACTTGAATACCAGTGTATTAAGTAAAATCAAAAAAACTATAACAACTCTTTGCATGCGCTGTATCTGATTTGTTCCTACATTTACGGCAAGATTTTTGATAGAGGCCGGAAAATCCGGTAGAACAGATTCAAAGTTATAAAAATCCCAGGCCCGGAATTATGTCGTTAAGTCAATCTTTACAACAGAAATTACTTCAGAAATTATCTCCTCAACAAATCCAGTTGATGAAACTGCTGCAGGTTCCCACGGCTAACCTGGAGGAGCGCATCAAAGAAGAGCTGGAAGAGAATCCTGCGTTAGAACAGGGAGAGGATATGAATGAAGACAGTTTTTCCGAAGAACAGCCCGACGAATTTGAGGCCGGAGAAGAAGACTATGAGCCGGATGGCAGCGCGGACGAATACGAGAACATCGACATCAGTGAATATGTAGCCGATGATGACGGAGAAATTGCCGATTATAAACTGAAAGACGATAACTATCCCGAGCTGGACGACCAGCGCACGATTCCTTATAAAGTAGAAACCTCCTTCCACGAACTTCTGCTGGAACAACTCGGCATGATGAAATTGGAAGATGCGCAACGGGTGATCGCCGAACAAATCGTGGGCAGCATCGATGATGATGGCTATCTCCGGCGTGAAGTCAGTTCTATTGTGGATGACCTCGCGTTCCGCCAGAACATCTCCACAACAGAAGAAGAAGTGGAAACACTCATCAAAAGAATACAACGCTTCGATCCCGCCGGCGTTTGCGCCCGCGACCTCCGGGAATGCCTGCTCCTGCAACTGGACCGGAAAAAAGGAGAGGCCCGCTCCGTAGACCAGGCCATTGAGGTGCTCACGGATTACTTCGATGAATTCACCAAAAAACATTACGAAAAAATACAGAAAGGGCTGAACATCAGTGATGAACAACTCAAAGAGATCATCCAGCAGATTATCCGGCTGAGTCCGAAGCCTGGCGGCAACATCGGCAGCATGAACAAAGCCGAAAGTTACGTGGTGCCCGATTTCTTCATCCACAATAATGCCGGCAAACTGGAGCTGACCCTGAACTCCCGGAACGCACCCGACCTCCGCATCAGCGAAGGGTACCGCGACATGCTCCGGGATTACGACAAAGGCGCTAAAAAAGACAAGCGCCAGAAGGAAGCCGTGATCTTCATCAAACAAAAGATCGATGCCGCCAAATGGTTCATCGATGCCATCAAACAAAGGCAACATACTCTGCTCTCCACGATGGGCACCATCATGGATTATCAACAGGAGTTCTTCCTCACAGGCGATGAAACCACCCTCCGCCCCATGATCCTCAAAGACATCGCGGAGCGCACCGGACTCGACATTTCCACCGTGAGCCGTGTGGCCAACAGCAAATTCGTTCAAACGGAATTCGGTACCTACCGGCTGAAGTTCTTCTTCAGCGAATCGCTCAGCACCGAAAGCGGCGAAGAGGTGTCTACCCGCGAGGTAAAAAAGATACTGAGTGATATGGTGGAAGGCGAAGACAAACGCAAGCCGCTGAGTGACGAGAAATTAACCGACCTTCTTCAGGAGAAAGGTTATAATATTGCACGCAGAACGGTGGCCAAATACAGGGAGCAACTCAATATTCCCGTAGCAAGGCTGCGCAAAGAATTGTAAATGCAGGCCGAACAAACTTTCAAGCCGAATATCATCGTAAGGGCACTGGCGCAACTGGTGTCCTATGTTTTTCACCCGCTGTTCATTCCTTTATATGTAACAGCATTCATCGTTTATCAATACCCGTATTTTTTTGCGGGATTTGATAACAGGGGGCACATCAAAGTATTGATGTCGGTATTCATCAACCTCTGTTTTTTCCCGGCGTTGGTGGTGTTCCTGTTGTGGCGGCTGAAGTTTGCTTCTTCTATTATGCTGCGCACGCAGAAAGAGCGCATCATTCCTTTTGCAGCCAGCCTGGTCTTCTATTTCTGGGCTTGGTATGTTTTTCGCGAGCAACCACAAATGCCGCGCATGTTCGTGCAGTTCCTTTTTGGGGCCTTCCTCGGCGTATCGGGCGCGTGGATGGCGAACATATTCATTAAGATCAGTATGCACACGACTGCCATGGGCGGTATGGCGGCTTACATGTTGCTGCTCGCATTCAATGGCGACATTGCCATGGGCGGTTATCTTTCCATCGCCTTGCTCATCTCCGGGTTGGTAGGTACGGCGCGTATGCTGGTTTCGGACCATACCAACATCGAAGTGTATTCAGGCTTCGCGATAGGCGCGCTGGCACAGTTGATCGCTGCCTGGTTAGCCTAGCTTCAGCGTTTTAATGTAATCGTAACTTTTTTTGATGCTGGCGAAAGCTTCCATATCAAAGTTTTCCTGCTCCACGTAGAAGTGCTTTAGTCCCGAAGTGGAAGCGTGTTTGAAAATGGCTTTGTAGTCAATGGAGCCTGAACCTACTTCTGTATTTTTTGTGGGAACTTCTCTGTGCATGTCTTTTACGTGCCACATGGCGAACCTGCCTTTGTATTGTTTAAAGAGATCGATCGGGTCCTTTTTAGCCACTACGGCCCAGTATATATCCAGTTCGAAATCCACCAGGTCCGGGGAGGTGTTTTTGAGGAGATAATCCAACCCGAAAGCGTCGCCAACGGGGGCGAATTCAAAATCGTGGTTGTGGTAAGCGACTTTTATTCCTGCTTTTTTTGAAATTTCCGCGGCCTCATTCAGCTTTTCAGCCATTGCCTTATATACTTCCGGCGTACGGAATTGGTCCGGGATCCAGGGCACGGTGGTGTATTCCTGTCCAAGTGTGGCGGCTGCTTCGGCGATCTGTTTCCATTCATCTGAAGAGCCGTTTTGAAAGAGGTATTTTTCGGGCAGGTAGTGACCGCTGGTGGTTTTCAGACCGGCGTTTTTTATGAGCGCTGAAAATTCAGCAGGTGTTTTTCCGAAGAAAGTATTACCTGGTTCCCATCCAAACGTTTCAACATCAGTATACCCGGCTGCAGCAATCTTATCCAGTGTACCTTTCAGGTCCTTCCCCACAAAATCGCGCAAGGTATACAGTTGGATACCACAGGGCTTTTCAGCGGATGAATTGGCGGCAGAAGTCATGCAGGAAGGAGCGAGCATTGCACCACCGGCAAGGAGAACCGATTGTTGAAGAAAGCTGCGGCGCGAAGTCATAATTACAGATTTAAGGGATACAAGATACTGAAAAACGATTAGTTTCGCCGGATGAAGAAGATGTACCACCTTGCCACCTGCGATACCTGCCAGCGTATCATTGAAGAAACAGGTGTCGCTGATAAAAAGATCGTTTTACAAAACATCAAGGTTGAAAAAATTACGCCGGAACAACTGGATGCCATAAAGGAAATGGCCGGCTCTTACGAGGCGCTTTTCAGCAGAAGGGCCACGAAATACAAGGAGATGGGATTGAAGGACAAGCCACTCACTGAAAAGGATTACCGCAAACTTATCCTTGAAGAATATACTTTTCTGAAACGTCCGGTTACCATTCTCGGTAAGGAGATTTTCATCGGGAACGATAAAAAAACAGTGGCCGCTTTGAAAGATGCGGTGGCTAAGTTGTAATCATTTGTTTTTCTGGTCCCTGAAAAAATGAATCATTTCCGAATAGCTCATTTTACGGGCCATCGCGGTAACCACCTGGGCTATGCGCTTTGTTTTGGTGGGTTCAGTTTTGGCGCTGAGTACCCATTTTAAAAAATAGTTGCGATGTGAATTTGCGATGCCTGTATTGAAGTAATCGGTGGCACCGGGTTCATCGGCCAGGCACTCCATCAGTTCAGGACAGGAAAGCGCGGGCGGAACATCCTTGTGCAGGTCAACCTGTACGGTGGCGCCTTTTCTTTTACCGATGGCTTTACGGATCTCCGCGTTCAGGGGCATGATAAAGTTCCCGTTCCCCATGGGTAGGAGGCATATCCCTTTGAACTGCCACTGATCCAGCTTTCCCTTTACGTAAAATGATTTTTTGTTGCCCGGGAAAATTTCCTGCGCAACATCGGCGGGGATTTCGATATAGGTCCACCCGGTTTTTTCGCCCTGTTCTTCGAAACGTTGTATGGTTGCCTTAAAAGCCATGTGCGAAAGTTATATTGTTTTTCGGGCAGAATGAATAATTTTAGCCCTATTTTCCTGCATATATGTTTGAATTTCACAAGGACCGGAAGCAATATTTTGATATCCAGGTAGAGAATGCGCGGCAATACGTGCTTCCTTTTATAGAGGCGAAGTTCCCTATCAAACCCGGGATGCGCGTGCTGGAAATAGGCTGCGGCGAAGCCGGTGTGCTGAAAGCTTTTATTGACCGTGGCTGCATTGGTGTGGGCGTGGAGTTTGACGCACCGCGTATTGAGAACGCGAAAATCTGGCTGGCACCCGAAGTGGCGGATGGCCGCATCCGTTTTGTGACCAAAGATATTTACAAGGCCGATGTTGAGCAGGATCTCCATGGGGCCTTCGATATCATTGTACTGAAAGATGTGATTGAACATATTTTCGACCAGGAGAAACTCATAGCCTGGATGAAGACCTTCCTCACCCCGGGTGGTGTGATCTTTTTCGGGTTCCCGCCCTGGATGATGCCCTTCGGCGGACACCAGCAGATTTGCCGGAACAAATGGCTCTCTAAATTACCGTGGTACCATCTTTTGCCCCGACCGCTTTACAAAGGTTTGCTGAAAGCTTTTGGAGAAGATACACGCGGGCTGCTGGAAATTTACGATACGAGTATTACGATAGAACAATTCGAGCGGATAACGAAGAAAACCGGGTATGAAATCGTGCACAAACTGCATTACTTCATTAACCCGATCTACCAATGGAAGTTCGGCTGGAAACCGCGTGTGCAAAATCGTTTAGTGAGCAGGATACCCTGGTTCAGAAATTTTGTGACCACTTGTGTATTCTACCTTATTAAAGACAAAACTACTTAGCAGGAACGTCTTTCAACAACAGATTAACCCCTGTAGCGATGGCTTTCTCCACGCGCTCATCTCTGCCGGGAATGATTTCGCGGGCCACGCCATCCCATACGCGTTGGTTGGTCTTACGGTCAACAAGATCAACGGTAACAGTTCCTTGCCTATATGTTCCAACAGGTACTTCTTCTGATTTCCAGGAATAGTTCCGCTGCCCGATATACCTTGGGGCATCCGTACGGAAATCCGTTTGACGCGTCTGTGTTTTTTCTTCCACCACGATCCCGATATTGATGAGGAGATCAGGATTATCGTTGGTCCTGGTATATCCTTTTGCTTTCATTTCCTGTTCTATGGCGTATTCCATAGATTTTGTACGGGAAGAGAATTTGGTGGAAAGCGTATCACCGGAGGCATCTAATTGGTAGAAGTCGAAGGTTTTGTACCGGGAAAAATCGGCGCCGGGTGCAAGTTGCGAACTTATCCTTGGTGAGGGGGAACATTGACAGAATATGCAGCAGATGGCAAAAAGAAGTTGTTTCATAGTGCTGTTTTAAGGTCAGTTGATAACGTATACGCACAAAAAAGGTTGAGCCTTCCGGCCCAACCCTTCGTTTACTTACTAACCCGGCCACACCGGTAAAAACCGGCAGTGGAGTATCTTTAAGTTATTTCAAGCCGCCGTTCCAAAGACCGGAACCAATCAGTGGACTACCGGGGCTATCCTTATAACCCAGGGCCCGGCGGCAACATCTTATTGTGCAACAGCTGCCGCAGAAACTGCACCAGCAGCAGCTTCAGCGATCTTGGCTCTTATCTTACCTTCGATCTCATTGGCGAGTTCGGGGTTATCGCGCAGCAAGTTCTTTACAGAATCCCTGCCCTGGCCGAGCTTGTTGGAATCATAACTGAACCAGGAACCGCTTTTCTGCACCACGCCCATTTCAACACCCATATCAATAATCTCACCCAATTTAGATATTCCTTCACCGAAGATGATGTCAAACTCAGCCTGGCGGAAGGGCGGTGCCACTTTGTTCTTCACGATTTTCACTTTCACCCTGTTACCGATAGCTTCATCGCCATCTTTAATCTGGGATATCCTGCGGATATCTATCCTTACGGACGCATAGAATTTCAGTGCGTTACCACCGGTTGTGGTTTCAGGGTTACCGAACATCACACCGATCTTTTCGCGGAGCTGGTTAATGAATATGCAGATGGTATTCGTTTTGCTGATGGTTGCTGTGAGTTTACGCAGCGCCTGGCTCATCAACCGTGCCTGTAGACCCATTTTGCTGTCGCCCATTTCGCCTTCCAGTTCTCCTTTGGGTACGAGTGCAGCTACGGAGTCGATCACCACCACATCCAGTGCGCCGGACAAGATCAGCCTGTCGGCGATCTCCAGTGCCTGCTCTCCGTAGTCGGGTTGAGAGATCAGGAGGTTGTCCACATCCACGCCCAGCCTGCGGGCATAAGAGCTATCAAAAGCGTGTTCAGCATCTATGATCGCACACATGCCGCCTTTCTTCTGTGCCTCAGCGATCACGTGTGTGGCGATGGTTGTTTTACCCGAAGATTCCGGTCCGTAAATTTCCACGATACGGCCGCGGGGCAGTCCGCCTATGCCTAATGCGGTATCCACACCGATGGAGCCGGTGGAAACCGTTTCGATCTGTTGCTCCCCTTTTTCATTCATCATCATCACGCTTCCTTTCCCAAAATCCTTATCGATCTTGTCCATCGTCAGCTTGAGCGCCTTCAGTTTTTCCGCATTTGACATATTATCCGTTTTTCTTTTTTAATGGGTTAGTAAAATTCACCGCTGATCAAAATTACCACTTGCCAGCTTCCGGCAAGGCCAAATTATCAACACTAAATTATTTAGCAAATCTAATCCTAATTATTTTAGGAAACAAATTTTTTTGCCTGTTATTTCACCTATAATCCGGGGAGAAAAACACGGTATCGCTTTCTGCTATACATATTTTAAATGTATGTTCTTTGCTTTCAAATTTTAATGTAGGTTTGCTCCTAAAGTTTTAAACCCATGAAGTTCATCGTTTCATCTTCGGCTTTACTGAAACATTTACAACAGATCAGCGGCGTTATCAACGCGAATACGGTATTGCCCATCCTGGAAGATTTCCTTTTCGAGGTGGATAAGAACAAACTGAACGTGGTGGCCACCGACCTGGAAACGGTAATGCGCATCAGCCTGGAGATCGAGGCCCGTGAATCAGGACGCATCTGTATCCCCGCCAAGATCCTGATGGATTCGCTTAAAAATATTCCTGATCAGCCCCTCACTTTCACCATCGATAAGAATTATTCCGTTGAAATCACCAGCGACAACGGTAAATACAAGGTAATGGGGGAAAATCCGGATAACTTCCCGAAAGAGCCGGTAGCAGATGACACCACTTCTTTCACCATGACCAGTACCGGACTGGTAACCGCCATCAACAAAACACTTTTCGCCGTGAGCACCGACGACCTTCGTCCCGCGATGACCGGCGTTTTCTTCGAACTGGATAAAACCGGCCTGCAATTCGTTGCCACCGATGCGCACCGCCTGGTCCGTTATAAAAGAACAGATGTTGTTACGCCAAAGGCCGACTCCTTCATCGTTCCCAAAAAACCGCTCAACCTGCTGAAGGCCGCGTTGCCGGACAATGCCGATGAAATCACGGTTTCTTATAACAGCAACCACCTTTTCGTGGTGCATGGCTCCACACAGATGGTGTGTCGCCTTATTGACGCGCGATTCCCTGACTACAAGGTTGTTATCCCTGCTGATAACCCCTACAAACTGATGGTACTGAAATCCGACTTCCAGAGCGCCCTGCGCCGCGTGAGCGTTTTCAGTAACAAAAGCACCAACCAGGTGGCTCTTACCATCAGCGGGAACGAACTCCAGCTTGCTGCGCAGGATGTGGATTTCTCCTTTGAAGGAAATGAAAGAATGCACTGCCAGTACGATGGAGAAGATCTCCAGATCGCCTTTAACGCGCGATTCCTCATTGAAATGCTGAATGCCGCCGATACCCAGGAAGTGGTGATGGAGCTTTCCACTCCCACCAAAGCCGGGATCATCAAACCCGCTGAAAACGCGGAAAATACCGAATTGCTGATGCTGGTAATGCCGTTGATGCTGAACAATTAAATGTCAACCCAATCCAACTGTAAGGGGTTCCGGCAACGGAACCTCTTTTTTTTGTAAATTACCGTACACGATTCCTGCCATGAACACCTTCATCGAATATTTCCAGACACTGGAACAGCGTCCCATGGAGCGCATGTTGTTCCTCGTGAGCGGCATGTTGCTGTTGTGGCTGATAGAAGGGGCGATCCCGCTGCTGCGGCTGCAATACCGCAAAACAAAATGGCGGCACGCCGCCGTGAACTTCTCTTTTACCGTGATGCACCTCGTGCTGCACACCGGTTTCGCGATTCTTATCGTTTTGCTCAGTGACCTCTGTTCCGCAAAAAGCTTTGGTATTGTGCACTGGCTCCAAACGCCCGTCTGGCTCACGATCCTGATCGCCGCGCTTACCCTCGATTTTTTCGGCGGATGGCTGGTTCACATTACCGAACACAAGGTGCCGTGGATGTGGCGGTTTCATGTGATCCATCACGCAGACAACAATGTGGACGTGACCACAGGTTTGCGTCACCACCCGGTGGAAAGTATCTTTCGCGGCGTTTTTTTCCTCGTCGGCGTTGTGGTAGCGGGAGCACCTATGTACGCGGTTATGATTTACCAAACTTTTCTTGTGCTGGCCACGCAGTTCACACACGCGAATATCAGGCTGCCCGAAAAACTGGATCGCGTCCTGAGCTTCATTTTCGTTTCTCCCAATATGCACAAAGTGCACCACCATTGGCAACAACCATACACGGACTCCAACTATGGGGCGGTTTTCGCGATCTGGGACCGGCTGCTCGGCACCTTTCTTCGGCTGCATCCTTCAAAAATCAGGTATGGTCTGGACCGTTATTACCCGAATGAAGAAGATGAAAACTTTTCAGGATTAATGAAAGCGCCGTTCCGGAAGCAGTAGTTCATTATTTTTACGGCATGAAAACCATCGCCATGATACCGGCGCGTTATGCCGCCACCCGATTTCCCGCCAAACTGATGCAAACACTGGGTGATAAAACCATCATCCGGCATACCTATGATAATACGGTAGCCACCGGGTTGTTTGATGAGGTTTGGGTGGTAACCGACAGCGATATCATTTTTGAAGAGATCAGCTCCAATGGTGGAAATGTACGCCGGAGCATCCGCGAACACGAAAGTGGCAGCGACCGCATCGCGGAAGCCGTGGCCGATATGGACGTGGAAATTGTGCTGAACGTGCAGGGCGATGAGCCGTTTGTGAACAAAGACGCGCTCGCGCGCCTGCTGAACGCCTTCAAAGGAGCCGAAGGGCAGAAGGTACAGGTCGCCTCCATGATGGAAGTGATGGATGACCCCGAAAGAATACAAAACCCCAACAACGTAAAAGTGGTGGTGGATCAGCACAACAACTCGCTGCTTTTTTCACGCAGTGTTATTCCCTTCCCACGCAACAACGATATTACGATCACCCATTACCAACATAAAGGGGTGTACGCTTTCAGGAAAAGCGCCCTGATGAAGTTCACGTCCTGGCCCATGACCCCATTGGAAGAAGCCGAGAAAATCGAATGCCTCCGTTACCTGGAACACGGTATCCAACTCAAAATGGTAGTGGTGGAAAAAATGGGCATCAATATAGATACGCCACAGGACCTCGAAAAAGCAAGAGAAATGATCTGACCGAACGCGCGGTTCCTTAACTTTATCTCATGCGGTACACCGATTATATCAACCTTGTTCTTCCCATTTTTAATACAAGGCGCACAAGGGAAATTCTGAACGTAAATCCAGTTCAGCCCACCACGCGTATTGATGCGCCTGAAGTACGGATTTCCGTTTACGAGTTCAACGCGCATGAATTCAAAGAACACCTGTTTACCGATATCAACGAGTGTGTACAATTCGCGCACAATGGCCAACACGTGCATTGGATCAACATTGATGGCATACGGAAAGCAGATATAGCAAGGGTTTGCCAGGAGTTCCGCGTGCACCCGCTGTTGGAAGAAGATATTCTCAGCCTGGGTCAGCGGCCGAAAATGGATGAAATTGATGATGTGCTTTTCTGTCTGCTGAACATGTTATATTTCAATGAAAATGCCGGAACGGTGGAGCAGGAACAAATCAGCATCGCACTGGGAAAGCATTTCGTGATTTCCTTCCAGGAAGATCCTTCGCGGGATGTGTTCGATCCGTTGCGTGAAAAACTGAAAATTCCTTCCAGCAAAATCAGGAACGCGGGCGCAGATTATGTTTGTTACACCATGCTGGACCTGATCGTGGATAATTATTTCCTGGTCATGGAAAAGCTGGGCGATAAAATTGAAGCGATTGAAGAAGAGGTCATCAGGAACAGTAATACGAAAAGCCTGGCGCGCATCAACCGGCTCCGCAAGGAACTCATCGTGCTGAAAAGAAATATCGCGCCTGTTCGGGAACTGATCCACGGCTTTATCCGCAGCGAAAGCGACTTACTGGCCGAACGCACCACGAAATACTTCAAAGATATTTACGACCATATTGTGCAGGCGAACGACCTCGCAGAAAACTACCGCGACGTAATGATCAACCTTCAGGACCTCTATGTAAGCAATGTAAACCTGAAGATGAACGAGGTGATGAAAGTAATGGCCATCGTAACCTGCCTCATGGCCCCCGCTACTGTGATCGGTGGTATCTTCGGGATGAATTTTGACCGGATACCTTACCTCCATCATCAGAACGGTTTTTACATCGCGATGAGTCTGATGGTGTTGGTACCGATATGGATGTTGTGGATATTTAAAAAGAGAGGCTGGTTTTAAACGGCCGCGCCGGGTTTCTTTTTGAAAATGGGAACAGTGCTGCAAGGCTCTCCGTACATGATACTTTTAGCGACAGGACGCAATTTCTTAGTAGCTTCCAGGTAGGCGAACGGACCGATTTCCACATCGCCGCAGCCTTTCACCACCACGCGCTTATCAGCGAATTCGGCTTCAGATAATGCAGCTATATTACGCACCAGGAGCGCTTTTTTCATTTCTTCTTCCGTACCAAAAAATACTTCCTTGGCAACAGGTTGAAGGTACACTGTAATCAGCATATAAGCCCAAACAGGAATAATCGCATCGGCAGAACAGGTGACCGCCACATTTTTCCCCTCGTAAACACTCCAGTCTAGGGATTGGAGCGCGGCACGGAAATCTTTCTCTTTCAGGATCAGTTCCATAAAAAGATAACCCTTGATATCGAATACCGCGATCTCCTCTTTGGGAAGATACTGTTCCAGGTCAAGGGTCAGAATACCACTTTCGGCCACCTTATTTACAAATACTTCACTCATGTTCTTTATTTCGATATACAAATATAGGGCATTTTGAAAGTTGGGGCGGCAATGTCGTGTTAATCTTGCGGTCAGCGGATGGTATCAAGCAGCGGTTGCATCCATTTTCCCTGGGTGGAACCGGTGGTGCTGTTGAACAGGAAGATGAACGCTTTCTTTTTTGCCGGGTTGAAAATAAGGTAGGAACCGAACCCGCCTGTTTTTCCATTGTGGGTGATCAGTTCATCTGAACCGTCTTTTTTCAGGAGGAACCAGCCCAGCCCGATGGCCGGATCGGATGCTGTTTGTTGGTGCGTAAGTTTTATGGCCGCGAAGCCTGGGGCTTTTTCGTCCCATTGTGCCCGGGTATATTTAACGAGGTCAACCATATTGGAACGGATGGCACCCGCAGCCTGGAAAGCCGCCAGGTTCCAGGGCTGGGTGATGTTGCCTGCGTCGTTGTGCCCGGAAGCCAGCCGGGACTTCGTTTGTTCATCAATGGTAATGGTGGTATAGTTCATCTTCAGGGGGCCTGTGATCATCTTTTTCAACAAAACCTCATACGGTGCTCCGGCAACATTTTCGATGAGGTTCCCCAGCAATCCTACCGCCAGGTTGGAATACTGAAATTTAGCACCCGGGCTGCGGTACGGCTTAAAATGGTTCAGGAAATGCATGAGCATTGCTTTCGAAAAATGCGCAAATGGATCCTGCATATTGAAACCGGGTGTCAACGCCAGTGTTGGTGGCACTTCCGGGTATCCGGAACTATGGTTACTTAAGGATACGACAGTGATAGCCGTATCCTTAAAAACCTGGGGTTTTACGGAGTCCGGAAGGTATTTATTGATCGGATCATTCAACTTCATCTTTCCCTCCAGCACCAGTTGAGCAAGCATATTGGCCGTGAACGTTTTTGTGATGGAGCCGATTTCGTAAATAGTAAGGCTGTCGGGCATAGGTTCGCTACCGTCACTGTAATTGTAAAAGCTGGTATGTTCACCATCAATGAATGCTGCGCTCACCCCTTTTGTACCGGGAATGGAAA
The DNA here is from genome assembly GCF_023721715.1 of Parasegetibacter sp. NRK P23. Lineage (NCBI taxonomy): Bacteria > Pseudomonadati > Bacteroidota > Chitinophagia > Chitinophagales > Chitinophagaceae > Parasegetibacter > Parasegetibacter sp. NRK P23. Next base: position 3,835,016 of record NZ_JAMDLG010000001.1, read on the forward strand.
GGTATTCGCGCAACTGCTTATCCGAAAGTGAATCCATTGCGGTACGCATGGGGTTTGCAGCGTTCACTTTTGCGCTTTTCTTTTCTTCGTTAAAAGGCGCAAAGAAGTACCCTTCAATTTTTCCGGAGGAATCTACATACAGGTCCATGAGCAATTTCAAGGAAGTTGCTTCCACCAAATATTTTCCGTTATTCCCGGCTACCGACCTTCTTGTACTCTTCTTCCATTCACCCAGTTGGCCTTTCAGCATCTTGTGGGTTTCCCTGAATTTTTCGGAGGGAACCGCTTTTAAAAAATTCGGGCTGAGCAGGGTAATGAATGAATCAGCGGTTTCCCTGTTGTGGAAACGTTGCATCTGCTCTACCAGGTGGTTCCAGGGAATGGAGTCGGGTTTATTCGCTTTGCAATTGACGGCGATGAATGAAAAGATAAGGATAAGTGTTTTGCGCATAGCGATTCATTTGAAATGAAAGAAAATCAATTCTACAGCGCTCTCCCGATTGGTCAGACTTTCCTGGAGAGATACGCCTGGTAATCCGGCACCTGTGTATTGTATTCCTGGTGCATCAATGGAGAAGTGAGCATAAAGTCTGCCGTGGCGCGGTCACAGGCCATGGGTATATTCCAAACCACCCCCAGCCGCAACAAAGCTTTGATGTCCGGATCATGGGGTTGCGGTTCCATTGGATCCCAAAAGAAAATCAGTACATCCACTTCACCCTGGGCGATCATGGAGCCGATTTGCTGGTCTCCGCCGAGTGGGCCGCTCATCAGTTTCCGCACCGGGCGATCCAGTTCTTCTTCCATCATTTTGCCCGTGGTACCCGTGGCATACAATTCGTGGCGCGCCAGGGCGGCTTTGTTGTATTTGGCCCATTCTATGAGGTCCTTCTTTTTATTGTCGTGTGCCACCAGGGCGATGCGTTTCCGTGCGTTGAGGGTTCTGATCGTCTGCATGTTCTTTTTTTGTGAAGTCTAAAGATACAGAACTCTGTGGCGAACATAAAGGCGGGTTTGCTGTAATTTGCAGGTACAAATATCAAGTTATGGAAAGAAGAACATTGGGCACATCAGCAGTACAAGTTACTCCGATTGCATACGGCGCCTGGGCCATCGGCGGATGGATGTGGGGCGGAGCGGATGAACAAGAGGCCATTGAAGCGATCAAAGCCTCCCTTGAGAAGGGCATCACCACCATTGATACTGCACCCGTATACGGTTTTGGCAGAAGTGAGGAACTGGTTGGAAAAGCATTGGAAGGCGTTCCGCGCGATCAATATGAATTGCTTACCAAATTCGGGCTGAACTGGGAAACCGCCGAAGGAGAATATTTCTTCGACACGAAAAGCAACGAAGGTGCTCCCCTGAAAATTTATAAATACTCTTCCAAAAAGCGCGTCATCGAAGAATGTGAAGCCAGTTTGAAAAGACTCCGCACAGACTACATTGATCTCCTGCAAATCCATTGGCCCGATGCCACCACGCCTGTCGCCGAAACCATGGAAGCCCTGGCCATGCTTCAGCAGCAGGGAAAGATCCGTGCCGGCGGCGTTTGTAATTATAACGCCGCTTTAGTATCTGAAGCGCTCTCTACTTACCGCATCGCTTCCAACCAGGTTCCATACAGTATGCTGAACAGGGATATTGAAGCCGAAGTGGTTCCACAGGCTTTGAAAGAAAAGATCAGCATCATCGCCTACAGCCCATTGCAAAGAGGTTTGCTCACAGGTAAAATCAAACGCGACCATGTTTTCGGGGAAGGCGACAGCCGCGAGGGCAACAAATATTATACGCCAGAAAACATAGACCGTGCAAACGCAATGCTGGCGCAACTGCGTCCCATCGCAGAAGGGTACAATGCAACACTTGCGCAACTGGTGCTGAACTGGACGATGAACCAGCCCGCTATCGGCTGTGTGCTGGCGGGGGCGAGAAACGCGCAACAGGTAAAAGACAATGCGGGTGCGTTGAAGTTTAAGATTTCCGGGGGAGATATGGAGCAAATATCTGGGATTGTGAAAGGAGTAATGGTGGTGTGATTGTTTCACGCCATTGCTTCGTGCCTCGCAACGCGGAGACGCAACGTTAAAGCACTATTTAATTTCTGGTTGATGTATTTGTAGAAGATGATGTTTTCTTTTTAATGTAGAAGAAGTGGCATAAACATCATGATTTGCGATAATGTAAATAAAATCTGTCTTCTGCTTCTGTGAAGAATGAAGCAGTGCTCCTCCTATTTTTAAGGAGGGTGTCCTGGCCTGAAATTACTAATAAACACACAGCAAAAAACTCAATCAGCGTCTAACGTTGCGTCTGCGAGGCACGAAGCAGCACGTCGTTGCGAGAAATATTCAATCCAAAACTTAAGCTGCAACAATACATACAAGGCTTTGCGTCCCTTGTGCCTTTGCGCCGTGTGCTGCCTTGCAGCACACGATTGCGGGAAAAATAAAAACGCCCCGTACGGGGCGTTTTCTTTCACTCAATATAATACGATCCTTCGTTAGAAGAACTTAGACCTGTTGTCTTTAATGGTAGCGGATTTTCTCAGTCCTTCCAGCGCGGAACGGCCACCGAATTGTTTCATCTGCATTTGTGCGGACTCCTTCATTTGCTGTGGGTTCATCGCGTCGTTTCCTTTGGCGCCGATGCTCTCGGTTTTTACCGCGAATACGCCAGAGGTTCCGTTGATGAGGGGCGATACCTTGTTGAGGTTCGCTTTGTTAAAGGCCATACCAACGAGTTTGGGTTCGGACCCTGCTCCCTGTACGAAGGTGCTGGCGAATGATACGCTGTCTGCGCGTAATACCTGCGTGCCTGAAGCACCTGCGATGGCTTCCAGTGTTGCGGCATTGCCGAGTTTCTTACGGATTTCTTCCGCTTTCTTTTCGTTGCGGACAAATATTTCCACCAATGGACGCGCTTTAGCGGCAGACATGGTTCCTTCAGCGTTTACTTCCGTTACCGCGGCCACCACGTATTTATCACCCACATTCACTGGTTCGAGCACATCACCTTTATCGGCTCCGAAAACTTTTTGCACCAGTTCCCTGGAAGAACCAACACCGGGAATAGCGAAATCATTTTCTTTAATATCTGCTGCAACGAATTCCTGCAACGCCTGCTTTTTCACATTATCCTTGAAAGAGGAAAGGGAACGTGCATCTCCGGCGAACTGCGTTGCCGCATTGCTGGCGGTGGTTTCTGTTTCGTTGCTGGCAAGAATGGGTTTTGCGAGATAGGCGATCTTATAAGCCGTCTCAAAGTTTTTCTGGCTCATTACCTCTATATAATGGTAACCAAATTGTGTTTTTACCACTTTCTTGTCGCCGGCTGCGCCATAGAATACTGTTTCCGCAAATTCCTTTGCCAGGCTGGCGAAGTTGAGGGAGGAAAATTCGTATTCACCGCCGTTAGACTTACTTCCGGGATCATCACTATATTTTTCAGCGAGGGCTTTAAAATCTGCACCGGACTTAATTGCACCCGCGATGCTGTCTATTCTTGTTTTAGCAGTGGAATCAGGCAATCCTGTTTGGGTGCTTATCAGTATGTGTCGGCATTTTACGCTATCAGGAATGCTGCGGGAGCTGAGCATTTTCGCATATACAAAGTTGCCTCCATCGAGGTAAGGACCATAAACCTGGCCTGGAGCCAGTGAGCGGATGGTATCCGCGTTTACTACCTGGAGTTTGGATTTCAGTACATACCCATCAAAGAAGGGGCTTTCGGTACCAACCCTGTTCAGAAATTGTTCCGTTTCTGGTGTGGTGGTGAATTCCTCTTTCAGCTGCTGGATCTGCGCGAGTGTTTCGGCAGTATCTTTTCCAGAAGGGGCAGCATCGAAGGCAACATATACGATGCTTCTTGTTTTCTCTTGTTTGTATTGTTCTTTGTGGGCGCTTACATATTTATTAATGTCATCATCAGAAACTTTTACGGTAGAATCTGAAACGGTGGCATAAGGCACATTCACAAAGGAGATGTTAGCGATAGCACTGTTATCGCTGGCCATTTTATCGATCATCCATTTAGGCACGTAAGAAGCGGAGGAAACCAGGGAAAAATATTTTTCCTGGAGCCTGCTTTTGCCGATGGCGGGAATGTATTGTTCCGCGAACTGCTTGGCCTGGGGGGTATTTTTCTGAGACTTCAGGTTACGGATGGCGGCTTTCAGCGCTTCTCCGTCGAACTGGCCGGTTTCGGGATTCGTGAATTGCTGGCGAAGATCCTGGGGAGGATTATCTCCGAAGAACATATCGTTCAGTTCTTTAGGACTTACCTGCATTCCGAGTTCTTTTGTTTCGGCGGTCAGCAGTTCTTCCCCAATGAACTGGTTCCAAACATTTTCACGGATCGTTTGGCGGGTAGATTCATTAACGGGCATACCGGACTGCGCGTATTGCGCTTCCTGGGCTTCCACCATTTTCTGAAATTCCACATAATCCACTTCTCTTCCATTTACTTTACCAATAGTAGTGGACTGGCTTCCCATTCCTCCACGGCCTGAAAAGGCATCCTGCAGAATGAAGGCGATCAAGCTGACGGCAATGATCACAATCATAATCACTGCGGCACGGTCTCTGATAGTCTGAATAATCGACATAATCGTTGTATGTATTACTTTTTTGAGTGAGGGGCAAATATAGATAAAAAAGAATATTCACAAATTGTGGAAAACACCGGGCGAGCATCCGTATTTTAACGGTGCTTTCCGGATATCCACATGGGGTGTGAATGAAGCCCTTTTCCTGTGGATAAACCCCGGTTCCGAAGATCCCGGACGTGGAAACAGGTGGAACAAATACCGGGTTTTTGATTCGGATTCTGCTTCTTCGAAAATACCGCACCAATTATCAAGGCTTCATTCACATCAAAAATGGAAGGAATGATCAAAAAAGTTCCGGGCACCCGTTTTGAGTCCACAGTTGGGGATAAGCACCTCAAAAGCACGTTTTTACTGGAAAGCTAAATGTGAATGAGATGTGGAAAATAGTGGATAAACCCAGTACCTTTGCAATTCCAAATGTTTTAAAAATAATCTTTCCACGAATCCACAGCCATAATAGTAATAGTGGGTTAATTAAAAAAGATAACTAATAATATATACTATGGAAGTTTTGAACATGGAAAAAGCGGTGGCCGAAGTTTCGAAAAAAGGTTTCCTGGATGTGGAGGTGGATCCAACGCTTGACCTGTTTGCGGAGATCGAAAAGCTGAAGAAAGAAAAGAACGCCATATTGCTTGCGCACTATTACCAGGAGCCGGATATCCAGGACGTGGCAGATTACATTGGCGATAGCCTGGGCCTCGCGCAGCAGGCGGAGAAAACCAATGCCGATATCATTGTTTTCGCCGGTGTGCATTTTATGGCCGAAACAGCGAAGATCCTGAATCCTTCCAAAAAGGTATTGCTACCCGATCTGAACGCGGGATGCTCCCTCGCAGATTCGGCCCCTCCGGAGCTGTTTAAGGCCTTCAAACAGAAATACCCTGACCACCTTGTTATTTCTTATATCAACTGCTCAGCGGGCATTAAAGCGCTCAGCGATATCATTTGTACCTCTTCCAACGCGGAGAAAATCGTGGAAAGTCTGCCAAAGGACCAGAAAATCATTTTCGCGCCCGATAAAAACCTGGGGGCCTACCTGGTGAAAAAGACAGGAAGAGATATGGTGCTCTGGAACGGCGCCTGTATGGTGCACGAGATATTCTCCCTGGAGAAGATCACCAAACTGAAACAAAGGCATCCCAACGCAAAGATCATCGCGCATCCGGAATGTGAAGAACCGATCCTTCGTATCGCGGATCATATCGGCTCCACCACCGGATTGCTGAAATATACCCAGACCGATAGCGCTACGGAATACATCGTAGCCACCGAAACAGGCATCCTGCACCAGATGCAGAAGGAATCGCCCCACAAAACTTTTATCCCTGCTCCACCGAACAATTCCTGCGCCTGCAATGATTGTCCGCACATGAAACTGAACACCCTGGAAAAGTTGTACCTCTGTATGAAGTACGAAACACCGGAGATCACGATGGATGAGCAACTCCGCCTGGCGGCTAAAAAACCGATCGACCGGATGCTCGAGATCAGCAAACAATTCGGGTTATAGAGAAATATTTCCGGGTTTGGATTATTTTGTGGTGAATTTCAGCCAGTAAATGACCCCTTAAAATCCATCCATGACCCGTTTTTTTCTGCTTGCATGTACCGTGATTTTCTTTTCCTGCGGAGGAGGAAACAAATTCAGAGCATCTAATACCGAAGACAAAGAACTTTTTAAAGCCATTAACGCACTGGTAAAAGATCCGGCCAATAAAAACGCAAGAAACGATCTTGCTTACCTGTACGCCGATTCCAGACAAAGGCACCTGAACAATATTGAACAACTGAACGCCAGCACCTACGATACCAAATGGGATGGACTGGTGCAGGAATATACTTCGCTTCAGAATATTTATTTCGCCATCAACAGTTCACTGGCCATGACCCAATTGGTAAAACCGGTGAATTTTGCTACCGAACTGAACGAGACGAAAGAAAACGCCGCTGAATTTTATTACAGGAAAGGAGAAGAAATGATGCGTGTGGGCAACCGTGCCGCACTAAAAGAATCCTGGAACCTGTTTAGAAGGAGCCAGCAATATATTCCGGAGTACAAAGATTCGAAAGCGAAGATCCAGGAAGCACTGGAATTAGGAACGGTGGATGTGGTGATTACGGACATGACCTTCAATGATTTCCCTGTTTGGAACTTCGGCGTTCCCTTAAACAATAACCTGGAAAGACAACTGGTGCAGGATCTTGGTGGCAACTACGGTAACAACAACGGTGCGCGTTATTTCACGGAAACGGATGCACGCAATTCGACTATAAATCCATCGATAGTGGTGGAATCCGGCTGGCGGAACCTTTTCTTCAATATGTCGCCGGCCATCAGTAGTTACGATGTGGACCGATCAAAAACCGTCAAACAGAAAAATCCCACCACTAAGAAAGATGAGGACATTACGGTTACCGCGAAGTTAAAGATCACCAAAAGGATTTTCACGGCTAGGGGAGACCTGGAACTGAACATCCGCGATATTGCCGCACAAAAAAATATCTCCTGGAACACCATACCCGCCAGCACAGATTACATTATTGAAACCGCCACTTTCACCGGAGACAGCAGGGCGCTTACCGAACAGGATGCAATCCTGGTAAGCAGGCGCTATGTACTTCCCAACCGTTATATGTTGCTGAGTGAATTGTACCGCAGCATTTACAGCCAGGTAAGGAATACTATACAGCGCAATACCGCGTGGTAATTAACTCAGGGCCTGGTAGGTTATCAAACTCAACACGTAAGCGAGAATAGTCATGTAGGTAAGTTGTACCATGGGCCATTTCCAGCTTTTGGTCTCTCTTTTTACCACGGCGAGTGTACTCATACATTGCATGGCAAGTACATAAAATACGAGTAACGACATACCGGTTGCGAAGGTGTATACTTTGCTGCCGTCTTCAAAAGTAGCTTGTCGCATTTTATCTCGGAGTAAAGGACTATTCTCGTCTTCATCGCCTACACTGTATAAGGTGGCCATGGTTCCTACAAATACTTCCCGTGCCGCAAAAGAAGTGATCAGCGCGATGCCAATCTTCCAATCGTAACCCAGTGGTTCAATGGCTGGTTCTATTGATTTGCCAAGAATACCGGCGTAAGAATTGGCCAGGAGTTCACCTGATTTTTGTTTTTCAAGGCCTTCTACGTCCACACCGGGTTGTTGTTCCAGTTGTTCGTACTTTGCCTGCACAACTTCCATTTTACCGGACGGTCCGTAGGAACTCAGCACCCAAAGGATAAGACTGATTACCATAATTACTTTACCCGCGTCCACCACGAATATTTTCGCTTTCTGGAACATGGTAAGAAAGATGGTGTTCCATCTGGGAGAGCGGTAAACAGGGAGTTCCAGGATAAAGAAACTTTTCTCTTTGATCTTGATGAACCATTTGAAAACCCAGGCTACAATCAAACTCATTACTAATCCCATCAGGTAAAGTGCCATCATTACCAGTCCTTGTAAACTGAAGATGCCCAGCACTTTTGTATCCGGTATAATAAGGGCGATCATGATTACGTAGATAGGTAACCTCGCGGAACAACTCATCAGCGGTGTTACCAGTATTGTCAGCAGGCGTTCTTTTTTATTTTCAATGTTCCTTGTGCTCATGATGGCGGGAACCGCACAGGCAAATGCGCTGATCATGGGCATCACACTTTTTCCGTTCATGCCCACCTGGCGCATGAGCCGGTCGGTCATAAAACTGATACGGGCCATGTATCCGGTATCTTCGAGCAAAGTGATCAATCCGAAAAGTATCATGATCTGCGGAACGAATATTACGATGCCGCCGAGTCCTGCGATCAATCCGTTCACGATCAGATCGGAGAACCATCCTTCGGGAAGTACCGCAGCTGTTGTTTCCGTTAACCAGGCGAAGCCGGTTTCAATCCAATCCATAGGGTAGGAGGCGATCCAGAAAACACTTTGGAAAAGTAAAAACAACACAGCCAAAAGAATAACATAACCCCAGCGCCGGTGCAGTAAAACACTGTCCAGTTTTTCGGTGAACAGGTTTTTTTGAATGGGATCGGGCTGGGAAACACTTTGGTGCATGATACCCCTGATGCGGGTGTACCGTTGCATGATTTCTTCCGCCTGCGTTTTGGTGGGATTGAACTGGTTGTCTTTTTCGGCTTGTTCAATTCTTTCCTGTATATCTCTTTTCAGGTCAAAAGATTCGTGGTTGATCAGGTAATGAATCGCTTTGTAGTCGCTGGCTTCCGGGAATATTTCCTGCACGGTACCAATGGCGTTTTCCGCGAGTTGCCTGTTTTCTATAAAATCGCGCAACGGTGTTTTATACAGGTGCTGAACCGTTTGTTCCACCGCTTTTTTCAGTTGGGGAATCCCCTTGTTTTTGCGTGGATTCACAGCAATAACGGGAACGCCCAGTTCCCTTTCCAGGGCGGGCACATCAATGGAGATGCCTTTTTTCCGGGCGATATCCATCATGGTGAGCGCGATCACCACAGGAATTTTGAGGTCAATGATCTGGGAACAGAAAAGAAGATTTCTTTTGAGGTTACTGGCATCAGCTACCAGGATCAGCATTTCGGGCTTGATTTGCGCGTCCTGGTCCATCAATACACGGTAGGCCACCCATTCGTCTTCGCGGCGTGGGTATAAACTGTAGGTTCCGGGCAGGTCGATGATAGTGGAATCGAGGTTGTCCGCGATCTTGCAGGAACCTGTTTTCTTATCTACGGTAACGCCGGGGAAGTTCCCAACCTTCTGATTCATCCCGGTGAGCGTGTTGAAAAGCGAAGTTTTTCCGCTGTTCGGGTTGCCCACCAATGCTATGTTTACTGTGTTCTTTCCCAAAATAAAGCTGTAAAGCCGCAAAGGTACTGGCTATTTCCGGGTTACTGTTTACGAATTCGGGAGTTTTACGGGTTTATTACATTCAGCTACCTTTGCAGGGTCGGGCGATTTTTGCAGTACTTTTCAAAACAAAGGGATGTTCATAAAGATTTTCAGGCCAATCGGCCTTCTGTTGGGGATGAGTTTGCTGACCACCGGGGTGGTAAACGCACAAAAGTTAAAAAAAGCGGATAAAGCGCTGGTCGCGGCTTTGGAAGCCCACGTGACATTTCTTGCTTCGGATCAATTGGAGGGAAGAAGAACGGGTACACCGGGAGAAGAGAAGGCTGCGGCGTATATCGCGGGTGAATTTGAGAAAGCAGGCCTGCAACCGGGTGTGGAAGGGAAATTTGAGCAGGTATTCACAATTAATGAGGGGAAGCAGGTTGATCCGACTTCTTTTTTGTTCATCAACGGAATTGAGCTGAAGGTGCACCAGGATTTTTTTCCTTTGGTGTACAGTGCGCAGGAAGCCCTGGAATCTTTTCCATCCATGGCCATCAAAGAAGCGGGTGTGCCATGGTTTGTGGAACTGAATGAATTTGTGAAAAGTGAGCTGGAAAAAAATCCGCATGTGGATATGAATGATGCTGTGCGCGCACTGGCTATGAAGCTGGAGGAAAAAGGTGCCACAGCAGTTATTTTTTATGAAGCAACAGGAATCAAGGATGTCTTGAAGTTTGAACCGAAAGGTAATGGGGATAAACCGGCAAATATTCCCCTGATCGTAGTGAAAGAACAGGCTGCTTCAAAATTTCTTAAGGATCATGCCGCCAGTTATGAGATCAAATTGAAGGTAAAACTCTCCGATAAGATCAGGAAAGGCAGAAATGTGGTAGGGATTGTGGACAACAATGCGCCAAATACGGTGGTATTGGGTGCGCATTATGATCACCTGGGCTATGGTGAGGATGGCAATTCGATGATACGTGAAGGAAATCCCGGTATTCACAACGGAGCGGACGATAATGCGAGTGGTACAGCGGTGTTGATTGAACTGGCAAAAGCCGTTAAGGCAAAGCAGCTCAAACAATACAATTATGTTTTCGCCGCTTTTTCGGGAGAAGAACTGGGGCTGATCGGTTCGAGGTATTTTACGGAACATCTTCCGTTGAAGGATAAACCCCTGAACTATATGGTCAATATGGATATGGTGGGTAGGTTAAAATCCCCTGAGAACGTGATTACCGTTGGTGGATATGGTACATCTCCTTCCTGGGAAAAACTGGTGCTCAATAAAAAAGACAAATCATTAGTGGTTTCCATCGATTCTTCAGGTGCCGGACCCAGTGATCATTATTCTTTTTACAGGATCAATGTTCCCGTGCTTTTTTTCTTCACCGGAACGCATCAGGATTACCATAAACCCAGTGATGATGCGGATAAACTGAATTATACAGGAATGTTCCTGGTGGAAAGAAAAATTATGGATATCGTTACGGCGGCGGAAAAAGAACCTAAACTCAGTTTCCTGAAAACAAGGGAAAAACAAACTGCTTCCTCCACTTCTTTTAAGGTTACCTTGGGCATAATGCCGGACTATGTTTTCTACGGAACAGGTGTAAAAATTGATGGTACCACAACGGGAAAACCTGCGGAAAAAGCTGGTTTGAAGAAAGGGGATATCGTGGTGAAAATTGGTGATCTTACGATTTCAGGTATGGAAGATTATATGAAGGCCCTGGGAAGTTTTGAAAAAGGTCAACAAACAACGGTGGTGTTTGTAAGGGATGGAAAAGAAATGAAAGCGGAAGTTAACTGGTAGAAACTGCAATAGCGTATGAAACTGAAACTGGATGTGAGCCAGATGGCAGATGAATTTTTCGAGGATACGCGGCTGCTTGGCGTTGTGGCCCCTATCCGCGATTACCAGTTTTGCTGGCGGTTGAACAACAGACTTCGCTTCGATTTCAGGATCAACAATGATGTGGAGATACAGCTTACCCGGAAAAACAGGCAATATTTTTTCTCCGTATATTCATTTCCGGAACCCCATTGCAGCCTGGTTCATTATTTATACAATAACCAGTTCGATGGGGAATACCTGCTGCCCGAATTCAGGCACCTCGATTTTTTGTGGTTACTGAAAGGAGATGTGGTTTCTGATGATTACCTTCAGAACATCATGCAGTTGCTCCGGAGTATGGGTGATGTGCAAATGGTAATGGAGATTGGTCAGAGCCAGGTAAAGCATAAAAGTCACATGATCTTTTAACAATTAATACGTGTGTTATGTGGGAAAATACAGACAATAAACTTTACAGGAAATTCAGCTTTAAAGATTTTTCAGAAGCTTTCGCTTTTATGACGCGTGTAGCGATGATAGCTGAAAAACAAAACCACCATCCTTCCTGGAGGAACACCTATAATACAGTTGAAGTATGGTTGTCCACACATGATGCCGGCGATGTTGTGACGGAGAAAGATAAAAAGCTCGCGGCAGCAATTGACGCTTTATTATGATAAAAGGATTACGTTTTCTTAGTAGTGCTCTGGTAATAATTTTCGTCTTCGCCTGTAACAACGGAGACAAGGAAAGTACTGCTCCGGAAGACCAATCGGACAGTGTGAACATTCTTGCCAGAACGGATTCGTCCTTTGAGGTGAGCGGTCCGGCAGAAGGGGCGCTTCAGCAATGGTTTTCTTTCATCCAACCTGAATATAAATTGAGCATCGACAGTTTTGTACTCACGGATATCTGGGTGGAAGATTCGCTGATAACAGAGCCCTTCAAACCCGATAGCCTGTATTATCCATTGTATGGAAAGTACCTGCGCTACGCGCCGGACAGCGCTTATTTCGTGGACCTTGATAGTTACAATATTTTATTGAAGGAAACGAATGGAGTGGTATCCGGAACAGTGGGCGGCCCTGACAACCTGGTTTTTCTTATCGACAAAAATAACCAGATCAAAAAGCGTTTGTTGTTCAACGGCCCTGGTACTTATATCCAGGATGCATGGTGGATCAACAATGAATCGGTACTACTGGCTTCTATAGCCGAAGGGGATTCCATGAACCGGTTTGAACCAGTGTTGTGGAAAATCAATATTGTGGAGGATCTCTTCGAGAAATATGAATACTGCGGTGCAACTTTGAAGATGTTCCCCGAGTATGTGGAAAAAGTACGCTTTTCAGGTATTACGGTACGATAAAGGATTTCTGACTTTTATACCTGTTGTAATACAGCATATAAATCACGATAGCCGATATGGCAGGTAGTGTGAAGAGCAGCACAATAAATACAGCTTTGATGAAATTGTTCTTTTCGTTTTCGAAAAGCAGGTTGAAAGCGCTGAGTGATAAATACAGCACACCTATTGCGATAAGGATGGCAGGCAACATGCGGATCGTTTTTGGTGGAAAATTTCCATAACTAATTTACTAAATATCTGACAAATAAAAATCCCGCTGATCAACAGCGGGATTTTGTATAGTAACGTATTGTTTAGCGGTTCATACTCGCGAGAAACTCGATATTGTCTTTCGTTCCCCTCATGCGTTTCAGGAGTTCCTGCATCGCTTCTTCAGGATTCATATCGTTGAGGTATACACGCAGCAGGTTCATGCGCTGCAGCACATCTTTTTCCAGCAGCAGGTCATCACGACGGGTAGAAGATGAAACGAGGTCGATGGCGGGGTAAACCCTTCTGTTCGACAAGCGACGTTCCAGTTGCAGTTCCATGTTACCGGTACCTTTAAATTCTTCGAAGATTACTTCATCCATTTTGGAACCGGTGTCAATAAGTGCAGTAGCAAGAATGGTAAGTGATCCGCCGTTTTCAATTTTACGGGCGGCGCCGAAGAATTGTTTTGGTTTCTGCATGGCGTTGGCTTCCACACCACCACTCAGTACTTTACCTGAAGCGGGTGCCACGGTATTGTGTGCACGTGCGAGACGGGTAATGGAATCCAGCAGGATGATTACATCGTGGCCACATTCTACCAAACGTTTCGCTTTTTGTAAAGCGATGGTGGAAACGCGTACGTGTTTCTCAGCGGGTTCATCGAAGGTAGAAGCCAGTACTTCTGCCTTTACGCTTCTTTCCATATCGGTCACCTCTTCCGGACGTTCATCGATCAGTACCACCATAAGGTAACATTCAGGATGGTTTTCGGCGATGGCGTTGGCGATGTTTTTCAACATCATTGTTTTACCCGTTTTTGGCTGGGCAACAATCAATCCGCGTTGTCCCTTACCGATAGGTGTGAACAGGTCGATGATACGGGTAGAGTAGTTATCGGGCGTTGTAAAGATGTTCAGTTTTTCGAAAGGGAACAAAGGCGTGAGGTAATCGAAGGGAACGCGGTCGCGTACTTCTTCGGGCTTCTTGCCATTGATGGTTTCCACTTTCAGCAGCGCGAAATATTTCTCGCCTTCTTTTGGCGGACGAACCGTTCCGTTAACGGTGTCACCGGTTTTCAGTCCGAACAGTTTGATCTGTGAAGGACTTACATAAATATCATCGGGAGAAGAAAGGTAATTATAATCGCTGGAACGCAGGAAGCCGTAGCCGTCGGGCATCATTTCCAGCACACCTTCACCTGGTATCATGCCATCGAATTCGATGTTGAAAACCGGTTCTTTTTTATGGAAGGTTCTGGGTTGTTGTTGTGGCGCGGGTTCGTGCGTTGGTGGCGGATCAAGGTTGATGTCTTCGGCAAGCGCTTCAGCAATGAGCGGGCTTATAATGAGCGGTTCGTTGTTCAGCGTATCATCGCCTTCGTAAGAATCAGCGTTGATTTCACCAATCGGAAGTTCAGGTTGCTCAGGCTTTTTACGAACAGGTTTTTTTGCAACCGGAGCTGGTGGGGGAGGAGGTGTGGCCGCTACAGGCTTTTCTTCTTTTTTCTCCTCTTTCTTTTCCTCTTTTTTGAGTTCTTTTTTAACCGGTTTTTTAGCTTTGGGTTCGGGAACTGTTTCACCACTTTCCACTACGGCTTCTTCCGTACTGTTGGCTGTTGTGGTTTTCACGATTCGTTTTCTCTTGCCTGCTTTATCATCATCTTTGCCTGCGTTATCAGATGCCATTACTGCTTGTTTGTCGAGGATCTTGTATACAAGTTCCTGCTTGTTCATTTTCTTAGCGTTAGGGATTTTTAATTGCTCTGCGATATCCAGCAACTCAGGAACGAGCATGTCGTTCAGTTGTAAAATGTCGTACATAGAAACGATTTGAAGAGTGGTTAGCCGGGCGGCCAACAGAAAGGAAAATTTGATTTGAAAAATAAGTTGATTGGGATTGAAAGGAGCCGATGAGCTAGTTTCTCCTTGCAATGTTACAATATATTCAGAAAATCGTCAAATGAGCAATCAAATATTTTGTTAATTGGTCATAATCAATCAGTTATGATTATTGTAAAGAATTGATTTTCAATAGATTGAAATTGCCGTGTGAAAGTTCATGGTATCGTTCCGCAGTGTTTTTACCAAAAATATCTTTTATAAGTGTTGATTTCCTTGATATTATGTGGAAAAAAGAGAGATTTGTAACCACTAAACAATTGAATAAGGGAATCATGTTCAACAAGAGAGTTAAAATTTCAACTTTACTAACATCTGCTACTGCAGGGGACCAGGTTACGGTGATGGGATGGGTGCGCACCTTCCGCAACAACCAGTTTATAGCGCTGAATGATGGTTCTACCAATAATAATATTCAGGTAGTGGCGGAGCTTGGAAAATTTGATGATAATCTGCTGAAAAGGTTAACTACCGGGGCTTCCGTTAAAGTAACCGGTGAAGTTGTGCCTTCCATTGGTAAGGGCCAGTCGGTGGAAATAAAGGCAGGAGCAATAGAAATTCTCGGCGACAGTGATCCGGAAAAATACCCGCTTCAGCCCAAGAAACACAGCCTGGAGTTTCTCCGTGAAATCGCCCATTTGCGTTTCCGTACAAACACCTTTGGTTCCGTGTTCAGAATACGGCATTCGCTGGCGTTCGCAGTACATAAGTTTTTCAACGAAAAAGGATTCGTTTACATGCATACACCTGTAATCACTGCATCGGATGCGGAAGGTGCGGGTGAGATGTTCCGCGTCACCACACTTGACCTGGATAAACTGCCGAGAACGGAAGATGGCGCTGTGAATTTCAAAGAGGATTTTTTTGGAAGAAGTACAAACCTCACGGTTTCAGGTCAGCTGGAAGGAGAACTGGCGGCGATGGCGTTTTCAGAAATTTATACTTTCGGCCCAACGTTCCGCGCGGAGAACTCAAATACAGCCAGACACCTCGCTGAGTTCTGGATGATTGAACCTGAAATGGCTTTTCATGACCTGGAAGACAACATGAACCTGGCGGAAGAGTTCATCAAATACATCATCCGTTATGTGATGGAACACAATGCCGATGATCTTACTTTCCTCACGCAAAGACTTGCGGAAGAAGAAAAACAAAAACCACAGAATGAACGCAGCGAAATGGGATTGATAGAAAAGCTGGAATTCGTGGTGAACAATGCTTTTGAAAGAATCACTTATACGGAGGCGATTGATATATTGTTGCAGTCGCCCGCTTACAAGAAGAAGAAATTCCAGTATGAAGTGAAGTGGGGCGTGGATATGCAGAGTGAACATGAGCGCTATCTCGTAGAAAAACATTTCAAAAAGCCAGTGATCGTGACCAACTATCCCGCTGAGATAAAATCGTTCTACATGCGATTGAATGAGGATGGAAAAACAGTTGCGGCCATGGACATCCTCGCGCCGGGTATTGGTGAAATTGTTGGTGGTTCTCAACGGGAAGAACGTTTGGATGTGCTGGAAGAAAAAATGAAAAAGCTGGGCGTGCCTGCGGAAGAATTGTGGTGGTACCTGGATACGAGAAGATTTGGCTCCGTGCCACATGCCGGTTTTGGCCTCGGTTTCGAAAGAATGGTGTTGTTCGTTACGGGCATGGGTAATATCCGTGATGTGATTCCTTTTCCCAGAACACCGAAGAACGCTGAATTCTAATTGCCACACTAAAACACCTAACGATGTCGATACCAGTTGTTGATCTTGCTGATTTCTTATCCGGTGATCCGGAAAGGAAAAGTAGTTTCGTAAGTGCATTGGGAAAGGCTTATGAAGATGTAGGATTTGTATCCGTGAAGAACCACGGCATTCCCGATGAACTCATCAGCACACTTTACCAGAAAGTACAACAGTTTTATAAGTTACCCGCTGAAGAAAAGAAGCGGTATGAGATAGAGGGACTTGCCGGCCAAAGGGGTTATACTTCTTTCGGGAAAGAACATGCGAAAGGAAGTGATGCGCCGGATCTGAAAGAATTTTTTCAGTATGGACAAACAATTCCTGAAGGGGTAGCTTCTTCAGAAGATTATCCTGATAACGTACAAGTGCCTTCGATAGCGGGATTTAATAATACGCTTCAGCAGACGTACAGGGCTTTCGAAAAAAGCGGCTTCGCTTTACTCCGGGCCATAGCGCTGTACCTGGGGTTGGAAGAAAATTATTTCGATCAACATGTTGAGTATGGTAATTCAATTTTGCGTGCCATTCATTACCCTCCGATATTGAAGGAACCTGCAAGTGCGATCCGCGCAGAGCAGCATGAAGACATCAACCTGATCACATTGCTGGTCGGCGCCAGCGCTGATGGGCTTGAAATACTGGACAGGTCAGGGAAGTGGGTGCCTGTTACTTCATTGCCCGAACAGATTGTGGTGAATGTTGGTGATATGTTACAACGCCTTACCAACAATAAACTGAAGTCTACGACACACCGTGTAGTGAATCCTCCGAGGGAACTCTGGGCTACAAGCCGTTTCTCCATGCCTTTCTTCCTCCATCCTAAGAGTGAGATGAGCCTGGCTTGTCTGGAAAACTGCATAGACAAAGATCACCCCAAGCAGTATGAGGATATCACTGCGGGAGGTTACCTGGATGAAAGACTGAGAGAAATTGGTCTCAAGAAATAACCGCTTTATCGCTTAGGAAACGCAACCCGTTCAACAGGGTTGCTTTTTTATTAATTTTAGTTTGTGGTTCTACTGCGCCATATCCCGTTCTTAAAATCTGTGTTTTTGCACAGTGTTACAGCGTTCGGTGGTCCCCAGGGACATTACGGAATGGTGCTGAAAACCTTTGTGCAGAAACGAAGGGATATTACTGAAGAAGAGTTGATCGATTACAATTCCTTTTGCCAGTTGCTGCCGGGAGCCTCCAGTACACAGATACTTACATTGGTCGGTTATAAGCGGGGAGGCGTTCCATTGGCGATCATTACTTTATTGGTTTGGATATTGCCGGCGTGCATACTGATGGGCTTGTTTTCTTTCCTGCTGTTTCTCTTCGATAAAAAGGACCTCAACAATAAGGTATTCTCTTTCATTTCTCCTATGGCGGTCGGTTTTCTGGCGTATGCCGCGTTTAAAACCTTCCGGCTTTCCATTCACAATACGATTACCTGGATCATCATGTTGATTTGCCTGGGCATCACTTATATCTGGTTTAAGTCGCCCTGGGTATTTCCCCTGTTGCTGATTGCAGGCGGTGTTGTCACGAATTTTAGTGACAAGCGTATTCCGCAGAAGGATATCCTTCCTAAGAAGATCAAGTGGGGAAACATCTGGTTGTTCGTGGTGATATTCATTGCCGCGGGTTTTGTGAGTGAGATCGCCCGTGTACAGCAATGGGAGCACCGTCGTGCGTTTAACCTTTTCGAGAACTTTTACCGTTTTGGAAGCCTGGTATTTGGGGGGGGACAAGTGCTGATTCCGCTGATGTACGAACAGTTCGTGGTTCGTTTTGTGGCAAGGGGGCAGGAACCTTATATGTCGGGTGCCGAATTTCTTACCGGCGCGGGTATTGTGCGGGCGATGCCTGGGCCGGTTTTTTCTATTGCATCTTTCGCCGGTGGTATGGCCATGCACGATCAGGGTGCGGTGATGCAGGTGATTGGCTGTACCGTTGGTATGATCGGTATCTTCCTGCCCAGTGCTTTACTTGCGCTTTTCTTTTACCCGATCTGGCATAACCTGAAAAGATACGCGGTGGTATACCGTGCTTTAGAAGGAATCAATGCGGCTGTGGTAGGTATTATGATTGCGGCGACACTCATCATGATGAAAGACATTACGATTACGGAGTGGAAGACCGTTACTTTTATGAATATCGGTGTGATTGTAGGAACCTTTCTCCTGCTTCGTTTTACCAGGGTTCCTTCCCCTGTTGTTGTGCTGGCCTGCCTTTTACTGGGGTGGCTTTTATAAGTAGTAGCCGTTTTCTGTTATTTCCAGTTTTACATTCTCGGGGACCAGGTAGCTGATGTCCTTTTTTCCTTTGATCCATTGCCGGATCATGGTGGAGGAGATGTCCAGGAGCGGCGCGTTTATTACAGTACAGGGAAAGCCTTCCTGTTGCATTACTTCAAAGCCGGGGCGGGGGTAAACGTAGAGGGGATAACGCTGGCCAATCACCGCTGCATTTTTCCATTTGGGAAGATTGAGGTAACTGTCTGCACCAAGAACAATCGAAAATTCGTGTTGAGGATACTTTTCTTCCAGGTAAGCCAGCGTATCAACGGTATAAGAAGGCTTGGGTAAGTTAAACTCGATATCGCTTGCCCGGAGTTTATCGTTTCTTTCTACTGCGGAACGTACCAGGTGCAACCTGTTGTATTCGTTGAGTAGGGAAGAGGAGGGTTTGAACGGATTTTGTGGGGATACCACCAGCCATAGTTGTTCAAGCGGGGTGTGCTGTACCGTATAGTTGGCGATGATAAGGTGTCCGGTATGTATAGGATTGAAAGAGCCGAAGTATAAACCGATGTTCATGGGAGGAAAATTAAGCGACCACTTCTACCAGGATGTTCTCTGCTTCATTCAAACGGAGGCTGAGTGTGTAGCCAGCCACGGAAACTGAGATAGGATCTCCCATGAAGGCTACTTGTTCTACCCTGATTTCTTCACCCGGGATACAGCCCATTTCCATGAGTTTGATAAAAATATCGTCCTTTTCAAATGACCTGATGATCGCCTTAGTGCCTGCCGTAAGTTGTGATAGCTTTTTCATCTGTTTGCTTTTACTTGAAATGAATCTTCTCGTGGTGCTTCTCCTTCGATAAAGGATTCCTGAGCGAATGTACCGGGTATTTCCGAATTTTGAAGGATGAAGAATTCCTCTGCAAAAGTAACCTTTCATTTCCTCGACGTAAAATTTCCCTTTCGGGACCGGACCCGGTTAAAGAATTTCCTTGTGAAGATGTTTGAATTGGAACAAAAGAAGGTCGAATCCCTACAGTACATATTCTGTAGCGATGAGCATTTATTACAAATGAATCGCGACTTCCTTCAGCACGACTATTACACGGACATTATCACATTCGATCTTTCTGCTGCCAAGAATGATCCCACTGTGGGAGAGGTATATATTAGTGTGGATAGGGTGAAAGACAATGCAATAAACTTTGATTCTTCCTTTGAAAAGGAACTGCACCGAGTGGTGTTTCACGGTGTTTTACACCTGATGGGCTATAAAGACAAGTCCGTTAAGGATCAAAAGATGATGAGGAATAAAGAAGATGAGTACCTTACAATGTATTTTAGCTAATGTTCCACGTGGAACAGTTATTAACAGTATATTTTAGTTTCGCGTGTTGTCTTTTGGGATTGAAAATCAATAAGTAAGTATCATTTGTGTGCTCTATTTTCACCTATTTCTTCGATTGATGTTGATAATAATAAGGCTGCTACTATTCACAGCAGATCTTTTATTTAGATATTTTTCCTTGTTTCTGAATTAATATTGAACCTTATGTTCCACGTGGAACATAATTCAATTGACCTCTATTGTTTTCCTGCTAATACTCTTTGTTCCACGTGGAACGTGAGGTGATTTCAATAGTTTAGGAACGTTAGGAGAAAATATAACTTTAATAAAGATTAAGAAAATAAGGTAATGGCGTTCAGAGAGAAGTATAAAGAGCGTCATCTCATATTCAAACATTAATCTTGTTTTGTGGGCTTTCCTAAGGTTTTTCTTCTTTACTGTAGAGGGTGTAATTGCTTGTTATGATGTCTAGTTTTCCGTCGTATTGAAGTCCTTGCACCCTGGTTTATACCCTCATCCCACTATCCTAAATTATCCGCTAATGGTGTACCTTTGCCTCCTAAATTATTGCGATGTTTCCTAAGTATGATGTGATAGTGGCAGGTGCTGGTCATGCAGGTTGTGAAGCGGCGGCTGCTGCGGCCAACCTGGGTTCAAAGGTTTTATTGATAACCATGAATATGCAGACCATTGCGCAGATGAGCTGTAACCCTGCAATGGGTGGAATTGCTAAAGGACAAATTGTTCGGGAAATAGACGCACTGGGTGGATATTCCGGTATTGTGACCGATAAGAGTATGATCCAGTTCAGGATGTTAAACCGGTCGAAGGGACCTGCCATGTGGAGTCCGCGTGCACAAAGTGACCGTATGGTATTTGCCACCACCTGGAGAGAAATGCTGGAGCAAACACCAAACGTGGATTTCTACCAGGATATGGTGAAAGAAATAATTGTGAAGGATGGAAAGGCATGTGGGGTAGTAACGGGTCTGGGACACGAAATATTCAGTTCGAGTGTGGTGATTACCAGCGGAACATTTCTCAATGGCATCATTCATATCGGCGAGAAACAGTTTGGCGGGGGCAGGGTAGCTGAGAAAGCCGCAACAGGAATTACAGAGCAATTGGTTGGACTGGGCTTTGAAAGCGACAGGCTCAAAACCGGCACACCACCCCGGATAGATGGAAGAAGCCTTGATTATTCCAAAATGGAAGAGCAGAAAGGTGATGAGGAGATTGTTGGGTTTTCTTATATGGATGTGCCCAAAATTAAAGCGGAACAACAAAGAAGTTGTTGGATTAGTTATACCAACCAAACCGTTCACGATATTCTAAAGACCGGCTTCGACAGGAGTCCGATGTATGCCGGGAGGATAGAAGGAGTAGGGCCAAGGTATTGCCCGAGTATTGAAGATAAAATCAATCGTTTTGCTGATAGGGAAAGGCACCAGCTGTTTGTAGAGCCCGAAGGATTTAATACTGTTGAAATCTATGTGAATGGCTTTTCGACATCACTTCCTGAAGAAGTACAGATGGCAGCTTTAAGACAAGTGCCCGGTTTTGAAAATGTCCGCATCTTCAGGCCAGGGTATGCGATTGAATACGATTATTTTCCGCCAACACAGCTGACCTATTCGCTTGAAACAAAATTGGTACCCAATCTTTTCTTCGCAGGACAAATCAACGGAACCACCGGTTACGAAGAAGCTGCCTGTCAGGGATTAATGGCAGGGATCAATGCACACCTCAAATCAAAAAATGAAGCACCATTTATTCTTCAAAGAAGCGAAGCTTACATTGGGGTATTGATTGATGACCTCATCTCAAAAGGTACCGATGAACCATACCGTATGTTTACTTCCCGCGCTGAATACAGAACATTGTTGCGGCAGGATAATGCGGACCTCAGGTTAACCGAAAGAAGTTTCCGTTTGGGATTGGCCACCAAAGAAAGGATGACGCGAATGGAAGAAAAGCGGGATGGTGTTGAAAAAGTAAAAGCGACTTTAAAAGAACTCTCCCTCGATCCGGTTACATTCAACCCCTACCTGGAAAGTATAAACTCTGCTCCGCTTACTCAAAAGCAAAAAGCGATGCAGGTTTTGCTTCGCCCGAATGTTGACCTCAAAAAGATGGTGGGCGCTTCCGCACAACTGGCGGAAACACTTTCTTACGCAGACGATGAAATACTGGAGCAGGCAGAAATCCAGGTAAAGTATGATGTTTATATTGAAAAGGAAAAAGAGCTGGTGGAAAGAATGGGGCAACTCGAAAATCTCGTGATTCCTGATAACTTCGATTACGATAAAGTTGCTGCCATCAGCAATGAGGCGCTGCAGAAATTCAAAAAGATAAGACCGCATACATTAGGACAGGCGAGCAGGATAAGTGGCGTAAATCCCAGCGATGTACAGATACTGATGGTATATATGGGAAGATAATAATATATTAATTAAAACTCATATTGGATCACCCGGATCTGAATGGCTTCTTTCGGTGTTTTCCTTCCGGCTTTATAATCTTTGAAACATTCCAGGATATAAATCCCCATTTCTGCTTCTGATGCCAGTTTAACAAATTCAATACCAGGACGATACATCTTCATAAATAATTCCATTTCTTCTCCCGTAAGTTCAGTTAACCTTCTTACGTAAGATTTGGAATAGCGGTAGTCGATGTATTTCTCCTGTTCTTCTTCTATCAATCTTTCCTGCAACGAAAGCATCCGTTTGTTCTTTTTGAAACTGAACATATTGATCAATGCCCCAAGGTCAAGTCCAACGCCTACGGCTCCGGAATTCGGCGGGGCAATAGAAGTACCGAAAGAAGGTTTGTTATAGTTGAAAATCTTCGCATAGTTCTCCCTGTTACTCAGGGAATCAAACTTATAACTGTGCTTCCATACGGTAATGGTGGGCAGCACATCGGATTTCACCTGAATAGAGACGTCGAAAGTAAGTGGGTTGGGAATTGTTCTGACGGCATAACGGGGCGTTGACTTTCCCTGGTACGAGAACCAGATAGAATCTTTTTCTGCCAGTACAAGCTTGTACCTGCCCAACGAATCGGAACTTACGCCTTGTCCGGAACTACCGATTACGCTTACGCCTTCCAGCGGAATCTTCTGCGAGATATCGAATACTTTACCCTGTACGGCTATCTGCGCAAAGCTGCAATAACAATTTCCGGCCAGCAACACTAAAAAGAAGGATCGTAAAAATATTTTCAACGCGAGCAAATTTCAGAAACGGAAGATACAATCTAAGCGCCAGCCAGACGCTATCCGTTGATGTTTTACCAATTTTTTAGGTGGCCGTTGTTCCTTAAATTGCCGCATGAACTGGAATACCTGCCATGCTCCCGGCCGTTTCGGCCAGAACAATGCCTCGCCTGCGCAAAGAACACCTTATGAACGGGATTTTGACCGGCTCATTTTTTCTTCCGCGTTCCGAAGGCTCCAGGACAAGACACAGGTATTCCCCTTACCAGGTCCGGTGCTGGTGCACAACCGACTGACGCATTCGCTGGAAGTGGCCAGTGTGGGCCGTTCCATAGGAAAGCTGGCGGGAGAGGAGTTGCTCGCATCCACGGGTGAAACTTTCTCGGATGCGTCGAAAGAATTTTACGCGTACAATCTATCCAGTGTAATTGCAGCGGCCTGTCTCGCACACGATATTGGCAACCCCTCTTTCGGTCATTCCGGCGAAGCCGCCATCTCCGCTTATTTTGAATACGCCGCTCCGATGCCACTCAATGGTTCCACGTTGCGCGCGCAGTTTACGGATGCTGAATGGAAGGACCTCACCAACTTCGAGGGCAATGCCAATTCATTCCGTATCCTCACGCATCCTTATGCGCACCGCCAGCCGGGCGGGTACAGGCTCACGTTCAGCACCCTGGCCGCCATCGCCAAATATCCGTGTGAGTCTACGGGTACTACAAAAGGTGTCCTGCACAAAAAAAAGTATGGATTCTTCCAGGCCGATAAAGCTGCGTTCTCCAACGTTGCCGAACAAACGAATATGATACCCGATGGAAATGCGCCGCTTTCCTGGAAAAGACATCCATTTGTGTTCCTCGTGGAAGCCGCGGATGATATATGTTACAGAATTATTGATTGGGAGGATGCGCACCGTATCGGCATCCTTGATGCACATACGGCGTCAACGCACCTCATCAACCTGCTGGAAACAGCACCGGATGCAACGGCACAAATGCCCGGCATAAAAAGAACGATGGATGAGTTAAAAAATGATCCACGTGAACAACTCGCCTACCTCCGCGCCAAGTGCATCAATTATCTTGTGGTAACCTGCGCAAAAGCCTTTGCCGGGGAACAGCAAAACCTGCTGAACGGAACACTTGATAAACCGTTGCTGGATTTATTGCCGATCGGCAGTATCAACGCCCTCGAAAACATCAACCAGGTCACCATTCAAAAAATTTACAACCATGAGACTGTCGTAAAAATTGAACTGGCGGGTTACGAAGTAATGAAAGCCCTGTTGGAAGAGTTTATCCCCGCCATGCTCAGTAATTCACCCACGCACAAGCAAAAGAAAATTCTGAAATTGCTGCCTGCGCAGTTTTCAGTAGTCGGCGAAAGTACGCCTTACTTAAAGGCGCTGAGTGTGGTAGATTTCATTTCAGGCATGACGGACCTTTACGCCATGGAAATGTATAAAAACCTCCGTGGTATAAGTCTCCCCGTGCATTCCTCCTGAGCCGTGTATATTTCTGCCCATCATGGGGTTCTTCCCCTGATCAGAGAAATAAGGAACAGCACGATGAAAATGAAAAACAGGATTTTGGCGATACCGGCGGCACTGGCGGCTATCCCGGTAAATCCCAGTATTCCCGCAATGATTGCGACAACCAGGAAAATGATGGTCCAGCGTAACATAAGCTTATTTTCGCTTATATATTAAAATATGGTGCCATCTGATCAGTTCACCAGTAGCCCATTTTTTATGGCGAAAAGGATCAGACCAACCCGGCTGTTCACCCCTGTTTTTTCAAACACCGCATCCCGGTAGCTGTCTACCGTGCGGGGTGAAACGTTCATCAATTCCGCGATTTCCTTGTGACTCATTTCCGTGCAGGCGTGCTTAAAGAATTCCAGCTCTCTTTCTGTAAAAGAAGAGGTGAAATCCATTTCGTTTTCTTTTCCATCTTTTTTGAGCAGCACGTAACGGAAGAGTTTGTTGCTCACGAGGTCGTTGATAAAATAATCATCGTTCCGGATCTGATCCAGGGCCTGTTTCACAACAGAAGGCTTGCTGTCTTTCAGGATAAAACCGCGTGCGCCTCTTTTGAGCATCCTGATGATTGCGGTATCATTGTCCAGCATACTCAGCACAAGTACTTTCGTTTCCGGCAGATTGTTTTGAATCCATTCCGCTGTTTCGTACCCGTTCATTTCGGGCATGGTGATGTCCAGTAGTACAATATCCGGGTGGTGTGGCCCTTTGAGCTGAGCGATAAAGTCTTTTCCGTTGTCGGCCTCGAAAAGCACCTTATACCCATCGAATTCGTTGATAAGATTGGCCAGTCCGTGCCGGAGCAGTGCATGATCATCAACAAGGGCTATAAAACAAGTGGTGGATGGTTGCGCCATGGCTTAAATTTAAGTAAGGTTAATGAACACGGTGGTTCCTTTTTGGGGAAATGAATTAAATTGTATGGTAGCGCCTATGAGTTCGGCTCTTTTGTGCAGGCCCGTTATTCCGATTCCTTTGCCTTGTTTTTCATTTTGTTCGAACCCGATGCCGTTATCGGAAACGGCAATGCTGTATTGACCTTTCTCACCAGATATGGCTACGGAAACTTCTGTTGCGGCGGCGTGTTTCAGAATATTGTTGATGATTTCCTGGATCATGCGCAGCAGGAAGATAGATTTTTCTTCCGCGATTTCCATTCCATCACTATCATCCCTAAACGAAGTTTTAAACCGGCCTGATCTTTCAAGATAGGCGAGTTGCTGTTGTATCACATTGGCCAAACCAGTTTCAACAAGGTATTTGGTATTCAGGCTATGACTAAGGCTTCTGAGGTCGCCAATGGCTTTTCCCAGCAGTTCATCGGCGCTGTTCACCTTAGCTTCATTGGCTCCGGCTCCCAACGTGTTCAGTTGTAAACGAACCAGGCTGAGCGCCTGGCCGATATTATCATGAATTTCCCCACTGATCTGGTTGAAGGTGGCCTCCTGTATTTCCAGTTGAGATTGGAGGAGCGCCTTTTCGTACGTACGTTGCAGGGCTTCTTTCTCCCGGATATGATCACTCTTTTTCCTGTTGTACTGCACGAACAGCAGGAAAAAGAAAATCACGATCAGCATCAGCGTTGCCGATCCGATAAATATAAACCAGAGGAAGAATCCGGACGATAGCACCATATAACACCTACGTATATGAGCACAAATCTAATCATATTTGCCACCTGCTGAATCTTCCAGGAAATAATGGCGTCCGATTCCGGTAACAATTCCCTGTACTTATAGGCGGAAAGCGTCAGCACACTCACTACGCTGTAAAAGAGAAAACCGCTTACGATCCAGAACCCCGCAAGTTTCTGAAAATGCAGGATATTATCGTCTTTCGCCAACCGGATAAAATACCTGAAACAAAAAACGGTACATATCAGGTTCAATACCCCGGCTGCATTGCTGTTGAAGCTGGTGAACAAAGGTTCCCAGAAAATGAGATTCAGCACCGTGAAACACAGGAAGAGCGAAAGCACCACGTTGATGTACTTGTACTTTTCCGGTGAAAGGGTGTTGATAAGGTGAAGCACCAGGATGGCTTCCAACATGGTGAACAAGTGGTAGATATACAGGTTGTGTAGTCCCTGATCAGCCAGCAGGTTACCGTAACCCATCAACAGAAAGGAAACAAGTGAATAGGCTAAAAGCCATCCTGCTCCCGGCTGCCATTTCCTGATATATACGATCAGCAAAATGGCGGCCAGCAGCGGGAAAGTGGTATCGGAATAGTTTAAAAAAAAATTCTCCATTTACATTATAGCACCGGTGGTGCAGTTCTTCCCGTATTAAGGATATTCGGATCGCTGCAATTCGACGGACAGGGCCGCTCGTTCGCCAGCGGATCACTTATCGGGTTGGTTACACCGAGATCTGTATCAGGTCCCGGAATATTGTAATCGTTGTAGATTACATGCCCGTTCTCCACTAGTTTATCCACGGCCACCACCACCAGTGTGGTCAGTCTTTCACCACCCTCGGTTTTCTCGCCGATATAGATCCGGATGCCATCCAGGTCCAGGCCATCCTGGGTTAATAACTCATTCAAATCTTCTTTGGTGAGAAGAATCGCTTTCACTTTACTTTCCACAGGAACATCCAATGTTTCTAAATAATCACGGTAAGCTGCGCATTGGTCCACAGCTTCCTGCCAGGTTGGTCTTGACATAGCACTTACGGTTTTTTTTGGTTTAAAAGGTTGAGGCAATTTAAAGCGGAAGCGGCGGGTAAATCAAAAATGTTTTTTAAAAAAGCCGGAAAGCCAGGAAATAGAGGAAAAAAACGCAGTTTTTCCCGTAAAGACACCGTGCAGGCCATCCGTTATTTAACGGATAACAAATCCCGTGACTTCACCATTGCCAGGTAAATGAGACCTGCCGACCTTTGAATCCAATCAGCCACCATACTCCAGCTTTCTTTACCATTAAGCCAATCCTTCGTGTGAAGCATATATGAAACCTTTAAACAGGTTACCATGTATGCTTTTTTGTTGTCTCTAATTTGTACCTTTCTGCAATAAATCCATTGCAATGAACCTGAAAAACTTTACAACATTTTGTTTCGCAGTCCTGCTGATGGGACTTTCCACCCGTGCGCAGGACAATCCCGTAGGCGCGTGGAAAACTGAAGTCAACAACGCTACGGCAGTTCTTATTATAACGCCCGGGTATTTTTCCCAGACACATTTTGACCTTCCCGGAAAAAAATTCATAGCCAGCTACGGCGGCACCTGGAAGGTGACCGATAACGGAGAAGTGGAAGCCATGATCGAATTCAATACTCTGGAGAAAAACCAGGTAGGCGAAAAACTGACCATCTCCGGAGACATGCACGATGGTAAACTGGTGACCGCCAAGGGCTCCGATAAACTGGAATGGACACGCGTAGATGATGGCGCGGGCCCCCTCTCCGGCGACTGGCGCATTTCCGGCAGAGAACAGGATGGAAAGATCAACACCATTAATCCCGGCGCGCGAAAAACCGTTAAGATACTTTCAGGTACCCGTTTCCAATGGATCGCGATCAATACACAAACCGGAGAGTTCTTCGGAACAGGCGGCGGAACCTATACTTTTGAAAACGGGAAATACACGGAAAATATTGAGTTCTTCTCCCGCGACAGTTCCAGGGTGGGCGCCACACTTACATTCAATGGAAAAGTAGAAGGCAACAACTGGGACCACAGCGGACTGAGTTCTAAAGGAGAGCCCATCCATGAAATATGGACCAGGCAGTAACATGTACGTTATTTCCTCATTGGAGCCGGAAAAAATATAGGTTGATCCCCCCTATTTTTTCCGGTTTTTTTTCGACTTTAGCCCAAACCTTTGCACATGAAACCTTCTCTTCTCCTTATCCTGCTGGCCGTTTGCGCTTTTTCCCGCGCACAAACCGTCAATTATAAACTAAACGCCGGGTTTGAAGCGGATCCCGCCAATGGTGTACTCCGAGAATGGAACTGGTACAACTCAACTGGTTATGAAGGCGGTATTGATTCCACTGTAAGCTATTCCGGCAAAAACGCTTTTTATATTAAAAGCACCACTGCTCCAAACCCTGCGCAATATGGTGCGATGGGCATCAATATTCCCGCGAGGAAAGGGCAGCAACTGACGATGGAAGGTTACCTGAAACTGGAAAATGTACAGAACGGCTTAGCGGGTTTTTACCTCGCCATCATCGGCAAAAACGGCACGATTCAGAAAACAGATCTTTCAGAGAGCGGTGTATCGGGAACACAACCCTGGAAAAAATACAAAGTTTCTATTCCCTTAAGTGCCGATGCACGTACTGTAAATGTAGCGGCCGTAATGGCGGGACAAGGGCAACTATGGATTGACGATATCACACTTTCTATAGATGGAAAACCTTTTGAACAATCGGATACCGTATCAGCACCGTTGGCTGAATCGGATACATCCTTTTCAAATGGCTCACGTATAAATGAAATTGCCCCGTCGGCGGCTACTAACGCCGCGCTTGTTTTGCTGGGCCAGGTGTGGGGCTTTGTGAAATACCATCATCCCGCGGTAGCGGCCGGAAACTTTAACATGGACGCGGAACTTTTTCGTTTCATGCCCATCTACCTCGCAACTGCTCAACCTGCTGATCAGCAACGCCTGCTGTACAACTGGGTTAAAAAGTTCGGCGCGGTGAAAACAAAAAAGGATACGGCGCTATCCCTCAAACCATTCCTCGAAACGGATATTTCCTGGCTAACGGAGCAATCGCTGGGAAAGGAACTGCATCAATTGTTGCGCGATATTTACCACGCGGAACGTAAGAACCAGCATTACTACATTGCCATGGCGCAAGGTGTGGGTAACCCGGTTATCAAAAATGAGCTCCCCTACGCAAAAATGCACTTTTCAGATGCGGGACTTCGCATACTCGCGCTGTACCGGTATTGGAACCTGATACAATACTTCTTCCCTTATCGCAACCTGTTGGAGGAGAACTGGAACACAACATTGGAGTGCTTTGTTCCACGTTTCGCTTATGCTACTTCTGAAAAGGAATACAAACTAGCCTTACTTCAACTGATCGGAAGTATTCATGATACCCATGCGAATGTGTGGGGCAATGAAGCTGTTCTGGCCGAATTCTTTGGCAAAAGATATGGACCGCTCTCCGTGGTATTCGTGGAAGATAAACCCGTGGTAACAGGATACCTCAACGATTCCCTTGGAAAGAAGACCGGAATATTGCCCGGTGATGTGATTGAAAAAATAAACGGCATTCCCGCGAATGAGTTGGTGCAGAACCGCATTCCTTATTTTCCCGCATCGAACCTGCCCACAAAAATGCGTGATATAGGACGTGATTTTTTACGGTCGAATGATTCCACATTGTCCGTTACTTTCAACAGGGATGGGAAGTCTTTTGAAAAGATGATCCCAACGTATACACCCATGCAAGTGAATGTGTATAAAAGGTATTCAGCTAAAGATACCTGTTTTGGTATGGCTGCACCTGGCATTGCCTGGATATACCCGGGTAAAATAAAGAATGCTTACCTGCCGGCCATAAAAAATGAACTGAAAAACACAAAAGGCCTGATCATCGACCTGCGCTGCTATCCTTCAGATTTTACGGTGTTTACGTTGGGCGGCTTCCTGGTTCCGAAGTCCACGCCATTTGTGAAGTTCTCATTTGGTGGTATCCTGATGCCAGGCACGTTCTACCAGGGACAACAACTTAATATTGCACCGACAGATTCCCATACCTACAAAGGAAAGGTTGTGATTCTCATCAACGAACTTACGCAAAGCCAGGCCGAATATACTACGATGGCATTCAGAACCGCACCTGGAGCTCTGGTGCTGGGCAGTACAACCGCTGGCGCAGATGGAAATGTTTCCGGCTTCATTCTTCCGGGGAATGTGAGCACCATGTTCAGCGGGATTGGCGTTTATTATCCTGATGGCCGGGAAACACAGCGTGTGGGCATAATACCGGATATTGAATGTAAGCCAACCATCGCGGGGATAAAAGCGGGCAGAGACGAACTCATGGAAAAGGCAATCGAACTAATCAACAAAGAAAGATAAATTACTATTTTAGTTGTTAAACCCCTTTCCATGAACGCAACCGTTTCGGCGTCCTTCCAGCAACAGGCAACCAGAGCCGTTTCTTCCATTGTATTATTTGTGTTGGTATACCTCTTCCTCTTTATTGCCGTGCTCGGCCTTTCGGTGCTTTGTGTGTACGGTGGGGTGATGCTCATTCTCGCAAAGCCCTCTTTTATTACGCTGATGCTTGGCGGTGGAATGGTGGGCCTGGCTTTTTTTGTGTTCTACTTCATCATAAAATTCCTTTTTTCAAGAAATAAAGTAGACCGCTCCGCGCTGCTGGAAGTGTCTGCAACGGAAGAACCGGCGCTCTTCGAGTTTATCCGTGAAACCGCGGCTGAAACGGGAACGCCACTTCCCAAAAAAGTTTACCTCTCATCCGATGTGAATGCCTGTGTGTTTTATGATTCGGGTTTCTGGAGCATGTTGCTCCCCATCAAAAAAAACCTGCAGATAGGCGTTGGCCTCGTAAACAGTGTTACGGTTTCCGAACTAAAAGCCATCATCGCCCATGAGTTCGGACATTTCAGTCAGCGAAGCATGAAAGTGGGAAGCTATGTATACCACGTGAACCACGTGATGTACAATATGCTCAATGATAATGAATCGTACAACAACATGATCGGCCGTTTTGCGAACATGAGCGGATATTTTTCTTTTTTTGCGGGTATCGCTGTGAAAATCGCAAACGGCATACAATGGGTGCTGCACAAAATGTACGGGTTTGTAAACTTGCGCTACATGGCGCTTTCCAGGGAGATGGAGTTCCACGCCGATGAAGTGGCCGCTTACGCCGCCGGATCAAAACCACTGGTCACTTCTTTGCTTCGACTTGATCTTTCCGCGCAGGCGCTCGATGAAACGCTTGATTTCTACAGCAGACGGATTCCGGAAAACATTACTTCCGGAAATGTATACCCGCACCACCGTTTTGTGATGCAACGCCTCGCGCATACTTCAGGTGTTCAGTTGCAACACGGTCTGCCTGATGTTACAATGGACTTCCTGAGCAGGTTCAACAAATCAAAACTGGTGGTAAAGAACCAGTGGGCCTCTCATCCGGAAACAGAAGAGCGCATCGGGAAACTTGAAATACTTGCGGTGGAAAAAGAGCAGAACAATGCAGGTGCCTGGAGCCTTTTTAAATCGCCAGCCGCCACACAGGAAAAGATGAACGCGGTACTCTTTTCGGCCGTGTCTTATACGGAGGAGCCTGCACAACTTTCAGAGAAAGAATTCAGCTCAGCTTACATCGCCGATGCTGAAAGGTTCCGCTACCACCCGGTTTTCAATGGGTATTATGATAACAGAACCCTGAAGGCGGAAGACCTGGAACAGGTATTGAAAGAAGCTCCTGCCGATATGCCGGATGAAGCAGCCACTATTTTTTCCGCTGAAGTCGCGGAGGAAATAAGCGTACTGAATGCGCTGGAAAGCGATATCCGTTCGCTGGAAACAATCGCCGCCGGGAATACAGGAATCAAGACGTTCGATTATAACGGTATCCGTTACACGGAAAAAGAAGCGGCTGTCGTTTTGGAAGACGCGAAAAAACAGCAGGAGATGCTGGAAGCTAAATTGCGACAACACGATCTGCTTGCGCTGAAGTTCTTTTACGCGAACGCACGCCGTTCCGGAAACGAGACACAATGGAAAGAAAGGTACAACAGGTTTTTTGAGGTGGAAGCAGCATTTAAAGCCGCGGTGGAAGAACACAATGCCTACCTTGCCACAACTGAATTTATGCGTGAAACCCAATCGTATGAGTTTATTGAAGCAAATATGGAAGTTTTAAAACAAAAGGAAGCTCCGCTCAAAGAAAAGATGCGCAGGATATTTGAAAGCGAAGAACACCGCGCGTTAATGACGGCTTATGAAAAAGCCGCGCTGGAAAAATACCTGTCCTGCGAATGGACCTATTTCATACGTCCCGATTATTATAACGATGCGCTCGGCGTAATGTATGAAGCGCTGCAGTCTTACTACAATACAGTTTTCAATTTTTACAGAATGAAAAGAAAAGAGCTTTTCGATGGGCAGGCGGCCGGGATTTTAACGCCTGCCGAACCAAATTTTACCTAACTTCACGTTTCACAAATGCACGGGGTGCTTTCCCGCAGGGAAGGCTGAGATCATACCCGGTACCTGATCTGGATAATACCAGCGGAGGAATTGCAAAAATGGTGTTGCACATCATTCGGGCGTAAGCTCCTGTTCCCATGGTTTTCCGGGCAGGAGCTTTTGATTTTTTAATACGCAACACCATTACAATGAAACTCGACCTGTACACACGCGGCCTGCAGCACTGGCAGGGAAGACCGGAATGGTTCTTCAACCGCGAACACACCGATACGTACGAACAATGGTATGAAGGGCGCTACAAAAGAGCGGAGATCTGGCAGAAAAAAGTGATCGGGGGCCTTATCTCGAAGGATACGCGCGTTAAAACCCTGCTGGAATTCGGTTGCGGAACAACCCGCTTCACCCGCTGGTGGAAGAACATTGGTATCGAAGCGATGGGCGCAGATATTTCACCGCTCATGTTGGGCCAGGGCGTACGCCTTTTTGATGGTGACCTGGTGCTGGCAGATTCGCACCACATGCCTTTCAAAGACCAGACCTTCGACGCGTTGGCTTTCATCACTACCTTTGAATATTACCGTGATCCCATCCAGGTGATCCGTGAATCCGCCCGCGTAGCGAAATATGGAATCGTATTCGGGATGATGAACAGGAACTCTCCCAAAGTAGTGCGGCGCCGTATTCAGCAGGCGTTTGGCAAAAATCCTTTTTATGTAACCGCAACATTCTACACACCGGATATGCTGATGGCAAAGATCCACGAAGCGCTGAAAGGCAGGGATTATAGTATTGAATGGACCTGCACCGGTTTGCCAAAATGGTTTCCCGTACAGCAATGGAGTGTTCCGGTAGGCGATTTCTTCGGACTCCATGTGAAATTCAATGATGTTCAACCTTAGTCGATGAGCAGTTTCGATACCACTGGAAAATTTCAGCAGGCGTTTTTTGAAGAACACCTCTATCCGAAATTTGGCCTGAACCGCCCTGAAGTGCGTGTGGGTCCCGCCTTCGGCGTGGATGTGAGCATCGTTGACCTGCCCGGGAACATGGGACTCGCCATTACCAGTGATCCGCTTTCGCTGATACCTTCACTCGGTTACCGTGAATCGGCCTGGCTTTCCGTTCAACTCCTGGTGAATGATATGGCCACTACAGGATTTGCGCCCATGTACGCGCAATTCGTGCTCAACCTGCCGCAGTCGCTGGATGAAAAGGGTTTCAAAGAATACTGGAACTGGATCAATCATTATTGTATTCAAACAGGCGTGGCCATTACGGGTGGGCATACCTGTAAGATAGAAGGGATGCAATCCACCATTGTGGGAGGCGGAACCATGTTTCTCACAGCATCAAGGGAGGAAATACTTACCAGTCAGGGAGCGGAACCCGGAGATGTACTTGTACTGCTGGGAGAACCGGCCTGTTCCTCCACCTCAATTCTTTCGCTGAGCTTCCCTGAAACTATCACGGAAAAACTGGGAAAGGAAGTACAACAAAAAGCCGCTGACCTTTTCTCCAGCACTTCCGTGCTCCATCCTGCGTTGCGCGCCGCCGCATTCAATGGTCAATATCCTGGGGCGTTGAAAGCCATGCACGATGTTACCGAAGGAGGGGTGTACGGCGCCATTTTTGAAATGGCCGTCGCTTCCGGAACAGGCGTTGAGGTTTACGCGGAGAAAATGCCCGAAGCGCCCGTGCAGCGGGAGATATGTGCGTTGTTCAATATAGATCCGTGCATCAGTGTTGGCGCGGGCGCCATGATTCTTGCCGCCAATCACCGGTACGCCGGAATGTTGGTGAAATCGTTGGAAGAGGAAGGTTTTCATGCCGCCATTATTGGAAGCTTCCTCAACGACCCCGAAGGAAAATGGCTGGAAACAACTGAGGGAAGAACACCGTTACCCTACCCGGAAAAGGACCCGTACTGGAATGCTTTTTTCACCGCTTTAAAAAATGGATGGAAATAAACCATACAAATGAAACGAATGATTAAGAACGGAATTTACCTCGTGGTGGACCCGGCCATGCCGCTGATGAAATTATTGCCATTGCTGGAACAGGTATTGGAAGCGGGCGTGTCCACCGTACAGGTTTGGGATCATTTCCCGGCAGGATGCGATCCAGTTGCGTATACAAGGGCTATCATGGATATTGGGAAAAAGTTCAATGTGCCCGTGCTCATCAATCAAAACATTGCTCTTTTCTTTGAAACAGGTGCGGATGGTATTCATTTCGACCAGGTTCCAAACCAGTATGATAAACTGAGAGAGCAAGCCGGGCCGGACTCCATCATTGGCATCACTTGCGGAAACGATATGGAACGCGTACAATGGGCCGCCGAGAATAACATAGATTACATTTCCTTTTGTTCCATGTTCCCCTCCGCCTCTGCGGGGGTATGTGAAATCGTCAATCCGGCAAACATTTTAAAAGCCAGGGAAATATTCAGCGGCAAGATCTTTCTTTCAGGCGGCATCACGCCGGCAAACATGGCCAATCTCGCACCGCTGAAAACGGATGGTATTGCCGTGATATCCGGTATTCTCAGCGCCGCCGATCCCGCAGGAGCCGCACGTAATTACCTGAACACGTTTGAGCAACAGGCCACCGTACTATAATAACAATTAACACCAGTTTTTTTATGAGCCCATCAACCATAGCAAAGCTTTGCTGCCCAATGGACAAAAGTGATCTTGAACTGAAAATAATGTCGCGCGATACCAATGGCGATATCGTAGAAGGCTTGCTTACCTGCCCTTCCTGCCAACGTTATTACCCTATTGTATATGGTGTGCCCATTATGCAGCCTGATGAGTACCGGGAGCAGCAGCTGGAAAAACCAATATTGGACCGTTGGGGTGTACAAGCTGCGCTGCCCGCAACTACCAACCAATAGATAGTACCCATGAAGTACGTGCGGCCAACTGGTAATCAGTATTGATCCGGGCATAAATTGAATACGGCCAACAGGATTACAAACCGTAAAAACGGATAACTACAGGTGTACCCTAACCCCGCAGCGCCTGAAGAAGTAATGGTTTCTGCTGAAATGGCCGCCGCGTTCAATGGCTGGATGGATCAATAAAATGAACCTGAACCAAAATCGTATCTTTAAGGCATGAAAAAGGCGCCGGATCTGCACTCCCACATAAATATACCAAAGGCCATATTCCTGTTTTTGTTTGTAACAGGTTCATGGATAACATGTTTGGCACAACAACCCTCCGTTTCCGTTAAGCAATTTTCCTGGCTCGCGGGCAAATGGAAAAATACGGAACGGAACAGCTTTGAATACTGGAAGTTTAATGAAGACAGTAGCCTGCTGACCGGTTATTCATTCAGCATAAAAGAGGGCGATACCACCATTACCGAAAAACTCCAGTTTGTATGCGAAGGACCCACCTGTTATTACGTGGCCGATGTTCCCGACAATGGCAAGCCCATACGTTTCGCGATGATGCAGCATACACCGAACGGTTTTCGTTCCGAGAACCAGCAGCACGATTACCCGAAATACATTGAATACAAACTGGAAGGGCCGGGAAAATTAAGGGCGGAAGTGGGCGACGCCACCCGAAAACAGGTCTTTAACTTTGAACGGCAGGATAAGCTATAACGTATAAGAATACACGTTTTTTTGAAGAGGCCACCATCTTTATTTTGTTTTCTTCGATCAGTTTTTTCAATGCATTGCTGATAGTGGAACTCGAAGGCTGAATGGCATAATCCTCTTTTAAAAGCATCCTGATCGTTTTTACTTCCCGGGGTTCATTCAAAAAGCCGGAAGGCAGTACCCGCTCCCGTAAAATCGACAATACTTTATTGGCGGCGAGTTTTTCCCGGTAATCTTTTAGCTCGTCCGGATTTTTCGCTTTGATATACGCTTCGGAACTTTCTTTCAGCAAAGAAAAATCGGGCACTGAAAAAGTTTTGGAAGGATCGAACAGGTCATAATTCACGCCGAAAAAACTACAGATATGATAACGATGGTGTTGGTTGAAACGAATGCTGCCTTTCTCGATACCTGCAATCGTATTCAGCGAGAACCTGCAACCCCTCGCAAGGTCGTTTTGTGCAATGCCAAGCCGCAGTCGTAACTGAATGATACGCTTCCCGATCAGCTGTGATTCTTCCGCTAAAATTTGCTCAACATTCACCGGGCAAAGAGAGATATCCGTTTAATTTTATTTTGCTCAATATTTTGATGAATAATAAATTGACCTATATTTGTTGCACCACACACCGTTTTTTCACCACCACATTTATGGGTTTATTTCTCACCGGCTTACGGTGAAAGCACGATTGCTGTTCCTTTCAGGATGAACTAGCTTTCAGTTTTTATTTCACGCCACCCACCACAAGGCATTCCTGGTTGATGTACACGATGCGGAGATACTTACGCGGAAGAGTCGCAACGATTACCATAAAGACTACGCATCGGCCACGATATCAATTATTAACCAAAACCAACTGTAAATGAAAAAACTACTCTTTTTCATGCTGGGTACCTGTGTGCTGTTACTGAACGGAATGGCGCAAAAAACTTCTGTACCAGACCTTTCCATGGCGTTGAAACCCGGGGAAAAAGTTCCGGATATTACGCTGAATAACCTGCTTAATTATAAAGAGAACACCGCGAAACTTTCAGATTTTGAAGGGAAGCTGGTAATACTCGACTTTTTCGCCACCTGGTGCACATCCTGTGTGGGAGCCCTGCCGCATCTTGACGCTTTGCAAAAGCAAAGAAACGATGTGAAAATATTGGTCGTGACTTCTGAACCGAAGGAAAAAGTAAAAGCATTTTTTGAACGGAACAAATTATTGAAAGGGCTGGAGTTAACCCTGGTAACGGAAGACACTACATGTAAGCAATTTTTCCCCCACCAACTTATACCCCATGAAGTCTGGATCAGCGGAAACCGGGTCCTGAAAGCTGTTACCGAGGCAGAATATGTTACTGCCGACAAAATAAACGAGGCGCTCGCAGGAAAAGAAATTTCCTGGGTAATGAAAGACGATTTTTTCACTTTCGATCATTCAAAACCACTGAAACCCTTACTGGATAAGGTAACTGCCGCGCCAGGAAAATCTTTCTATTCCGGCTTTACGGGTTATATACACGGTCCGGGTTTTTTGAAAGAAGGACTGATCACAGATTCCGCAGCACAAACAACCAGGTTTTACATCCTCAACGCGCCTGTCCTGAACATGTATTACAAAGCCTTTAAAGAAGAGCGGCTGGGATTCCTTAAATCTCCAGCGCATAGAGCGCTACTGGTAAAGGACACCTTGCAATACCTGTACGATCCCGCTATCCATAAGTATAAAAGAGAGTGGCAAAAAAAATACGCTTTCTGCTACGAATCCGCCTGGCCAATCGGAACTCCGGAAGCTGTTATGCGGGAAAAACTAAAGCATGATATTGACCATTATTTCGGCCTTGAAGGAAACATCCGGAACACCTCCACAGGGTTAAAACAGTTTGTGCTGAAAGAAACAATGATTTCCTCAAAACGATAAACAACAGTTATGAAGAAGTGTGTGATGCTTATACTGGTGCTGTTGTGGGCGGGCGCGTGTAAACTCTTCGCCCAGGAAAAACAGGATTCGGCGATACCGAAAGTAAAAGAATTGGAAGAAGTAATTATAAGTACGGGATACCAAACCATTCCCAAAGAAAGAAGTACGGGGTCTTTCGCAACCATTGACAATAAGCTGCTGAATGAAAGGGTGACCACATCTATAATGGAGCGGTTGGATGGAACCACCGCCGGACTAACGTTCAATAAAGGAACGGGGGCGGGTATAACGCTCAGGGGACTCAGCACGCTTGGTGGTATGGCCGATAATCAATTGCTGATTATCGTTGACAATTTCATTTACAATGGAAATATCGCGGATATTAACCCCAACGATGTACAACAGGTAACCCTGCTTAAAGATGCCGCCGCCGCATCTATCTGGGGCGCTAAAGCAGGAAATGGCGTGATCGTGATTACAACCAAAAAAGGGAAATTCTCTCAGCCCGCGAAAATTTCACTCCATGTGAACATGAGGGTGTTACCTGAGCAGGACTTGTTTTTTGAGCCCACCATGCCGGTGCCGGAATATATAGCGCTACAGGAGGACCTTTTTGAAAAGGGATACTATAATACGATGCTGAATAGTACGGCGCCAACTACAATTGTTAACCCCGTGGCGGAAATCCTGGGAAAACACAGGGCGGGGACGTTATCAGACGAACAAAAACGTTATTTACTGGATTCCATTGGAAGAAATGACTTGAGAAATGATTTCAGGAAGTATTTCTACCGGCCAGCCGTAAGTCAGCAGTACGCCTTGAACGTGTCCGGGGGAAGCGGAAATATGACGTACTATTTTTCAGCGGGCTTTGACAGATCGAATGCGGAAGTGATCGGTAACCACCAGTCCCGGGCCACCATCCGGCAACAAATGAATTTTAAGGCCACGAATCGACTGGAAATTAGCACAACGCTTCAGTATGTAAAGAACGACGCTACTACCGGAACGGAACCCCTTTTGCTGCAAACGCCCTGGCCATACGCCAAGCTGGCGGATGAGCAGGGCAACCCTTTAGCGCTTCCTTATGAATACCGGCAATCCTATAAAGACACCGCGGGAAACGGCAAACTGCTGGATTGGAACTTCCGTCCATTGGAGGAGATGCGTCTCGCCGATCGTTCCGAACGGGGCGAAGATCTTTTGATGAATATTGGCATCACCTTCCGCATGCTGAAAGGAATGGATGTAACGGCGATGTACCAGCGCCAGTCGGGCAATACAGCCGCGCAGGACTACCGGAGTAAAGAATCTTATTTTACCCGAAGCCGGATCAATCAGTTTACGCCCCCGGGAGGAACGTACCAGAGCAGTGCCGTTCCTTATGGCGGGATTTTATTGTACCAGAATAGCCGTCAACTTTCGCAACAGGCGCGCGCGCAAATTTCCTACAACCGGGAATGGAACAATCATGCAGTGGCCACGATTGCAGGATCGGAAATACAACATACAGAAGCGGAGGCAGACAACTCCTTTTTATATGGATTCGATAAAAACCTGCTTACCTCATCCAACGCAGATTTACTCAGGTTGCACCCAAGATATATGGGAGGTTCCGCCAGTATAGCACTCCCAACGTTACGCGCCGGTACCAGCACCAGACAGGTTTCGTTTTTTACGAACGCGACCTATACCTACAAAGAACGGTATGCGCTTTCAGGAAGCGCCAGAAGAGACGCCTCTAATCTGTTCGGGGTTTCTACAAATAATAAATGGACCCCGTTGTGGAGCGCCGGCGCAGCCTGGACCTTGTCAAAGGAGCCCTTCTTTAATGTGAATTGGATAGATATGCTGAAACTCCGGGCGACGTATGGGTATCAGGGGAATACCAATACTTCCGTAGCCGGGGTGCTTACGATCCGGTACAGCCCTGGTGCCGATGTACTCACCAATGTACCAATCGCTTCGGTAAGCAATGTGCCTAATCCCGATCTGCGTTGGGAAAGGGTGGGCCAGACAAATATCGGGACCGACTTCTCGCTTTGGGCCGGCAGACTCAGTGGATCGCTGGAATATTATTTTAAGAATTGTACTGACCTTGTTGCCAATGCTCCTATTGATCCAACACTGGGGGCGGGGGATGAAATCATGAAGAACAGCGCGGTGCTTCATACAAAAGGAGTTGACGTTTCACTCACCGGAAAGCTGGTGGATAAAGCGATCAAATGGAGTACAACGGCTTTTTTAACCTGGAACACCAACAAGGTTAAAAAGTACCTGCTCTCTCCATCCATTGCCCGCGACCTTGTAGAGAATGGCGGTGCCATCAATCCCGTGGAAGGAAGAGAAGCGTATGCATTGGTGGCATACCCTTTCGCCGGACTGGACCCCGATACCGGTGCCGCCCTTGGAATATTGAACGGGCAACCGTCCGGCGATTACGCGGCGATACAGGTTGAAACAAAAGCTACCGACCTTTATACGCCCGGCTCATCAAGGCCGGAGTATGTGATGGGGCTCCGGAATATGGTTTCGTGGAAAGGGATCGATCTTTCTTTTAACCTGACGGGAAACTTTAAATACTGGCAGCACCGCACTTATGCCGGTTCCGGCATCTTCAACGGCGGTCTTACTGGATATCAGGATTACATGAACAGGTGGCAGCTGCCCGGAGATGAATTGCATACCAACTTACCGGCGATTACTTACCCGGTGAACCTGCAGCAGGAAAATTTCTACCGGCAATCCGCTGCCATGGTGGTACGGAG
This sequence comes from Parasegetibacter sp. NRK P23, assembly GCF_023721715.1. Classification (NCBI taxonomy): domain Bacteria; kingdom Pseudomonadati; phylum Bacteroidota; class Chitinophagia; order Chitinophagales; family Chitinophagaceae; genus Parasegetibacter; species Parasegetibacter sp. NRK P23. The sequence goes on from NZ_JAMDLG010000001.1 coordinate 3,876,253, forward strand.
AGACCATATCAGGTTGCAGAATATACACCTGAATTATACTTTCTCCAAGACCACATTACGCGTGTTCAGTAACGTGTCTTTTTACACGAACCTTTTTAATGTGGCGGTGCTTTGGAAGTCAAATAAAGAGAAAGGTGATCCGGATGCCGGAAAATCTTTCCAGCAACTGAGAACGACCTACGCTGCCGGTTTTAAACTGAATTTCAAATAAACACCTAAACTGTTTTATGAAAAAGTACATCAGCATATATGTGTGTCTGCTTTCTTTAATAGGGCTCGCTTCCTGCAAGAAATTCCTGGAGGAGAAGTCCGACAAAAAGCTTGCGATCCCGGAAACGCTAAGTGATTACCAGGCCCTGATCAACAGCACATCCACCATGAATGTGAGGTTCTGCGGACTGGCTGAGGTGGGCAGTGACAATTATTATATCCGCGATAAAGAATGGGCCGCGCTGGACGATGAGCCCAGGCTGGCATATACCTGGGAATGGAATGGTGTTTCTAACGGGCATTGGTCCAACCTTTACGCCATCATATTCCGGGCAAACCTGGTACTGGAGAATATAGGCGAACTCAAGGTTTTGCCTGCGCAGACAGAAGAGAAAAGACAGTTGGAGGGGAAAGCGCTTTTCTTCCGGGCAATGGCACACTTTAATGTGGCCCAGGTTTGGGCGCCCGCCTATAAAAAAGGAGGGGAAAATGACCAGCCGGGTATTCCGTTGCGCAGTTCATACGATATCAATGAACCGGTAACAAGATCAACAGTGGAGCAAACTTATGGGCATATTGTAGAAGACCTTCGCAAAGCATCGGAACTTGTTCCTGTTCAGGTGACACACAAGGCCATTCCCGGCAAAGCCGCTGTTTTGGCGTTATTGGCAAGGGTGTATCTTTCTATGAATGATTTTGAAAACGCTTTGCTGTATGCGGATTCAACACTTTTGTACAATAGTGCCATACTGAATTATAATACACTGAATCCATCCTCTGCCGGTCCTGTTCCTGCTTTGAATGAAGAAGTTATTTTCCATGCGCAGTGCGTGATGGGTGGTGCAATGAACGCCACCCCCAACACGGTGGCAAAGGTGGATACAGGGTTGTACGCGCTATACCATCAGAACGATATCCGCAAGGCTGCCTATTTTGGAAAGAACAACGACAATACCTTTTTCTTTAAAGGCGGATACGATCAGTCCAAATCTGCACCCCGTTTTATGGGGATTACCGTAAGCGAAGTATTGCTTATCAAGGCGGAATGTGAGGCGAGGCGCAACAACATAGAAGGGGCGATGGACGCACTAAATGCGCTGCTGGTAAAAAGATGGAAGAGCGGAACCTTTGTCCCTTACCAGGCTTCTGTTCAGGATGAGGCGCTGGCTTTGATTTTGGAAGAAAGAAGGAAAGAACTTTGTTTCCGTTCCGGATTGCGGTGGATGGACCTTAAAAGGTTTAACACACTTCCCGATGAGCGGCGTTCCATCAAACGGCTATTAAATGGTGAAGAGGTAATACTTGATTCGGAGGACAAGAGATTGCTGTGGCTGATTCCGCTGGATGTGGTGCGTTTATCCGGAATAACACAGAACCCAAGGTAAAGACATACCGGCAAAGGAATGAACCCTTTGCCGGTGGTTGAAGCATGTGCTAATCACGGAGATAGATGCCGTCTTCCGGAAGACTTTCACCTTCCTGAAGTGCTTGTTCTATCAAGGATTCAACCGGTTCGCCAAGAATGGCGGGAAAGCCGGGATGAGAGAGGTCTTCCGTTGCGAGAATAACGCAAATACGGGCATCTCCGTCGCAAAATGTGGAGGGGTCGCCCACAAAAGGAGTATAGTTCTCCTGGTCCAACGGATCAGTAGATGGCGCCTGGGGTGTAAACTCCCAATAGGTGGGCGTAAACTTTTTTTCTACGGCTTTTTCAGTAAATGCGAAAGCGCCGATACCTGCGAACACCACCGCCAGGAGCGGTAACAAAATTTTGATTTTCATAATTAAAGTGTTGAATGGTGAATGAAATTTCCGGAGGTTGGCCAACCTTCAGGATCGAAGCTAACTGAACCAGCCCTGGCGTTTCCGGCAATGGTGCCGTATTTTATTCAAGCTTAATCCGTATCCTTTTTTCTGGCGTTCTTCAGGTTTCTGAAACTTCGCTCGCTCATATTCAGGAAGGAGGCCAGGTGCGCATCCGGAACATGGTACAGCAATTCCGGGAACTTTTGTTGGAGGTACCGGAACCTTTCCCGCAACGATGGATTCGATTTAAATAGGGAGTGTTCTCTTACCTGTTCCTGGAACTCGTCTTTAATGGCACGCTCCAGCGCCGCCATTTCGGGAAAACACTGGTAAAAAGTATAAACTGATTTGCGGCTGATGGACCAGGTTTCGCATAGCTGTGCCGCTACGATGTTTTCCCGGAAGGGAGTCTGTGCATTAAAACTTTGCGCAGGGTAAATCATGTTGCCCGAAGCGCTGAACCAGGTCGTTATGTGTTCACATTCCCACCGGACTATCCCCGTTTTTAAGAACCATATCCTTTCCGCTACCTGCCCCGCCTTTAGGAGGAAATCGCCCTTCGCATGCTGTGCATAACGAAGTGACTCCCCCAGGCAAAGGAGAAACCCCTGGGAAAGCATAACCCGGCTCCGGAGATAATGAACCAGCTCCTCCATAGAATAAGGTTTATTAAAATGGCCTCCCCTCGAAAAGGGAGGCCTCTCCTGATTCCTCCCGTCACCACAGGTGGTGAGGGTGAAAAGTAAATTTGCAAACTCTTTATCAGACAGGCTTGTGTTTTCCCGTCATAGTTCTCTTGTTTATTTCATTCAGGCGGTAGGTTTTTTGCTCTGTAAGTACCGGGAGAAACACCCAGATTTCTCCGTATAAAAACCGAGAACTGGGAAGGGGAGGAGAAGCCCAGCATATAAGCCACTTCTTTGATCTCCAGTGCTGGTCTTTGCAGCAGCAGTTGCTGAGATTTCCGGAGTTTGACCTGTTTGATGTGGTCCTGCAAACGCATGCCTGTTTCACGGATAAACGCTCTCCGGAGGGTGCTTTCACTTGCGTTTACCTGGATGCACAATTCTTTCAGCGAAAATTCTCCGGGCATACAATGTTCTATAAAAAGAATGCTGGCATGAACGGCTTTTTTGTCTCTTGACTGGAAAAACGCGTCCTCCCGCACCATGCGCCAGCCGCTAACCGTAGCCAGAATATTTGAAAGATGAACATCGGGATGATCCAACTCAGCAGGCAGATGGGGTTGAAAAAGCAGTGCATTCACGTATTGCTCGGTAAAACGGGTGATACCGGCGCTTACAGGTCCGGATATGCGAAATAAATCGCTGCTTGAGCCGGTTGTTGTAACGGGAAGTAAAAAATGGGACCGCGGAAACCCCCATACCAGTATTTTAACATGAGGCTTTAACAGCTTAATGAAAACCTCCGAGGATGGCTTTACGGGAAAAAGTAACACCGACCTGTTTGCTATGCGAATGTTTTCGGTCCCGCTTTCCACATCCACCTTACCCTTTAGTACGAGGATAAGACACATATCTGCAAAGCCCGTGGAAACAGACGTTGCCGTGTGACCGGAAATGATCATGTCTCTTGCCAGAAGGGTTACTTTATTCCGGGTTGTGCTGCGGGCAAGGGTTGTAGTATAATTTACTTGCCCCATACCATTATGTATGCTGGCATCGTTCCATTTCATCGAATAAGGTTTGGTTCAACCACCGGTGTTTCCACCGGGTGTTGGGAGGAATCAGGATAACTTTATATGGCAGCGTTGTGCAGTGGGCTGATATGAGGTTGAAGGCCGATCGGTTAGGAAAGGTTCAGCACCAGGTACAATAAAATCTTTCTTTGTGTTTACATTCTATCAAAATTTTGGATAATCCAAAACAGGGTAAGGTTAATTCAAGGAGATTGATACGCATTGGCCGGACGCGTTTACTCCGGGACCTTTTCTGTTTTTTCACGGTAATCACGGGCGTTTTTTCCCGTATTTCTGGAAATATAAAGTACAGATCACCTGTAAATCGCCCCATGAATGTTTCCATAAGTGCCATAGTACCGGGTTAAGTTTTAGTAACTTCGCCCACCTTTTTCAAAAAATACCCCTTCTTTCTCCGAAGGGAGCCAATTTGAAACGGATTACTACACGACTGCTTTCTGAACCTTGTTCTACCTCTAAAATTGCTTATATTTAATTCACGTGCAAAGTGCAGTGTAACCGGTGAGAAGGAAAATAAACGTCATGGCAACCGCAACGAAAAAATCAGCCGCCCCCAGGAAAAAGGCGACTTCAGTAAAATCAGCAGATCTTCAGAATGGCCCCACCACCCTGGCGGCCAAACTCCAGGAATATTTCGGCTTCGATGGCTTTAAAGGTGAGCAGGAAGCTATTATTGAATCGCTGCTCTCCGGAAGGGACACATTCGTGATCATGCCCACCGGCGGCGGAAAAAGCCTGTGCTACCAACTACCCGCTATCTCCTCGGCAGGCGTGGCCATCATTGTTTCCCCGCTCATCGCGCTGATGAAGAACCAGGTCGACCTGGTCCGCAGCTATTCAAGCAACGATGATATAGCCCACTTCCTGAACTCTACCTTGTCGAAAAAAGAAATCAGGGAAGTAAAGGAAGACCTCACTTCCGGCAGAACCAAAATGCTGTACGTGGCGCCTGAAACGCTTACCAAAGCTGAAAACCTGGAATTCTTTAAAGAACTGCCCATCTCCTTCTTCGCCGTAGATGAAGCGCACTGTATCTCAGAATGGGGCCACGATTTCCGCCCCGAATACCGCCGTCTCCGCGAAATGATGGACATGATCAATGAGACCATCCCCGTTATCGCGCTTACCGCCACCGCCACCCCCAAAGTGCAGAGCGATATCGTGAAGAACCTCGGACTGCGGGAACCCCGCATCTTCATTTCTTCCTTCAACAGGGGAAACCTCTATTACGAAATTCAACCTAAAGTGAAGAAGGACCAGACCATCAAAAATATGGTCCGCTTCATCGTTCAGAATAAAGGCAAAAGCGGCATCATCTACACGTTGAACCGCAAAACCACCGAAGAACTCGCCGATGTACTGGTGGCCAACGGCATCAAAGCCGTAGCCTATCACGCAGGACTCGACTCCAAGCTCCGGGCCGAAAGGCAGGACATGTTCCTGAACGAAGATGTGCAGGTAATCGTGGCCACCATCGCCTTCGGAATGGGGATCGATAAACCTGATGTGCGTTTCGTGATCCATTTCAATATTCCCAAATCCATCGAAAACTATTACCAGGAAACGGGTCGTGCGGGAAGGGATGGACTCGAAGGAAAATGTATTCTTTATTACTCTCATAAAGATGTGGCCAAACTGGAGCACCTCATGCGCGACAAGCCTTTGAGCGAACGCGAGGTGGGTGCCCAACTCATCAATGAAACCGTGGCCTACGCTGAAAGTGGCGTGTGCCGGAGGAAAATCCTGTTGAGTTATTTCGGGGAAGAATACAACGACGAAAAGAGCTGCGGCAATTGCGATAACTGTCTGCACCCCAAAGAACGCATCGAAGCCAAAGAAGGCGCCGTGAAAGTGCTGAAAGCCATACAGGCATTGGAAGAACGCTTTGTAACGGACTATATGGTGAACGTACTGATCGGCAGACTTACGCCCCAGATCATGATGTACCGCCACGAACAGATTCCCGTTTTCGGCTCCGGTAAGGAAGAACCAGATCATTTCTGGAACTCCCTGATCCGCCAGTTGCTACTGGAAGGCTTGCTGCAAAAGGATATTGAGGATTATGGCGTGTTGAAAATCACCGCGAAAGGAGAGAAATTCCTGAAAAAACCCACCTCGTTCAAAATAGTCCTGAACAACCTTTTCGAAGAAGCGAACGCCGACGATGATGAGGCGGGTGAAGCCGCTGCCGCCACCACGGCCACGGATGAGAAGTTATTTGAAATGTTGAAAGAACTCCGCCAGAAAGAGGCCAAAAAGAAAGCGCTGCCTCCATTCGTGATTTTCCTGGAAACCTCGCTGCACGATATGGCCACCATGTTCCCCACCACCATGGAAGAACTGGAAAAATGCCAGGGTGTAAGCAAGGGTAAGGCGTTGCGTTACGGAAAGCCCTTCCTGGAAATGATCAACCGGTACGTGGAGGAGAACGATATAGTGCGTCCCGATGATTTTGTCATGAAGAGTGTGGTCAACAAAAGCGGGCTGAAAGTATACATCATCCAGCAAACGGATAAAAAGATACCACTGGAAACCATCGCCAAAAACAAGGAACTCCGCCTGGATGCCCTGTTGGAGGAAATGGAGACCATCGCCGCGAGCGGAACCCGTCTCAACCTCGATTATGCCATAGATGAAATGCTGGACGAATACGAGCAGGAAGAAATCCTGGAATACTTTAAAGGTTGTGAAACCAGCAGCTTGCAACTCGCACTCGAAGAGTTGAGCGATGGCAACTATACCTGGGAGCAGCTCAAAATCATGAGAATCAAGTTTTTGGCGCAATATGGCATGTAAGTTGCGGAAGGCAATCCGCATCAGTTTTTAATTCGTATATCTGCCAAAACCTTGAACCAATGAACCAGTACATCAACCGGCTCCGGGAAAATATTGAGCCGGTACGCAACGCTATCACGGCACATCCGTTGTATTCGGCTATCCGAACACCGCGCGATCTCCAGCTTTTTACCGAGTACCATGTCTTTCCTGTATGGGATTTCATGAGCCTGCTCAAAGCGCTCCAGCGCAGTCTGACCTGTGTGGAACTGCCCTGGGTGCCGGTGGGCAGCGCCAATACCCGTTACCTCATCAACGAAATTGTTACCGGAGAGGAAAGCGATGTGGATGAACATGGGCAGCGGATCAGCCATTTTGAACTGTACCTGAAAGCGATGGCCCAGCTCGGGTCCGACCGGAGGCCCATGCTCCAGCTGCTGGAAGAACTCCATGTTTCCACCATAGAGGAAATATTGGAAAAGAGCGCATTGCCGGCAGCGGTGAAAAGCTTCCTTTCGTTTACGTTTGAAGTGATCCGCAGGGGCAAACCCCATGAAATGGCCGCGGTATTTACTTTTGGCCGGGAAGACCTTATCCCGGATATGTTCATGGAAATGGTACGGGGCCTGGATAAAAGTTTCCCAGGCCAGCTAACCACGTTCCGTTATTACCTGGAGCGTCATATCGAAGTGGATGGCGATCATCATAGCATCCTGGCCATGGAGATGGTTTCTGAATTGTGTGGAGATGACCTGGTGAAATGGGATGAAGCTACGGCTGTTGCCCTGAAAGGATTGGAGCAGCGCCTCCGGTTGTGGGACGCGGTATCGGAAAGATTAAGCATGTTTTCCCCGAAAAATCCACAAAATAATTTTGCCGTGTCGGTTTAATTCCTATTTTTGCCACCCGTTCCAAAAGAACCAAGGATGGTGCGGTAGCTCAGTTGGTAGAGCAAAGGACTGAAAATCCTTGTGTCGCCGGTTCGATTCCGGCCCACACCACGAAGAAAAGATCACAGAAATGTGGTCTTTTTTTGTGCGCGGGAGCGGCGGGAGCGAGTTTTAGGGATTTGGTAATACAGCAGTAATGTTTACGCATAACGATCATACTTATCGTTAATCATGATAGGAGTAGGGCGGCAATGGCTGCCCTATTTTTTATACATTCGGGTCACAAATAATTCTATGAAAGCGTTAACTGCGATATTTCTGTTTTTCTTCACAACCCATATAACTTTTGGACAACAAAAGAAAGGAAGGGTATCCATATCTGCTAATTATGGATTGACAGGGAATTTTTTTGTTCGTTCTTATGATGAACAAAATGGCCCAACAGACAAACAGTACTTCTACAAAAAGAATTTTATAGGATCCGCGGCGGGGCTTGCTGTCACATTTCAGGTGTCCGAAAATTCAGGACTATTTCTTGAGTATTCACGCACAATCAACACTGGGAAAAAATCATATGAAGGTTCACTAAATAGCACGAGTGTAATGATCGAAGACTTCAGGCTCAGGCATGTCAATAATTTTTTTCAACTAGGTTATGTAAGAAACTTTAAAATGGCAAACGCTTTTATACAAGCGCAAGCGGGCGTTTTTATGCTCACCGACCAAAAGCAGCTCATTTCAATAGAAAGATGGGATAACCTTATAAGCATAAGCGAAACCAATGCGGAAAATTCCGGCTCAAAAGAGGCTGGCGTTTTTTTAGGTGGTGAATATTCTTTTAAGTTGGATACAAAAGTGGACTTTGGCATTCGTACACGGGGATATTTTTTGGTGTCAACCGGGACCTTTGAAGCGTTAACACTTACTCCGGTGCTACGATACAATTTCTAGCCATAATACTCCCCAACTGGCGCCACTTGCTTACATAGTAATTTTATCGATTACCGTTACCTTGAAGGCCATTGATCGTTGCGTCACGAAATCATTTAAGCCGCGCCCCTTTAAACCTATCTGCCACAATACGAGACCAGTCATTGGTACCGACGTTTGGATCTTTAATTACACCGTAATTAAATTGAATATGAAGAGAATCATTTACTCGATTATAGAAGCCAAACGAATACAGGGAATTTACCCACTCACCTTTGTATTGAAAATAAGCCGCTGTAACAGTTGGACCGGTTATGCCAAACCCTTTGGAAGAAGGGTCGATTTCGGAGTAAATCGGAAACCCGGCAGGAAGGTCTTTGATAGCATAATAACTTCGCTCAACGCTGTAACGGCTTTCATACATCCAACCAATCTCAATATTAAATGTGTCGTTTTGGTTGCTTGCGAGAACGCCTCTATAGATGCCAACAAGTGGGGTACCCTCCAGGATTTTAATTGATTTTTTTATTGTATCAATCCCGCTGTATTCAGCTTTGTGTCGGTTTGTGTAGGTTACGATCGCCTCAACAAGAACTTGCGATTGAGGCATTCCAAAGCCCAGATACAGGCTTTTGCCTTGTCTGATAAGCGGATCACTTCCAAATTTCCATTTCACTGAATAATCGAATGATGTATCAATTTTTAATGAAAAATTGAGTCGGACACCATCATCGTAATAGGTGCCGTTTGGTGTTTTATAAATATAGAATAGTGAGTCTGCAAGAAGCGTATCGATACTTGCATATTTCCGGCTGGGATCGAGGTAGATATTTGTTGCGGAAACGTTTTGTGCAACAACAATTTCAGCTTTAGGGTTGGCCGCAAGATGTGGGCTTTTCTCTTTCCGGCACGATAGTAAACCAATTCCAATGAGTGCATGAACACACATTAAATAAAACTTCATAAAATAAGATTGAAACAAATCTATTTCAAAATTTTGGATTCAATCTTGTTTTCCTGAGCGTTCTGATAAATAAAGTTCTGGTAAAAAGCCTTACTCAATGGCTATCTTTCAATGTGCCCAAAAAGGCCACAATCGCTTTCTTTTCACCCACCGTCAACGACAATGAATCGAAAGGAAGTGTTTGAGAAGGAAGATCTATCCCTATACCGACGCCACCTCCTTTGTTGTAAAACTCAACCACCTCTTCCAGGTTAGTATAAACGCCATTGTGCATGTAGGGAGCCGTAGTGGAAATATTTCTTAATCCCGGTGTCTTGAAGGCAAAAAGGAGTTCCCGGATTGCATTTATCTTATAGCGACCTGAGTCTTTGTCGATGCGTGCATTGTTCCAAACGGCCCGTTCAGGAACCCCGATAATCTCAGATTCGGATTTGGTAAACCAGGGCGGTGTGGTGCCGTTGAAGAGGGGCATGAAATGACAAGTGCCGCATTTGGCTTTGCCCATAAACAGGTTGAATCCGTTAACCTCTTGTTGCGACATACTTTTTCTGTCTCCGCGAATATATTTATCGAACCGCGAGGCGAAGGGGTTCAACGAACGAACATACGCTGCGATCGCGTTCCTGATCTCGTAACCACCCGGCTGATTTTTTTCACCATACACTTTTTGAAGCGCTTTCCGGTAGAAAGAATCTGCAAGCAGCCGTTCGGCGGTTGACCGGGCTTCCAACGCAAACTCATTGCTGTTCTGCATTACATCGTTGATCTGGTCCTCCAGCGAAGTGGAGCGCATATCATAGAACTGCGCGGACTGCAATGCGGCGTAATAAAGTGTCGGACTGTTCCTGGGCAAGGAGCCGCCATGCACAAGATTACTTGCCTTAGGCAATCCATCGGTAAAAGAGAGTCCTGCCTTGTGGCAACTGGCGCAACTGATTTTTCCTGAAGCTGACAGTCGCCGATCGTTAAACAATAATTTCCCTAGGGCAACTTTTTCCTTACTGGTGGCGGCTTTTGCATACGGCGCATAAAAGTCGGGATTCCAGGCGCTTCCTTCCATCAAATCCGCGAAGCTACCGGAGAAAGGAGCGCTGAAGTTAAGTGTGTCGGCTTGTTGCGGACGGTACACATCCAACAGGCGGCTCAGCGGCATCAGGTGAGTAGTGATGAACCCAAGGCGGTTGAAGGTATTAAAATCGTTGTGCGCTCCCAGGTAACCAATACCAGCATCGATAGCGATATTCAGTTCTGCTGAAACAGAATCTCCAAAATAAGCCTGGCAGAAAAGCCTGATGCCTTCTAGCGCTGCTGCGGTTTCAGGGATGGCAGCAACGCTGACTGGCGCATCAAATCCAGTAATGCCAAGTGTGGCGATTCGTATGATTTCATGTTGAAGGAGTTCATACGCATGGCGCGGCAGAATGGCGTTGTGGGCCATATTGGCTTTTACGAAACGGATATCGGTTAGTAAAAGCTGCGCTTCCTCCGAAACAGTTTTCCGAAGGGAATCATGGTAGTCTGCAAACAGCAATTGCTCAATTACCTGGAAACCATGGGGTGGCCAAACCACACCATCTTCCGTTTTTACATCGGGCAATGCCGGTCCGTTAATGCGGCGAACAAGTCCCTGGAAGTAATATTCAGTAATGGCCTCGGCCCTTTTGTAAACAGCACGGCTCCGGTGGAACTGTTGCTGAAGCGAATTGGCTCCGGCCTTTTGAGCAAGCATGGAATCGAGTACGGTAATTTCAGTGATGAGGGTATCCATCTGCCGTTCGAACTGAACGATGCTGTTCCGGGCGCCTTCAAGGGTTTCAGTTTTGTGCTCCGAACAGGAACCCGCGAATAAAACGAAGGCAAAAAATGCAGCGATGGATAGCACAACAACTCTCATAAAACGATAAAATGGTAACAAGTGAAAGAGGCGATCCCCGGTAAAAACTACCAGGGATCACATTTAGGTATGGATTTTAGGGCTTTATTAACGGGGTACACCGGTCAGGATCAGGGTTTGTCCGCCTGCTTTATAGGGCTGAACGGAAGTGGCTTTACTGGGGTTCAGGAATTTGTCTCCATCTACCCAGGTATGTGCGTGGATGTTGATGAGGAACGTGTTGGGCACGTCGATGTTTTTTGAGATATCGATCATTGCGCCATGTTCCCAGGTAGCGTAACGTTGATCGTTATTTGGGTTGTACTTGGTATTACCCAACGTTTTATTTTTCAGGTCAAGAAATACTTTTTTGGTACCGGAGGAAATGGTGTGCTGCCAGATCAGTGAGTTGTGCGAGGCGCCGGGGAAGAAAGAGTCGCCGTCTTCCTGGATGTACACATAGTTTTCGGTAACGCAGAGGTTATCGGGGTTGATGATGTCTTTTCCCGGATTCAGGTCGCCGTCTTCGATGATGGAAAGTTTACCCTTGAGGGGATCGGAAGCATTCATGGTCAGGTGATATACCCTTCCCCAATATGTTTTTTCAGGTTGACCGCTTACACCAGTGGCCACAAAATATACCTCACGTCCTTTCGCGCCGCCACCTTTTTGGTAATCAAGGTCTTCTACGCGGGCAAACTGAATAGACTTAAGGCTGCTGTTCAGGTTTTCGATTTCTGCGCCGGTAAGGTTCTTTGCATTGGGCACTTCCACGAACTCGACATCGTAGGTGTTTCCTTTGGTCATGGCGGTTTCAACCTGGTTCAGGTCGGTTCTGCGCAGCGCGTAGAATTTACCGTTATCCAGGTCGCCCATGGTATTGGACACATACAGGTATACTTGTCCGTTACCCGCATCTTCCCCGAGGATGATCACTGTTTTACCTGGATACGCATCTTTTGGAAGTGGAACGGAATTTTCCCCGCTGAATTTCCCGAGGGCTGGTTTAACCCGGCTTTGGTCGGAAGGATTTGCCGTGGCGATAGGATCGATGGCATGGGTCATCGCGTTCACATTACTTTCGCCGGTAGTGAGAAATGTAGGCTTGGAGAAACCATGTTCTTCCGGTGTGGCGAGGGAGCCGGAGCAAAGTCTGAACATACCACCGTCCGTATTCACGATATATTCTCCTTTAACCGGATTAAGTTTTTTATCGAGGTATACACGGGATACCGCATAAGTATTTTCGTGGTTGGTCACCATGATGTACCCGGTTCCGTCAGGATTTTTAAGAAATCCTTGTCCGTCGGGTGCGCCGCCATATATAAAGTTGGGGTAGCCTGGAATGGTATCGCTGGTACTTATAAGGGTGTAAGCTGAAACCGTGGAAGAGAAAGCGGGATCGATGGTCACAAATGATTCCGCATTGGACCTGTTTCTGAATTCTGGTTTTTCTGCGTCAGAACCATTTTTGTCGTTCTTGTCACAACTGAGCAAGAACAAGGGAAGAGTGAGCGCTGGCAATAACTTTTTCATTGCGTGAAGTATATTTGCCCGAAAGTAGAAGTGTACTGTTATTAAAAGGTTAATGGAAGATTAAGCAATTGTTTATAACTGCCTAACATGCTCGAATAAACATAAAGCAATAAACGCAAATACCGGAGCAGTTTCCCACTCCGGTATCATCATTTAGGCACGAAAATCCCCTTCAGTTGTTCCAGCAATTTTCCGTTGCCGCTCACACTAAGGCTGGTGATCTTATCCGCGATCTTCTCCACATATTCCATTTCTTTCAGTTTCCACAACATCGCGTTTTCTTCCATCAACTTTGCGGTGTTCAGCAGGCTACGTGTGCTGGCGGTTTCCTCTCTGCGCATGATGGTGTTGGCCTGCGCTTTTTTTTCGGCTACCAGCACCTGGTTCATGATCTCTTTCACGTCGCCGGGCAAAATGATGTCGCGGATACCGAAGCCGGATACTTCAACACCCAATTTTTCGGAACGTTCTTTTACTTTCTCCAGGATGAAGGGCACGATGACGTCTTTTTTATCGAGCAACTCATCGAAACCGAATCCGGCAACATATTCCCGAAGGGCCAACTGGAAACAGATGTACAACTGACGATCGTATTCCTTGTTCTGCAACAGGGCTTTTTCAATATCCGTGACTTTGTACTGCGCCCAGGCGTTGATCCTGAGTGTTGCTTTATCGCGGGTAAGCATTTCCTGCCCGTTGATCTCCAGTTGTTGCTGGCGCGTATCTACTTTGCCCACGTAAATGGCGATGTTGTTTTTCCACCAGTAGTGCGCGCCGCTTTCCAGCATACGGACATATTTACCATCGATGAAAAGGACGGCCCTTTCATAGTTCTCCACGCTTACGCTGCGAACATAAGGCGCCACCATCTTATTGGATAAGATTGCCCGGTCAATGGGTTCCGTAATTTCAGCTTTGCCCGTATCAGCTTTAACGAAATCATATTTTACGGGACCTTTCCAGAAAGCATACCTTCCGGAGGAAAGCACTTCGTGCAGGATGCCGTTCCTGTACAGGAGTATGATTTCGTTGTCCTTTACTTCTGTCACAATCAGCATAGACGCAAGCGTGCTGTTTTCCAGTAGAATGTTCAATTCTATGGGGGCGTGAAAGGGTTTGGTGGTATCATACACTTCCACCTTTTCGTTGCGCCAGAACCAATATGTTCCGGCTGTAAGAATGTTTTCCAAAGCCCCTTTTCTGAACACCAGTCCAACTTCGTAGGCGTTCACTTTTACCTGTTTCATATTCACGTTTTAAAGGTTGTTTTTTCAAAAACCACGATGCCCGCCACCGGCAAAGGCGGAATGGAATTCGTATACCAGCTGCTCCTGTTGTTCCCTTCGCTTATGTCGCTCCTGCTGAGGAACGACAGCCACGAAAAGAAGTGCGGGTCGATCTGCCATCTTCCATCCATTGCTGGCTATTGCCTGGTTGCGGTTCCAAAGCCGCCCCACTCAAGGGAGCCGCTCTTTCAAGCGCCGGAATCTTCCGGCGGTCATAGGTTCCACAGGCGGGCAGCCTGGTTTTGTTTGCTTGTCATCATTTTTTGAGAAGCGATGGACTTCTTTTTCAACATTTTGAGTGTTGTGTTCTACCGCTGAACTATCACGTTTTGAGCGTGAGCAGGATTCGAACCCGCGCTGCATGAACTGTTGCTCTACCAACTGAGCTACCTGCGTTAGGAGGGAAGGAATCGAACCTTCGACCCACAGATTAATGGTAGACAATGCCATTCCAACAACAGCATACAACTGGTTACTACCGTTGCACTGCGGGGCGTGGAAACCCTCGCCTGGGTTGTTCATTCATGATCATTGCCTTTCTTCCCGCGAGGGAAGCTTTTCTGCTGAACGGACTCAGCAATATTTTTTGTTGCATTATTGCACAACTTTGTTGGCGCAGGAGCTGCTGGCGAAAGCGAAAGGCTTGGCCTGGAAAGCGAAACCCATGCCCATGATGTACCCCATGCCTTCTTTCAGCGCCTCATTGCTTTTGAATGCCGGATTCGTATTGATATCGGCGTGCACTTCAAGGTCAATATTGTACAGGGTAAAAATCCTGCACAGGTGGAAAGCCGCGTCAATACTCTTTGATACTTCCACGAGCATCCTTTCTTTCACGCTCATTTTCCTGCGACTGGTTTCGGAGCGGATGTACATGAAGCCGCCTTTTCCTTTCCGGATAAAAACGATCACGGTAGCGAACTCCGTTGTGTTGCCTTTCACCTGGCTATCGGTCCCGATGCATACTTTCAGTTCGTGGCCCGCGGCTTTTTCCTGAACGATCCTTTCCCTGATCTCGTCCTCAATCGGCTGGCCGATGGGCTTTCCGTTTAATTTCCTCCATTGCTGTTCCATTTCATTTGGTTTTATAAAAGCACGGGATGAAGGATTCGAACCTTCATGCACGGGTTTGGAATCCGTGTTGTTGCCAATTACATCAACCCCGCGAATGGTGGATGAAACAGGATTCGAACCTGTAACCACGGCGTTTCAAACCGCTGCTCTACCATTGGAGCTATTCATCCGTTGTTGGTCCGGCAGGATTTGAACCTGCAGCCTTGAACGTATCAGGTTCCTGCGCTACCATTGCGCCACGGACCATTTGCCGGCTCAGAAAGATTGGAACTTTCACTGTTGTGTTCGTAGCACAGTGTTCTTTCCGGTTAAACTATAAGCCGGGGGTTGTCTCCGGGCCTCGAACCCTGTTCTCTTCTTTCACAGGGAGGCGCTTTACCCGTTAAGCTAAAGACAACAAACTGTTGTTGAGGCTGGATTCGAACCAGCATCTTCAGCGCCAAAAGCTGACGTGCTCGCCGTTGCACTACTCAACATCGCATAAAAAAACCCGGTCGTTTTTGGCGACCGGGTTCATCGTTACTGCATGAATGGGTTATGTATTCACAAGTATATGATCCGGTTGCCGGGAAAGAATATGTTGTTCGTTGCCTGTACTGATTTTTGCGCAGAGGGGTATCGTAAACCAATAGGCGGCATGTTGCGAACGTAAATTCTTTCGCATGGTAAATGGTATATGTTGTATTCGTTGTTGCATCTCCGTTATATTGGTATAAATAAAATAAAAAACCCCGCGATTCAGGCGGGGCGTATCTTTCAGCGATTCAGTCTGTTCAACTTATTGCATAGGTACATGCCCCGTAAATGGTGTATAGCATTCTTTGCTAAACCAATTGAGTGAAATAATATGTTGCGCTATTCGTGGCATGATTTATTTTTTCTTCGGATGCAAAGATGTGAATCTTTTTTTGATATCACCAAATGATTGCATGAATTTTTTGAATAAAAATTTTTACTCAGAAAAAAAATTCATGTTACAGATGAGCTAAAAGGTTTCTTTACAGGGCTTCAAATTTACGATAAGAAGCCACGTTAAAACCCTTTTCAAAACAAATTCAAATACAAAGAAACCGTTACAGGAGCAATGCGGTATTGCTCCCGTAACGCCTTCTGAAGAATGGGGTTTATTGCTGCATATTCAATTTCCGCTGATGTATGTAAATCATTAACATCGCCAGCGTACTTCCGACAATAGGAACAGACCAGATCAATATAAGCAGCAGCAATATTGCCAACGCGCCTCTCTTGATGGGAAATTTCAACAATAAGAAACTGGATGCAATGGCCAGCGCGATATGCAGCGCTATAGCCGCCTTCCAAACAGTGGATGAGATAATAAATTCCATAGTATTAAAGTTTATTTACAGGAACTACCGGTACACTCAATTTCCTGGGTCGCCATACAACCATAATCTTCCCAGAGACAGCCCGCGTCAACGCCATATATTTTTCTGCAGTCAGGGTGCGTTTTGATGTAATCGTTCGCAAATCTCGTCACATGTTCTGAGGCACTGCTGCGCGACGTTCTGAAAGATACGGCAGTTTTTCTGCAATTAAAATCGTCTAATCCGGGATCCGCGCCATCCATCCCTGGGTTTGCCACATCAGCAACAGTTTCCGCTTTTTGAAAACGAGGAAGACTCTTGTCCGTAAGCTCTAGATAGGCAACGGTAAGCAGGCTTAGCACAGCTATTTGATTGTCGTTCAATTGCTCCACGGAAGCGGCGTCATAAAGCTGCCCGTTGTAGTCGAGTTGGAATGTCTTTTCCCGGCTGTTGATCAGCAGCGCAGAAGAAATGTTTTCATTGCTGAAAGACAGCGTGATACTTTCATCAGGCTCCAACTTATACTTTAATGTTGCGCCTGCTGTTTCTACCGTTGCGCCGTTCAGATTTCTGAACCCGCCATTCAGCCTGAACTCAATCACGTTCCCGATAAGCGGGCTTATGCGCTCTATACTTTCGATACCCAAAGCCCTCGTAACTTTCGCAAGGTTCGTGATCAGTGATGCTTCATGCGCCAGGTTCAGGTCAACATGCGGAGCGGACTGTTTGCTACAGGAAAAAACAAAAATGGACAGGAAAAAAACAAAAGGAAATAATTTCATGATGTAAAATTTTGATGAAGGGCAAGATTAGAACTATTGTTTTGGGCGAGGTGTTTTTAACCATTTAAAATGGATAAAAGAATAAAGTATTTTGGAAATGCATAACTGGTAAAATAAAGCCCGCTTCAGTGAAAATCCGTAAACCTTAATCACGGCAGTATAGCTACCTTGAAATGGTAAAAACATGCTTATGTTAAAGACCCTGCTTTGCTGTTCAAGTGTTTTGTTCGCGCTCTTTGTGCAGGCGCAAACCTCGTCTGGTGGCGCTATTGTGCATTCTTTCGGAAAGCACCTGATTACCGCGCCGCCTGCAACAATGAAACTGGATTCTTTCTACGCGAAGTATACTGACGCCTGGGGCATTCCTGTGATCTCCTCAAAAAATGTTTCCGATGACGCGTTGCTCGTTGCACGTGATATTGTGAACTACATGTTGCTGAAACGGCCTGATGTTAGGGAAGTGCTCATCAAAAGAGGCGCACGTTTATCCATTATCGGGAAAGATGAAATGCAAACCGATCTTCCTGAATGCAGGGACTGGAAAAAGCCAACCAGGGACGACCGCAGGCTTACACCGGGAGAAAGAGAAAACTACGATAAACCAGGCGGGATCGCTTCTATGACCGATCAGCAATACTGGAACCAACGCGCACGTGGAATGGGCGGTATTCATACTTCCTGCGCTGAAGAGAACCTGCTCGGTATTCCGGGAACACGGTATTTTGGTGAGAACATTACAGTGCACGAATTCAGCCACAATATGATGGGTGCGATTCAATCAATAGACCCTGAGTTCAGAAAAGAGTTGCAGGCAGCATATACAAATGCGAAAGAGAAAGGTCTTTACAAAGGGCAATACGCCATCAATACGATGGATGAATACTGGGCCGAAGGAACCCAGTGGTGGTTCTGGTCGAATTTTGAATTTTACGATAACGATGTGCGTGTTCAGTCGCCCGAAGACCTCAGGGCTTATGATCCCGCTTTGTATGCCATCCTTGAAAAGGTATACCACGACCACCATATTCCCGCGGATGTTTATTATGGGAAGAACCTCGGTGGAAAGAAGAAGTGATATTTAACGGGCCATTGCATTGTTATAACGACTCCGGTATTCGAGTGGCGACATGCCCGTTATGCCACGGAATACTTCTCGGAAAGCTTTCACATCTGAGTACCCCACTTCGTACATAATTTCGCTGATGTTTTTCCGGCAGCTTTCCAGGGATTTTTTGGCGGCTTCCACTTTTACCCGTTGGGCATATTCAAGCGGCGTATTTCCGGTAGCTTTTATAAATCTTCTGTCAAAATTTCTCCGGCCGATAGCGAGTTTCAGCGCTAGTTCCTCCATGGATATTTTTTCCTGTACATGGTGTTCAATAAATGTTTGCGCCCGCTGCACCAATTCATCGCCATGCTGTTTCTGCCCGGTGAAGATGGCGAATGCGGATTGATTGTTCCTGTCCATTTCGATCTGAAAAACTTTGGCGCAATAAATAGCGGTTGCGCGATCGAAATATTTCTCCACGAGATAGATCATCAGGTTCAGGAAGGAGAACGCGCCACCGTTAGTGTAAATGCCTTTTTCATCAGTAATGAGCTGATCGGGCTGAAGATTCACTTCTGGAAACATGCGCCTGAAGTTGTTTGCGGCCGCCCAATGTGTGGAGCAGCGTTTTCCATTGAGCAATCCGCTGGCAGCCAGCAGGAAGGCGCCGGTACAAATGGAAGCGATGGCGGCACCGGACTGGTATTGCTTTTCAATCCAGCTGATCATGGGGCGGTTTCTTTTTATGGCCTCTTCATACTGGTGGTTCACCGATGGAACGATGACCAGGTCGGTTTTTTGAATGGACCTTATACCAATATGCGGTTGTACGGTAAAAACACCTTCGTGGAAAGCAATCTTTTTCTTATTGCCCGCGAGTTGTATGCTGAACAGTGCCGATCCTCCGTTTTGTTTCCGAAACTCGTTCGCCCTGGTGAGAATTTTATAAGCGCCAACAATGCTGCTCAGGTTATTGCCTTCTCCTTCGGGAACCAGTATGGTAATATGTTGCATGCGGCGTCTTTTGTTTAAAGGTACGAAAGTGGGTTGTCTGAATCGCCCCGTTAAAATGTCTGTTCAGCCACCCTTCCGAATGAATCAGTGGCGATAGATTTACAAAATAAAAACCTCCTTGAATATGTCAGACAAACATTTCACTTTCACGCTGGAAACCGTACAGTCTCCGGAAAAAGTTTTTACAGCGATAACACAGGTTCGCGATTGGTGGACGGGATTTTTCGGGGAAGAACTCACAGGAGCAACCGAAAAACTGAACGATACATTCAGCTTCCGTGCCGGAGATGGCGCGCATTACAGCGAACACAAACTGGTTGAAGTAGTGCCCGGGGAAAAAATAGTATGGCTCACTACAAAAAGTGATTTCAATTTCATTCAGCAAAAAGATGAATGGACCGGAACAAAAGTGATTTTTGAGATCAAAAAAGAAGGGGATAAAACCAAACTTGTTTTTACCCACGAGGGCCTTACGCCTGATGTGGAATGTTACAATGCATGTTCACCCGCATGGACGCAGTATTTGCAACAGAAACTTCTTCCTTTGATTAATGCTGATAAGTGAGTTACCGGAGAGGATCAACTTTCAACAGCATTGTTCCCGGTCTTCTGGCCACCCACTTTTTTCAGTGCCACCACAACTAACACCAGCAGGAACAACACACTCACCCAGGCGCTCACCTGCATTCCGGTGCCGAAGGCGTTCTGTGCCGCGATAATAAGCGCCTTACCCTGCTCCGCCGGTAATGCCGCTGCTTCGTTTACCGCGCCCCCAAATGTTTCCAGGGACTTTTCTGAAGCCTGCGCTGGAATGGATTCCCGGCTCATCAGTCGCACATAAATGGCTGTACCAAGACTTCCGAAAATGGCCATCCCTGTTGCACCGCCAAACTCAGCGCTTGTTTCAGAAATCGCGCTCGCGGAACCGGCCCTTTCAGGCGGAGCAGAACCCACTACCAGATCGGTGGCCAGGGTAACAACCGGTGCAAACCCTACCGAAGTGAGGAACATGGCGGCAACCACCATCCACACACTACTCTGAGCGGTGAGTTGCGCAATGACTAAAAAACCGGCAATAGCGAGGCATAGACCCAGCGCCATCAATTTACCAGGGGAGAATATTCTCAGTAGTTTCGGCCCATGCGTGGCACCCAGGATAAACCCGGTGAAGGAGGGAAGTGCCCAGAGTCCTGCTGCAAGTGGCGATAAGCCCAGCCCAAGCTGCATGTACTGGTAGATAAAAAAGAAAGAACCAAACATCACAAAGCAACCCATTCCATAAATGGTCAGGGAGGCGCTGAATGCGGGTATGCGAAATAGGCTAATGTCTATCAATGGATCGTTGAGTTGTTTTTGTCGCCGGAAGAAGATGACTCCTGTGATTAAACCAGCCGCGATGGAGGTGAGCCAGCGCCAATTGAACCCATTGGTTGCGATTTGTTTAAGCCCGAAAATAATCAGCAGTACTGCAATGAGCGAAAGAAAGGCGCTCGCAATATCAAGGCGCCGCGCCGCAGGGTCCTTAAATTCTGGCAGAAGATAGGGGCCGGCGATCAGCAACAGCAACATCACGGGAATACCGATCAGGAAAACCGATCCCCACCAGAAGTATTGTAGCATAACGCCACCCACGATAGGGCCTACCGCGCCACCGGCGGCATAACCCATGGCCCATATTCCTATGGCTTTCGTGCGCTCTTCAGGATCCGGAAACATGTTTCTGATCAGCGATAAAGTAGAGGGCGCGATGGTTGCGCCTGCAATACCGAGAATGGCCCTTGCGAAGATGAGTATATTCGCGGATTGGGCGAAGGCTGCGAACAATGAGGCCAATCCGAAAAAGGCAGCCCCGATCAACAGCAGTTTTCGCCTGCCGATTCTGTCGCCGAGGTTGCCCATGGTGATGAGGAAACCCGCTACCAGGAACCCATAGATGTCCATGATCCAGAGCAGTTGGTTGCCGGTGGGCTGCAGGTCGGCGCTCAGTTGAGGAACGGCCAGGTTAAGTACCGTGAGGTCCATCGAATAGAGCATACACGGCAGGGCAATCACGATGAGACCGAGCCATTCCTTGCGGGTGGCCTTTACGGGTTCGGAAGCCAGCACGGGTGCATTTTCCATAAAATGGTTTTAGGTTACCAAACTTACGGCGTAAGGAAGAAATAAGCAGGGTGCAATTATGACTTTAAGCAGGGGGAATGCGACAGCAGAAAACAAAAAAGCCGCTCCCAAAGAAGCGGCCCATCATTTATCATTCAACATCCAACATTATCTCCCGTTCGCTCTCAACACCGTAATGTTTTTCTTCACCCTGTCATCGTGGGTTTTTTTGATGATGTAGTGCCATTGTTTGTCGGATACATCCACGAAAAATACTTCTCCGGTTTTATGTTCTGCCACTGCGTCCTGGAATTCTTTGGGGAAGCTGTATTCACCAAAGAACCAGTCGGTATCACCGCGGGTGGTGTTGCCGTCCATCGTGTATTTGTCGGATAATTCAGCGAAAGAAACGCCTTCATTGGCTTTCTGCACGATTTCTTTTTTCAGTTTCTCAATTTCCGAAGGGGTGAGTGATCCGCCATCGAGGAACACGTAGCTGGCGCGATAAGCCACGGAGCCAACGGCTTCCAGCACTTTATAGGTAACGTAGCCCACGGAGAAAACATCGCCCTGCTTCTGGCGGAGCAAACGTTTATCGATAAGCGTAGTGTCCTTATCTGCGGAAAGTTCCAGAATAGCGGGCTTCAGTTCAGGATTATCTTTGATAAACTGCTGCGCCTGCTGGAGCGTGGTGATCTTTTTGAACTTCTCGGTAACGGTTTCCTGCGCGAAGATGGCGGTGGACAGGAGAAGGAAGGCCATTACAAAACGGTATCTCATATTTTTCATTTTTTCTGTAGATGCAAAATTCCTACCTGAGGTTGATCGGGCAATGAGGTATGATGGAAGATAACATTTTTTTGGCGAAAAAGATCGGTGTTTCACCCCATGACTTCGTTACTATTTCAGTTCCTTCAGTTGTATTCTTCTGAAATCGATGGGCTGTCCCTCACTCTGGAAGGCGATATACCCTTCTTTGAGCATTTTCCCGTTCAGCTTCTGCGTGGGGTCGAACCTGTTCACCACGCTGCCACCAATCTGTGGTTTACTGTAGGTTAATACTGTGTCGCCTTCTATGATGTGTTGCACAAGGGAGTCGCCGTACACAATAAGTTCAGCCTTCACCCATTGCTCCGGGGGATAAGTTTTGGAGGAAGAATTGATGCAGTGGGTGGAATCCAGCTTTCCGTTATAAACAACGTGTGTGCCGGGCGAACACATATTGCCGGTGGGCCTGGGTTTGCCATCGGGTAAGCCGGCCAGCAACTGCATTTCCACGGATATTGGCCAGTCCTGTTCTTTGGGCATGGTACGGGGATCCTGGGAATGGAACATGATGCCGCTGTTCAGGATGGTATAGGAGGGTGCGTCTTTCCGCCAGTCGCCGGTGAATTTGTATTCGAATTTGAGGTGGAAGCTGGAAAGCGGTTTCTTGTAATAAAGGTGGCCATACCTTTCGTTGAACGATTCGTACTGGTCATACCTTACTTCGAGCACAGAATCTTCGGTAATGCGGAAGGTGTTGCCATAGTTATCGCCGGTTTCATGGTGGTGAATCTTTACCATCCAGTCTTTGAGGTCTTTTCCGTTGAGCAGGTCCTGCCATCCGGCCTGTTTGTTTTGAACGGGGGGCTTGCAGGAAAACAGCACCAGTAGAGCGCTGAGCGAAAGGGTCAGGTAGCGAACAATCGATTGCATGTCTGTAAGTTTTTTCAACCTGTAATTTATCTTCCTTTTTCCGTTCAGCAAGTATTCAGCGGCGGCATTTAAAATTTTCCTAATATTATGTCCCTTTTCTTTCCGGAAAGGCGCTCTGGTTAGTCTGCATATTCTTCATAATCAATTTATACTCATGAACGGGTTGAACATTGTTATAAGAGGGCATAAGCAGACGCCCGCAGTTGCGACCAATGCAGGCGATGTATTGGAGCTGGAAGCGTCTTACACGATTACCGGGGTTTCCCGAGGCGATGCCTCTGCCCATAAGATCACACTGAACAGGGAGAAATTACTTGAATTTATTTTTGAAGATGAAACTACATGGATGTGCAGCGATGCATCCATCAACGAATTATTCCCCGAACTGGATGCGCCTGGCATGGCTTCGGCGGTACGTGGCGGCGATGGCGCATTCGAAATACCCGCGGCATTAAAGGCGTCGGGAGCGGAACGTGGATGGGTGACCAACGTGGCCATAAAGCTCATCAATGTATTCGCGAAAAAGAAGATAGGCATCACCGTTGAAAAAGCCGCCAGGAATTATGAGTTGAAGAACCTGGGCAATGTGGTGGGACTTTTTAAAGTAGATACTGGCTTTCATTTGCACGAATTCCGTGCGCCGGAGCTGGGGAAACCGGTGCTTTTGCTGATCCATGGAACAGCGTCTTCCGTATGGGGTTGCTTTGGCGGAATGAAAAATACAGAACTCTGGAAATACCTTTGCCAAACCTATGGTAACAATATTTACGCTTTCCAGCATGAAACACTGAGCAAAAGTCCGTTAGACAATATCCGCGAACTTATCGGGCTATTGCCTTCCAACCTCCACCTGCATATCATTACACATTCACGTGGTGGATTGCTGGGAGATGTACTCTCCAGATTCACAGATTCTGATGCGGGGAAAAATGGCTTTACAGATGAGGAACTGGCTTTGCTGGAGAAAGAGAAAAGACATGCAGACCTCCGGAACATTGAGGCGATCACGAAGTTGATGGCGGGGAAACAGTTGCGTGTGGAGCGTTTCATCCGTGTTGCCTGTCCTGCCGCCGGAACGATACTGGCTTCCAAACGACTGGATATTTATTTCAATGTGATCGCCAACCTTACCGGTTTATTAACCGGTTCACTGGCCAACCCGCTGTTCACGGCTTTCCGCGAACTGATCGCCTCGGTGATCGATACCAAAGATGACAGCGATGTATTACCGGGCATAGAAGCCATGAACCCGGAATCGCCGTTTTTGAAAGTGCTGAACAATCCATCCACGTCAGCGCCATTGAACAATCAATTGGTGGTGGTGGCCGGTAACTGTGGACTGAACTTCAGTATGAAGGCGTTGAAGATACTTGCCGTTCGCCTTTTTTTCCTGGAAGCCAACGACCTTGTGGTGAACAGCGATTCCATGTACCTGGGGGCCAAAAGAAAAATGCCAGTGCAGTATTTTTTTGATGAGGCCGATGATGTGGACCACTTCAGCTATTTCAGGAATAAAAAGACGGGCCAGGCTATGATGCGCGCCTTCCAGACCCAGCCCGATAAGCCTGTTCCGGGGTACGCGCTCTTCAACAGCCCCAGCTCGGAAGAAGCCCTCCGCAACGCGTTATTTAACCCGGAAGGTGGTGAACTTTTCCCCGATGAAATCACGGGAAAAAGACCTATCGCTGTGCTGTTACCCGGCATCATGGGCTCCAATATTGGTCCTAAGGGCGACCTGCTCTGGATCAATTACTGGAAGTTCATTAAGGGTGGGTTAAAAGACCTGAACAACCTGGAGGAATACACCGCAACTTCCGTGGTGAAAACCTCGTATAAAAAACTGAAAGATGAACTCTCCGCGAAATACGATGTGGAGACTTTTCATTTCGACTGGCGTCGTCCATTGACCGAAGTGGCCGCTATCTTCAATGAAAGAATAAAACAACTGATGGCCTTCGGCCAGCCGATCAGGTTGATTGGCCACTCTATGGGCGGTGTGGTGATCCGTGATTTTATGGTGAACCACCGCGAAACCTGGCAGCAGCTCAATAATTCCACGGGCTTCCGGCTTATCTTCCTCGGGTCCCCACTGGGCGGCTCTTTCAGAATTCCCTACGTGTTGTTCGGGAAAGATTCCATCATCAAGAAACTCGCGATGATCGATATGCGCCACAGCAAAAAGGAGTTGTTGCGCGTGTTTTCAGGCATGCAGGGATTGTTAAGTTTACTTCCCCTCGATAAAAACAATGCGGAAAATGATTTTGGAAACGGTGAAACCTGGCGACAGATGGCCCAGGCTGTAGGCGATTCTTCCTGGCCGCTTCCGCCTGCCAATACAATTAAAGCATTTGCAGATTACCGTGATGGCATAACGGATCTTTCAGCGGATGACTTTAAGAATGCCGTGTACATAGCAGGGAAAGATAAGTCCACACCTTGCGGTTATCGCATCGAAAATGGGCAGCTCGTGTTCCTAAGTACCGCCGAAGGCGACCAGAGCGTAACCTGGGAAACAGGCATTCCTGCTTTAATGTCAGCCGCCAATAATGTGTATTACGTAAACGTTTCGCATGGCGCGCTGGCCAACGAACCTTCCATGTTCAAAGGCATTGGTGAAATACTTGAAACAGGTACCACCAACCTTTTGAGTAAGAAACGGCCGGTGGTACGCGGGGAAGAAAAAGTATTCCGTACACCGGAAGTACACGACTTCGATACTTCCATGATAGGGTTGGAAAAAACACTGCTGGGATTGGGTGGAGAAACCACCGGAATTGAGCGGGGTGAAACACCGATCCGGGTATGGGTAAGTAACGGGGACCTTTCTTACGCGGCAAATCCGGTACTCGCAGGTCACTTTGAAGATGATGGCGTACTGTATGCCGAATCTTATATAGATGCGCTGCTGGATGGCGCGTTGCGAAAAAGACACCAGCTTGGATTGTACCCGGGAAAAATCGGTACCAGTGAAGTGTTCCTGCCCGATGCGGGTCGGTTTACCGGAGCGATTATAACCGGTTTAGGTAAACCCGGTACATTAACGGCGCACCAGCTCACGCTTACCGTAGAGCAGGGGGTCACCAATTATTTACTGGGCTTTAACAGCGGGCTGGAACGCAGGCAAAAAAAGAACGACGGGTCGGGTATTTCCTCACTTATTATCGGGTGTGGATATGGCGGACTAAGCGTGGAGAATTCCATCCGCGCCATTTTACAGGGCGTTCAGAATGCCAATGTGAAAATGGCGAAATTGTATGGAACCCATTGCCGGATGGTGGAAGATGTAGAATTTGTGGAGAAGGACCACAGTCGCGCGCTCGGATGTTTCTATTCACTCGCAAGAATAGAGCAGGAGCGCAACCGCTGGCTCAACATTACTTTACCCGAGAAAAAAATAAGGCTCCTGCTGGGAAGGACCAAAAGAATACCACACGACGCCAGCGAGGAATGGTGGAACCGCATCACCGTAAGGCAGTATGGTCTGGAGACGTTGGAAAGAAAAGCCATCAGCAGCCTGCATTTCAGCGCCTCCACCGGAGGGGCAAGAGAGGAAGTGCGGGTACTGCATTGCAGCATGGGAATTATTGATGAACTGGTGAACAATATTTCCACCAGCAATGAATGGACGCCACAACGAGCCAAGACCATCTTCGAATTGCTGATACCCAACGATTTTAAAGAACAACTCAAAAGGCAATGCCATATCTCCTGGATACTGGACAAGGAAACGGCCGCTTATCCCTGGGAGTTGCTGCAGGACACGATCCAGAATGCAAAACCCCTGTGCATCAGCGCGGGCATGATCCGTCAACTGGCCACGGAGCAATACCGGACCATTATCAATCCAGCGGTGAAGAACAATGTGCTGATTATTGCCGAACCGCAGCTCAACGGCGCGGCCCCCGCCCTTCCGGCAGCAAAAGAAGAGGGGCTGCAAGTGGCGGATATATTGAAGGAGAACGGGTACGAAACAAAACTCGTGGCAGAAGCAGCGGCCCCGGAAATAATCCAGGCTTTATACGAAGACGATTACCGTATTATTCACCTGGCGGGACACGGTTTTTTCAACGAACAGGAACCGGAAAATTCCGGGATGATGATCGGTCATAATGTCTATCTCTCCACCCGTGAAATCGCCCAGATGAGTGTGGTTCCGGAACTGGTGGTGGTGAACTGCTGCTTCCTGGGCAAAACTTCCGGAGCCGCCGAAGCGCTGTACAACAAGAGATACCGGCTGGCCGCCAACATTGGCACACAACTGATTGAAAACGGAGTGAAAGCCGTAGTGGCCGCAGGGTGGGCTGTGAACGACGCGGCAGCGCAGGAGTTTACCAATGTGTTTTACAAACACCTTTTCGATGGGTATAACTTCGGGGAAGCTGTGCTGGAAGCTCGAAAGGCTGTTTTCACGCTGTTCCCGGGAACGAACACCTGGGGGGCCTATCAATGCTATGGTGATCCGTTCTTTAAATTGAAAGCGAATGGTCCTTCCAGGAAAGAAGCGCGTCCGTTGTCGTATGTTATTTCGGAAGAAGCGGAATACGACCTGTTCAACCTGCTGAATGAACTGGAGATGGGGAACCGGCCCGTAGCTGAATACAACCGCAAACTGGTCGCCATCATGGATGCCGTTGACCGTGCGGGCATCCGGAATGCGGAGATCACCGAAAAAGAAGCATGGGTCCTCACTGAACTGGCGAGTTTTGATGAGGCCATCGTGAAGTACGAGCAGTTGCTCCGGATGGAAAAAGCGCTTTTCACTTTCCTCAGTATGGAAAGGTATTGCGATATCAGGGGCAGAAAACTGTTGCGCGATCTTCAGCGTAAACTCATTACGGCCGCACAGGCGGAAGAAGGCATCCTCCGCGTGATTGCCGACCTGGGTGTGCTGATCAACGCCGGCGGTACGGCAGAGCGGTTCGGGCTACTCGCGCGCGCCTACAAAAGAAAAGCGCTGATGACCAACCAGTCCGCCGCCCGGACAAAGCTGCTGGAAAAAGCGGCCGCGCTTTGTTACCAGGCATACCAGGTGGCGGGAAAAGGGGAGAATATGTACGCGCTAACGGCATGGCTGGAAATGGAAAGCGTGCTGGTATTGGTCTACGGAAGAAAATGGGGACAGTCCTGCCGCTCGGAAAACCTGACCTACACACTCCCGCAAGCCGAGGATGTTCTAAAATTACTCGAGCAGTCCGCCACTACTGTTTACAGCGACGACGATGAATTTGATTACAACGATATGGTTTCCGCCACACACATCGAACTCTGCAGAATGCTGGTGGGCAAAGCGTCCGGCGGGGAAGAGGACTGGAGCAATATTATGCGTACGCTGCAATCTATATGGGAAAAGGCCGGCTCCCCGGGTAAAAAGATCGCGGAAACTGAAAGATGGTGCTTCCTGGCACATGCGCTTTCAGGCCAGAGAAAAGATATTGCTTACGAATTCATCCCCGAAGGAAACGCAGGTATGGAAACGATCAGCGTGTATGTTGAAATGGTCAGGGAAGTGTTGAAGCTCCGTAAAAAGAACGGCGGCATCTCCGTGAAAAAAGCACCGGTTAAGAAGGCTGCCCCCAAGAAAAGCCCGGCGAAAAAACGGGTTACGAAAAAGTAAAATGAAACGGGCGTATCAAAGAACGATACGCCCGCGTTTATTTCATTCATATTTTCACATGAAGTATTTCCAAAAAAATCTCAGCCATCAATAAGCAAGAAATTATACCAAGCGCACACGTTGCGCCGCCGTGTTGCGAAGCATGAAGCAATTGCGAGAAATAAGAATACATCCGCGGCTTTCTAATAAAAGAAACGCCCGCCAACCCGCTAATGCCTTGCGTCCTTGCTCCTGCGAGGAACGAAGCAGTGCGCCTGCGCCGTGCACAGCACAAAGCAGTTGCGTGAAACCTTCCCCAACAAAACCATTGCTTTCCCCTGCATTGCGAGGAACAACATGTTACAACGAATCCTTCTTCGCCCCCAGGTTCGCATATTTATTCACCGCATTACAATCCACCTCTTTCAAAGGAAACCCTGTGAACTGAAGCTGCGAACGGTCCGAAAAAACCATTCTCCCGTTTTTTTCCTCCACCGGCCCATAGCCTTCCACCATCGAATCTCCCTGTTTCAAAAAGCTGACTTCCCGGATAGAAACTTTTCCTTCCGACATAAAGGTATATTCCCCGAACAAAGTATCACCGGAAGCCTGCAATACCACCATACCCACATTTTTATCTTTCTCAAAAAGATTGTAAGTCAGGTTGCCTTTTATGGAGTCCGCGCTCACAATCATCGACATGCTGATGGTGTCCTTGCCATTTATGCCGGCATAACAAAGCGCCACATTGCTTTTCGGTACGAAAGCGGCGCCGTTCTTTCCACCTTCCACCCCATCGGGACTGCTTGGTTTAGGATCTGCATTGTTACACGAGAAAAGAAAGAGGGCTGCCGCGAAAGCCGGGATCTGAAAAAGTTTCATGGTAGTTTTTTTTAATGAACACACGCATGTGCCCATTCATAATGATAAAATTTAATAGGAATAAAGATAATCGAATTCGTGTGCAGAATGGATGTTAACGAGATGAAAGGAAAATTTTGAATCCAGAATACTAAAAGAAAATAACGGAAGGGCTTCCGGGCAAAATACTGATTCCGTTAACGGAAAACAACGTCGGTGGCACCGGTTCCGCGGATTTCACGCCCAAGGGCCTTTTCTTCCAAAAGATTAACACGGTGAACATCAGCAGAAAAACACGGTACCCGGTGGCACCGCTATACCGGTGGCACCGGGGTACACAATTCCTTCGTAAATTGCACCCATGTTTAATTACCTGGAAGGATTGAATGAGCAGCAACGAGAAGCTGTATTGCATAAAGACGGACCCATCATGATTGTTGCCGGTGCCGGCAGCGGAAAAACCAAAGTACTCACCACCCGTATTGCCCACCTCATGGCACAGGGGGTGGACGCGTTCAACATACTCGCCCTTACCTTTACCAATAAGGCCGCGGCAGAAATGAAGGAAAGGATCGGAAAGATCCTCGGCAATAGTGAAGCGCGTAATCTATATGTGGGTACGTTCCACAGTGTTTTTGCACGGATACTCCGCGGGGAAGCCCATAACATCGGGTATCCCAATAACTTCACGATATATGATACCGACGATTCGAGGAGTGTGCTGAAAACGGTGATCAATGAAATGAACCTCGACGATAAGCACTACAAACCCAATGTGGTGCACAGCAGGATTTCAGGCGCGAAGAACGCGCTCGTCGGGCCCGCGGAATATGCCACGGATTATTACATTCAGCAGGAAGATATGCGGCAGAACCGGCCTGAGATCGCCCGCATCTTTGACGCATACGTGAAAAGATGCTTCAAAAACGGCGCGATGGACTTTGACGACCTGCTGCTGAAAATGTATGAACTCCTGAACACGCAGCCAGATGCGCTGCACAAATACCAGCATAAGTTCAAATACATACTCGTAGATGAGTATCAGGATACCAACCCTGCCCAGTACGCCATCATCAAACTGCTCGCGGCGATGCACGAAAACATCTGCGTGGTAGGTGATGATGCCCAAAGTATCTATTCTTTCCGGGGGGCCACCATCGAAAACATCCTTCAGTTCCAGAAAGATTATGACGATGTGAAAGTGGTAAAACTGGAACAGAATTACCGCTGCACGCAGAATATCCTGAATGTTGCCAACGAGATCATCAGCAACAACAAAGGACAGATTCCGAAGAACCTCTGGACAGATAATGCCCAGGGCGAAAAGATCAGGCTCGTCCGTACGATGAGCGATAACGAGGAAGGGCATTTCGTAGCAGATACCATCCAGGAACAGAAGCTGCGCAATCATTTCAACAACCGCGATTTCGCGATTCTCTATAGAACGAACGCGCAGAGCCGCGCATTCGAAGAAAGCCTGAGAAGAAAGGCCATTCCTTACAAAATATTTGGCGGCATGTCTTTCTACCAGCGGAAGGAAATCCGCGACTTCGTGGCCTACCTTCGTATCATCGTGAACGGCCAGGATGAGGAAGGGCTCAAACGTATTATCAACTACCCCGCCAGGGGAATAGGAAAAACTACCGTTGAAAAAGCGGTGATCGTTGCCAATGAGCAGAATATTTCCATGTGGCAGGTGCTGGAAAGAGCCGGGGAATTTGGCTTCAAAGCGGGTACGTTGGAGTCGATCCAGCAATTCGTTCAGATGATAAAATATTTCCGTGCGTTGCTGAACGATAAGAATGCTTACGATGTGGCACAGCAGGTGGGTAAGCATACCAACATGGTGAAGGAACTTTTCTCCGATAAAACATCAGAGGGCCTGGCGCGTTACGAGAACGTGCAGGAATTGCTGAACTCTATCAAAGAGTTTACCGAAACACCTGATACCGAAGATGGCGAACAGGTGGACAAATCACTTGGCGCTTACCTCCAGCAGATTACGCTGCTAACAGATGCCGATAACGATGAAGATGAGAATGCCGATGTGGTAAAACTGATGACCATCCACGCGGCGAAGGGGCTTGAGTTTCCAGTTGTATTTTCTGTGGGGCTGGAAGAAACATTGTTTCCCAGCGCTATGTCCATCAATACCAGGGAAGAACTGGAAGAAGAGCGCCGCCTTTTTTATGTAGTGGTTACCCGCGCAAAAACGAGGCTTTGGATTTCTTATGCGAATAGTCGTTACCGCTTCGGGCAACTGGTGCAGAACGAGCCGAGTCGTTTTCTCGAAGAAATTCCGGATGAATACCTAGACCGCAGCTACTCAGGTGGTGGTGCCCGGAACCAGGGCGCTTCTTTTACCGGAGGATCAGCTTTCGAAAGAATGAAAGGTGGTTTTGGTGCAGCCGCGCAGGCCGAAAAAATGTATGGTCCCCCGCCAGCCAAAAGAAAAGATACCAAACCGGCTTACATGCCGCCGCCCGCGCCCGCCAAAGTAGTGGAGCATGTGCCCTCTACCGATTTTGTTGCCAGTGATACCAGCAACTTACAGGCGGGCCAGCAGGTAGAACACCAGAAGTTCGGGTTCGGAACTGTGGCTAAATTGGAAGGCTCCGCACACAACCCTATCGCGACGATTAATTTTCAACACAACGGAGAGAAAAAGATTATGTTGAATTACGCGAAGTTGCGGATAGTGGAATAAAAACGTTGCGCCGTGGCGTCGTTGCGAGAAACTATATTGTCTTCCTGAAAGAAATCTCTCGCAACGACGCCACGGCGCAACGCATAAAATATTTACAACAATACCGCGAGACTCCGTACCACAGCTCCCAAACGTACCGCATCGTGGATCTTTTGCTTCGAAGCCCCATGCAATACAATATTCTTCTCGTGTGAAGTCACGCACATCTCACAGCCATTTACAGCACTCACCACCAGACTGATGGTCTCGAACAATTCCTTGCCCAGCACCGGGTTGGCCATAATGCTCATGCGGATACCGGCGGGAGCGGTATTGTAGAACTCTTCGTGCATAAAGTGGCGGAAGCGGTAATATACGTTGTTAGCGGCCATCAGTGAAGTACAGCTGATGACTTCGGCCAACTCTTTATCGGTAGCACCTTCTTCTCTTGCCTTTGCGGTGAACGCTTCCTGGAGCAGTGTATTTTTTTCGTTTACGGCCACGGCAAAAGCAATGAGGTAAGCTTCTTTCCTGGGCAGACTCTCCGCCTGAAGGGAATTGGTGATATTGATCTTCAGGTCTTTCAGGTAACGGGCATCTGTAGCTGCGAGTAATTTCAGGGAAGGCGTAACGGCAGATGGATCAATGCCGAGGTCCTGGAGCAATGCAACAGCATTGTCCGTGGTATTTGCGGTTCCGAACATCATGGTAATAAATTTGAGGGGAAAGGAAACCGGCTATCCTGGGTCGTTTATCCGGGCTGTTGTTTCTTATGTTGTGCTGGGATAGCCGGTTCCTTAAGAAGATAAAAGAGAAAAATTATGCGGTCAGTGTGGCTTCACCTTTCTGCCAGTTGCAGGGGCAAAGTTCATCTGTTTGCAGTGCGTCGAGTACGCGGATCACTTCTTTCACGTTACGGCCCACGTTCAGGTCGTAAAGGGAAACCCAACGTACGATTCCTTGTGGGTCAACGATGAAAGTGGCGCGGTAGGCGATCTTTTCTTCGGCTTCCAGGATACCGAGTTGTTCGGCCAGTGATTTGGAAGTATCAGCCAGCATAGGGAATTGCAGGTCGCGAAGGTCTTCGTGGTCCCTTCTCCAGGCTACGTGCACGAATTCACTGTCGGTGGAAGCACCTACCAGCACGGCATCGCGGTCCGCGAAGTCCTGGTAGTGTTTGTTGAATTCCGCGATCTCTGTGGGACAAACGAAAGTAAAGTCTTTCGGCCACCAGAACATCACCATCCATTTTCCTGCGTTTTTGATCTCTTCGTAAGAAAGATCATAAAACTCTTTTCCTTTTTCAATGGATACTACTGCTTTCTTTTTGAATCCGGGAAATTGCGCGCCGAGCGACAAGGTTGTGTTTTGCATGTATTAGCTTGTTTTAGCGCTGCAAATTTCTACCAGTTCATCTTTAAATCAAAATCAGGGAACTTTCTTTTTTTAATATGATAGGAAAGATCACGTGAAACCCTTTGCTGTGGCAGATTCTGTTGAGTATTTCTTTTCTCTATTCTTAAATAGACAAAATCTATAACATAAATTATAATATTGATCCTAAGTTCTAAGGCAATATTTCCGCCACTTCCCAGGCGTTGTTCGCGGTTTTAATAATACGAATGGAGACACTTGGAGCGCTTTCAATGCTGTTGTGACTGATGGCACAAACCTGGAACAACATTTCCTGCGCCATTTCAGGGATCACTTCTTCAAAAGAGCAGGAATCGCTGCTGAAGCTGACCGCCCTCAACTGTTCAGCGCCTTTCAGTTTCAGTTCAGCTTCATTGCCCCCTCTGTAAAGTACGAATCCTCTTATGGGGCGTTGCTGGGAAAGCCGTTTAACGAAGAAAACGGCTTTGTTGTCTTTTATTTCCACTTTTTCAACGGAAGGCACTTCGGGCCGGGTGGTGTCCATCCAGGACATGGAGGGAACGAGCGCTTTGTATTTGTAATAATTCAGCCTTAATGAATCGTTCCAGCCATTCGGATTATTGAGAAACGATTTGGTGCTGAAATACATGCTGCCCTGCACTTCCGGGTATTCGCGCAGCAACCTGATCTGTTCGGGAAGTTCCTGTTTGTTGCGCCAGGCGGTGGTAACATTTTCCTGGGTGCGGTATATGCCATGCCCAATATACAGGTGTTTACCGTAAGCATAACTTGCCCACCAGTCTAGCAGTATTTCGTAGGCTACCAGCTTATGGCCGCGCTCCCAGTACAACTGCGGCACAACATAATCTATCCATCCTAGTTCCAGCCACAAAAGGATATCCGCATAGAGGTCATCATAATTGGAGAGCCCGCCCCGTGTTGGTGATCCGTCGGGATCCTTATCGTTGTTTCTCCATACCCCGAACGGGCTGACGCCGAATTTTACCCAGGGTTTTTCTGCACGGATGGCCGTGAAGAGATTGTGTATGATGCTGTCGGTATTGCTTCTCCGCCAATCATCGCGTGATACGTTGTTTCCGTATTTTTTATACGAGGCATAGTCCGGAAACTCTTTTCCTGGAATGCGGTATGGATAGAAATAGTCATCAAAATGAACGGCGTCAATATCGTATCGTTTCACCACATCACTGATCACTTCGGTGAGGTGTTTCCGAACTTCAGGGTTACCAGGGTCAAAATATTTTTTATCGCCATAAGTAAGGAACCATTCCGGCTTCTTCCGTGTAATATGATCCGTGCTAATGGAAGATGTTCTGATGTTGAATACCGCACGATAGGGGTTGAACCAGGCATGAAACTCCATGCCGCGTTTGTGCGTTTCTTCCACCATAAAAGCGAGGGGGTCGTAATAGGGTTGCGGCGCGCGTCCTTGTTTGCCGGTGAGCCATTCGCTCCAGGGTTCATAATCGGAAGGATAGAACGCGTCTGTAGCGGGACGAACCTGCACCACCACGGCGTTCATACCATTGCGCTGGTGCATGTCCAGCAGTGCAATGAATTCTTCCTGTTGTTTTCTGGAGTCATAATTTCCTCGGGATGGCCAGTCGATATTGTCCACCGTGGCGATCCATGCGGCGCGCATTTCATATTTGGGAAATTGCTGCGCATGTGCGGAACTGAAAAATAAAAAACTGGCCAGCAGGGCCGGCAATAGCATCGCTTTTTGCATAGTTATTGGACGTGTAAAAGTTATTGGGAGTTGCGCATCCGGTCAAGAATACCGTTCAGTGTTTTTGCTTCATCGGAGGAAATATGCCCCATCAGGCTGTCCATTTCTTCCTCCATCTCATCAAATTTTTCGAGTATTTTCTTTCCTTTTGGGGTGATGGTGACATCAACAAGACGTTTGTCTTCGCGGCAGGTCGTTTTTTTGGCGAGGCCCTTGGCCACGAGCCTGTCCACAATACGACTGGTGTCGCTCATTTTATCGAGCATCCGGTTCCTGATCTGAAGGGTGGAAAGTGGTTCGGGCAGTGCACCACGGAGAATACGGAGGATGTTGAACTGTTGGGGCGTGAGGTCTTCCTTCCCGAACATGGCCTTCATCTTTTCCATCATCCAGTTGTGGGTATAAATAATATTGATGAGCGCTTTCTGGTGCTCGTTCCTGAAAACCGACTGGTTGATGTCCTTCTCAATTCCCATAAATATGCTTCTTCTCGCGTGCAAAAATACGGTATAATCGTTATGTGTGAATGTACGGAATATGTGTCAGGATTCCCATACGCGTGTGCCTTCGCTGCAATTGGCGCAGATGTCGATGTTCTTTCTTCCTGTCAGCAGTTGCCTTCTGAAATCAATGTAGGCGGGGTTCTTCCATATTTCGCGGAAGCTCTGATGGCGCAGGTTCCCGAGGCGGTGCAGGGCATCTTTATCGAAGCAGCAGGGCACCACCAGGCCATCCCAGGTAATCACGTTGGCGTGCCACAGTTTCCAGCAATGGTTTTCCAGTTTGTTTTTCTGTATGGTTTCCCCGTTAGGCAAACGTTTGTAACGGCTGTATTTCTGGTTTTGGGGGATCAGTTGGTGGGGATCGTTTTCATAATCATATACCTGGGCCGTTTTGAACCAAACATCATCCACGCCCACTTCCTTCGCGAGTTGCTTCACGTCCTCAAGCTGGTGCTCGTTGGGGCGTACCACCAGGAACTGGAACACTACAAAGGGCTTTTTGCTGTTCATTTCTTTTTTGGCCCGCACGATATTTTTTGCGCCCTGTATCACTTTTTCGAGGTTACCGCCTACCCGGTATTGTTTATACACCTCCTGCGTAGTGCCATCAATGGAGATGATAAGCCGGTCGAGTCCGCTTTCCACTGTTTTTCGGGCATTGGCTTCTGTAAGGTAATGCGCATTGGTGGAGGTGGCGGTATATACTTTTTTGGAAGATGCATACTGCACCATTTCCAGGAAATCCGGATTCAGGTAAGGTTCTCCCTGGAAATAAAAGATCAGGTACAGCAGGTCCTTATAAATATCGTCGATTGTTTCACGGAAGAAATCGCGGTTCAGCATGCCCGTTGGCCGGGTGAAAGCGCGGAGTCCGCTGGGGCATTCGGGGCAGCGAAGGTTGCAGGAGGTGGTGGGTTCAAAAGAAACCGAAACGGGATAGCCCCATTGCACAGGTTTCCCGGAGAGCCTGCTGATGCGGTAGCTGCTCCATACTTTCAACATGTTCCAGGCACGGCGTGGCGTGAGTTTGGAAAGCAGGTTAACGGCATCGTGTCGGTGAAATTGTCCCATGAAGTTCAAAGGTAGGGAATAATGACGGTGGATTATCTTTGCACCCAACCATCCGTTCATGGCAAAGAAAAAATCCACTAAAACACCGAAGGGCTACAAAATACTTATCGCGATCATGATCGTTTCCATCGTGGCGATGTTCGGTGTAGCCGGCTATGAATGGTGGAAAGTGCGCCGCGCGAAGTTCATCCGCTACCCCGAATTCGGCATTGATATGCCCGTGAGCTATGAAATTCACGGTATTGATGTCTCTAAATACCAGCAAACCATCAACTGGGAAGCCGTGAAAGAAATGGAAGTAGAGGGAATCAAACTCGGCTTTGCATTCATCAAGGCTACTGAAGGACTGGGCAATGTGGACCGTCAGTTCCGCCGCAACTGGAAACGTGCCGGCGATGCAGCTATGCCACGTGGCGCCTATCACTTCTTCCTCGCTACCAAAAGCGGCAGGATACAGGCTGAAAACTTTATCAGAACCGTAGCACTTGAACCAGGCGATTTACCCCCGGTACTGGATGTGGAACAAACTTACGGCGTGGCCACCGCGAAAATAAAAGCGGAAGTGAAAACCTGGCTCGATATCGTGGAAGTGCATTATGGGGTGAAACCCATCCTGTACACAAATGTTTCGTTCTACGAAAAATACCTCGGGGAAGATTTTGATGAATACCCGCTTTGGGTAGCGCATTACCTTCAGAAAGAACGTCCCCGCATCGGCCGTACCTGGCACTTCTGGCAACACAGCGAAACCGGTCGCGTGAACGGCATCCGCTCCTTAGTAGACTTCAACGTTTTTAAAGGAGACAGTACGGATTTCAGGGAGTTGCTGGTGAAATAATTTTGAAAGTTGAATTTTGAATTAAAGTATTCCCCCTAATCCAAAATCCAACATTCAAAATTTATAATTTCCTACGCTACCCAAAGTTTTTCACCCTTTTTATAAGGCACGCACGCGTCAAACCTTCCCGGGGTCTCAACATAGCGCATCGCTTGTTTAGAACCGATTTCGGAAGTGAAATAACCCAGCAAGGTGAGTTCTTTCATGAGCCTGAAATAGTGTTTGGGTTCTTCTTTTTTCTTTGTGTTTTGGAATTCTTTTTGTTCGGCATCAAGTGCGGTGAGCAGCTCTTTGCGTTGTTCCGGTGTGCAGTCCATAAAGCCTTTGCTGAACTTCGCTTTGCAGGCGTCTTCCAGTTTTTTGAAACCGGCTTTAAAGGCTTCCTGTTCCTCTTTGGTGTAGCAGTCGCGCACCATCACATTCATGAATGCGCCTACTTTGGCGGCTTTTGCCCCTGGGGTAGACGTTGTTGGGATGATGGTTTCAGCCACTTCATCGAGCCAGGCGATCTGCTTGTCGGTGAATAGCATTCCTTCGCCGGGCTTTTCTTCGGCGGTGTTGCAACCTGTAAGGAAAACATTGGCGCCAACAATGGTACCACCCATCAGGAGTGCAACGGCGGAGAGGGCATCTCTTCTGTTCATGGTCGTTTATATTTCGGTTACAGGTTTTGTTTTTTGAGTTCGTTTACGGCATAATCCACTGCACGTGCGGTAAGCGCCATGTAGGTAAGGGATGGGTTCTGACAACCGGCGGAGGTCATTGCCGCGCCATCGGTCACGAACACATTTTTACAATCCCATACCTGGTTGTGGCCGTTCAGCACGGAGTTCTTTGGATCGGTACCCATACGTGCGGTACCCATTTCGTGGATGCCCATGCCCAGTGCCTGGTCATTTTCGTAACCGTGCACATTTTTGAGCCCAACGGCTTCCAGCATGGCAACTGCTTCAGACTGCATGTCTTTGCGCATCTTCCACTCATTGTCTTTCAGTTCCGCGTCGATGGCGAGAACGGGAAGGCCCCATTTGTCTTTTTTGTTTTTATCGAGCGTCACTTTGTTTTCGTGGTAAGGCAGTGTTTCACCGAATCCACCGATGCCGAAGGTCCATTTACCGGGCTCCGTCAACGCTTCTTTTAGTTCCGCACCAATGGACAGTTCCGGAATTTCCCTTCTCCAGTCCTGGCGGCTGGCACGTCCCTGGTAACCGAATCCACGGATATAATCTCGTTTGTCACCGCCAACATTTACGAAGCGCGGGATATAAATGCCGTTCGCACGTCGGCCAAAATAATACTTGTCTTCATATCCATCTACTTCTCCGCTGGCACCTACGCGCAGGTGGTGGTCCATCAGGTTGTGACCCAGTTGTCCGCTGCTGCTGCCGAGCCCTTCCGGCCAGATGTCTGTGGCGGAATTCATCAGCACCCAGGTGGAGTTGAGCGACGAAGCGTTGAGGAAGATCACTTTGGCGAAGAACTCGTAGGTTTTATTCGTTTCCGCATCCAGCACTTTCACGCCTTTGGCTTTCCTGGTATCCTTATCGTAGATGATCTCGGTAACGATGGACCAGGGCCGGAGGGTGAGGTTCCCCGTTTTCATGGCGGCGGGCAACGTGGACGATTGGGTGCTGAAGTAGGCGCCGAACGGACAACCCAGCCAGCATTTATCGCGGTATTGACAGTTTACGCGCCCCTTGTGCGGAGCGGTGAGGTTGGCCACGCGCCCGATAATCATGTGACGGTTGCCTTTGTAATATTCTTTCAGTCGTTTAGAAACGTCTTTTTCCACGCAGTTCATCTCCATGGGTGGCAGGAAATTGCCATCCGGGAGGTGTGGAATATTTTCAACCGAGCCTGAGATGCCGGCGAATCCTTCTACATAATCGTACCATTTTTCCAGGTCTTTGTAGCGGATGGGCCAGTCGGTGGCGATGCCGTCTTTTGCGTTGGCTTCGAAATCGAGGTCGCTGAGGCGGTAACTCTGGCGGCCCCACATCAGTGACCTTCCGCCCACATGGTAACCACGGTACCAGTCGAAGCGTTTCACTTCGGTATAGGGGCAATCTTTTTCGTTGACCCAGTAATCGAGGTTCTTTTCGTTCAGCGGATAATCCCTTTTCAGCACGGGATAATCTTCGATCATTTGTTGTGTTCTGCCCCCGCGGTGTGGGAATTCCCAGGGACCTTTATTGGCATTCACATAATCTTTACCGTGTTCTATGTTTCTGCCGCGTTCCAGCATCAGGGTCTTCAGTCCTTTTTCCGTGAGCTCTTTTGCTGCCCAGCCGCCACTGATCCCGGAGCCGATCACAATGGCATCATAGGTGTTCTCCGCCATAACAAAATTGTTTTGATTTTTACTTTATTGCTTTAACAGTCGTTACAAATTAAACATCACATATCGTGATGGCTTGCTTCAGTGAAGCGATTTTATCGGGTTGCTTCGGAACGAATTCCTGCGCCACATACCCTTTGAACCCGGTGGAAAGAATGGCGCGCATGATGGCGGGATAATACAATTCCTGCGTTTCATCAATCTCGTTCCTGCCTGGTACACCCGCAGTATGGTAGTGCCCATAGTACTGGTGGTTCTGTTTGATGGTGGCGATCACATCTCCTTCATCGATCTGCATGTGGTAGATGTCGTACAGCAGTTTGAAGTTGTCGGATCCAACTCTCTTACAAAGTTCCACACCCCAAACGGAGCGGTCGCACATATAATCTTTGTGGTCCACTTTGCTGTTTAGCAATTCCATGATGATGGTGACCCCGTTTTTTTCTGCCAGTGCCATGATTTTTTTCAGGCCCTCAGCACTGTTTTTTAACCCGGTTTCATCATCCATGCCCCGCTTGTTGCCGGAGAAGCAGATCAGGTTTTTGTAGCCTGCCTTCGCCACCAGCGGAATCATTTCTGAATAATTCTGAATGAGTTTTTCGTGGTACTGTGGATCGTTCCATCCTTCAGTGAGACTAATCTCCGCGCCATTACACATAGAGGAATCCAGGCCGTGCTTTTTCAGGGTGGCCCAGTCTTTCGGTCCCACGAGGTCCACTGCTTTGATGCCCAGTTGTTTCACGGCTGCGCAGAATTCTTCGAAGGGAATACCGCCATAGCACCAGTAACAAACGGAATGATTGATGTTTCCTTTCAATACAGGACTTTGCTCCAGCGCGGCTTTTTCAGCCATGGAAAGGGAAGGGAAAGCTCCTACGGCGATGCCACTCATAACCAGGTTTTTTATCGCCGAACGGCGGGTATTAGAAGATTGCATAGTATCGAAAAGTTGAAATTAAGGAACCGATCCCGTTGTAATTGTTAAAGAAAATGTTAAGCATGTACAGGCTGACGCTTTCTCATGTAAAAGAACAGACCCGCGAAAGCCACCACCAGTATGATGGGAATCACCAGCGTTACATTGATGATTTCAGGACCGGCCACCGCCTGCGCCTGCGCGAAAGCCGCCGCTTCGGGCGTTCCGGCTGCGGCGCCCTGGTAAGTTTTGAGGTCCGCCCCGGTGGGGAGGTTCTTCGCGATGATGTTATCGTAAAAGCCGCCCATGAAATATGTATAAACGGATACGGCGAACATACCCGCGCCACCCATCAGGTTCATGCCCAATGCGCCTGATTGCGGGATATTTTCAGAAACGAATCCCAGCATCGTGGGCCAGAAATACGTGATACCCAAACCAAAGATGATGGCGGCCACAATCAGCATATTGCCGGATACGGAACCCATCAGGTACAAACCTATCGCGGAAAGAACAGCGGAAACCAACAGCACGCCCGATGGCGAAATGCGGTGAACAATGGGCCCCGCCACTGCACGACCCAGTACCTGCACACCCGCGGTGAGCGCGAGGATCAGGATACCATGACTGGTCACATTCTTCAATAAAATCTCGATCCACTGGTTGGTGAACAACTCGGTGATCGCGGTTCCGAACATGCAGATGAACATGAAGATGAACAGCGGGCTGGTTACAGACTTATACATCTGTGCCGTGGTTACACCGGAAGCCACACGTTCAGTAACAGGAAAGTCCAGTTTAAGGAAAAGATAACCATATAGAAAAGTGGGGATAAGCATGGTTGCCACTTGTATTTGCCAGCCGAGACCAAGTTCGCTTAAAAAATAAACGATCAACGTGCCCACAACGATACCACCGGGGAACCACAAATGGAAGTGGTTCAGCTTGGTGGTTTTGTTGTCAGAATAAATGGTTGCCACCAATGGGTTACAGGCTGCTTCCACGGTTCCGTTAGCCATCCCGATGAAAAGCGTGGAGATGAACAATGGCCAGAAGCCGGAGCTGAAATAAGGGGTGCAAATGGTGAGTACGATACCAAGCAGGTGCAACACGAATGCCGCTACCAGTAATCGTTTCATGCCGATGGCATCCACAATGAAGCCGCCGATTACCACCGCGAGGGGAAATCCCCAGAAAGCGGTTCCGGTGATGATCGCGAGTTCCTGTCCATTTAAATTGAACTCCACACCAAGTTTACCGAGGATGCCGGCACGGATGCCGAAAGAAAGAGAGGTTACCAGTAATGCCAGGCAACTGGCTACAAAAAGTTTGTTCCGCTGGATGGCTTGCATACCGCTAGGTTGTTTTGATTGATTGATCGTTTGGTTTTCCCAAGGGTTCCGGGGAAGGCATAAATGTAATTTTTTTCCGGGTAAAATCAGACCACCTCACCCAACATTGTGTAAAATTTACCCGTTTTGAAAATTTTTGTTCCTAACTTAATGCCCGTTTTACCTTGCTGCCTGTTTTGCGCACAACAATTTAATCACCGGCGATCTTTTGTACCGTCAAATGATAAAATAATACTATCATTTGCTATAAAACAGCAGGCGTTAAGGCTAAAATGCACGGTAACTTCCGCATATTCAAAACTTAAATAGAGCAGCATGAAAAGAAAACTCAGAATGGGCATGGTGGGGGGCGGTATCGGCGCGTTCATCGGCGCCGTGCACCGCATTGCGGCGGCTATGGATGGAGAAATTGAACTGGTTTGCGGCGCTTTCAGCAGCGATCCCGCGAAATCAAAAGAGAGCGGCATCATGCTCGGTCTTCCACCTGAGCGGGTATATCCTTCCTGGTGGGACATGATCGAGCAGGAGAAGCAACTGCCCGAAAATGTAAGGATGGATTTCATCAGCATCGTTACGCCCAACCACGTGCATTTCGCACCCGCGAAAGCGGCTTTGGAAAACGGTTTCCACGTGGTGCTGGATAAACCGATGACCTTCACGCTCGCAGAAGCAAAGGAATTGAAACAAGTGGTGGAGCAAAGCGGAAAACTGTTTT
Source organism: Parasegetibacter sp. NRK P23 (assembly GCF_023721715.1). Lineage (NCBI taxonomy): Bacteria > Pseudomonadati > Bacteroidota > Chitinophagia > Chitinophagales > Chitinophagaceae > Parasegetibacter > Parasegetibacter sp. NRK P23. Next base: position 3,919,281 of record NZ_JAMDLG010000001.1, read on the forward strand.
GTCTTACGCATACCTATACAGGTTACCCCATGCTGAAAGAGGCGCGCCAGGTGGTGAAAGAAGGAAGGCTGGGTAAAATCAGGAAAGTATATGTGGAATACCCGCAGGGCTGGCTCAGCACCCTCGCCGAAAAAACCGATAACAAGCAGGCAAGCTGGAGAACCGATCCTTCCCGCAGTGGTATCGCGGGCGCCATGGGCGATATCGGCACACACGCCTTCAATATGGCGGAATATGTTACCGGAGCAAAAGTGACCGAACTCTGCGCCGACCTCAACATAGTAGTGGAAGGAAGACAACTCGACGACGACGGGATGGTGATGTTGCGTTTCGACAATGGCGCTTCCGGTATGTTGTTCGCCACACAAGTAGCTGCCGGCGAAGAGAACAATGTGAAGATCCGCGTTTACGGAGAAAAAGGCGGACTCGAATGGCGCCAGGAAGACGCGAATAGCCTCATCCTGAAATGGCCCGATCAGCCCGCGCAGATCCTCCGCACCGGAGCCGGTTATCTAAGTAGTTACGCCGCGCACAATACGAGAACGCCTCCGGGGCATCCGGAGGGTTACCTCGAAGCGTTCGCCAACCTCTACCGCAATTTCGCGCAGAGCGTGGTGGCGATGGAAAAAGGAGCAACGCCTTCCAAAGAGTCACTCGATTTTCCGGGAGCAGAAGACGGGGTTAGAGGAATGGCATTCGTGGAGAATGTGGTGCGGAGCGGGAAATCTGCTGAAAAGTGGGTGGCTTTTGAGGTATAAGTGGTCACGCAATTGCTTTGTTCTCGCAATTGCTTTGTGCTGCGCACTGCGCAACGCAAAGGAGCAAGGACGCAAGGGGTTGCTGAGCTTGGGAAAGCTTGCGTTTTTGCGATGCGTTTTTGTAATTACAAATCCCTTTTTCTGTTACCTTATATCAAGAGCTTTATCAACATAAACGAACTTTGCGTCCTTGCTCCTTTGCGTCTTGGCGTGAAAAAATAAACTAAAATCATCTTCTTATGACAACAATAAAAGGCCCTGCCATCTTCCTCGCCCAATTCCTCGGTGATGAACCGCCTTTCAACAACCTCACCACCATCTGCAAATGGGCCGCTGATCTGGGTTTCAAAGGTGTACAGATACCCACCTGGGATTCCCGTTGCATCGATCTGAAAAAAGCGGCGGAAAGCAAAACCTACGCCGATGAACTGAAAGGCTCTATTGCCGCCGCCGGACTGGAGATAACGGAATTGTCCACGCACCTGCAAGGGCAGCTCGTGGCCTGTCATCCCGCTTACAATGAACTCTTCGACGGGTTCGCGCCCACGGAACTGAAAGGCGACCTGAAGGCCAAAACCGAATGGGCAACCCAACAACTGAAATACGCCGCGAAAGCCAGTGCTAACCTGGGCCTCAACGCGCACGCCACCTTCAGCGGATCACTGCTGTGGCATACGGTATATCCCTGGCCGCAACGTCCCGCCGGATTGGTGGAAACTGGGTTCACCGAACTTGCCAACAGGTGGAAGCCCATCCTGGATGTATTCGATGAGAACGGCGTGGATGTTTGTTATGAAATTCATCCGGGAGAAGATCTCCACGATGGTATTTCCTACGAAATGTTCCTGGAGAAAGTGAACAACCATGCCCGCGCATGTTTATTGTACGATCCCAGCCATTTTGTACTGCAGTGTCTCGATTATATCAGCTATATCGATCATTACCACGAACGCATCAAAGCCTTCCATGTGAAGGATGCCGAGTTTAATCCCACGGGAAAACAAGGAGTCTACGGTGGGTTCCAGGGCTGGATCAACAGGGCGGGAAGGTTCCGTTCGCCAGGTGATGGACAGGTGGACTTCCAGGCCATCTTCAGCAAACTGGCCCAATACGATTTCAAAGGATGGGCCGTAATGGAATGGGAATGCTGCCTTAAACACCCGGAAGACGGCGCCCGCGAAGGCGCGCAGTTCATCGCGGACCACATCATCCGCGTTACGGAAAAAGCATTCGACGATTTCGCCGGACAAGGCGCGGATGAAAATTTTAACCGCAGGATTCTGGGATTGAACTGATTCTTTTCAGAACTTTAGCGGCGACGGACTATTTTACTCAATATCAACAACAATCAAGATGAAAAAACTGGCTTTTGTAGTGCTGATGGGCGCACTCTGCTACGCCTGCGGTAACAGCGCGGAAGAATCCCCCAAAACAAACACCACTGAACCCGCCGATAAAACGGCCACCGAAACACCCAAGCCTGCCGACGACATGAGCAGCAACCCCGATTACACAAAAGGGCTCTCACTCATCGGGAACTCGGACTGCCTTACCTGCCATAAAGTGGACGAAAAACTCATCGGACCTTCTTACCGGGATATCGCCAATAAATATGAAAACAACGAAGCCAACCTTTCCATGCTGGCCGAAAAGATCATCAAAGGCGGTAGCGGCGTTTGGGGACAGGTGCCAATGGCCGCCCACGATAATATTTCCCAGGACGACGCGAAAGCGATGGTGAAATACATCTTCCTGCTCAAAAACAATTAACCCATGCGTAACACCTTTCTTACCTTACTGGCCGCAGGCATCGTAGCCGTAGGCTGCAGCAGCGCTAAAAAAAGCACTTCCATGACGACAGCATCTTCCAAAGAAGGCTGGATCAAACTCTTCGATGGCAAAACCACCAACGGATGGCACACGTTCAACAAGTCCACGGCAGGCGATGCCTGGAAAGTGGAGGATGGCGCCATCACCCTTGTGAAAGCACCCGGCACTACCGGAGGTGATCTCGTAACAAATGAAGAATACGAGAACTTTCACCTGAAACTGGAATGGAAAATTTCTCCCAAAGGAAACAGCGGGATCATCTTCTTCGTGAAGGAAGATCCGAAGTTCAGCCAAACCTATCTAACGGGCCCCGAAATGCAGGTGCTGGACAATGAGGCCCATGCCGACGGAAAAATCCATAAACACCGTACCGGCGATTTGTACGATCTGATCGCCAGTTCCTCCGAACCGGTAAAACCCGTGGGGCAATGGAACCTCGCGGAAATCATCGCCAACAACGGCAAACTTACCTTCATGCTGAATGGTGTGAAAATAGTAGAGACTACCATGTGGGATGAAAACTGGAACCAACTGGTGGCCGGAAGCAAATTCAAATCCTGGGCAGACTTCGGGAAATACAAATCCGGACGCATCGCGTTACAGGATCATGGAGATCAGGTTTGGTACCGGAATATTGAGATAAAGAAATTATAGATTTTGGATGTTGAATTTTGAATGAGGATTCATTCAAATCCTAGAAGCCTGAGCAGAGGGAATACCTTTTCTCAGGCTTTTTTTATTCCCACTCAAAACCGATGCACCAATGCCAATCCCGGAGCGCCATTCACCACCGCGGGCATGGCCACTGTTTTCATTTCTTTCTGTTTGAATATCGCCCTGTTGATGGTAGGATAGAGCCAGTAAGCCAGTTTGGAAGAAGCGATGCCGATGCCTGCGCCGGCCACCACATCGCTCAGCCAGTGGCGGTTGTTGTACATGCGCATGGTACCCGTTAAGCCAGCCACCGTATAACCCGCCACGCCATACCACAACGATACATCTTTGTATTCCTGGTGCAGGAACTCCGCGGAAAGGAAAGCGTTGGCCGTATGTCCGGAAGGGAAGGAGCGGTCGTTGGAGCCATCGGGGCGCTCAAAATTGGAAGACTTCTTCAGGGTGCTTACGGTGGTATTCATAATCAGCGACGACATCAGGTAGATGATGGTCCTGTCTTTGAAATTGTGCTTTCCTTTGATGCCCGCGGCGTTCAATCCGTAAACCGCAACCGCAGGTGCGTACTGCAGGTAGTCATCAATACGGACGTGCTTATAATCCTTTTCCACGATCTCCGCCCGGATATTGTTGTTCCATTTCTGTATCTGGTGGTTTTCGAGTGAAGTAACGCCATAACTGATCATGGCTGCGGGGATCAGCAACTTCGTGACCGGGAACCGGGGGGCTTCCGGTAAACTGTCCCTTTTCATTACAGACTGGGCCAAACATGGCAGGCAGGCGGCGAACATCATCGCGGCGGCTACTAATCGCTTCTTAAACGGGGTCATGCTCTTAAATTACAGAATTCTACTCATCAAGAAAAGTTGCCGGGGGAAATTAACGTCTGCTTAATGGCCTTCTCCAAAATTATTCTACCTTCGGTGCCTCAATGTTACGAACCATGAAGTCCTTCGCAGCGCGTGTGCGCCACTAATCCACGGGGTATTTGCTACCCATATCGTACAGCGGGACGTTCCTGCCTGTAATTCAATTATTTACCTATAACAGTCTTCTCATGACATCTTATCCCAGGAATACCAAAACGGTATCTGCCTATATATTATTGTTGAAACAGGCGCTGAAGGGCGGCGAAACTGATTACACGCAAGGCAGTATCCGCAAAGCGGTTCTGCTGCTCGCCATTCCCATGATGCTGGAAATGATCATGGAATCCGTGTTTGCCCTGGTTGACCTGTATTTCGTAGGTCACCTCGAAGATTCCAGCGCAGCCATTCAAACGGTTGGACTTACAGAATCCGTGCTCACCATTATGTATTCGATCGCCATCGGAATGAGTATGGCTGCCACGGCGGTGGTGGCGCGGCGTATCGGGGAAAAGAACCCTGAAGCCGCTGCCCACGCAGGTGCACAGGCCATCGTGATCGCCACGGTTGTAACTGCTGCATTGAGTCTGACCGGTGTTTTCTTCGCGAAGGAATTGCTGCTCCTGATGGGAGCAAGTGCAGAAACAGCAGAAAAAGGAACAACTTTCGTGCGCATCATGATGGGCAGCAGCATTGTGATCATGCTGCTCTTCCTCATCAACGGGATCTTCCGTGGTGCAGGCAATGCGGCCATCGCGATGAAAAGTTTATGGATCGCCAACGGCTGCAACATCTTGTTGTGTCCGCTGTTCATCAATGGATGGGGACCTGTTCCCGCATTCGGTCTCACCGGCGCGGCCATGGCCACCGCATTGGGCAGGGGTATCGGCGTAACCTACCAGTTGTACCACCTCTTCTCCGGGAAACACAGCTTGAAGATCAAACCCTCACATTGGAATATAGACCTCCCGCTGATGCGTTCGCTGGTGGGCATTGCCACACCGGGCATCTTCCAGTTCGTGATCGCCTCGTGCAGTTGGATTTTCCTGGCGCAACTCGTGGCCACTACCGGAGGGGAAGCCGGTTCTTCCGGTTACCAAACCGCGATCCGGCTCATGATGTTCTTCATGCTGCCCGCCTGGGGTTTGAGTAACGCGGCATCTACGCTGGTGGGGCAGAACCTCGGCGCCAACCAGGTGCAAAGGGCCCACGATTCCGTGATGAAAACGGTGAAATACAACGCCATCTTTATGTTGCTGGTTACGCTCGCGTTTTTCTTCCTCGGCAACTGGATGGTTTCCTTCTTTACCACCGATCCGGAAGTGATTGACGTGGCACAACGGGCCATGCGCATCATTAGTCTGGCCTTCGTTTTCTATGGTATAGGCATGGTAATGATCAATACTTTCAACGGAGCCGGAGATACCTGGACGCCCACTTATATTAACCTGGCCGGGTTCTGGCTTTTCCAGATTCCGCTCGCGTGGTACCTTGCGAAACAACTGAGCATGGGACCAACAGGCGTATTCGTCGCGATCCCCATTGCGGAAACGGCCATCACCATCGCCGGCTTTATTCTTTTCAAAAAGGGAAAATGGAAAAAAGTAAAAGTATAGCCCGCGGTTATTGGTTTACTTTGCAGAACAGGTAAAAGAAGAAGTTGTATGGAAGACCTTACGATCAACGTGGCTGAAATAGAAGCATTACAAACCATCGGCGATACTGATGAACTGAACCGCATATTTGAAAAAGGAAAACGGTGCATCGTGAACGGGTGCACCGTGGTCCTCGCCAGGAAACAACCTGGTGGTTCCCTGGAAAAATTTGATGCGCTTTCCACGCTGGAAGATTTTGAAAACTACCGCAAATGGGTTTTTAAATTCCTGTAAGCTGAAAAACGTTGCGCCGTTGCGAGAGATAAAAATTACATCTTTCAGGAAAGAATAAAGTTCTCGCAACGACGCTACGGCGCAACGCATGTGAAATACTTTTTACAGCAGCTTCGGCTTTTCTTTATAGGTCTTCCAGAGAAACTCACCGAACAACGTATTTGCCCATGCGAACCATTTCCTTGTAAATTTCTTTGGATCGTCTTTATGAAATGATTCGTGCATAAAGCCCGTATCTCCATGGGTGGCTTTTAGCGCCTGGATACACTGTTTTATTTCCGCATCGCTAGTGCTGGTGAGGCCACGCATCGTAATGCTCATGGGCCATATCATGTCCAGTCCGGCATGGGGGCCGCCGATGCCTTCGGATGCGGATCCTTTAAAGAAGAAAGGGTTCTCTTCACTCCAGATCAGCTTGCGGGTACTGAGGTAAAGGGGATCCGTTTTTTTCATGGCACCGAGGTAGGGCAATGCGAGCAGACTGGGCACATTCGCGTCGTCCATCAGGTTGTAACTGCCGAAGCCGTTCACTTCGTAAGCATATACCTTCCCGAATCTGGGATGGGAAACAATGGCGTTCTGTTGCAGGGCGGTGGCCACTTCTTTGGCGAGGGCCGCGCATTCGTTTGCAAGCGTTGTATCTTTTTGAATGGCTGACAACATTTCCGCGGCCTGCGTTAAACTGGTGACCGCAAAAAAATTGGCGGGGATGAGGTAAAGGAACAAGGTGGCATCATCGCTGGGTCGGAACACCGAACAAATCAGCCCATTCGGCTTTACGGGATACCCATATCCGCCGATGGCCACACCGTCGGTTGCCCAGGCGGTGGTACGTTGAAACGTGTAAGGACCTTTACCGTTTTTTCGCTGTTGTTCCCGGAAGGTTTTCACGGTAAGTGCGATGGCTTTTTTCCAGTCCCCATCAAATGGGCGGGTGTCGCCGGTTTGTTTCCAGTATTCATACGCGAGCCGGATGGGATAACAAAGGGAGTCGATCTCCCATTTCCTTTCGTGGATACCCGGCTTCATGTCGGTGATATCCGATTTCCATTCTCCTACTTTAGTGCGTTCCTTGTAGAACGCGTTGGCGTAAGGGTCGTAGAGGATACAATCCGTTTGCCGGTTGATGACCCCTTCCACCAGTTCTTTCAATTTTTTATCTTCTTTGATAAAAGAGATATAGGGCCATACCTGCGCAGTACTGTCGCGGAGCCACATGGCATCAATATCTCCCGTGATCACGTATGTATCGGGTCTTCCGTTGTGTACGGAAAATTCGACGGTGGTATCGAGGGTATTAGGGAAGCAGTTTTCGAAGAGCCATCCCAGTTCTTTGTCGGACACATTTTTTTTGAAAGTGGCGATAGCATTTTCAATGGCTTCGCTTTTAAATTTCCTTTCATTTTCGGGTGTTCTTACGGTGGGAAATTCCTGCGAACCCATTGAAAATGTCCATCGGGGCATCATTCCTGCGGCGGAGGCGAGGGCTGCCGAGCGTATAAAATCTTTTCTTTGCATAGTTCTGAAAAATGAACTGTAATGATACTAAAAGAAAAGACGCTGTACTGTTAACGGATATTTATTCGTGGTAACTGAGGTCCGGTTGCTTCTTCATTGCTCTGCGCACGAGGCCGGCAAATTCTTTTCGGTAGCCATGCTTGTCTTTGCCGGAAGCCGTTTCTGCGATATCCAGCACTTTCTGAAAACTTGCTTCCTGCCTGAATTCGGAGTTGCGGAGCAGCATACCGAAGGCTGCTACCGAAGTGGAGAAGCGGAAGTTGTCGGATGTTTTAGTTAAGGGCAGTACATTGCCGGAAACGGGTTGTTGCAATAAAATGCTGCTGTCCTGGTCAGGTTGTTTGTACCTGATTTTCACATGCAGCCATTCGTTGCTTTGATAATTAGGAAGCTGGCTGGTGTTGGATTGCTGGTATTTCAGGCCATCCACAGTTCCGATGAAAGAAGATACGATACCAACGGGAATGACCTCATACAAGGCTGTAACCGTATGCCCGCTGCCCATTTCACCGGCATCTTTGGTGTCGTTGTTGAAATCTTCTTTGGCCAGCGTCCTGTTTTCATAACCAATAAGGCGGTAGCCCTGAACTTTGGCGGGATTGAATTCCAGCTGCAATTTCACATCCTTCGCGATGGTGAACAGTGTGCCGCCGAATTCATTCACCAATACTTTTTTCGCTTCTGAAATATCGTCGATATAAGCATGGTTTCCGTTGCCCTTATCGGCGAGTTTCTGCATTTTTGAATCTTTATAATTGCCCATACCGTAGCCCAGTACCGTGAGAAAAACACCGGATTTTCTTTTGGTTTCGATCAGTCTTTCCATGGCATCATCACTGCTTTCTCCGATGTTGAAATCACCATCGGTACAAAGGATCACGCGGTTGTTCCCGTTCATTACAAAATTTTCCTGCGCGATTTTATAGGCCATGGTAACACCGGCCCCGCCTGCTGTTGAACCTCCTGCTTCCAGCCTGTTGATGGCATCTTTGATCACTTGTTTGTCGGCTCCGCTGGTTGCGGGAAGCGCCACACCGGCACTACCGGCATACACCACCAGCGCCACGCGGTCTTCTTCACGCAGTTGATCCACCAGGAGGTTGAGCGATTGCTTCACGAGTGGAAGTTTATTCGGACTCATCATTGAACCGGAAACATCTACCAGGAAAACGAGGTTCGCGGCGGGCAGATTTTCCTGCGGCATATGTTTGCCCTGTAAGCCTATTGACACAATATGGTGCTTCGGGTTCCAGGGACATTCACCCAGCTCGGTATACACGGCGAACGGGTGTTTGCCCTCCGGATCTTTGTAGTGGTAATCGAAATAGTTGATCATTTCTTCAATGCGTACGGCACCGGCGGGAGGAAGCTGGCCACTTTTCAGGAAACGGCGTACGTTACTATAAGAAGCCGCGTCCACATCAATGGAGAATGTGGAAAGTGGATTTTGCAGAGATGAAAGAAACTTATTCTCATTGATAAAATCGTAAGACTCTGTATTGTGTGGCGTTTCGTAGAGATTTCCGTACATCACCGGTTGATGGTTGGAATGCACTGATCCAACGATGCGCTTCATTTTTTGGGCGGCATAGCCTAAGACCACAACATCATTCAACTCCTGCGCGGTGGAGTGCATCACCACGTTAACCACGCCCGAACTGCTTACAGGGAGTTCCTGACCCGCATAACCCAGTTTGCTGAAGAAAAGTTTCGAATTTGCATTGGACACTGTAATGGAATAGTCTCCGTTTCCATCGCTTTGCACGGTATTCCTGGTGTTTTTTTCACTGATGGTTACATCGCTTATTACCTTACCCGCAGCATCCGTTATTTTACCGGTAATGCGGATGGGAGAAAACGAGTTAAAAGCAGCAAGCGCAAATACTATAACGGCAAGTAATGCACCCAGGCTGAAGGTTTGTATGCGTTTCATCTGAATGGTTTTTGTTGTTTAAGAATGGGGCCCGCAGGCAGGATGCCGCTTTTTTCAGGATTACACAATCACCCATTTTATTTATTTTCACCCCGGATGTCATTTCTTCCCCACATATCATATACCACTGCCACCGATCAGGAATTGGTAACTTTATACCGTGAAAAAGGTGACCTGGAGGTATTGGGCGCATTGTATCAGCGGTATATGGAGCTGGTGTATGGGGTATGCCTTAAATACCTCAAGGATTCGGAAGCCAGTAAGGATGCGGTGATGCAGATATTCGAGGAACTGATTACCAAACTGCCCCGTTTCGAGGTAACGAATTTTAAAAGCTGGCTTCACGTACTCAGTAAGAACCATTGCCTGATGCAGTTGAGAGGTGGGAAAAACAAACAAACCACTGAATTAAAGGAATGGGATGTGCAATCGGAGGAAAACCTGCATCATGCCGGTATATCGGAGCAGGAAACGAATCTCCGCATCATGGAAGACTGCATCGCACAACTGGTGGCCGATCAGCAACGTACCATCCGGCTTTTTTACCTGGAAGAGAAAAGTTACAAGGAGATCGTTGAATTAACGGGGATGGATTGGAATAAAGTGAGGAGCCTGGTGCAGAACGGCAGGCGCAACCTCAGAATTTGTATGGAGAAAAACAACAAATAACAACTGGAGCAAAAACAACCATACTGTCCATTTACAGCGGAGGATATCCGCCGTTACCATGCGGGTGAAATGACCGCAACGGAAATGCATGCACTGGAAAAGGCGGCACTGGAAGATCCGTTCCTGGCCGATGCGCTGGAGGGTTACACGGCGCATGTTGAAACATTGTCGTACGATGTTGTGGAATTGAATTTGAGGTTAAACGAACGCCTGAAGGAAAGCAAAGAAAATAAACCGGTGCCAGTTGTTCCTTTACGACGCAACTGGTGGTGGTCGGCTGCGGCTGCCGTGCTGATCGTTGTTTCGGCGGCAGTAGCTTACCGTCTGATCTGGAGCAACGAAGACCAGTCCATTGCACGGAAAGAACCCACCGTTAAAAAAACAAAAGAGACCCCGTTGACCAACGCGAACGATAGCGGTGAAAAAACGGATGCTCCCGTTGCCCCTACAAAGGAGAAGCCGACTCCTGCTAAACAGCACGTTTCTGAACAAGAAGATTTAGCGGCCACAACAAAATCTTCTGACCTTATTCTTTCCGAAAACGATCGGCAACAGAAAGACAAGGCTTCCGCACTCCAGGAGCTGGCGAAAGCAGAACACAAACAAGCTCAACAACGGGCGAACGCTATGCTGAAAAATGAAAGACCGGCTTTCCAAATCAGAGGAGAAGTACTGGATGTGCAGCAAAAGCCTGTTTCCGGCGTGGTGGTTACCCTGGAAAAGGAAAAGACCGCAACGCTTACCGATAGTCTGGGAAGGTTCAGTCTGCGCTCCAAAGATTCCGCTGCCGTTGCCACCCTGGACGTATTGGGATTTGTACCACAAAAGGTAGAACTGAAAAATAATACCGCTGCCAATAGGATCACGCTTGAAAACAGTTCCGCAGCAATGGAGGAAGTGGTGGTGGTGGGATATGGCAGGCAGAAAAAAAAGACGGTAACGGGCTCTGTTTCTAAAACTGTCAATACAAATCCCCTGAAAGCCGTTCCTGAAGCAGGTTGGGCGGCTTACAACCAGTACCTCCTGGACAGCTCCCGGCTCAAAGTTGCCGAAGGTGTGCCCACACCCATCGTTATCGTATCCTTTGAAGTCCGTGCATCAGGAAAACTGACGCGCTTTCGGATCGAACAATCGGCAGGAGCAGCCTACGACAAGGAAGCTTTACGACTCATCAAAGAAGGACCATCATGGAAAACGACCACCGGTAAAAAAGAAACCGGACGCGTATCAGTGACTTTCAAATAAATTTTTACCTTACTCCAATGAATTTACTTGGGAACCTCATCTGGCTTGTCTTTGGAGGATTTGCTTCCGCGCTCGGTTATTTGTTTGGCGGCATCGTGCTCTGTTTTACCATCATTGGTATTCCTTTCGGCCTACAGTGTTTTAAGCTCGCTGGTCTTGCATTGTGGCCCTTCGGCAGGCAGGTGGTGTACAACTCCTCCAATAACGGCTGCTTCACATTAGGGTTTAATATTATCTGGTTGATCTGTGGCGGCTTGTATACAGCATTGGTGCATCTTTTTTTCGGCGCTTTGTTGCTGATTACCATTATCGGGATTCCATTTGCCAAACAACATTTTAAATTGCTTGAGATCAGTATGATGCCTTTTGGTAAAGAAGTGCGTTAATATCATATTGCATTTATTTCAAGTGCATGCATCTTTTTGTTCATGCACACTTCTGTCTTTACGCTAACATTCATGTGCCCGACTATTCATTTAGGCTCGCTTTGATGTTCTATTCCATTCAGTTCCTGCTCCATTCGAGGTTTTATGCACTTACTTCAGGGTGGGTAGGCCGTTTCCATTCCTACGCTCAATAAATTTTACATACATCATCTCTGTTCGTTCGTCCGTTTGTTCAATCTTCAAAATACTTTCAGCACCCAATTATACTTTCCATGCGCTGAAGTACATAGCTGTTCACCTTCTCCAAAAATGGATCAATGTAAATGCCGATAAACTATTGTTTTTGCACATCCGTAGCTTTTGAATGTGTGTGGTTTTTTCCTCTGACGATCCTTTTACGCCTATTGTATCAGATGTGTGATTTGCCTTGTAAATTTATACCGGATCAGGAGTAGGTCAACCCGGTATTTTAACGGTAGAACAAATAGAAAAACACCGATGGACAAAATTGTACAATTGACCCCGGCAGAAAAAGAGTTGGTGCTGAACACCGAGTGGCTGTTTGCGAAACGGCGCATCATCGATAAAGTGTGCACACTTTTCGGATCATTGAGCGACTCCTATCGTGCACACGCCCTACAATCTTCCCTTCCTATAACGCTGTTCAGCATCTCCCCGAAAATATCCCGTGGCGAAAACTACCAGGGCCTGCCGTATGTAATGCTCGATTATCCGAGGATTTTCGGAAAGGAAGATATTTTCGCCATCAGAAGTTTTTTCTGGTGGGGAAAAGGGTTCAGCATACACCTCCATTTACAGGGAAAATACGTTGAGCAATACCGTGATGTTGTGTTGGAAACCGGCGCAAAATACGGATGGCTGATCTCGCGGCATTCCTCTCCATGGGAATACGATTTTGAACAGGACGGATATGTTCAGATAAATAAGAAAAAGCTCCCTGCACATGGCTTTCTGAAAATGGGAAAACTGCTGCCCCTGGAGCATTGGGAAAACGCTTTCGAATTTTACAACAAGTCTTTCAGCGAATTGAATGCGCTCCATCGCTTCAGCTTATGAGTTCAGCCGCGCACCACTTAAAAAGCGGAAGGCGCACCTTTACTGAAGTGCGCCTTCCGGCCTGGCTCCCAACCCGCTTCTATCCGCCTCACCTTCGCTCGGCTAAACATCCGTCAGGAAGGAATCCTATATATTTAGAGTGTTAACCGGATTATTTACTTAAAAAACGGGACCAGCTTTTCTTCCGGAGAAACCTGGAAAATTGTGCATCGGTTTCCCCTTTTTATGCCTTAAAATGTGGAATGCCGGGAACATCTCCGGCCTATCTTTGTTGACATTCAAACTTTATCAATGCAGAATTATAAGAATCATATCCGTTTTTACGCCCCGCACCATTTTGTATTTTACCCGGTCATGTTGTTGCTGATCATCATTTCAGTACGAGGCATCTGGCAACATCCGGAAAACAGGGGGGAATATATCCTGCTTTCAGCGTTGGCCATAACGGTTACCTGGCTGAGTTTTATGACCAGGCAACATTACGCGCTCACGGTACAGAACAGGCTTGTGCGTATGGAAATGCGCTGGCGTTACCACCTCCTTACCGGGAAAAGACTGGAGGAACTGGAACCGAAACTCAGCTTCGGACAGATCGCTGCCCTGCGATTCGCTTCAGACGCGGAACTTCCGGCGCTCACGCTACGCGCCATGGAAGAAAACCTTTCCCCGGATGCCATCAAACAACAGATCGTGCACTGGGTAGCCGATGATATGCGTGTTTAATTGCTTACTTTCAATTACTCAAACCACGCCATTATGATGCAGGAGCCTGACTGGCATGAAATCGCGCGCCAACTTGGAAACCCCAGCGGCAGCGACGGCATTAAAACCGCCGAAAGGATGCAGGAAAACAATGCCGGTATGATCCGTAAAGCCATTGATGTGCTCCGCGTCAACAATGATGACCGCGTTCTCGAGATCGGCTTCGGCAACGGAAGCCATCTTCCTTATATTTTATCCCAGGCGGAAAACATCGTTTACACGGGTATCGATATTTCTGAAACAATGGTGGAGGAAGCCCATCGGCTGAACAAGCATGCTGTTGAGCAGGGACAGGCATCATTTTCATTGTCTAACGGAAAGGATTTGCCTTTTGAAGATGAGATATTCGACCATATTTTCACGGTAAACACCGTGTATTTCTGGAGCGATCCCGGGTTGTATCTCCTGGAAATGATCCGTGTTTTACGGAAAGGCGGTCGACTGGCCATTGGTTTCGCGCCGGCATCTTTCATGGAAAAACTTCCCTTCACCCGGTTCGGCTTCAGACTATATACGCCTGAAGCCATACAAAACCTGGTAACCGAGGCCGGGTTCCATATGGAGCGCCTGGAAGAAGAAGAGGAGGAGGTCCGTTCCAATGGGGAAGTGATCAGGAGAAATTATATGGTGCTTGTAGGGGTGAAGTAACGCATTCAGCTGGTTTTCTCAACATTATTACTGGATGGTAATTTTCTCGCGGCTACACGGCGGCGCGGCGATGGGATGGATTTCTTTTATTGGCAGTACATTTGTTTCAGGCCGCTTCTTGAACTTCTTCGGGTTATTCCACGGTGCATTCTATTTGCCTTACCGCAACTGGTTGGGAGTTAATCCTGCGTATTGGGGCTTGATTTCCAGGAATACTTCGCCCCACTTATCCATCTTATTTACCGTTCTTCCCAAATTCGATTATTTATCTTTCTATCAAAATTGAAGGAAACCCTTGTAAATACTGGATTCTCCTTTTCGCCCAATAGTACTCATTAAAAATTACCTGTAAAAAAATGGTACTATGTGTTGCATAGTACTGAATTGTTTCTATCTTTGTGTCTGAGATAGCCAAATAGCCAAGAAAACAAAGCCGGGGAAAGTATCCGGCCATGAAAAACAAAATCAGTTCACTCTAAAAAAGATGCGGTATGAACATTGAGAACACCCAGAGCCAGATGCGGAAAGGAATACTGGAATTCTGTATCCTGAGCATCATCCGGCGGGGAGAAGCTTATCCTTCCGACATTGTGGAGGAGATGCGCGGAGCGAACCTCCAGATCCTGGAAGGCACGCTCTACCCGCTGCTTACCCGGCTCAAGAACGCCGAGATGCTGACTTACAGATGGATAGAAAGCAGCAGCGGTCCTCCCAGGAAATACTTCTCCCTCACAGAAAAAGGAGAAGTCTTCTACAAAGAACTGGAAGCCACCTGGAACGAACTGGCCAACGCGGTAAACACGCTCGCCTCCAAACAACAAGCCTTACAAAGCACACCAACCGACAACCAATAACTCAACCTATAAATCATACGGAGATGAAAAAGATTATCAACATAAACCTTTCGGGAAGGCTGATACCCATTGAGGATTCGGCTTACGATATACTGCGGGGCTACACGGAAAGTCTGAAGCGGTATTTTGCCCACGAAGAAGGGAAAGAGGAGATCATCAGCGATATTGAAAGCCGTATTGCCGAATTGTTCCAGGATAAGATCAAAAAAGGCGCGCATTGCATTACGGATGCTGATGTGGAAGAAGTAATGGCTTCCATTGGACGCCCCGAAGATTTTGACGCTAACGAAGAGGCTACCGCGCAACAGGCCGCTGCTTCAGGATTCAATGGCGGCGCCGGTTCTGGAGAGTACGAGCAACGCGCTCCCCGCGGACGTCTTTTCAGGAATGAGAACGACAAAATCCTGGGTGGCGTGTGCAGCGGCATCGCAAATTCGCTGCGCATCGATCCTTCTCTGGTGCGTATCTTATTCGCGCTCATCACTTTCGGTGGGTTCGGCCTGGGCTTCCTCATCTATATTATCATGTGGATCGTGCTGCCGAAAGCGTCTTTGGAGCAGAATGTTCAGAAAAGACTCTTCAGGAATCCTGAAGAAAAAGTGATCGGAGGTGTGGCTGGTGGTATCGCCGCTTATTTCAATGTGGAAGTTTGGATTCCCCGGCTCGTATTCGCTGCCCCGCTGATCCTGAACATTGCCTTCAATATCGTGGGCAGGGGTTGGTACTGGTTCGATTTCGGCAGCGCCGGTTTCATCTCCAGTTCCTTTATGGGTACTTTCCTGCTGGCCTATATTATCCTCTGGATCGTAGTGCCAATGGCATCCACCACTTCGGAACGTTTGCAGATGAAAGGACAGAAAGTGGACCTGGAGAACATCAAGAATAAAGTGAAAGAAGAAATGCAGAGCGTGAAAGGTCGTGCGGAAAAGTTCGGTGCCGAACTGAAGGAGCGTGCCGAAAATTTTTCTCAGACGGAAGCAAAGCCGCTGGCTTCTGAGATGGCATCCGCGGCAAAACCCGTTGCTTCCGGCTTCGGACATGCGATTGGGGTGATCTTTAAAGCTTTCTTCCTGTTCGTTGCCGGAACCGTGGCCTTCGCCCTGTTCGTGGCCCTGATCGCGCTCTTCGGCGCCGGGCTGGGATCATTGCCCTTTAAAGGATATATTCTTGAGGGTACAGCGCAGAACCTGCTGGCCTGGGGTGGAATCCTGCTCTTCCTGGGCGTACCCATCATCGCTTTCATCGTATGGCTGATCCGTAAGATCATGGGTATCAAAAGCAAGAACAGCTACCTCGGTTATACTTTCGGAGCCCTCTGGCTGATCGGACTGTTCTGCGCCATCGCGCTCGGTACGCAGATCGGCAGGAACTTCAGTACCAAGGCGCGCATCCACGAAGAAATGCCCGTAACGCAGCCTTCCAATGGAAAACTGATCGTGAAAGTGGCGGATTCTAAAGTGAAAGTATATGGTGGATGGTTCAAAACAGGTGGCATCCAGCTCACGGAAGACAGCCTGATTATCAACAGCATCAGGCTGAAAATAATCAAGAGCCGCGATTCAATCTACCACGTCAGCGCACAGAAATACAGTCGTGGAAGAAACGGCAACCAGGCGCAGACCTTTGCCAGGAATATCAACTACGCCGTGAACCAGGCAGACAGCGTGTTCTATCTTGATAATGGATTCTCCATCGCGGAAGGGGGAAAGTTCAGGGCGCAGCAAGTGGTACTCACCATCGAAGTGCCCGTGGGTAAGAAAATAAGGATCGACAGAAGCGTTACCCGCCGCCTCGGATGGTTCTCCCTCGATGACGAATGGGAATTCGATGACAACTGGGATGACGACCTGCGCTGGGAAAGTGGGGTGGAATACATCATGACCATCGGCGGATTGGAAAGAATTGAAAAACAGCCGGAAGAAGTTTCCGTAGAAGTGAATGGAAAAGGGTACCGCTACCGTGGTTCCGTAAAAGAGATCGACCAGGCCATGGATTCTGTGATCAAAGAAACCGAAAAAGCGAAACAGGAAATCCTGGAGGCAAAAGAAAAAGAACTGCGTGAACAGTTGAAAGCCATAGAGGAAGCGAAAAAATCACGTACTGAAAATAACGACGCACCAACCGAAGCATCCTCAGATGAAGCGCCAAAAGGCGTGGGAAAAGTATCCGGTAACCTCTTTTCTCCGCTGCTGGCGCTCTCGAGGAGTTTACGTTAACCTTTTGTTCCCTCCGGAACAGCAGGTTGAAGTTGAGTCGGTTAAAGGCTCTTTCTCAAAAGGAAAGGGCCTTTTTTTGTGCGCTTGCCATTATTACGATACTTTTGAAGCCCATCCGACCCCATTTTTTCCATTATCGAAATGAAAAATACGATCATCATTCTTATCAGGATTTGCTTAGGGTTGATCTTTTTCAGCTCGGGAATGGCGAAGCTGTTTGCCGAACATAAATTTCCCGGTGTGATTGGACCCGTTTGGCTGGAAGAGGAATTATCCAGGTTTGGCCTAGCCCTTTACGCCCGTTTTGTGGCCTACGCACAGGTGATCATCGGCTTCCTGTTGCTCACACAACGGTTTGCGACCTTAGGCGCACTCATGCTTTTTCCCATGATCCTCAATATCCTGATGGTGACGGTTTCCCTGGAATGGAAAGGAACCCCCTGGGTGAATGTAGGATTACTGGCCCTGAACCTGGTATTGCTGATCGGAGATTACCACCGCATCAAATTCCTGTTCAGCGATGAACCCGCGAAACTGAAGAAAATAGATGCCGACCGGAACTTTCCGTTTCATGACCTTGTTTTCCTCATCGGCATGTTCATGGTGATGATCACGCCGTTTATTTCCCGGTTAAGTCATTTCCTGGCTTATTTCCTGGTGGTACTCGGTTGTGGAATTTGCTTTGGCATCGAGTATTATGAACAAAGGCTGAAACGTTCGTTGAAAGAGATGAACCGGAACTTTTTTGAATAGTATTAAATTATAGTTGAATATGAGTGAGCCGCGTACAGAAATAAACGCTTTGGGAGAGTTTGGACTGATTGAACAACTCACAAGGAACATTGAGATTCAGAATGCTTCCACTTTATTGGGTGTTGGCGATGATGCCGCCGTGATCGACCATTTCGGGAAGCAAACGGTGATCACCACCGATATGCTGGTGGAAGGCATCCACTTCGACCTGATGTACACACCGTTAAAACACCTGGGGTATAAGTCTGTGGTAGTAAACCTCAGCGATGTATACGCGATGAATGCCACGCCCACGCAGATTACCTTGAGTATCGCTTTCAGCAACAGGTTCTCCGTGGAAGCGCTGGAAGAATTTTACGAAGGTGTTTACGCCGCCTGTGCACAATATGGCGTTGACCTGATCGGGGGCGACACTACTTCTTCGCAGAAAGGCTTTATCATTTCCGTTACGGCCATCGGGGAAGTAACCCCCGATACATTTGTAAAACGAAGTACCGCCAAAAAAGGCGACCTGCTTTGTGTGAGCGGCTACCTTGGGGGCGCTTTCCTGGGGCTCACCCTCCTTGAACGGGAGAAAAAAATATTCATGGAGAATCCGCAGATTCAGCCCGACCTGGAGAACCAGGATTATATCGTGGGCCGCTTACTGAAGCCGGAGGCCAGGAAAGATATCATCCACTTTTTTGCGGAGAACGACATCCTGCCCACCGCCATGATGGACATCAGCGATGGGCTGAGTAGTGAGATCCTGCACATTTGCAAACAGAGTGAACTGGGTTGTGTGCTCTATGAAGAGAAGATTCCGGTGCACGAGCAGGCCCGCCAGTTTGCGTACAAACTGGAGCTTGACCCCACCGCCTGCGCCCTGAGCGGCGGGGAGGATTATGAACTGGTGTTCACCGTTGCCCAATCTGAGTACGATAAGCTTGTCCTGAACGAGCAAATCAGCGTAGTTGGTTATATGACGGAAGTTTCCGAAGGCGCGCACATCATTACCCGCGGGGGAAACCGTCATGAACTGACTGCTCAGGGGTGGAACGCCTTTAAAGGCGCCTGATAACACGGAGCTGAACCTTATCTTTATACATATGATCTTACGACGGTGTGTTTCCTGTTTGCTGATACTGCTGGCTATGTTGCAACTGGCGAAAGGCCAGCAACAACGGCGACTGCCCGTTTTTACAGCGGAAGCGCTCCGGCAGGATTTCGAGTTTCTTTACAACGTACTGGAGAAAGCCCACCCAAGTTTGTACTGGTACACCAGTGAGGAAGACCTTCACCGTTATTTTACCTGGTCCTTCAACAGCATCACCGATTCCATGAATGAAGTACAGTTCAGGAACCTGGTATCGTACGCGGTTTCCAAGATCAGGTGCGGGCATACATTCGTCAGGCCTTCCAAAGCATTTGGCCGGTATGAGCGCTTCAACAGGGGCAGCCAGTTCCCGTTTAATGTTCGGATATGGAGCGACACCATGGCCGTTAGCCAAAGCTGGCTCCGTGGCGATTCCGGCCTGCCCAGGGGAACACTGATTACTTCTATTAACGGAAGACCAGTAAAGGAAATACTCCACTCCCTTTACGAGTTCATGCCAATGGATGGTTATTCCCAAGGCGTGAACGAGATCCGCCTGAGTTATTCTTTCCCTTCTTATTACCGCAATGTTTATGGCACAACTACCGAATTCCAGGTTGGCTATACCACATTGAGCGGAGCCACCTTTGAACGGAAGTTCTCTTCGTATAAACCATTTTCCGATTCTTCCCGGAGGCTGCGTCCCGATTCCTCCCCGGTTAAAAAGCCCCGTCCTCCGAAGGTCCCTGCCAGGCAACGCAAACAAAATCAACTGAAGTCGGCGCGGTCCCTGAGGATAGATACCTTGCACAGAGCGGCCATTATGGAAGTGAATACCTTTTCGAACGGGTATAAACTCCGGTCTTTTTTCCGCAAAAGCTTCCGCGAACTCGAGGCGGCTCAACTTAACAACCTTGTGGTGGATGTACGCGACAATGGCGGGGGTAACATCCGGAATTATATCCTCCTCACCCGGTACCTGCGGCACACACCTTTTCGGGTGGCCGACACCGTGGCCGCCATTACCAAAAAGATGCCCGCCGTAAGGTTTATGGAAGCCGGCTTCCTGAATGACATCTACATGATGTTCTCCGCAAAGAAAATGCGGGATGACCGGTATCATTTTCTTTACTTTGAAAAACACCGCTACAAACCCCGGAAGCAGCAACATTTTAACGGCGATCTCTATGTTATCACCAGCGGCCAGACCTTCTCCGCCGCCACGCTGTTCGCGTCAGCGCTGAAAGGACAGAAAGGATGCACCATTGTTGGCGAAGAGACCGGCGGCGGCGCATACGGCAACAACGGCATGCTTATTCCAAATGTGACGCTTCCCAATACCAGGATACGTGTTACCCTTCCCATTTTTCGCATGGTGATCAACCCGGATAGGGCCCTCAAAGGAAAAGGTGTGCTTCCTGATGTGGAGGTGAAACCTTCCGTTCGCTCCATCAGCCTGGGATTGGATTCAAAAATGGAACGCACCCTTCAACTGATTGATGCTCGTCAAAAGAGGACCGGCGGTTACAGTTCCAGTGAAAAATGATCCTGGTCTTTCAGGAACGGCAACTTGTTTCTTACCGCTGTCAGCGTTTCGGGCATAAGCGTGAAAGTGGAAACATCCGGTTTATCTGCCACATGGTGCATTACCTCTCCCATAGGATCAATAAGCATAGAGTCTCCGCTATGGTAAATATTATTCCCATCGTTTCCTATCCTGTTCACGCCCGCGACGAAGCACTGGTTTTCTATGGCCCTCGCCTGCAACAGTGTTTTCCATGCGGAACTTCTTCTTTCCGGCCAGTTGGCCACATATAGCATCAGGTCATATTCGGGGGTGGCCCGCCCCTCTTCATCTTCCATCATCCTGTTTCTGGCCCAGACAGGAAATCGCAGGTCATAACAAACCTGGAGGTTTACTTTCCACCCGTTCACAGACGCAATCAGCCTTTTCTGGCCGCGGGCATAATGTTCATCCTCACCGGCATAGCCGAAAAGATGGCGTTTGTCGTAATACCCGAACTGTCCGTTCGGCAACATCCAGATCATCCTGTTGTAGTACCGCTCCCTTTCCCTGATCATCAGGCTTCCTGTGAGGATGATCCTTTTTTGAGCGGCGATGGTTTTCATCCAATGAAAGGTTGGGCCATCCATGGACTCCGCCAGTTTTTCCGGCTGCATACTGAAACCGGTGGTGAACATTTCTGGCAGCACCACAAGGTGAGTGGGTGTTGCTATCGCTTCGATCAATGCCTGGAACCTGTTCCTGTTCGTTTCCGGCTCTTCCCAGGCCAGGTCCTGCTGCATTAATGTTATGGTGAGTGGTCTCATGGTAAATCGTCTTTATTAACTTTCAGCAACCTGCTTTAGGGCATCCTGTACCAGCGCTTGTTCATACCCTTTCTGTAACAGGAAATCCTTAGCTTTCCTCAACTTCGTGAACCTGTTCTTCTCCCGTTTCAGTTCTTCCCATTTTTTATGGGCCAGTTTTAGCAATGTATCATAATATTCTTCTTCCGGAATCTCTTTCAGTGCCTTCCTGATACAATATTCACTCACCTGCCTGCTTTTCAGTTCATATTTAATCTTATTCCTCCCCCATTTCTTCAGCCTGTACCTTCCTCCTGCAAACTGAATGGCGAACCTTTCTTCATTCAGGTAATTCTCTGTGATCAGGGTGGAGATCAACTCATCCACTTCGTTGGTTCTCAATCCATAGCCGTACAACTTTTCCTTTACCTCGGAGTGGCACCGCTCCTGGTAAGCGCAAAAGTGTTTCAGTTTCTGAAAAGCCTGTTCTTTGGTGAGCTTTTCCTTTTTTTTATCTTTTTGCCCGTCTTCGTCCCACATGGTTAACAAATGAAATGATCCCGCCTTCAATTCCATACAAATGTACGCCCGGCATTTTTCCCCGACAATCGTGTTTTCACCGTTTCCGCACCGTTTTTTCACCGCTCTTCCCAACGCCAGTACTTATAGACATCTGAATCTTATATTTGTTAACTAACATACCTATACATGAGATACTTACTGCTGATGGCGGCTTGTACGCTGCTTTCCGTGGCCACTTCCGCGCAAATGGAAGCTTCATGGCTGCGTTATCCCGCAATCTCCCCAGACGGTTCAACCATTGTTTTTACGTATAAGGGTGACCTTTACACCGTGCCTGTTGGCGGCGGAAGGGCTTACCCGCTGACCCAGCACGAGGCGCAGGATTTTATGCCTGTATGGAGTCGCGATGGCAAAACGATCGCTTTTGCATCGGACCGGTACGGCAATTTCGATGTGTTCAGCATTCCGGCTACGGGCGGAACGCCCACCCGACTGACCTGGCATTCCGGGCAGGAATATCCATATTCGTTCAGTCCTGATGACAAGTATATTTATTTCGGCGGATCGCGGCAGGAAGACCTGGCTTCCAACCGCCAGTTCCCTGCGGCCTATCAGCCGGAACTATACAGGGTTGCGGCAAAAGGAGGAAGGGTGGAACTTTTTCTGACTACCCCTGCAGAAGACATCAGTTGGAGCCGCGATGGAAAGAAAATGCTTTACCACGATAAAAAAGGGCAGGAAAACCAGTGGAGAAAACACCATACTTCTTCCGTGGCAAGGGATCTCTGGTTGTACGAGCCCGCATCGGATAAGCATACGAAGCTTACAACATTTGCCGGAGAAGACAGAACGCCTCATTTTACCGCTGGCGAAAAGGAAATCGTTTACCTCAGTGAAGAGAACGGCTCTTTCAACGTGTTCAGCATGGGGCCCGGGAGCGGGTCGGGTAAAGCGCTCACGTCTTTTAAGGACCACCCGGTCCGTTTTTTAACCGTGGCCGATAATGGTACTTTATCTTATGGTTATAACGGTCATTTATACATTCAGCGACCCGGTGAAGAACCCCGTAAATTGTCCGTGTTAATCACTGCTGATGATAAATCTAATCCGGAAAAACTAATGCCCGTAAACGGCGGTGCCGGCGATCTCTCGGTTTCTCCCAATGGGAAGGAGGTGGCTTTTATCGTACGGGGAGAAGTGTTTGTGAGTTCGGTGGATGGCGGAACAACAAAAAGGATTACGAATACAACGGAACCTGAACGATCCGTAAGTTTTTCCCCTGATGGCAAAAAACTGGTTTACGCCAGTGAAAGAAATGGCTCCTGGAAGATTTATGAAACGAAGATAGTACGGGAAGAAGAAGCTTACTTTTCTCACGCCACCCTTTTGAAGGAAGAAGCCATCATCGCCAACAACAAAGAAAATTACCAGCCGGAATATTCTCCGGATGGCAAGGAGATCGCTTTTATCGAAGAACGAAACCATCTTAAGGTGTACAACATCGCATCCAAACAGGTACGCACCTTGCTCAATTCAGATCAGTTGTTTTCCATGCGCGACAATGATCAGTATTTTACCTGGAGCCCGGACAGTAAATGGATCCTTTTTGAATACAGTGAAAAAACGGTGTGGAGCGGGGAAATCGGACTGATCGCCGCGGACGGAAAGGGCGGTATCAATAACCTGTCCCGCAGCGGGTACAACGATGGATACGCACATTGGGCCATGGGTGGCAAGATGGTTTTCTGGACCAGCAACAGGGACGGCCTGCGCAGTTTCGCCAACAGCGGGGGCTCTCAATCGGATGTGTACGGACTTTTCCTGGACGCCGATGCCTGGGAGCGTTTCCGTTTTACTAAAGAAGAAGCCGCGCTGGCAAAGGAACAGGATGAAAAGGCGGCCAAGGATTCTACCAAAAAGAAAGAGAAAAAAGATACCCTGCTCAAATTCGACCTGGATGGCATTCCTTACCGGAAAGCACGACTCACTCTGCATTCTTCCAGTCTGGCAGATGCTGCGCTGAGTAAAGATGGCGAGACTTTATACTACCTTGCGCGTTTTGAAAAAGGCTACAACCTCTGGAGTACCAACCTTCGCACCAAAGAAACGAAAATGATCGCCCCGCTGAACGCCGGTTCAGGGTCGCTCACCTGGGACAAGGAGCAGAAAACCCTTTTCATCCTCGCCGAAGGCAGGATCAGTAAACTCGATCCGGCAACGGGTAAACAGGAGCCGGTTTCCATCAGCGGTGAAATGACCGTGGACCTGGCGCAGGAACGCAAGGTAATGTTCGACCATGTGTGGCGCAGGACCAAAACAACATTTTATACCGCCGGGTATCATGGCGCCGACTGGGAAAAACTTGGAAAAGCTTATGAAGCGTATCTTCCGCATATTGGAAATGCCTTTGAGTTCTCAGAAATGCTCAGTGAGTTACTGGGTGAGCTGAACGTTTCGCATAGTGGTTCCAGTTATTATTCGGCTAACCCGCTGGGTGATGCCACCGCTTCATTGGGCGTATTTTACGATCCAGCTTATAAAGGAGAGGGCGTTAAGGTGCAGGAGGTAATTAAAGAAGGACCGCTGGATAAGCCTATGCTGAATATTACGCCCGGCACCATCATTTTAAATATTGATGGCGCACCCATCTCTGCGGATACAGATTTCGCCCGTTACCTGAACAGAAAAGCAGGCAAGTATATTTTACTCACGGTTACCGATGGAAAAACACGGAGAGAATTACGTGTAAAACCCATATCACTTGGAGAGGAAAATTCTTTGCTCTACAAAAGATGGGTGCGCAGGAACCAGGATGAAGTGGACAGGTTAAGCAACGGACAACTGGGTTATGTACATGTTCCCGGCATGAACGATGGCGCTTACCGCACCACCTATGATGACGCGATGGGCAAATACGCGACACGCAAAGGACTGGTGGTGGATACCCGCAACAACGGCGGCGGCGATCTTGTTGCCGACCTGGCCATGTTCCTCAGTGGAAAAAGATTCCTGGAATACACCACCGATAACCGTGTGGTTACCTACGAACCTACGTTCCGCTGGACAAAGCCCTCCATAGCGCTGGCCAACGAATCCAATTACAGCGATGGACACTGTTTCGCATTCAGCTACCGTGATCTTCAACTGGGTAAACTGGTGGGGATGCCCGTTCCGGGAACCTGTACTTTCGCAGGATGGGAAACATTGCAGGACAATAGTGTTCGCTGGGGCGCGCCACCATTGGGTGTAAAAAGCATGAGCGGAAAATACCTGGAGAACCTGCAAACCGAGCCCGACATTAAACTGATGAACGAGTACCAGCAGGTTGGAAAAGGGAAGGACCAGCAACTGGAAAGGGCCGTGGCCGAATTGATGAAAGAACTCCATTAACGCCTTCTGAGAATATTCCTGGGTTTGATGTACAGTTCCAGCACATTGCCGTCCCGCATCACGATCACCCTTATGCGTGAATTGGTTTGTTGCAGCATGGTTTTATAGGTGAGAATATCTTTGTTGATCACATTTCCGACCCCTAAAATATAGTCGCCGGGCCTGAAGCCAGCCTTCTCGCCCGGCGATCCCGGTAATACGTCTACCACTTCAATTTTCTCATCGATGTAATAAATTCCAAGTCCGGTGTAAGAGTAGTCGAAGGCTTCTCTGAAATGCGTATTGGGTGTGAGGTAGAATTCTCTACGGGGATAATTCAGGATCACGTTAAACCGGCGCAGCAGGTCGTTCCCCAGCAGTCCGCCCAGGAAAGGGTAGGAGGTGACATTGTATTCGTCATCAAAAACGTAAGCCGGTACGTTTTTAAACTTGTACGGTCCCAGTTTTACTTCTTTTACAGCGGTCAGTTCCATATTGATTTTTCCGCCGAGTCCCTCTCCCTGGGTTAAAACACGTGGCCTTTTGCGTGAAATAAACATACTGTCGTCGGTGAATTCTTTGGAGAAAAGCATGCACAATCCCGCCCCGGTATCGAAGTAATACCTGGCTAGAATGCTGTGTTCATCTTTCACCCGTACCTGCATGATAGGTAAACTGGTGATGAGCGGGCGGTACATGAAGCCGCCTTTGGGATACCGGAAAATGCCGGGGGTATGGAAATCCATCCAGGAACTGTCGTAGTTGATGTTTACCACATACCTGCTGAGTACGCTGTAACCGATGATGCCATCGATCTTGATGCCGTAAACACTGGTGAGCAGGTCATAGTCGTTGATGTGGAAATTCAGACTGTCCACGCTTAGTCCGGGAAGATGAAGCTTGTTGTTGTTCGCAAAACTTACTTTTTTGATGCCACCCAGGCCGCGTATGGTTCTTTCTGAAGGGGTAAGCGGGAGATTAAGTTTATGGTGCGTGGCAGAGTCGAGGGATATGCCGCCACTGCCGGTATCCAGGATAAAATGCAGGCTGTCGGGGTGGTTGTTGATGGTGGCTTTCAGAATAACAATACCGCCGCTCAGTAACCTGAACGGCACGCGGGCGATCTTGCGGGCAGGTGGGGGAACAAACTCTTCCTGCGCCTTTCCTTCCACCCACAACGCCAGCAGCACCAGTAAAAAGGCAAGCTTTTTCATGTTCCTGAATATACATATTTCCCGCTACAATGGCAATTTTCAACGGAATTGCGTCGGCTCATGCAACTGTGTTATTTTTGTGCGGAAACAGAAATTGAAACTGATGAACCTGGCCGATCTATACCAAAAAGCACTGAACTTTGAATTTCTTTCCGTGGATGAAGGTGTGTTCCTGTTTGAGCAGGCGCCTTTAACTGAACTGATGCTGGTGGCGGATGAACTGCGAAAGAAGCAGGTACCGCATGGGAAAGTGACCTGGATCATTGACCGGAACCTGAACACCACGAATGTGTGCGTGGCCAATTGTAAATTCTGTAATTTCTACCGGATACCCGGTCATGCCGAGGCCTACATCACCGATATTGAAACCTACAAACAAAAGATTGATGAGACCATCCGCTATGGCGGCGAACAGCTTTTGTTGCAGGGGGGGCACCATCCGGAACTTGGACTGGCGTTCTACACCGATCTTTTCCGGCAGCTCAAGCAACTTTATCCTAACGTAAAGCTGCATGCGCTTGGTCCGCCCGAAGTGGCCCATATCTGTAAACTGGAAAAAATGAGCCACCGCGAGGTACTCCTCGCCCTAAAAGAATCGGGGCTGGATAGCCTGCCGGGTCCTGGCGCTGAAATACTCACCGACCGCGTTCGCCGCCTGATCTCCAAAGGAAAATGCGGTTCCCAGGAATGGCTCGATATCATGCACGAGGCCCATAAACTGGACATCACCACTTCCGCCACCATGATGTTCGGTCATGTGGAAACGGTACGCGAAAGGTTCGAGCACCTGGAGAAAATCCGGGAAGTGCAATCAAGGAAGCCGGAACACGCGAAGGGTTTTATCGCCTTCATTCCCTGGACCTTCCAGGACGTGGACACCTTGCTGGCCCGCATCCGTGGCGTGCACAACCTTTCCACGCCGGAGGAATACATCCGCATGATCGCCATGAGCCGCATCATGCTGCCCAATGTGAAGAACATCCAGGCCTCCTGGCTCACCGTTGGAAAACAGACCGCACAAATCTGCCTGCAGGCGGGCGCTAACGATTTCGGCAGCATCATGATCGAAGAAAATGTGGTGTCCGCCGCCGGAGCGCCGCACAGGTTCACCAGCCGCAGTATCCAGGAAGCCATCCGGGAAGCGGGATTTGAGCCACAGTTGCGGAACCAGCAATATGAGTTCAGGGCCATCCCGGAAACAATGGAAGAGCAGGTGATCAATTATTAATGAATAATTTGTTTGTTGAAAGCACCCATGTCGAAGGCAAAGAATGGGGTGCATAACTATTTTGCCTATGCGAATTAAATTCTCTGGATGAATATTTTTCATGCTGCATATAATTCGTATTTTCCCGCTGGTCAGTCCATTTCCTATTAATAACCGGTGCTCCGTTCCCAAACCTTAAACCCGGATTGACCTATGCGATTACTTATCCTTTGCACCCTCTTGTGCCTGCCTTTCTGCGCATTGACGCAGGATGAAAAATTACTGCTCGATCGGTATGAATCAGCCGTTACGGATTCTCAGAAAGTAGTATCCGCTTACGACCTGCTGTTGTTTTATTTTTCACGGCAACCTGAGAAGGCCAAACCATACGCGTTTAAAGCGGAGGAATACGGATTAAAATCAGGGAACGCTTTCCTCGAAGCGAAAGGGCATGAGTCCATGTTGATTTATTACCGCAGGCTTCAGGATTATCCCAATATGGCCAAACGCTATCCGCTATGGCGGGAAGCCGCGTTGCGGTCGGGAAACAAAATCGTTATTTACGATGCTTTCCTCTCTTCCGCGAACTTTTCCATTGACATGGAAATGTACCAGGCTGTGCTGCCATACCTCAATAAAGCCGCGGAGATGGCGGAAGAAACAGGGCATCCGCTGTTGAAAGCGCGCGTGTTGTATACAAGGGCAGGATACGTTTCTGCTCTGGGGGAACACGGAAAGGCGGTTGGGCTTTATGATGAAGCCATTGCCGCATTAGCGTATGCAAAGGATTTTGAAAGGCTGGCCGATGCGAAATCTTTTAAAGCAGAATCCCTGCTAAGGTTATGGAAAATAAAAGAGGTTCCCGGGCTGCTTGAAGAAGCGCTCAATTATTACGCCATTGTGGGTAAGCGTAGTAAGATGGCCTATTGTAAAGGATTGCTTGGGCAGGCCCATGCTTTTTCCGGAAATATGAAGCAGGCGGTAAGCAATTACAAGGAGGCGGTGCAACTTTATGAAGCGATTCCTATGAAACTTCAGGCCGCTCAGTGTTATGTAGACCTGGCTGCATTCGCGCTTGCGCAACAAAACGCCGTGGAAGGAGATCAATATCTTTCAACCCTTGAAAAACTATTGCCAAGCTTAGGGCAACCTGCACTAAATACTTTTGCGGCGATGCTGCGTGGTGTTTATTATACCGTTCTGAAGAAATTCGACCGGGCGGACTCCCTCTTCCAGGCCGTTTCAAGGGATGCCACAAAGTGGAAGCTGGCGCCTATTAAAGCGGAAAATGACCTTTACTATGCTACGCTTATGCTGAAACAGGGCAAAAAGAGAACAGGAGATTCTTTATTCCTTTCCTATGCGGAAGGGGTTGCCGCAACACAGGACCGTGGCGAGATTGAGGGTTCTCTTACTTTATTGAAGCAAAAAAATCCACAGTTTCCAGAACGGTACTGGACCTTGCTTAGAAAGCTGTACAGTAAAGGTGGGGTGGAACAAATTAAAAAGGAACTGCTTGTAAATGGCCGTGATACGCTCCCGCCATTGATTGATTCCCTTGCGGCCCAAAACCGGTTTTCCCTGAATACCGTGGAACGGGATTCCTTAAACAGCATTGTATTCAACCGCCAGCTTCAGGAGCTGGAAACAAAGTACAGCATAAGGCAGGTGAACGACAGCCTGAGACAGGTTAAACTTGAAGTACAGAACGAACAATTGAAAAACAGCAGGAGAACCTGGCAGCTCATCTTTGCCATTTCAGGCCTCCTTTTGCTCGGCGCGTTACTGTGGAACAGAATAGCGAATGCCAGGAAGTTGAAGCTGAAAAACAATGAACTGGACCAGCAGAACAATGAACTGACCTTGCGCAACGAAACAATCAGCGCGCTTCGTATGGAGTTAAAGCACCGGATTGAAAATACCATTCAGGCCATCACTTCCTACGTCGAAATAAAAATGCTCACAAGAAACGATCATGTTTCCATCAGGCCCGTTTACTCCATGGTGAAGGCAATGGGAACGCTGCATAAAACATTATACGGGGAAATGACACTGGACCAACTGAACGTAAAACCTTTTCTGGAAGAGTTGTACCGGCAGGTGGAAAGCATATTCGCCCCTGAAATTCCGGTTACCCTGCATGTGAACGCGGATATGGCGCTGGATAAAGAACGTGCCCGGGCGCTTGCCGTCATCGTTTCCGAATTATGGACCAATAGTTTTAAATACGCGTTCGCCGGCAGGAACTCGGGAAAAATAGAAGTGAGCATTGTGCAGGCAGATGCGCACAATTACAAACTTACGGTAACGGATGACGGTGTCGGGTTTGAACAGAGGGAGTCGGATGAGGGCCTCGGACTTATGTTGATAATGGGGCAGGTTAAATCAGGGCTTGGCGGCACCTGTACCATAAACGGAAAGAATGGAACCGTATTTGAAGCGGTATTTCCAGTACAGTTCAATAAATCAGATAATGTGAAGAAAACATGAGCCATAAAAAGAAAGTCCTGATTGTTGAAGATGATTATTTTATTTACCTCGGTCTTCGTTTACAACTTGAAAACGCAGGGTTTCATGTGCTGGGTACCAAACACGAAGCCGTGGATACCTTTGAAAAAGCGGTGGCGCTCATTGAAAAGGACCCGCCACATTTCGCCATATTAGATATCGTTATTAATGGGGACAAAGACGGACTTGATGTGGCCGAGTACATTTTTCAGGGCTACAATACGTTTATGTACGTGCTTACCAGCACAAAACAGGAAGAAGACCGCGACCGCGCCGCAAGACTCTCGGTATTGGGCTGGAAGCCGAAAACAGAAAATGATCTTGGTCCGGAAGTTCATCGTATTCCCAAACCCTTGGATGCCGACGATCTTTGTGAAAGGTTATTGTTCGACCAAAAAAAAATGCCTGAACCTTTTCCATTGGTAAAAACCGGAGCGCTCTTTCTATCCCGCTATCGAAGGCTTATCAGAAAAGAAGAGTCGCTGGATACCATGTTGCAGCTTGATTTTCACCTGATGCTTCCATGGAACAAAATTTATGCGCTCCGCAGTTCCAATACTAAGGAATTGTCGCGCAGCAACAAGCCCAAAGTGATGATACATATGGAAGACGGCAACGCGTATGAAATTACCAGGTCACTCGGTGATTTGTTAAGCCTTGCTCCTGCCTACCAGGTAAGGTTTAACAAATCAACGGTGTTCAATATGTACTATTTCCTGTTCCGCGACGCGGAGAAAGAACTGCTGTTCCACCGCGATGAAACCATGAAAGGGTCGGAGGAAGTAAGCGAGAACTATCAGGAGGAAGCCCGGAAAAGGCTCAGGCTTGTTTTCCACGGCTTCTGAATGATACTTCTGGAGGTGCTTTCAAAGCATACGCGTCACTTTCCGGTTCTTTTTGCGCATGGCGGTACCAATCGCATGAAGCAGGTTCCGGGTGTTTACGGGTACAAGCATCAGCACGCCGGTCTGGTGATTGTATGCCGGGTTCATCCTTAAAAACTCCTGAATCAGTTTATTGGCGCTCTTCTCAAAACGTGATACCTGCTCAGGACTTTGCACCACACGGAAAGGCGTATTTACCAATAAAGAATCCCGCACGTTTTCTTTCAATCCCATACGTTCAAGGATTTTGTTCTTCAACTCAAGCAGGAATGGCGGGGTGGTACCTTTTTCCCGAGGGTACGCGCGCGCGGAATATTCGTGTGTCATTCTGTATACGATGGGATTCAGGACAAAGTTCATCAATACGATTTCCGCGCCGGGATGGCTGAGTTTGAACCTCAGAAAACCCATGAAAAATGTGGAGAGCGGAAGGTTCCTGCCCCGGTAACGGTCTTGCAGGCCGAGGGCCACACGTGCCACATAAACATTTTTCTTGTTCACCAGGAAAGGGTAAAAACCCGCGAAACAAAAGCCGACGGCCTTATCGCCATCATATACCAGTAAAAGGAAAATATCACAGGGGCACATTTTAAAGAGATAAGATTGAAATTCTGCTCTGGTGAGGGCGGGATTGAGGATTTCTTTAAAAAGCTGGAAAAGATTTTCCTGAATTTCCGGATCGGCGTTCAATTGGAAAAGACAATACTTTCTGTACGTAAGCATAACATGCCCGTTTAAAATGAAGGAGTATGTATGCCGCTTCCGGAAGCAGGCCGTGAACCGGAGGTACTTCCTCCACGATCACGGCAGTAAAGTTCAGGAGTAGAACCTGTGAAGCCGGTTGTGGGGGATGAAACCGGGAAAAAGGCAAAAAAAGGACCAGACTAGCCGGCCCCTGGGGGATGAAATTTTTTCAGACCTCTAAGGATCAGGTAGCAGGTACTATGGCTATTTAAGTGGGCAGGTAAAAGATTGTTGAAACTATGTGAGGCTTGCGCCTAAAAGTATAATGTGTTTTTGGGCGGATTTGTCACCGTTGGCCGGACAAAGCTAAATACTACAATAATCCGTCGCGACGCATGTATATGGCGGCTTCCAGGGCATTGCTGAAATTTTGTTGAAAGAACTTTCTCGATTTTTGCAGGAACCTTCTGCAGTATGTGTCAACGGTATTTACGGTAACCCCAAATTCTTTGGCGATCGCGGCCTGCGTGATGCCCGGTTCGTAGGCCAGCTTTCGTGCCGTATGGAACTCGTTGGTAGAGAAGATTTTCAAAGCCATAAAATGTTCCATCATCTGCTGCATCATTTGTCCGCCGCGCGTCACTTCGAGGTCGCCTTTTTCTGTAAAAAAGGTAGGGCTTAATGGCTCTCCGTTGTAATCGCCTACGATGGTGAACTCATCCAGGTAGCTGAGCAGACGGTTGTTCTTATCATATTGAAAAACCGAAGCGGTCTTTTTTACCAGCAGGTAATGCCCACGGTAATGCTTCAGCGCTATCAGACTGGAATACCGTTGTACCATGAAGTTCAAAACAAATTTTCCGGTACAAAGTGTATTGTACAATTGAATGGATAACGCGAGCAGGGATTGTTGCTTACCTGGATGAACGAGGTTCCAGTAGTTTTTCAGGGAGAACTGGCTGTCGGGATACCCGAGCCAGCGCAATACACCGTGGCATTCCTTGATCTCAAAGTCCTGAAGGTCTACTGTGAAGAAGAAGCGTTCGCTCCCGAGCGTTTCTTTTAATAGATTAACTTCTTTTTCCTGTTCGGCCCGGGAAACAACGCCTTGCAAAGGTTCCCCCGGGAATAAGGATCGTACGTGCTGCTGCAGATGGTCGAAAGCCAACAATTGAAAATGACCGGACATGGTTTAAGGTTATGAGTCGAACACGAATATAATGATATCTTATAAAAGATGAATACGTGCTGAAGGGGCTTGTGCCGTTATATTTGATACACCTATTCAATTCTTATATTAAAACACCTGTTCAGTTCACACGGTACTTTTATCGTTCCCCTCCATACTTTATCGCCGTTCCGGGCAACATAGTCGTAACCCAGGCCTGGAACCAGTCCGAAAACAGCTTCTGTGCTTTCGTCAACTGTGCATGGATCCGGGAGGACAAATCTACTTTCCCGCTTGTCTGAGTATTGTCCCCCCTCCGTGTACAAACGCGGTTTCTGTTCTTCTTTCTATCTTCACGCCAAATCTTGCCGTTATGTATTTCGACCCACGCGATCTCTCTCCGGAAACGCAACTGCGTTTTTACCGTGCGTTGCTGCTGCCACGACTGGTGGAGGAAAAAATGCTGTTGCTGCTGCGCCAGGGAAAAGTATCCAAATGGTTCAGTGGGATCGGGCAGGAAGCGATTGCTGTGGGCTGTACCCTTGCCATGATGGAAGATGAATGGTTACTACCGTTGCACCGTAACCTTGGCGTATTCACGACCAGGGCCTTACCACTCGAAAAACTTTTCCGCCAATGGCAGGGGGATGCAGGCGGTTACAGCAAGGGAAGAGAAAGAAGCTTCCATTTTGGTACGCGGGAGCACCATATCTGCGGAATGATCTCCCATCTTGGCCCCCAGCTTTCGGTAGCCGATGGTATTGCGTTGGCGCACCAGTTGAAAGCGGAAGAAAAAGCAGTGCTGGTATTTACCGGAGAAGGCGGCACCAGTGAAGGCGATTTCCACGAAGCGCTGAACCTGGCCGCGGTGTGGGACCTGCCGGTGATTTTTGTGATCGAAAACAACGGCTACGGCCTGAGCACGCCTGCGCATGAACAGTTCCGTTGCCGTGAGCTGGTGGCAAAAGCCCGGGGTTATGGCATGGAAGGGGTGCGGATCGATGGCAACAACCTGTTAACGGTTTACGATACCATAAAAGGTGTCCGCGAATATTGTTTGCGGGAAAAAAAGCCTTACCTGGTGGAATGCGTCACCTTCCGGATGCGCGGGCACGAAGAAGCCAGCGGCACCAAGTATGTGCCGTCTTATTTACTGGAAGAATGGGGGAGAAAGGACCCGTTGGAGCAATACGAAAAACACCTGCTGGAAACGGGGTTATTAACGGAAGAAAGCATCCGTATCGCCCGTGATGAAATGCATGAACACATTGAAACCGAATGGAAGAAAGCAGAAGAACCCACTCCTTTACAAGTGGGGGCACAACCTCAACTGCAAGATGTTTACGCGCTGCCCATCACACCTTTCGAAGAACCCGCCCCTCCTGATTTTGTTTCCGCGCCATCCAAAAGATTCATGGACGGTATCAAAGAGGCGCTGGATATAGCGATGGAAAAGCATCCACAGTTAATACTGATGGGACAGGACATCGCGGAGTACGGTGGCGTGTTTAAAATAACGGAAGGACTGCTGGAAAAATACGGGTCCGAAAGGGTGAAAAACACCCCGCTCTGTGAAAGCGCCGTTCTGGGCGCGGCCTTAGGACTAAGCCTGGAGGGAAGAAAAACTATGGTGGAAATGCAGTTCGCTGATTTTGTAAGCAGCGGCTTCACGCAGATTGTGAACAACCTCGCCAAAATACATTACCGATGGGGCCAGCCGGCAGATGTTGTGATCCGGATGCCTACGGGGGCGGGCGTTGGGGCGGGGCCTTTCCATTCACAAAGTACAGAAAGCTGGTTCACCCATGTGCCCGGGTTAAAAGTAGTATATCCTTCTTCGCCTGCCGATGCAAAAGGCTTACTGCTGGCGGCGTTTTCCGATCCTAACCCGGTACTTTTCTTTGAGCACAAAGCTTTGTACCGCAGCCTGAATGGCCCCGTGCCGGAAGGTTATTATGAAACGAGGATTGGCGAAGCCAGGGTACTACAAACCGGGGAAGAAGCAACGATCATCACCTATGGTATGGGGGTGGAATGGGCGCGTGCTTATGCCGGTGCGCATCCCGAAACGAGCATCTACATCCTTGACCTGAGAACACTGCAGCCTTTGGACCATGAAGCCATCGCACGTGCCGTGCGGGCTACGGGAAGGGTATTGGTCCTGCACGAAGCCACGCTCACTGGCGGGCTAGGCGGAGAAATTGCCTCCTGGATCGGAGAACACTGCTTTCAATGGCTGGATGCGCCTGTGATGCGCTGCGCTTCACTGGATACGCCGGTACCTTTTAACAAAGAACTGGAAGCGCAGTTCCTGGCGAAAGCCCGTTTGGAGGACACGATGGGGCGGTTATTGGGGTATTAGTGTTATTCCAGCCAATACGCCGTATCCCGCTTAATTTCTTCCATTACAAAAGAACTCTGCACATTCGCAATGTTCTCAATCGTTGACAACTTCTCGATCACAAAATCGTGGTAACTCCGCATATCCGTGGTCACTACTTTCAGCAGGTAGTCGTAGTTGCCTGAAAGGCAGGTCACTTCCATGACCTCTTTCAGGGAGGAAGCCGCTTTTTCGAAATTGCGCAGGGTCGCTTTAGACTGCTCCTTCAAGGTGATATTACAGTAAACCACCAGGTCTTTCCCGATCTTTTCCCTGTCGAGCAGGGCAACATACCTTAATATGAACCCTTCCCGCTGCAGGCGGTTGATCCTTTCATAAGTGGGAGAGGTGCTGAGTCCCACTTTAGTGGCGATCTCTTTCACACTAAGGGAGGAATCTTCCTGGAGCAGGGCCAGTATGCGCACGTCAACCGCATCGAGGTTCTCCAAAGCCATAATTTGCTGTTTTGGATGTTTTATTTCCTGTTATCAGGACGAAATTATGGTATTATTGTTAAAAGCAGGAATTATTTCTTTAACGTTTTGATAATATGGGATAATCAACTGTTTGAACGTATCTTTGCAGCGCAAACGGGTTAAAAACCGCACAAATTACAGATACAAGTTTAAGTTTTCTCATAACAGTTGGTTTTGGTTGACAGGGACCTTTTCTAGGGTCCTTTTTTTATTTTTGCCACATGCGCATTATCCGCCAGGTTAGAGAAGAGGGACCAGAACTGGCCTCTATAAGAATGTTGTTCCGTGAATATGAGCAGGAACTCGGTGAGAACCTCTGTTTTCAAAGTTTTGAAGCAGAACTGAAAGATCCCCTTAAAAAATACGGTCCGCCGAAAGGCATATTATTACTCGCGCTGTGGAATTTTGAACCCGCGGGTTGTATTGCCGTTTACCCCATGGAGGAAGGAGTTTGCGAGATGAAGCGGTTGTATGTGCGGCCAAAGCACCGTTCCACCGGCACCGGTCGTACCCTTGTGGCGATGCTGCTGGAGATGGCAAAGGAACTCGGGTACCATACAATGCGGCTGGATACACTCGAAAAACTGCAACCCGCCATAAAGATGTACAGACAGTTTGGATTCAGGGAAACCGGCGCTTATTACGATAACCCGCTTCCCGGGGTTGTTTATATGGAAGCCGTACTCCGATAACGCATACCTGGCAAAATGCCTTCTTCTATCGTGGAAGTATCCGTGTTTTAACCTAATCCCCACTCTTCTCGCCCGTGAACCAGTCTTCCTTATCCCGGAAGAGCACGTTGAAAGTGGTGAAACTCCCGTAAATGCGGGTAATGTATTGCTGCATGTTCACTTTCTCTTCATCGCCAAGCCCTTTATGGCTGTTGATCTGCTGTTCCAGCACGCGAAGCCGGTCGCGCGCCATCACAATCTTGTGAAAGAAAACTTCGATGGGAACTTCTTTAGCTTTCAGCGATGCGTCTGCGGGTTGCAGCAGCATCGTACCACCTTTCCAACGGTCGCCGAGGGGCACTGTTTCTGAAATGCCGCCCCACATGCGGAGGATTTTCAGCAGGGATTTTTCTACCTCCGAAGTGGTTTCCACTTCTAATGTTACGTTTTCAGGGAGAATCTCCTCCAGATCTGTGTCCGTTTTATCAATTTCCTTTACACCATGGTGAATAAAAGAGATCAGGTAAGTCGCGAATTTAACGCCGACAATCACACCGGGACCATAATGCGTGTGCTGTAACCGTGTGCCGATACCGAGTTTAGTTTGATCCATGGGAATGATGTTGAATGTTGAATGATGGATGTTGAATGGGGCGAAGCCTGAACAACTTCGGATATATAATGATGTATATAAAAGAAGGCGCTTGCCTTTAGTAATACCTGCTGAATTTTGTTTGCAGTCAGGGCGTTTCGTTCAGCAGTAACTTTTCCACCACTACAGGAAAATGCAGGTGTTCCAGTTTCTGGACTTTCTTCGCTACCATTTCAGGGGTATCTCCGGGGTCAACGGCGCACTTCGCCTGGAAGATATTATCTCCGTGGTCGTAATGTTCATCCACGTAATGGATGGTGATGCCGCTTTCTTTTTCCCTGGCGTTCACCACGGCCTCATGTACAAAACTGCCATACATCCCCTTTCCACCATATTTGGGCAGCAGTGCCGGGTGAATATTTACGATGGCCTGGGGAAATGCATTGATCAGGGCGATGGGCACTTTCCAGAGAAAGCCGGCCAGTACGATAAACGAAATGCCTTTCTGTTGAAGATCGGGAACATAAGCGTCTCCCCTGAAAAAACGTTCCTTCTCTATATTCAGTGTATCGATGCCTTCTTTCACGGCGATGTTCAATACACCCGCGCCAGGTTTGTTGGTAACGATCAGCGCGATTTTAACGGAGGCATGGTTCCTGAAATGGTCGATGATCTTCTGCGCGTTTGATCCTGCGCCCGATGCGAAGATGGCCAGTTTTTTCATGTGCCAAAGCTAAAATCAAACTTCAATAGCGCAAAATGAATGTAATGTTATGCCAAAAAAGCAGTATCTATGTGCCGTTTAGGGATTGTTAAAGTGCAATGGTACTATTCAACAATGGAGTTGGAATAATCACGACTAAGGAAAAAATACCATGTATGAAAT
The DNA here is from genome assembly GCF_023721715.1 of Parasegetibacter sp. NRK P23. Taxonomy (NCBI): domain Bacteria; kingdom Pseudomonadati; phylum Bacteroidota; class Chitinophagia; order Chitinophagales; family Chitinophagaceae; genus Parasegetibacter; species Parasegetibacter sp. NRK P23. The sequence continues at coordinate 3,957,303 of NZ_JAMDLG010000001.1, forward strand.
CGGCTGAAACCCGCGTCAATACTGGCAAAAAAAAAATTTAACAGGTTGCGAATTTGTCAACATCGTGTCATATTTTTGCAGCCGACTTTGGATATTTTTCCACATCCCAAACCAATTATTGTGGATATGATGCATAATAGACCGTCTGCCAAAAAAGTAATTTTTAGTCTTCTGCTCGCTACAGTTTTCTCCTTTGGTACTGCGGTACAAGCTCAGGATGGCAAAGCTTTGTTCACTGCCAACTGTGCTTCCTGTCACAATCCTGTTAAGGATGCGACCGGACCCGCGCTGAAAGGTGCTGAAGCACGCTGGGGAGATAAGGCCAAACTTCACGCATGGGTGAGGAACAGCCAGGCAGTAATAGCCAGTGGCGATAAGTATGCGAACGACCTCTTCGCTAAATGGGGTAGGGTAGCTATGACCAGCTTTCCTTCCCTGAGCGATGAAGAGATTGACGCGATCTTCAAATATGTTGAGGCTTACGCCCCACCAGTAGTGGCCAAGCCCGAAGGCGGCGAAGCTAAAGAGTCCGGCGACAACAGCCTGCTCTTCGGTATCTTAACATTAGTACTGGCAGTAGTTGCACTGATTCTCCTCCAGGTAAACAGCAACCTCCGCAAACTGGCAGACGATAAAGATGGTATCCCCGCTTCCGAACCAGTTCCCTTCTACCGTAATAAAGCGTACATCGCATTGGTGGTAATCGTATTGTTCATCGTAGGTGGTATCTTCACCGTGAATGGCGCGATCAACCTGGGACGCAGCAAAGATTATCAGCCAGAACAGCCTATCTACTATTCCCATAAGGTGCACGCCGGCATCAACCAGATCAACTGTTTGTACTGCCACGGTGGTGCGCAGGAATCTAAGCACGCGGGTATTCCTTCCCTCAACGTGTGTATGAACTGTCACATGGCCATCAACGAATACAACGGCGAACAACTGTTTACCGAAGACGGAAAAGAGGTGAACGGTACGGCTGAAATTCAGAAACTCTATAAGTATGCTGGTTTCGATCCCGCAGTGTCTAAGCAATGGGATCCTTCCAAAGCGAAACCGATTGAATGGGTGAAGATTCACAACCTGCCCGACCACGTTTACTTTAACCACGCGCAACACGTTACGGCCGGTAAGGTACAGTGCCAGACCTGCCACGGTGAAATCCAGAACATGGGCGAAGTGAAGCAATTCACCGACCTGAGCATGGGCTGGTGTATCAACTGCCACCGCGAAACAAAGGTGCAGTTCGTGGAAAACAAGTTCTACAGCATTTACGAGAAGTTCCACGATGAGATCAAGCAGAAGAAAAGAGATGGTGTAACCGTGGAGGAAATCGGTGGAACAGAGTGCCAGAAATGTCACTACTAAGCGAAACAACAGACCAAAGTAATTCATAGTATAATCGTAGAAACAGAGGGATGACCGCGCAAGCAGCGCTCTTTGTACAAGTCAACTAAATGAATATGGAGCAAAAAAAGTACTGGCAAAGTTTTGGAGAGCTGAACAACAGTGAAGCCCACAAAAAACAGGCTCAAAATGAATTCCAGGAAGATCTGCTGCCCTTGGAGGATCTGGATGGTAAGGGCCTGCTTGACGCGAAGGCTCCCCGCCGTGACTTTTTGAAATACCTCGGATTCAGCACCGCCGCTGCCGCTGCCGCCGCGAGCTGTGAAATCCCCGTAAAAAAAGCGATTCCCTACGTTAATAAGCCCGATAACCTGGTGGCAGGTATCGCGAACTACTACGCTACCACCTATGTACAGGATGGTGATGTGGTGCCCGTGATCGCCCGTGTGAGAGACGGCCGCCCCATCAAAATTGAGGGCAACAGCCTTTCTACCATCACTTCCGGCGCTACTTCCGCCCGCGTACAGGCTTCAGTACTGGACCTGTATGATACCGCCCGCCTGCGTTTCCCGCTGGCCGACGGAAAGGAAGTTTCCACGCTCGAAGCGTTCGATAAAATGGTGGGCGACGCGTTCGCTTCCCTTGGTGGCGCACCCATCGTATTGCTCACCAGCACCATTACTTCGCCCTCTTCTAAAGAAGTGATCGCAGGTTTCCTCGCGAAATACCCCGGAAGCCGCCATGTAACATTCGACGCGGTATCTTATGCCGGTATGCTGCTGGCCAACGAAGCTTCCTACGGTAAAAGAGCCATTCCTTCTTACCATTTCGATAAAGCAAAAGTAGTGGTGAGCCTTGGCGCCGATTTCCTCGGTTCATGGCTCAGCCCCGTAGAATTCGCCAAACAATATTCCACAGGAAGGAAACTGGATGAGACGAAACTCGAAATGAGCAAGCACTTCCAGTTTGAAAGTTTCCTGAGCATGACCGGCGCAAACGCCGACGAGCGCTTTACACACCGTGCTTCTGAAGTTGGTGCCGTGGCCGCCGCTTTGCTGAGTGCGGTAAGAGGTCAGGGTGCAACCGGAATCGCTGATGCTGAACTGAAGAAAGGGATCGAGAAAGCCGCTGCCGCACTGAACGCCGCCAAAGGCACAGCCCTGGTGGTGAGCGGAAGCAATGATGTGAATGTTCAAACCGTTGTAAACGCCATCAACGAAGCGCTTGGCGCAAACGGAACCACCATCAACTGGGCCGCTCCGGTGAACTATCGCCAGGGCATAGACGCAGATATGGTGAAACTGGTGGCCGATATGAATGCAGGCGCTATTGGCGGCCTCATTGTTTACGGCGCCAACCCCGCCTACGAATATTTCGATGCACCGAAGTTCGTTGCCGGAATCAAAAAAGTAAGAGCTACGGTTTCACTCAGTCCCAAAATGGATGAGACCACCCAACTCTGTAAATATGTTATCTCCGATCACCACTACCTCGAAAGCTGGGGTGACGCGGAACCCAAAGCAGGTTACTACTCGCTGATGCAACCGACCATCGCTCCCCTGTTCAAAACAAGGCAGTGGCAGGATTCTCTCCTGAAATGGAGCGGCAGCACCAACGATTACCTTACTACACTGAAAGGGTACTGGATGGGTAAACTCGGTTCACAGGAAGCATGGGACAAAGCCCTGCAGGATGGTGTGATCGAACCCGCGGTTGCCACTGTTTCAGGTGCAGCATTCGCAGGCAACGAAGCCGGTGCGGTTGCCGCTATCGCTTCCTATAAAAAAGGAACCGGCGCTGAACTGGTGCTTTACCAGAAAACAGGTATCGGTGAAGGTAAGCAGGCCAGCAACCCCTGGTTGCAGGAAATGCCTGACCCCATCTCCAAAGCTACATGGGACAACTATGTACTGATGAGCTGGAGCATGGCAAAAAGCATCGTTGGCATCGACCTTACCCACAGCGGTCAGAGTGATGACTATGAAGTGAACCGCCCCAAGCCGGTGGTAAAAGTGACCGTTTCCGGCAAAGATCCGATTGAACTGCCTGTGGTGATTATCCCGGGTATGGACAGCAATACCATCGCCATCGCCGTAGGTTACGGACGTGATTCCAAAGTTGGTAAATCCGTGATTGGTGTGGGAAGGAACGCTTATCCCCTCGCAGCTTTCAACGGTACCACCGTTCAGTATGAACTGGCTGGCGTGACCGTGGAAAAAACAAATGCAACTTACCCTGTGGCCATTACACAGGTACACAATACTTACGAAGACCGTAAAGAAGTGGTGAAAGAAGCCTCCCTGGCAACTTTCGTTCACAACAGAGAAGTCTTCTCCGCCGACCGCAAGCATCTGGTTGAGACTTATGCGCCCAAAACAGGCAGCTACCGCGACGAGGCTTCCATGTACGACAAGGAACTGAACGAGCGTCCCGGTATTCACTGGGGAATGAGCATCGACCTCAACTCCTGTAACGGTTGTAACGCCTGCGTGGTGGCTTGTAACGCTGAAAACAACATACCCGTTGTTGGTAAAGCGGAAGTACTGCGCGGTCACGAAATGCACTGGCTCCGTATCGACCGCTACTTTGTGAGCGACGCGGCACATCCCGACAAAATCAAGGATGTGGTGTTCCAGCCGATGATGTGCCAGCACTGTGACAGTGCGCCCTGCGAGAACGTTTGTCCCGTAGCCGCCACCAACCACAGTTCTGAAGGGTTGAACCAAATGACTTACAACCGTTGTATCGGTACAAGATATTGCGCGAACAACTGTCCGTATAAAGTACGTCGCTTCAACTGGGCCGATTATACCGGAGCGGATAGCTTCAAAGGCAACCAGGACGAAGCTTCAGATGTGATCCTGGAAATGAACGACGACCTCACCCGTATGGTGCTGAACCCGGATGTTACCGTGAGAAGCCGTGGTGTGATCGAAAAATGTTCTTTCTGCGTACAACGCCTGCAGGAAGCGAAACTGGAAGCCAAAAAAGCCGGTCGCCCCGTACAGGACGGCGAAGCGAAAGTGGCTTGTGCTACCGCCTGCGCCAGCGATTGTATCGTATTCGGTGATGTGAACGACAAGAACAGCCGCGTACGCAAGATGAGGGATGAACATCCGAACAGGTTGTTCCATGTCCTGGAATCAGTGCACACCCTGCCGAACGTGAGCTACCTGGCCAAAGTGCGCAATACAGATGAAGTGGAAATGGCAGATGCGCACCACGCTGCTCCCGCTGAACACGGAGCGGAACATGGCACAAAGAAAGAAGCGGAGGCGCACCACTAAGAAAACGGATCCTTAAAGACAGATCATAACTCAGTACAGAAGCGAAAAGCAGACAAAATATGGCATCATTAAAGTACGAATCACAGTTAAGAGAGCCATTGGTGAACGGCACCAAAGATTACCACAAGGTAACCGAAGACATCGTTCGCCCTATTGAAGCCAAGCCGGCCCGACTGTGGTATGTAGGTTTCTACATTTCCGTGGCCCTGTTGTTGTTCGGTGTGTATTCCGTTTACCGTGAGGTGGCTTACGGTATCGGGGAATGGAACCTGAACAAGACCATCGGCTGGGGTTGGGACATCACCAACTTCGTATGGTGGGTAGGTATCGGTCACGCCGGTACACTGATCTCCGCGATCCTCCTCCTGTTCCGCCAGGGCTGGAGAACCGGGGTGAACCGCGCGGCGGAAGCGATGACCATCTTCGCCGTAATGTGCGCCGGTCAGTTCCCGATCTTCCACATGGGTCGTGTATGGATGGCCTTCTTCGTACTGCCTTACCCCAACAGCCGCGGTCCGCTGTGGGTGAACTTCAACTCCCCGCTGCTTTGGGACGTATTCGCGATCTCTACTTACTTCACGGTATCCCTGTTGTTCTGGTACTCCGGCCTTCTGCCCGACTTCGCTACCGTTCGTGACCGTGCAAAAACTAAGCTCCGTAAAATGTTATACGGTGTGGCCGCCTTCGGATGGACAGGCTCCACCAAACACTGGCAACGCCATGAAGCGCTTTCGCTGGTACTGGCCGGTTTGAGTACACCACTCGTACTTTCCGTACACACCATTGTATCGTTCGACTTCGCCACCTCCGTAATTCCCGGATGGCACACCACCATCTTCCCGCCATACTTCGTTGCGGGTGCGATCTTCTCCGGTTTCGCCATGGTGCAAACCCTGATGATCATCGTTAGAAAGATTCTTTATCTGGAAGATTATATCACGCTGGGCCACATCGAAGCGATGAACAAGGTAATCGTACTCACCGGTTGTATTGTGGGTTGTGCTTACCTCACCGAATTGTTCATTGCCTGGTACTCCGGTGTGGAATACGAAAGATATGTGTTCTTCGAGAACCGTGCCGATCCGCTGAGTCCCTACGGATGGAGCTACTGGCTGATGATGACCTGTAACGTGGTATCTCCGCAGCTGTTCTGGTTCCGCAAGCTCAGAAGGAACATCACCTTCACGTTCTTCATGAGTATTATCGTGAACATCGGGATGTGGTTCGAACGTTTCGTGATCATCGTAACATCTTTGTACCGCGATTACCTGCCTTCTTCCTGGTCGGCTTACTACAGTCCATCCATTTGGGAGATCGGCTTCTATCTCGGAACCTTCGGCTTGTTCTTTACCTGCTTCTTCCTGTTCGCCAAATACTTCCCTGTTATCGCCATCGCGGAGATCAAACACGTACTGGCTACCACAGGTGAGGCGCAGAAAGAGAAGATGGAAGTGATTGAAAGTACAAGCGTGAATGATTTCGCACATGACCATGCGCATCACCACTAGGAAGAGACGGTAACAAATTGAATTATTATTAATTGAAGAATAATGGCTGTTAAAAAATTCGTAGTAGGTTGTTTCAGTGAAGAGGCTACACTGTTTCCTGCGGTAAAAAAGGTACGCACAGCGGGTTATAAGATCCACGATGTGTACACGCCGTATCCTGTGCATGGTCTGGATCATGCACTGGGCCTTCGCGAGACGAGCCTTCACACGGCAGGTTTCATTTACGGCATCACCGGTACCACCACGGCGCTTAGCTTTATGAGTTGGGTGTTTAACAAAGACTGGCCGATGAACATTGGTGGCAAACCCCATTTCCCGTTGCCCGCGTTCATTCCCATTACGTTCGAATTGACCGTGCTTTTCTCTGCGGTAGGAATGGTACTTACCTTCTGCTACCTGTGCCAGCTGGCGCCTTTCGTGAAGAAGCACCATTTCCATGCCCGCGCTACCGACGACCTGCATGTAATGGCCATTGAATGTACTTCTAAAACCAATGAGGCCGAAGTAATGGCGTTCCTCGAAGCCAACGGCGCGCAGGAAGTGCACACGCAGATGGCTGAAACCGGTTGGTGGCTGGGCCGCTACGACAAGGAAACAAAATTGTCTGAAGCAAAAGGTGTACGCCAGGAAGGACATTAATCATTTAAACGAGCAGCAGGCTGATCCGGGCAACCGGCCAGCTAAAAAAATACCATCGGATGAAGAAATTATCAATCATAGCAGTTGTTACCGGCGCCGTAGTACTGGCCGCCTGCAGCGATGTTAAGCGCAAGCCCGGGAAAATATATATGCCCGATATGGCTTACAGCCGTGCATACGAGGCTTATTCGGTAACCGAGGAGCAACGCGCCGAATTGAAAAAACAAGGCATCAATTTCAGCAACTTACCCGTTGAAGGAACCATCAGCCGCGGCGAAATGCTTCCTTACAGCCTGAAAAATGATTCCGCAGGTTACGCGCTCAGCGCAGGAATCAGGAACCCGCTGCCCGCGCTCACCGAACAGGAGATGCAGGAAACCGAAAGGCTCTACCTCATCAACTGCGGCATCTGCCATGGTCAGGCACTGGACGGAAACGGTCCGTTGTATAAAGATGGGGCCGGTCCTTACCCCGCGGCGCCACGGAACTTGCTGGACGACTATTCTAAAAAGCTCGCCGACGGTACCATGTTCCACGTGATGACTTACGGCCGGAACCTGATGGGCAGCTACGCTTCTCAATTGACACGCAAGCAAAGATGGATGATCGTTAGCTATATCAGGAACAAACAGGGACTTGGCGGCGCAACAGCAGCCGCGGCTTCGGATTCCACCGCAGCGGCCCCTAAAGCAGATTCAACAGCAACGAAGTAAACCAAAACAGCATTTCGAAAAATCATTAAATAACAGTTGATAATGGCTATCAGAGAACAATTTCAAATCACCGGCAGAATGCGCAACTGGGGACTGGGATTAACAGCGGTAGGCGCACTCGCGCTAATCCTGGGAGTCTTCACCCTCGGTATGAGTAAAGATGAGCATGATGTAGCGCGCTTCTGGGCCGTTCTGTTGCAAAACAGCGTATTCTTCCTGCTGGTAGTGAACGCCGCCATGTTCTTTATTTGCGCCACCACCCTCGCAATGGGTGGATGGCAGGTGGCTTTCAGAAGAGTTCCCGAAGCCATATCAGCGCTGGTTCCCGTTTTCGCTATCCTCGCCTTCATTGTGCTGATGGGTATTGTACTCGGTCACCAACACCATATTTACCACTGGCTCGATAAGGAGCACGTGGAGCACGACCCCATCCTGAAAGGGAAATCGGGCTTCCTGAACGCGGGTTTCTTCACCACCTGGACAGTGATCACACTGGTGCTGTGGAGCTTCCTGGGCTGGAAAATGCGTAAGATGTCTTATGATTCCGATAAAAACGGGGTGATGAGCAAAGAACAAGGTCAGAAATTCATCTGGAAGAACACGGTTTGGGCCGGTCTGTTCCTGGTGTTCTTCGGTTTGACCGTTGCCTCCACCATTCCCTGGCTCTGGATCATGAGTATTGACGCGCACTGGTTCTCCACCATGTTCAGCTGGTACACTTTCGCTAGCACTTTCGTTTCCGGCATGGCGCTGATCGCCCTGTTCGTGGTGTTCCTGAAAAACAACGGCTACCTTGAATACGTAAACAACGAGCACCTGCACGATATCGGTAAGTTCATGTTCGCGTTCTCTATCTTCTGGACCTACCTTTGGTTCTCCCAGTTCATGCTGATCTGGTACGCCAACTTCCCCGAAGAGACCATCTACTTCAAGGCAAGGCTGGAAGGTCCGTACAGGGGATTGTTCTTCTTCAACCTGATCGTGAACTTCGTGGCGCCTATCCTTATTCTGATGTCGCGCAATTCAAAAAGGAATTATTCCGTTGTAACTTTTATGGCGGTACTGATCATATTCGGCCACTGGATCGATGTTTACCTGATGGTGCAGCCCAGTGTTCAGAAAGAACATTTCCACCTGAACTGGTTCGATTTCGGTATCGCGGTATTGTACGTTGGACTGATTATTCTGCTGGTGGGAAGGCAACTGACGAAGCATTCCCTGCTCGCGAAGAACCACCCTTTCCTGAAAGAAAGTATTATTCACCATACTTAATCCGGAAAGTTCAGTAAACGAAAAGAGGAAGAAGCCATTTTATTTAGAAACTTTGTTTAATAGATCAATATCATGTATTTATTAATTGTTACAGTAGTAGTATTGGTTTTTGTAGTAATCTTCCAGATTGCCAAAGCCAGTGAATACGTGTCTGTACTGAAGGGCGAAGAAAGAACGCGCCAGCAGAGCAACCGTATCAACGGTTTCCTGATGGTGGGCTTCCTGCTGCTCGGACTGGTGGGCGTATGGTGGTGCAACGACCTGCTGTACAACAAGACCCTTTTGCCCCATGACTCCGCCTCCGTGGAAGGTGAACTGATCGACAGGATGATGTGGATCACCCTAGCGGTAACCGGCGCCGTATTCTTTATCACGCAGATTGTACTGTTCGTGTTCGCTTTCAAATACCAGGAAAAACCCGGTCGCAAAGCGTTCTACTACCCCCACAACAACAAACTCGAACTTTTGTGGACCGTTGTTCCCGCCCTGGTGCTCACCGTGATGGTAGGTTTCGGTCTGAAATACTGGTTCCGCATCACTTCCGACGCGCCTGAAAACGCCCTGGTGGTGGAAATTACCGGAAAGCAGTTCAACTGGCTGTACCGTTACGCTGGTAAAGACCAGCAGTTCGGTAAAAAATATTACAAGAACATTGACGACTCCAAATCAAATGAACTGGGCCTGATCTGGGAAGATCCCGCCGCGCAGGACGATGTTACGCCTACCGTAATGTACATCGTGAAGAACCGTCCTGTTAAACTGGTGATCAACTCCCGTGATGTGGTACATGATGTGGGTTTGGCGCACTTCCGTATGAAGATGGACGCGGTACCGGGAACCCCTACAACAATGTGGTTCACACCGAAGTACACCACCGCGGAAATGAAGGAAATGACCAACAACCCCAACTTCACCTACGAAATTTCCTGCGACCAGATGTGCGGCAAGGGGCACTACTCCATGAGAGGGGTGATTGAGGTGGTTACCCAGGAAGAGTTCGACCTGTGGATGATGAAGCAGAAACCGCAGTACCTGGTGGCGCATCCCGATAAGGATCCCGCTAACCAGAAGCCAGCGGGAACACCAGCCGGTGATTCCACCGCCACAAAAAGCATTGCCCAGAAATAATTTGAACAAGAGACGCGAAGTTTATTAAGGTTATTGAAAAAAACATTCTCATGAGCAACGAAGCCACAATACACGCACACGGAACGGAACATGCGCACGATGTGCATCACGACAGCCATGGTGATCATCACCATCATGAGACCTTCATTTCGAAGTACATCTTCAGTATGGATCACAAGATGATCGCCAAGCAGTTCCTGTTTACAGGAATCATGTGGGCCATCATCGGGGGGCTCTTCTCCGTGATCTTCCGTTTGCAACTCGGTTACCCCGATCAAACCTTCCCTTTCCTGGAAGACCTGCTCGGTAAATGGGCCAAGGGTGGTAAACTGAACGCTGAATTTTATTATGCCCTCGTTACCATGCACGGTACCGTACTCGTGTTCTTCGTACTGACGGCGGGCCTCAGCGGAACGTTCTCCAACTTCCTGATCCCCCTGCAGATCGGTGCACGCGATATGGCTTCGCCTTTCATGAACATGCTGAGCTACTGGTTCTTCTTCCTGGCCAGCGTGGTGATGTTCTCTTCTATCTTCGTACAAACAGGCCCTGCGAGTGGCGGATGGACATCTTATCCTCCGTTGAGTGCCCTCGGTGCCGCTTCCGAAGGCTCTAAAGTGGGTATGGACCTCTGGCTCGTTTCCATGGCGCTCTTCGTGGTATCTTCCCTGCTGGGCGGCCTGAACTATATTTCAACCGTGTTGAACATGCGTACCAAAGGTATGAGCATGACGAGGATGCCGCTCACCATCTGGGCGTTCTTCTTCACTGCTGTACTGGGTGTACTTTCTTTCCCTGTATTGCTGAGCGGATTCATCCTGCTGCTGTTCGACCGCCACGGTGGTACCAGCTTCTACCTCAGCGATATCTTCATTTCAGGTGTGGGCGCTCTTCCCAACGAAGGTGGTAGCGCTATCCTTTACCAGCACTTGTTCTGGTTCCTGGGTCACCCTGAAGTGTACATCATCCTGCTCCCCGCGATGGGTATGGCCTCGGAGATTCTTTCTACCAATGCCCGCAAGCCCATCTTCGGATATATGGCCATGGTTGCCTCCCTGTTCGCGATCACCGTACTGGCGTTCCTGGTTTGGGCGCACCACATGTTCGTGACGGGATTGAACCCCTTCCTCGGCGCGTTCTTCGTACTGCTGACGCTGCTCATCGCGGTACCTTCCGCCATCAAGGTGTTCAACTGGCTCACCACCATCTGGAGGGGTAATATCAGGTTTACGCCCGGTATGCTCTTCGCGATCGGTTTCGTGAGCCTGTTCATCTCGGGCGGTCTTACAGGTATCTTCCTTGGTAACTCTACCCTGGATATTCACCTGCACGATACTTACTTTGTAATTGCGCACTTCCACATTGTAATGGGTGTATCAGCATTCTTCGGCATGTTCGCCGGGGTATACCACTGGTTCCCCAAAATGTTCGGACGTTATCTGAATAACACACTGGCCTACATTCACTTCTGGATCACGCTGATCGGTGCTTACCTGATCTTCTGGCCCATGCACTATGAAGGATTGGCCGGTATGCCCCGCCGTTACCTCGATTACAGCGGATGGGAATCGTTCAAACAATTCGTGGAACTGAACAAATTCATCAGTATTGTAGCGATCCTGGTATTCGCGGTTCAACTGTTGTTCGTATTCAACTACTTCTATTCCATGTTCAAGGGAAGAAAAGTGACGGATACCAACCCGTGGAAATCAACTACGCTGGAATGGACCACTCCCATCAATCCCGGTCACGGCAACTGGCCTGGTGAAATTCCCGAAGTACACCGCTGGGCGTACGATTACGGTAAGGATGGGAAGGATTTCATTCCGCAAACCGAACCGGTTCATCCTCAGGAAAGCAAGCACTAAAGATATTTGGCAATGCCCTGAACCAGTGTCAGGGCATTTTTTTCAGATTCAGATTTAAACCGGAAGGAGGAAGACTTTGAGCGAAAAAGCAACCAGGCACTCTAAAGTGCGCGATTACATGTTGCTCATGAAATTCACACTGAGTTTCACGGTGGTCTTCTCCTGTGTGATCAGTTACCTGCTGGTGCCCGGTGTGTTCTTTAACCTGAAAATGGTGTCGCTGCTGTTTTTGGGCGGAATGCTGGTAACGGGCGCGGCCAACGCCATCAACCAGATTGTGGAGAAGGATACGGACGCGATGATGAAACGTACCGCCGTAAGGCCCATCGCTTCGGGGAGAATGAGTGTAACGGAAGGTTGGCTCTTTGTTTGGGTGGCCGGAATAGCCGGAACCCTGATTATGTGGTATTATTTTAACTGGATGGCCGCCTTATGGTCGGTATTCAGTTTGTTTTTATACGCTTACATCTATACGCCGCTGAAGAAAGTAAATTCAGTTGCGGTATTGGTGGGAGCGGTTCCCGGGGCGCTTCCCTGCCTGATTGGCTGGGTGGCAGGCGCTGATGCGCACACGCCGGGTGGATGGGTGCTCTTTGCCATACAGTTTTTCTGGCAGCTGCCGCATTTCTGGGCCATCGCCTGGGTGGCGCATGGAGATTATTCCCGCGCAGGGTTCAAATTCATGCTCCCCACTGCTGAAGGTCCTACTAAATTTACGGCAGTGCAAACCATTATGTACTCGGCCCTGCTGATCCCGATTTGTATTTTACCTTACGTGTTGGGGATGACTGGAAAAGCAAGTCTGATCCTGATTTTCTTCGCCAACCTGTACATGGTATTGCAATGTGTGCGGCTTTTCAGAAGAATGGATGTGCCTTCGGCCAGAAGAGTGATGTTTACGAGCTACCTCTACCTGCCTATCGTGTTGTTGTTTTTGTTGTGGGATAAGGGGGAACATGGAGGATCGCTGTCCATTTTACTTGGACTTTATGGAAAATAGAATAGATTTTTAATTTCTTAATAAGTGAAGAATGAACCTGACCATGAGTGAACAAAGAAAAAAGATACACCCCCACAAGTTTACCATGTGGATCGCGCTGGGCAGCATCATCATGATGTTCGCCGGTTTAACGAGTGCGTATATTGTAAAAAGGAACCAGGGCAACTGGCAGGAGTTCCGCATCCCGATGGAATTTTATTATTCCACCGCGGTGATCCTGGTAAGTAGTCTCACGATCCAGATGGCGCTGCGCGCCTTCAAGGACCGTGAAATGGTGAAGTACAGAAGGCTCATCACCATCACCGCCCTCTTAGGCGTGGTATTTATGGTGATGCAGTGGTTCGGTTTCGGGCAATTGTACCAGACGGGTATCCGTTTAGATGGAAACGTTTCCGGCTCTTTCCTGTTCGTGATCACCGGGCTGCACATGGTACACGTATTGGGTGGTGTGGTAGCGCTGATCGTGATGTTCTTTAAAGCGTTCAGAAGACAAAAAAGAACATACAGTTCAGTAGGGATAGAAGTGGCGAGCACGTACTGGCACTTTGTAGATATACTCTGGATTTATCTTTTCGTGTTTTTTCTGTGGATCCAGTAGCAATAAAATTGGCGGAAAATTAAACAGTTAACAGGATTGTAAATTAAATTTGCGAATCTATTAAAACAATCACATGGCACAAGCAGTTCCAACCGGACAAAAGCTGTGGGGCGGAGGAAAAAGCCCTTTCAATGTAGAGTACGGCAAGTTGATGATGTGGTACTTCCTGATGAGTGATGCCTTTACATTCGGCGCGTTCCTCATTTCTTACGGAACCATCCGCTTCGCTACCAACGGATGGCCTGACCCCAACGAAGTATTCCAGTCGTTCCCCGGACTTGGTTCAGGCTATCCCCTGCTGTTCGTGAGTGTGATGACCTTCATCCTGATCATGAGCTCCGTGACCATGGTGCTGGCCGTGCACGCGGGACACAACAACGACAAACAAGGGGTGATCAAAAACATGGTTTGGACCATCATCGGCGGACTGGCGTTCCTCGGTTGCCAGGCCTGGGAATGGACACACCTGCACCACGAAGGCGCCTGGTGGGGAAGCAATCCCTTCCTGAATGCTGATGGTACGCAAGCCACCACCAACTTCACCAACTTCTTCTTTACCATTACCGGTTTCCACGGTTTCCACGTATTCTCCGGTGTGGTGATCAATATCATCATGCTGATCATGACCATCAATGGTGTGTTTGAAAGAAAAGGTCATTACCTGATGATCGAAAAAGCCGGTTTGTACTGGCACTTTGTTGACCTCGTTTGGGTATTCGTATTCACCTGCTTCTACCTGCTTTAATCACCAATTCAAGAAGACATTATCATGGAACACAACCAACATACAGCACACGCGGAAAACCATGGCGGAGGTACCAAAGAAATCTGGAGGACCTTCTGGATTCTGCTTATCCTCACCATCGTAGAACTCGGACTCGGTTACTGGATCATCGGTATGCCACACGGCGGACTGCTCACCGGTATCAAAGGAGCGATCATCATCCTGATGCTGGCGAAAGCTTTCTACATCGTGGCCTACTTCATGCACCTGAAGCACGAATTGAAAACGATCATCATGACCATCGTGGTGCCCCTGTTTCTTTTCGTTTGGTTCATCATCGCCTTCCTCGCGGACGGTAATTCTTACAAGAACCTGAAAAACGAATACGATCCTTACCACAAGGAGCAATCCACCAAAAAAGTGGAGAAGAAAGAACACGGCGCGCACGAGGAACATAAACCCGAAGCGCAGAAAGAAGGTGCGATGGATTAACCCGGATTTGAAAGGAACTTTTTATATTTTTCAAAACCATCGCAGCTATGCGGTGGTTTTTTATTAAACGATTTGAACAAGTGAAAAAAAGTGCGTTACTGGCCTTGTGCATCGCGATACTGTTACCGGTGGTAAGCTATTTCATCGTGAAATCTTTCAGCGATGATTCCTATGCCATGCCCCGCCGTTTTTATTATGATACCGTTCTTACTAAAATAGTGGATGGAAAAACGGCCACCGATACAGTCTGGCATAAGATACCCGCGCTTCCCCTCGTCAACCAGTTGGGCGACACGGTAAGTTTTGAGGACCTTCCCGGCAAAGTGATTGTGGCGAACTTTTTCTTCACCCGCTGCCCCACCATCTGCCCCAGGCTCACCACCAGCATGAAAGGATTGCAGGACGCGCTGAAGTTGAAAAGCCAGACGCGGATGATCGATACCACTTTCGTTCATTTCCTTTCCTACAGCATTGACCCGCAACGCGATAGTGTTCCTGTTTTGAAAAACTACGCGGACCGTTATGGCGTGAACCACGATGTATGGTGGATGCTCACCGGCGATAAAAAATCCATTTATGACCTGGTGCTGAACGAATACAAACTTGCGCTGGTGGACGGCGAACATGTGGACAGCGCCTTTATCCACAGCGAAAAATTCGTCCTCCTCGATAAGGACCGTGTGATCCGTGGTTATTACAACGGACTGGATACCGCTTCCATGGCGACCCTCGCGGAAGACATTGTGTTCCTGATGCTCGAAAAAGACAAAAAGAAAAAACGAAACCTCTTCAGAAAATAAATCCCCCGTTATGCTCGCTCCGGTAATTAAGAAGAATGATAAGTCGGCAAGACTGCTGATCGGTGTGGTGTCCTTTGTTGTGTTCGCCGCCGTGGTATTGCTTTCAAGGGTTAAACTTGAAGTGGACCTGGGGTTTGATGTACACGTTTTCGCCAAGATCAACGCCATCCTTAATACCGCCGTTACTTTATTGCTTGCCGCCGGATTGGTTGCTGTGAAAATGAAGCGATTCAACACACATAAAAACATTATGCTTACGGCGATGGTGTTTTCCGCGTTGTTCCTTGTTTCCTACATTTGTTACCACCTGTTTACTGGTGAAACAAAGTTTGGGGGAACGGGCGCCATCAAAACATTCTACTATTTCATCCTCATCACCCATATCTTCCTGGCCGCGGTGATCCTGCCTTTTATCCTGTTCACGGTTTACAGGGGGCTGACGGCTGAATTTCCGCAGCACAAAAAGATCGCCCGCATCACCTGGCCGATCTGGTTTTATGTAGCGGCCACAGGAGTGATCGTTTACCTGATGATCAGTCCGTATTATGTATAAGCGGCAACCTCTTGATAAGTTTGTGTGTTATTTGTGGGTTGCAAATTATCTAAATGGAGCATCAAGATAATTTTGGATGTTAAAAAAATTATTCTATTTTTAACACAAGCAACCAACAAACCAACACACATGAGAAAACCATTTACAGTTGCCCGTTACAATGATACGGGCCCGCCTTTAGTTTTTTAGATCTAGTTTTTCCTTTCGCTTCCGCACATTCGTGCAAACTTTACCAAGCACTCCGTTGCCTGCCATAGGCATATTTTACCATTACACACTGTAGTCTGCATCTGCTGGCGGCTTTATGTCGCCGGAAGGAAATGTTTTGCTGCCGAAGTTTCAGCTTGCGCGCGGTTGAAGTTTTCGTGCCCGAAACATAGCGACATTTTATTTCAAACACCAAAATTGATTCACATGAGAAAACTACTATTTCTCCTGTTCGTCCTTGCTATGCCCATTACTTACCTCATGGCGCAAACCAGCCGTAAAATAACGGGTAAGGTAACGGATGCCAACGGAACAACGGTTCCCATGGCTTCTGTAATCGTGAAGGGCGCTCGAACAGGTACTTCCACAGACATGGAAGGAAACTTCACCATTACAGTTCCGGCTTCGGCCAAAACGTTGATTGTATCTGGTATCGGGTACGAAACCACTGAGTTCACGCTGGGTTCAGCCAGCAACATTACCGTGTCACTCAAAACGGGGACCTCCTCTTTAATGGAGGACGTGATCATTACCGGTGTCGCGGGCGCTACCAGCACAAAGAAAATGACCGTTTCCGTTACAAAAATCAACGCCGACCGGCTCAACCAGGTACCGGCTACATCCGCGGCAGGCGCACTGGCCGGTAAAGTGGCTGGTGTACGTGTTAATTCCAACAGCGGCTCTCCGGGAAATGGTTTTGAAGTTTTGTTGCGTGGTGATAATAACCTGAACGTTGGTTCCGGCCCCATGATTGTGGTGGATGGTATTATCCTGAATGGAAGTTTATCCGATATCAACGTGGATGATGTGGAGTCAATGGAAGTGGTGAAGGGTGCGGCCGCAGCGGCTTTGTACGGATCACGCGCCGGTAATGGCGTGATAGCCGTTACCACCAAACGTGGCAAATCCGGTGCGTTGAACAGCTCTTCCGTTACCATCCGGAATGAGATCGGTTTCCAAAGTCTTCAAAACTATATTGATCTCGCCGAAAACCATCCTTACATGCTGGCCTCGGATTGGGAAACCTATAAAGGCCAGTACACGAAGTTTGATGGTGTTACCGGTTATCCTTCCGGTTATATGGGGGGATTTCATCCGGACCTTTCCGGCAGCAGAAAAGTGGATGCTGACCATTATATGGACAACCCCTTCGGTGTTACCCGCGACCTTCAGAAGGAGTTTTTCAGCACCGGCACCAACTATACCAATTATATAGGTATCCAAACACGCTCAAAACTGACCAACCTGTTCGCCTCTTTCGAGAACAACTCCCAGGAAGGTATCATTCAATATACGAATGGTTATAAGCGCCAGAACTTCAGGGTGAACGTGGACCATGAAATAGCGCCCTGGCTTAAATTATCCACTTCTAACCTTTTCATCAATACCAAGACACAGTTCCCGGGCGACGGCGGAGGCATCTTCTTCAACATTGTACTGGCCGAGCCGGACAATAACCTGAACCTGGAAAACCCCGACGGGCAGCCTTACCTCATCCGACACAACCCTTTCAGTAACGAAAAGAACCCACTTTATTCCGTGTATAAAAACCAGCGGACAGACTTTACCAGAAGGTGGCTGGGCAATTACAGCGCCAATGTGAAGTTTGCGCGCTGGATCAATATGGATATTACGCGTACCATTGAGATCGAAAACTATCGTTACACCAATTATTCGCCTTATGATACCTGGATCGTAGCCAACGGAGGAACCGCTCCGGAATGGGGCATGAGTTACAGCAAGGGAAGTTTGTATAAATATTCTGCCGAAACAAACAGTCAGAATACACAGGCCACGCTGAACATGAGCCATAAGTTGGGTGATCTCGCCATAAAATCAAAGCTTTCTTACCTCTACGAAAGCAGGAAGTATGAAAACTATGATGCCTCCGCGTCACAGTTCCTGTATCCCAATGTGGCCAACTTCGACAACTTCGCGCAGGATGCACCACGCTCGCTGAACAACTGGATGGAAGAATCCAGGGCCAGGAACTATTTCGCGATTGTTTCCCTTGATTATAAAGACAAACTTCTGCTGGATGGAATGGGGAGGTACGATGGCTCTTCGTTGTTCGGCTCCGAAGAAAGATGGAGGCCCTACTACCGGGTTTCAGGCGCATACCGTATTTCGGAAGACTTCAAACTACCTGGTATCGATGAGTTGAAAGTAAGGTCCGCTTACGGAACGGCGGGTATTCGTCCCGGCTTCGACTGGCAATATGATTATTTCTCCAATACAGGCTCAAACTATGAACCGAGTCAGGTGGGTAACCCCTTCCTGAAACCAAGTAATACCGCTGAACTGGAGGTTGGTTTGAATGTTGAGTTCCTGAAGAAATTCTATTTTGAAGGAACCTTCGCCAAATCAAAAACAACGGATGCGTTTATCAACCAGCCGCTCATTCCGTTCCTGAACGGCGGGAACAGGTCAACATGGGTGAACGCGGCCGCAACAGAATCCAAAACGATCGAACTTACGCTGGGCGCGAACTGGATTAAAAAAAGAGATTTCTCCTGGAACACGAACATCGTATTCGCGAAAATCCAACAAAAGATCACACAACTTGATATTCCTCCTTACCAGGCTGGTTCCGATGGTCTGTTCTATATACGTGAAGGGGAAGATTATGGTGCGATCTACGGCTACGACTGGGTGAGAACGCTTGACCAGATGGCGGCGCAACTGCCTTCGGGAAAATCCATTTCCGACTATGAGCTCAATTCAGACGGATACGTTGTTCCTGTTGGCTCACAGGGAACAATAAACGAAAAGCCCGTAAAACTGCTGGATGAAACCGGGAACCCGGCTTTTGTAATGATCGGCAATGGTAACCCTGATTTTAACATGGGAATTTCCAACACGATCCGCTACAAGGGCTTCCAGTTTTATGCGCTGGTGGACATTAAGCAGGGTGGAGATGTGTACAACAGAAAATCTCAATGGCTTACCCGGGATTCCAGGAACGGGATCATGGACATGGGAGGCGTACCTGATGCGCAAAAGAAGGCATACGACTACTTCCAGGCTTTCTATGATGTAAACACCAACAACAGTTACTGGGTGGAAGACGCCGGTTTTGTGAAGATCCGGGAAGTAGCGCTGGGCTACAGCTTTGGCCCATCTTCCCTCAAATTGTTTAAAGGCGTAGTGAAAGGCGCTACCGCAAGAGTGATTGGCAGGAACCTGTTCACCTTTACCGATTACTCCGGTTACGATCCTGAAGTAGGTTCCATCCGTGATCCTTTCGATGGAACGGGCAGCTATCCCAATTTCAGGAACCTGGCTTTTTCGTTGTCCCTTGATTTTTAAACCTGTTTAAAACCATGAAGTTTATGAAAAAATTCAGCATAATAACAATAGCGTTGGTTTTCGCGACAGCCTTTATGGGTTGCGAGAAGTTGGGAGAGGACCTGGAGCGGGACCCCAACAGGCCCACCAGAAGTGAGGTATATGGCTCTGGCGAGGACCTCCGTTCCAATGCCGGCAACCTCTTTAACACCTGGTACACCGGAACCCATTCGTTCAGCAGTGTTTATATGATGCTGGCCACCGCTTCCGATAACGTGACCTGCTCCTGGGGAAACCAGGCCATGCGCGATATGAGCTGGGAGCCCCGGAACGCCTGGAACAATGCGCCCAACTACACTTATCAGGCCATTACAAAATACCTGTTCGATAAAATGTACGCCACCATTGTACCCGCAAGCGATATCCTCTACGCGTTGAACAATGGTGTTGAAGTGGGCGTGGGTGGTGCAGACAATAATCTTGTAAAAGCGGTTTGCCGTTTCAACCAGGGTATTTCTTACGGAGCGCTGGCGTTGTTCTTCGATAAAGCATTCATTGTAGATGAAGTAAAATCCATTCCGGGCGCCACAGTAGATAGTTCCGTATCCTACGAAGCCGTGGCCGAAGCTGCACTGGGTTATTTGGATGAAGCCATCGCGCTTTCTTCATCCTCCTTTACTGTTCCCGCCGCATGGCTCGGCACCACAACCGATTATTCCAATGTGGAATTCGCCAAACTCTGCAACTCTTTCGCCGCGAGAATCATGTCGTACATGCCCCGCAACAAAACGGAGCACGCTGCCGTGAACTGGGCGAAGGTAAAAACATACGCCGACGCAGGCTTAACAAGCGATTTCGTTATCAACATGGACGGCTATGTAAAATGGTACGCTGAAGCCGCCGATTACCTCTGCTATCCGGGATGGGGAAAAGTGGACATGTATGTAGTAAACCTGTTGGATGATACACAGCCTGCGCACTGGACGGATAACAGCAGCTTCCCCACACCGCCCGAGTCAACTAATCCGGATGACGCACGCATGGAAACCGATTTCGAATATTCAAGTCTGAACTGGTTCCAGGCCACCCGCGGATACTACCATTTTTCCAACTACCGTTACAAACGTTATGACGATCAGTTCGCGTTGGGCGTGGGCCCGATACCGGAATTCATGAAAGCTGAAAACGATATTCTCAAAGCGGAAGCGCGGGCTTATACTTCCGACCTCTCGGGCGCCGCAACCATTATCAATGCCGGAACACGCGTTACCAGGGGGAATATGACTGCCGTGCCCGCCGTGCTTACGGATATTGAAAAAGCGATCCACCATGAACGACATGTGGAAATGTATTTAACGGGCATGGGAATACCCTTCTTTGAAATGCGTAAAAAGAATCTGCTCCAGAAAGGAACGCCGCTCCATTGGCCTTTGCCGGGTAAAACGCTCGAAACGTTTGCCGTAAAGCAACCCTTCTACACGTTCGGAGGTGTTGCCAATGCCGATGGAATTAATACCTCCAATGTCGGTTGGCGATAGCCGGCCGAAGTTTTCTCATTAATGATGTTACGCCGCGGTTGTCTAGCCGCGGCAATTTTTTTAGATGGAAAGTTCTTCGGAGGGATCCCAGAATTTGTTTTTGAAATCCTTCACCTGGTGCTCTTCCACTGTAACCCCTTCTTTCCGGAGCAGTTCTTCCATTTTTTCAGGGGGAGAAAAATGATGCCTACCGGTAAGGAGTCCTTTACTGTTCACCACGCGGTGGGCGGGAACTTTCGGGTGAGCCGTACCGGCAACGTTCATGGCGTAACCGACCATCCTGGAGGAGGATCGCGCGCCCAATGCCGCGGCGATAGCGCCATAGCTGGTCACCCTGCCTTTAGGAATGGCCCTTACAATCTCGAAGACCGATTCATAAAAAGATTCCCGGTTATACGTTGGCGTTTCCTTCATGTGCGCGGCGTTTTCTGTCTTCCTTACAAATGGAACGTTTGGGTTCCGGCACGGCTTCATAATCATATGGGCAATGCCTGCACCCGTTTCCGCAGCAATGGCCGCGCTTCAGGTGAAAGGCCTCCGTTAACACCATCAGTCCGGCTTCATTAAAATAAAAATCAATTCCCTCCTTCATCGGCTGTTTCACGGAGCATTTCTTTTAAGATGGTGTCTTTTTCAACGGGCAGATCAACATTGAGCCTAAACTGAAGGTAATGAATCCGGTTGGAGCCAGCAATATCCAGGCTTTCATAATGGGTTTTGATCTGAAGTTCGGGGTGAACGTTTTCTTCCGAGAAAACATTTTCTTTGTCTACAAGCAGTTCAAGCCCGTACACTCCAATTACTGTTTTAGTAAAATGGTAAAGGCTGGGCGAATCTGTTTTGAGGTGAATGATGCCGTCTTTCTTCAGGAGCTGCTGGTATCTCCGGAGAAACACGGGGTGTGTCAATCTTTTTTTCAGTTTAGAGAAGCGCAGTTGCGGGTCGGGGAACGTGATCCATATTTCAGCCACTTCCTCCGCCGCGAAATATTGGGTCACCTGGTCTATTTGTGAGCGGATGAACGCCACGTTGCCGAGCTGCTCTTTCAGTGCGGTTCTTGCCCCCACCCAAATCCTGTTCCCTTTCAGATCGACACCAATAAAGTTTCTTTCGGGGTACATCCTCCCGAGTCCAACGGCATATTCTCCTTTCCCGCAGGCCAGTTCCAGTGTAATGGGGTTTGTATTGCTGAAATGCTTCTTCCACTGTCCCGGCATGTTGGGTGGATATTCAAAAACATTCGAGAAGCCGCGGATATCGGCGAAGCGCTCTAATTTATTCTGTCCCATCCCGCAAAGGTAAGCAGCCGGGATGGGAAATATGTCGATTGAGAAGCCTAAACGCTGTATACGGAAACTGGTGCATGGTGGTACCCGGAGATGAGTGTGTTCCTGCCACATAATTTCTTTCAAGCTCTTACTGGCAATTGATTATAGCGTAAGCAGACTAAAACCCTTTCGGCAACCAAAGTATTTGAACGGGTAAAAAGTGCGGGAAAACCCTGTTCTACCCCAGGGAAAACAACGTCGGTGGCACCGGTTCGGGAAACCGCTGTTAGCGCTAAAAACCCCAGAAACCTTGCCCCCAAAGGCTTCGGTCAAAGTCCAAGGTAAAAAAACTGAAAAATGTTTAATCACTGAGATTCAGGAAGAAAAACACTGATAAATAGCACCCTGCACCAAAATGTATTGTCGATAATCAACAGCCAGCGTTGCGTCTGCGAGAAGCAAAGCTGCGAAGCAGTCGCCGTTGCGAGAAAAGAAAAAATCTGAAGGGGAAAGCAAAAAAAATTGCAAGCCGCAACCATGTTTGTGTGGTAGAACATAGCAACGACTTGCAACTTATACGCAAAACAGAGAGCTGTAGAGGGAGGAGTCGAACCTCCACGGAGTAGTTAGCCATAGCACAAAATATTGAGTGGTCAACCCTTCCTGAAAGCATTGCTGCCCGCAGGTCTATGCTACGTTTATCCCATGATCCCCACCCCCGAGACAAGAGGGCATGTCTGCCAGTTTCATCACTCCACAGTATGTATCGGCTTCTGCCGTAAGAACTTTGATAGTGCAATATTAAGGCAATTCTCCTTTAGTTTGCAAATTATTCAAATAAAATTTTGTAATTATAGAAATTGTTCAAATATTTGTATATACGATTCGAAACCATCAAAACTGTTATCTAAAAATGGCGGCTAAATTAAATCTTGACAAACTGGATATCCAGATTATCCATGAAATGATGGAGAATGCTGAGATATCTTACGCCGATCTTGGTAAAAAACTGTTCGTCTCCGGCGGAACCATTCATGTACGCATCAAAAAACTCCAGGAATTTGGTATTGTAAAGGGTACCCGGCTCAATGTGGACCTCAAACAACTGGGCTATGATGTGATCGCGTTCATAGGCGTTTATCTGGAGAAGAGTTCACTTTATGATACGGTGGCCAAAGAGTTGAAAAAGATACCACAGATCGTACGACTGAACTATACGACCGGCAACTATAGTATGTTCGCCGAGATCGTGTGTAAAGACATCAACCAGCTCCGTTTCGTACTCCACGATGAATTACAGAAAATCAAAGGTATTGAGCGCACGGAAACCTTCATTTCGTTGGAAGAAAGTTTTATCCGGAACGTAGAAGTTAGTCTGTAAACCCGGTCCGGATCATCCTTTTACAAAAAAAGGCGGCATTGTTGCTTTTTATTATCTTTAAAAGTAATTCCGTCTGATGTGTATGCCCATCATTCGGGTCGCTAAAAACACACTGATGAAAAAAGTATTGTCGATTGCGTTCTTCGCTATAGCCGTATCCGGTATCATGTCTTCTTCCTGCGGGAAAGGTGGTGGGGGAGGAGACCCTGAACCCCAGGCAGAACAGAATCTGGTAATTACCACAACACCTGCAAATGGGACCGTATCTCCTGCCGCCGCGCAGGAAAGTTTTACAGTATCGATCCGCGTTGATTCCCAGATGCCTTCGCAGGGGGTAAAAATTGAAGTGTCCGCGGCTCCTGAATCGGGAGGCGCTTCTTTCTTCACGCAAACGCTTACCCCGGTTACAGCGGCAACTTCCACCGTAACCATTACTGGTACTCCGGTTCAGCAATCCTGTATTGCCACTATCAAAGTAAGTTCCATTGCCAAGCCCAGCAATACGGCTACCAGTTCATACAGGTATTCAAGGAAATAGAATCAGGACCTGGTATTGAATGCTTCTTTCAGCCCGTTTCCCACGAGGTTGAAGGCCAGCACCAGCACCATGATGGCAATGCCCGGTACCAGGGCGAGGAAAGGTTGATTGGTAATGATGAAGTTGAAATTCTCCCTGATCATAAGCCCCCAACTGGGTTGCGGGGCCTGAACGCCCACGCCGAGGAAACTGAGTCCCGCTTCCAGCACGATGGCGCTGGCGAAATTAGCCGCCGCCAATACAATGATAGGGCCTGCGATATTGGGAAGGATATGCCTGAACATGATCCGGAGATCGCTGAACCCCAGGGCCCGTGCGGCTTCCACGTATTCCATTTCTTTTACGGCCATCACCTGCCCGCGCACCATCCTGGCCACGTTCACCCACATGGTAAGGCCTACGGCCAGGAACACCTGCCAGAAGCCTTTTCCCAGGACAAGGGTGATCGCAAATACCAGTAACAAGGTGGGAATGCTCCATACCACATTCATGAACCAAACCAGCCATTCGTCGGTCTTTCCGCCAAAATAGCCTGCCAGCATTCCAATCAGTACGCCCAGGGTAAGTGAGATGGCCACGGCGATAAAACCCACGGAAAGGCTTACCCGGATGCCAACCAGTAACCTGCTCAGGATATCTCTTCCATACTTATCGGTACCCAGCCAGAACGTTTCTTCTTTTATCTGGGGAATCTTTCCCTGCTTTCCTGCCGCGATGAACTGTTCCTCCCAAACGCCCTCGTCTATGTATTTCCGGTAGTGAATGCCGTTTTTTCCCCGTGCATAGCCGATGATCGGGATGTATTGTACCACGGTGTTTTTCCCGCTGACGATCTCCGTTAAAAAACCTGTTTCCGGTCCGGGATTTTCTTTGGGAACAAGCAGGAACTGCTGCCTGAAACCCGGAGATTTTCCTCCGATCTCCACAATCATCCGGTTAGCGTTCGTACTATTGTCCGGCACCACCAGGTAGGCGAAGATGCCGAGGCACAAACTGAGTAGGATCACTACCAGTCCTGCCACGGAAAGCGGGTTCCTGCGGAATTTCTTCCAGGCTTTCTGCCACGACTTTTTCTCCTCCATGAAACCGAAGTTAAGTGTTTCTCTTTTCGGAAGTATTGGTTCTTCCTTTCCATTCATAGGAACCGAACTTACCCAGCCAGCCGGCGATCACGGTGTATAGAATATGAAAGGGTTGCGCGGGGAGAAACCAGATCAGTTGTGTTGTTTTCCCGAAAAAGCGTGCGACTGGTATAAGGAAATACAGTTCCAGCAAAGTTTTGCTGATCAGCAGGCTGAACAGGAACCAGGCGTACGCCGGATGAAACAAGCTCCATCCGGCAAGTACGAGGAAAGAAAGGTTGAACAGGTAAACCAATAATAGAACTGAAAATATCTTTTTATCCCGGTATTGATCGGCCTTACTGGCCCAACGGATCCGCTGGTGGAAGAAAGATTTCCAGGTTGGTGTTGGTGTAGTCCGGACAATGGCTTCCTTACAAAAAATATACTGAACACCCTGGGGCCGGTGATGGTAGAACTTCTGCATCAGGAGCATATCATCGCCGCTGGCGATATGGTCAATGCCAATAAATCCGCCCAGCTCATTGAATAACAGCTTACGGTAAGCGATATTCGCTCCGTTGCACAATACATGCAGTTTCCGGGCCGCCGCCGCACCCGTAATGCCCTGCAAGGAAAGGAAATCCAGGGATTGAAATATGGAAAGAAAGCTGTTGAAAGGACCTGAATAGTCTACCGGACCCGCCACAAAATCAGCTTCATGCTCCAGGATAAAAGCGTTGAAAGAAGAGAGCCATTGCGGGGATACAATACAATCTGCGTCGGTTGTGATGATCCAGGAATCCACTTCGTTTGATCCGGACAGTTGGATCGCGGTTTCTATAGACTTCTTTTTGTGCGCCTTAATCTTTTCTTCCGCAGTAATATGATCGCTCATCTTCAGCAACCTTACCTGGGGGTTCTGAAAAGAGAGCACCAGGTCCGCGGTATCATCTTCGGAGAAATCATCCGCAACAATTACTTCAAACCGGTCGGCAGGATAATCCTGGACCAGTATGGAGCGCAGGCAGTTAACTATATTGGCCGATTCGTTCCGCGCCGGTATCACAACGGTAAAGAACAGGTGCTTTGCCGGCTTTTCCGCTGGTTTGGAAAAAAGGCGCAGTTTGTCCCAGCCGCCCTGGTAATAAAGGATCAGGGCAGTATAAAGAAAGAAAAGCAACAGAATGGTGAGTGAAAGAACCATGGAAAATATTTAAGTATGCAGCGCAATGGTAGCGTCAGCAATCTCTTCCACAAAGGTAGGCTGAAGCAGCTGATGGCCGGCGGGTAAAAACTTCAGGTGTACATTTTCTTCCAGGCCTCTACGCAATTTCTCCCCGCCTAGATGGGTGATAATACGGTCATGTTTTCCATACACCAGCAAAACGGGTGTATGCTCCTTTTTAATCTGGTCCTTTAGCTTTGAAATGACCGGCCTGAAATGGCGCATTGCCGTCCATCGGGTATACAATTCATTCCTGATGTGTGGATCGTGCATGTACCGTTGAATGAATTTATTAGCGCTGGGGTTCACCAGTTGGAGTTTCACACCGGCCATCGCAAGCCCTTTGAACCAATCGGGGTGCCGCATCGTATAGCTGAAGAGTTTGTTTCCGTAACCGGTTTGTGTGGCCAGGCGGTACCAGAAGTTTTCGTGCAGACCGTCGGGCGCAACAAGACTGATCGCGCTAACCAAAGAAGGGTACTCCTGGTAAAGATGCAGCGCTATTCTCCCCCCCATGCTGTAGCCCATCAATACAGCGGGGAATTGGAGCTGTTCTTTTTCCTGGATCAGTTGGAGCACGTTCACCAGCATTGCCGGGTTGAATTCTTTTTCAAACGCCCATTCCGTTTCTCCATGAAAAGGCAGATCGGGGGCAATCACGCTCCAACTTTCGGGCATCGCGGCTGCCAGGTACCCGAAATGTCTTCCGGATTCTCCATAACCGTGAAAACACAATAGAAGATGAGGCCCTTTTCCCCAGCGGTGGTAGGTGATTTTCTGCTCCTCTAATATGATGGAACCGGTATTCATTTCTCCTGTAAAATGGGCTTTTTTCCTGCATTAAATACATTCACCGGAAAAAAATCTACCAGCACCCGGAAATGTTTTATGCAGAAGGAAATTTTCCTGTGAAGCCTTTCTTTTCTTCCTAAAATTGATTAGCTTTACTTAGTTGCATAACTAACTATATGCCAAACAACCAATTTAAGAGAGGGGAACTTTACAGCTTCATCACGGGCATGGCTTCTACCGCCATAGCGCGCAGGTTGCAGAAAAAGTTCAAGCAGGAAGGCCTGGAGATCACCATAGAACAATGGAGTGTGTTGTATCATTTGTGGAAACTGGACGGCATGAGTCAGCAGGATCTTTGCAACGCTACTTTTCGCGACAAGCCAAGCATTACGAGATTGGTGGATAACCTCGAAAAGCAGCACCTGGTGAAAAGGGTTCCTTCTAAAGAGGACCGCAGGATGAACATGATCTACGTAACGCCGGAAGCCCGGGCGTTACAGGATATCACGATGGAGATCGCTAACCAGACCCTGAACGAAGCGCTGGAAGGCGTTTCACCCGAAATGGTAGAGGTGTCCAAACAGGTTTTGCAACGTGTTTACGATAACTTGTCATAAAACAATATACCATGAGTACCGCAGCAAACACAACAGCAGCCGCCCTGAAAGGTGGTGAATGGCTGATTAAGGAAAGCAAGGCTGAAAACACTTTCATCCCCGAAAAGTTCAACGAAGAACAATTGATGGTGAAAGAAATGTGTGCCTCCTTCCTGGATGCAGAAGTGTTACCCATTATTGACCGGATCGATAAACTGGAGCCGGGTTTAATGCCATCGCTGGTGGAAAAAGCCGGTGAACAGGGGCTGCTCGGTACTTCCATTCCCGAAGAGTTCGGTGGACTGGGAAAAGATTTTATTACCTCCACACTCGTGAACGAAGCGCTGGGCGGAGGTTTCTCCTTTTCCGTGGCCGTGGCCGCGCATACCGGTATCGGCACCTTACCCATTTTGTATTTCGGAACACCGGAGCAGAAGCAACAATACATTACCAAACTCGCAACTGGTGAGTGGAAAGGCGCTTACGGCCTAACTGAACCCAACAGCGGCAGTGATGCGCTGGGCGCGAAAACAACGGCCACATTAAGTGCAGATGGAAAACACTACCTGTTGAATGGCCAGAAATGCTGGATCACCAACGGCGGCTTCGCCGATGTGTATACCGTATTCGCGAAAGTGGATGGCGATAAATTCACAGCATTTATTGTAGAGCGCGGTTTTGAAGGGTTCACCCAGGGGGTAGAGGAGCATAAGATGGGCATCAAGGGTTCATCTACCGTACAATTGTATTTCCAGGACTGCAAAGTGCCCGTTGAAAATGTATTGGGAGAAATCGGTCGCGGGCACATTATCGCGTTCAATATCCTGAATATCGGAAGGTTGAAACTCTGTGCTGCAGCTTTGGGCGGGGCGAAGAGAGCCATCACCACCAGTATTGAATACGCGAAAACCCGCGAGCAGTTCAAACAGCCCATCAGTAATTTCGGGGCCATCAAAGAGAAGCTGGCCCGCATGGCCATTGAATGTTGGGTAGCCGAAAGCTCACTCTACCGCACAGCGAAATGGATCGACGATAAAGAAGTGGAACTGCTGAACGAAGGCAAGCCCTTTAATGAAGCGCTGTTGGGTGCGGCTGAAGAATTCGCCATAGAATGCGCCATGCTGAAAGTGCACGGCAGCGAAATGCTCGACCTGATCGTGGATGAGGGCGTGCAGATTCATGGAGGCAATGGCTTCAGCGACGAATACATTATCTCAAAAGCCTACCGCGACAGCCGCATCAACCGCATTTATGAAGGCACCAATGAGATCAACCGACTGCTTACCGTGGACATGGTTCTGAAGCGCGCCATGAAAGGCAAACTCGATCTGATGGGACCAGCCATGGCCGTGCAGAAAGAACTGATGAGTATACCGGATTTTGGCAGCGGGGATGAACAAGCTTTTGAGAAAGAACACAAACTAGTGGCCAGCTTCAAAAAAGCGATCCTGATGACTGCCGGTGCCGCCGTGCAAAAACTGATGATGAAAATTGAACAGGAGCAGGAAATCCTGATGAACATAGCCGATATGGCGATCCTCACCTTCAACGCGGAAAGTGCCCTGCTCCGCGCCGAAAGGCTGGTGCAGCAGAAAGGCGAGGCGGCCTGTGCTTACGAACTGGATATCGTTCATACTTACCTCTACGATGCCGCTGATAAGATCAACAAAGCTGGCAAAGATGCCGTGAACGCCTTCGCCGAGGGGGATGAATTGCGCATGATGCTGCTCGGGCTCAAACGCTTCACCAAAGCAGAGCCTTTCAACAGCAAGGCGGCAAAAAGAAATATCGCAGAGAAATTGATTGCAGAAGGGAAGTATCCGTTGTAGCCTCACCCCAACCCCTCTCCGGCGCGGAGAGGGGCGTCCCAATATGTTTGTTCTTACCGAAATGTTAGCGCCGGGTCGTTACGTTGAGTTTTTAAACGGCGCTCACGTCGGTTAAAACACGGTACCCGGTGGCACCGCTATAGCGGTGCCACCGGGTACCGTGTTTTAACGGTTATGCATCAATGCTATCGTAGACTACCACTTTCTCCCACAGATGGGCGCAATCGGCGATGAACTTCAGGTGCAGCGGATCTTCCTGGTAAGCCTCCTGTGCTTCGGGTGTATCGAACGTAAGCATCCACGAAACGGAGTACGATTTTTCGATCACGGGCCTGTTTGTATTGGCCGGAACACCGATATGGAAGCTCTTGATGGACTTCGCTTTCGAGAGGTCTTTCAATCCTTTGATCAGTTGGTCCCTGTTTTCAGTGCCGGCTCCTTTGATGAGCCAGAAAAATACATGGTGTATGAACATGGTTTAACGATTTAATTGTTGTGCGGCGGCTTCGTCCACGAACCAATGCAGTTCCCCCGCGGGTTTGATTTGTTGTGAAGGATAAATATCCGGTTGATGCGGACCTTCCAGCACAGCCTTTAATGTTGCTGCCTTGCCTGCGCCAGCGGCCATAAAAGCAACACGCTTAGACAAGTTCGTAACCGGTGCCGTAATAGTGATGCGGAACATATCCTGCGCCTCCAGGAAAAACGCGTCCGCCCATTTATGTTTTTCGTTTACAATGGGTTTACCAGGGAAAAGGGACAGTGTATGCCCATCGTCGCCCATGCCCAGCAATACAAGGTCGAAGCTGAATGGCTTTCCGTCGAAATAAGCATGGAGCAGGTTTTCATATTGCAGTGCCGCTTCTTCCGCGGGAATATCCGTTCTCATCACATGGATCTGTTCTTTTGGAACAGGCACGAAGTTCAGTAGCGTATCGAAAGCCATTTTCGCGTTGTTGCGCTCATCCTCAAGAGGAACCGCGCGTTCATCGCCCCAGAAGATATGCAGTTTGCTCCAGTCTATTTCGGAGCGGAGTGGTTCCTGCGCCAGTATCCGGTGCAGCTTCTGCGGCGTACTTCCACCTGACAATGCCAGTGTAAACCGGTCTTGCTCCGCCAACGTTTCTTTGATCACAACGGCCATCCAGCGGGCCACATGTTGCGCGAGTTCATCAATGTTTGGATGAATATGTATCTGCATATACTAACTAATGTAAATGAAAGGGGCGTATCCAACAACACGCCCCTCTATAATCAAATTATTCTATGATTACCAACAGTACCTTACTTACAAATTACTCAGGGTTTAAAAAGTTCGGCAACGCTTTGCGTCTGCGAGGCACGAAGCAGGAAGCAATTGCGGGAAACCCTGCATCAACGCCAGGCCCTGAAAAATTAATGATGCGCCGGCACCGATATCCAGTTATGCCCTTCTCTTGCGATCAGCGCCTCCGCATCTTCCGGTCCCCAGCTATCGGGTGCATAATTCGGAAAATCGAGCGGCGGCCGTGCTTCCCATGCTTCCTGGATCGGCATGATCACTTTCCACGCGGCTTCCACCTGGTCGGCACGCATGAACAATGTCGCGTTACCTTCCATCACGTCCAGCAGCAATGTTTCGTAGGCTTCCGGCTGGCTCTCCTCGTAGGCATCTTTATAGTTGAAGATCATGTCCACGGGATTGAGCGACATTTCCTGCCCCGGGCGCTTGGCCTGGAACCTGAGCCTGATGTCCATTTCAGGTTGAATGGAAATGGTGAGCCGGTTAGACCGCCATGTTTCTGCGGCTTCCGGTGGAAACGCGTAGTTGGGGGCTTTTTTGAACTGAACGGTAATGATGGTGGATTTCTCCTTCATCCTTTTACCCGTTCTTACATAAAATGGAACGCCCTGCCAGCGCCAGTTGTCGATATAGAACTTCACCGCGGCGAAGGTTTCCACGTTGGAATGCTGATCCACGCTGCTTTCTTCCCGGTAGCCCGGTACTTTTTCTCCTTTCATCCATCCGCTGCTGTACTGGCCGCGGGCAGCAAAATCTTTTACATCGTCTTTCGTGATCTTGCGCATGGCGTGGAGTACATCCACTGTTTTGTTGCGGATCTCATTGGCATCGAAGGAAACGGGCGCTTCCATACCAATCATGCACAACAGTTGCAGGATATGGTTCTGCACCATATCACGGAGTGCGCCGGACTGCTCGTAGTAACCGCCTCTTCCTTCCGCGCCCACGGTTTCCGACGCGGTGATCTGCACATGGTCGATATAATTCCTGTTCCAGATGGGTTCGAACAAGGCGTTCGCGAAGCGGAGCGCGATGATGTTCTGAACGGTTTCTTTCCCAAGATAATGGTCGATACGATAGATTTGTTTTTCATCGAACATGGTGAGCAGGAGCGAATTCAGTTCCTGCGCGCTTTTCAGGTCGTGACCGAAAGGCTTTTCCACCACGATCCTGGTACATTTGGTATCGGCGCAAATGTTGAGCGGACCAAGTTTCTGCGCAATGCCCGGCACCAGTTGCGGCGCTACGGCGAGGTAAAAAATCACATTGGGGTGTTCGCCGTATTCTTTTTCTTTCTCTTTCACGATATCGGCGATCTTCTGGTAATCGGCTTCATTACCGGCATCCATCTGGAGATAGGCCACATGCTCAGAGAATTTGCTCCATTTACCGTTTTCTTCACCTTTCCGGCGGCTGAATTGCTGAATACCTTTCAGCAGGTGCGCGCGGTAGTTATCGTTGCTGTATTCTGTTCTTCCTATACCTACTATATCGAATTTCTCCGGCATCCAGTCGTCGATGAACAGGTTGAACAGGGCAGGAGAGAGTTTCCTGTAATTAAGATCGCCGCTTCCTCCGAAGATGAACAGCAGTGAAGCCGGCGGTCTTTTATGATTTTGCATAACGGGTGGTTGATGTTGGGATTAGATAGTGGTCCAGCTCGTGTGGAATTTACCTGGCTGATCAATTCTTTCGTACGTATGTGCGCCGAAGAAATCACGTTGCGCCTGCAGCAGGTTGGTGGGCAGTTGCGCACTGGTGAACGCGTCGAAATAATTCAGGGCGCTGCACAGGCAGGTGGCGGCGTATCCGTTGAGCACGGCTGCGGAAGCCACTTTGCGGGTGTTGGCGATCTTATCTTTCAGCATACCGGCAATGGCCTCGTCGAGGAGGATATTGCTGAGGGAAGGATTCTTTTCAAAAGCCTTATCGAAATCCTGGAGCAGCAGGGAGCGGATGATACAGCCGCCTTTCCATACGTTCACCACTTCCTTCATCGGGATCTGCATATCATGATCGGTGGAGGCTACCTGTAGCATGGCAAGACCTTGTGCATAGCTGATCATTACACCGAGGAACAAAGCGTCGTGTACTTCCTGGATGAAAGCGGTTTTGTCAACGGAAAGCTTTGCCGGTTCAGCGTTGTACAGTTTGGCGGCTTCCACGCGCAGGCTTTTTTGGGAAGAGATATTTCTCATTGCAACGGCACCGTCGATCATCGGGATCGGGGAGCCGAGTTCCAGGGCATCCTGTGAGGTCCATTTACCGGTTCCTTTAGCGCCGGCCTTATCGAGGATCATGTCCACGAGATGGTTATTGGTCACATCATCTTTCTGCAGGAAGATATCGCGGGTGATCTCAATGAGGAAAGATTGGAGGTCGCCATCGTTCCATGCTTTGAATACTTCGTGCAGTTCTTCGTTGGTAAGGCCTGCACCGCGGTGGAGAAGGTCATAACATTCCGTGATGAGCTGCATGATGGCGTATTCGATGCCGTTGTGCACCATTTTCACATAGTGACCGGCAGCGCCATTTCCGAGGTGTGCTACGCAGGGAACGCCGTTTACTTTGGCGGCCACGGCTTCCAGCATGGGTTTCGCGAAGTTGTAAGCTTCTCTGTCGCCACCGGGCATAATACTCGGTCCACGGCGTGCGCCTTGTTCACCGCCGGAAACACCCATGCCCAGGAAGTGCAGGTTTTTCCCTTTAAGGTATGCGTTGCGGCGAACGGTATCGGTAAAATGGGAGTTGCCTCCGTCTATAATAATGTCTCCGGGAGAAAGCAGCGGGATCAGCGATTCAATCACATCGTCCACGGGTTGTCCTGCGGGCACCAGCAGCATTACCTTACGGGGAACTTCCAGCAATTCCACCATTTCTTCCAATGTGTTCACGCCTTTCACCTTTGTTCCGGGTGTGGCTTCAGCTTCCATCACCCCTGTTTTTTCCGCGCTCTTGTTGAATCCGAGAACCGCGAAACCATTATCGGCCATATTGTACAGGAAGTTCTTTCCCATTACGCCAATGCCAATCATGGCAAACTGATACTTTTGTGCGCTCATAGTTTTGTTTTGTATTGGGAGACAAATTTAGGTGATTTGGAATGAAACGGCTTTCCGCTTTTACTGCCTGTATTGTAAGTTTTATGTAATATAGTGGCGAATGAACGGGTTCTCGCCCTAACTTACGGTTATGTTTTCATTTCCCTTACTGTTGATTGACTGGCTGACCGATATGGGCTGGGCCACGATTCTGCTGGGTATTTCCTACATACTGAGCGCCATCGTGGCGATATTGATTATTTCAGAAAACAGAAATCCCAGTAAAACACTGGGGTATTTGCTGTTGCTGTTCGTGCTGCCCTACCTGGGCGTACTCATTTATTTTGTTTTCGGAGAGAATTACCGCAAGCGGAAGCTGTACAAACGCAAGCTGATCAGGGATGAAAGAACGATGGAGAAGTACAATGCTTACCTGGTGCGCCTTACACGGGAAGCTTTGGCGGCCTACCAGGAAGAAATTGCCCACAATGCCCCGCTGGTGCGGATGTTGCTGCGCGAAAGCCGTGTAACACTTACTGTATATAATGAAGTGAAATTACTGGTGAACGGGGAAGAGAAGTTTCCGGCGGTGATGGCGGCGTTGAAAGAAGCCAGGCACCACATTCACCTGGAGTATTACATTTTTGAAGAGAGTGCCGTAGCGGAAGAAATCTGCGCTATCCTGAAACAAAAGGCCCGCGAAGGCGTGAAAGTGCGCCTGATCTACGACGATTTTGGCAGCAGTCTCAGCGGGAAGTTCCTCCGTTCACTCCACGAAGCGGGTGTGGAAGCGCTCCCGTTCTATAAAATTTATATTCCGGTGCTTTCTAACCGCCACAATTACCGGAACCACCGGAAGATCATTATTGTGGATGGGGAAACCGGTTTTGTAGGCGGCATCAACATCTCCGACCGCTACGATAACTCCAGGCCGGGCAATGAACTTTTCTGGCGCGACACGCACCTCATGATCAAAGGGGATGCCGTTAAAATGATGCAGGCGCTTTTCCTGGTGAACTGGAACTTCTGCGCCGACGAGGAACTTGGGGTTACCCACGAATTTTTCCCCGATACCTGCGTTGTTTCAGAAGAACTCACCCAGATCGTGTACAGCGGACCAGATTCGGACCGTGCCACCGTGATGCTTTCTTATTTCGCGGCCATCAGCAATGCGCAGGAATCCATCTGTATTACCACACCTTATTTTATTCCGAACGAAAGTATCCTGAACGCGTTGAAAAAAGCGGCTTTCAGCGGGGTGGAAGTTAAACTCATCGTGCCGGGTGTTTCCGACTCCCGCGTGGTGAACGCCGCCGCACGTTCTTATTACGAAGAACTGCTGGAGGCTGGTGTGCAGATTTACCTGTACCAGAAAGGGTTCGTCCACGCCAAAACTATGGTTTGTGACGGAAGGTTGTGTATGGTGGGCTCTTCAAATATGGACATCCGGAGTTTCGACCTGAACTTTGAAGTAAACGCGGTATTGTACAGCAGGAAGCTGGGTGCCGAACTGGTGTCCGTTTTCGAGAACGACCTCCTCTCCTGCGAGCAGGTATTCCTCCAGAACTGGAAGGCGCGTCCGCGCCGGGTGAAACTGGCCGACTCCATCTGCCGGTTGTTCTCACCTTTGTTGTAGTCCATACAAAGCATGTTCCGTTCCACTTTCAATTTGTAACGCGTCCTAATTTTGCAGCATTATGGACAGCAATTTGAACGGATCCCGCGGAACAGCGGTATCGAACTGGATACTGATCGGCATATTCATGCTTATTGTACAGGTGATACTGGGCGGCATCACGCGCCTTACCGGGTCGGGGCTGTCCATTACAGAATGGAACGTGGTTACCGGCGCCCTTCCCCCGTTGAACGAACAGGGCTGGCTGGTGGAATTTGAGAAATACCAGGCCACCCCCCAGTACCGGATCCTGAACGCGGATTTCACCCTGGGCGATTTTAAATTCATTTTCTTCTGGGAATGGTTCCACCGCTTCTGGGCCAGGCTCATCGGTGTGGTGTTCGTGATCGGATTCGTATACCTGGTGGCTAAAAAGAAACTGAAGCCGGAAATGCAGCGACCGTTGCTGGTACTTTTCCTGCTCGGTGCATTGCAGGGTGCCGTGGGCTGGATCATGGTGGCCAGCGGATTAACCGGTGATGCCGTTTATGTTAAACCCACCAGGCTGGCGTTGCATTTTATTTTTGCCCTGGGTCTGATTGCTTACGCCTACTGGTTCTACCTTCAACTGACCGTAAAGCCTGGTGAAAAAACAGTGCAGCCCGTG
The DNA here is from genome assembly GCF_023721715.1 of Parasegetibacter sp. NRK P23. Lineage (NCBI taxonomy): Bacteria > Pseudomonadati > Bacteroidota > Chitinophagia > Chitinophagales > Chitinophagaceae > Parasegetibacter > Parasegetibacter sp. NRK P23. Next base: position 3,993,563 of record NZ_JAMDLG010000001.1, read on the forward strand.
TTAAAAAAACGGATCATCTGGCTGGTGATTATACTGGTGCCGCAACTGATGTATGGCGCTTTGATGGCGGGTCATAAAGCCGCCACTTCCGCCGCCACCTGGCCCACTATCAATGGAGAATGGATTCCCGAAGCATTGTTCAGGGAAACACCCTGGTTGCTGAATTTTATTGAGAACAAGCTGACGGTGCATTTCGTGCACCGTGGGCTCGCCTATATATTGCTGGTGATGGTGGTGCTGTTTACGGTGAAAGCTTTTAGAACACCATCGGTAACGACCACCTTTAAGCGCTGGGCCAAATGGCCGTTGTTGCTCACTTTTTTACAGGTGTTGCTGGGCATATTTGCCGTACTCACCAGCACAAAAATTATCCCTAACCAGTGGGGCGTATTTGAATGGATGGCGCAATTGCACCAGGTGGTAGGCATGTTGTTGCTGGGAAGTTTGCTGCGCCTGCTTTTCCTGCTGCGAACACCATCCAGGAACCTGTAAACCATAATTTTACCTTTTAATTTGTAGGTGAAACCCTTTCACCTTACACCTATTATTGTATCTTGTCGGGAGATACAATCCATATGAAAGTACCCCAGGGCCTGAAGAATTTTTTATATTCCTTTCCCGTGCAACTGGTTTTTCTTCATTTCAGGAAATACCAGGTGCTGCTGCTATTCTGGGTAATACTTTTCAGTACGGTGAACGGAGATTTCATGCATGCTTTCGGCGCGGACTCCCTGTTCCTGGCCCCGGAGTACCTGGATAATGTAAGTCCCGTCAGCGCTTCTTTTGTCGGAATATCCATCGGTATCTTCATCATGAGTTGGAACATCACCACATTCATTCTGCATTCACGACAGTTCCGCTTTCTTGCCACCACCACGCAGCCTTTCCTCAAATACTGCCTTAACAACAGTGTTATTCCCATGGTGTTCCTGGTGTTTTACCTGGTGAGCGCCATCCGTTATAATCTGAACCGTGAACTGATGCCGGGATTTGAAGTGTTCGCGCTGGTGGGCGGTTTTGTAGCGGGGCTGGTATTGCTGCTGGCTATTTCGTTGCTGTATTTCTTTGGCGCCGACAGAACCATTATGAAACGGATGGCGCCGGTTATGAGCAACCCCATCAAATTTCTATCCACCTATGGCAAACACCGGAACGGGGGCGAGGAGAAAAGTCTGGTGAAAGTGGACTGGTACATGGCCGGCCCGATTCACCCGCGCAAAACACGGAACGTATCGCATTACAGTTCGGGCTTCATTGAAAATGTATTCAAACAGCACCACGTGGCGGCGGTGTTTTCCATCTTTATTGCCTTCATCTTTCTGCTGATCATCGGCTTCCTGCTTGACCAGCCCGTTTTTCAACTTCCCGCAGGCGCCAGTATTGCCCTCTTCTTTTCAATTTTGATCGCCGTAAGCGGCGCTTTTTCACTGTTCCTGCAGAGCTGGAGCATCCCTGTTGTGGTGTTGATCTATTTACTGCTGAATACCCTTTACACGAACAATATTATTGATACCCGGAACAAGGCTTACGGAATAGTATACACGAAAACAGAACGTGCGCCATACAACCGCGAGGCGCTGATGGCGTTGTGTACACCGCAGAAAATGGAGGCCGACAAACAGAATATGATCCGGATCCTCAACGCCTGGAAAGCCAGGCAGCATTCGGAGAAACCGGTGATGTACCTGATTAACGTAAGTGGCGGCGGAAACCGGAGCGCCACGTTTACCATGAATGTGTTGCAGCGGCTGGACAGCATCACCAACGGACAACTGATGCACCAGACCTTCCTGATTTCCGGCGCCTCGGGTGGTATGCTGGGGGCCACGTATTTCAGAGAGCTTTACCGGAGGAGCCAGACCGATTCTTCCATCAACCTGCACGATCACCGTTATGTGGATGATATTTCAAAGGATTTGCTGAATTCAATTTTCTCTTCTTTCGTGGCACGCGACCTGGTATCGCCCACGCAAAGATTCAAAGTGAATGGTCAGGCTTATGTGAAGGACCGTGCCTACGCCCTTGAACAACGTTTGGGTGAGAATACCCGTGGCTACCTCAACAAAACCCTCGGCGATTACAGGGTTGAAGAAAGCGAGGCCCGGATTCCATTGATGATGTTCAATTCGGTAATCACCCGCGACGGTAAAAAAATGGTGGCCAGCACGCAACCCGTGAGCTTTATGATGGTGCCCGATATGGACACCGCACGCATCCGCCAGTCTGATCCGGATGCGGTGGATTTCGGTGCCTTACTGAAGCACCACGATCCCCAGGGTTTACGCATACTCACGGCCATGCGCATGAACGCCACCTTCCCTTATGTGCTGCCCAACGTGTGGTTGCCTACCACCCCGGTGATAGATGTGATGGACGCGGGATTGCGGGATAATTTCGGCCAGGAAACAACCCTGCGTTTTATCCGCCATTTCCGGGACTGGATCAATGAAAATACGGCAGGCGTGGTCATGATCTCCATCCGCGACCGGCAAACGGGTGGGTGGGAACATCCTTATGTGGCCACGGATATCAGCGAACTGCTCACGAAGCCGGTATTACTGATCCAGCACAACTGGCATAAACTCCAGGATTATTACCAGAACGACCAGCTCAGTTACGCGCAAACCATTGTACCCGGCAAATTGCAGAAAATATCTTTCCAGTATGTGCCCCGTCAGCAAGACAATGGGGCGGCGCTGAATTTCCACCTTACCCGGCGCGAAAAACAGGATATCGCCGATGCGTTGGATAATCCTTTCAATTCAAAATCCTTCTCCTCCGTATACGAATTGATGCAGGCAAAGCAGTAGCATATCAGAAGTACACAATGAAGTACAACAACACATTGGTGTCCAACCCTGGATTCCGGGTGGCTGCCGATCAGGCTTTTTCCCGGGCGCCCGCTGCTGCCGGAACCAGCAAATAAAACGCCTGTTCCAATATTTCAATGTTGAAGTTCCCGGCTGTTGCTGCCGGATCCCCATCTATGTGCAGCATGGCTGCGCCTGTATTTTGAATGGAAAGTTGCTTTGCCTGAAAATACAGGATATGATCGGCATCCTCCAGTTGCTCCACGCGTTTCATTTCGTTCTGGCCGGTCACCTGGCTGAAAACGGTGAAGGGAAGGAGGAGTTTGTTCATCTTTTTTACCACTACTATATCCAGTAATCCGTCGTGTAAACTGGCTTTGGGGGCGATGGTGAACTGATTTCCGAACTGGTTGCTGTTGGCGATGGAAATGAAGAATGCTTCGGTTTCGATGGACTGCCCGTCGGCGGTAATGAGGAAGGGATAGGCTTTTGCCGCCATGAAATGTTTCAGGGTTTCCATGGTGTAGGTAAGAAGTCCGCGGGTTTTCTGCTGCGCGAAAGCGTGCGCCACTTCTGCATCAAAGCCGATGCCGCTGAGCATGCAGGCGAATGTGTTGTTGATGGTGAACGCGTCGGTAGGCAGGGCGTTTCCCGATAGAATGATTTGCAGTGCCTTTTGAATATCGGTGGGAATACCGGCTGAAAAAGCCAGTCCGTTCCCCGAACCAAAGGGGATGATCCCAAAATTTACCGGGCTGTTCCTGAGGGCACCCACGACCTGGTTGATGGTGCCATCTCCTCCGGCGATGATGACATCGGTGATTTTTTCGGTATGGATGATGTTGGCGAGGTATGCGTATTCACCTTCTCGGTTGGTATGTTCTATACGGAAGGAAAGTTTGTTTTTTGTGCAGAAACCCGCGATTTCCTCGGGGAGGGAGGTTTTGTTTTTCGTTCCCGCAATAGGGTTGATGAGGAAAAGGAGGTGCCGCATGGTGGTGCAAGTTAGGAGGTTTCACGGAATTGCTTTTTGCTTCGTTTCACGCAATTGCTTGTGCCTAACCACGGACTGCTTCGTTTCACGCAAAGGGCGCAAAGGAGCAAAGGCGCAAGGCCTTGATATGTTTCGGATAGGCTGAATGAAGAACTGGTTGCATCCATTTTAAAATGCCTTAAGCCACTCAGCCTTTCAAACTTTGCGTCTTTGCTCCTTTGCGCCCTTTGCGTGAAATTCCCGTGAGGGATAGCAGCGGAAAGCCCGCACCGCAAGCCGCAGGCGAAGCGGGAGGACTTGCAGCGGATAGCACGGCCCGAAGGGACACGGCCAAAATAACCAATACCTTAAAAACGAACGTATTATGCCGCGGCCGCCACACATAACAATGGCATAACCAATTAAAATAGCCCGTTCCCGCTATTTACCGTACCTTTGCACCCTTAAATTTTTAGCTTTAGTCACTTTATGGACATCAGAAACATCGCCATCATTGCACACGTTGACCACGGTAAAACTACACTGGTTGACCGCATTTTACACGCCACCAAGGTTTTCCGTGATAACCAAGACACCGGAGAGTTGATCATGGATAACAACGACCTGGAGCGTGAAAGAGGGATCACCATCTTCAGTAAGAACGCCGCCGTTAAATACAAAGACGTGAAAATCAACGTTATTGATACCCCGGGCCACGCCGACTTTGGCGGTGAGGTGGAAAGGGTACTCAAAATGGCCGATGGCGTGATTCTGCTGGTAGACGCGTTCGAGGGCCCCATGCCCCAAACCCGTTTCGTATTGCAGAAAGCGCTTCAACTGAACCTGAAGCCACTCGTGGTAATCAACAAAGTGGACAAGCCCAACTGCCGTCCCGATGAAGTGCACGACGCTGTTTTTGAACTGTTCTTCAACCTCGACGCTACCGAAGAACAACTGAACTTCCCCACTTTTTACGGAAGTGGCAAGAACAACTGGTTCAACGACTCCCTTACTGAAATTGAAGGTATTGATCCCTTGCTGGACGGTATCCTGAAATATGTACCCGCGCCCAAAGTGAATGAAGGTCCGCTCCAGTTGCAGATCACTTCACTGGATTACTCTTCCTTCCTTGGCCGTATCGCCATCGGGAAAGTAACCCGCGGCAGCGTGAAAGAAGGCCAGCCCATCGCATTGATGCAGGCCGACGGTACCATCAAAAAACAACGCGTAAAGGAACTGTACGTGTTTGAAGGCATGGGCAAGAAAAGGGCCACTGAAGTAATCGCGGGTGACCTTTGCGCCGTGGTTGGACTGGAAGATTTCAACATTGGTGACACCATCGCCGATGCTGAAACGCCTGAAGCGCTGCCAGTAATCAGCGTGGATGAGCCTACCATGAACATGACTTTCTCCATCAACAACTCGCCTTTCTTCGGACGCGACGGTAAATTCGTTACCAGCCGCCACCTCCGCGACAGGCTGATTAAAGAAACAGAAAAGAACCTCGCCCTCCGCGTGGTGGACACCGACAGCGGCGATACCTTCCTGGTATATGGCCGTGGTATCCTGCACCTGGGCGTACTGATAGAAACCATGCGCCGCGAAGGCTACGAACTTACCGTGGGTCAGCCCCAGGTAATCGTGAAGCACATCGACGGTAAAAAAATGGAACCCTACGAAAACCTGGTGGTGGACGTGCCGCAGGAATTCGCTTCAAAGGTAATCGACCTGGTTACCCGCCGTAAAGGGGAGATGCTGGTGATGGAAACCAAAGGTGAAATGCAACACCTGGAATTTGAGATCCCCTCCCGCGGACTGATCGGTTTGCGTACGCAAATGCTGACTGCCACCACCGGCGAAGCCGTAATGGCACACCGTTTTACCGAATACAAGCCTTGGAAAGGGGTGATTCCCGGAAGAAGCAACGGCGTGTTGCTGGCCAAACAAACCGGCACCACCACAGGCTACTCCATCGATAAACTGAACGACCGCGGTACTTTCTTCGTGGATCCGGGGGAAGAAGTGTACGCCGGACAGATCATCGCCGAACACATTAAACCGGGCGACCTAGTGGTGAACGCGATCGAAGGAAAAAAACTGACCAACATGCGCGCGAGCGGAAGCGACGCGGCTACCAATATTGCCCCCAAAACCCTGATGACGCTGGAAGAATGTATGGAATACATTCAACAGGACGAGTGCATCGAGGTTACGCCCAACTTCATCCGGATGCGTAAGATCCACCTGGATGAGAACGAGCGGCTGAGGCAGCAGAAATCAATGAAAGCGGAAGCCTAACTTCCTTTCACGATATTTCTCTCGTAAATGTTCAACGGCCGCCTCTTTTGGGGCGGCCTTTTACTTTTCAGGGTTTTAATGGTACTGAACGGGCCTGGCGCGCTTCGCGCCGCCGATTGCTGTATTTTTGCAGAAATTCGTTTGTCATGAAAAGAGGTGTACTGGTGTTGGGCATCTGCCTGCTTACGGCAGGTTTTTGGGGGAACAGGGCTTCCGCCCAATGTTCCATCTGTACCAAAACCGCCCAGCAAATGGGGGAGAAGCCCGCGAAAGGCATGAACTCCGGCATCATCTACCTGATGCTTACACCGCTGGCCATTATGGGTTACATTGGTTACCGCTGGTACCAGAGCAACCGTTAACACCTTATACTTTTTCTTCTACCAGTTTGTACAGGTTAAAAGTTCCTTTCTCCAATAGTTGTGTGATCTCTTCGCGTAATACGGAACGGCTCATGTTTTTCATTCTTTTCTGCTGAATGAGTTGCCATGCTTTTTCGGTGAGTAATCCCGCGCGGTCCTCCAGGGAAAAGGATTGGGCGAAATACGCCTGAATTGCCGTGGACAATTCGGCTATTCCTTCCTGCGTGCTGGCGACGGTTTTGAAGATGGGCTTGTGTTCCGCCGTATGTTTGAGGGATGGGTACAGGTGCTGCTGCAGGTTCTTCACGAAGCGGTTGGCTTCGGGACGATCGGCTTTATTGACCACGAAAATATCGGCGATTTCCATGAGCCCTGCTTTCATGGTCTGGATATCGTCGCCGGCTTCGGGAACTAGCACCACGAGGGTGAGGTCTGCGAGTCCTGCGATTTCCACTTCACTTTGCCCTACGCCTACGGTTTCCACGAGAATATAATCGTATGCAGCGAACTTAAGCAGTTCGGTTATTTCCAGCACTTTGGGGTGAAGTCCGCCGAGCCAGCCGCGGGTGGCGAGGGACCTGATGTACACTTTTGGTTCATCGTACCACCTTCCCATTCTGATCCGGTCGCCCAATACCGCGCCTTTACTGAAGGGAGATGACGGATCGATGCAAAGGATGGCGATTTTTTTATCCAGTTTCAGAAGCGATTCGGTAAGCGCATCCGTGAGCGTACTTTTTCCTGCGCCTGGAGGCCCGGTGATGCCGATAATTCGGGTGGAATTGTTTTGTGGAAGCGCGGAGAGCAGGGACTCGTAACCGGGCGCTTCATTTTCGATGAAGGAGATGGCCCGGGAGAGCGCGCGGATATTGCCCTGCTGAATATCCTGTATATACTGTATGGTAACTGTTGCTGCCTTCATGACGTATCCGACTCTTCTTTATTTTTCTTCCAGCATTGCTTTGTACAAAGAAATGTATTCTTCCGATGCTTTTTCCCAATTAAATTGAGACGCGTAGTTTTTTCGTGCCAGAACTGCCGCATCAGATTGGTTGAAGTCAGGCGCATTTCTTATCGTCATTGCCATATATTCGGGATCGAAGTTTTCCCAAAACACGGCCTGATTGCCACCTATTTCCCGCAAACTGGTGAGGGGAGAAGAAAAAACGGGCTTTCCCGCATAAAAAGCTTCAATAACCGGGAGTCCGAACCCTTCGAACAGGGAAGGGAAAAGAAAAGCGGCGCAGTGACTGTACAACCAGTTTTTTTCTTCAGCAGATGGTTGGTGCAGGCGTATGATGTTCTTCAAATCCAGCACTTCAATTCTTTTCGTCATCTGTTGCGCATAAGCCGTTTGCCAGTTTCCGGCGATGACCAATGTTTTTTCCGGCAGGATGCGCATCATTTCGACCAGCGTGTGTGTATTCTTCTTAGCGGTAAGGCTGGAGATGTGAAAAAGAAAATCTTCGGGCGGTAATTGTTTTGGCGCGTGCGATGGCTGTTCAAGCGGATTGGCCACACCGTTCCTGATCACATGAACTTCTTTTCCGTTAAGGTCCAGGTGTTGCCTTATTTCTTCAGCGGAGAAAGCCGAAATCGTGGAAATAACGGATGCGCGATGGGTTTTTTTCTGGATTTTACGCCTGTATTTTTCGGCTTTCCAACCTGTTTTTTCATAGAGCAGGTTCAGGTCGTGGATGGTAAGTAAAACTTTCCTGGCGGAACAGGCGGGATCATACCCTGTGGTTTGGTGCAGGGAATGCCATACATCGAAAACAGGCATTGTGCCAGGGAAATACCGGGAACGAAAACCTGTTTTGAAATAAGTGAACGCATTTCCCCAATAGCCAACAAAGGATGGCGGCACCAGGGCACAGAGTATTATTCCTTCTTCTTTTAAAAAAGGCGCTTTAGCAGCAAGGGCTGTAGCATAACGCAAAGACACTTCTCCCAGTCCTACATAAGGGTCTTTCAGCTTTTCGAGGTCGATTAATATCCGCTTCATACTTTTGGTTGGGTGGGAGATGTTCCTATTTGCGCACTGCAATTTAGGGGCATAAACCAACACGTACCCGTTTCATCAATGATTTCTAAATAAAAAAGAGCCGACCTGGTATGGGGCCGGCTCTTTTGTCCACCTGTAAAATTGTTACCACAATGGCGCTTGCGCTGTTCCTGCATTTGTCCATTGGTTCTGGCTCACATCACCCGCAATATGATGCGTAATGGAACCGTACAGGTTGAGCGTCCAGTAGGCGGTACCCAGGGTACCGCTACCGTTGAATTGTCCTAAAAGCAGCACATAGTCACTGTTGGCCTGAACCGCAGTATTAAAACTGATATTCGGTCCGGCGAAGTAGGCGCCCTGTCCTGGAACATTTACGGTGGCGGTGCCCGCGAGGTTGGTTGAAATATTGCGAAGTTCAGAAGCGGGTCTCCACTTTTTGCCCTTCCATTCGAGTTTAATTCTCAATGTAAGATATGTGGCCCAATAGTAAAAGAAGCTGTCAGAGTAACCTTCAAAGAAAGAAATGACTTCGTGTACATATTTCCTGTTTCCAACAATAGGCGTTTGTTGAACAAACTCATATTGGTGGCGGGCATCACCGGCGTTGAATCCCATATTAAAATAATCCGCGGCTATTTCCCCGGAGCCATTCTCGTAAACCGGCAATACTTTACTGCCGGCCTTGAACTTTTTCTCCACTTTGTCGGGATTTGCTTTGAAATAAGCCAGTTCATTTTGCTTTTCAGCGGAAATGTAATATTTCATGTTGTTCTGGTACCAGATGATTTCATTACCAATCTGTATTTCCCCTTTGCTGTTTAAGAGGTAGAGCTGACCGGGGGTAAAATGAAAATCCGCCAGTGCTTCAAGCTGCTTGTCTTGCGCATCATCCTGCAGATTAAAAGCTTCCAATGCGGCATTAAGTGACTGAAAACCAGTTTCTTTTCCTGGAATACCCTCAAGAGATCCTCCTTTATTCAGGGCGGTAAGCGCTTTATTAAATGTGGTTACATTCTTAAAGACCAGCCTTCCCTGGTCAACAGCAATGGGAACGTCTTGTGTATTGATCTCTTCGGAAATTACGGAACTTGATTTTTGACAGGAGGAAAGTGCAAACAATACACCAATAGCCAGAGCGGCTGTGCGTCTCATTTTCATAATAATAAGGTTTTTTTAAAAGTATGTATCATCTTCCAAACAATGAAATTAATTTTGAATGAAGAACACTTCAGTTAACGATCACCGGCCAATGATCTTAAAAAAATTGCCACGTTATACGATATGCGAATTTCAGGATTTACTTATGTACGGAATGGATTAGAACTGGGTTACCCATTCATCGAGTCTATTCGTTCCATCCTTCCGATATGTGATGAAGTGGTGGTGGCTGTTGGAGATTCCCACGATGGAACACGTGAAGCGGTTGAAGCGATTGATCCGCAGAAAATAAAAATCGTGGACACTGTTTGGGACATGCAGCTCCGAAAGGGGGGGAAGGTGTTCGCCCAGCAATCCAACGCCGCGCTGGATGCCATAACAGGCGAATGGGCAATCCATATTCAGGCGGATGAAGTGATGCATGAAAAGGATCTTCCCCTTCTGCTCCAAGCTATCCAGGATAATGAACACAACGAAAAAGTGGATGGTTTCATACAGCCTTTTCTTCATTTCTGGGGAACGTATGATTATATCAGAACCTCAAGAAAGGTGCATAAACATGAGATCCGCGTATTCAGAAACAATAAATATATACGCGCGTACAGTGATTCCCAAGGCTTCAGAATATACAGGAGCGCCGACACCTACAACGCAGGAGAAAAAGGCAAAAAACTCCACGTAAAAAAAATTGACGCCCCGGTGTATCATTACAACGCGGTGCGCCCGGCGCCACTGATGAACAAAAAAAGAGACAACTTCCTGATACATTGGAATGTAGAGAATAAAGAAAAAGAATTTGACTACCAGAAAGTGGACCGGTTGGAAAAATTTACAGGAGAGCATCCCGCTGTTATGAAAGACCTGGTCGAAAATATGAACTGGCATTTTGAATTCGATCCTGCAAAAGCGTATTGGGAAAAGAAAAAAGATAAATACCTTCAACCCATCGAGGATTTTCTCGGTATCCGCATAGGAGAGTACAAAAACTATATTCTGCTAAAAAAATAACTTTGATCAATTTCATTCCCATATTCCCGCTCAACATCGTAGTATATCCCGGCGAACAGTTGAACCTCCACATTTTTGAACCCCGCTACAAACAATTGATCCGTGAATGCGTGCAGGAAAAGAAGCCTTTCGGCATCCCCACCGTGATCGATCATAAACTGGAAGAATACGGTACCAGGGTATTTGTGACGGAGATCGTCAAAGAATACGATAATGGCGAATTGGACATCACCACCCGTGGCGAAGATGTTTTCCGTATCCTCGAAGTGATCAGAGAGGTGCCCGAAAAGCTTTACGAAGCCGCGATCGTGGATTACCCCGCCAACGTATTTTCCGCCCCGCCGCAACTCATGCCACGTATCCTGCCCGTTATACGGGAACTGCATAAGTTGCTGAATGTATCGAAGTCTTTTAAAAAGAAAGATGAAGAACTGAGCAGCTACGATGTGGCCCACCATGTGGCGCTTTCGCTGAACGAAGAATATGAATTGCTTACCTTGCTGCGCGAAGACCAGCGGCTGGAATACCTTAAAAGGCACCTGAACAAGGTGGTGCCCTTCCTTTCCCAGATGGAGTTGCTGAAAGAAAAGATCAAACTCAACGGGCATTTCCGCAACCTCGAAGGACTCGATTTTGAATGGAAAGCCGACAAATAATACGCCTGACATGGTTGTAACCCTGTGTTTCGACTTCGGGAACACCCGGAAAAAAGTAGCGGTATTCACCGATGGAATATTTACGGAAGAAGTCTTTCCGGAAGATGACCACCCCGCTACCATAAAAGCATTACTCGACAAATGGCGGCCCGCCCGCACCATTCTTTCTTCGGTGGTGCACCACCATCCCGAGTTGGAAACCTTGCTTGCGGCACAGAGCTGGTTCCATAAACTCAGCCACCTCAGCAAACTGAACTTCAGTACGCCCGTGGGAAAACCTGAAACCATCGGCGCAGACCGCCTCGCCATGATGAGTGCCGCCGTTCACCTGTTTCCCGGGACAAATACACTGGTGGTGGGGCTCGGAACCTGCATCACCTACAACTTCATCAACAAGTACGGGGCATTCATGGGTGGCGGAATTTCTCCCGGCATGGAAATGCGCTTCCGGTCGCTCAAGGAGCAGACCGCCAAGCTCCCTTTGATCGAAAAGAACTGGGATTTCCCCCTAACCGGGTATGATACAAAAACAAATATTCTGAGTGGGGTACTCTTCGGAATGGCCCGTGAAATCGACGGTTTCATCGATTTATACGCTGAAAAATACAGGAACTTTAACGTGCTTTTAACCGGGGGTGATACACCCTTTTTTGCACGGCATCTGAAAAATAAGATATTTGCAGACCCTCAACTAATATATAAAGGATTGTATGCGATTTGTGAGCACAATTTTCAACAGGAAAAATAACGGAACCGCCCTCGCTTTACTGCTGCTGACAGCCGGACCGGCCGTTGCCCAGGAAAATTCACCTTATTCAAGGTATGGACTGGGAAACCTGGTACCCTCACAAAACGTGGTGAACAGGGCCATGGGAGGGATATCGGCAGCTTATTTCGACGGGCAATCCATCAACACGGTGAACCCGGCCTCTTACGCTAAATTCTCACTTCTTACCACTTTTGATATTGGTTTGGATATAGAAAGCAGAACATTACGGAATACCAATCAGACCGATAAATTCAGCGCCGCCAACATGCTGGTGAACTACCTGAACATAGGTGTGCCGCTAAAAGCCGGTAAGTGGGGGCTGAACCTGGGTTTGAGGCCCATCTCCAGAATCAATTACAAAATTGAAAGGAACAGCAGGATCGAAGGCGTGGACAGCATCCGCTCCCTGTATGAAGGTTCGGGCGGCACCTACCAGGCTTTTGCCGGAACAGGGGTGGCCATCAAGAACTTCAGTGTGGGTGTCAACTTCGGATACTTCTTCGGCAGAAAGGAATATACCACGAGAACCACGCCCGTAAATGATTCCGTGTTCTATTATCAATCCAAATTCTCCACACAAACCAATATCGGCAGTCCTTTCATTGATGCCGGTGTTCAATATTCCATCAAGCTGGCAGAGAAGAACTGGCTGCGCCTCGGCGCCTACGGCAACCTGGAACAGAACCTCAGCGCCAAACGTTCCACCAGGAACGAAACGTTCAGTTATTCGCAAACAGGTGCAGACCAGACCATTGACAGCATTTATTTCAGCGAAGAAGTAAAAGGAGATGTGGTATACCCCATGAAAGTCGGTTTCGGCGTGCTTTACCAGAAGGCCGAGAAATTCCTGGTGGGCGTGGACTATGAGCAGGCGCAGTGGAGCAATTACCGTTATTTTGGTGCGACAGATGCCACACAAGACAACTGGACCCTCCGCGTGGGCGCGCAGATACTGCCTAACCTGGAAGCCAAAAAATACTGGGGCAGGGTGAACTACCGTGCCGGATTTTATACCGGTCCCGATTACATTATCGCGGAAGGAAGGGATATTCCCAACTACGGATTCACCTTCGGTATGGGCCTGCCCGTTCGCCGCGGCCCCTATTCCACCCAGTTTACCATCATCAATACGAACTTTGAGATCGGCAGAAGGGGGAATAACGACAATTCATTGAAAGAAAGCTATTTCAGGGTATCCCTGGGACTTAACCTCAGCGATATCTGGTTCAGAAAACGCCAGTATGAATAGGCCATTTCTCAACAAATATTTTACGGCAGCTCTCCTTTCGGCGGGCTGTTTTTTTGCGGTCTCCTGCGGAAACTCGGATGCTGAAATAAAAGCGCTTACCGATAAAGTGGTGTCCGTTGAAGTGGCGGAAAAGATTGAAAGCTTCCTGTCGCAGGACGGAAAGATACAGGCCAGGCTTACGTCCCCGCTGATGAAACGCTACGATGTGGACTCGCCTTATTACGAATTCCCGAAAAGCCTGCACGTTGATTTCTACAATGATTCCGCCGTGCACGAAAGCAAACTCGATGCGCGTTACGGCAAATACAACGAGGGCATTCAGAAAGTGTTCCTCCGGGATAGCGTGGTGGTGATCAATATGCTGAAAGGCGACACCCTCTATTGTGATGAGTTGTGGTGGGACCAGAAAGCCGAAACCTTTTATACCGATAAGAAGGTGCGAATCCGTACTTTAACCGAAATCATTGATGGCATGGGCATGAACGCCAAACAGAATTTTACTGAATGGAACATCCTGAACGGGGGAGGCACCATTAAATTCAGGGATTCGGAGTTGTAGGTTTCCTATTGATATTACGCTTTAACGCGCGTGTTATTCTTCCGGCTGATTTTCTTCATCCTTCGGCTGTTCCATTTTCAACCCTTTTTTCATTCTTGCTCTTATTCTTATTGTGAATGTTTCCCGTGCATCGTACGCAAACCGGACATATTACTGGTTATACTCCTGTACTTTGCGTAGGGGCCGCTTAATGTAATCGGAACACCTATAGGATGTTTTTTTCTTCATTCAAATGAGGCAAACCACCATTTCCGGTGCGGTGTTATAACGGAGAAACGTATAGGAAAACAACGTCGGTGGCACCGATTTCCGAATCAAGATAAGTATAGCCCATTTTAGGCGTCCTTTTAAGTGCTATTTCCACCCGTGTAAACACCTCCTTTTAAAACAAGATTTTCACCTGCTGCAACAGCAAAAATTAACCAACCAATTATTTATTGTAAAAGCTGCGAGTAGTCTTAATTAATATGAGCGTGGCGATTGCTCAATAACTATGTCGACTAGACTGGCACAATATCTATTTGTCAGTAAGTGCAACTGCTTCAATCTCGCAACAAAATGCGGCATGCATTTATCAATGCGTTCATGCTTCATACATGGCCATAAAAAATATATACGCTATAACCCTTTACTGGCAATACTTTCAGAAAAACATTTCAAAATACTTCGCTCAGAATTTGGCAGCAATAACATCTGCCCTTACCTTTGCACTCCGTTACACAAAACGGGTAGTTCTCTGAAAGCAACGGCAACACACAAACGAAAAAATCTTCTCAAAAGATTTGGTGGTTTGAAAAAGATTGTTACCTTTGCAACCCGCTGATAAAAACAGCAAATAGTTCTTCTCTTTTGGTTTTAAAAACTCACCTAACAAATTGGTTCTGAAGATTTTTCAAAATTAATTTTGGTTGAATGAAGAAAGCCGCTTACCTTTGCAACCCGATCGAAAAAGAGGGTGGTGGAAAAGTGAGATAAGTGATTGATTATTAAGGAATAAAGATCTTTGAAATACTGGAAACAACAGCGCCA